>JBCBPY010000014.1:0-149639 GCA_039820525.1 Cyanobacteria bacterium J06634_5
ACAACCTTTGCTGGAAGCACTGACAAATGCCTTCATCGCAAAGCCTACGTTTCCGCTACTTCAGGCTGAGTAGTTACCTGAAGGCAAGGATTTTCCTCCATGACTAAGCGACTGAAAGCAGTAGAGCTATTTTTAGCAGCTGGCCTAGCAGCAGGTTTGACCGCTTGTGGCGGTGTTAGCACGCCAGAAATTGAGGCCGGCAGCCCACCGGATGCTGCTGCCGAGGTTTCTGAAGGTGGCGAAGGCGGTGAAGGTGGCGAAGGCGGTGAAGGCGGCGAAGGGTCTGATTACAGCACAGGTGAACAAGCCAATGCTGATTTTGAAGACAAACTGAGCGGCCCAGAACTCCTAGAGGCTCTAAAAGCAGGTGGTCACGTCATTTATTTCCGCCATGCTCAAACAGAAAAAGACTACGCCGACCAAGCCGACCCTAATATGCGCTTGGATGACTGCGAAACCCAGCGGAAGTTAAACGATATCGGGATTCAGCAAGCGAAAGATATTGGTACGGCCTTTACTGACAAAGAGATTCCTGTGGGCACAGTAGTGACCAGCGAATACTGTCGTGCCTGGCAAACGGCGGATCTTGCCTTTGGCACTCACCAGAAAAATGCACAGCTCAACTTTTTGCCCTTTGAAGACTACACCGATGAGCAGGTAGAAGAGATGAAGGCCAATGTTACGCCTTTGCTAACAGCCGCTCCGGCTGAGGGCACAAATACAGTACTGGTTGGCCACGATGACATTTTTGAAGCGGCGACGGGCATTTACCCCGATCCACAAGGGATGGCCTATGTCCTAACGCCGGACGGCACCGGAGGGTTTACGCTTCAGGCTAATTTGTTACCAGAAGAGTGGAGCAAGCTGTAATTCGATAGCCTGCTGATAGCTGATGCGTCCTCATAGGCAATCCACTTGTGAAAACGTATGGCATTGGCAGGTTTTGTCGAAGACACGCTAGCGATGAGGATCGCTTAGCCTGGGATTGTTGATGAATGTCTCGTCAGTTAGGCTTTCTAAAAAAGCAATCAGGTCTTGCTTTTCGCTCTCTGTTATGGAAAACCCTTTAATAAAAGAGCTTTTTAGCGGGTTCTCACTGCCGATGCCTGCATATGGGCCAGAAGATAGGGTGCGTCCGCCTGCGGCGTAGTGATCAATGACGTCCGAGAGAGAAGCAATGCTGCCGTCATGCATATAGGGTGCGGTGAGGGCGATATTGCGCAAGGTCGGCGCCCGAAAGCGGCCCATATCGCTAGGGTCATGGGTAATCTCTTCTACGCCGGTATTGCCCGGTGGGTATGCCCCGCTGCCATCAAGGTTGTAAAGTCCCGTATTGTGAAAGGCCACTTCTACAAAGCCCGAGCGCTCATGGTGAGCAGAGTCGCTAAAGTTTAAACCGCTGTGACAGTGAAAGCATTCCATCCGCTCACTGTTAAAAAGGGCTTCACCGCGCTTAGCTGAGGCCGAAATGGCTGTGCGATCGCCCCCGTAGCGATATTGATCGTACGGTGAGTTAAAAGAGAGTAACGTTCTTTCAAAGGCTGCGATCGCCAGCGAAATATTCCGAACGCTAACAGGCGCCTCTTCTTCAAAAGCGGCCTCAAACTGCGCTAAATAAGTCGGGTCTGTTTGCAGGGTGTTGAGTAGTTCAGTTTCTCTGCCTGCCATCCCTAATTCCACAGGGTTCTCACCAAAAAGAGGGACCAACATCTGTTGCTCCAAATGCTGCATCAGCGGATTCGCCCAAGTTTGCACTGAGTTATAACCTACATTGGTTAAGCTCATAGAATTTTTGGGATGCACTTGCCCGGTTACGCCCACTGGCAACGTTTTACCATCGGCAAATGCCAAGCTTTGAAGATGACAAGTACCACAGGAAAAGTCACCTGTCGCAGATAAACGCGGCTCATAAAACAACTCTCGCCCTAGCTCTACTTTGGCCAGGCTCATGGGGTTGTCGTCTGGGACCACAGGCTTTGGCACCCAGCTGGGTAAGTCCCAGTCAAAGTCGCCGTAGGAACTTTCGAGACCAGGCTGTGCGGCTAAGGCTTGACTTAGGCCAACGGACAGGCAAAAGACTGCAAAACCTGTAAAGAGTAACGTGAGCCAGCGAGGGCGCTTTCTTCTCATATGGCCTATAAGCTGTGCACCTGATGGCGCAGTTGACGAGACATCTGAACTGTAAGTCTAGACTGTGCACCCAGTAGGTAGTGGGGCAACACAGGCAATAGCAAGCGTGTAAGACAATTTCCCTAAGCTGGCTACTTCACCCTGAAGAAGGTTTGCTCCGTTTCAGGCTGATCTTGAAAGGGTAATCCCAAACTTTGCATAATGCCTATGCAGTCGTTATCATCGATGCCGGACATGCAGCCAACGGGTGTCCCTTCCTGATTTTCACTGAGATTGGTATTGGCCACTAACGCACTCAAGTCAGTCACCACGACATCTTGAGCAGGGTCAAAATCAGTGAACACCACGTCAGCTCGATGGGGTGAGCTACAGTTCACCGGCGGCTCAGCCGCATCCATTTGACAGCCGACGCTCCCAATGTGAATCGCAAAGGCTTGTGCTGAGGTAGAGGAATGGGTCTCCTTAGTAGCATCCACGCTGGCTTCAGTGACGCCAATTTCAGAGATGCCAATTTCAGAGATGCCGGTTTCAGCCATGGCGGTCTCATTTACAGGTTCCATATCGACACGAGCGAACTTATAACCAAAATTCCAGTTCCACCAAAGCGACGTCAGGTTAAGGGGCGAAGGGGCCAGTGTCGAATCGATATGATTGAGCGCAAACGGGACGCCAAGGGTGAATTTTAGCCCGCTATAGTCGCCGGCGGGCACTGCGCCAACCACTTCAGCACGGGTTTCAGGCGTCCCGTTTGCGCAGCTGCCTGTTTTATCTTCAAAATCCAATAAGGCAACATTTTGATGTTGCCACAGGCCATCTTGCTCTAGCACGACGGGTACCGTGTTGCCTGCTGCATCTATGAGGGCGACTTCTGAAACATAAAGGCGAAAGTCTAAAGGTGTGATGGCGCTATCTTCTGTTCCGACACGGTAGGTTTCACCGCAGGCAAAGGGTTCGCTACCTACCGCACCCTCAAACTGAATAGAGACGCGTTGGCTTTCAACGGCGTTGGCTGTTGTGTCAGCCGAAGGAAAAAAGGCGATCGCAGCAACGCCCGCTCCAGCGACCAGCTTCAAGAGCTTGCCTTTACACGTACTATTCACCATGGCAAAAACACTAAAATTAAGGGGATCATTAAAATCTATCGCTACCCATCCAGACAAAGCAACTGACAGTAGGTCAAACTATCAAATTGTTCTTACTCGCTGGTAACAATAAACAATGATCTCCCATTCAGTTGTTTGGCCTCTACTGATTAGCATTCTCAATAGAAAGGCTATGCTTAGCTGCTGAGCTGTTGCAGCTCTGTAAGGCTCAAAATATCTATCGCTATAACGTACACGGTGCTACCCGCATCTGGAGAAAACACATTGAGATAGTAGGTTTTCTCGGGCTCACTAGGCGCGATCACCTCAAAAACGCGGTGTCCCGTATCGTCAAGATCATCTCGCTTGGTAAGCTGATACCCCTGCGATTCCATCTGCTCAATCAGCTGTTGCGCGGCTCTGCGGTAGTTTCCACTGAGCTGCTGACACCCTTCCAATCCATAGCAACCGGACTGAGCCTCTGCTAAGTGAGGAAACTCTTCCCCAAGGGCTATCACCGCACCATATTCTGGCTCATTATCTAGCGAGGAGTTAAGCTCAGGCTCAGCGGAGATCTGAGGGTCTACAGGGCCTGGGCTAAGAGGTTGGAGCGGTGCTGATGCTGCCAAATCCGTCTCAGGCACCGCCTGTTCAAGAGGCTGAGGCTGAATCACTGGCTCAATTATTTGAGGAGCTGGAATAGGCTGGATGGGGTGCGATCGCTCTAACGAAGTTACAGAATCCGGCGATGCCACAGGACCTGGCGATGTCACAGAACCTGACAGACTTTTGGGAAGAGAGTCCAACGTATCAGCCGCAGACGAATGGTTCTCGCCTGTGGTGGCTGAAGGGTCTTGATTTACCGCCGATGGAAGACGATCTGCGGGAAGACGGGCCGTGGAGATAGCTGAGACCGAATCAAACACCAAATCTTTCTCAGCAGGGGCTTCACTTTCTTGTGTCAGCGCTTTTTGAGGCCATGGCAACCCAAACAAGACGCCGTGAAAAAAGCAAGATAACAAACAGAGCTTCCAAAACAAAACGCTTCACTTTGCAAAGGCAAAAAACAACTTTTAAAGAGACTTAGGGATCTGCAATTAAATAACATCTCGATTGCCCTCTCCCTAGCCCTTTAAAGACACACTCTAGTGACCCCTTGGCTGCTTTAGTACGTTTTCCCGATGGAAAGGGAACCGGATTCAAAATCCCTCTCCCGCCGAGAGAGGGATTTTGGGTGAGGGCAGCAGTGTCTTTGTCAGAGAAGATGTTATCAAGCTGCGCTTCCCTTACCGTCTATTTTTTTTACGGCTGTGAGATCCGACCGATTGCTCAGATGGTATCGCTTTCGAAGATCTTGGACTTCCAGGCTGTGATTTTTTGAACCGTACGTCTTCAGAGCGCGAGTGACTAGGCCGCAAACTTCTATAAGCTGATGAAACTTTTGAAAAAGGCCGCCGCACAGTTCTAGCAGCAGGAAATCGTAGCGGCGTCACTGATGAATCACGCCCACCCGAATCACGCCGACCGGACAAGGCTCTACCGCCATGCAGCTCTCTTGCCAAACGTCGAGCGAGCTGAGCTCGTTTTCGCTCAGCCTTCACGTCTTTATTCCATTGCCATGAAAGTGACAACCCAACCAGCGATACACCCAAAAAGCAAATAATCAACAACCAGTGGCCCCAGTCAGTCGGGTCAAAACCTGCACTGTCCATCACCAAAACCTTTTAATTGAGAAATACTCTCACTAATACTACTGCGAGTATTTCATAAAATCAACTTAAAACAGCTGCCGATCTAGACTTTTCATCCAATTCGTTAGTAGTGACACGTCTTACTAAGGCTATATCAAAGAAAAGACAGTTGAAATAGGCTCTTATTAAGAAAAACAAATTTTCAGTCTCAATGTGCCTACTGCCTGAGACACCCAAAAAATGAGGAGCCAAATGATGGATGCTCTCAATACATAGGATTAATATTATTAATTCCCAATAGCAGAATCAAATAGAAATGGAAAATTAGTATTTTTTCCTATACGAAAAGGCTTATAGCCGCTATTTAATTTTATTTGCAAGAATCACTCTCATTAGTAGTAGTATGCTTCTACCCCCATTTTGCTTAAGTGAGTAAGGAGACTATAGCCATGAGGCTTTCACGACGGTCACTGATGATTAAAGGCGCTGCGGCCACCGCTGGTTTCGCGGCGACGCAAATATTTCAACCGCGCCCAGCCCGCGCCCAAACGGGTGAAGTTAATCTCTATTCGTCTCGCCATTACAACACTGACGACGAACTCTACGAGACATTTACCGATCTCACTGGAATCCGGGTCAACTTGTTAGAAGGGAAAGCAGATGAGCTGCTAGCAAGGATTGAGAACGAAGGCGCGAATGGCCCTGCCGATGTGTTTATGACCGTTGATGCAGGTATGTTGTGGCGAGCCGATCAGGCAGGTGTTTTTGCACCTGTTTCTTCTACGACATTAACCAACAACATTCCCGAAAACCTAAGGCATCCCGAGGGTAAATGGTTTGGCTTTTCCAAGCGAGCCCGCGTCATTATGTACAACAAAGCCACCGTAGACCCTACGGAGCTTTCTACCTATGAAGATCTGGCCGATTCTCGCTGGCGCGGTCGAATTTTAATTCGATCATCCGGCAATATTTATAACCAATCTTTGGTTGCTTCCCTGATTGAGTCGAACGGACTAGAAGACACTGAAGCCTGGGCTGAAGCCTTTGTAAGTAACTTTGCTCGCCCGCCAGAAGGTAATGATCGGGCACAGATTGAGGCCGCAGCAGCAGGGTTAGGCGATATTGCGATCGCAAATACCTATTACCTTCCTCGCTACTTAGAAGATGACGATCCTGCCAAGCAAGCCATCTTCGAAAAAATCGGCGTGTTTTTCCCTAATCAAACAGGTCGAGGCACTCACGTTAACATCAGCGGCGCGGGTGTTGTGGCCAGCGCACCCCACACAGAGGCCGCTCAACAGTTTTTAGAGTACTTATCGGGCACTGAAGCCCAAAGCTTTTTTGCAAAAGGGAACAATGAATATCCAGTGGTTGAAGATGCTGAACTCGCGCCTGTGGTCGCCGGATTTGGCAGCTTTAAAGATGACAGCGTAAATGTCTCTACCTACGGTGAAAACCAAGCCGCCGCCATACAGCTCATGGATAGGGTTGGCTGGTTGTAGGCCGTTATCTTTCTGTTAGACCCACCACTTTTGTACTTCTTGTGCACATGGTTTTTATTAAAGCCATGTGCTTTTTTGCGTGTTTTTCCAGCTGTTTCCAGTTGTTTACGAAGAAAGTCCACTGCTGAAGTTCAACAGTGGACTGCGTGTCTTGAGAGGACAATTGTTATAGATCGTGACCCTACTGCAGAGAAGCTAGCGGGTCATGACCTACTTGAATACGGTTTTACGAAGCCGCTGCTTTTGTGTCTATAGGTTGCTGGGCGGCGGAGGATTTAGAGTCGGTAACGGCTGTAGGAGTTGCCGGAGGGCTGTAGGCGGCATCCAGCGCATTTGTAACCCTGGTAAAGTCAAAGCCCATGGCTCGCAATGCATGCCAAAGAGGCCACTGAAGCATGAAAAACGCTAAGAAGAAATGGGCATTTGCAAGCCAGCAGCGAGCGGTATGGACACCCGGTGGCAGGCTGACCGTATCAGCGAAGTAGGGCGTTATACCTAATTTAATCGCCAAGGGTGCACCATAAAACTCTGTAGGGTAGGCTAGCGTGTTGACCGCGCAAAAATAAGCGGCGACAAATCCGGCGAGGGCAATACCCCCTAATGAATAGGAAAGAATAGCTTCTCCTGAAAAGCTAAGAACCTTTTTAGCCCAGGGCAAGGGCGGAACCAAAATGTGCCAGATCCCACCACTAATAAGTAGCACGCCAACAAACACATGACCACCGACAAGATCTTCGAGGCTATTGACGCTTGCAAAGTGGGTTTGATAGCCAAAAATAACGATTGGATCCAGCGTGATATTAGTGATTGTTCTAACCTCGCCAATAGTGGCGTCGTACAGGCCGCCCCACTGAGTGGCTTTCGCAACTAGGGCAAGAGCACCTGCGCCTAAAAACAACAGATGATGACCTAAAATGAGGCCAACTTTTGCAGGATCGTTCCAGTCAAAATGGAAGTTTTTGGCCGGCCCCTTCGAATCTGACAGGCTTTCGTTGTTTCCTTTTACAGTGTGGAAAAGTGCGCCTGCACCGAGTACCGCAGAAGAGATTAGATGAACAGCGCCGATCACAAAGTAGGGATAGGTATTAATCACTTCTCCACCGTCACCAACCCCAACACCCAGCGTGGCCAAATGCGGAATAAGGATTGATCCCTGCTCACCCATGGGGAGAGTAGGATCAAACTGTGAGATTTCAAAGAGTGTAAATGCGCCTGCCCAGAAGGTAATCAGGGCAGCCTGCGCGACATGCGCAGCGATAAAGAGTCCTGGATCATTGGCGAAGCGGGCGTTGCCTGCCCACCAATCGTACTGTAGACATTTCTGTTGAGCCCAATATCAGTAAAGCGCAAACGCACTTTGAGGATGCCCAACCCATTCTCTATCGCGCCAAGCTTATTCAAGATCCTCAAAAGACGATGTGTGTCAAAACCTCTTGCAGTAGCGCTGTAACTATGCCAGTTGTAAAGTACACAGTGGCTGAGTGTGCACGGGTGTAAGACACACCGACAACAAGAGAGCAAAGCGTACGGGATTGGGGACAGGACGTACCACAAGTCAGCAACACATCAGTTATTTAATGTGCGTTTATTTATGGGCGTTTCTTAGTCGCTGGGCCATGAGCGTATTTGTTCGAAGGCTTTAAGTACGAACAAGTACGCTTATCTTGACTGTATTGTTCAGATAGGCTAGCCCGCTACTGTACAGAGGTCAGTTTTGGCAGTTTAGCGCGAACATAGCCCTGTTGCAAAATATCTACAATAGAGGCCCCTTGCTGATACGCTTCAATCATTTTGTTAGCAGGGCTACGCCGCTGCTCAAGGCTATTGTGTAATCGGGCAAGGCGATCGCACTCTTGAGAACTCAACACTCTGCGCACTGCATCCAGCACAGCTGTTGCCTGAGTATAAATTCTCTCATCCGAAAATCCAAACCGAGCGGATTGTTGATGCTGCTTAGCATCTGGGATAGTGGCTCGGCCACCTAAGGTTTGGTCGAGCACTAATCCTTTTAGGAGGGTCAGTAAGCTGGCATACAGATCAAAATCACCACAGCTATCAAAGGCTTTGAACTCTATTCGACCGGCTTCTGCAGGCACTCTCGCCAGCTGGGTCAATGAAGGCATCGAATCAATTAAATCTGTTTCATTGGCTAAAAATACCATGGCCGCTGGTCGCGCTCCGGTTCGGTGAAATGTGCGAGCTGACAGCCCTGCCCAAAGATTGTTGCCTGCCGCCCCCTGCGGAAGATTACGGGCGTTGGGCAGGGCTGTGTTTCCCCAGGTGCTCCCCTGATAAAAAGGAGAGCTGTAGCTAAAAGGAATTATAAAAGGGCTGTAATAGGTGAGCTTGCGGCCAATATCAATCAGCTGCGCAGGCGAAAGCCCTGTTGCTGAAAGATTTAAATCAGGTCCCTGCGTCAGCATAGGGATGTGCGCCGTCTGCATTTCTGGTGATTCTTGGCGGCGACGTTGTTCATAGGTGTTTAACGGTGGTATCGGCACAAATTCGTAGCGGTAGGGATGAAAACTGGTTAGCGCCGGTGAAAAGCCTGCTTTTGTTGCGACAGTCCGTAGCTGCTCAAAACTCTCTGTGAGCTGAGCGATCGCACCTTCAATACTGTTGTGTATTGTCGTTCGAATCTCGATGCCCTTTGGCGGACAATCGGTGACATTGCCCGCCTGATCGAACCGCTCAAACCCTTCTATGTACCAGCGCTTGAGCTTGATACCCGCATCGCCGACTCGAAGCTGAGGATAATCTTGTGCGTATCGAGGGAGATTATCAACAATCGCATCAAATTCTGCAAACGTGGTGTTTAAAAAATCAGAAAACTGCCCGTCAGGCCGAATAAATGCGACCTCATGCTCTATTCCAAATTTGAAGTTGTTAACGTTAATGGTCACGGCACCCAATGATAATGATTCTCGATTGTAGCGTTAAGGCTGGATTCATCACATTAAGTTTAAACACGTTAAGCTGAAGACCTTACATAAAGGCTCAATTGGAAGAAAACTTAGGCGGTAAGACTGTTGGGTTCGCTGTTCAGCCGCTGTTCAACAAAGGAAAAAGGTGATTTAATTCGATGACGATTGTCATACAGATTGTCCAAGAAGTTAAGCTAAAACCAAGATAGACTTTGTTTAGAAGCTGTTAAAAAGATGATTTTTATGAGGTGTGCCAATTGTCTTTACACGGATAATTTTTACGGGATATGGTGCACGAAGCTACTTTTGAGTAGATAAACTATTAAGTAGATAACTATTGAGTAACTGTTAAGCCATAACAGGAGAGATGCTTTTGATACACCTACGAAGCTATAGCCCAGCTGATTGGGATGCTATTGCGGTTATTCACGATCATGCAAGGCTAGATGAACTACGGGTCTCCGTGGGCGTTGACGCTTTTTTGTCGTTAGAAGCCACAGCTGAAGAGGAGGGATTATTTGAAGGAGATGTGTGGGTAGCTTGCGATCATCAATCTATCATTGGGTTTGTTGCCTATGCTGAGGATTGGGTGACTTGGTTGTACGTATCGCCCGACTATTATCGACAGGGAATAGGAAGACGATTGCTACGACAAGCTATCAATCAGTGCGGCCAAACTGTGTATACCTCTGTACTGAGTGGCAATGATGCGGCCTTAAGCCTATATCTCAGCGAAGGATTTAAGATTACAGAAACCAAGACTGGAAAACTCAATGGAAATGAGTCTTTTCCTGCGACTGGACATACTCTTGAGCTTAATAAATAGCGCTATCTAAAGCGTGAAAACAGCTTGCAAAAGGTTGAAAATGCGATGCCATCTGACATTATTCTTATTGGTCCCCAGACAGTTGGCAAATCTACCATTGGAGGACTTTTATCCGAGCAGCTTAACCTACCGCAGTGCTCAATGGATGAGCAGCGATGGCGCTATTACCAAGAGATTGGCTATGATGAAACACTGGCCAAACAAAAGCGTGACTCTGAAGGGGCCTGGGGGATTATTCAGTACTGGAAGCCTTTTGAGGCCCACGCTGTCGAAAGAGTACTTTCAGAACATACCCATTGCGTGATTGATTTTGGTGCGGGTCACTCTGTCTATGATAATCCTTCACTGTTTCAAAGAGTGCAGACAGCGTTATCAAGCTATCCCAATGTTGTTCTTTTGTTGCCATCGCCCGACTTGGCCGACTCTATCCAGATTTTGAATGAGCGTAATCAGCATTTGCCAGAAGATATTCGACGTACGAATGAATACTTTATCAGGCATCCTTCAAATGCAAAGCTGGCAAAGTTCACGGTGTACACACAGGGAAAAGCACCCAAAGAAACCTGTGATGACATTTTACGATTAGTCGATAAAGGAACAGGCCATCGTGAAGGCGTAGCCCGTTAAGAGTACTCGCTAGGGTACTGTTGAGCTGTCATAGCAGCCGTCATGATGAAAGGTAGGTCAGAATGTCCTTTCTTCGTCAGGCTCATGGTGCGATCGCTTCGAGTGTCCTCCCACTACTTGGACACTGTTAACTCAGCTGTTAAACGGTGCGGGTACCCAAGCCAAAAAACATTTTCAGCCGATGTGGGCCCCTCGCTCTCAACGGTCAAAAAGTTTTTAAAAGGTGGCCCCGTTGACTATGAAAACTTTCGCGAACTGTGCGATCGCCTCAGTCTAGATTGGCAAACAGTTGTGAGCAAAGCCTCTGAGTGCTCAGCTACTCCAACTGCTCAGGCAAACGATTTGGCGATGTTTAATACCGGTATGCCCATTGCGCGGCCTGCCTGTTTCTTTGGCCGTACCAAGGAACTCACTCGCTGCTTTGCCCTTTTAAAGCGGCGGCCCTTGCAAAATATTGCCATCATTGGCCAGCGGCGCAGCGGAAAAACCTCTCTTCTCAAACAGCTCGCTAGCATCACAACCGTTCCTATCGAACAGCTCAGACCTCACCAAAAGTCAGACTGGCTACCGCAACCGGCACACTATCGTTGGGTTTTTATAGACTTTCAAGATGCTCGATTTGCTAACCGCGAAGGCATTATTCACTATTTATTAAAGGCACTGGGTATTGCCTTTGACGGTCCCGTTGACTTGGCCTTGTTTATGGAATTAGTGAGTGAACATCTTCACCAGCCGACCCTAATTTTGCTCGATGAAATTGGGGCCGGGCTACAGCGGTGCCCAGATCTCGATGACATATTTTGGGATTCTTTGCGGTCTTTAGCGACCCATCAAACCGGGGGAAATCTAGCCTTTGTTCTCTCTAGTCGCCTACCACCGACCCAGTTAGCCTACAGCACAGGCCACAGCTCACCGTTTTTTAATATCTTTGGCTACGCCACAACCCTAGGACCGCTGAGTGACCCAGAAGCAAAACAGCTGATCGCGAGTTCACCCATCCCGTTCTCTGCGGTAGATGCTGAGTGGATCTTAGAACACAGCCAGGGATGGCCTTTTTTACTCCAGGTTCTCTGTACGGTTCGCTTAATCGCGTTAGAAAATCGCCATAGCGATACCAATTGGCAGGTAGAAGGGCTAGAACAAATCAATACGTTCCAACAGACCTCTCAGACAGTTTTGGTGTAGAGATCCGGGTAACAGGTACCAACAATGGCTGATTTTTCGACCTCTTCGCCATGGCCTAACGCAGTAGAGACGCTCAGGGCAAAACATCACCCTCACTGGCTAATAGGCACCTTGCAGATTACGGTTTGGCTACTACTGAAGCCCTCTGCCTGGGGCAGCTTCATTCGTGCCATAGGCGATAGCCGCATGCAAGAGAACTTTTGCTGGGCTGAACTGCGCCCTCAACAACGCCTGTATCCAAGCATGCGGCGGCTAAGAGTTTTAGAGTATGGCGTTTTACCAGTGATTGTCACTGCCTGGGTAGGCTTGGGACTGATCGTGCTGCGGCGAGGGGGACCAGATATTGTCTTTGGGATGAGTGTCGGTTGGGCCGCGAGTATAGGCGCGGCGATCGCAGGTAGCTGGGTGATTAGCGTTGCCGCTAGCTGGATCGCCAGTGTGGTCGGCGGGCTACTGGGTGGGCTGATATTTGGCCTGATGGGTGCCGACAGCTTGGTTCTTTTTAGAAGTGGATTAGGCGTGGGCACCTCTGATGTATACCGGCTCATCGAAGCCTTGTTGCCGCCGATTCTGTTGGCGAGTTTTCCCAACGGGGTCGCCGCTGGTGTCACCTTGAGTATTGCCCAGGCACATCGCAACCCCTTAGGTCGCGGCCAATATTGGGGACAACAGCTAGGGGGCATTGTATTAGGGGTTGTTGCCAGCGCGCTGGGGCTGAGCCTTGGCGGTAGTCTCGTCAGTGTTGTGGTTAGCCACGGCGTGAGTCATCACTGGCTAGGTCATGGAGCAAGCCTCGGCACGAATGCCGTTGAAAAGATTGTTTTAGGACTTTTGTTCGGTGGATTGTTGGGTGTGATGGTAGCTCGTCATACCCGTCGTTGGTGGCGAGAAATTAGTTGGGGGTTAGGGCTAGGGTTGGGGCTGGCCTATGCCTTTAGCGTCGCTTTTAATGCCCACGCTGTCGCAGTGCGTGGGCTTGCGATTGGGGGCGGAAATGCCCTGTTGCTCACGGTGTTATTTGCCTTGGCCTACACCTTAGGGGCGCAGATTGCAGGGGTGCCGGCTGGGGCGATCGCAGGGGTCTTAGGCAGCAGCAGCCTCCATACTCTCTTTGTGAGTGTGACGACGGGCTCTCCGCTGTTGCCACCCTTCTGCCTAAGCTTATTTTTCACAGGGCTAGGGCTCACACTGCCTCTATGGCTTCCTCTCTTTTTGTATCCGTTGGAGCTGATCTGGCAACTGTTGTTGAATCGCAGGCTCGATCGCTTAGAAGAAGCCTCAAATCACCAGCAGCTACCGCCTTTTCACTCACCGAAAAAACTCTCTTTTCAGAATCACCCAGCTTTTTGGGATGAGCAGCAGCCTCTGCCACTTCTAGGGTTGGATCACTACTTAGTCAAAATTTGCCAGCAATCGCCCCTAGCGGGTAAAGCGGCCTTTAACTATTTGAGCCCAGGCCCTCAGCGCTGGGCTGTGCAAAATGCACAAATTGAGCTAGATGCACGGCAGCTAGAAAGGTGCGTGGATATAGGTGCGATCGCGGCCCTTCACACCCACCTTTCTCCTGCTCCTCTCACCGGCACCATCACCGAAGACTTCAAAAGCCCCATCACTCACCTCGTGCACAATTTTCGACGTTTGAGCGAAGACATACAAGCCGTCCTCAATCAATCCAATCCCTATACCCAACGCCTCATGCTCGACGCGAGCGATCGCCACATCACAGGACTCATCCAAGACCTCTCTCGTAGCAATCATCCCAAAGCCGCTCGGTTTCGCCCCATTTTCCAACGCTGGCAACACAGTATTAGCCAATACCGGCAGCACCTTGCCCGCCAAGCAGAACAGAGCCAAACCATCGAATCCCCCTACATTGTAGGCATCCCCTTAACGCAACAGCAAGCGATTTTTGTGGGACGTCAAGACATCACCGCCAAGCTTGAGCGTCTGCTAAGAGAACGCCGGCACTCCTCTTTTTTACTTTATGGACAACGCCGCATGGGGAAAACGTCGTTGTTGAATAATTTAGGGAAACTCCTGCCTAGTCACATTGTTCCTTTATTTATTGACCTACAAGGCCCTGCCTGCAAATCGTCAAACCACGAGGGCTTTCTCTATAATTTAGCGCGGGATATTGTCAGCTCGGCCCAACAGTCTCGTCAAATAATGCTGCTGCCTCTTACCCGACAACAGTTGGCGACCGATCCGTTCACGGCCTTTGATGAATGGCTCGACCAGGTAGAAACCCAGCTATCGGAGAAAACCGCACTCCTTGCCCTCGATGAATTTGAAGCGCTCGACCAGGCTATAACTAAGGGCGCTTTTGACGAAGAGGCTATTTTGAGCCTGCTGCGGAATATGATTCAACACCGTCCTAAATTCAAAGTGTTGCTCTCGGGTTCCCACACCCTAGAGGCCTTTCATCGCTGGGCCAGCTATTTGATTAATGTACAGGCGCTTCATATCAGCTACTTACAGCTCTCAGAAGCTCAAAGACTCATAGAGCACCCTGTTCACAACTTCCCGCTGCACTATGAATCATCTGCTACGCAGCGTATTCTCGCGCTCACGCGGGCTCACCCTTTCCTGGTTCAGCTCCTCTGTGCAGAAATTATTGCGCTCAGAAACGAACAGCAAAACGAACAGCTTTCCACACGCACTCGGCCAGTCACTTTGGAAACTGTGGAAGCTGCGATTACACCTGCACTGACCAGCGGCAGCTTCTTTTTTGCCGATATTGAGCACCAACAGAGTGCGTATATTACCTTGTTAAAACAAGTGGCCAATCGTGGTGAAAACCAGCTGTACACACCCACAACAGCGCAGGAAAAAACATTATTAGCACATCTGGTCAAGCAAGAAATTTTAGAGGTCAATACGGAGCAGTATCGATTCCAGGTAGAGCTTATCCGACGATGGTTTGCTCAGCCGGCTTTTTCCTAAAAGTCACCGATAGTCAGCTCAAAGTCATCCACAAGTTACCGGTAAGTCACGCTTTTGTAAATCCATAACTCACCTGCTCTAGGTTTTATATGGGGTTGTTCACCCAAAGGACGCTGTTAGCCTCAACCCAATCGGCACAGCGCCGTTTTAAAACAACTCGGAGAAATAACCCATGGATCCTTTTACAGCAGTACTTCCTTTTTCCACAACTGGCCCCGGCCCGATTCTCATTAGTGACATTAAGTTCGGCACTAGCCTGACCGACTATTTAATGGCCGACAATGACAACGATTGGACACTAAACGGTTTGGCCGGGGACGACACATTATTTGGCCTGGGCGGTAACGACAACCTCAACGGTGGAGAGGACAACGATGAACTCTATGGCAATGGCGGCAACGATAGGCTCGATGGTGGTCTCGGAGATGATACGTTAGTCGGCGGCAACGGAGACGATACCTATTCGGTTGACGGTAATGACACCATTGTTGAAGTGGCCGGACCGAACAGCGGTATCGATAAGGTCGTTGTTGGGAACTGGGGCGGCTCTGGCTATTACTTGCCAACCTTTGTTGAAAATCTTCGCCTTTCGAGTAGTTATACCGGCGGTAATGTGTACGGAAATGAAATGGCGAACGAGCTAGCAGGCAATTCGCTGGATGATTTTATTTACGGCCAGCAAGGCAATGACAACATCAGCGGACTGGTGGGTCGCGATTATCTTTACGGCGAAGAGGGAAACGATACCCTCTCTGGCGGCAGCGGGGACGATGTTCTCCATGGCGGATTTGTGGGGACTGGCCCAGACACCGGAGATGACACGTTACTGGGCGGCAGAGGCAGCGATGTGCTTTGGGGCGGTAACGGTAGTGACTCACTCATTGGCTTTGGTCTCGCGGGTGACGTGGATGCCTTGCATGGTGGCCTTAGCGATAATGCAACCGATCGCTTTGTGCTGGCCAACGCGGCAGATGGCCTCTTTTACACAGGCAGTGGCTATGCTGAAATCTACGACTTTGAACCGGGGACTGACCAAATCGTACTCAGTGGCACATTTGATGAGTACATTTTTCAGGGGAGTTCTGTCCCCAATGTTGGATCTAGTACGTCGGATCTCACTATTTTTCATCAAAGCGATACGACTAATGCGATCGCGCATGTTGTTGATAACGGAGGCGTCTTTATCGCAGAAAGCAACTTTACCTTTGTCTAAACATCACCCGTGGCGACGGCGCGGTTTAAAGAGACTGCGTTAGAACAGCGCTCACAGTACAAAATGGACCATCTTTATGATGGTCCATTTTCGATTCATGCAGCACTTTATGATTTCAGGCTCATAAAGCCCACAGTCAGTAGGTGCTCTTATTTTTGTTAGCGCTTGGGTTTGCCGCCTGCCCACTGGTCACCAATAATATTGGGTTCGGCTAAAATATAAGCTGCGATCGCCCTCAAGTCATCTTCAGCTAATGACTTCATTCGAGGAAACAGATCGGAATTTTCAGTAGAGGGATGAAACTCGGCAAGAGATCTAAGTCCATCGTAGGTTGTTGGATGGTGCAGATAATCGACCAAGCTTTCCAGGTTATTGCGGGCGGGTGTTGCACTTGCTAAGGTATCGGTGCTTAAGTCTACATCTGGATTCGTTTTAGACCCACCATCTAAATGGCACTGAACGCAGCTACTGTTGAACATTCGTTGACCCGTAGAGAGCTGTTCTAGATTGAGCGTTATTTGCTCACCTGAGGCGTTAAGATCAACCGTTCGCATTGCATCACTGATTTCCACCGCAAGCGCACTCTCCGCCCCTGAAAAGACCAGTGAAAAAGCGAGTATAAGCGTCACTAAAGCAACATAGATTGCTAGCATTGTCGCCAAAATATTTTTAAGAATGTAAACCATTTTATCCCTTCTTCTATTATGGAAAAGTGTTTAAAAGTGCTAAATCTCAGAAATATTGTCCGGGGAGACGAATCGCTTGAGAGTATTTTTTTTGAGGAATGCCAGTAGTCGTGAGCAGATGGTCGAGTAAATTGTCGCGAACCATCATATGCCGCATAATATCGACAATGTATGCCTGCGCTTGCTCTAGAGATAATCTGGTTACCTGATCTTTAATAATCTGTAGCTCAAGCTCTTGTTCTAGGCTCAATTGTCCAAGACTGTCCATGATAGGTCGTCCTTTCCGAAGTTGATTTGTTAAATCGATAGCTATCTTTGAATAAACTGCATAGCAGCGATCGCGCCTAAGAAAAAGACGCTCGGAATCGCCAAGGCATGGATTGCCAACCATCGAATGGTGAAAATAGGATAGGCAACAGGCTGCTCACGGTTTAGGTTCGTCATGGTTCAAATCCTCTTAATTACGCCTCATTAAATGTGCAAAAATAACAGCGGCTAAAGTGCCAGATAAATTGCCAGTTAAATTACCAATAGTTAGGCTCCGCTAAAGCTAGGCCCTTGTAGAGTTGCTTGGAGAGCGCCCGATTCAATTCGGCCATAAAACGGCCCTTGGATTTTGACCACCCTCGCTTCTTTAGAGCCAAAATCAGTATCAGAGGGCTGTAGGCTTTCAAACATGCCTGAAATTTCGCCAGTGGCCTTGTTTACTCGATTGATTTGAAGAACAATGTTGCCTTCCTCAACCTTAAAAGACTTGGTGTTTTGGCGAGAGAATTTATCCCTATCAGCCTGAATCGGGATACCCACAGCCGCGTCATAACCTACGGCCAATCCACGGCCTTTCGGATCTATAAAGCTAGAGGTGCGATAGGGCGGAACCTCAAAACTTCCTGCTAGCCGAGTAGAGGGACTCAGAGCTTTCACTGGCCCCTGACTTTTAGCCACTAGGCCCTTAATCGTAAACAGTAAGGGAACCCGTTCGCCATCGGGAAGCTGCACAGTCACCGGCTGAAAATCAAATCCACCGCGCTCAGTGAAGGTCAATTCACCGCTAGGCTCACTTTGTAAGTCGCCCCTCACCTGATCTAAGCTAAAGCTCTTTCTTGTGAGCAGCTTACTCTCTACAAATTTTGCGGCTTGATGCTTTAAGGGAGCTTGTTTAACAAAAAAGGTTGTCGGTTGAAAGCACAGCTCTTTTAGCTGATAAGGTTCATTGGCCTTAACGTTAATAGAGTCCATAGTCGTCCCTGTCAGCTGAGGACAGCTATTAGCCAGGCCGCTACCTTTAATATCGTCATAGCTGGCTGAACTACCCGGCAAAGGTTGGCTACTGCACGCTGTTAATACGCCTACAGCAAGTGCTAAAACAACAGAAATGAGCCTTTTATAAGTCATCTTATAAATCATCTTAATCCACTGTACAAATTAGAAAACAGCCAATTTCAGCAGTGTTTAGTCAGCAGTCTTTAGCCTTGAGTTCTTTACTTTGAGAGGAAGGATCCCTGTAAAAAGCACGAAATAGAAAGATGCTGAAAGCAGCCGTTCTATAGAGTTAACGTAAAAGACTGAAGAACTTATGAAGACAGTTCACCGTTGACAAGATGCCGACTTCCTAAGTTTTCACCCCTTTAAAAAATATTTTCGGCCTTTCACAGGTTCTCCATTTTTGTTCTTTATAGTCATAACAACTTGCATAAAGGCCCTAGCCAACAAATATTTTTCTTTAGAATAAGGACATAATGCCATGAGCCTAGTTACAGAGCTTATTTTGAGTGCAGACAGCGAAGCTCGTTATCCTGCGCCTAAGGAGCTTAGAGTTTTTCAAAACTTTGTAAAAACAGGAGAGCAGCGTATTCGGATTGCCAAAGCACTTGCGGAAAATGAACAGCGCATTGTTCAAAACGGGAGTCAGAAGTTTTGGGAACGCTGCCCTAATACGCCGAGCAACAGCGGTGTTGACCGTAAAACAGCTTCTTGCCAGCGCGATCAAGGTTGGTATGTTCGCTTAATTGCGTACGCTATTTTAGCCGGTAGTGAACGACCCTTAGAAGATATTGGCACGGTTGGCATTAAGGAAATGTACAACAACTTAGAAATTCCGATTCGGAATATTGCAGAGTGCATGCGCTGCCTGAAGGAAGAGGCCATGGCAGTTTTAAGCGAAGACGACGGTCAAGAAGTGGCTGCGTACTTTGATTTGATTATTCATTCGCTCTCGTAGAGCCCTCTCTCGTTACCTGTCGGAATATAAAAGGAAGGCAAACTCATGCAAGATGCTATTACAACGTTGATTAATGCGTCCGATGCTCAAGGCAAGTATTTGGACGATTCGTCATTAAATAATTTGCAGGCGTACTTTCGCACTGGCGACCTGCGGGCCAGGGCCGCTATGACCATTAGTGCCAACGCATCTACTATTGTGACCAAAACCATTGCTAAGGCATTGCTCTATACCGATATCACAGCGCCTGGTGGCAACATGTACACCTGCCGCCGATATGCCGCATGTGTGCGTGATATGGACTTTTTTCTTCGCTATGCGACCTATGCCATGCTGGCAGGCGATTCGTCTATTTTAGATGAGCGCGTGCTCAATGGCCTCAAGGAGACTTATAGCTCTTTGGGTGTGCCGGTTGGCGCAACGGTTCGAGCGGTGCAGTCGATGAAGGAAGTGGTCAGCGAAATGTTAGGTGCTGAGGCTGGAAAAGAAGTCGGTGTTTATTTTGATCACATCAGTTCTGGCTTGAGTTAAGCGCGCACCAACTGGCCTATTGGCCTGACGACCATGCTGTAGACGACACCGCTTTTGGCACTGGGCGACAAGCGCCTGCAGCCTGTGCTACGGCGTAGGACATAGCCTATCTATGTTCTACGCTACTGTAGCTTTTTGTTTTTTGGAGAGTGCCACCACCTTTTGTTGTGTTGAGACGTGTGTATTAGGAGTCTTGATGATGAGTGTTGTTACCGAGGCGATCGCAACAGCCGATCGTGAGGTTCGCTATCTTTCGAAAGGCGAACTCGATGCGATTGATCTCTTTTTTCAGGAAGGGCCACAGCGATTGCGGATTGTTTCTATCCTAAATAATAATATAGAAACCATTGTTGAAAGGGGCTCTCAACGATTTTGGCAGCGCTGTCCAATCACCCCTAGCCACAGCGATAACCAACGGTTTCAGGCGTCGTGCCTACGCGACCAGGCATGGTTTATCCGGCTCATTTCCTATGCGATCGCCGTAGGTGATGTGGATCCGCTGGAGTCCAGCGGGGTTAGAGGCGCAAAAGAGATGTATCTTTCCCTAGAGGTTCCGCTCAAAAATTTAGCAGACTGTATGCGGGCGCTTAAGGAAGTCACGCTAGAGATACTGAGCTTGGAAGATGGCGCTGAGGTGGGGCCTTACTTTGACTACTTAATTGCCGGATTAATGCCCTAAGGGCTATGCGCCTCAATAAATTAAGATATCGCTTATTTTTGATTTTGTTTGGATTTGGAGATCGCTATGACCGACCGAATTAATGGGGGTAGCCCAGTTGTTCACCCACAGCAATATCACACAGTACCAACGGCTGTGATTGATGGGGCGCATCAGCGCGATCGCTATCTTAACCATAGCGAGCTTCAGGAACTCTCAGGCTTTTTACAAACAGGGCTGAGGCGACTAGAGATTGCCCAGATTTTATCCCAGCATGCCAACACGATTGTGGCCGCTGGCGGCAAGCGTATCTTTGTAGGCGGTAATCCGATGGATTACTTTGACCCGCCAGAAGATCCTATCGGCCTGCCAGGGTCAGGCTACTTTGTCGCCGAAGATTATCTTTCTGCCAAGGACAGAAGCCGCAAAGAAAACAATGTCACTGTTCGGCAAGGCGCTAAAGTCACGTTAGTCAATCCGATTGACTGGTTTAAAAGATTGTTTTTTAGTGGAAAACCCAGCGTTCCTAGCAGCTTTCAAGCCATCAGAATTTCTGACTATGGCAAGGTGCGCATGGAACGCTCTATGCGTGACTTGGACTGGTTTTTACGATACATCACCTACGCGATTGTGGCGGGTGATACCAGTATTATTAGCATCAACACGCGAGGGCTACGGGGCGTGATTCCTGAAGATGTCACGCTGGCAACAGCAGTGGCACTTCGAGAAATGCAGTGGAAGGCACTTTCTTTTTTTCCTGCTGAGTCAGCCGCCGCTGCCTTGGTGAAGCAATACTTTGAGGTATTGATTGCTGACTATTGGGTTGAAAAGCCTTCCGATCGTTTCCGCACGGGTGTGTCAAAACATCACCAAGGGCTACAGCTGCCCGAAAGCTATGAAGAAAGTGGCAATAACACACCACGCTGGGTGATGAAGCCTGAGCTTTCTGAGCTTGAAAAAGACGTCGTCATTAGAGCGGCCTATCGACAGATTTTTGAGCGGGATGTCAGTCAGCTATACGCACCTGAACTCACCGAGCTGGTTTCACACGTAAAAGGGGGGCAGGGTAATCGGGGTAGCGGCTCAATGGAGGCTTTTATTCGGCAGCTTGGAAAATCACGACTGTACCGACAGTTATATTACGAGCCCTACACCATCAGCCGCTCAATTGAGCTAGCCTGTCGTCACTTTTTGGGTCGGGGCCTGAGCTGCCTAGAAGAGTTTCAAGGGTACTTTGAACTGGTCGCCAAAAAGGGTTTTCCAGCCTTAATAGATGCCTTGGTGGGCTCACAGGAATATGCTGACTACTTCGGCGTAGAAACGGTGCCTTACCTCAGAGGGCTAGGGTCAGAAGCTCAGGAATGTCGTAATTGGGGACCCCAATTAGACCTGTTCAAATACAGCGCACCTGTCCGTAAGGTTCCTCAGTTTGTCACCACGTTTGCAGGCTACCAGCAACCCCTGCCCAATCAGCATCCCTATGGCGTGGGTAACGATCCCTTAGAGATTCAGTTTGGGGCTATTTTTCCTCAGGAGACCAAAGACCCCAATGCTCAGCCTGCTCACTTTAGTAAGGATAGCCGTCGAATTTTGATCAGTAGTGGTGGCTACAACACTAGCCAAAGCATTAGCCAGAAAACTAAACAAAGAAACGGGCGAAAAATCCAGTCAGCAGGTATTAAACAGCCTGTGAATACCCTCTCTTCTATCACCTTGAATAGGGCTAACCCCTCTAGCTTTAGCAGTACTCAACAGTCTGTCGATGCTGTTATTTTAGCGGGCTATCGGCAGGTGTTTGGTCGTGAGGTGCTTGAGAGCCAACGCCACAGCGTGGCTGAAACTCAACTGAGAGGTGGGCGCATTACCGTGCGGGAGTTTGTTCGGCAGTTGGCTAAGTCCAAAGACTTTCGGCGCGCCTATTGGGAAACCCTTTACATGACAAAAGCCGCTGAGGTGATTCACAGGCGACTACTCGGACGGCCCACTTACTCTCGAAGAGAAACCAATAAATACTATGACATCTGCGGTCGCCAGGGCTTTTATGCCCTGATTGATACCCTTGTTGACAGTGCGGAATATGACAAAGCATTTGGCGATAACACCGTACCCTATGAGCGCTATGTAACGCCGCGTGGGTTGTCATTGCGATCCCCTCAGGGGCCAGTAGCTTGGTCCAAACCACGCGAAAATCCGCCTACTGTTGGAGAATACATGATGCACTATCGGCCACCTGCCCCAGTCGGTATCTCAAAATCGGCCTGTTCAGATCTGAATGACTCAGAGGCTTCGGTTAATAATCAGCCAAAAGCAGCATCGACGACTCACACAGTCGATGACCAGATACGGCAACCGGCGCCTCTTGAGAAAGAACCATCCGCTGTACAAGTAGACCCTGAAGCCGAGGAGAAAACGGCCCAGGAGAAAACGGCCCAGGAGAAAAATCAGCCAATTGAAGCGGGTGTTCAAGCCTAGCTTAAGAACATAAGCCCCTTATGTTGTCCCTCTTTTTCTAATCATTAAGATGATTCCACCTCAACAGATTGTCTCAACAGGATGTACCCGCGAGATTAACGCGCGCGCTTCAATCACAGAGTCATCAGACATTGACTCAGCAGGCATCCACTCAACAGGTATAGAGTCAACACCCATACGTCCAACAGAGATATGTAACAAACGCCCAGAAGCCAAGGGCCAATCTAAAAATCCTTTCGATTATCACATTTCTATTGGTTGGTTTGGCGGCCTACAAATTCATTACAAACACGAAACCCTATGAGCCTTAACCCATGAGTATCGTTAAACAGGTTATTCTCAACGCAGATGAAGAACTGCGTTACCCGACACCAGGAGAGCTTCGAATGATTCGAAGCTTTTGTAAAACGGGAGAAAAAAGAATTCGGCTGGCGCAGACGATAGAACAACATGCACCTGCCATTGTAGAGCGCGGCACCCAACAGTTTTGGCAAATTTGCCCTAGGACGCCTAGCAATAGTGGCAACGCCCGTAAAACTGAAGCTGCTCAGCGGGATATGGGCTGGTATATTCGCCTGATTAGCTACTGTGTGCTGGCCGGTAGTGATCGCCCCTTGCGAGAAATTGGCCTGCTGGGCATGAAGGAGCTGTACACCAACGTCGGCATTCCTCTAGATAACATTTTGAAGTATTTGCGCTGTTTAAAAGCTGAGGCGATCGCACTGCTTTCAGAGGCTGATGCTCCCGAAATCATTCCCTACTTTGACCAAATCATTCAAGAGCTAGTCAGGCCCGGTCCCTCCTACTTTGGCCTCAAGGACCGCAGTGTCGCTAAGGCTGCTTAGGGCACTGGTGGACTAGAGCTTACAGAACAAACAACCCGAACAAAACGAGGATATTGCAATGACCATTACCATGGGTTCGCTCAGCCCAATGAGAGACTGGGCCAAGGAAATTGATGACTGGTTAAAACGCGATCGCTTTGTCTTTATTGGGTGGTCAGGGCTGCTCCTTTTTCCCTGTTCTTTCCTCGCTTTGGGCGGCTGGTTTACAGGCACGACCTTTGTCACCTCCTGGTACACCCATGGTTTGGTGACGTCCTATTTGGAAGGCTGTAACTTCCTCACAGCAGCCGTTTCTACCCCTGCCGAAAGTATGGGACACTCTCTTTTACTCCTTTGGGGACCAGAAGCTAGCTGGGATTTTATTCGCTGGTGTCAAATCGGCGGACTGTGGACATTTATCGCATTTCACGGCGTATTTGGCCTGATCGGCTTTATGCTCAGGCAAATTGAAATTGCGAGGCTAGTGGGTATACGGCCTTACAATGCGATCGCCTTTTCAGCCCCCATCGCTGTTTTTTGCGCCACCTTTTTAATCTATCCCCTCGGCCAGTCTAGCTGGTTTTTTGGCCCTGGATTTGGCGTAACCGCTATTTTTAGATTCCTTCTCTTCTTCCAAGGGTTTCACAATTACACTCTCAACCCCTTTCACATGATGGGGGTCACTGGCGTACTCGGTGGAGCCCTACTCTGCGCTATTCATGGGGCAACGGTACAAAACACTCTCTTTAAAGACACCAGCAGTAAAAACACGTTTAGAGGCTTTAGCACCACCCAAGGAGAAGAAACCTACTCCATGGTAACGGCCAATCGCTTCTGGTCTCAAATATTTGGCGTTGCTTTTTCTAACAAACGCTGGCTGCATTTCTTTATGTTGTTTGTGCCGGTGACCGGTCTATGGATGAGTGCAATTGGCATGGCAGGATTGGCGTTCAACCTACGAGCCTATGACTTTGTAAGTCAAGAGATTCGCGCTGCTGAAGATCCCGAATTTGAGACGTTTTACACCAAAAATATTCTCCTTAATGAAGGCCTTAGAGCCTGGCTATCAGAACTCGATCAACCGGCAAAGAAATTTGTTTTCCCAGAAGAAGTTTTGCCCCGTGGTTTCTCTGAATAACCCGCCTTTTACCCATCTATTCGATCAGTCACACATCACCGATCTCTAGCCCCCATTTTTACGAGGTTTATCGATGGAAACACCCTTTGAAACCATTCCAGACTTATCCGTCACCCTACCTGCCGAAGAAACCGGCTCAATTTTAGCGCCAGCGGGCCCTGGATATGATGAGGCCAGCAGTGGCTACGCCTGGTGGGCAGGAAACGCTCGCCTGATTACCCCTGAGTTAACCGGACGATTCCTCGGAGCCCATGTAGCCCATGCGGGTCTCGTTGCCTTATGGGCCGGGGGCATGTTGCTTTTTGAGGTCTCTCACTACAATATTTATCAGCCGATGTACGAGCAGGGGTGTATTTTAATGCCCCACATTGCCACGCTGGGTATTGGTGTCGGCACAGGGGGAGAAATAACGAGTATTTTCCCCTTCTTTGCCATTGGTGTAGCCCACCTACTGGGCTCAGCAGTACTGGGCATTGGCGGCTTATACCATGCTATTCAAGGGCCTGAAAAGCTGTACGGATTCTTCCAGTTCGACTGGACGGACAAAGCGAAGGTCGCGCAAATTTTAGGCTTTCATATTCTGATCCTGGGTGTTTTTGCCCTCCTATTTGCGGCTAAGGCCATGTACTGGGGCGGTCTTTACGATCCTTGGGCCCCTGGTGGCGGGGACGTTCGGCTCATTTCAAATCCTACGCTTGATCCGCGAACTATCTTTGGCTACTTAATTAAAAAACCCACCGGAGGTGAGGGCTGGATTGTCAGCGTCAACAACTTAGAAGATGTGATCGGTGGCCATATTTGGATTGGCGGTCTCTTAATTGCGGGAGGCATTTGGCATATTCTGGTGCCTCCGCTGCGCTGGACTTATAATCTTTTCCCTTGGACAGGAGAGACTTATCTCTCTCAAAGTCTGGGAAATGTTGCAGGCCAGGCGTTTATTGCCTCTGCCTTTATCTGGTTTAACAATACGGCTTATCCCAGCGTTTTTTACGGTCCCACGGTTCCAGAGTCATCTCAGGCCCAGTCATTAGTCTTTTTAATGCGCGACCAGGGGCTAGGCGCTGATGTGGCTTCGGCCCAAGGGCCAACAGGGCTAGGGAAATATTTGCAGCGATCGCCCACCGGAGAAATCATTTTTGGGGGTGAAACTATGCGCTTTTGGGATGCTCGTGCACCCTGGCTAGAGCCCTTACGAGGTAAAAACGGACTCGATTTGGACCATCTACAACACGATGTTCAACCCTGGCAGCTTAGGCGCGCCGCAGAATATATGACCCACTCACCCATCGGCTCTATTAATTCTGTCGCTGGACTGGCAACCGAGAGCAATGCCTTTAATTTTGTTTCACCTAGAACCTGGCTAGCCTCTGCCCACTTTATCTTTGGATTTTTCTTCCTGGTAGGGCATCTTTGGCATGCAGGACGCGCGAGGGCCTCTGCTGCTGGATTTGAAACGGGGCTGGATCGAGAGAATGAACCGGTGCTTTCAATGCCTCCGATTGATCCGAGTCTGCGTTCGGATTAAGGGTTGGTTTTTATGAGTATTGGGGGCGTACAGTTTTACGCCCCTACATTAGTTATCCATAAGAAGGAGAAAATGGAATGGGACTACCTTGGTATCGTGTCCATACCTCTGTTTTGAATGATCCGGGGCGACTGATTGCGGTGCACATCATGCACAATGCTCTCTGTGCTGGATTTGCTGGCTCAATGTTGTTGTTTGAGCTAGCACGATTTGACCCGAGCGATCCGGTGCTCAACCCGATGTGGCGGCAAGGGTGTTTTTTGATGCCGTTTGTGTCACGTATTGGTGTTGTTAACTCTTGGCAAGGCTGGAGCATTACCGGAGAAACATTTATTAATCCGGGACTGTGGACCTTTGAAACGGTTGCGATCGCACATATTATCTATTCCGGCCTCTCTTTTCTGGCGGCCTGCTGGCACTGGGTTTATTGGGACATTTCCACTTTCTTTGATCCTAAAACCGACGAGCCCGTGCTCGATTTACCCAAGATTTTTGGCATCCATTTAACCCTAGCCGGACTGTTGTGTTTCGGGTTTGGAGCCTTCCATTTGACGGGTGTTTTTGGCCCAGGCATGTGGGTATCCGATCCCTTAGGGCTAACCGGCCATATTCAAGGGGTTGCCCCAGAATGGGGTGCAGCTGGGTTTGACCCACAAAATCCAGGCGGGGTTGTAGCCCATCACATCGCCCTAGGGATTGTGGCGATTATCGGTGGACTCTTCCATATTGCGGTTCGCCCACCTGAATATCTGTACAAAGGACTCAGGATGGGCAATATTGAAGGCGCACTCGCCAGTGGATTAGCGGTATTCTTTTCTGGGGCCTTTATTGCCGCTGGCACCATGTGGTACGGCACGGCCACCACGCCCATTGAGCTTTGGGGACCCACTCGCTACCAGTGGGATCAAGGCTACTTTCAACACGAAATTGACAAGCGGGTAAAAGCCGAGCTTAATGACGGCAAGAGCTTATCAGACGCCTGGGCAGCCATTCCGCCTAAGCTCGCCTTTTATGACTATGTCGGCAACAGTCCGGCCAAAGGGGGCCTGTTCCGGGTAGGCCGCATGGTTGATGGTGATGGACTGCCAACAGGTTGGCTCGGTCATCCTGTGTTTAAAGATCGGGAGAACCGAGAACTCACGGTTCGTAGAATGCCAAACTTTTTTGAGAACTTTCCTGTCGTGATGTTTGATAAAGACGGTGTTGTTCGAGCTGATATTCCGTTCCGCCGTGCAGAAGCCAAATACAGCGTTGAACAAACAGGGGTAACGGTGAGTTTTTATGGTGGAGAACTGGACGGCCAGACCTTTAGCGATCCGAAAGAGGTGAAAAAGTACGCCCGTAGAGCCCAGCTAGGAGAGCCCTTTGCCTTCGATCGCAGCGTCTACAACTCAGACGGTGCCTTCAGAACCAGCAACCGTGGTTTCTTTGCCTTTTTCCATGTTTGCTTTGGTCTTCTCTGGTTCTTTGGCCACATCTGGCACGGCTTACGGGCACTCTTCCAAGACGTGTTCTCAGGCATCGATCCAACGTTAAGCCCTGAGCAGGTAGAGTGGGGGTATTTTACCAAAGTTGGCGATCCTACCACTCGACAACCCACCGTTTAAAGGTTGTTGCCATCTGGGTATAGCGCTGTGATGTGGGTAGTTTCATACCGCAGCGCTATGCTCTTTTTTATTGATATTCATTTGCCTATATCCAAGAAATTTTCTGGAGCGATCTCTACAGACAGGAACTAACCATGCCTCAAAAATATGTCTCAAAAAAAATTGCACCCTTTCAATACGCCTTCAGGCGGTTAAATTCTGAAGCGGGCCAGGTAACGCCTGGCTGGGGGACAGCGCCACTGATGGGCGTTATGCTGATTCTGCTGCTGCTCTTCATCCTGACTATTCTACAGCTGTACAACGGCACTATTTTAGTGCAGGGCGTTAACGTCTAAGGGCGCTGTCCAAAGTGTTGTCAGAAAAGCATTCTTACAGTTCTTAGTTATCCCGATCTTGGGAATGACAGGCGTGATTATGTGGCAATAGGGACAAATTATGAAATTCTTCAAGGCTCTCTCGAGTAGTTCTACATTCGAGTCGATAACTGCTGAAAAAGAGTCTTGATTCAGCGCGATCGCCGCTTGCACTTTCAAGAACGCACTCTCAAGGGCGTACTCTTGAGGGCGTAACCCTCGAGGGTATAGAGTATGCGCGCCGTTCCTGACATGGCCCTGTGCCAACGCATTGCTGTGTTGGCACAGGGCCACTATCGTTTTTTGAAAAGAGATTAGTCAATAGTTTGCCTATGGCGATTACTGTATCTCTCATCATTAAAGAGCGATACGATTCAGTCACGCAGGAGCCTACAATTTTCAGGCTTATCGTCCAGAACTAAGCAATGACGAGAACTACACAGGATTAAACTATTGCTGTTTGTAAGCATTTCACCATCCTGTAAAGTTTCTCTGTAAAACCTCACGGAAACAAACCTCTAAGAATTTTATAGCTAATGTTTCTTTGAGTCATATCATTATCTTTTTATAGGATTTCCGATTTTTCTACAGTTCCAAAATTGTTCAGGCAAATTTGTCGATAGAGTGAAAAAATCTTCTATGCTTGTCTCTTCAGATTTCTCTACCCCTCACACCTCAGACCCTTCTTCGAAACTGGTTGTCAAGGAACTTATTCAAATCTGGGCCAATCGATACAAGCCAAAAACACGCATTTACGGACGAGATTTGGCGATTCAAATGCCCATTATGTCCGACACGCTAGCTCATGTATCGTCACCAGCGGGTAGAGGCGAAACCGCCGAAAAGCTACATCGAACGCTCATTAAACTGAATTGTGAGTTCGCCGATGCTCAATCGCGTGAGCTGCATGACTATGGGCCCTCGACAGCCAGTGCGAATGAATCCAAACGTATTGTGCAGTGCACCGTTGAAATTTACTCAACACTCATCGATTTTTATCAGCGGTCATCAACTAAAGCACCACAAAACAGCGAGGCTAATCGCGACTTTTTATTTGCTGGTTTTAGCGTTTCAGATGTTATGGAGCTAACTGGCTCTATAGAGCCTTTGCTATTGGAGTATCAAAATCGTCATCAAATTTCTGACGACTGGTCAAAACTGGGATTTCTCACGACTCACCTTAATTTTAGTAATGCAGCGTTGCTCAAAAATTTAACGACTGTTGAGCAATTTTTTCTTGAACCTTACTTCAAATTTGTTGAAGAGCAGGTAGCGCTGCCGTGGGAGCGTATTTGCGCAGCAGCGAGTACCCATCAATATGCTTCTCCTGCATTTCAGCTGGTTAGATATATGCTCCCAGAAGCCGAGGGGATTGCTCATCGGGTTTATCTGGACCTGTTGAAAGCATTTCCTAGAACCACTCTACAGCGTGGCCGCTTGGATCATCCTGGCGTAAAACATTCGTGTTTGCGAGATTTGAATATGTTTCAGGGATATCTATGGCTTTGCGTGATGGAGGGCAGCTTAGCGTCCGTTGAAGATGAGTTGGTGCGGACGTGCACAATGGTGATGCCGCGTATAGGCGTACCCTGGGAGATGATCCTCAAGTGGAATGAGATATTGATGGCAGAGATAATGGATCGAACGTTGTTGAGCCATCAGTCATTCCTTGAGCCGTATATGGCTAGGTTTATACAGACATTTCAGCAATCCAAGGGGCAGTTTTCTTTAGAATCCTGATAGGAAAAACTTTAAAAAATCAGATGCAAAAGTTAAATCTCTAAAGAGTTAACCTGTTGTGGCTTCTACTGTGAAAACTGTGGAAGCCATTGTTAAGATGTGCCTTGAACTGGAGTTGTTGCGTGCATAAGAGGTGGCAAAAAAGGGGCAATATCCCTTTTGACCTGTCAGCCTAGTGCTTGCGTGAGTGTTTGCGTGCAAGGCTGCTTGGTAAAAAAGCGCCCTTCTAAAGAAGAGCGCTGATAGAGCAATTTGGCAAGGTTACCGCAACTGCATGGCTAGACGAATGCGACAGCTAGATAAGACAGCTAGATGAGATAGCTAAGTGAGAGGTCTACCCGCTTGAAAGTGGGCTTAAGCCTGTATCTCAGGTGCGTGCAGGGCTACTGGCATGGAGTCACCGCTGGCCAAATCTAGCGGGAAGTTATGGGCATTGCGCTCATGCATCACCTCAAAGCCTAAGCTTGCGCGGTTAACCACATCGGCCCAGCTGGGCAACACTCGCCCTTGAGCGTCCAGAATGGAGTGGTTGAAGTTAAAGCCGTTGAGATTAAAGGCCATGGTGCTAATGCCCAAAGCAACCAGCCAAATGCAAATGACAGGCCACGCTGCTAAGAAGAAGTGCAGCTGACGAGAGTTGTTAAAGCTGGCGTATTGGAAAATGAGTCGACCAAAATAGCCATGAGCGGCAAGAATGTTGTAAGTTTCTTCTTCCTGACCAAACTTGTATCCGTAGTTCTGAGATTCTACATCAGTGGTTTCTCTCACCAGGCTAGAAGTCACCAATGAACCATGCATTGCACAGAACAAAGAACCGCCTAACACCCCAGCAACACCAATCATATGAAACGGGTGCATGAGTATATTGTGCTCTGCTTGAAACACAAACATAAAGTTAAAGGTGCCACTAATGCCCATAGGCAACCCATCAGAAAAGCTGCCTTGGCCAATAGGATAGATCAGAAAAACAGAGATGGTTGCAGCGACAGGCGCAGAATAGGCGATGCAAATCCAAGGACGCATTCCCAGACGATAGCTTAGCTCCCATTCCCGCCCTAGATAGCACAGTAGCGCTGGAATATAGTGAAAAGCAATCATTTGGTAGGGACCGCCATTGTAGAGCCATTCGTCCAGCGTGGCAGCTTCCCAAATCGGATAAAAGTGGAGGCCGATGGCATTTGAGGTCGGAACCACAGCCGCGGTAATAATGTTGTTACCGTAGAGCAAAGAGCCAGAAAGGGGCTCACGAATCCCGTCAATATCGACGGGTGGCGCTGCGATAAAGGCGGTGACAAAGACGGTCACAGAGACGCCGAGGAGCGGAATCATCAACACACCAAACCAGCCGATATACAGCCGGTTTTCAATGCTGGTGATCCACCTACAAAATCTCTCCCATGAACTTATATTGGGGCTTTGGATAGAGATAGTCATTGTTCGTTAGGATTGGGTATTTACATGAACCAACCCTATTAGAACAAAACAAAATGGAAAAGCTGTGAAGAGCGCTAGTCTCTTTACTTGCAATTGAGGACTTACGATTGAGGACTTGCGATTGAGGGCTTGCGATTTGAGACTACATCTGGTCCGATTCACATGAGCGCGGACGTAATCTGATCAGAGATGGTCAGCGGGTCATAGGGCTTCGTAATCACAGAAGCCACTTTGAGATCTTGAAAAGTTTTCTTCTCACTCGACTGGGCTTTGGCAGTTAGGATAATGATGGGAATTTTCTGGGTTTCTACGTATTCTCTAAGCCTTTGCAAAATGGTCAAGCCGTCCATGCCTGGTAGCATCATGTCCAGCAAGATGGCATCGGGTTGTTCTGAACGCGCGATCGCAATGCCATCGGGTCCATTGCTGGCCTTCAACACTTCCCATTCTCCCATAATTTCTAAGCAAAGCTGGGTCGCTTCTCGAATATCGGCATCATCATCAACAATAAGAATTCGCTTGGCTACCATGACTGTTTTCCCCATAGGTCTTTTTCAACTAGCTCTTTTGTCGCTAGCTTTTCTGCCGCTAGGCAGTTGCTTATGATATTTCTGTTTCTATAACCGGCAGCGTAAAGAAAAAAGTGCTGCCTTCACCCACCTTACTCTGAGTCCAGATTTTCCCTTGGTGCTGTTCGATAATATTGCGACAGATGGCTAGCCCCAAGCCTGTGCCCCCTTGATGATTTGAATCTGTTATGTTGAGCTGTTCAAATTGATTGAAAATAATCTCTAGCTTGTTGTTAGGAATCCCTTTCCCTTCATCAATAACCTGTACCAGAATCAAGGATTTAGAGACTCTCAACCCAGCCTCTAGGGCCGCCTTTCCTTGTGTGCTCAATGCTTTTTGAATAGGTGATGCCTTGCTTGCGCTGATTGTTTGAGCAATGACCTCTACGGTTGTCCCAGCTGGCGAGAACTTAATGGCATTGCTGAGTAAGTTGGTAAGGGTTTGAATGATTCTGTCAAAATCTACATATAGCCTGGCAGAAAAGGGTGCGATAGAAAGGTGGACATGCTGTTTTTCTGCCATGGCATGCATTTCATCAGCAGACTGGACCATAATATCTGATAAATTACAGATTCTTTTGTTCAGGGTTATCTTTCCAAGCTTAATTCTTTCAACATCCAAAATATCGCTCACTAGCCGCACCAGTCGATTGGTGTTTGAAGAGGCAATTTCAACCATTCGCTGTCGCTGGCTTACCGGAATATCAAGCCCCTTTTTGGCCAGTAGCCCCAGTGCTGCACGAATAGACGTGAGCGGTGTTCTTAGCTCATGGCTAACGACAGCAATAAACTCATCTCTCATCGACTCTATCGCTTGCCGTTCAGTAATATCTTGAAAAATAACAACAGCGCCGATGATCCGTCCCTTTTCCTGAATGCAGGTGCTGACATACTCTACCGAAAATTGAGACCCCTCTTTCCGCACGAATAAATCTCCCGTGACATGGTGGGTTTTGCCATGTCTGATGGTATGAAAAATAGGGCTTTGCTCCCAGCTGTAAACCTCACCATTTGGCTTAGTGTGCCCGATAACATCGTGCATAAAATGGCCAATAATAGTTTGTTTTTGACAGCCCAGTATTTTAGCGGCAGCTGGATTGACAAACACTACTTTTCCTTTGGGATCAATACCATAAATACCTTCTCCAGCAGCATTCAAAATCAGTTCATTTTGATGACTAATACGTTTTAATGAGTCCCTAGCCTCTTGAAGATCTTTAAGGGTGCGCTCTTTCTCCGCAATTTCTCGCTTTAGGTCCTTATTGGCAATCTGTAATTGAAGCGTTCGCTGAGCAACGCGTTGCTCCAAGTCAGCATTGAGAGACTGAACTTTTTGGTACAGCTGGGTTTGATATATCATAGAGGCAAATCTATCTGCCAAGTCCTGGGCTAACCCTATGTCTCGAGGGGTCCAGGGATTAGCCTGCTCTTTTTTGATTTCTCGCCAAGCGTCAAACGACTGGCGAGGGCGCTGTTGTCTTGGATCAGGTGCCTCCAGTCGCCCTGCCCAAATAGTCTCTATATCAGTTGCTTTGCGAAATAAGCTGAGATAGCCTAGAAAATGATTTTGGTGAATGAGCTTAGCCACTAAGATGCTGCGAATTTGGCTACGTGCTAAGGCCATCAGCATTCCTGATGGCATATTAGAATGCTTAACATCAGAAATTGTCCATAGATTTGCGACAATCTGATGGGAAGACTCCGCTTTTAACCATGTTCGCCAATCGAAAAAACGCTCTAAGATAACCGGCTGCCCCTTAGATTGTTTATTGGCTAAGCTATTGTGAGAAAGTGGTTTTTTGGGCGCTGCGGGTTGTTTCCCTACGGTAACTAGCTGAGCCTGTAAGCTTTGGTTGCCCGAGAGGCCACCTGTGGGTATATAAAGCCTTCCGCCAGTGCACTGAAGCGCTGTTGCCATTTGCCCCAGCGCACGCTTTAGCGGATTTTTGACCGTAGAATGTAGGTGAGAAACGGTTTGATTAATAACGGATTCGTGTTGTCCTTGTAAGCGAGTTAGCGTCAGTAAACTCGCATGGGCGATCGCAACAGAAACCTGGTCAGCAATAAGCTGAACAATCTCTAGCTCTCTATTTCCAAATCGCTTAGGCACACTGTGGTGCGCAACGAGCAATCCCCAGAGCCGATGATGATGAAGAATTGGCACCACTAACGACGCCTGCACACCCATGGCTGTTAAGTACTCAACATGGCAAGAGTCAACCGTTCGAAAGTTAATTCGGCCTAGGAGCGTTTCTTTCGTCTCTTCGTTTAAAAGTGGGCTGATACCAATTTCTCGTCTGGCCACGTTGACAATGCTGCGCTGCCTCGCCGTTAAAAACAGTTCACGGGCCTCGGCTGGAATATCATCCGCTGGGAAGCGTTGACCTAGCAACGAGGGGAGCTGCTGATGTTTGATAGATTCAGCAACCACTTCACCACTGCCATCCTCATGAAATCGATACACCTTGACCCGGTCAGTTTTAAGGAACCGTCGCATTTCATCGGCGGTTGCTTCCAAAATCTCTGGCAGCTCAAGGGATTGCCGGATGCGATCGGTCATCCGATGTAAAAGGTCTTCTAAGTTTTTGACCGGAGTGGGGGCGCGTTGGCTCATGGGGCAATGGGGGGTGGGCTACCAGCGATTGCAGTGATTGCCTGCTGAAGGCGCGATCGCTTAATTTGTTCAGAAATATGGCTCAGCAGTTCTGAATGTGGTGAAGATTTCTCTACCAAATTATCCGCACCGGCCCTAAAGGCTGCCTGTTGAACCTGCACATCGGCATGAGAGGTAAAGAACACAATGGGTAGCGCATTCCAAAAAGGCGCTTGACGTACGGCTTGGCACAATTCAATCCCGCTAAATTCAGGCATCGAAATATCCAACAACAGCAAATCAGGATTAGCCTCTTGCAGCGTTTGCCAAAAGTTTGTGGGCTTATTCAAGGTCACTATTTGAAACCCCTGAAGCTCTAATCGAGCTTGCAGTGCCACTAAAAGCTGTGGGTCATCATCCACCACTAAAATCTTAGGGGTGAGCCGCTTAGCATGTGATCTCAACAGTTCTATGCCCTTGGCAACACCCGCTACATCTGGGTTGTAAAGAAAAGGATAGTTTCCCAGTTGAGCGCCTTTAATCCGGCTAGTTAACGTGCCATCCGCACTGCACACCAAAAATATCAAAGAGGGTATTTGATGGGCTAGGGTAGAGAGCTGCTCTAACTGGGCAGGGCTCGCCTCTTCCAGTGAAAATTCAAACAGCACAACCTCTGGATAAGCCCCTGTAACTACTTTTGAAGGGAACGGGTTCTCTTGTTTGCTATCCTCTAAAATAGTCAACATTTTCTTTAAGGCTTTGAAATGAGGTGATATTTTGACAGTGATCCCTTTTTCCCAAAGCATGTTGACCAATGCTGAGGTTAAAGCTAGCCGAGGATCCATCAAAACAACTGGTGGTATGTGGGGGGCTTCTGGCAGCGGCTCTGAGGTCTGAATGGCCTGATCAAGGCTTTCCTCCAATGAGGCTATCAGCGTTTGGAGTTGGTGAAACTCACTTGGTTTAATCGGTGCTTTACCTTTCAGCAGCTCTTGAATTTCCCTGGCCAAATCAGAAGCGGTGATGAGTCCAAAAATACCGAGCACGCCTGTTAAGCTATGAGCCGCCTGATAGGCCGCCTGTCTTCTCCCATCGGGTATCGGACCTGTTTGAGAGTGCTGAAAAATATTCTTTAACAGGTTAATGCGTTCAGTCTGACGAAATTTCACTGAATTCCACAAGGTGGCCAGCACAGCCTTCGTCTTTTGCTGAGAGCTTGTGGTTGCCGTCTGTTCAGGGCTCTGTTGCCCCGTTCCTCGAGCTGTTTTCTGGCCCGTTTTCTGACCCGTTTCCTGGCCCGGATTCTGACCTGTTTTCCGTTGGCCTGCTGCAATTCGCTTATCTGAAGACTCACCTGGTGACGAGTCTTCAAGCATAGGATTGAGCCGATAGCCAACCCCATACACAGTTTCTATAAAGTCGGTCGGTGCGCTTGCGCAAGCCAGCTTTCGCCGGAGGCCTTTAATATGAGAGGTCACCGTTTCCTCTCCAGGCGCTTCACTATGGTTCCAAAGATTATCTAAAATAGCTCTGCGACTGAACACCTGAGAGGAATTTCGCAAAAACAGCTCTAGTAAGGCATACTCTTTAGGGGTCAAGTTTAAGCGAGTCTTTGCATACGAAACCTCCCGACTGTTAGGCTGCAAGCGTAGTTCTTCCCACTCAAGCGTCAGCAATATAGACGTTTGCACCCGTCGCAGCAGCGCGCGTACGCGTGCTAATAATTCTTCTATCTCAAAAGGTTTCGTAATATAGTCATCTGCGCCTGCATTAAGTCCGGCAATTTTTTTGGTGCTAGAGTCCAGGGCAGTCACTAACAGGACTGGCATATTGTAAGCGCACTCACGCAGCCGCCGACAAAACGCTAATCCATCCATTTTTGGCAAAACAACATCCAGCACGACCAAATCGTAGTGAAAAGCGCTCACAAACTGCCAGCCCGCATGCCCGTCGCTCGCGACATCGACAACGTAGTGTTCGTTCGTCAATACTTTTTGAAGCACTGTCGCAACAGAGGCGTCATCTTCAACGAGTAGAATTCTCATCGCAAAACCTGCTTTAAAAGGTGGTTTGTCTAAAAAATATTTCTGAGTATTACGATTACTGCTGAGTAATCGCTAAATCACTTACTTAGATGGCGTCCTTTCAATAAGATCTTCTCAACCAGAGGACGCCATCTAAGTCTTAAAAAGAGTGTAGAAAATTATACGTACAAATAATTTTATCGAGTTCGCATATACTCCTGTCAGAGTATATAAAATTTAAATAGGAGAAGATAGATAAATTAGCCGACCTGTCTAGCATGAGCTATCGGTATTGGCTCGCTCACCTGCCCTCTAAAAAGCGCCCCTCAAAGCCATGATGTAAAGACCTGTAGCGTTATCTTGCCACATCCAGTAGTCTTTTTCTACATCATGGGTTTAAGGGTACCCTGATGGTTTATTTAGCCCTCTGCCTATTTAGCCCTCTATCTACTTCTCCCTCTACCTACTTCTCCCTCTATGGCACCCCATGAAAATAGGTGCCATACTGCAAACCCGGAAAAACATGATTAAGCTCAATCATCACCACAGATAAAAAAACCATTGTTATGGTTGCTATCACTGGCGCACTGGTTAAGTATTTCATCAGATATTTCATCAAAAATCTCCAAAATTAGGCTGTATAAACGAGTCCTTACAGAAAATCCTGTCAAAGATAATAAGTGAAGACTGAGTGGGAAATTCACTACCGAGGTGAGACAGAGACTTCACTGGCTGGGGCCGTTAACTCTCCGGTAGTGAGTTCTTTTAAAGCTAGCAATGGCCAGAGCAAACCTTGAATCAGCGATTGAATCGCTAAAGAAACCTGGATGAAAATCTCGGCTTCCTCTGGTTTGGCCGTGCGGTTGCCCCTTAATAAATAGGCTCTACCAGACCAACCAATGAATCCAGCAACGTAAAAGAACAGTGCAAAGGGAATCGCAATATCAACGGCCCGATCGAGGCGTAACTGCAAGTGAGGAAGACCTTCTTCTCCACAAAGTAAATTGGCTGCGTAGGACTGATAGGGCGTTTCAAAGTAGTAATTGTCAGGCGCATTTTGCATGCGTTCGTTAAACGCAGCTGATTCCTGGCAGGGCACGAGGTGAGTCTCTGCTCCGGCCGCAGGAACCGCACTCACCCATATAAACCCGATCAGTAAAATCGAAAAAACTTTACGCATAGGAAACGTCTCCTAAAGAACTAAAAACTCTTTTTTAGAATTGCTGTCTGTGATGATGAGGCCTGTTGACTGTATTGCGCTGACTGTGTTGTATTGACTGTATCGCGCTGACTGTGTTGTATTGACGGAATAAACAAGTACAGATACATAGGCTTTCATTCCATGGGCATCTATGTCATATTGTCGGCGTTTGTCATCTCTGTAACTATGGTCTCTGGGCTTGCAAAGCGCTGTCCCATGTAGTCTTGTGCGGCAGCACTATCTTTTCCGCCTTCCCGCTCAATCCAAAGAAAAACAATCGCAAAAACAGGAAACGGCAGAATATAAAAAATCATTGGAATCATAATCCAAGGCAACCATGATGCAGCATAGTCTCCGGTGAGCTGTGTTACGTCAGCCATAATAGTCTCTCTTTTATTTTCTTTTACTTAAGCGCTATCCAAAGACACCTGAAAGAAGAGCCTGACTGATGTTGACGGCCCCTCTCAAAATGGCATCAAGATCATCAAAATTTTCTAAGAGTGCATAGGCAAAAACCGCGCCACCCATTGAACCCATGAAAATACCGCCGCTGAGCTGGTACCAGTCTTCTTTTTTGCGAAGGGGACGCAGGAGATCCCTCGATTGAGAGTTGTAGGTCCCCCTAGGGTCCCCCTGAAAAGTCGCCAGGGCAAAAATAGAAATACCCAAGCAGGCCGAAACCGTAATATAAACAGCTGTAATCAAGCCACTGAGATTTGCCCCGTGGCTGGTTTCTCGAATAGGGCCAAAGACAACTTCCGGCCCAACTAAAAAGTAACCATGAGCCATCCCAATTTCTAGGCCCCTGAGAAACGGTGTCAGTCCCGGTCGATAGGCGGGTAAATTGTTGATATAGGCTTTCACGAGACTAGAGTTATTAATGGGAGTAGCCAAATTTCCGAGCTGAGGATTGCCTTGGTAGGGCTGAATCGGATCGTCTGCAATGTAGGCATCAGCGGCCCAAGCGGCTTTTGTAGTGGTAGGCATGGTGTTACCTCATCGTATGGGTAAGTATGAGTTCGGGTAAAAAATATCAGCAGTAAGCATGCAAAAAACAAAAATGGAAGAAAGTCCTGACCGGTCTAGCAGTCAGGACCTGTCTGGGACGAGGAGAGTCCACAGAGTGGGTGCCAGGGTTGGGGTTAAAACGATGCAAACCCTGGCAATGCTTGTAATCATGGAAATTGACTACTGGTAGAGGCGATTAGGAATGCGGCATAGGTCGCAATATAACCCACGGCAAAATGGGTAAGGCCCACCAGTCTTGCTTGTACAATCGATAGCGCCACTGGCTTATCTTTGGGATAGCCAAAAGAGAGCGGGGTATTTTCATGTGCCCACATCAGGGTTTCAATGAGCTCCTGCCAGTAGCCTCTCCAGGTGATGAGAAACATAAAGCTAATCGCCCAAACCAAATGACCAAACAAGAAGATCCAGGCCCAAATGGCGAGGTTGTTGGTGCCGTAGGGATTGTAGCCATTAATCAGCTGGGAAGAGTTAAGCCACAGATAATCTCTAAACCAACCCATGAGGTAGGTAGAGCCTTCGTTAAATTGGGCGACGTTGCCACTCCAAATAGCAAGGTGCTTCCAGTGCCAGTAAAAGGTCACCCAGCCCAATGTGTTTAACATCCAGAAGGTCGCTAAATACACAGAATCCCAGGCGGAAATATCGCAGGTGCCACCACGACCAGGGCCATCACAGGGAAAGGCGTAGCCAAAGTCTTTTTTGTCAGGCATCAGCTTAGAGCCACGGGCATCTAGTGCGCCTTTTACCAGGATAAGGGTGGTGACATGGAGCCCGAGTGCGATCGCATGATGCACCAAAAAGTCTCCTGGCCCAATGGTCAAAAACAGCGAGTTTGTACCACTATTGATCGCCTCAATCCAATTGGGTAGCCACACATTGGCATGGTTTGGCCAAGCGGTTGTAGCAATGCTCTCAGGGTTAGAGAGCAATGAGCTAATACCGTACAGCGCTTTGCCATGAATCGCTTGATTCCACTGAGCAAATACCGGTTCAATCAAGATCTGTTTGTCTGGGCTACCAAAGGCAACTTCACAGTCATTGTGTACATATAGTGCCAGCGTATGAAAACCCAAGAAAAGAGAAACCCAACTTAGATGAGAGATAATCGCCTCTTTATGATCTAGCACTCTAGCAAGCACATTGTTTTCATTGGCCGCTGGGTCGTAGTCTCGAATCAGGAAAATACCGCCATGGGCAAACGCCCCAAGCATCAGGAACCCTGCAATGTACTGGTGGTGAGTGTATAGCGCGCCCATTGTCGTGTAGTCGCGAGCCATAAAGGCATAAGGCGGCATGGCATACATATGCTGTGCCACGAGCGAACACACAACCCCCAAGCAGGCCAAATGCCAGCCTAGCTGAAAGTGCAACGAGTTGTTGTAAGCATCATAAATACCCTGGTGGCCACGCCCGGTATTGGGGGCAATGAAAAAACCACTCCAGCCAGGGCCTTCAAGGGCTTCCGTCATTTCCTTGATGTTGTGACCAATACCAAAGTTGGTGCGGTACATGTGCCCAGCAATAATGAAAATGACGGCGATCGCCAAATGGTGATGCGCCATATCCGTCAGCCACAACGACTCTGTTTGTGGATGAAACCCGCCTAAAAAGGTGAGAATAGCGGTGCCTGCCCCCTGAGAGGTGTTAAATACATGCTCTGCCGTGTCCGGATTGAGCGCATAGTCTCCCCAGTGTCCGGTAAAGAAAGGCTTCAGACCGGCTGGATGCGGCGCAACAGAAAGCAGGTTATCCCAGCCCACATGCTGTCCTCGGGACTCGGGAATAGCCACATGAATTAAGTGCCCGGCCCAAGCGAGAGAACTCACGCCAAACAGTCCTGCCAGATGGTGGTTTAGCCGAGACTCGGCATTTTTGAACCAGCCCAAGCTAGGACGAAAGCGGGGCTGCAAGTGCAACCATCCAGCAAACAGCATAATGCTGGCTAAAAACAAGAGAAACATAGCCCCTGAAAAAAGGTCGCCATTGGTGCGCATTCCGATGGTGTACCACCAGTGATAAACCCCTGAGTAACAGAGATCAACTGGGTTACCGGCCCCTGCTTGGGTAAACGCATCAATGGCAGCTGGTCCAAACTGCGGGTCCCAAATGGCATGGGCAATGGGTGATGTATTCAGCGGATCTTTAATCCATATCTCAAAGTTGCCTTGCCAGGCCACATGAAAAAGAATGCCGGAAATCCACAAAAAGATAATGGCAATATGGCCAAAATGGGAAGCGAAAATCTTTTGATAAAGATTCTCCTCAGTCATTCCATCGTGGCTTTCAAAATCATGGGCCGTGGCGAGAGAATAGAAGATCCGACGGGTTGTCGGGTCTTGCTGCAACTCCTGACTAAATTTTGGAAATTTTGTCGCCATGGTTCCAAATAGATAATGAGTTTTAAACGATTCTGTAAGGGCATAGCCGTGCTACGAAACCATGCCCATCAATGTCATCAGTGCGGTCATACTGACTGTTGTTGCGGCGAGTGTTATTGCGCCGAGTTGTTATTGCGCCGAGGATTGTGGCGCTCAGCCAATCGCAGCCATTCTTGCGAGGAAGAAAGCCCACGTTGTCACAATGCTGCCTAGCAAATAGTGAGCTGCGCCTACGGCCCGACCTTGGGTAATACTCAAGGCCCGAGGCTGAATGGCCGGGGTAATCCTCAGCTTGCTATGAGCCCATACAATGGATTCAATCAGCTCCTGCCAATAGCCACGACCACTAAACAAAAACATCAGACTAAAAGCAAACACAAAGTGCCCTGCTAAGAACATCAGTCCGTAGGCCGATAGCGCTGAGCCATAGGAGCTGATGACCTGACTTGCCTGCGCCCATAGGAAGTCTCTTAGCCAGCCGTTGATGGTAATGGACGATTGGGCAAAGTTACCGCCGGTGAGGTGAGAGACACTTCCGTCAGCATTGACCGCGCCCCATACATCCGACTGCATTTTCCAAAAGAAGTGGAAAATCACAATGGCAATCGAGTTGTACATCCAGAACAACCCTAAGAACACATGATCCCAGGCAGAGACTTGGCAAGTGCCGCCCCGCCCTGGACCATCGCAAGGGAAGCGGAATCCCAGCTCAGCCTTATCGGGAATCAACCGAGAATTCCGCGCAAACAACACCCCTTTTAGGAGCACCAGGACCGTCACATGAATGGTGAAAGCGTGAATATGGTGAACCAAAAAATCCGCAGTTCCCAGTGGAATTGGCATCATGGCAACTTTGTCACCAACCGCAACGACATCTCCGCCAAAGGCGTAACTGACCGGGTTAACAAGTCCTGGTGCCGTGGTGCTAATTACAGTCGTTTGTAGGTTTTGTATCCACTGGGCAAAAATGGGCTGCAATTGAATGCCCGTATCAGAAAACATATCCTGAGGTCTGCCAAAGGCTCGCATGGTGTCGTTGTGGCAATACATCGCAAAGCTGTGAAAGCCTAAAAACTGACAGACCCAAACCAAGTGAGAGATAATGGCATCTCGGTGACGCAATACTCTATCCAACACGTTGTTGACATTCTCGGCAGGGTTGTAGTCGCGCACCATGAAAATAGCCGCATGGGCCGCAGCACCGACAATCAGGAATCCACCAATCCACATATGGTGAGTGAACAAAGAGGTCACTGTGCCATAGTCCGTTGCCAAATACGGATAAGGCGGCATGGCATACATGTGCTGAGAGACAATGATACTCAGCGATCCAAACAAAGCCAGGTTAATGGCCAGTTGCGCGTGCCAGGACGTTGTGAGCACTTCAAAGAGACCCTTATGTCCCACCGGGCCGATAAAGCTTAAAAATGGCAGCATTTTAGGATATCTGGCATCTTCAAGCATGGTTTTAATATCGTGGCCAATCCCCCAATTCGTACGATACATATGGCCTGCAAAAATAAAGAGGACTGCGATCGCCACATGATGATGAGCAATATCCGTCATCCACAGGCCCCCGGTCACCGGGTTGAGTCCACCTTTAAAAGTCAGAAAATCACTGTACACGCCCCAGTTAAGCGTAAAAAATGGCAACACGCCCTTAGCGAAGCTCGGGTATAAGTTACTCATGAGCGTCGGCTCAAGAATAAACTCATGGGGCAAGGGAATATCCTTAATGGCCACACCAGCATCTAACAGTTTGTTGGTGGGAAGGGCGACATGAATAAGGTGGCCTGCCCAACCCAAACTACCTAAGCCCAGTAGCCCAGCAAGGTGATGATTGAGCATGGACTGTACATTTTGAAACCATTCCAGCTTGGGCGATCGCACATGGTAGTGAAACCATCCGGCAAAGAGCATCAGCACGGCCATCACCAGGGCACCTATCGCTGTGCAGTAAAGCTGAAACTCATTGGTAAAGCCTTCTCCACGCCACATTTGGAACAGTCCAGAGGTAATTTGAATCCCTCTAAAACCGCCTCCCATGTCCGCATTGAGAATATCTTGTCCCACCAACGGCCACACCACCTGAGCACTGGGCCTAATATGGGTCGGATCGGCCATCCATGCCGAAAAGTTAGAAAAGCGAGCACCATGAAAATACATGCCACTCAGCCAAACAAACACAACGGCTAGATGACCAAAATGGGCAGAAAAGATTTTGCGAGAGACCTCTTGTAAATCACCGGTATGAGTATCAAAATCATGGGCATCAGCATGTAGGTCCCAAATCCAAGTGGTTGTCTTAGGGCCTTTTGTCAGCGTGCGATTAAAATGTCCCGGCTTCGCCCACTTCTCAAAAGATGTGGGCACCGGACTCCCTTCAGTAGCGATCCTCGCTGGATTATCCTGCTTCGGAGGACTGGCGGTCATGGGAACTCTCCTTTCTCATAATAAACAAAGATTAAAAACGGGATGGCGTAGGCCAACAAACCTTTCTCCGAGGGGACCGGTTTTGAGAGGACTAACCCTCTCGCTCAAGTCAATCACTCAGACCTGTCATTCGAATCTGTTGCTCAAGTCTGTCATTCGGCTCTGTCACTCAGCCCAATGGACAATGCTATTAGCCTCTACCTCAGCCGCTGGCTCTATCAGTAATGGGAACTTGGGTGTGCCCATTTTCCCAGTTTCGTGAATACCCAAGTTAGCCTGAATAACAATGTCAGACCATGTCGGCACGACTGTTTTTTTAAGGGCAGGACCCGAGAGCGAATCAAACGAAAATCGGTCGAAGTCGAAAGCCGCTAAATCCACCCCTAATGCCGCTGACCAAATACCTGCGACCGGCAAAGCTGCTAAACAAAAGTGAACGGCCCGAGAGCTGTTGAATTGCACGCCCTTCCAAAAAAGTTTCTGCTGGTAAGTTTGAGCATGCGCAAAGCTATAGGTTTGTTGGGAGGTTTCGCCATGCGCCGTTCTACTGATATCTGTTCTATGGATGTCTGTTCTACTGATATCAGTTCCGTTATTTATTTTTATACTGCTTACCTTTTTTCGGCTCTTCTTTTTGAAGAGTGTCGAGGTCACTAAAGAACCGTGAACCGCACACAGCAAAGAACCGCCTAATACACCCACAACCCCCATTTGGTGCAAGGGATTTGCGAGAATGTTGTGATCAGCCTGAAACTCCATCATGAAAGTGAACGTTCCTGAAATACCCAAGGGCATTCCAGATGAAAAACTTCCTTGACCGACAGGATACACCAGCAACACTGAAACCGCGGCGGCAACAGGGGCCGTAAACGCCAGTGAAATCCAAGGCCGCATGCCCAGTCGATAGCTCAGCTCCCATTCTCGATCCTGATAGCTAATGATGCCGATAATAAAATGCAGCACAATTAACTGGTACGGACCACCATTCATGAGCCATTCATCCAAGGAAGCAGCTTCCCAAATAGGGTAAAAATGAAGGCCAATAGCGGCTGAGGTCGGCACAACTGCCGCTGTAATTAAGTTGTTGCCATCAAGCAAGGACCCCGCCACCATATGACCGCTGCCATCCATATCAACAGCAGGTGCAGCAATAATCGCCAAAACAAACACAACGGCTGCCGTAGATAATGTGGGAATCGCAAGCACCCCAAACCAGCCAATATAGAGTCTGTTCTCAGTACTCGTGACCCAACGACAGAAGCGCTCCCAGGGGGATAGCGGGTTTAACGCTTCAGAGGTCTCAGCAGGCTTATCAGCAGTTAACTCAGCATTTATTAAAGGACTTTTGAGATGGATCACCTGCTTCGGCTCAAACGGTGTCTCAAGCGGCTGTTTAAATCGATCAAAAGTGCTTGTTCTACCAAAGCCAATTTGTCTCATTTCTTCTTTCCTATGTCTTTTTTAATGGTTTATCGACCTATCCCGATTGATTCCGTCAACATAAAAAAGAAACATGGAGAACTAATGGAGACACAATTGGGCTTTAGGAAAAGTTACAGTCATGCCTTGCATTCACCATTCAATATCTAGCTTGTGACACGATAAAGCTACTCATCTATTTGGCGAGATTAAGAGACCTTGCCAAATAGATGAGTAGCTTAGTCTTGAGAATCTCTTGAGAGGTGAGGCAGACTACGTTAAAAACTTAAAGTTAAAGACTCAAACGAGACTAAAAGCCGTGCCAGTGACGGTATTACTATGAGCGGCGATCGCGCGATCGCCGATTACCGGCTCTTAATGTTTTGAGACTGATTGCAGCAATCCCAAACGTTGCCAAAATTGAAGAGGGCTCAGGCACGTCTTTAGCGTTATCGTTAGCGTCGTTAAAAGAGCTTAGCGGAGTAATACTGGAACTGGCCTGAAAACTGTTGTTCTCTGAGCCTAAACTTGAAGAGACGGCTTTTTGAAAGTAGAAGAAGGCCGCTCCATCGTCACTGTCATCCTCGAAGTCTTCGTAAAATTCAAGGTCATCCTCCTCGAAGTTATCTTCGAGTTCTTTCCCCTCTAACCACCACCAGTACCAGCGAAAATAGCTCCAGCCAATAGGGTTCGCTGGACCGCTCGTATCCAGTAATTCTTGAACCAGTTTATCGGGCTGATCGGCAAAGACCGCAACGGCTTCTTCAATTTTGAACTCCATGACGGCGCGCTCATCTGCAGGCAAGGCTTTGACAATATTAGAAAAGCGGTTAATAGTGGTGGCGTCCGCTTCTTGCATTTCCCTGGACAGCTTGTCTATCGGGAGCGTTAGCCATTTTTGAACCTTTTCATCTGTTTTGTAAATCTCTTCAGGAAACTTGCGTAAGTCCTTATTTCGCTTTTCAGCTTCTTTGCCGACCTCTTCATAAAATTTTGCGACTTCCTTAGTGCGTTTTTTAAAGGAGTCTTCTTTTTCAAATTTATCAGTGAGTTTTGCTAGCTTATCTTTTAGCGTCTGCTGAAATTCGAACTCTAGTTCAGATGAAGCGTCGTTAATAGCTGCTTCCAATTCTGGAATCTCATTGCCCTGCGCAGTTAGTAATTCATCTATCACGATTTGGCGATCGTCAGATAGCTCGGTGAGCAGTGCGGTCCAGTTCACACCAACAGCAGCAGCTCGTTCGGCAGTGGAATCTTCCAAATCCCATCCCACCGTATCGAGTAGCGTCAAATCTAGCGAAGAGATATCAATCGATTGCCCGGGCTGTAGCAGAGGATTCATCACCCCCAACGGATTGTCATTGACCTTCCAGTGACTGCCTTGATAGCCGTCACCTTGGGACTCTAAGCTACCTGTGGAAAAGTAAGCCGCTCGACCAACGTCGTCAGTGACCACACTTCTGCCGCCATCTAAGGAAAAGTATTTTTCGCTGCCACCAATGGTGAGATCTATCACACCCTGCTGGGCGCTCTCTTCTGAGTAGCGATAAAAATCCATCGGTGTCAGATAGGAGAACTTATTTTTCTCGATATCGTCGGTTTCATAAGGCCCGCTGGCAGAGGCTAAAAAGTCGAGTGTGTCTACACCACTGACAATGCCTAGGGCATGACCGATTTCGTGCTTCATCACCGTCACGGGGTCATAGCGATCAGCCGCGATGCCATCACTGCGATCAAAGTCCCAATTAGCGTTGCTGTTGAGGGTAATCACAGCATCTAGCCGATTTTTTGTATCTTTAAGCAGGCCAAGGGCCTTGGCCTGTGCTCGGGTGAGCTGGACATTTTTGTTGTTGTTGTTGCCGTTGTTATCTAGGAAGTTTGCTAGGGGCTCACTTGGGTTTCTGCCTTTGCCATTCCCCTGGGCAAATTGGCCATCCATCAGGAAGGCAAACTGCTTGGATTCTAACTTGGCACTATTGAGATCAAGGTTGCCAACCTGATACTCCTGAAAGGCTTCGCGGCCTTTTGTGGAAAGTTGCAGACTGCTGACGCCTAAAAAATCGTTGCTGGAGATAGCATCTTGAAATAGAGCATCGACGTAGTCCTCGTATTTAACTTTAACTTTACCGGGCTGTACGCCGCCTAAAACGCTGCCCGCCGCCGATAGGTCTGAATAGTCTACTCGCAGCTTGACGATGGCGTCGTCCTTAAGCAGGGGCGACCAAGCATCAGCGGCTTCTCTTGTGGCTAGCTGAAGCTCCTCAGAAACAGCTCTTGTGAAGTCAAAGTTGAACGTGACTGCCTGGGCCGCAGTTTGGGGCGCTAGCGCCAGTGGTATGGCCAGCGGTATGGCCAGCGGTACGGCCAATGGCACAGAAAGCGGCACGACAAAGCCCAGTGGCGAAGAGAACGCAAGATTAGAAAGACAGATAGGTTTAAACATGAGCGTTCAAGACGGTTGACAGGTGCTGCGTAGATGGCGTTTCAAAAGGGCTTCTTCAGAGTGACTGCTTCAAAAGGACTGCTTCAAAGAAATTCCTCTAAGGGATTCCTCTAGGAGATTCTACAGAGGAAAAGTTATGGGCCAGGTGCGCTGTATATGTATGTCTCCCGATAGGGTGTGTGTATGGTGTGGGTTGCTGATGCCCTGCGATCGCATAAATAATTGGCAAGCGCAGATCCCCTGTGAGTTTATGACGACGGTGCCAACCATAAGTTTCTTGTCGTCATTAAGTTTTTCCACGGCTTGCCAGCACCTTTTCGGCATCATTGTAGAGCCAACCCTGAGGTTATGGCGCTCGTTAAAGCTTTATTTTCATAAAGAGAGTATGGACACTCTGTATATCTCTGCTAGATTAATATCAAATTCACTTTTGTCATCGTATTTTGACTGAAACCTGGCTGCCGTAATGACGTTAGCCGTAATGACGTTTTAAGCGTGACCAGACAACCTCTCCTGTGCTCGAGTAATCATCACCGCTTGGATAATCACCGCTTGGATAATCAGTTTAGTGCTTGCCCCAGCACTCATAAAAACACGCCTCACAGGAACAAAGCGAGTGAATGCTCTTTACTGGGCAAGTTTCAGCACGTATTACCGGTAGGGCTTTGCGCGGGGGTATGGCTGGGCGGACACGCCACGGGTGCCGCAGGCACTGCTTTTGCTCAGGTCTCGGGCGATCGCAGCTTTGGCACCTTGGTCAATGGCGCTTTATCGGAGCGCTGCCTAGCGTCCGTGTGTACGATTGAAGGCGGTGTGCGAAACGGCAGTAGCACCTCTTTATTCCACAGCTTTGAAGAATTCTCTATCCTCTCGCCCGATCAGTCTGTGGTGTTTTCTACCCCTGCGGTGAACACACCTGCTATCGACAACATCCTAGTACGAGTAACCGGCGGCTCAGCGTCTTTGATCAACGGGCTAATTCGCACAGGCAATGGCAGCGAGGCTAATTTGTTTTTGGTCAATCCCGCTGGCATCAGCTTTGGGCCCACTGTCCAGCTCGACTTAGGCGGCTCGTTTTTGGCCAGCACCGCTCAGCAACTGATATTTGATACCGGAGCAGTCATCCCCACAGGTGAGGCGACATCTCCTACCGCTGAACTCCTCTCCATTAATTTGCCAATTGGTCTGGGCTTTTTGTCTGCGCCAACTTCCAGCTCAGCCGCCGCTCCCGTGTCTGGCTCAACTGTTGGCCAGACATCTTTTGGCCAGGCATCTTTTGGCCAGACATCTGCCCCAATTGAAGTTCAGGGCCCTGGGAATTTTTTAACCTTCGGTGCACCTAATACCCCTTCTGCCTTTGTAAACCGAGTATTTCAACCCGATAGTGGACTGGCGGTGCAAGCTGGAGAGTCTATCAAACTGGTGGGCAACGGCATTGCCCTATCGGGCGGCAGCCTCACGGCCACAGGCGGTGATATTGAGCTAGGTAGTCTCTCTAGCGGCCGCGTTTTGTTCGATGCCGACCTAAAGACAAACTACGCCCAAGTCGATGAGTATGCCGATATTGCGTTGGCGGCGCGCTCGGTGTTAGAGGCCAGCGCAGCGTCACCTGGTCAGGTACTGCTGCGCGGGCAAACTATTTCGGTGACTCAAAGCTCAGCTGTTTTGGCAGAAACGACATCTACCCTTCAGCCTCCTTTGCCGCCAACAACACCGCCAACATCCCCGATAGCCTCTCCGCCAACATCCCCGCCAATATCGCCACCAGTCTCTCCAGCCGCAAACAATGCCAATGCAAACGGCGTTTTGCCGAGCGGACTCATTGATATCCGAGCGACGGACACCGTGCGGGTGAGCGATTTTAGCCTGGGGCCGCAGGCACCACCGTTTCACAGCTACTTATCTGTAGATGTGGCCCCTGGGGCAACCGGGGCCGGGGGAACGCTGGCGATCGCAGCTAATAATTTACAGGTTGAATCCGGCGGCCAGCTGGGGGCTAACACCTTTGGACAAGGTGATGCCGGGCGCTTGAACCTCACAGTATCAGAGACGGTTTCGCTCAGGGGTGGCTCTGTCCTTGGGCCCAGTGGCCTGTTTACCACTGCCGATGTGTTGGGCAGTGGGCAAGCAGGCCAGCTCACGCTGAAAACGGGCAGCTTGCTGATGGATCAAGGGGCGCAAATACTGGCTAACAGCTTTAATCAGGCGGCGGCAGGCAGCGTTGTGATAGATGCCACGCAGCAGGTAAACCTAACCGGGACGCGTGCGTTAGACACGGGCGGGCTGGGGCCCTCAATTGTGACGCCTACACTAATTCAATCTGGAATGGACGTGGCTTCGAGTGGCCAGGGCGGCGGCGTTACGGTTGAGGCCGGCACGGTAGCGATCGCAGACGGGGCAAAAATTACCACGGGAACATTTGGCGGTGGGAATGCGGGGCCGCTGACTATTTCGGCTGATGAGATTACGCTCTCAGGCTTTTCGCCGGTGGAAGGCCCCAGTGGCCTGTTCACGACGGTGAGCTTTGGTGCGGCGGGCAATGGGGGACCGCTTAGGCTAGAGGCGGAGCGACTCGAGGTGCAAAATGGCGCGCAGGTGGCAACCAGTACCGCTGGGGAAGGTCGTGCGGGTGATTTATTTATTAATGGAGAGGTTGTGAGGCTTTCAGGCCGAACAGCGCAGGGGCGCAGCGGCCTATTTGCGACAGCGGTGGCCGATCGCGGTGCGGGTGGAAACTTGGTGGTAGAGGCCAATGCGCTAGTTGTGGATGACGGTGCGGCGGTCAGCGTGAGCAACTTTTTGAGCAGTGCTTCAAGCAGCCTGCTAGATACAGGGGGTAGGCCGATTCTCCCAGGCCAGGGGCCAGCGGGGAATTTACAGGTGAGCGCAGAGCACATCACGCTGCGAAATCAGGGATTGCTCAGTGCCGATACCGCTGCGGGAAATCGCGGCAACATTGGCCTCCAAACCGATAGCCTCACCTTACGAAACGGGAGTCGCATCACCACCAATGCCACCGGCACGGCTACCGGCGGCGATATTAATATCGCCGCGACAACCGCCGTTGTGGCTGTGCCAGCAGAAGATAGCGACATTACGGCCAATGCCGTTTTTGGCGGCGGCGGCCAGGTGAGGATTTCGTCCCGGCAGGTGCTGGGCCTCACGGCTCGACCCGCGCCAACCGCGCAGAGCGATATCACGGCCAGTTCAGAATTTGGGATAGCTGGCGAAACCCGCGTAGAGACCCTAGAAAGTGACGTGCGCCCAACGGTAGAGCCCCTACCTCAGCAGACTGAAGTGCCCGAGGTTTTGCAGGGGTGCGCGCCTGGCAGTGCTAGCAGCAGTCGTTTCATCCAGTCGGGGCAGGGGGGGATAGGCAGCAGTCCGTACGGTGTGCTCAACAGCCGGCAAAGCTTGGCAGATGTTTCAGCGCCGAGTACGCTGGCGACGCCACCACCACCACTGGGAGCAGCCTCTGTCCAAGTACCTGGTGAAATACCCAGAAGAAGGTCTGCTAGCGCCCCTGTTGAAGCACCTGCCGAAACGTCTGCTGAAACGCCGATGGAAGCCCAAGGCTGGGGCCTCAACGACCAGGGACAGGTGGTTCTTATGGCGGCTATTCCAGATGAACCGGTTGGACAATGTTTAAGTTAGTCAGCGTTAGCGCCCTGGAAAAGCGCCTTGCTCGAAGGCAGTGGCTCAAGCCCTTTAGGCGTTGGCTTTGGGGCGTGCTAATGTTGGCTGGATTATGGATGGCGCTAGCCGCAGGTGCTCAGGGCATTGAGGCTGTGCCTATAAATGTGCCAACCGAACCAGTTGTAGGACAAGTGCCTGAGTCGGTGGTTGTACCGCAGGTAAATGCGCAGATATCAGGGGCAGAGCCAGCAGAGGCTCAGGCCGCAAAGGAACCTTGGAAACAAGACATAGCAGACGGTATTAATGCCTTTGAACAGGGCCGATTAGCAGAGGCGATCGCACACTGGCAGCGGGCGCTATCAGCCGTGGAGTCGTTAGCGCGCAACCCGGAGAATGGCTTAACCAAAGCCTATTTACTCAGTAACCTAGCAGCCGCCTACCAACAGACCGGTCAGCTAACAGCCGCCCAAGCCACCATTGCGGAGAGCTTGGACAGTGTTGAGGCATATGGTGTTGAGGCATATGGTGTTGAGGCATGGCCAGCTGAGAGCCAAACCTACTGGGAGGTTGCGGCACGGGTTGCTAACACCCAAGGGCAGATTTTGTACCAAGCGGGGCAAACGCAGCAGGCGCTGGAGAGCTGGACGTTGGCCGAATCACGCTATCGTAAGGCTCAGCAGCCGCTGGGTCAGCTGCGATCGCAACTCAATCAGGCCATCGTCCAGCAGGAACTGGGCTTCAACGTGCGGGCCGTTCGACAGCTCACCCAGCTCAGCCAAACCCTGACTGAACAGCCCTACCCTTTACAGCTGAGCTTCGCGAAGGAATTGGGTAGCGCGCTGCGACGGGTGGGAGAGCTGTCAAGAGCAGAAGATATTTTTTCTGTGGGCTTACAGCTGGCTGGCACCGAGAACGATTTGGCTATCCAACAGCTGACATTGGAACGGGGCCATACCCTACGCGCCCTCAGCCATCAGGCGATCGCGGTGGGTAAAACCCAAACGGCCAAGACCTATCGCGAGCGGGCACTCGCTGACTACCTCTCGGTAGGGTCTGTAGAAGCCGCACCGGAGTCGCGGTTGGATAAGGCGGCCCTCCGCGTGCAGGCTCAGCTCAACCAGCTAAGCTACCTCATCGAAACCGGGCAGCTAGAGGCTGCGAGCGCGGTTTGGCCCCAAATTGAGCTGTCTACGCTGTCGTCTGGGCGGGCTCGGACAGAGGCTTACATTAGCTATGCTCACAGCCTAAACTGTTTGCGATCGCCCCTATCGGTGACCTGTATAAAAAAGGAATGGCAGGCGGCACTAGGCGAAGCCGATGCCGTGGAGGCGCGGGGAACAGCACCAGAGTGGGCACTCATTGCTGAAACGTTAGCGACAGCTGTGCGTCAGGCCGAAGCCCTGTCCGATTCGCTGTTGGTTTCTTATGCTACGGGCGAGCTGGGTCATGCTTACGAGCTTGCAGGCCAAACGCGTGAAGCTGTTGTACTCACTCAGCGAGCGCTTAGCGAATTAGAAGGGACACAGAGCCCGGAGGTTGCGTATCGGTGGGAATGGCAGCTGGGTCGGCTTTATCACAGCCGGCTCTCAGGTAGTAGGCCCTCAACAGAATCAGAATTAGCCATTGAGTCCTATCAACAGGCCCTGACCTCTCTAGGTGCGGTCCGACGAAATCTGTTGTTAATTGACTCGCAGGCGCAGTTCTCTTTTCGAGATGATGTTGAACCGTTGTACCGAGAGTTTGCAACGTTGTTGTTGAGCACACCGTTTACCGAGACGGCTGAAACAGCACAAATAGACGCTAAGGAGAGAGGAGACACGGCGTCAACAAGACTCGCTTTAGCCGTGAAAACATTAGACGCATTGCAAATCACAGAGCTAGAGAATTTTTTGGGCTGTAATCTCTCCCAGCTCATAAATCTAACGGAAGAAAGTGGGGAGACACGTACAGATCCAACAGCAGCGAAGCTCTATCCTATTTTGCTGCCCAGCCAGTTAGCGGTGATTGTGGATATCCCTGGTCAGCCGCTAGCGCTGCGGACAACCGCTGTTTTACAAAGCGACGTAGAAGAAACTTTGACGGCGCTGCGCAACAATCTGACTCTGCCGGGAAAAACCCCCGAAGTCCTCACCTTTTCACAGCAGCTGTATCAGTGGCTAATCGAGCCAGTAGTGCCGATTTTAGCTGAGAATGAACAAATCAAGACGCTGGTGTTCGTATTAGATGGACCCCTGAGAAATGTGCCTATGGGCGTGCTCTACGACGGCGAGCAGTACCTAATAGAAAAGGACTATGCGATCGCGATTGCCCCACAGCTCGCTTTGTTTGCACCCCGCCCGACGCCTTCCCAATTAAAGGTTCTGCGCGGGGGCGTGAGCTTACCTCAAACGGTGCGGGGCCGTCGCTTTCCGTCTATTGAGCTGGTGCAAGCAGAGCTGGATAAAATTCCGCCTGAGCTAACAGTTGCCCCGCCCCTGATTAATGAAGCCTTTACCCAAACCAATATTGAACAGCAGCTAACCGGAGAGCAGTACAACGCTATTCATTGGAAAACGCACGGTGTTTTTAGCGCCGATCCAATGGAGACATTTTTGGTGGCCTACGAAGAGAGAATTACGGCGAATGACCTGAGCACCCTAGTACAGTCCGCAAGAACGCAACAAGCCCAGCCACTAGAGCTGTTAGTGCTCAGCGCCTGTGAAACAGCCCAGGGCGATCGCCGGGCAGTGCTCGGCTTAGCAGGCATTGCGGTTCGAGCGGGAACCCGCAGCACGCTGTCTACCCTTTGGCGCGCGGATGATGGTGCCAATACCCAGCTCATGGATGACTTTTACCAGGGCCTACAGGAGGGGCTAACGAAAGCTCAAGCGCTACAGCGATCGCAGCAGCGCTTACTGAGTGAAGGGGGCTACCCAGCGCCTTATTATTGGGCACCGTACGTGCTAGTGGGCAACTGGCTATAGCGCCTGAGAGACTATAGTGCCTGAGAGACTATAGCGATTGAGGGGTGACGGGAAGGCGAGTGAGTGGCACATCGGCTAGCTCGCCTAGGCCGATGGCTGAAAGCCAGTTTTGCCAGGTTGTGCGAGCCGGTGAATTGGGCGTGTTTTCTGTGGCGAGTACGGCGGCAGTTTGAGCGATCGCGTCGTACCAAAGTTCTGGGAGCGTGCCTTCTGTCAGCCTATCTCCAGCCAGCACATCCTCAGTTAGTAAAGCAGAAGACCCATCGGTCGTGACCCGCTGTACCCAGCCATTCACCGAGGGCACGTTGCCTGTAGATTGGGCCGTTGCTGGGGCCGTCGCTTGAGGCGCTGTTTGACAGTGCACATTCAAATACCAGTGATAGGCTTCACCAACTTCCAGGGCATAGGCGGCTTCTGTGGGCACAGAAATATCGATAATGCCGGATTGAATAGGCGTAAAGCGAGTGGTGTAAATCTGTTCTTTTTCGTCTGCACTGAGCAAAATGAACTCCCCGTAGGCAATGGCCTCCGGCGGATCAGACAGATGAAATAAGAACGTGGGATGGGCAGATGCGGTGTACACCGGATTGCTAACCGGAACAAGGGCCGTTAAGGGCGCACTGTTGGGCTGGCACGCTTGGGCAGCGTCGTCTAAGCCGCCGCCGGGGCGTACTCGGTTAGGCGGTAGACGCTGAGGCGGACGCGGACGTCTTGTTTTGGCGACGCTATATGCTTCGTCTACAGAAGGCACTGCTAAAGGTGTCGCTGCGACCACAGTAGGGGGTTTGACGAGCCCTAAGGCAGTTACAACAATAGGTGTGAGCGCTACAAGAGACCGCAGCTTAATCGGAAAAGTAACACTACCCATAATTTTTATTTAAAAAGTTTTCCTCAAGGCTCATTATTGTGATGAGTGTTATGGATCAGTACAGGTTGATACAGTGTAGCGCCATAATAATCTGGACATTTTTTGTATGGTCGAGCGGTGTATGCCCGATTTATGGTTGCTGAGTTTGTGCGTAGCTAAGGGTAGATGCCGTCAGCGCTGAGGCCCTCGCCCCGTTTACTCGAGCGGCGCGTGAGGCTGCTCAGTGCGTGATTTTGTTTTGACATGGACCAGAGCGCTTGAGCCCAAGGCGGCCAAGCCGCTGGGAACAAGCGGCAGCCAAACTCCGCCAATCATGGCTAGCCAGCAGATACTGTACAGGAGCAGTGCACCCGAGCTAACCATCAGCAGCCACAGCCCCAGCAGCACCTTACTTCTCACACCGTACTGGGTGTTGGTGTCGTACTGAGCCGTGTGTTTCGCTAGGGCCCAGCTGGCATAGCCACCCGCACCGGCCCAGGCCAGTATCCACAACATATCTCCCCACTGCCAGCTTTCCCAATAGGGCAATGTCCGAATAAGCGGGCGCTGATCGAGCACCGAGCTGATCAGCTGGCTCACCATGTGCGTGTGTATCCACAACCCCGACATAGGACCATAGGGCGTTTCAAAGTAGTCTTTGGAAACGGGCGCATTGTAGCCCACCAAAACGATGCGATCTTGCAGTAGCGTTGGGTCAAAGTTCCCTGAAATCAGCTGCTCAACCGATATTTTTTGAGCGGGCTGACTGTCCCGATAGTTCAGCAACACTTGGCTACTAGAGGTTTCTAGGCCCTGGTAGCCGCCAAACTTTTTGGGCAGCGAATGAAACACCACCGGACCAAACCTCCAATGTTCATCTGGCGTGACCTCTAAGGGAACCACCCCGGTATCGCTCAAATACTGAAAGGCAATTTGAAAGCTAAAGCTATAGGGGGTTGTACAGGTAGAAGGGGTCTCTGAAAAACCGGGGTCGTAAGAGAGCAGATGGCGGCGGACAATCGCCCCTACGAGGCCCGTCTGGCCTGCGGGTGAAAGATCGCCTCGGCGACTGCTCAAGCGACTGGCTTGCCTATCGATGGGAAGGTCGCTGAAGCCCACTTGTTCTAGTCGCGATCGCTCCGAGAGCTGGGACGGTGCCTGGTAGTTCTCATCCGTACTGCTGTAGGCACAAACCAAAAATAAGTTGGGCGTTTGCTCTATTTGCTGTAAGAGTCTGGTGTAGTCCGAGTGGTCGGCGGCTGCCATCTCACTGGCTGTATTACGGGCTGCATCACTTGTATTACTGACTGTGCTACTGGCTAACTGGGCCTGCTGAAACTGTAAACGCTCAGCGATCGCGCCTTGGGTAGGGCGCGGCTTGCCTCTGTGCAAATCCAAGCCAATAGCCAGCGGTTCGCTCTCGTTGATTTTGTCAATAATGGTGGTGAGGACTTCATCTGGAAGCGGATAGCCATACTGGCTGGTGGTTTCTTCTGAGGCTTCTACAACGACAATTCGCGCATCGACCGGTTCTGCGGGGCGCGATCGCATAAGGTGATCGTAAGCGGTTAGTTCCCAGGGCTCTAAGAGTCTCAACGCCCGCAGGCCCAGCATGAAAGCGCCGACCAGAAAGCTCTTAAATAGGGGCGATTTCCACCGCTGGTAAGTGCTGGCGCTGGCGGGGACCTTCTGAAAGTCCTTCCAGCAGACCACGGGTGCCATTGGATTTTGCCAGATGATCGGTAGCCAGCTCGCACAGGGCACCTCGCTGTCTAGTCCGGCGAGCCGTTGACGGGCCTCTCCAACCGCCAAATGAAAAAACTGTCCTGCAGCAAACGCCGTGAGTAAATAGTGCAAAAACTGCTGGGCGACATAGTCGGGCACCGGCTCGCGCATCACCACGACATAGGGAATTTGTAAATCTGCCAGTTCCTGAGCTAAGCCCAAGCCATCGCAGGAATTAAAAATGGCTATCTTCAATCCGTTTTTAATCGCTTTGCTCAGCGCATACCTAATTTGCTCAACCGTGAGGCGCTCAGTAGCATTTAAGTCAATAACGCCCGTTCTGCCTTGGGTTTTACTATGGCCTGCAAAAAAGAAAATATCCCAGCCCTGGGGCTGCCACAGCGCTTCGTGAAGCTGATTGATTTTAGGGGCTTCTAACACCGTCACTTCAGCGTTCGGCAGCGTGTGCAGACGACCTAAGTCCGCAGCCAAGTCGAGGCCCTCACTATTGCCAAAAGTCGCTAGGATGCGGGCGCGCTGAGCGCTGGTCGCTTGGGGCTGTAGGGGCACCCAGTTAAACGCACTAAAAGACAGTTCCGTACTGGGATACTCATCCAAAAGCTGCCAGAGATGCCAGGGCAGCTTTTGGAGCTGCGGATCGCTGGTCTCTAAAATGATGCGGGTATCACCGGTACGGGCCAGCTCACTCCGCAGCGCCCGATCAATCGGCAAAAACTCTGGCGCATTGAGCCACTCATTGAGCAAATCTACTAGCTCAGTGCAGTGCTGTTTAAAGCTTGTGTCTGAGTATCGAAGGCCCTCTTGCTCTAGCAGCTGAATGCGCAGTGAAAGGTCCTGATTGCGTGCGGTATAAAGCTGCTGCCATCGATGATAGGCTGCCGCGAGAGCCGGCGAGGCAGGCAACTGTCCGTAAAACCTGCTGATATCAGTGGTGGCTGATGAATCGCCCAGAATCTCGCCCAGAATCGCTGGACAGCCGCCTGCCAGAGTGCCCGCACCTAGGTTTAGAATGATTTTTCGCATAGATGCTAGAGGCTAGTAGTCCCAAACTCACAGGCAGAGTAGATAGAGACAGAGTTGAGAGAGACAGTCTTTTGGCGGCAGTGGCTACAGCTGTGGCTAAATGATAAACGTTTCGGCATGACGCCCCTCACCTAGCGCTAGCTCGAGGCCAAAGGCTTCTGCCGACTGCCCCTGAAAGTAGGGCAGCTGAATGAAACTATCTGCCTGTAGCGCCTGAACGGTAGCCAGAGGTACCTGCTGAGCATCCAACAACCTTAGTTCAAGGTCTTGGGGTAGGGTGTGAGCGCCTTGGCTCGGTTGAACCTGTACGTAGACTTCGCATAAGCTCTCCGCTTTTTGGCGAATAGCAACGACCAAAACAACGCTCGCTGCGATCGCCTGCTCAGCCTGTGTCTCCAATTCTGCCTGGATTTCAGATTGTGGCTGTGTGCTTGTATACGCTGTGCCTAACCTTACAGACTTGCAACGCTTGATAAAAGTTTCGTCTCTGAGATGATAGGTATTGCGCAATCGTGTAGAAGACGGTGTTGCCGCTTCAAATAGCTGACTTAGGGGGTGCCATTCACTCTCAAATTGTCCCTGAAACCACTGGTTAAGACGAACTAATTGGGAGGTTGACGTGCTCAGCGTAATGACAGGCTCTGCGGCCTGCGGACTGAAGGTCGACGCCGAGCTGGTGGCCATCAGGGGCATTTCTGCTGGCGATTGGACACTGCCTTTGAACTGGTTACCTTTGAACTGATTGCCTTTGAACTGATTATCTTTGAACTGTGCCATCAGCCTGTGTAGCGCATAGGCTTTGATTAAGGGCGGCAGGTAAAATGTCGGAGGGTTGGTCTCGGACTGAATCATTAAGTAAGATCGCTGCTTTAAGGAATCTAAGGCAGAAATCAGATCGGTTGAACTTATCGGAGACGGCAGGGTTTGCTGAATGTCTGCTAGAGACAACGGCCCCTTTTGACTGGCCAGCCAGTAGAGAATTGTCAGCTCTAGTGGGGAGAGCCGCTCAAAGGATGGGGCCAGCAGCCGGATAATATCGGCAAAGAGCACCGAGGCTTGCTGCAGAAAAGTATCTACCCTGCCGTTGAACATTTCTCGAATGACGCGGGCCGCTGACTGTAGTGCCAGCGGGTGTCCTTGGTAGCGGTTAATCAGTTCGGGCCAGTGCTCAGGAGCCTTTAAAGATTCATCGGCTAAGAGTGCGGTTGCAGACATCTCGTCTAAGCCAGTGAGGTAGATAGACTGCTTTTTATGATGATAGTCGGCCTGACTGGTCCAATCGGCAGGGCCTTCTGTTCCAGTGAGGAGCAGGCTGCTGCGGGAGCTAGCGGCGGCCTGAAAAAATTCCTTGTATGGCTGGTGCTCTGGCAGATAGTCTCCAACTAAAGTTTTGGACTGCAAAATAGCGTCAGCCCCCTCAATGATCAGCAAAATGGAGCACTGCGCCATAACCGAGAGCAGCTGCTCAACCGGCTGACCGGCTGGCGGCGGCACATGCGCGGTGGCGAGCGAGGCTGAATGGGACGGTGGCGCAATCCCTAGCGTAGTGAGAATGCTGGAGCAAACGTCATTGAGGCGCGGTTTTCTTTTTAGCGATTGCCACACAACCGCATCAAATTGATCCCCTATTTGGGACTCAACGGCCTCGCACACTAAAGACTTGCCAATGCCGTTGAGTCCCCAGATACCGATAAGACAGCCCTGAGTGTGTTGCTTCTGAGCCTCTTTTTTCTCGACCTCTTCTCTTGGAGCACCCAGGTACTGCTTGATTTGTGCAAGCTCTGCTTCGTACCCATACAAACGCGAAGAGAGGCCCGATGACGCTAATCTTGATGAAGTCAGTCCTGATGAATAGCGAGACAAAGACCCTGACGTTGTTGCCGAGTGCGCCTGTAGGGCAACGGGGATCGAAGCGCCTGGGCTGGCCGAGGTACGAGTTTCAACATAGTTTTCTAAAACAATTCGGAAGTTGGTTTTTCCGACTGAGCGACCGAACACACCCGACAGCTGCTTCCACAGCTTAGGGGCGATATCTCGCATCAAATAATTCGTACTATATTCTGATTCCTTAGCCATTTGCCCATAGGTGAGTCCTCGCCAAGTGCCTTTTAGGATGATGATTTCAGGTGCTTTAAGAGGAAGGCCGCCAGCCTCCAAAATGGCCACATTTGCGTACTCTAGAGCATCGGCCAAGTCGATATCCATACCTGCGTTAGCGTTTGAACAGCATTAACATACATACCACCATAACAAACGTGAGTAGTTCGCTATTGGCGAAAGTATTGACGTTCGTTAGCCCTATCAGAAGTACCTGCAAAAGGGTCTCGCGACAAGTAAAGCACATCGACCTACATACAAAGCTTTGATGGATCTGCCTAGGACATCCTTTTTACCGGATGAATTAAGAATACTTTAGAAATACTTAATAAGTATGCATAACTTCCTAAAAAGTTATGTGTTACTTTTCAATAGAACGCAACAGAACGCAATGGAAGAGCATCTCGAACGAAGCGATGCTTGCGGTTGCTTTGAGCAATTAAAAACATCCCTACCATAGCAGCCACTGCCTGTGGGCAGCTATACGGGCTGTCCGTGTGGCCAGATGTCCCTACCCGATTGATGTGTATTTGAGAGACCTATAGTCATGAGCTTTTTTGCATACTTTTTCTTTGACAAAATTGAAGGTGATGATGCTAATAACCACCTGTATGGAGCATTTGATAGCGATTGGATTGACGGATTTGGGGGCGACGACTCTCTCTTTGGCAAAGGCGGCGACGATCACCTGCTTGGCGGCGATGGCAACGACAAGTTGTCTGGCGGCGAGGGCCATGACTTTTTAGATGGCGAGGGCGGTAATGACCTGCTTAACGGTGACAATGACGATGATGAAATAGAAGGGGGCGACGGCAACGACACCTTATATGGTGGTGAAGGTGACGATGATCTCTTTGGCGGTCATGGTAATGACCTCCTCAAAGGTGGTCATGGCCGAGATTCTCTGTTTGGTGGGAGCGGCTCTGATGAGATGCGTGGTGAAGCGGGCAAAGATCTGCTCGAAGGCGACGATGGCGACGACTTCCTATTTGGCGGTGAAGATGACGACACGCTGTACGGCGATGACGGCAGCGATGATCTCTTTGGTGGTGAGGGCAATGACGACCTCATTGGCGGCGATGATGATGACTTCTTACAAGGGGGAAGTGGGCGAGACTCTTTAGACGGCGGCTGGGGTAATGATACGGTCTCTTTCTCGGATGAGAAAGGTGGCGTGGTGGCAAATTTGGATCACGAATTTGCAGATACGACTTATGGTCGAGAGGAACTCTTTGACATAGAGAATGTTGTGGGTACTCAGTTCGCCGACGACATCATAGGAGACCATGAAGACAACAACCTTGACGGCGGCAAAGGCAACGATAAAATTTACGGTGGCAGCGGCGACGATGAGATTGCAGGCGGTGATGGTGCCGATAGCCTGTTTGGTGGACACGGCAACGACACGATTGTAGGTGGGATTGGTGGTGACTTCATGGAAGGCGGCGCTGATGACGACACCATCACAGGCTTGCTAGGCGATGATCTGATTAACGGAACAGACTCTGCTAAAGCCGGTAGAGGTGAACAGGACTTTTTAATTAGTGGCGACGGCTACGACAAGTTTGTGCTAGGAGATTCTAGCCGCGCATTTTATGTTGGCAAGGGTGCAAAAGACTTTGCCGGCATTGCTGATTTTACCGTCGGCAAGGATAAGTTGGTGCTGTTTGGCTCGGCGGATCAGTACCGTGTGAACGAGGCAGATGGCAGCTCAGAGGTGTTGTTTAATGGCGATCGCATCGCTATTTTACAAAACACAGGCCACATTAATTTGAAGCATAGCGCTCATTTTGTGTAAGCTTTTTGTGGTTTTGAAATGCATGCTTCTTGCAGTTTTACAGCGGCTGTAGAAAGCAACGACTGTAAAGAAGTTGTTTCGGGGTGCGATCACTCGCCTGACACACGTATTAGGAGATAGTACAGATGACAACAACGCTATCGGTTTCGTCACAGACTGTTCCTTCGGCGATGAACTTGGTTGCGCTGCTAGAGTATCGCGCCCAACATCAGCCTCAGCGGCTGGCGTATCAGTATCTGCGGCGTGGTGAGCAGATAGAGGCGCAGCTGACCTATCAGGAGCTGCGCGATCGCGCCTTCACTATCGCGCATCGTTTGCGCGAATTAGGGATTAGCGGGGGTCGCGCGCTGCTGCTATTCTCTCCTGGGTTGGAGTTTGTGAGTGCTTTTTTGGGGTGCTTACAGGCCGGTGTAACTGCCGTGCCTGCCTATCCGCCCCGAAAAAATCAAAAAATGCTGAGGCTTCAGTCCATTGTGAGTGATGCTGAGGCAACTGCTGTCCTCACAACCTCCGATCTGGCTGAAAAGCTGGGTCGATGGTTTGACACAAGCTCTCCGCTGGCTGCTATGGACTGGGTGTCTGTCGATGCTCTTGAAGCTGATGCCGATCGATTGTCGTTTGATAACAGCTCGCTGACTAACGCGCCAAATAATCCACTCGCCTTTTTGCAATACACATCAGGATCGACTGGCAATCCTAAGGGCGTGATGGTCAGCCAAGACAATTTGATGCACAATCTCGATGCTATTTATCGATGCTTTGGTCACAGCCCCAGCAGTAAAGGGATGATTTGGCTGCCGCCTTACCACGACATGGGCCTCATTGGCGGCGTACTACAGCCCCTATACGGCGGCTTTCCCGTGAGTTTGATGTCGCCCATCGATTTTCTCCAAAAGCCTCTGCGCTGGCTCAAAGCGATTTCTCAATATGGCGCAACCACCAGCGGCGGACCGGATTTTGCCTATGCGCTGTGCGCCCGTAAAGCTCAGGCCCTGTTAGCAAAAGAGGGAGAGCATGCGTTGAGCGATTTGGACCTGAGCCGTTGGACAGTGGCCTTTACCGGCGCTGAACCTATCCGCACAGAGACGCTGCGCCTTTTTGCTAGCGTGTTTGAGCCCTATGGTTTTTGCCCAGAAGCTTTTTACCCTTGCTATGGCATGGCTGAAACAACGCTCATTGTTTCAGGGGGAGAGGTCGCTGATTTGCCTGTGATTAAAACGCTGGATGCTGAGGCGTTGGTGCATCATCAGGCTAGCGTCATTCAAGAGGATGTTGTTCAAGAGAATATTCTTCCAAAGAAGGGCATTCAAGCGGGCGTCATCAATAACATCGCTGCTGACGTGAGCACTGCAAAAGGCACGGCTGAAAAAAGTACAGCTGCAAAAATTACAGCTGCAAAAATTACAGTAGAGCCTACTCAGACGGTTGTAGGCTGCGGCAAGCGTTTGTTTGATCAAACCATAGAGATTGTAGATCCTCATACCGCGATGCGGTGTTCACCCGGAAGCGTCGGCGAAGTGTGGGTATCTGGAAAAAGCGTAACCATAGGCTATTGGAACAACCCAGAAGAAACGCAAAGAACCTACCGTGCGTATTTGGCCGATACGGGTGAAGGTCCGTTTTTGAGAACTGGTGATTTGGGCTTTTTGCTGGAAGAAGAGCTGTTTATCACGGGTCGGCTCAAGGACATGATGATTATTCGGGGGCAAAATCACTACCCGCAAGATATTGAGCACACCGTAGAAGGCAGTCATCCCGCGCTGAGAGCTGGCGGCATTGCGGCTTTTTCTGTTGAGGCCAAAGGTGAAGAACAGCTTGTCATCATCTCAGAAATTGAGAGAACCCACATCAGGCAGATCAACGTACAGGCTGTAGCCAGTAGCCTTCGTCAGGCGATCGCAGCGGCTCATAATTTGCAGGTACATGCCATCTTGCTGATTAAGCCGGGCAGTATGCCTAAAACCTCTAGCGGTAAAATTCAGCGATATCGCTGCAAACAGCTTTTCTTAACAGGCGGTTTTTGTGTCGTAAAAGACTGGAGTGAAAACCCAAGACATAAAAGCGAGTTTTTAAATATTCAGTCAGAGATGAATTCTGTTTTAGTCGCAATCGACAAACAGTATAAAAACAGAGGTCAAAACAGCCCTGAAAACGGACAGAAAGCTGCTCTTAACAGTGGCCCTAAAGAGACGCTTTAATCACGGCCTTAGGAAAATGTCATTAAAACTTAAAAAACAACCTTCTCAGGGAACATTGCTCTCAAAAAACTGTTCTAGTATATAACAAGTAGAAAACAAGTAAAAACAAGTTTCCATCGTTCGTTTTTACAGCATTTCCAAAGCATCTTTTCAAGAACAAATACTAAAGAATATGCCATGTCTGCCACTACTCAACAGCGAACTATTAAAGTAGATCCAAATTCTCTTAAAACAACCTCTGACAGTAACATTACCAGCGAAGAGGTAAAAGATTGGATAGTCTCTTACCTTGCCAATTTACTAGAGATCTCTCCAGACGAGATAGAGATAGATGTCTCTTTTGACATTTATGGCTTAGATTCTTCTGCGGCGATTGGCCTCACAGGTGAGCTAGAAGACTGGCTTGGCAAAGAGGTCGATCCTACCTTGCTATACGACTACCCCACTGTAGAGGCTTTGGTGGAGTATCTCATCTGAGATGCGCTTCATTCCCAATGGCTTCCTAGCGTACCGACCTTTGAAACACTCAGGGCTGACGAAATAAGAGCACGCTTACAAGGTTACGAGTATGACCATTGCAAATATCCTTCGAAAAAAAGAAAATGGCTCCGGTGGGGGTGTTGCTGCCAGTCACTCGACGCTTAAGCAAGTATTGCCGCTAGAACAACACTCGGCAGAACCACGCGCGGCAGAACCACGCACGGCACTAGAACGCAAGCTGTCGAATAAGTGCGATCGCCTCATTGATACGACCTACCGCAACAACTGTGAGTCCGACTATACCGAGAGAATTTCGGCGCTTAGTAAGGGATTCAATTACCGAGAAAATAGCGATCGCCTCTGGAGCGAGCCGGCCCATTCCCTGCTGTATGGTACGCCTTTGTATGGTCAGGCAACAGAAGCGCAAAAGTTAGCGCTTAATCACCTCAGCTGGTTTGCGAACTACAACTACATCTCCAATTCAGAAACTGAAACGGTGATGTACAACCAGGTCACCGGCAGCGTCTTTGAAACGGTCGGGTACACCACGCTTTCGGATGAGCTGAGCTTTGAAACGGAGCAGGAGCAAGAGCACATCAAGGCTTTTCGTAAGGTTGGCCTGATGACGGCCACCTCGTTGATTGGCCGTAGCGGGCTCTCGGCACTGCTGAAGTGGAACTCTTACCGGTTAAAGCTCGGTAAGCAGACGCTAACAACCTATCAGTACTACGCGCTGCGATCGCTGGCCAAAACTGCTGGTGGAAGGGCTCACCAACCGCACTATTCCCAGTACCTACAGCAAATTGAAGCTGAGAGTGCCTTTATCCTGAAAACGCCCACTGCGGGAATGCTGGGCCGATCGATTGGGCCATCTTTGCCTTGGCAAAGCTTTTATGGCTTTAGCTGGGGAACCGGCTCGCCCTTTATGGCCTGCCAGTTCTACACGATTCGGATGATTGCCAATCTGTATTTAAAGAATATGGAACATGCGATCGCAAAATACGCTCGCAGGCTAGAAAATGACTCAGCGCCAGTACCTGCACCCACGGCAATCTCTCGCTGTCACTTTTTAGATGAGGCTTTTCACACCACCATCTCTCGGCTGCTGGCAAGAGATTTATATCGAGTGTTCGATCAGCCAAGCGCCTATGAATCGGCTGTGGCCAACAGCATTTTACTCAAGATGCAAAAGGGTACGCTAGGCGGGCTCTCAGCCGTGCTGCCTCATCGCTATTTTGCGGATGATTTTACGATTTTTGAGCTGCTGTATCAGCTGTTGCAGTCGCCTGTGTTTGGCTTTGATTCTGCAGAAGCGCAGCACTGGATGAGGCTGTGCCTGTGCGCAGAACACACCGGCATTCACGTGGCGGCAGCCAATCGAGAGCGTCTGCTTAAAGAACTCAAGGACTTCTTCTGCGATATTCCGTACTTGTGGTCGGTGAATCGGGAGATGAGTGCGATGGCCGGACGAGGAACCATTGAAACAACGCTAGCGCAGAACAAAAAGGCGCTGGAAAATTTTTGGCAGGCGCGCGGTTATCAGGCACCGACTAAACAGAACGGTGCTAAACAGAACAGTGCTAGGCAGAAGACTGTCGCTAAACGGAAAACAGTCGCTACGCAGAAGAGTACCGCTACGCAGAAGATTGCCAAAAAGGAGCAAGGCTAATGGGTGAGACAATGACCGTAGAACCCATTGCCATTGTCGGCCTAGGCTGCCGGTTTCCAGGCGCGAGTGATCCGGCCTCCTTTTGGCAGCTGCTGCGTCAGAGGAAAAAGGCGATCACATCTGTTCCAAAAGAACGTTGGGAGCGATCGCACTTTTACGATCCTAACCCTAAAGCTGCAGGTAAAATGAGCAGCTGTGAGGGCGGCTTTTTAGAGGATATTGACCGCTTTGATGCATCTTTTTTTGGCATTAGCGATGCTGAAGCATGCCATATCGATCCGCAGCAGAGATTGTTTTTAGAGGTGGCCTGGGAAGCGCTAGAGTACGCCGGAATTCCGCCTAAGAGCTTAGGCGGCAGCGCAACGGGCGTATTTGCAGGGCTGTGCACCATTGACTACCACCGGCTGCTGTATCGCAACTTTGACGCAATCGGCCCCCACAGCGGCACGGGCACAACCATGTCGATTACAGCCAATCGACTTTCCTATTTATTGGACTTGCACGGGCCGAGTATGGCGATTGATGCAGCCTGTTCTTCTGGGCTAGTCGGCGTGCATTTGGCCTGCCAGAGCCTGCGAGCCAAAGAGTCGAACCTTTGCATTGCAGGGGGCGTGAACCTTATTCTCTCTCCTGACTCAATGATTTCGTCATCGCAGACGGGATTGTTGTCTAATGCAGGAGAGTGCAGGCCCTTTGATGCAAATGCGGATGGCTATGTGCGCGGCGAAGGCTGCGGTGCGGTGGTGCTGAAGCGGCTAAACGATGCGACAGCATCGGGTGATACCGTGCTGGCCGTGATTAAAGGATCGGCGGTCAATCAAGATGGGCTTAGCAACAGCTTAAGTGCGCCGAATGGGCGATCGCAGCAGGCTTTAATTGCTCGTGCGCTCGGCGTTAGTGGTGTCAGTGCGAATGATATTGACTATATAGAAACCCATGCAGTCGGCACCATGCTGGGCGATGCGATTGAGTTTAAGGCACTCACAAAAGTGCTGACAGATCAGTCTGTAGCCAGAGAGTCCAAGACTAAAGAGTCCAAGGACAGAGAGTCTGCGGATAGACAGAAGAGTAGCCAGCAGCGAGAAAAGCCCTGCCTAATCGGCTCGCTAAAGCCCAACATTGGACATTTGGAAGCGGCTTCCGGGATTGCGGCCCTGATAAAGGTGGTGCTGGCCTTACAGCATGAAGAGATTCCGCCTCAGCTGAATTTTGAGCAGGCCAACAGCTACGTCAGCTTTAAAGAAGGTGTCGCTGAGATTGCGCCAGAAGGGCGACCTTGGACAAAAGGAGAAACCACAAGGCTAGCGGGTGTCAGCACCTTTGGCTTTGGTGGGACAAATGCGCACATGGTCGTTGCCGAAGCGCCAAAGCTGACGACGCTCTGCGGTCAGCCGAATGGCGAGAGGTTTCATCTCTTTTCTATTTCTGCCAAGAGTCCTGCTGCGTTGCGATCTCTGGCGCAACGATACTGCACCCTTTTAGGTGGCGATGTTTTAGACCAGAGTGATCCGCGATCGCTGTCTGAGCTTTGCTATACCGCCAACACGGGCCGCACTCACTTTAAAGAGCGGCTGTGCATTGTTGCCCATTCACGGGCTCATCTGCAACAGCAGCTCGCTGAGTTTGTTGTCAGCGAGCCTTGTTCTCAGAAACCTTCTTTTCGGAGACCTTCTTCTGAGTATCTCGTCGGTCAGTCAAGCGGAAGAAAAGGACCTAAAGTTGTTTTTAGCTTTCCTGAACTAACGCCAAGCACGTTAAAGGACACTCTGGCACTGGGTGAGGTTCTCTACCAAGCGCAGCCAGCCTTTAAGGCACACTTTGATCGCGGTGCGATGCTTGCAGGCATTGAGGTATCACGCATAGGCGATCGCGCTGATATGTCAGTCGGTTTGCTGGTTTACTATGCGATGAGCGCCCTGTGGCAAAGCTGGGGCATACAGCCTCAAGCGGTAACGGGTAAAGGCAATGGAGAACTCATCGCGGCTTGCGTCGCCGGACTGTTAGACCTTGGCGAGGTGTTACAAGGCGATATAGGACAACAATGCTTGCTGCAAGATTACAGTGAGCTGACCTTTACGCTTCCCAGGTTTCCTATCGTTTCTAATCACCATAGTTCGCTGTTGTTAGTGGCTCAAAGTGCACTGTTAGAAACATCATTAGAAACGCAATCGCATCGAACAGAAGACAAAAAGCGTTCACACAGCAAACAGCTGGACAAAAAACAGCTAGATAAAAAGCTGCCTATCACCGGTCTCATTGGCTACGACTTTGCATTGGGCATCGGTTCTGCTGTGCCCTGCTCCAGCAATCAGGAGAAGACCACGCCGATAGAGGCCGCACCGCTTGTGATTCAAAGCCAGGGAACTCCTGTTGAAAACGATGTTCAGCGGCAGCTTTTGACTCACTTAGGCAACCTTTTTGTGAGGGGCGCAGTGGTGGACTGGAGCGCGCTTTATCACGGGAAATCGTATCGTAAGCGAGCGCTACCCACCTATCCATTCGAACGAAAATCCTATTGGTTCTCTCAAGTTCCATCTCAGGCTCCATCTCAGGCTCCAACGGCAGCGCTTCGGCCAGAACCGCTAACCCAAACTCAATCAGAAAAGACAACACCTGTCACCTTAAACGAACGATAACCCTCTTATGACGACAACAACTCTCAACGATAACGGACTGAACAATAACGGCCCAAACAATAACCGCCCAGATCACCATGAGCCTCTAACGGCTAACGCGCCAACGCTCATGGTGAGTGAATCGCTGTCAGTGAGCGATATTCAAGACTGGCTCGCTGAACAAATTGGCAGCCAGCTCGGCATCTCTTCAGACGATGTGGACACGCACACGCCTTTTCACAGCTACGGCTTAGAGTCTGCTCAGGCGATGGCAATGGCCACGGTTGGCAAGCAGCGATTTGGCATTGAGATTTCTCCTTTGGTCATTTGGAACTGTCCCACGATAGAAACGCTCTCTGAGTACATCGCCAAAGAGTTAAGCGCTGAAGAACATTTCGAGGTCTGATGAAATGAACACTACCGAGCTACTGGCAACTCTCAAAGGCAAAGGCATTCAGCTATGGGCTGATCAGGACAAGCTGCGAATTAATGCGCCCAAAGGCTCCTTGAGCGCTCAGCTAAAGCATGAGATCGCCACTCGCAAAGTAGAAATCCTAGAGTACTTGTGCCCGCCCGCTGAGGCGTTAGAATCGCGGTGTGATGCCTCTAAAAACACTCGTAGTGGTCTGAGCCTACGCACCATTGGTCGGCTCATCGGCGGTGGTGAAGATGCTGCGCCAGTGGTGAACTCACAGGTGATGGCGAAGCAGCTCAAAATCACGTTTCGGCCTTTGCCCAAGGGCAATAGCATTGCAGGTGAAGTCTCTCAGTTACGCTCGGCGCTAGAGCAAGCGTTAGAAAGTCAGGGCGTTCAGATTATTCCTTGGGAAAACGCAACCCGAAAGTTTCACTATCCCCTGCCGATTGTGGGGACTGCAATAAGCAAATTGTTGCCCAAAGAAAAGCAGCCTGCTATGGATGTCGTGCGCGCTGATATCAACGCCGTGATTGATGTAGAGCGCCCCCACAACCGACACAAAAGCTGCTTGGCTGAGCACCTGTACAGCGCCACGGCTAAGCTGTTTGGCAAGCCGACTTCCGCAGCCGAAATTACGAAGCGCATTGGCTGGGCAGAAGACCACGCCATTCAGCGGCTGGAAGATCCTACGGCCACGCAGGTTGTGCTGCTCACTGAGCTAGATGAACGCTTCGTCAATCCTGAGTTGCCCTATTCGGAAAAAATTAGCTTAGGCGTTAATACGCTCATTAGCCAGTTTTCAGAGATTGTGATCGGCATCTCGAAAGAGAAGCTCTCTATTCTTAATATGAATCTTTCGGATTCGCTGTTTGAGCGATCGCAGCTAGAGCGCTTTGTGGTGCGATCGCTCATTCCCAAGCTTTATGTACCCATCGCGCCGCTGCCGCTCAGCCGCTTTGAGATTAGCCACTACGATCCACACAGCTCTCCTCACGCTCAAAAGCTAGTTTCGCTGAGCACGGCGCTGACGGATACGGGACTCTTCCCGTCTGGATTTAAGCTGGCTGAGGTCGTGCGCCGTCAGTCTCATAGAGACATCGTCAGCGCCATTGTCAACGGTAGAACAGGCGTTTCGTACGGCTTTGTGGCCTACGTGGAACCGCCGCAATATGTAGGGGCCGTTGAAATTTCTGCGCAGGCATGGGACGTGCTGTTGCCCGTGGATGGATTTTCTTTTGAAGAGGTCAGGCAGACGTCGGTCGGTCGGTCGTATCTAAAAACAACGATGGGCGATCGCACGCTTTACAAGCAAGTGCCCGATCTTTGGCTGGTATGTTCTCGCTCTGGCGCGAACAAAACCAGTTTGGATCTCTCGCAAGACATTTTACGACTGGGTATTCAGGGCGGCCAGCTATCGCTACAGGTAGCAGAAGGGTTAGAGATGGCCACTGCGGATGTCAAACCTTCTTACGATACCTATGTAATGATTGCGATCGCAATCGCTGCGGCCCTGTACACGCCTGAACTGATTGAGCAGGGCGCGCCGATGATTCACTTTCACGGCTACCCTACGCCTGATTGGTTCACGGGCAAAGAAGACTATGCCGGCACGGACAATCCTGCTGTGCCTTGTGGTACCTACGAATCTGGCGTTTTCAATTTCCTCAGTATTCACCAGCTAGCCGCCAGCGAGCAGCGCCCGCTGGATCTGATCGGGTTGGTAGAGCCCGACCATGGCATTAATCTGTTATCTGGCAGTTTGGAGTATTTGCTGAGCCGACTGGAGCAGGGGCTGGATGCTTCCAAAATAGAGCTGGGCGGACGCTACTTGCCGCCGCTGAAGCTGGACCAGGAAAGTAAACAACAGAATGAGCCACAGAGTGAGCAATCGCATGGGAAACAGATTGCGATCGCAAGAGGTACACAAGCATGACTTGGCTCAACCATGGGGACCATTCCTTACAAAGAAAGACCGTCGTTATTACCGGGGCTTCCCGAGGCATCGGCGCTGAAATTTCTCAGCTGTTTGCCAAAAACGGTGCAAACCTTATCGGCATTGCTCGCTCCGAGCAGCCGCTAGGGCACTGGGCCAAAAGCATGGAAGAATTTGGCATACAGGCAACAGGGATTGCCTTTGATTTGAGCAATCTAGAACAGCTGCCTACGCTAGCAGAGAAAATTGAGCGCTGCGCTAAAGACTTTTGTCAACAGACCTCAGCGCTGTCACCGGTCAACACGCCTGCAAGTGCTTCCAACAGTGTTGACATACTCATTAACAACGCTGGCATCGAGATTTATCGAGCGTTCCAAGACTACACGCTAGAAGATATAGAACAGGTCATTCGCGTCAATTTGCTGGCGGCTATGGGACTCACCCGATTGCTGTTGCCGATGCTCTCGCCTCAGGGGCAAATCATCAATATGGCCTCTCTAGCTAGCAAAAAGGGACACCCGTATGACAGCGCCTACGCGGCAAGCAAAGCAGGGCTGTTGATGTGGAATCACTCCCTACGACAGGAGCTAGAGAGAGTTGGTGTCAGCGTTTCGGCGATTTGTCCAGGATACGTGGTGGACCGAGGAATGCTGGCTAATACCGGCGTAAAAGCCCCTTGGCTGGCGGGGCGATCGCAGGCCTACACCGTTGCCAAAGCTGTGTTAAAAGCAGCACGCGATCGCCCCGCTGAAGTCATTGTCAATCAGGATCCGGTAACAGAATTGTTGACTCGCGTGCTGCTGGCACTCGAACAACTGTTCCCTCGCCTTGCCGATGTCTCGAACAACTGGCTAGGCATTACCCGACTTAATCAGCAGCGAATTGAGCACGGAACTGGGCACGAAATCTCAAAATCGAAAAAAGCGGAAGCACGCTCTGTTACTGAGCCGCTCGTTCCTCATTAGTGCCGTATTTGCCCCACGACCGAGCCTTTGCCTCACGTCCCTATCTAATCTCCCCAACAACCCATGAAAAAAGTCATCTTCGCAATTTACGATATGGGGGCAGGCCACCGCAGTACGGCCAATGCCCTCAAGCACGCTATTGAGCGCAAAGGGCTCCCTTGGGACGTAGAGATTGTTGAAGTGCTCAAAGACGTGTGCAACACCACCTTTTCCCAAGACTTTTACAATCGGTGGATCCTAAAGCGCAAGTGGGCAAAGCTGATTAATGATCCTATCTCTGTTCCTATATTCAAGGCGCGAATTCGACTGATGCATCCGTTGTGGAGCCGTCAGCTACAGCAGTATTGGCAGGCCAAACAGCCCGATATTGTGGTCTCACTCATACCGCTGCTCAACCGTGTCCTGTGTGAAAGCCTCGCGCAGGCCCTACCCGGCACCCCCTTTGTCACCTCTGTAACAGACTTTTCCGACTGCCCAGAACACTTTTGGATAGAGCCTCAAGCACAGCTAATGATTTGCCCTTCTGAGCAGGTTGCGCAGCAGGCTAAGGCAATGGGCTACCCGGAAAAAAATCTCTTTCGCACGTCGGGTGTGGTGATTCACCCGCGCTACGATCTGCCTGTCACGGTCGATAGCGCCGCAGAGCGACAAAAGCTGGGCCTCCATCCAGACTTACCAACAGGGCTGGTGTGCTTTGGTAGCCATGGCTCCCGTGACATGCTGGAAATTGCCCAGCGGCTGAATGACAGCTCGCTGGCGCTACAGCTGATTTTTGTGTGCGGGCGCAACGAAAAGCTCGCCGAGCAAATACAGCAGTTGCCGACTCGCTACACGAAGCATGTAGAAGGCTTTACCAAAGAGCTGCCGACCTACATGAAAACGGCGGATTTCTTTATTGGCAAGCCAGGCAGTGTGGGGGTTAGTGAGGCGATCGCACTGGGCTTACCGGTGATTACCGAGTGTCACAGCGTAATGACGCTTCTGCAAGAGCGAGCGACTGCCGACTGGCTCTCTAGTAACGGTTTTGGCATTGTGGTGCCCCGGTTCAATCAGGTAACTAACGCGGTTGAAAGGCTGCTAGAACCTGACACCTTTGACTTGTGCAAGGCCAAGGTAGATCGCTATAGAAATCGCGCTGCCTTTGAAGTGACAGACATCATTGAGAACATTCTCAACGATACGCCTTCTGAGGCGTCCATCTCTAAGCAAACAACGACGGCAACGCTCTCCTCGTGACGCTCTTCTTTTAGACACCTTCCTACTAAAAACTATGGAAACGCTTACTCAAAAAACAGTGTTGTTAACCGGGGCCGCAGGGGGGATTGGCCGCTTTATTGCGATCACACTGGCCAACCAGGGAGCTAATGTTGTGTGCGTGGGCCGTTCGACTCAGCCGCTTGAACAGCTCAGGGGCGAGTTGGTGGATTTAGGCGTGCGTGCGATCGCAATCCCTTTCGACCTCCAAAACCTTGAGGCCATGCCAGAGCTACTTAATAGCATTGAGCGACAGCTAGGCCCTATCGATGTCCTCATTAATAACGCTGCGATTGAAACGTTTCGAGCATTTGAAGACTATAGCCTTGAAGAAATTCAGGCGATGTCAACAACAAACGTGTTAGCCCCCATGGCACTGACAAGGCTGATACTACCAGGCATGAAAGCTCGTGGTTCGGGCCATATTGTCAACATTTCCTCTGGTGCGGGCAAGCGAGGTGCGCCCTTTAACAGCGTTTATTCTGCCACCAAAGCCGCCCTGGTCAACTGGTCAGAGGCCCTGCGCTTGGAGCTATCGGACTCACCAGTCAACTTATCTGTTGTTTGTCCAGGCATTACAGATGCCGGCATGTTCCACGCGTTAAAAACCGCCGCACCCGAAGGTATGAGCGTGACACCACCTGCTACTGTGGCCGATGTCGTCATTGAAGCCATTCAACAAAACCAGCCCGATGTGATGCTCGACGGGGTCAAGAACAAAGTCTTCTTAGCGCTATGTCAGCTTTCGCCTCAGCTGGGCGATCGCATTTTACACAAGGTGGGCGTCGTGGATACCAACAGAGCCTGCGCCCAACGTCAGCGCGCCAAAGACCACCCTCAGAAAACAACCTCAGTGAGCGCTGTAAAAACTGTTTTAACGCCTCATTTGTAACCTACCTGTTTAATTGACCCGGTTAATTGCTGAAAAGCCCTTTTGATAAACAGCCATGCCCGCTATGAAAGACTCTGAGTACGACATTATTATTATTGGAACCGGTGCTGCTGGCGGTACCCTGGCTAGGACATTAGCCCCCAGCGGAAAAAAGGTGCTGGTGCTAGAGCGTGGCGGATTTTTACCAAAAGAAACAGAGAATTGGGATTCTGGTGAGGTATACGGTAAGGACCGCTACCGGACTAAAGAGGAATGGTACGACAAAGACGGTAATCCCTTCGAGCCGTTCACACATTATTTTGTAGGAGGGAACACCAAAGTCTACGGCAGCGCCCACTACCGACTGCGAGAACAAGACTTTGACGAAGTCGTTCATAAAGGTGGCCTCTCTCCTGCGTGGCCGCTCAAGTATCAGGACTTTGAGCCCTACTACACCCAGGCCGAAAAGCTGTTCGATGTTCACGGTCTGCGCGGCGAAGATCCAACTGAGCCCCCTTGCGATGCCCCTTTTCCTTTTCCACCTATCAGCCACGAGCCGCCCATTGCCAAAATCGGCGAGGCCCTCAAGGCCAAAGGACTTCATCCGTGCCATCAGCCCTTGGGTCTTAAGCTCAACGAGACGAACCGAGAGCTGAGTGAGTGCGTACGCTGCGAGACCTGTGATGGCTTCCCTTGCCTGGTCAATGCCAAGGCTGACGGTGATATTAACGGCATCCGGCCAACCATGATGTATCCCAACATCACCCTTAAAACCCATGCCAAGGTAAACCGCCTACACACAGATGCCTCAGGTAAAAAAATTACAGCCGTTGAAACCGACCTTAACGGTGAAACCCATCTGTTCTCAGCCAGCTTAGTGGTGATTGCCGCAGGCGCGCTCAACTCAGCCGTGTTGCTGCTGCGCTCGGCGAATGAGCAACATCCCAACGGGCTTGCCAACAGCTCTGATATGGTCGGTCGCAACTTTATGCGTCACAAAATCTGCGCCATTGTGGCCTTAGGGCTCAAGCCTAATCCCACCGTGTATCCCAAAACCATGGCGATTAATGACTACTACTGGGGTGAAGCAGACTTTCCCTATCCTATGGGCCATATTCAAACCCTGGGCAATGTCAATGAGGACAGAGCCGCGACCAGCAGCCCACCGTTTATTCCCAGCAAGCTGATTCCGATGGCCGTGTTCAGAGCCGCCGCCCAGCGAACAACACCGTGGTTTTTAATTGGAGAAGATCTGCCTGATCCTAACAATCGCATTTCGGTTGATGGCACAGGTGCTAACAGCAAAATCACGCTAGCCTACACACCAAACAACACTGAAGCATTCAGCCGACTTGTCAGCCGTTGGAAGGGCCTCTTAAAGTCTCTCAATCCACAATCTGTTTTGTTTACAACCGATATGACCCTAAAAGATGTGGGTCATCAGTGTGGGACCTGTCGGTTTGGAGAAGACCCGAAAACTTCTGTGCTCGACCTAAACTGTCAGACCCACGATGTAGAGAACCTCTATGTAGTGGACGGTAGTTTTTTCCCTTCGAGTGCCGCGCTAAACCCAACGCTCACCATTATTGCTAACGCGATTCGAGTGGCCGAGCACTTGATATTACGCCTAGAGACTGAAACGGAGCACAAAAGCACTGTGCCAGGTGAGCTTGCTCAACTGAGCCATTAAAGTTTTTCGCTTAAATTCACGTTTCTGTTTTTCCCTGATTTATTTTCACCTTCGCATTCGAGCATAAACACTATGAAATTTGACTGGCTAATTATCGGGGCGGGCTATTCAGCTTGTGTGCTGGCTGAGCGGATTGCGACCCAGCTCGAACAGCGAGTACTGATTGTTGAAAAGCGAAATCACATTGGCGGTAATGCTTACGATTACTACAATGAGCACGGTCACCTGATTCACAAGTACGGTCCGCACATTTTCCACACAAAGTCTAAAGAAGTGTGGAACTATCTTTCCGAGTTTACCGAGTGGCGGCCTTACTATCATCAGGTACTCGGCGTGGTAGAAGGGAAAAAAGTGCCCATTCCGTTTAACCTCAACAGTTTGTACCAGCTGTTTCCGCCCCACTACGCCGAGAAGCTTGAAGGGTTGCTACTGGAGAATTTTGGCTTTGGGAAAAAGGTCCCTATTTTGCAGCTGAAAGAAAGCACCAGCGGCGATCTGGCATTTTTAGCCGATTACATTTACGACAATGTGTTTTTGCGCTACACCCAAAAGCAGTGGAATCTTAAGCCTGAAGAACTTGATAACGGTGTGACGGCCAGAGTGCCTATTTATATCAGCCGAGACAATCGCTACTTTCAAGATCCCTATCAGGCAATGCCTAAGCTAGGCTACACCAGCATGTTCCGACGGATGCTGGATCATCCCAATATTAAAGTGTTGCTCAACACTGACTACCGCGAGGTGATGGAGGATGTGTCTTTTAATCGGGCGATTTGCACCGGGCCCATCGATGCTTTTTTTGATTACGCCTATGGGGAGATGCCCTATCGAAGTATTGATTTTCGGTTTGAAACGTTAGATCAAGAGAAGTACCAGGAAGTCGGCACGGTGAACTATCCAAACGACTACGACATTACGCGTATTACAGAGCAAAAGTACCTAACTGGGCAAGTTTCTCCTAAAACTACCATCGTTAGAGAGTTTCCTCAGGCGTACATTCCTGGGCGCAACGATCCTTACTATCCTATTCCCAGAGCCGAAAACCGCGATCGCCTATCGCTGTATCTCAAGGAAGCCAAAAAGCTAAAGGGCACGGTCCTGTTTGCGGGCCGCTTAGGAGACTATAAGTACTACAACATGGATCAAGCCGTGGTGAGAGCTTTGGGAATTTTTGAAAAAGAAATTGCGCGTCAGCCAGTACTCGTTTAGGGGGCTGGCCTTTGTTATTGCAACGTTTATCTGGCCAGCTTTCATTTAGAAATGAGGATTAAATGCAGTATTCCGGGGCCCCCACCCCAACCCTCTCCCGAAGTGAGAGGGCGCTAACTCCGGTCCCCTTCTCCCTCGGGAGAAGGGCTAGGGATGAGGGCCATCTACAGCCTATTTACCAAACCGATCGCCCATATCACATGTCATGAAAAGATCTACCACAACGCCTTTACGCAAACTCAAGGTTAACGTCGTCACCGGTCAGGGGGGCGGCGGACACTACGCAGCCTATCGGGCCATTAAAGCTGCCGCTGAGCAGGCGGGCCTGCCCTGGGAGTTTCAGGTCACCGACATGGATGACATTATTACGGATCTCACCGCTCAAAACGAAATTCAAAATGCCTATGAAATGTTCGGCATCAGCGGTCACGATTTGTACAACCTGATGGTAAAAAGCGGCTGGACGTGGATGTGGCCCCTAAAGATGCGGCTCAACAAGTTTATGGTGAAGCTGAACTACGAGGTCGGGTGTGAGTTCTTTGAACAGCACTGGCGAAAGCAACAACCCGATTTGGTGGTGTCAGTGATGCCACTTTACAACAAAGGCTTGGCTGAGAGCCTGCAAAAAGCCTGCCCCGGTGTTCCCTATGTCACGGTTATGACGGACCTGGCTGATTATCCACCCGCTTTTTGGCTGGAGCCCGAGGCTAATAGCCACACAGTGTGCGGCACCGATAAAGCCATAGGACAAGGCCGCAGCCTAGGGGTCGCAGCCGATCGGCTGGTAAAAGCCTCTGGTATGGTGGTCCATCCTAAGTTTTACCAGCGCCCTGAATTGGACAGGCCCAGTGAACGCGAAAAGTTGTCGTTAGATTCTCAAAAGCTCACGGGCATTGTGATGTTTGGCGGCAATGGTTCGTCAGAAATGCTCGATATTGCCCAAAAATTAGAGAGCTACCACGAGACGCTTCAGCTCATCTTTTTGTGTGGTCGAAACGAAGCTTTAGCTGAGTCACTGCGCCAGCTGCCCGGTCGGCAACAGCGTTTTATCACCACCTTTACAGAAGACATTCCCTACTATATGCAGCTGGCTGATTTCTTTATGGGTAAGCCGGGTCCCGGTAGCCTCAGCGAAGCTCTGATGATGGACTTGCCAGTGATTACGACCTGCGGCGCGGGTACTTTGGTCCACGAACGCTACAACGCCCAGTGGGTTATGGATAATCAGCTCGGCATCGTGCTTAAACACTTTAAGCAGGTGCGCAAAGCAGTCGAGCAGTTTTTGGTGCCAAACGTCTTTGAACGCTACCGTGCCAATGCGATCGCCCAAAAAAACACGGGTGTTTTTGAAGTGCTCGAACTGTTGCAGCAATTATTAGGTGAACAGCAGCCCGAACAACAGACTCGGCAGGCGGCTACAGATCCGCTGCAAGTAGGATGAATTTAGAAACGGTTAACGCGCTTACAAAAACTCCGCCTACTCACACCACCAGAGTCAAAACCCTGACACTGGTGGCAATGTGCTTGGCACTTTCGATGACGGCACTCGACGATACCGTGGTCACGGTGGCCTTACCCAAGCTACAGTCCACCCTGGCAATGTCTGTGACGGGACTCCAGTGGATTATCAATGGCTATTTGTTACCGATTGCCTGCTTGGTATTGCCTGCGGGGATGCTGGGCGATCGCATAGGACGACAGCAGGTTTTTCTGGCAGGGCTGATCATGTTCACCGGTGCGTCGGTGCTGGTGGGGCTCTCAGTAAGCGGGCCTATGGTCATTGCCGGACGGCTCTTGCAAGGGCTTGGGGCAGCGGCACTACTGCCTACCACGCTGGCGATTTTGTCCGATACGTTCTCTAACCCCCAAGAGAGAACGAAGGCCATCGGAATTTGGTCGGGGGTGTCAGGTTTAGCGCTGATTGTGGGTCCTGCCTTGGGTGGCTTGCTAATCGACAGCCTAGGGTGGCGAAGTATCTTTTTTTTGAATGTGCCTTTGGGCGCGCTCACCTTTTGGCTTACCCAGCAGACCGCCATCCAGAAGACCGTCATCCAGCAGAACGCAAACAACAGAACAAAACAGCCCGGCAATAAACGCCCTGAAAGCCAACCTTTGGACCTGCCTGGAATGGTGCTAAGCGCGGTGATGCTAGCTGCATTTATTACGATGCTGATGGGTGTAGAAGCCTCTGAGCCTCTTTCTGCTAACAGCGCTCTGGGTGGGCTTTTAAGCGGGCTATTAAGCGGGCTCTCTTGGCGAACGCTGAGCCTAGGGGTGTTAGCGGTGGGGAGTGCTTTAGCTTTTTGGGTGGTAGAAACTCACAGCGCCCATCCCATGCTGCCGCCTAAGCTGTTTTGCCAGCGGACCTTTGCCACTGTAGTCGTGGTTAACGCACTGCTGTTTTTTATGCTGGTGAGTCTGTTGTTTCTTTTTAGCCTGTTTTTACAGCAGGTACAAGGGCGCTCGGCACTGGCCACCGGAATCCGGTTTTTGCCGCTCAACGGTGCGTTTATTGCGGCTTCTTTTGCCTCTGGCTATGGGTCTGCTCGGTTGGGCTGGCGGGCGACGATTACCCTCGGTTTTTTGCTGGCCGCCGTCGGCGCGCTGACCCTGAGCAACCTGCAACCGGAAGTTCCTTATCGGGCGCTGATGGGTCAGCTCATGCTGGTGGGTTTTGGCGTAGGGTTTACGCTATCACCGCTGACCGCTGCTGGCATGGGAAGCGTGCCGATGGCGCAATCGGGAATTGCCGCTGCCTTGCTCAACACCAGTACTCGCCTGGGCGGGGCCTTAGGTATTGCGATACAGGGGAGCCTGTTCACGCAAGGGCTGGGTCACCACTTAAGCGAGGCGCTTACGGCATTGAGTATTGATACATCCACTCAAAGCGCCATCGTAGCTGAAGCGATAGGGCATGGGGCGACACGGGCCAATCGGCTACAGAAGATTGTGGCTCAGTCTGCTGCTTCACCGGTGACTTTATCTGTAGAGATGCTCGAAGAGACTATTCACCAGTCTTTTGTGGCAGGGATGCAGACGGTTGTGTGGGTAGCTGCGATCGCGCTACTCATCGGCGCACTGCTTAGCTTTGCCTACATCAGAGCGAGCCCATCACCAAGCCAATCACCGAGACAATCACCCTGATGCAAGCTGTCTTACCCTGTGCCTACAAAAGATTTTCAATAACACCTTAAAAATCTGCTTAGAATTGTGTCTTTTTTGCTCTCTTCTCATCTTCCTACCATCGCCAGTGTCTACTTAGTTATTTTTGGCGTAGAGCTGCTTGTTCTCTACCCTTTGTTTGCCTGCTTTAAGTGGATACTGATGAGCTACATCGGGATGACAAAAGGCGATCGCACACTGGTGTTCTCTAACCGAACTCGATACTTCGACCTGGACTATTTTGTAGAGAGATACGGGGATCAAAAGTTAAGAGTTGTCGATGGGCTCTCGCGCAAACTGCTGCACATCGTGGCTGGTTTCTGGCAGCTGATGATTCTTCATCTCGTCGTCAGAGACACCGAAGCGGCCCTTATTGCCACACTGACCTATCAGATTTTTGTGCTGATGCTCAGCAGTATCAGCTACCGCTCTAATAAAATATTGGGCCTAGCAGGGGTGATGTACGGTGCCTCTAGCCGGATTCGCGATGGTATTTATGGACGCAAAAATCTGTTTGCGGCCCGCTGCGCTTTTCTCAATCTGATTCCTTTGGCGCTGATCGACCATATCGCTCGAAATAGTGTTGCTGACCCCTCAACGCTAGTGGTGTTTTCCTTTTTTGTTTTTTTACCCCTCACAATTGGTGATGCGATGGGTGAGGTAGTTGGCAGCACCTGGGGTAAGCAAAAGTTAAAGGTATGGGGCATTGGTGAAATCAACCGTAAGTCCGTTTTAGGGACGGCTGCGGTCTTTTTTGGTAGCTTAGTGCCGCTGTTGCTAGTAGATGCTTTCAATCAGCTGCCTTGGCCCTGGTGGCTGCTGGCTTTAGCTGTCTCTACGCTGACAACGCTCATCGAACTCTTTGCCCCTAGGGGAACGGACAACTTCTTCATTCCAGTGGGCAATGCCACAGTTTGCCTAACCTTTGTATTTTGCTTTCTGGCTTAATCTTCTGGCCTAGCTTTTTGGCCTGGCGGTGCCTAGCTTTCTGGCCTCAACAACCCTAGTCAAGACAGGGCAATATCTCCAAGGCAATACTGCGACGGCATTAACAAGGGTTTCTATTCTTTCCTTATTTTACCTGCACAAAGAAAATTACATAATTAATGTATGATTATACTATTGTGTAATACTCGCTTTTTGCTTCTGACTGACTTGATTCGACTGTCTTTTTGAAGCGTGATAGGCATCGTTAATTCACACACGGCCTCAGATTAAAAGCATTTATGTCACAAAAGTATGCCTCAGGGAAACTATCTCCATACTTATTGGGTCATCACATACTGATGGTGTGTTCACTTAGATCAATTCATTAGACATAGCAAGCCCTCTTCACCAAGCCCACTTACTGTGACCTACTGGGTCAGTAAACAAAAACTATGGACAACCAAAATAGTGACTTTAGCGTTTCGTTGCTTACCCCCGCGAGTGATCTGGTTGGTGGCTCTACAACAGCCGAGCTAGAAATTCTCTTTGGTAGAGCCGGTAACGACGTACTTTATGGCTTTGACCCTACAGCGAACTATCCAGATAATAATATTGATATTCTCGTTGGCGATCTCTTTGACAATAGCGCTGAAGAATTCAGCATTGTTTTAGGCATCACACAGGGTAGCCCACTCGGTATTTTGGATGCCGATATTCCTTCGGTGGGTCGCGATCGCTTTGTCCTAGGTGATGAAAACGGCGCTTTCTACACGGCGCCCAACCCTTTTGACTTCAACAACAATCCGCTAGGAACCAACGAGTTTGCCGTCATCTATGACTTTGACCCAACCGATGATGTTATTCAGCTCTCTGGTGAGGATAAAGACTACAGCCTGATTGAAGTCAACGATTTAGAGATTGCGGGGGTTGATCGGCCTTTAAGCGGCGAAGCTATTTTCTACAACAAAGGCGCAACGCCAGACCTCGTTGGGTTCATTGTTTCTACCCCAGAGCAGGACTTTGACTTTAAAGATGACAAAGATGCCTTTGACTTTGTCGGTGATAAGGGGAGTAAAAAGGGCAAGAAAGAGATTATCACCCTCGGGACCCCTGGCTTTGATCAGGCTCAAAACACAACCATTGATGCTGCTGGCAACATTTACGTCGTCGGATCTACCTCCGGTTCTATTGGCGGCCTTAACCAGGGGCGAGGCGATGTTTATATTTCCAAATACAACAGCCAAGGTAACCAAGTATGGCTTCGTCAGCTGGGCTCAGCGGGCAGCGAAAGTGCTTTTGAAGTTGTCACTGATGACAACGGCGATGTGTATGTCGCTGGTGATACCAGTGGCAACTTAGTGGGCACCAAGCAATCGAGTGAAACGGACGCGTGGGTTGCCAAATTCAGCGGCAGCAATGGTGACATTATTTGGGGAAACCAGTTCAACGCTGGCGCGCAGCTAGGCCAAGCGACGTTTACAAACACGGCCTTTGGCTTGCAGGTTCAAGACAATAGCGTGTATGTCTCTGGTTTGGCGATTAACGAAAACGTCAAAATAAATCCAGCAACTGGACAACCCTTCTTGGATTTTTCAGTCGAAGATGACTCATGGGTGACTAAGCTGTCGGCTTCTCAGGGTAACCAGCAGTGGGTAACTCGCATTAGCGATCCTCAACAGCCCGCTGGACTCTCGCCTTTGGCCATCACGCCCTTCTTTGATGAAAACTACGACTTAGCGGTGGACAATGCCGGTAATTCTTACTTGGTGGGCTGGACACAGGGCCTTGCGAAAGAGGCCGATCCCTCTCGGTTGTTACTCAAGTACGATGCCTACTTGGCCAAGGTCGATCCGACCGGTCAGGTAGAATGGGTTCAACAGTTTGGTACGGTCGATGAGGGCCTAGAATTTGGCTGGGCGGTCGATACCGACTCCGAGGGCAATGTCTACACCTCGGGTTGGACCTCTGATCTCAAAGGTAACAGCAGCCCTGGGGCCAATTCTTACGATGTCTTTGTCTCTAAGTTTGACAGCAGTGGTAATCAGCTGGTCACCAAGGTGCTGGGCACCGAGACCGACGAAGGCCAGTACTTTAGCGACCTTGAGATAGACAACAGCGACAATGTGTATCTCACGGGCTACACCAACAATAAAGAATTTGGTAAGGGCGGTAAAACAAAAGGTGAAGACAGCGATGCCTTCGTTGCCAAGCTAGATGCCAACTTGGATGAGGAGTGGATCACTCAAATTGGCGTTAAAGAAAGACTTGACTATGCCACTGGCGTCAGCGCAGACAACAACGGCTCGGTCATCGTCACCGGCTTTACCGCAGGGGCCATTGGCAACATACCGGGCGGCAATATTGACGGCTGGGTCGCCCGCTTAGATGACGAGAAAGGTAAGCTAGATAAGTTTATTGGTAAAGGCAGCGGTGGCGGTGACTTAATTGTCAGCACGGGCAACATTTCAGTGACCGATGAAACCGGCTCGTTTGCAACAGATAACGCGCTACCGAACGGTGATAACGACGTCTCGACAGGACTGGGTACCATCGACTTCGGCGGTATCAACGACGGGTTTGAGCAGATCTTTGATCCGAATGCTGAAGGCTCGTTTAGTGATGCGCTAGTCGATAGGCTTCAAGGGGGTTCTGGCAATGGTGGTTCTGGTAATAACGAAGCCTTCGGCACCGATGACGAAGACAAGCTGAAAGGTGAAGATACCAACGATACAATGTTTGGCCTAGGCGGTGACGATAAGATAGAAGGTAAGGACGGTAACGATTTTCTCTACGGTGGCCTAGGGTCTGACGAGGTCAAAGGCGGCGAGGGGAACGATACCATTTTTGGCATTGATCTTAATGACAGCCTGCTGGGTGGTAACGATATCGATAAGCTCAAAGGTGAAAAAGGTGCCGATACGTTTGTGCTTGGCAACAGCAGCGGTGTCTTTTACCAGGGCGATGGCTATGCCGTTGTTGATGACTTTGACCTCAAAGAGGGCGATCGCATCCAGCTACTAGGCAGTGCCAGTGACTACAGCCTCGGCGGTAAAAAAGGCGAAGACCTTCTCTACCAAGGCGATCTGATTGCTCAAGTAAAAGATGGAGAAGACTTAAGCTTGACCGACACCAGCGCCTTTATCTATGTGGATTTTGCCTAACGATTAAAGTCTCAAGCATCGGTTAAAGAGGAGAGAAATTCTCTCCTCTGGCCGTTTATCCATCCGTTTATTTGGCCGTTTATTTGGCCGTTTATTTGGCCGTTTATTTGGCCGTTTATTTGGCCGTTTATTTGGCCGTTTATTTGGCCGTTTATTTGGCCGTTTATTTGGCCGTTTATTTATCCGGGCATCTACCTTTATCAACGTGTGATCGCTATGAATAACCGCAAGGACTTAGCAGAAGAACAGCTGCAAATTCCCCGGCTCATTAAGCCCAGACACCGACCCTCTTTTCTTGAGCTAGCCAGTGCCCTGCTAGGCCCAAAGGGATTTTTTATCGGTTTGTTTGCGGGCTTGGTGGCAGTGGGCGGTGGCCGCTATTTGCAAAGCGCTTTCAGGGCCAGTAGCCCGCCAAACGCACAGAAAATCGAGAGGGCTCGACAGGTTGTAGAGAGTCCATCAGGCAAGCTAGCAGCCGATCAATCTGCCAATCAATCTACCAATCAACCTACCGAGTCTTCCACAGATAAATCTGCTGGCCAATCGACTGGCCGATCCACTGGGCCTACTCAGAGCGTGACGCTGCACACCGCCAAGCTTTCTACCGTAGAAAATACGGTGACGCTCACAGGGACCGTCGCGCCTAAATCGCTGCTGAGCATAACCCCTGCAATGGGTGGGGTAAAAATTTTAGAGATGAGAGTTGAGCCGGGCGATCGCGTCGCCGCCGGAGAGACATTAGCCGTACTAGACAACAGTATTTTACGGGCGCAGCTGGCCCAGGCTGAAGCTCAAATGGCAGCAGCTCAAAGTGAGGTCAGCCGGCAATCGGCTGCGCTCGGCCAAGCCCAAGTGTTGCAGCAAGCGGCTAATACTGAAGTAGGCCGCTATGCCAAGCTTTACGAACGGGGCGCTATTAGCCAACAACAGCTTGGCGAGCGCCAGGTGCAAACTCTCACAACCCAGCAAGAGGTTGTCTCGGCGAATGCGGAGCTGGGGAGTGCTCGTGCCAGCATCGCCAGCCAAATGGCAGAAATCAGCCGCCTACAGGCCCAGCTCGATCAAACGGTGGTGGCGGCACCTACCGCTGGCACCATTGCCGAAAAACTCACGACCCTCGGCGCAACTGCCGACTTGGGCAAGCCTGTTTATAGCCTCATAGAAGACTCACAGCTCATGCTAAAGGTGCACCCAACCCAGGCGCAGCTCAAACAAATTGAAGTGGGCTCAAGCGTTGCTATTAGCTCAACTGAGGCGGCCAATGCTTTGCAGCTGCGCGGTCAGGTGGCCACCATCGAACCGACGCTAGATGCGAAGAGCCGCCAGGCCACGGTGAAGATCTCTCTTCCTGAAGAAGCGGTGGCACAAACAGGGAATCGACTGCGCTCAGGGATGTTTTTACAGGCAACTTTAATAACAGCGCGTCGCCGTAGCGTGAGGGTCCCGGCTGCAGCAGTGATCACTCAGCCAGATGGCACGTCGGTAGTGTACACGGTGAGCGATCGCGCGAATGAACAGGCAAAGGCCATCGCCAACGTTGTGACGGTTAGCGCTGCGCCTGCCCCTGAAGATTCCGTGGAGATTTTGTCCGGGCTCGTACCAGGCAGCCGAGTGGTTGTGGGCGGGGCCAGCTACTTGCAGGCGGGCGATTTGGTTACGGTTGTTGCCAATGCCGCGCCTGAAGGGCTCCCTGAAAAGACGTCTAAAGGGCCTGAGAATACCCATGAGCTTTGATGTCTCTGGGTGGTCTATCCGCCGCCCTGTGCCTACCCTGGTTTTATTTTTGGTCCTGACCCTGGCGGGCTTGACCTCTTTTTTTCAGCTTGGGATTGATGCCAATCCCAACATCGATCTGCCGATTATCACTATCGAAACGACCTATCCTGGCGCAGGTCCGCAGGAGTTAGAAACCCAATTCACCCAAAAAGTAGAAGATGCCGTTGCCGGACTCGGCGATGTCAATGAGATTTACTCTGCGATAGGGGATGGCTACGCCTACACCAACGTACGTTTTGACATTGGGGCGGGGTCTGAAAATGCACTGGATGGGGTTCGCGATGCAATTGATCGCATTCGTCAGGATCTTTCGCCCTATGACGAAGCGATGACCCTGCAAAAAATGCGTTACGACGATGGGGCCGTGCTCACCTATGCGGTGCAAGCTAAAGATCCGTCAGTAGGGCCCTCTGTTGCCGAGCTTAGCGAGCTGGTGGACCGCACTATAAAACCAACGCTAATGGCGGTTAAAGGTGTGGCTGAGGTCCGCAGAATTGGCGGCGTAGATAGAGAGATTCGGGTAGATCTCGATCCGTATCAGCTCGATGCCTATGGCATTAGCGCGGCGCAGGTAAACGAGCAGCTGAAAATTTTCAACGTGAACTTGTCGGGCGGGCGATCGCAGGTCTTTGGACAAGAACAAAGCGTACGGGCGCTGGGAAGATTCCCGACGGAAGCGGCTGGGTTAGCGGCCCTACAGTCTCTTCAAATTAAGCTGCCGACTGGCGATCAGGTTCCGCTACACAGCTTGGGAAACATTATTGATGGCTATGCCGAGGTCAGACGGGCGGCCAGGGTAGGCGAAGCCTTTCTGACAGAAGATCGCACCGCAGACCAGTCTGTTGTGTCCTTTGGCATTTTTCGCAGTAACGGAAGCCTGCTCGTCAGTGTAGAAGAAGGGGTGCAGGCGGCGATTAGTGAGCTAGCAACAACCCTGCCAGACAATGTTCAGCTCAAGCTAATTTTCACAAGAGCCACCGACATTCGTGAGGCTTACAAAGCATCGATTGAAGCCCTGATTTTGGGGTCGGTGCTGGCTGTAGTGGTGGTGGGCTGCTTTTTGAAAAACTGGCGGACAACCCTGATTACAGCGGCGGCTCTACCGCTGTCGATTATTCCGACCTTTATTGTAATTAAAGCGTTGGGCTACTCCCTCAACAGCATGACGCTGCTGGCGTTGACGTTAGCGGTAGGCAATCTGGTTGACGATGCGATTGTTGAAATTGAAAATATTGAGCGTCATCTGGCGATGGGAAAATCTCCTGTGCGCGCTGCAATAGAGTCTTCGGCAGAAGTGGGCTTGGCCGTGGTAACCACAACGGCCACCGTGGTCGCTGTCTTTATTCCAGTGGCCTTTATGGGAGGAATTCCGGGTCAGTTTTTTCAACCTTTCGGAATTACGGTTGCCGTCTCAACCATGTTTTCTACGCTGGTGGCCCGATTTATCACGCCGCTGCTAGCTTCTAGACTGTTGTTGCCTGTTGATGCTGAAGCAAACTCTTCTCTAGCAGCTGACCGTGTTTCTCCTGCGCCCTCTTCCTCTCCCTATTTCCACCTGCTACGCACCGCGCTTCGTCATCGCTTAGTTACGCTTTTTATTGCGATCGCTATCTTTGCTGCCAGCTTAGCGCTGATTCCAAAACTGCCGACGGGCCTCTCTAACGCAGGAAACACCGATCTTTCAAATCTCTCGATTCAGCTACCACCAGGCACAACCTTTGAGCGCACCGAGGAAATGATGGGCGCTGTGAGCGATCGCCTCCGCGCGCATCCTGCGACCGAAAGAGTGTACATCAATCAGGGTGTGGCCGAAGCCGAGGTTGTCATTCAGCTGAAAACTAAAAAAGAGCGGGGAGCTTTTACCCGTCAAACGTTTGAACAGCAGGTAAGAGAGCTGCTGTCGGCCTATCCAGACGTGCGCTTTGCCTTTGACGCTCAAGGGCTCGGCAATAGTGATAAGGCGCTCAATATTATCTTAAAAGGAACGGATCCAGCACTGCTGAATGAGACGGCGGGGGAGCTGGCTACGCAGATGCGATCGCTGCCCGGACTGGTCGAAGTAAGTACTGGCACTGGTCTCATTAATCCAGAGCTGCTGATCATCCCCAACCCTCAACAGGCGAATGACCGTGGCGTCACCCTGCAAGACATTGCCAACACGGCTACGTTGGCGACCTTAGGCGACAGAACCTCAGCGCTATCCACCCTGGAGTCCGGCGATCAACAAATTCCGATTCGAGTGCGGCTAGCCCCGCAGTTTCGAGGTGACTTAGCCGCGCTCTCCAGCCTCCAGGTGATGGGCGCGGATGACCAGCTCGTACCGTTATCTGCGGTTGCCGAGGTTCGGGTGGGTGGCGGTCCGGCTGAAATTCGCCGCTACAACCGCGATCGCCAAGTGACCCTTGAGGCCAACTTGCAAAATCTCTCTTTGGGAGACGCCCTAGAGCAGGTGTATGCGCTACCAATGATGCAGGCCCTGCCTGAGGGTATTAGCCAGCAGCCCGCAGGCGATGCGGACATTTTACAAGATGTGTTTAGCCGCTTTATTTTGGCGCTGGGCACCGCAATTGTGATGATTTATGCGGTGCTAGTGCTGCTCTACAACAGCTTTATTTATCCACTGGCTGTGATGTCTGCGCTGCCGTTGGCTGTTGGTGGAACGTTTGTGGCACTGATGCTCGCTCACAAACCGCTCGATCTTTATGCGCTGATTGGCATCGTGCTGCTGATGGGTTTGGTAACCAAAAACTCTATCTTGCTAGTGGACTACGCCCTTCAGGCGAGAGAAAGAGGGCTCACTTTAAAGCAGGCTGTGATTGAATCCGGCGTGACCCGGCTACGGCCTATTTTAATGACGTCTATTTCTACGGTGGCGGGCATGGTGCCGATTGCGCTGGAGCTAGGGGCTGGCGGAGAGGTAAGAAGTCCAATGGCGATCGCAGTTATTGGCGGCTTTACCACAGCGACCTTGCTAACCTTGGTGGTTGTGCCGGTATGCTTTACCTATATTGTCGGCGTGGAGCAGCGTATTGCTGGGCTTGCAAGGGGGGTAAGTAAATGGTTTTCCCGCAAAAGTGAACAGCTGCCGGATGAGACTCAGCCAGCGTTGACATTTGCCTATGCAGATAGCCAACAGAGTGATAGCCAGAGTAATCACCAGCAGAGTGATAGCCAACAGAATGGTCATCAACAAACTGATATAAGACGGCCTGATATTCAACAGACTGCTGACCATCAGTGGGGTAACGATCACGCTGGCTTTGCTGAAGTCGTCACCGAACGCACGTCTCCAGTCCTTACCGGTATCAGCAGCTCTGATCATGCAACAGCCCAATTGCCAGCTAACACTATAAAAGATATGAGAACAGCCCTACCCTACTTAAGTTCTAGATCCAATAGTCTCAGCAGGTCTTTAGAGATCTCTCCTACCGCAGTTGCTGACGATCCGGATTCTCTCTACACCGTGGCCTGTATTGAAAATGATTTTCCTGCGCTATGCACTATCCACGACTATCTGGGTGATACGGTGTTTTCGTTAGTGTCGGTTGATGATCCGATTACTGCCCTGACTGACTTGGCCCGCCAACAGCCAGATGTCATCTTTTTGACGACTTCTATGCCCGGTATTGATGCGTTTGCCTTGTGCGATCGCCTCCGCAAAAGCCCGCTGTTCCGGACGGTTCCAATCTTCTTGTTAGTGCCTAAAGCCACTTGGCTTCAGCGGTTGAAAGCAAAGTGTTACGGCGCTTCTGCTTGCTTAGGCAAACCCTTAGATAGGACGCAGCTGCTGACAAAGCTGTTCTTACTACTGATTTAAGACTCAATGTTTCTGAGCGCTTGGTCATTGAGCGCCTGGTCATCGAGCGCCCGAGAAAACACATTCTCTAAAAACATAACGTACATCTTCCCTTGCAAGGCATTTTCCTGATGAGCCCGCCAGGGTTTGGTGAGCATATCAAGCGTGCCATTGCCGGTGATATCGCCAATGACGGTCTCGTGCCCGCCCAAGTTAATATCCAAAACGACGTGTTCTTTCCAGTGCGTGCCTTTCCCGTCTACGTTCTCCCATATGTAAAAACGAGGCGCACGTTCTCCTCTTACAATTTCCATTTCGCAGCTAAAAACGTCCCAGTCACCATCGCCATCTAAGTCACCCACATAGAGACTGTGGTAGGCGCCGCGTCTGTCTTCTTTTGCCTCGTTAGGAGTTGAAGTGTCTGCATTCGTACTCTTGGGCGGCGTGTAAATTTCGTGGCGTTTCCACGTTAGCCCTTTGCCATCTACATTTTCCATCCACCACACGCTGCCGCCCGGAATTTCAGCATCGGTAAAAACAATGTCGTTGTTGCCATCTTGGTTAACATCACACACCTGGCTGCGGGTTGCATTGTAGGCAAAGGGCGGGCAAAAGTCTGCGGGGGGCATGGAACTTGGACCAATAGGATGCCAAATCCATTCACTCCCATCGCCATTAACATTCTCTAACCACACGTTGCTGCGGACAATATCTAAGTCGCCGTCTCCATCGATATCGCCGACACAGAGCCCCGCATGAACCGAGGTACCAATATTGTGCTTTTCCCAGCGCTGGGTTGGATCCGCTGGAATCTTGTACCAGCGCAGATTGTTTTTATCGGACATGGTGAGGACTTCTAGCTGACCGTCTCCATCGATATCGGCAGCGACCAAATCGTGAACCGCTTTCAGCCGCCGGTCAAAAACATGGCGCTTAAAGGGCTTACCCGGAATTCGAGAGTTTTGATACCAAGCCCCGCCGGTAACAAAATCAACCCAGCCATCGCCGTCAACATCAAACGCGCAAGCACCCACATCCGAAGGCGAGTTGCGGCCTAACAGATGACGTGTCCAGCGGTTGTCGGCGTTGCGTTTGTACCAGTAAATGTTGCCATACTGCTGGCCCATCACAAATTCTAGCTGGCCGTCATTATCAATGTCGGCCAGTGCTGTTTGCGCGTAGTAGCGGCGCTTTGACAGGTCGGTATCGATAATATGCGCGCGAAATTGAAAGGGAACACCTGCTGAGGCAGTTGCTGAACCCTTTGCTGAATAGCGGTTGGTTGGAACACTCATTGGGGGCTAATTACTTGGTTTACTATCAGCTTGATTGGAAAACACCCTGTGGGGAATCAACAGCATGAGAGCAATGCCGATGATCATTGCGATCGCAGCCACCCAAAGCACTGTTTGCAAGCCCAGCACAAAGGCAGACTGAATCGCGTTTTGAAACTGCTCAGCAGGCACAGGCAAATTTTGAGGAATTTCAGATAGGCTGTGGAGCGCGTCTGCCAATATCTCGCGCTGTAGTGCGGCGGGAAAGCGCCACTCGGCTATTTGCCGCGCTAGGTCTGTGGTGAGCCGCTGCGAGAAAATAGCCCCCTGTATCGCAATGCCCAAAATACCCCCCATTTGAATACTGATGCTAGAGAGTGCTGAGGCAATACCCTCCTGCGCTGGGGGCACCGCATTCATTGCGGCGGCAGCTAGTGCCGGAATGGCCAGCCCACCGCCGAGTCCAGCTAAGAGCAGCTTCCACAAAATCTCTCCATAGTCAGTACTCACATCAACACCAGTGAGCGACACCAGCGCCACTGTCATGACCACCAGTCCACTCAAAATTGGAAACCGCCAGCCGAGCTTAATAGCCACCCACCCAGAGGCAAAAGAGGCCGCGATAATTGCACCATTCATCGGTAAAAAACACAGTCCCGTCATCCCCGCCGAATAGCCCTGAATATGCTGTAAAAACAAGCTCAAAATAAAGAACAGACCGCCGGACATGAAAAAAACAAGCGTTTGGGTGGTACAAAGGGCCGCAAACCGACGGTTTTTCATCAGCGCTTGAGGAATAACGGGGTAAGGAGTAACCAATTGCCTCATCACAAACAGCCCAAAGCTGAGCATCGTTAAGCAGAGTAAGGTTATCCGCTGAGAGGATAGCCAAAGTTGACCATTGCTGAAGGTAAGCGTATAGCTCAGTAACATAATCGAGCTGACGCTGAGGGCGAGCCCTACCCAGTCTAGAGATTGTTCAGAAATAGGCTGCTCAGAAGCAACCTTGTCTTTTTTAAGAAACTTAAGCGTTAAAAAAAGAGTGACAAGACCGAGCGGAACGTTGATAAAAAAGATACTCCGCCAGCTCACTTCATCCACCAAAAAGCCACCCAGGCCAGGGCCTACCACCAGGGCCAAAGCCGAAACTGCTGACCAGGTGCCAATGGCTTTAGCTCTGGCGGCAGGTTCTGTAAAGGTTGCCGTGACAATGGTGAGCGATAGGGGAATTAAAGCCGCCGCCCCTATTCCCTGACAGGCCCGAGCCATAATTAACAATGGCAAAGAGGGGGCAACTCCGCACAAAAAAGAGGACACTGTGAATACGGTCAACCCTAGGGCGAAGAGGCGCTTACGGCCAAACAAATCGCCGAATTTGCCCGCAACCAGCAGCAGGCTAGCAACCGGCAGGTGGTAGGCATTCAAAAACCACTGAACGCCCGCAATGCTAGCCCCAAAGTCTTTTTGAATTTGAGGCAGCGCCATATCTCCTGCGGTGCCATCAAAGTTTGTCATAAACAGCGCGAGGCAAGCGGCTGCTAAGACCATTGCCTGCTGGCCCGCAGATTTCTCTGGTTCAACAGTGCCAGCTAATGGCTCTGCAACAGAACCCGCTGACGGCAAAATGACGTTTGAAGAAGTCTCTTCAAATAGGTGAGCCGTGACTTTCTGGGTAGCGCTTTGATTGGGCGGCAAGTCTTTGGTATTGGTCATGGTTAATGGAGAATGGCTGAGCCGACTGTTTACGCAGAGTGGAAAATGCCCTGTTGTTCTACTAATGCCGCTGCTAATGGCACTGGTTGAAAGAGGCTGTCTAAATAGGCATTGGAGAACATCCCATTGGGGTCCCATTGCTGCCGAATATCGACAAAATCTGACCACCGTGCGTATTTTTCAGCGGGATTAGCCGGTAGCTGCTTGCCCCAGTGCCCACGCGGTGAAAATGGCTTCAGCAGGGTCAATATCTCTCTAAAGAATTTGCCTGTGCTGGGATACTCCCAAAACTCTAGCCAGCAGATGGGCTCTTGGCAGGTAGGACTGAGCCAAAAGGGTTCTGCGGCCTGAGTGCGCAGGTGAATGTGCATGCTCGGGAATCGTTGACTGCGTTGAAAATGCTCTCGTAACACCCTCAACGCTGCGCTGGCCAAATCGTACGAAATAGCCACTTCCATATCGGCGACCGGCTCTAAGTTGATATTCGTTTCCGCTTCGTTAGACAACAAGTCGGTAGAGGTGGCGTCAAAATGAGTCAAAACGAAATCGCTGCGGCCGCTGACTTTGGCATAGAGCCTACGGTCATAGCGCTGAATGCCCCATCGCTGAAGTGTGTTGAATTTGTGGGTGGCGAATAGCTTTTGCGCTGTTTTGTTGATTTGGTCGGTGAGGGTCTGGGTTAATTTGTGATAAAAGCTGCTAGTGTTTTGAGCGGAGCTGTTGAGGTGGTGATTAAGGCTGTTGGCATCTCTTTTTAGGCTCGGCGATCGCATCGGATTGATCAGTGCCATATGAACCTGATCGGTAATCGGCGAATAGCGCATATCTACGAACTGGTTTGCCTGGTGAATAGCCTCAAAGGTTTCTAGCAGCGTTGGCATTGGAACGGTGCGCACCTGGGTTTGCAGTGAAAAGGCACGCACGCAGGCAAAGGTAACCGTAGAGATAATGCCTAAAGCGCCCAGCGCAATAGCCCCTGCATCAAACACATCCTCCCCACGATGGAGTTGAATAACACGACCATCGGCACGAACGATACTGAGCGATTGGACATAACCGCTCAAGCTCTGGCGATGCAGCGAGCCGCCGTGCGTACCGGTTGAAATCGCCCCCGCTACGCTTTGCTCAGCAATGGTGCCTAGTGTGGGTAGCGCTAGGCCCTGGGTCGCGAGGAAATCGTTGAGCGATCGCAACCGCATCCCGGATTGCACAGTGACCAAAAGTCCCTCGACTTTAACGACCTGACAATAGTCCTCTAGGACTAGACAAAGTCCTTCTGTGGCGGGCAGCGGTACGGCTGAATGCAGCGCTCCGATCGCACGTACTCTGACCTGTTCCTTTGCGGCCTGCTGAACGGCCTGAACAATCTCCTGCTCGGTTGAAGGGCGGCAAACTTTCTGAGGCGAGAACTGATAGAGGCCCACTGCGCTAGTGAAGCAAGGCCGAGTGCTTGAGGCAGGTGTTTGGCGACGTCTATTCATGCTTAACATGAGAATTCAATAGTTTGTTCATTTGCTGACTTCTTGCTGCCCTCATCCAGTATCTTTTCAAGCACCTGCGGCACTTCAAAAACGGCTCGGTTCTGAAATCTTTTCAGATTCGCCTGATAGTGAACAAAATTATCGGGCTTGATCATGTCATTAACGCCCTTGTAAATGTCTCGAAACGTCGAAACCGTGAGCCCTATTTGATGCGCTTCAATCCAGTCAGCGGCGTAGCGCTCCTGATTGAGCGTCAAAAGATTTCGCTCAACAATCAGGGGCAGCTGCATGGCAACCGCTTCACTAATGCTTACATTTCCCGGCTTACCAATGAAGAAGTCTGACAGGTGCATGTAGTGAGAAACTTCGGAGGTGAATTCAACGACGGCTATTTTCTGCGGGTTCTCTTTTTGCAGATTCTCCTTTTGCTGGTTCTCCTTTTGCTGGTAGTTATCAACGATTTGATTGAGCTGTGTCGCAACTTTTTGATTGCGGCCGCACAAGAAAATAAGCTGAAGCCGATCACCCAACGGCGCGAGTTTGTTCGCAATTTTCAGCATCGTATCCGAACCATTTGCCCCAAAGAAAACCAGCGCGGTCACACGATTAGCAACTAAGCCTAGCTGTTCTTTTGCCGCCGCGATGTTCTGCACTTGTGGCTTGTAAAAGTGCGGATGAATGACTAAGCCAGAGGTTTTAATAACGCGCTCCGGCAAAACGCCTTGTGCGATCGCCTGACCGACAGCCTTTTGAGTGGGGCACAGCAAATAGTTTTGAGTTTGTGGCGCGGCCCAGTAAGCCGGTGGACTATCGGCAAAGTCAGTGAGAATAGTCACGACCGGAACGTTAAGCTTTGCCTGTTTCAAACTCTCGGCCAGTGCCCGGTTATGAAAGGGCACGACAGAAAGGACCAAATCTGGCGGCTGTTGTTGCCACCGCTGTACCAGCAGCGCCACATCGATGGAGTGTTTTAGCCAGGTAATTAGCTTGTGTAAATGCAGGGTAAACAGATGAACCCAGCCAAAGCCGTTTTTTAGAATAAAATCGTAAAACTTATCTGATCGGGTGCCTATTGCCCGAGAGAGGCTTTCAGCCAGTGTTGTTTCACCCGTTGGATCTGACTGAGCCACGCCTAAGCTATCTACAAAAACAGGCGCTAACTGCCAATGAGGATGATGCGCTGCAAAGGAGGCTTTTAGAGCGAGATAGGTGGAATAGTGACCGCCACCGCCCCGCAACACCAGGACTTTAACCTGAAGCGCGGTAGAGACAGCTGGGTTTGATTCAACTAAGGCGCTGCTCACTAGCGAACCCTTGGTCGGTGAAGAATTAGCAGTATATGAGGAAGCCATAACGTTCTATTTCTCAAGCATCTCTAAAAAAGCTGTTTTTGCGGCACTTAAAATAGCAGCATTTTGCTGTACTTTTTTCAGCGCTGCGATCGCATTGTCTACACCCTCTTTCCCCGCCCGAAATACAGATTCGTCTAACCAAACCGCGTCAAGCTGACAGGCCCGCTCAGCTTCTGGCAAGTGCAGTGACTCAAAATCAAACCGTTCAGGGAAAGCGCTGGGAACCGGTAGTTTGGATTGTTTGGGCTGAAAGAGCGCGCAGCGGTGAATGGCCGGATATCCGGTGCTACAAGGAATGCCTTCCGCGTGCAAGGCCAAACACACCTCTTCGTGCGTGGCTCCAAAGATCTCAGGCTCTAGGGCAAAAATATACCGATAGAAAGATCGCTTGGTCTGTCGAGGGTCATTGTTTAGCAGTCTTACACCAGGGATGTCACACAGCTGTTCTTCCAGGTAGTCCAGCATGGCTATACGATCAGAAACCTGTTGTTCAAACCGCTCTAACGCCACGATGCCCAAAGCGGCTTGAAGTTCACTCATGCGGTAGTTCATCCCCATCGAGAAAGCAGGCGCTTGACTGCCAAAGCGGGTAAAAGTCTCTAAAATGTGGGTGACAGAGCTGGCTGAGTTAGCGTGTTCTCCGTTCTTTTCTCTATTACTTTCCGTACTCTCTTCTGTGTGTTCTTCCAGCTCCTGCTGGGGCCATCGCCCACAGTCCAGGATACTAATTGCCTTTTTGGCAAGTTCTGTGGTGCGGCACAACAAAACACCCCCTTCTCCAGTCGTCAGCGTTTTGTTGGACTGCAAGCTAAAGGAGCCAAAGTGACCAAAGGTGCCCGCGCCTTGCTCACGCCACTGCGCACCTACGGCATGAGCACAATCTTCAATCACAATCAGGTTATGACGCTGTGCGATCGCCATAATCGCGTCCATATCTGCCATCTGCGCGCCTAAGTGAACAGGAATAATGGCCCGCGTTTGAGGGGTAATAGCGGCTTCAATGGCAGCCGGGCTGATGCAGTACGTGTGCGGATCAACATCTACAATGACTGGAATAGCACCAGCGGCCATCGGGGCAGCCGCAGTTGCTTGAAACGTGTAAGCGGGGACAATCACTTCGTCTTGCCAGCCGATGTTGGCCGCTCGCAAGGCGACTTCCATGGTGACGCTACCGTTAGCAGCGAGCACGGCTGTTCGCGATCGCTGCGCCTGCATCTGTGCAAACTGGCTGGCAAAAGTAGCGGTGTAGGGTCCGGGATAGGGGGCCCCTCCCCACCGACCCGATCGAACAACATCAGCCACGATCGCAACGTCTCGCGCATCATTCACTGGCCAGCTAGGATATGGGCGCTCTCTGACGGGCTTGCCCCCAAACACCGCTAAATTATTAGCGGGTAGCGTACTGATTAGCGCCGCCAGCTTGTCTTCAATCTGATTCCTGGCGTTTTCTTCTTTCATGTTCAGACTAAGCATTAGCGGCCTCATGGACGAACCTCCTCCATCGAAATCGCCGCTGCTGTTTGAGTATCTGCCTTACCTTGAGCATCTGCCTTATCAAGGCCCGACATCGTTAGCAAGCGATTCAACAAATCGATGACCTCGAACCCGGCTTGATTGTGAATGCCTTCTAGGTTGCGCTGATACTGAGCTAGCATGCCGGGACTGAGCAAACGACCGACAGCTTGATCAATGCCTTTAAAGGAGCGAACGACTAACCCAATCTCTTTTTGCATGACCCATTCGGCGCAGTAGCGCTCTTGGCTCATTGTAGTTGCGCTGCACTGTGTGATAATGGGCAGCTTCATGACCACCGCCTCGCTAATGCTAACGTTGCCGGGTTTTCCAATCATAAAATCGCTCAAGCTCATGTAGCTCGCCATATGGTCCGTAAAGCCTACGACAAGTCTCTTTTGCGTCCCCTGATAGTTGTTTAACTCGTCTGCTAGAGCCTGGTTGCGCCCGCACATGAATATCAGCTGAATGTCTCTCCCTAACGCCGCGAGCTTATCGGCAATTGTCAGCATCGTATCCGAACCATTTCCTCCAAAAGTGACCAAGCCCGTGGGCACAGCTGGCAACAGTCCTAATCGCTGCCGTTCGAGCGACTTCTGTTCATTGGTCTGCTTCTTTGAGAGTGCTCTTTTTTCGTAAAAAGTGGGATGGACCACTAGCCCAGAACTTTGAACAATGCGGTCCTCTGAAATACCGAGCGATCGCGCCTGATCCACGGCCCGCTGCGTCCCGCACACTAACGTGTTGACTGCATCCGTATCGAACCAAAAATCAGGCGGGCAATCTGCAAAATCTGTCAGCACTGTCACGTAGGGAGTTTTGGGCTTAGCCTGCTGTAAGCTCTCCCACAGCCCTTTGTTATATAGCGGCATCACAGAAACCACTAAGTCAGGCTGCTGCTGTTGCCAGTGCGCTGTAAATTTTTTAACACCAACGTTGTAGTTGAGCCTAACCAACAGCTTGTTTAGCCGCATTTTTAGCGGCCATAGCCACGTCCACCCCCCTTTTACCATCAAGTTGTAAAGGTCATGGCCCGAGAAGCCAAACATTTCGTAGGCATTTTTCACCTCGCCAGACGCTGAAAGACCGGTAATGATCTCATCCATATCTGTCACCTGAAATTCCCAGGGAAGATTTTGCTGCGCTGCGATCGCACGCAAGGCATGGTAGGTCGCGTAGTGACCACCACCACCTTGCCCCGTAACAACATTGACAATAAACTTCCGAGTCATTAGTTTCCAGGGGTTTTATGAGGTGGGTTTTATAGATGACTAATCCCTTGCGAGTGAATTAGCCTACGCAAACTCAACGCCTATGAAAGCTCAGCGGCGGCTGAAAGGGGCGGTTCGAAAGAGTGGTTCGAAAGAGTAGCTCAAACATATTTATGCTTAACATAGTACATGCAATTTCTAATTACATAACTATTGTATGCATTAAGCAATTATTAAATCATCCGCAAAAGGGAAAATCAGCTCGGTGCTACACACACAATTATTAGGCGTAGGCATCTGCGGATTATTAACCTGCACCAGGCATCTCTTGCGGTTTTCTCTTCACTATCGACATCAGCACTATTCAATTAAGTAGATCGATTAGTACGTCAATTAGTATGGCTATAAAGCTCATCCCATCAGTTCCCTTATGAAAAGGCCAGAATTATCAAATATAAAGAGCGTTGATGAATTTGACAGGTGGTACTGGCTCAAGGAAGAGCTAATGACTTATTGCAAAGAGAACGGTCTGCGAGTCACTGGCAACAAATTAGCGGTTGCGAATCGAATAAGACAGTTTTTAAAAAACGGGATCAGGGAGACTCAGTCAACAAAGAAGTTGAAGAAGGCAAACTCAAAATTCGATTGGCACGCTGAAAAATTAAGCTTAGAGACAAAAATTACGGATAGTTATAAAAACACGCAAAATGTAAGGCGGTTCATGGTGAGCCAAGTCGGGCCGTCATTCCGATTTTCGATTCCGTTGATGAAATGGATGAAGGAGAATGAAGGTAAAACCTTGAAGCAGGCTGTTGAAAAATGGCATCAGCTAAAAGCAGAGAAAAAGAGCGGTCAGTATCAATCGGAAATACCACCTAGCAATGAATACAACCAGTACGTTAGAGACTTTATGAAAGACAATCCCAATAAATCGCTGGTAGAAGCAAGACAGTGCTGGGCCTATAAGAAAACGAGGCCAGGAAGCAACCGGTATGCAAGAAAAGACCTAAAGGAATCGGGGTTTTCATAAAACGAAGGAAATCGTAGCAATTAGCGACATTTGCAACAGGCTCTGTCCTGAAATGGCTGGTGCGCTTGAGCCTTAGCGTTGAGAAAAATCCCAGCAAAAAGTATTTTTTTAATGTCGTTGTATTGGCATTGTTATTTTATGAGCGATCCTAATTTATCCCAATCCTCTTCTGTAAACTCATTGTCTATGTCAACTTCATCCTCTATTCGTGTCTTAACCTCTGGGCTGTTGGCAGTGATTTTGTGGATTGGAACAGCCACGGTAATAGGCTCTCATATGTTTACCGTTGTGGACTTGAGCCACAAACTATCGCAAGTAAAGCCTGGAGAACAAAGCAAAGAAGAAGTTGATAATTTTGAAAAGTCAATTGCTTCTGTTGAAAGCACCGCAAAAACTTTATATTCTTTCCTAACTCCGTTTGCAGCAGCCGTGACTGGTTTTTTCTTCAGTGAGGTCACCTCAACTAAGTCCGATAGGTCAAGTCGCGACAAGGACTCAGGTTCTGTAGAACAGTAAAGTCGATTGTTTGCGTTTTAAGAGAGTTGCATTAAACACTTAATGTTCGACTGATAGCCTCAATTTGAGAACGCAGCCAGACTTGATCCGCATGAGTTTGACTGCTTTGGTGCCATCGCATCACTACCGAAAAGCCGGTTAGGGCAACAGGAGACGGCAGGAGCTTGAGCGCCTGCCTTTGCGCAAATCTTTCAGCGACTCGCTTGGCGAGCATCGCGATTAAATCTGTTTGCGCGAGAATAAACGGCGCAACTAAAAAGTGGGGAACCGCCACAGAAACATGACGCGATAGGCCTTGCTGCTGCAAAATACGATCAATTCTGCCTGAGCGATCGCCAGCCACAGAGACTAATAGGTGCTCCGCTTCACTGTATTGCAACAGCGAAATTTCGCTGCCAATCTGCGGATGATCTTGACGGCAAACGCAGACAAAAGTCTCCTCAAATAGCTTTTGTGACTGATGCCATGGAATATTTTCAGGAAACACCCCACACAGCACATCGACTTTGCCCTCATCTAGCAGCTTCAAAAGTCTGTCCCGTTCACCGGTTCTAACCTGAACCGCTATTTTGGGTGCTAAGGATTTAAGGGTTTTGAGCAGCTCTGGCAAAATCAAAAAGGCAGTGTAGTCACTCATCCCAAGCGAAAAAATGTGATCGCTCGTTGCCGGATCAAACGGTTTTGTTTGCACCAGTGCGGTATCAATCTGCTGAAGGGCGGGCTGAATTTGTTGAGCCAATGCGATCGCAACCGGCGTTGGCTGAAACCTGCCCTTCGTGCGAACAAATAGCTCATCTTGGGTTAGTTTTCTCAACCGAGCCAGCGCATTACTGGTGGCAGGTTGGCTCAGTCCCACGCGCTCACTGGCCCTGGTAAGGTGCTGCTCGGTTATCAGCGCATCAAACACCACCAATAAATTGAGATCCCAGCCAGAAAGATTCATTGCGTGAATGATATTTATACAAAACATCCATGGCAAGAATATAGCTTTTTGATCACAATGAGAAGCGTCTGCTTTTTCAGGCTTTTTGCACTTCGTTTTAGCTTTGTCTGAGCGCTATCTTGAGCAGCTCAACAGAAGCTACATGAAAGGCGAGTTTGCAAGAAATAGCGTTTGACCCCAGCTGTAATAACCATAGAAGTAAACAATGATTGATAACAGCCCAATTTTGATTGCAGGTGCAACCGGCACCAATGGACGGATGCTCACTGCTCGGTTAGCCTCTGCTGGCTATTTTGTGCGCGCGTTGGTACGCAATAGTCAATCAGCTCAAGCGTTAGCCCAACCCAACGTTCAACTATTTGAGGGCGATCTCAACAACCCAGCCTCTGTAGAATCGGCTTTTGAAAACGTCAGCCGCGCATTTATTGCGACGGCTATGGTGCCCAACACCGTTGAACTTTTTCAGAATTTTTTTGACGCCGCGAAGAAGACAACCGGTGCCCACATTGTCAAATTCTCTGCGTTGGGCGCGGGTGAGGGTGCGCAATCGGTCATTCAGCAGCAGCATACCAAAAGCGATAATGCGCTAATCGAATCGGGTTTGCCGTACACCATCCTACGACCAAACTCGTTCTATCAAAATATGCTTTGGTCGGCAGAGTCTATTCGAGAAATCGGACAGTTTTACTTGCCTTTTGGTGAGACGAAGCAGTCACTGGTCGATGTTCGTGATTTGACCGAAGTTGCTGTTCAAGTCTTTACCGACACAGCGCATCAGGGCAAAATTTATGAGCTAACGGGCCCAGAAGGACTCTCGTATTATGAGGTAGCGCAGCAGCTAGGTAGCGTAATTGGTAAGGCGTTAACCTATGTGCCGGTCCCTAATGAGGCAGCTTTGCAAGGCATGATGGAGTCTGGAATGCCCAAGTGGACAGCTAAGGCGATCGCCGAGCTATACGCTGCGTTTGCCACTGGCGAATACGCCGATACCAACAACAATATTCAACTGATTACCGGCCAAAGTGCAACTCCATTTTTAGACTGGGCCAAAGACCACAAGTCCGCATTTTCTCAATAACGTTTTCGCATCGCAGTTAGAAGCGCCAGCTAGTAGGCATTCCAACTTCGCCTAGTGCCTGCTGATTGATATGGTGAGAAGCCTGTTGAAGACCTTCTGTTATTTTGCTAGCACCAAACCCTAAGACCATACTGCTAGTCACGAGCACGGTGAAAATTACACCAAAGGTCACGAAGGCTTCTTGCCATGGATTGTCCGAGAGTGAATCAGTGCTGGCAACAGCATCATTGACGATATGCGCTAAGTCGGCAGCGTCTGTGTGAGTTGTCAGTGGCGCGTTGGTAAACCCCTCTAGCTGAAGGTAGGTTTCACTAAGATGCGCGGTATTGGGGCCGAGGATTGGAAGCGCCGGCTGGTTTTGAGGAGTATTCATAACTGTATTTCCAATAACTTATAAATCGGGGGACTTCAGTGATATGAAGCTCGCCGTTGGCATCGGTTCTCTTAGAAGAAATGCGGTCAGCCAATTTCTATAACTTCAACACTGCTTATATTGTTGCTTGAGCGATGCGAGGTGCGTTTCCAAAAACAGTCGTTTCAGCAAGCGGTTTTTCCAAGTTTGGAAGGTCCTTTCTGATGACAGACTTTTCTATCCAGCACTTTTCTATCCAGCACTTTTCTATCCAACACTTTTTTATCGGATAGGGACTAGCTGCTTTTCTGACTAGTAAGCAGACAGTCACTCAATAGGTCAAGCATGTCCTAGTGCAAGAGCCAACGGTAAACGCCCAGACAATCGACAAAAATAAAAAGAGAAGCCGCATAGAGCGTCATAGCGCGATCGCTATCGGCCGCACTTGCCAACAGGAGCTGCCCTGAACTCAACGCCAAAAGCAGAAATCCAAAACGGCTGGTAGGCGTATTGGAAGCCAACACAATGCCGCCCGCCAGCGCGCAGGCTGTACTGGAGAACTTTAGTCGTTTGGCTATCCGCTTAAAGAGACGCCCCTGTTTTGTTTTCAGACTCACTTGAGCGGCCAATAATGCGGCCTTATGCAGCACTATGGCGCACAGTTTACTAAGGATAAAGAGAAAATCGCTTCGCAAGGCATTCGCTAAGACACGGTCAAATCTTGAAGGTTTCATGGGTTTCATCGCCGGTACTGGTTTGTCAACTCAGTGGCTTGAGTTAACAACAGTATCTGCGAACCCCAAGGCAAACTCTTTCCAATCCGTGTAAAAGCACCCCACAAAGTTTCCAGCTTCGGAAGGGAGTTGGCTTCAAAGGCCCTCTCCTGTTGGGCTACCGTGTATACATAACTATGAGACGTTGGCTGATCGCACACGTTGCCGACCCACCCCGCCCTTTGGGCACCCCTCCAGAGGGGAGCTACTTCAGTCGATGGTGTTAAAAAGGGTCTGCTTCGATCTTTGAAAGCCTCACAGCCAGGAAAAATCCCCTCTGGAGGGGTGGCGCGTAGCGACGGGGTGGGTCTTTAACCTGTGCGATCAGCCGATTTCAAAGTCTCTCGTATTTGTGTATACACGGGAGCCTCTTGGGAGAGGGAGTTAGGATGAGGGCCTACGGCAACTTGCACAGGAGGGATGCACCCGTTTATATGGTTGAAGTACGACAACTGCGAAGGTCTCAGCAGCAGATTTCTCTATTCGCAGCAGAAACATCTAACTGTGTAGAGCTACGGCTTGTGTCGCGATATGGTGATTTGCGATCTCTCCACAGGTAGTCAGCCATACGCCTTCAAACGACTGCATATGGTCAATTAGCCGCTCTAACATCATAAGTCTTGCCGGACGGCCAATCACTTCTGGGTGCATGGTCAGGACAAAGGCTCTGCCATAGTGATACATCCCTTCAAACTCTTCTTTCCACAGCTGAAATGCTTTCTCGCAGGTCTCAATCACACCACTGCCCGTCGGCGGATCCACCGTAAAGGCAAACTGCTCCCAGTCATCATTGGTCCAGTGAAGGGGGAGTTCTACCAAGCTGCCGTTTTCAGTGGTGAGGGTGTAGGGTGCATCGTCATCCATCAGCGAAGAATCGTAGCGCATGCCGTGACGGGCCAAAAGCGCTGGCGTGCTGGTTTTCATATCCCACCAGGGTGAACGATAGCCCGTGGGCTTTTCACCGGTAATCTCTTTTAAGATTTGGCAAGTTTTTACCAAAGCCGCCTCTTCGTCAAGGTCGCTAAGATCCGAAGGTTTTTTGTGAATATAGCCATGTACACCCACTTCGTGGCCTTCCTCATAGATGCGTTTAATCAGCGCAGGATAAAGCTCTGCGGTGTATCCTGGCACAAAAAAGCTAGCTTTTACACCTTTTTTTTTGAGCATGTCTAAAATGCGAGGGACGCCAACTTTGGGACCATACCGCGCCCAAGACAGCGCCGATAGTCGCTTTGCATACTTTGGATCAATCGCTAAGATGCTGGATTCACCGTCAACATCAAAACTTAGGGCGGCGGCGCAAACCGTACCTTTGGACCAAGAATACGTCATCAATACATCCCACTGCTTTTTTGACCAGCCTTTCTAACCGTAGTCAACTTAGCAAACGATGATTGTTTTATTTGCTACAAATACAGTAGAAAAACGGCCAGAGGAAACGGCCAGACCAACGTTCGTTATCTATCACATCTGCCATGATCACTGTTTCTGCTGACCTCAATGACAAAATCAATCAGCCACGCTACTGGCTCAATGGATTGGCGCTGGCCTATAGTGTCGTAGGTTATGGGTTTTCTATTGTTTGTCTGGGCATTTCTGGGAGCGATCGCGCTTGGCTGTTCAATATTTTCGGCGTTGCCCTGTTAACCCATACTCTGGTGTGGGCTGCCTACTTTGTCCATGAGTTTATGCATGGCTCTATTTACCGAAGCCTACGGTGGAATGCGTTAGGTGCGCAGATTTTGTTGTTCTTGACCGGCTCTTGCTACTGTCGCTATCGGCCTTTGGCTCGCTATCACCTGGCCCATCATAAGAACCGAACTGATTTTTCTTCTTTTTCAATGAGTGATTTTTTGCGATCGCTTCCCGCCTGGCTACTTAAAATCATCGAAACCTTAGAATGGCTCTACTTCCCAGCAATTAACTTCATCCTTCGTTGGTTCTGCGCGCTCTCTCCGTTCTTAAGCAAAAACCGAACATCAGACCGCTGGCGAAACGGCAGATTATTGTTTGTTAGGGGGGCTCTATTTGCTGCGTTAGCGGTGTATTCGTGGAAGGCCGTTCTCTTATATTTTGTCGCCTATGTCTGCTTTATCAATATTCTGCGCTTTATGGATTGTTTTCAACACACCTATAACGTCGTTCAGCTAGGCCAGCCCATGCCTAAGTACAGCCCTGAATACGAAGAGCGCAACACCTATTCAAATTTAGTCGTCGGCAACTCCCGCTGGGTGAATCTGTTGTTTCTAAACTTTGGCTATCACAACGCCCACCACCATGTGATGTATTGTCCGTGGTACTTATTGCCTCAGCTAGATGCCGAAATCTATTCCGCTCAATGCGCTCAGTTTGTGTCCCTTGGCAGCTTGGTTAAAAACTATCACCAGTTTCGCATGCAGCGCTTATTTGGCCAGAAAAGTGACGTCGTAGAAACAGAAGATGGACTGAATTTTGACGGGTTCTACGGTGATATTGGAGTTTCATTTTTAGTGCTACGAGAACCACTAGACTGGCTGAAGATCAAAACATCACAGACCGCTGATGCGCTAGAGGTCGCCGCCTCATAGCCGGTTGAAGCAGGCGACGGTTACTATACGATTACTATTAGGCGATCTCTTACTAACGCTGACCTTTGGCTCTCGCCTCAGCATCTTTGAGGTTCTTTTTCCAAAGCTCAAGATTATTTTGAGCGGCTTTGTAGTCATCTCGGATCTTACTAGGCACTTGATAAGGGATGCTCTCAGGCGCATTCTCTAATAGCTCCACGCCTTTTTCCCACAGTGCAGCAGATTTTGCCCAACTCGCTTTTTCCCCGTTCTGCTTGGCTTGTTCTGCCCATTGGGTTGCACACACTGCTTTTTGAATCGCGTAATACCAAGGGCTATGATGATAAAAGCGGGATGCTAACCGGAGTTTCTCCTCATAGTGGCTCTTTAAGGGTACGACCTGATCAGGATAAAAACTAACGTGCTGCGAAACCGCCTCTAAATACTGAACGGAGTCTTTTCGAAGCGCGACAATTTCCGCCCACTGCTCGGGGGAATCGGCAAAGGTAGCGTCTATATCGCATTGCTCTGCGCTACCGGCATCAGGCTGTTCGGCAAGCAATATAGATTTATGGTAAGCATGCATCGCTGCGGTAAGGTCTTGCCGGTTGAGATACTCGTAGTGTAGCGGCTGTAACTTGGTCGAGACCAAGGTCCCAATTTGATTGAGAGCCAGAGTATCGTTGCGTTGAGTAGGCTCAGCGTCTGTGGGTGAAAACTTTACGGCCTCAGCAGCAGCCTCTTGCCAAAGCGCACCCACATTACGCCATTCTCTATCAAATTTGTCTCCGTCGAACTCAGCTGCATTCCAGGGATGTGAACGGAGGGCTGCTGTACGACTCATAGCCTGAGTTTCAATAGACTCTAAATCTTTGAGTACGTAGCTCACGATCTGTGGCTTTTGATCGCTGGTGGGGCGCAGTGCAGATTGTTTGGCTGTGGAGATAGGTTCAAAAGAGGGGAACAAGGCACTCGAAATGAGTATCCCTAACCCAGAGAGCGTGAGACGTTTCCAGTGATGCATTGGGGGGCTTCGGCAGGTAGATGGGGGCTTATTACCAACTAAGGCATATCGCCGATTTTAATAGAATGACCCCAGTTTCAGCAAGGATTTGAGTCATTGCGGAATGTGCCTCAAAGGTGGAATGTGCCTCAAAGGCGATCGCAAAGGCCCATCCCGTATCTGAAAGCGCGTCTGCGGCGATGCTCTAATTTGGCTCTCTACCCTTTTGGCTCTCTACCCTTTTGGCTCTCTACCCTTTTGGCTCTCTACCCTAGTGTTTGCAGCGTTTGCCTTCATTAATCAGCCGATAATAGCCAAAGCTTCTACGTTGCATGTAGTTACGCCTAGCGGCCCATTGTGGATCATCATGGCCATTTAGCGAACTGGCCATTTAACGGACTGGCCATTTAGCGGACTGGCCATTTAACGGACTACAGTATTACCCAAGCAGCGCCCTTAACCTCTACAGTGAGGTCATGAGCCATCAGTACCTCAAAGGCTCAGTGCGCGTTGCTCAGTGCGCGTTGCTCCGCTAATTCAATACAGCCCCTCTTATGACTACAGAAGCCACACCCCCTTCTAGCAGCACCATTAAACTAGAGCCCAGCTGGAAAGCGGTTTTAGAAGAGGTGTTTGCCGCTCCCCATATGCAAACACTAAAACAATTTTTAAAAGCCGAAAAGGCTGCTGGCAAAATTATTTATCCCCGTGGCTCACTGATTTTCAATGCCATGAACAGCACACCCTTTAACCAAGTCAAAGTCGTGATTCTTGGGCAAGACCCTTATCACGGCCCAGGGCAGGCCCACGGCCTAAGTTTTTCTGTCCCGGAAGGCGTTGCCCCGCCACCTTCTCTAATCAATATCTTTAAAGAAATTGAACAAGACTTAGGCACCCCACCCCCCGCACATGGCTGCCTACAAAGCTGGGCAGAGCAGGGCGTGTTACTTCTCAACAGCGTGCTAACGGTAGAACAACATAAAGCAGCCTCTCATAAAGGAAGAGGCTGGGAGCAATTTACAGATGCCATTATTAGCGCCTTAAATCAACAACGAAATAATCTTGTTTTTCTGCTTTGGGGCAGCTACGCGAAACAGAAAGGAAAGTTCCTAGATCGCAGCCGACATCTCATACTCACCTCACCCTTCACCCCTCTCTGCGCACCGTGGGTTCTTTGGTAACCGGCATTTTTCACAAGCCAATGCATATTTACAACAAAATGGCATCGAGCCCATTTCCTGGTCGCTTAAGTAAAAAAAGAAAGTAAAAACAGAAAATCCTTGCCGGAGCAGATGATAGTTAAAAGATTGAACTCAAATGCTTGGCTCATGTGGCACTGATTGCTGCATCGAGCCACCATTTTTTACAGTGAAGTCACGATAGAGTTCTGTCGATAAATAAAGCCGTGACACCGTAATTAGTGGCTTACCGCTCCCGATTTCGTTTTTCCGCTTCGCTACCTAATTCACAGCAGCAAGCTGCGATTTCTACGCCATCAAAGCAGTCACCAAAGCAATCAAAAAAATCCTCAGCATTCTTAGGCAACGGCATCCCAGATGTGCCCGCGAAAAAATTAGCTCGCCTTTTTAAGGCAATGCTTGAGTGCTTACAGGCTTGAAATCTTGTAAGGGCTAAAGGTGTGGCCTTCACAAGGCCAACGTTCTCTATTTGGGTTTTGATATATTGTGAGCAGCTATCACCACCATGTAATACACGGTGAGCGCAGTGATATCCCTTATGGGGAGAAAGATATTTTTGATATCCGCGAATCAATTTAGCAGCGACTGCGGTGAGCAGTTTAGAGTGTTGCATGGGTGTTTTCATGACTAGAGGGAGCTATCATCTCACCGCGTGACCTTTTCACCCAGGCTGTTAGCGTCTATCTCAATAAGTTTTGATAAATTAGAGCCCTCAGTACCCTGTAATTTGACTTCAAACTATTCACCACTACTCTGGAGGCGCAACACAACAGGATCGACACAACACCGACAAGCCAATAACGGCAGGCCGTAAGCCTGTTCAAAAAAAGAAAAGACATAAGACAAAATCACTCGATAAAAAACCTGCATATTCCTCGGTCAGGATGCCTATGAAAGTTCTCTAGCACAATCAGGATTTCAAGTAATAAGACGTTACGAAGCTAACGGAAAAAACAATTATTATGAAGCCAAAAGAGAGGACAGCGCTAATGACTGAAAAGAACGATTGGCCTCAGCAATTAAGCCCTGAAGAATTGGCAGAATGGCGGCGACGTTTTGCTGAGGCCAATCGTGTTAACGTGTTTTGTCATTGTCGCCAGTGTGATGAAGAATGGGTGGCTTCTAGGAAGGAAGCCTGTCATCACTGTGGCAGTCAAAATATAGAGGCGATCGCCTGCTGGCAATTCCCCGATGGTTAAAAGTTATACATGAAGGTAGAAGCGATGTACGACCAAAAGTTCTGGGATGAACGGTACACCACCGATGAATATCTTTACGGTACAGAAGCGAACTCTTTTTTGGCCAAAAACGCAGATTTACTTCGTGGGCCGGTCCTCTCATTATCTGAGGGCGAGGGTCGCAATGCTGTTTTCTTGGCAACTCGCGGCTTAAGCGTGCTCGGCGTAGATTGCTCAGAAATCGGTTTAGAAAAAGCAAAATCACTAGCCAAGTCTCGCGGTGTGGTGATTGAAACGGAAGTGGTTGATCTAGCCAAGTTCCAACCCAAAAACAATCATTTTGGGTCCATAGTATCTATTTTCGCTCACTTACCCAGCGCCATTCGCCACAAGCTGTATCCACTTATCGAAAAAGCGCTTAAACCAGATGGCATCTTTCTGCTTGAGGCCTACTCTGAAAATCAGTTGGCTAAGAGTACGGGCGGCCCAAAAGACATTGATAGGCTCATGACTGTTGCAAAACTTCGTCAAGAACTTCCAGGTCTCCAGCCTATCCTAGCTAGAGAAATAGAACGTGAGGTTAGCGAGGGAAAGGGGCATACAGGCATGGCATCAGTCATTCAGTACATTGCTAGAAAAGAGACCTAACAATACCTTGCGGTCGACCAGTAGTCTGCGACTTCGCTTCGTTCATTCGCTGCATGCGGTCGGCTAAAGGTGGCGCTAGACTGAAACCTCTCCTAGACACAGGTAAACTCCAAGAATTTAAGTCTTAAGGTTTCATACAATGCAAAGTCAGAATACAGAGTCAATCAAAGCCCTCTTCCAAAGTCGCCTAACCACGCTTGAGCACCTCTTAAAGTCGGCTCAGACTCATTTCAAGGGTAGTGAGTTGTTCCTTCAGAAGCGCATTGCGGCTGATATGTTGCCCTTTGGCACACAAATCGCTTTCACCTGTAATCAACCACGCAACTTTGCGCTGTGGTGTGACGGCAAACCAATGGATAACTTAGATCCAGACGTCATATCCCTTGCCCACGCATACGAACATATCGCAAATACCAAGGGCCTTCTTTCAAGTATTAACGTTGAAGAGGCAAAACTAGATGAGGTTGCGCGCATTGACTTAGGTCAGGGGCTTTACATTGAGCTGCCGGGTAGCGCCTACGTCAATGAGTTTCTAATGCCTAACTTCTACTTTCATCTGGTCACGGCCTATGACATTCTTCGCATGGCTGGTGTACCCATTGGAAAACGAGATTACATGCTGCACCTGGTGCCCCATATTAGGAAGACATGAAGCCTACTATTCAAATGCAGCGGTCAATCGAGAGCCACTATTGAAAAGTTCAAAGTCATTGCCATCGCTGATTTAAGCCGTTAGGTTACCTCCAAATTAACCAGCACAAACGAACATGAACGTGAAATGCACTTGATGTCGCAGCCAGTGTGGAGCATGCGATCGCTCTGATCGGGAGTTCGCTGATACATGCTAAAGACGATGCCATCTCAGAAATCTCTTGTAAAAAGCCCTGCTTTAACTTGTTCCTATTAAAGTCACAGATTCCACAGAATTGACTACAGTAGGAATAGCCATATGCTGGAGGACACCAAATGGATCGCAAATCGACTGAAAGAAATCCAAAAGTTCGAGCAACCGTTGCTATTTGGAGTTTCGCAACCGGGATGTTAGCGATCTGTATCCCTTTAGTGGCGATTACCAACAGTGGCGTTATTTTGCCGCTGCTAGTAATGCTGGGCGCCGCCGGTGGCACAGCGTCAGTCTGGCGAGCTTCTGCGCCACATCGGCAAGCGGAGCTTCGTTCGGCTCAGGCTGTGAAAGCGCTGGAGGAACGGGTGATCGCGCTAGAGACAATTTGCATCAGTCTTTCGCCTGCAGAAGACTTACGCGTACTCCCACAAGTTACAAAAGAACGGTCGGAAAGTGCCAGTTTTTCTGACCAGAGAAATTTATCGTAAAAGGCCCCAAAAGCTCAGTAGGTGTAAGCGTATGACTATAGCCACAAAACTGGAAACCAAAAGACTTACACTCGAACCGTTGAAATTAGTGGATGTACCCACCATTTATGACATTGCTAAAGAAAAACAGAGTATTGAAGACTTTCAGTATGTTGCCTGCAGTCTTGATGACGTTAAGGCTTGGCTAGAGCCCAGTTACCATGACCCGAACAACTTAGTCTGGATCATCCGAAAACATGGACAGACCATCGGACTCTTTGATGTTTGCTTTGAAGCTGAATACTCCGATGTAGAGAGTCACGTTTGTCGAATCGGATATTTTCTAGATTGTAGAGAACACAACCATGGGTATATAACGGAGGCATTACTTGCAGTTATCAGCTGGTTGTTTCATGACACAGATATTGAGCGAATTGAAGCCGGCGTCACACTGCACAATATCCCCTCATATCGTGTCCTAGAAAAAGCAGGATTTATACGCGAGAAAACAATGGAAAAAAATTGGAAATGGTATGACAAGGTCTACGACAGTGCTTACTACTATCTGACTAAAACAGGTGATAAGAACTAGGGTGTGACTTAGTATGGATGGCGCAAACAAGTACAGCGACTAGCGGTTAGGTAATGATAGATATTCAAGCTATAGCACGCTGGTTATTAGCCTTGGCTTTAATCATCCCGGCCCGCTCTACAATAAGCCGGGAGAATGGAGGCGACTGCCTATGAAACAATCACTCTCTAGTCAACAAGCCAGAAAACTGGTCCTGCTATCACAGAGAGTACCGCCGCCGAAGCAAGCCGGTCAGGCAATGACAGCGACGCTATCAGCGATTGAACACCTTGGCTATATCCAAATCGATACTCTCTCTGTTGTTCAGCGCGCCCACCATCATACCCTGTGGAATCGCAATCCTCGTTATCAACCTGCTCACCTCGAGCAGCTGCTTTGTGATAAACAGGTTTTTGAATACTGGTCTCATGCGGCCGCCTACCTACCTTTTCGTGACTACCGGTTCAGCCTGCCTCGCAAACATGCCCTTGCCAGTGGTGCGCAAAAGCACTGGTACAAACGCGAGGAGACCATGATGAAAAGGGTGCTCAGTCGTATTGCCACCGAAGGCCCTTTGATGGCCAAAGACTTTAAGCATACCGGCAAAAAGCTGGGTGAATGGCAAACCAAGCCCGCCAAACACGCCCTGGAATATCTGTTTATGCAGGGAGATCTGATGGTGCCGTGCCGTGTCAATTTTCAAAAGGTTTATGATCTCACCAAGCGGGTATTGCCAAAAGGGACCGACACCACCTTGCCTACGCCAGAAGAGTATGCCAGATTCCTGATTATGCAATATTTACGCGCCAACGGGTTAGGGCAGGCTACCGAAATCGCCTATTTGAGAAAGGGCATAAAGCCACTGGTAGCTGCGACCTTAAAAGAGATGGCAGCCACTGGAGTGTTGCAACAGGTTAATGTCGCCGATCAGCCCTACTATGCATTGCCAGCCTCACTAGATCTGCTCAGTAAACCGTTGGCTCGCAGCAAACTGAAAATCCTCTCACCATTCGACAATCTCGTCATTCAGCGCAAGCGCATGGAAGCACTGTTCGGATTTGACTATCTCATTGAGTGCTATGTTCCCAAGGCCAAACGCCGGTACGGCTACTTCTCTTTACCCATTCTGTGGGATGGGAAGCTGGTCGCTCGGATGGACTGCAAAACCGAGAGGACTGAGTCACGGCTACATATTCATCATCTTGCGTTAGAACCCACAGTTTTGAAAATCGATGCGTTTTTGCTTGCTTTGCGCAAAGAATTGGAACCATTTCTGCTGTTCAATCACTGCAACAAGCTCCGGTTACACAGAACCTCCCCTGCAAAGGTTAAACCGGCGTTGCAGAGTCTGATCAATCACTTGACAGGATGACTCACCTTAGGCGAGATCGTCTCACTCCCTAGAGTTTGTTGCCTATCTATCCATTAGTCCATCTATCCATTAGAGGACATTATAGAGAGAAGACAGTATAGAAACTCTAGGGCAACAAGGTTCAAGGGTTAACGCCTATTTGAACCTGAGCATTCATAACTCGTGACGGATACACCGGAATCGTGACTGTCTCATCATCTAGGCAAACCCCGGTCTTTAGGTTGAAATTTTGTTTGTAAATGGGTGATGCGACCTTTAATACGCCTTTGCGATCGCCCACAATCCCCCGTGACATCACAAACGCCTTACTAAATGGGTCAAAGTTACCCACAGCGTAGACTTCATCCGTTGAGCCGATGCGAAATATGGCTACCTGCTCTGTATCGATGAGGGCATTGACACCCGTGTTGGGCGCGATCGCATCCAACGCACACACCGTCACCCAGTTCACCGAATCAGCCACCGTCGTTGATGGGGACTTCACCATTGGACTTTCCATACTGTTCAAAAAGCTAAAAGGACAAAAAAGTTAAAACAACAGTCTCTACGGCAGCACTGAACTAGCAATAAGTCAGCCACCCACACATGACCCAGTGAGCAGGCTCCAGTGAACAGGCCCCAGGGAGAAAACGCTAATGCGCAGGCGTAATCAACGCATCCTGACTCTGATTTAGCACCACCTTTTCTGCCTCAGTCGCAGGCCGCTTTTGCCCCCGCTCTTGCACATAGGCCAGCGACGGATCGGCATTATCTGCATTCACAAAGTGGCTAAACCGCTGCGCCTTCTTGGGCGTCTCAATGGTTGTTTTCCACTCACACTGATAGGTATTTACGTGGTAGTGCATCTGAGCTTCTAACTCATCAGCAATGCCTAACGAATCCTCAATAATCACCTGCTTGAGATAGTCCAGCCCACCTTCTAACTTGTTAAACCAAGTGGAGGTGCGCTCTAGCTTATCGGCAGTGCGAATGTAGAACACCAAGAACCGGTCAATATATTTAATCAGGGTCTCTTTATCAATATCTGCCGCCAGCAAAATCGCATGCTGTGGCTTCATGCCCCCATTGCCACACACGTACAAGTTCCAGCCATTCTCCGTGGCGATAATACCGAAGTCTTTACCTTGGGCCTCGGCACATTCTCTTGTACAGCCCGACACCGCTGACTTGAGCTTGTGGGGCGATCGCAACCCCCGATAGCGCAGCTCTATCTCAATCGCCAAGCTAGTAGAATCCTGCACGCCAAACCGGCACCAGGTGCTGCCCACGCAGGACTTCACCGTCCGCAATGCCTTCCCATAGGCATGGCCCGACTCAAAGCCAGCCTCCACCAGCCGCTGCCAAATCAGCGGCAGCTGCTCGACCCGTGCCCCCAACAGATCCACCCGCTGGGCACCGGTAATTTTGGTATACAGGTCAAACTCTTGCGCCACTTGCCCCAGCACAATCAGCTTCTCAGGGGTAATCTCTCCCCCCGGAATTCGAGGAATCACAGAATAGGTACCGTCTTTTTGAATATTCGCCAGGAACGAATCGTTGGTATCCTGCAGGCCCACATGGGGCGTCTCCAACACGTGCTCATTCCAAGACGAGGCCAGCATTGACCCCACCGTCGGCTTACAAATTTCACAGCCATGGCCAGTGCCATACTGGGCCAGCAGCTCATCAAAGGACTTGATTTCACCCACTCGCAGCAGGTGATACAGCTCCTGACGAGAATAGGGGAAATGCTCGCACAAATGGTTGTTGATCTCCACTCCAGCTTTCTTCAGTTCTGAGGTCAGCACATCTTTCACCAAAGGCACACAGCCACCGCAGCCAGTCCCCGCTGTCGTGCATTTTTTCAGCGTGGGCAAGTCTGTAATGCCCTCCGCTCGGATCGCCTCACACAGCTCGCCTTTGGTGACATTGTTACAAGAACAAATCTGAGCCGTGTCGGGCAGGCCTTCCATAGATAAAGCCGCCGCGCCCTCGCCTGCGGGCACCAGTAAACTCAGCGGATTAGCGGGCAGTGCCATCTGGTTTTGCATGAGCTGGAGCAAGGTGCCATAGGCCGCCGCATCGCCGACGAGAATACCGCCCAGCAGAGTCGCACCGTCGGCACTCACCACCAGTTTTTTATAGGTACCGGCCACGGCATCTGTCACCACCAGCGCTTTCGCCCCCGGGGTTTTAGCAAAATTATCGCCAAAGCTGGCCACATCTACGCCCAGCAGCTTCAGCTTGGTGGACATATCCGCCCCCGCAAACTGTTGCGCCGTTTCCACGGCCAGCAGCTGGTCGCTCGCCACCTCTGCCATTTGGTAACCCGGTGCCACCAAGCCAAAAATGCGGCCCTGATACAGAGCACATTCGCCAATGGCATAGATGTTGGGATCAGAGGTTTGGCAGGCTTCATTAATCACCACGCCGCCGCGATCGCCCAACGCCAGCCCACAGTCTCGCGCCAGCTCATCCCGAGGCCGAATCCCCGCCGAGAACACAATCATATCCGTCTGCAGCGACGTCTCATCGGCAAACTGCATCTCTGCCAGCTTGCCCTCTTTGCTAACAATATCCGTGGTGGATTTGCTTGCATGCACCTGTACGCCCAGGCTCTCAATCTTCTCTTTGAGAATCTCGCCGCCCGTCTCATCTAGCTGTACCGGCATCAGGCGAGGAGCAAACTCCACCACGTGAGTCTCTAACCCAAGCGACTTAAGCGCATTGGCACATTCCAGGCCCAGCAGCCCGCCACCGACAACAACGCCCACACGGGACTGCTCAGCATAGGCTTTAATCGCATCCAAATCCTCAATGGTGCGATACACAAACGTACCTGTGGCATCGTTGCCCTTAATCGGGGGCACAAAGGGGTAGGATCCCGTTGCCAACACCAACCGGTCATAGGCAATTTCAACGCCATTATCCGAGCGCACACGCTGCTTAGCTCGGTCGATTTCAACAATGCGATCGCCCACATAAATCTGAATGCCATTATCTTGATAAAACCCAGGGTCTACCAGCGTCAGATCCGCAGCCGTTTTGTCTACAAAGTACTCACTCAGATGCACTCGGTCATAGGCGACTCGGGGCTCCTCGCAAAACGTCACCAAATTCCAACGGTCGAGGGCACCTTTTGTGACCATCAGTTCAAGCAACCGATGTCCGACCATCCCATTGCCAACAACGACGAGAGTTTGCTTGCTGTTCGGCATACTGATTGTTTCTCACATTCACTGCCCTCTACAGTGAACGATCTCTTTCAAAATGACTAGCCTCACATTCATTTTTTGATCCAAAGCGATGCAGCGATCGCATAGCAGGAGAGTATTCATGTATGTGCTACGCCAAAGAGTAAATGTTTGTGAAAATTACAACACTTTTGATAACAAATGAAACGAAGCTTATGCAGAACTCCACTCTGATCGCTCTCGTTTGCGACTATGCCGACTATCTCTATAATGGTTGGATAGCATACCAAATAATGGTTGGACAGCATACCAACACAGAATATTACCCCACTGACCTTGCTGGGCTGACAATTTTACGCAGTTTTCAGTCTATACCGATGGAAGAAATTCTCTTCTCTGCCTGATCCTCCAAGGGAGCAAAGAGACTCATGTCGGTGTACCTAAAATGAGCTTGCTAAATACCTCCGTATCCGCTCAGCTTTGCCAAAATCAAGGCTTATTCAAAGTAGGTCTTGTTATCGAGGATCTGGGCAAAGGCTGGACCAATCGCCGTACCTGCAAATTTAGCAATCGCTTTAAATTAGAACAAACCCTCAAACAGGGATAGTTGAGGGTGACCGTAGGGAGCAGCGAGGTGCTCTCCGATTAGAAAATTCGTGCAGAAACCTCAAAAGCGTTGTATCGAACCGAATATATTCAACAGAATGATATTGCACGCACCTTACAAAACATGCTGAGTCAGGAAGGACATGCTACGCAGATGGCATGTTGTCATCAACCGACCCTTGAGTTAGAGGATATTGCCTTCCTGGAAAATTATCCCACCTCATTTCTCCAACCAGGACTATCCTACGCTGATGGCGTGTGTGTTTGGCGATCGCGCAGCTCGTTTGTTAGAGTGCACGCCCCAGGAACTAAAAGTCGACAAGCTGCAATACTCAGGAATTTAGCGTTGCTGTCAGAAACTGCTTGAAGATGCGCTAAGTACACAAAAGCAGGACGGCTCGTAGCGACTAAGTTTTACCTAAAATGTTGCTTATTGTCTTTTGCCATCCTGCCTTATCATCCACCTTACCGTTAGAATTCATGGCGGCGACAGATCTCACGGGAAGATCCTGTTCTGCTTCTGAAAAGTCTTCGTAGTATTGATAATAATCGTTGGATAGGTTGTTGTTCTCTCTAGAATCGTTAGCCACAATCCCAATGGTTGGAACCTTAGCAACATGCAGGTCATCTAAGACAGACTCTAGCTGGGAAAATTTAACTTGACCTAAACGAGCAGTTAGCAAAACTCCCTGCGTTTTTTTCGCAATCATAAAGGCATCCGCAAAGCCTAACAGCGGGGGCGTATCAAAAATCACCAAGTCAAAAGTCTTGTAAATTTGCCGGTAAAATTCGTCCATCTTTGCAGAAGAAAATACCTTCGCAGGATCCGCTGAGATAGTTCCCGAGGGGATAAAAAACAACTTTTCATCCATGGGTAGATTTATCATGCTCTCACTCAGCGAGACTTCTTCTGTGAGATAGTTGGAAAGACCTCTCTCATTAGAGACATTACACAGCTTATGCAATGTAGGATGCCTAAGATCGGTATCAATCAGCAGTGTTCGCTGACCCATCAAAGCACTAGCATGAGCTAAGTAAAAACTGATCGAGCTTTTACCTTCATTAGGTAGCGCAGAACTAACAACTAATGAACCAATGCGGCTATCTAGGCTATTCAGCCTAACGTTAGTCGCCAATCGTCTAAAAGCCTCTAAGAAGTAGCGAGGCTGTTCTATGCTAAAACCGTTGTTGTAAGCAGAGAAAGCGTTTTCTTGATCACTTCTTTGGTGCATCGGCGATAGAAGCACTTGTTGTCTCTCTAACAGCTGATTGTAAGGGATGGTTCCTAATACCGGGATTTGGCTAGCCTGCTTGAGTTCTTTAATAGAGTAAACTTTGTCACTCATGCGGTCTACAACAATCGCCAACGCTGAACCTAATAGTAAGCCTAGCAGTGCACCAAGCACTAGGTTGAGGACTGTATTAGCCTCTGAAGGCCGAGGATACTCATGAGGGGTGAGTATCTCCCAAGGGGTTTGACGCTGCGCTGCATCAATTCTAAGAGCTTCACGCTTGGTCAAAAACTCGTTAAGGTTAGTTGCGGCAATGTCTAAGTCTCTTTGAATAGTGTTGTACTCGCGAGCCACGGAGGAGAGTCGTTTAATTCGCTCATCTAGGGTCAGGATAGAGCGGCTTAACGCCTGGTCGCGAGCTATCAATTCACGAATTAGGCTACCGACTTGATCCTGAACGCGTCTACCCTCTCGCTCTAACAGCGGTTGAATATTTTCACGACGTTCTGCAATAACAGAAATCTCTGGGCTATCTTCCAAGTACAGTGTCAAGTCATCGGCTAGCTGACTATCGACATCCAAAAGTTGATTGAGTAGCGCTTGATATCGTGGACTATCTAAAAGTGCAGAAGTTGATGCAAGCTCACCACCCTGGTTTAGTTCTACCTGTAAATCTTGGTAGAGCTGTTCGGTTTGCTCAATTTGCACTCTAAGCTCCAGCTGTTCAGAGGTGAATTTAGCCATTTGCGCTGATAGCTGCTCACCTTGCAGCAAAGGGTCAATCAAGTTGGAATCTTGACGTAGGTTCTCCAGCTTTGCTTCTAGCTCATTCACTCGTGCTTTTACAGCTGGCAGCTGCTCATCCACAAAATCCACACCCCTAAAGATGTCGGTTTGCCTATCTTCCAAGCTGTATCGGAGATAGGCTTCCGACACAACATCTAAGACTTTGACAACTTTCTCCGGATCACTGCCCTTGTATTTGACAGTCAGCGTTTGCCCCTTGTCATTAGGGGTAATATTTAGCTTATTCGTCACTTCGTTGTAGCTAATATTGGGATAGCTCTTCCGCAGCTCATCAACAATAGGCTGCATTACCCGAGGGCTGGTTAATATTTTGAGCTTGGTCTCATCCAGTACACCCACACCCACGGCTTCCGACTGATTGCTCAGCGCATCTGGGTTAATCGTCGAGATAATCTCTGTTTCCAAGGTTACAGGTGGCGTCAACAACTCAAACCTAGATTGGTAGTTGGGCTTTTCTGTGACAGCCTTTGCAAGAGCAGCTGAGGCTGTCAAAACTGTGACACCTGCAATGAGTAGCACTCGACGTCTGAGCACCGCAGCAAATCTATCTAGCTGAAGGCCACCTTCTGCATCTTGCTCTTGCAGAAATTTTCCGGATATCAATTGAGTTTCAGACGACATGATAGAGGATGCCCTAAAATTACTGGAGTCTAAGTGCTTCTATAGACATCGTAGCCTCTTACGTCTATAGCAATAAAATACTGAACAGAGAATTCAAAACTTTTAGTCAAACAGGTTAAATATAGAGGCAGGAATTGTAAACAGTGAAAATGCCCGACCCAATGGCCTTACGACACTATCCAAAGCATCTGATAAGGCCGCACGCCCCGACCGGCCGACAACAATAACATCATTATTTTGCAATAACGGGTTTTCTTCTGAATCGATACCTCGAGCAAAATCAACCTCTAGAGAACTGCGAGTCGCTGTACCATTTGGGTTGAGTCGAATCAATTCAACAGTTCCTTGCCTCGCTCGATTGTTGAATCCACCAGCGGCTAATACGCCCTGACTCAAGGGTGTATTTGGCGAAACCTCAATCGAACCGGGTCGATCAACTTCACCAACCACGTTAATTCGAATAGTTGCTGGAGAGAAACTAGCGGCCGCCACTTCAGCGACTTCTTCCGAAGCTAGCGAGTCAGCTTTAGGGATAACAACGGTGTCACCTTCTTGCAAAACAATATCTTCAGCAACATCACCATCAGTCAGGAGCTGCCACAGATTAACGCCAATGACTTGCTCTGAGCCATCGCGAGTTCTTCTGTAAACTTGAACTTCTCTGATATTGGCATCAGGTTGAATGCCCCCAGCGGTTTGAATTGCCTGCGTAACAGTTGGCTGTGCACCACCAGAATTGTCACCACCGGCTGAACGATTACTGACTAGGTGAGGCCCCGGGCGAAAAACTTGTCCTACAACCGCGACATTCAGCGGTCGACTATCATCTGCCGCAAAACTCGCAGCAGCAAGTTGTAGCGATTCAACCGAATCAAAGTTTTCTCTTGTGGGTATATAAATCGTGTCGCCATCTCTCAGTGCTGTGTTGTAGCGTAAGTCACCTGACTGTAAAAACTGCCAAAGATCAGCCACAATCGTTTGTCGCGAACCTGTTGAAGTCGGTCGTTGAATAACCACTTGTCGCAAGTCGGCAGACTGAGTAATTCCCCCAGCTGTTTCAAGCGCACTGACCAAAGAGGGAAACTGCGTCCCTTCCCGCTGCAAAATGTATTCTCCAGGTTGAGAAACTTCGCCAGCTATCCCCACCCTTAAAGGACGAGGTTCGACCAAAAACAAATCGATAATGGGTCGGCGCAATCGCTGAGCATAGGCCTGAGAAATAACCTGCTCGGCCTGCTCTATAGTTAATCCAGAGACGACTACTTGACCAACCATAGGTAAATTAAGCGCACCATTGATAAGCACTTCGTATTCACCGCTGTAGTCAGGTAGGCGAAAAACATCTAGCTGAACTTCATCACCTGCACCCAGAACATAGCTATCCACCGCAGGATAACCATAACCTGTAGGCACGCTACTGTCAGGCTGACTACTTGCTGGGACAATGTCAGGCGCATCTGTCAGGGTATTGGGTGATGAAGGGGTCCCAATTTGAGGCAACTCGTTTGTCTCAGCTGCTTTAACGGGCCCAGCGGCTAACTGGATAGCCGCAAAGCCCCCTAAAGAAGCAGAGACAACCCATAGATAACTCAGATGAAACGTCAAACATCGCTCCTGACGAGAGCTATAGGAGGGTTGAGGATATAGTGCAGGGAGAGCAGGCTTGAATAGTGAGGCCATGGCAGATACAGTTACACAAGATGATGTAGTAGATTAGAATTGTGGGTAACTATCTTATTTCTCACAACAGTATAAGTTGCCAGAAACATTATTTGTTGTAAGCTAATTCAAAAAAATTACCTTCACCAAAAACAACTAGACAGGAATTTTTCTTCCCAAAAATTAAAATCCTTTGAAGTCTTACTAATCTCCGACCAAGGAGAAAAAATACCGAATACATTCCACTCTTTACAATGGACGCTAGACAAAACCAGGAGGGTTTTAACTTTGTTGATGGTAAAAGACTTTTACCATCAACAAAGTGTGTATTACTGATAGTGAGTAATGCTTCAGCTTCGGATGATATGGAGTAAGCGTTATGGTAAGCTGGGCCCGACCACTACAGAGCTAGGCTACTGACAAAATACAGACAAAAAATCATCCAAGAGCAAGCGTTAGAAAAAAAGCTATACTCTCTTTAATCCATATCTCTTTGGTTGCACATCATTTATTTACTAAAAACTGCTTATTAGAAACAAAAACTGGGAGACTTCTCATTTTTTCAGCCCTTAACTGCTTCAATGCAAGATAGACAAATGGTGGAATCGTTTGCGCATAACGCTTATAGAGGCGTCGTGGTTCCTTATATAAGCGATACAACCACTCTAGGCCGTTATTGCGAACCCACTTAGGTGCATGGCTTTGAAGCCCAGCATACACAGGAAAAACTGCTCCTACACCAACCATAACAGAATGAATTTTTCGGTAGTTATCTACCATCCAACATTCTTGTTTCGGGCAACCTAATGAAACAAACGTAAGTCCAGCACCGCTATGATTGATCCGTTCAACGGTCTTTGCCTTTTCCTCCTGGGTTAATAACCGAAAAGGCGGTGACTCAGTACCAGCCACCTTCAGTGCGGGAAATTCCTTACTCAGCCGGGAAACCATTTTCTCTAGGATGGTGTGAGTAGATCCTATTAGATAAATAGAGATGCCTTCTTCCTCACACCGCCTACAAGCATTTTTAAAGATATCCATGCCGGCAACTCGGTCTTGAGACGAGACACCTAGTGCGCGCATCACCCAAACCAAAGGCATTCCATCAGGCGTAACAAGATGCGCGCCTTCTAAGGCATCTCGAAGCCTTTCGTTGTGACGAGATTCCATTAGCATGTGGACATTAGCGACACAGACAATCTTACCAAGCCCCTGTTTGGCCCAACGAACCATTAGCTCGACCTGTTCGCGAAGCAACAAAGAAGTTACTTCAACGCCTGTCACTTCAACGCTTGGAAGCTTCCTATTACATGTGATCATTACAGATAATCTCCATCCAAAGAAAAAGCATTAGATTGTGAGCAGTACTCGCTTCTCTAACGACATAAGATCAACTCAACAAAGCAGTGACGCCCCATCTGCAACACCCGTCCCATCAGTGGAAAAGCGCTCAGATTCGTTGTAGAAAGAGCCACAAGCAAAATACCGATTGCATGACTTAGAATATTTTAGTTGCTAGGCCCTTTCCGTATAAATACTAGCCTAAAGGACATAGATTTTCTCAGTGAGGCGGTGTGGACTTCACTCAAAAATCACACTTTTCTAGTGTTTGCACTAATGTCAACACAATCCCGCCATATTTAAAGATATTGTAACTACTCAGCTCAACGAGTTAAGCTAAAATCTCTATGATTTCGGTAGTCTGCAATAAATGATACGGAACCGAATCGGCAATACTGCTAATGCTCATTAACCGACAAGAGCTCCAGGCGACTGTCACCCAAGTGGAAAGCAGAGCCTTGAATCATTAAGGATTTCACCTTGATGCTTAAACAACAACTACGATGCACTAAAAGAGAGGATAGCGCCAATGACACGATAATGACGCTCGATTAGCGCTATCTTCTTTAATCTATTAATACTGAGTGTCTAGCCTATGGCGCTTTTGCGCCGTTTTATCGCCCACAAGCCTCCTATTACTAAGCCAGGTGTCATGCCGGGTTCAGGCACAGACACAGGATCTTCTCCTCTAATGTCCTTCCCGCCATTGATGTAGTATTGCGACTTGGCCCATACGCTATTTCCAATTTCACGGCCCATAGCACGACCGTTGATATCGCCATCTTTGAAGTGAATACCTCCATAGAGACGAGAGAGCCCTGCTTCATCGGCAGCTGCGGTAAAAGTATCCCAACACAGTTCTACCTCTGTATCCGGTGTGTTGCTCTCAAAGGTAGAGCTGCCAGTCGGTTCAGTGTGGCATAATCCAAAGGCATCGCTACCGGTGTACTGCAACAGAACTTCAGCAGCAGCAGCACTAAAGGTACTGTGACCAGAAACATACTCAGCAAACGGAGGCGTCAGGAAGGTGACATCTTGATAGGGTAGCCAGTCAGTACCCAAAATCCATTGGGAGCCCTGTTCAGGACCACCCCAGGCATAAATTTCTGTCTTGCCTTCTGCATTGATACGCACATTGGGGTCGTCGGTCGGTAGCAAGTTGTTTTCGGCTAAGTAGCGAATAGCACTGATGGGGCGCGTGTAGTCGTAGTAGACCTTAGCATCCCAGGAGGAAATACTGGCGTCAAACACCGCGTTGCCGAGGCCAAAAAACAGTTTTATATTGTCATCAAGAGAGAGATTATCTCGCTGAGATACGTATTGACCGAAGAGCTGCCAGTGTCCAGGTGGCAGCACGGTAGAAGGACCGTCGGCCCAATACTCAGCGATGACTTTTTCTCGATCAGTGAGTTCAGCGCTGTAGTGAATAACCTCCATAGCCTGATCAACATATCCTTGATTGAGTGTGCCATCAGCCTTTAGAAAGGACTTGGGTGCAGCCGGCAAGTACTGATCGGCGGACGCTAGAGCAAAGGGTGTGACCTGATTCCAATGGGGTGTCAGATTCTGTTGAACACTCACACCGTTGTCAATACTGATGGGCTGCCATCGTTCAGGATCGTTGATTTTGTCCCAAGGATTAACCGGTTGATAGTCAACGGTGCTGGCATAGTTGTTAGCTTGGTTAGCACCGTCAGTCGCGCGGAAATCTAACAGGGCCTTAGCCGCGAGGTTACCGGTAATAGCGGCTTCTGTTTGAGCATTAACCCCTAGGCTAAAGTCGGTGGTTGTCAATTGGGTGTCATAGCCCAGGTCGCTCATCACGCCATCGAACAGGGTTTGCTGCTCGGGGAACAAATTGCTTAGCGTGCGGTAAGCTGCGTAGCTAATGGCCGTTTCTTTGTTTTGCGCTGTGATGTTAGGCGCAGAAATTTGGAGAGAGTCTCCCAGCTGAGTGCCGATGGCGATAGGGTCGTAGGCTGCCCAAGCATCGTACATGCTCGTGGAGGTCAGGGCGATCGCACGTGCGGTGGAGGTGGGTGCAATCTTTGTGCGGCTAATAGCCTCTAGGGTGGTGGTGTTCCAGCGAATGAGCGGATCGCTATAGTTGGGTGTAAAGTCAGCAGCCTGAGCCGCGCCAGACTGAGCGCCCACTAGCAAACAGGGCAGAAGGAGCAATGCGTTCTTTTTCATAAAATCTGAGGCGGAATACTTGAAAAAAGTTGTATCTCGAAACACATTGGAAAAATGCTGTGGCCCCATTTTTCCAATGTACGCACCCAAGTAAACGGACCTTCTTGTGGATAAGGCGTTGTTCGCTCCTGATGCTTAACAAGCGACGCACAGTGACAGATAAAGCCACTGCCCAGCTGTCACTGCCCAGCTGTCACTGCCCAGATGAGGAATGACTTTGGCATAACCAACTACATCAAACCCAATTAACTACTCAGCTTATTCTCAGGTAACTCTTATTGCTGGTTAATATACAAAAATCACAGCCACCAATACAGGTTGGCTAACGTTTAGCCTGCATAAAACATCACAGCTTAATAAACGCTAAGCGCTGTTGAACCTTGGATGAATTAGGAAGTCTTTGCAATACTTTGTGATTAGGTCGCTGTCACTGAGGTCTTACGTTGAGGCATTACTGTTTGCCTAACGCATCAGGGCTGGGTTGTAGCGATACCCAGCTTAACGTTGTCAACTGTTCTCAGCTGATCCATCGCGGCTACGACGCGGCCATGGCGGGTTGCCTCGTCAGCACGGATGGTGACCATAATGGGTTGACCCGTTGGTTGGCCAATTGATTGGACCTTATCGGCGAGATTCACAAGTTCCACAGCCTCATCGCCCACAAACAAGCCACCCTCTGGCGTAATGGTGAGGGTGATATCTATTTGGTTTTGTGGCGTAGATGTGACTGCCTGCGGCAAATTAACTGGTAGCCCTTCTGCCTTCGTCAGGTACAGGGTAGAGAGGATAAAAAAGGCCAAGATTGCGAAAATTACGTCAATCATCGGCAAGATGTTAACGCCTGGACGGTTAATATCAGTCTCTTCGGGTAGGCGCATTCAAACACGTCATCGCCCGCAGGCGATCGCACTAAACAGTCACGTTAGGCAATTTAGTACATAACGTTAGTACATGAAACCGGAGGCAAACAATAAAACGGTTAGCCCACCGACCAAAATCATGAGGGCTTTGCCTGCGTCCCAGCTGCCTTTCCAGGAATATTGAGTCTTGTCTGTTTCAGGTGATTTTGGAGCCATGAATTTATCCTCAAGTGAGCTTTACTTTTCTTAGCATAACGCTAGTCACGCGATATTTACATAAGAGAGGATTTCACAGCAGCAACAGCTGCTGACCCTGCTGCTCATAGTAAAACTGCTCAACCCCCCAGCGGCGATACATCGGGAGCTTGCGTTTGTAGGACAACCGACTTTCTACCTGGGCCGCGTCTAGCTTCACCTGCGCGTCTTCCTTGCGACAGTTAAGAATTTTGGCAGCATCTTGCAGGCGAATCCACTGCTGGCCAAAGCGCTTAAGCAGGGAGTCATCGTCTTCATTTTGAATTTGACTGAGGAGGTGCTCAGCCAAAAGCCAGCAGGCTTTGGTGTCATCTGCGGCCCGATGAGAGGTGCTGATGTCAAAGTTAAAATGCTTGATGAGGTTTGGCAGGCTGCGAGAGGGCAGATCAGCCAGCAGCATCCGCGAAAGAATCACGGTGCAGAGCTTTTGCAGCGGTGGCTTGTAAAATCGGGTGCCAACGCGCTTGTACTCGGTGCGGATAAAAGAATAGTCAAAGTCCAGATTGTGCGCGGTGAAAACGCGATCGCTCTCCAGCAAAGGCAAACACTGCGGCCAAATTTCCTCCGGCGGCGGCGAGGGGTACACCATCTCGGGCGTAATTCCGGTGATATTGGTAATGAACTCAGGGATTTTTACCTTGGGGTTAATCATGTGAGTTTCCTGGTGCTCTATGCCATTAGCCAAGCTGGCATGGAGAATAGACACCTCAATCACACGGGCATTGTGGCCCAGCGCGCCCGTGGTTTCAATATCCACCACGGTCAGCGGCGACTCACTCACCGTACGGTAATAGGCCAAAAGCTCCTTCGAAAGAAGGGCAGACTGACCCTGAAATTTTGCGGCGTGGGCGACCATACTTCTACTGCTGCGACAACCGCTTAACGGCTTTGCCGCCTAGCATCTCATGAATCTTCTCTAAACGCTGCGGAATTTCTGCGGCGTGAGGGCTGTTTTTTAGGCTGTCAGTCAGGTCGTACTTGTGCAAATTTTCCGCGCGGTTGCCTGGAAACCAGTGGCTAGCCCCCCCGAGCAGGTTGTAGCGCGCCTGGGCGTATTCGCTCATATCAAAGGCTTCGGTGAGGTTGCCCAGCCACAACGCCATCGGAATATTGATGTTGCCTGGTGTGGACTGAATATCGGGCAGCCCTTCTTTCCAGGTGCGATACCACTTTTCGCCTAGGGCCGCGATCGCCCGTCCTTCTAGCTTTTCTAGTACTGGCGCGAGCACCTTATCGGCCTTCTCTAGCAAGGGCAATACCTTCATATGCTCATCAAAATCTGACGGCTTTGCGGCCCCTAAGCTCAGCGTATGCACCTCCGGGTGACTCAGGCAAAATAAGTCGTTAAACACCATCGGGCTCAGCGGCGCGCACAGATCCACTAGCCGTTGAGGCGGCGCGTACAAGTGACCGCCCTTATCTGACGGACTGATAATAAATACGCCCATATCGTGCCGCCGCGCCGCTTCAATGGCGCGCCAGTTGTCCTGAAAAATGTAATACCAGTGGATATTGACATAGTCAAACAGGCCCGTTTCAATCGCATCGACAATTACCTGCGTGGGGCCATGGGTAGAAAAGCCAATATGACGGACTTTGCCCTGGGCCCGTAGCTGCTTGGCAATATCCACACAGCCACCCTTCCGCACGCTGTTGTTAAGCGTTTCGGCATTGTTAATGCCGTGAAGCCCCAGCAGATCAACGTAGTCAAGCTTTAGGTTAGCTAAAGACTTATTAACCGTATCGAGGAAGTTAGAACCATCGGGTCGAGGCGATACCTTGGTTTGTACGATTAGGCGATCGCGCTCAAACTTTGGCAGCACTTTTCCCAACTGAATCTCAGAAGTGCCATACCCCCTAGCCGTTTCAATATGATTAATGCCTAGTTCTAGAGCCCGCTCGATCGTCGCTTCTAGGTTTTCCTGATTTTTTTGAGGAATGTCCGCCGGCGGAACATCTTTCCAAGAGTGCTGGTAACGCATCCCCCCGCAGGAAAAAACGGGCATTTGCAGTTCAGTGCGACCAAAGCGGCGATAGAGCATTCGATAAACTTTTAGGTAAGGTCAAGGCAATTCAGTTTTGATTGTAGTCAATCCTTGCAAACCTGTCGGACCCTAACCACAATTAGATGACGTCCATGGTCTTATCTATAAAGAAAACCTCCCTAGAAAACAACATGCCTACAAAGACTTTTGGCACTGCTTTTGGCACTGTGCTGCTAGCTGCCCTGTTTTTCGTCGCGCCTGCCAAAGCACAAATATATGGTGTGTTTGATATGGGGGCCTTGACCAATACCCTGTCGCAAGATGCCCTCACGCAAAGCGAGCAAGCCCGAGCAGATGGGGATACGACTCCTAATAATAGTGAACTTGATCAGAGCGAGGCCGAGGCGGCGGATGCGGGCACTGCTAACGCATCGGAGGCTCCCGACGGACAGAGACTGGAGGCTCCAGCCATAGAAACCTTATCTTTTTCGCCTTCATTGCAGCAGCGCCGCGACAATTTAGAACAGTTTGTTGAAAGACGCAGGGCCATCGACCCGGTCGCCGCAGAAGAGTTGGCAGTGGTGCTGACCCAAGGCGATGTTATTGAAGCACTCTCACCAGAGCTTGCGGCCTATGGCCTACGAACTGATAACTTAGCGGATGCTTACGCCGTTTGGTGGATTACCGCTTGGCAGATTTGGGCGGGCGATACTTCAGACTTTAGCGTTGCCCAGGCAGACGGCGCGAAACATCAAGCAGCGATCGCAATTCTTTCCACACCTGCGATCGCAAATGCCACCGACACTCAAAAGCAACGCTGGGCAGAAGAATTTCTGGTAGAAGCCATGATCTTCTCAGCTGCCCTAGAACAAATGAAAACCGAACCCAGCCAGCCTGCCCTACAGGCCCACATGGCACAGCTAGCCCAAAGCATGGGTATGGACTTTACAACCATGACCCTCACCGACAACGGCTTTGCTTTAAGGTAACGCTATCTGTGCCTATCTATCTCCACCTATCTAATAGGGATCATCAAAAGAAGACTTTTGTCTTCTCAAGAGTGGCTGAAGAACACAATGGCACCGACCATCGCCAAACAAACAATCCGCACTTGGGCCTTTAAGCAGAAAGCTCAAACTGTTCGCATACGGTTTTGGCGACGCTGGTCGAAATAACACCATTATTCAACAGCGCTTCGACAGCCCGCTCTCGCCCACTAGCAGCAACCCGCTGGGCAATGTGTCGCTCAAACTTATGGGCGGCGTCAGGATGCTGCTTCGCACTGTGCTCGATTCTCTTTTGAGCGGCGCGATGGCCTTCCCGATAGTACTTTAGACAGCTGCGAAACAAGTCCTTATCGCTGCGACAACGTTGAGGCAGCCTTACAAGCCGCTGGATGACCTGATGGGTGACTTGTTCTATCGCTAGGTCACACTCGTACATTGCAGAAAACTGTTCTAAATGAGCGCGATCGCGCCAGGCCCGCTTTGGCAACAGTCGCTTCAACAACCGCGTACCCTGCATTTCAATGCGCGTTGTCAGAACACGGGTACCCAAGGGCGTGGGCGGCAACTGCTCTGCCACAATTTCACTTTGCCTAGCGCTAATGCCCAAATTCAACCGTGTAAAGGCCGCTGCGGATAAAATGCCGTCGTCGTGGAGCTGACGGTATATCTGTTGTTCTATAGTGAGCGCTTGCAGCCAGGTCGCCTCGGCTAGCTGAGTGCGGTCGGTATTCATGCCGGTCCACACCTCGTTCAGCTTAGTGTCAGCACGGGTCAGCGCTTGTTCAATACCGTCCTTGATGTGTGCAATTTCGTCTTCGTATTGTTCGCCTTCCATGCTTAAGCCCTCTAGCGCCGTCAGCGCCCGATTATTTGCGGTAATTAAAGCCTCTGCGGTTTCTAGTTCATCCATAACTGAGGCTTTATTAAGGCCCAAGTAATTGATCAGATGACCCATCGTAGTGCCCGGAATCAGTAGGGTAAAAAGCGCAACACCAAGGGTGAGGGCAACGACAAAGTGACCATTCTCAATTTCATTTTCCAAGCTCAGGGCAAGGGCTAAGCCTACCGCCCCCCGCAAGCCACCCCACAGCAGAATAGTTTGTTCCCCACGGGCAATGGGTGGGGCCGTGTGAACACGGTTTACTAAAGGAATAAGGGTAAAAATAGCGAGGGCACGAGAGACTAAAACAGCTGCGATCGCAACCCCTAAAGCCAACATCAGCACCCGCAAGTCTTCGACTTCTTGCAGAACCTGGGCACTGGCTAAGCCCACCAGCAAAAAAATCAAAGAGTTCGTGAGAAAAGAGAGATACTCCCACAGCTCATTGAGAAACTCCCGAGAATCGGGCTTGAGCTGGGAAGAAATAATCCAGCTGGTGACGATGCCTGCACTCACCACCGCAATCACCCCCGATACGTGAAGGTTATGATCTGCCAGGATAAAAGTCCCAAATGCCAAAATGGCCGTTAGTGTGCCCTGAATAAATGGACTGCGCCGAGCGGCAACAATCAGGTAGCTCATCAGCCATGCTAAGCTGACTCCCACCAAAATCCCACCCAAGAAAGAGCTGAAGAACTCTGTAAGGCCCGCGACTGCTAGGTTCTCTGTTTCCATCGCGGCTGCCGCCAAAATGAGATTAAAAGTGACAATAGCCGTCGCATCATTAAACAGGCTTTCACCCTCTACCAGGACAACCAGCTGATTCGGAACGCCAAGCTCCTTAAACAGGGCAATCACCGCAACCGGATCGGTCGCAGAAATAAGCGCGCCAAACAGCAGACTCTCCTGCCAGCTCAGGGGCGTCAGCCAGGCCATCAAGGCGCTGACAACGGCAGTAGCCATAAGGAGTCCCGCTGTGGCTAGTACTAACACAGGGGTGATATTTCTCAGCAGCAGGCGGGCGTTAAGATTGAGCGCCGATTCAAAAATGAGCGGCGGCAAAAAGAGAAATAAAATGGCCTCATGGGAAAGGTTGAGATCCGTCAGCATCTCTAGGCCCGGAATAGCCTCCGCGCCAAAGCCCAGCACCAAACCAATAATCACTAGGCCAATGGTATAAGGAAAGTGAAGCTTACGTAGGGCGATCGCACTAAGACAGGCAACTAGCAGCAGTCCAAGCACCGTCGTTTGAAACGTCAGCAGTGAAAATTCCATAGCAAGATCTCTAAAGAGAGTCGAAAGTTAGGCGCCATTAAACAAAACATAATACGGTGACTCAACCTGTCTTCGCTTAGATAGTCCATGATTCTTTTTACACCGCATTATGGAGATACTGACTCAGTGCCGGACAGACCTCACACCGCACAACCTAGAGCTAAATAAACTACGGCTGTATGAAAACAGGTCTCTTGATTCGGTGCCTCTACCGATCTAAAAACGCCTGCTGGCCGGGAATTCTAAGCCCACAAGCCCTGTCGCCTTTAGCTATATATGACTACTTTCAAATCATCGATTCGGCCTACGGCGACTACCGCAAATACGCAAAAGTCTCCGAAAAACGATCGTGGTTTCTCTACACTCATTGCAGTCGATGAAGCGATGAGTGACTACGAGCGGATGAAGGTTATAGACTGGCCTGACGCTGAGGGCTTACTGCTCACCGCAGAAAGTTCGCTGAAGCAGGCGTCTGGACATCAAGAAAACGGCTGCGCGATCGCACAAATCACGGCCGCCCTACAAATCCAAAACATCACCTACCTACACATCATTGCACCCTGCTCACCGGGCAGTATTCACTTCACCACTGGCGACTTTAATGGGAAAACGCTCGGCCTCTATGCCGACAGCTTACAAACATGGTTCGCACCAGCCAGCTCTGAAGGCCCAAAACGCTTGGAGCCTGAAATTTTCATCCACAGCGGTAACTTTGACGCCAACCGTGAAGGAAAAATGCTCATTGACCATCTTCATTTTTTAACAGGGGCAGCGGTGACCACCACACCACTTAGAAAACTGCCCAAATGCCAATAATCAAACAGCTGTAAGCGATCAAGCCCATTTGCAGACAGGTCCAATTGTTTGTTAGCGTTTGATTACCCTCCTTTTTGCCCTGTTTGGTTGGCCTGTTTTTGCAATGCGTGTACTGGTAGCCCTGTGTTTGAGTTTTATCGTATGCGTGGTGAGTGGGCTCAGTGACAGTAGCGCTATGGCAGCTTCATTGTCTAACCGGCAACCGAATAGGCCCATCGGCGAGCTGACCATCGCCCAGGCACCTCAAAGGCAGCCAACAACCTTGCAAAACAACGTCCCACCCACTCAAATCCTCTCTCGTTTATTTACCGAACCCGAGCTACAACGGGTATGGTTCGCAGACTCTTTTTTAGCCCAAATTTCTCTCGCAGAAATCTCTCAAATCGTACAGGGCATTCAGGGTAGCGTGGGCGATTACCAAAGCATTGAAGATGTGGACAATGGCTTTTTACTCACCTTTTCGAGGGGGTCAGTCCCTGCCCACCTAGCCCTTAACAACCAGGGCCAAATCACCGGCCTACTGTTTGAAACGCCTCAGCTGAGCGCCCTATCCCTCTCAGAGCTACAGGCTGAGTTTGCCGCACTACCAGGTCAGGTTCACGTACTTGCCATGCGCAGCAACACTCAAGACGGCGACGAAGGCCCAGAAGAGAGTTCTGAAGAAATCCTAGCCCTCAGCGCCGATCAGCCTTTGGCCGTAGGCTCTACCTTTAAGCTGTTTGTGTTAGATGCCTTGCAGCGCAAAATTGCCACAGGCGAACACCAGTGGGACGATGTTATTACCCTCAAAAACGAGTGGAAAAGCCTGCCCAGCGGCTTTTTACAAACTTGGCCCGCAGGCTCCCAGCTCACGCTAGAAAGCTTGGCCACCCTGATGATTTCGCAAAGCGACAACACCGCGACAGATCATGTTTTTAATCTAGTGGGCCGCGATGCGGTTGAAGACGCCTTTCGCTCCTATGTGAACGGTGAATCGGAAGGACAGTCTGATACTCGCGCAAAGGAACGCAACCATCCCTTCCTCACGACAAGAGAGTTTTTTGTCCTAAAAGATCCGGCCAATGTGCGCATTTTGAGGCGCTGGCGACGCAGCAATGAACGCAAATCAATTCTCTCTGCGCTACCCGCGCTGCCCCTGCCCGACGTCAACTTATTTAATGCCGGACCGCAGGCTATTGATGTTGAGTGGTTTTTCAGTGCCCGCGAGCTATGCAGCGTAATGAACAACGTGGCACAGCTGCCGCTAATGAACATTAACCCAGGGCTGGTGAACCCCAACGATTGGCAGCGCGTTGCCTTCAAGGGTGGCTCTGAACCGGGCGTTGAAAATTTCACCACGGCCCTAACCGATACGCAAGGCCAGCACTTTTGCGTCAGCGCCACCTGGAATAACGAAGCAGGCATCGATGAACTGCGCTTTTCTACGCTGTATCGCAGCCTAATTGAAACGATGCGCTAGCGGTAAACGAGTCCCGTTAGGAAGCTGAGGTCTCGCGCTACAATTGGCCTACGGCCACTCTTATTTACCTGCTCCAAGAAAAATGTCACCCTCTACAGCGCGATCACAAACTCTTTCAATAGAACTGCCCACTGAGCTGAGCTTGCGGGTCACTCAGCAGCAGTTTGAGGCGATCGCACTGGCTAATCGAGAGCTGAAACTAGAGTGTACAGCAGCAGGAGAGCTTATCTTGAATCCTCCAACAGGCGGAGAAACGGGACATCGCAATATCAAAATTGCCTATTTTTTAGTCAAGTGGATAGAAGAACAAGGCGGTTATGGCGTTCCTTTCGACTCATCCACAGGGTTCATACTACCTAATGGTGCGAACCGTTCTCCCGATGCAGCTTGGCTTAAAACAAACCGTTGGCAAGCCCTTTCTAAAGCTGAAAAAACAGGCTTTATCCCGCTGTGTCCTGATTTCGTCATCGAGCTACGGTCTCAGACCGACAGCTTGTCGAAGCTACAAAACAAAATGCAAGAATATATGGGTAATGGCACGCAATTAGGATGGCTGATTGATCCACAAAACAAACAAGTTGAGATTTATCAGATCAACCAGGCTGTCGAGGTTTTAGAAAATCCAGAAGTTCTCTCAGGTGGAACCGTTTTATCTGGCTTTGCACTTGATCTAAAGCGAGTGTGGTCTTAATCCGTCGGGACCCACCAAAACGGTAGGCTGCTGAAGTGCCAGGACCGGGTAGGCACTCAGGTAGGCACCAAAGTTAAACAACTTAAATTGAAACGTCTGATAGAGCATTTGGGCATTCTGAAGCAAAGTTTAGCGCCAATGCATCCCCATGAGCAGTATCCTGACTTCCCCTGAGAACAAAAGCCCTTTCTATCAAAAGTTTCGAAGCATTGCGCTGACAATGCTGGGCCTAGGCATTGGGTATCTTTTGGTTCTCTTTAGTAACGCGTTTCTCTATACCACTTGGCTCCGGGGTGAAGGACACACTATTACGTCTCAGTTCCTAGCTTTTGCGGCTATTTGGGGAGTTGTTTGTGCTGCGATCGCAGGCTATGTAGTTGGCCTAGTTGCACAGCGCAGGCCGGTAATACATGCGACACTCTTTGCGCTGATGCTGACGCTGTCCTACCTGCTGCCCAGCCTACTATTTGGGTTTTATCAACCGGCTTTGGCGTATGTGTTGAATATTGCGATCGCCATCAGCGGCTCCATGATTGGCGGCTGGCTACGATACTGGCAAATGAGCCAATCTTGAAAAACCACTTAATTAGCTTTCTCAAACCCTTTAGCTGCGGACTATTACAGGGTAGTGACACCGTCGTATCTGAGATTTTTTTGGTCGGCGGTCAACAAGAGTATTTCTAAAATCTTAGCAGTCGCGACAATCAGTTGATCGGCGGGATCTTTGTGAAAGTCTGTCAACTTCGTAGACTCGATGATGATAGGAAGCGTCAGTGCCAATAGCTGACAGCCAGAATAAGCTAGCGCTTTTTCAAACCATTGCTCTATTGAACAAGGCAAGGTCAATCGCTTGTATTCAACTAACTTAGCAACTTCCCAGCAGGAATAAAGGCTAATACCCAATCCATCAGATTGATAAGTATAGAGCAAACTTTTATGCCGCGTAGTAAGACGTTCATCACCTTGAACCCACCATACCCAGATATGGGTATCTAAAAGAATCATTGCAAAACGTTCCAATCTTCTAGCGGAACAGCAGGAGCAAAGGGGCCTTCGTAACTGTAGGGTTGCTTTCCCCGTAGTGGATAGCTAGATGAAACTGAGACCTCATCAGAAGTAACCGACTTGGGGGCAGCAGGTGTGGCGAGCGCAGCTTGTTCACTCTGCGCTCGTTTGTTCTTTAAAGATTGGAGAAAATCTAGAACTTCGACAATCAGCGGGTCAGAGATATTGTCTAATTCCTGTATCAATATATCTTTCGGCGTCATGGCTTGGCCTTGGGCTAGGTTGACTCTGCATTTAAAGGTTTTGCTACATATTGAGTGCTTCTATCATTCAATACATCATTGTCTTAATACATTATGATCCTATGAATCGGCTTTTGTGCACGTTTTGAATATTATGGTGATCACCATCAGCGGCTCCGTGATTGGCGGCTGGCTACGATACTGACAGCTCAACACCCAGGCACAGACGGCTCGATATGCTAAATAACATTCTGACAACAATTAAATACTAGCTGATGCCTGCTAAATTGTTTTTTGCTAGGTCGTAAGTTGATGTATCGCCTTGTTGCTGTGCAAAACTCATTGCCTTTTTGTAGTCAGCGATTGCGCCCTGATTATCACCTAAGTCGTGTTTAGCAGCGCCACGATTGTTATAGGCAGTTGAATGATTAGGTTGGAGCTGAATGGCTTTGTCATAGTCCATGATCGCGCCCTGGTTATCCCCTAAATCAGATTTGGCATTTCCGCAGTCATTGTAAACATCTGCATCGTCAGGGCTTAGCTGAATGGCCTGGTCGTAGTCAGCTATAGCACCGTCCTCTTCACCCATCTCGTATTTGACAGTCCCGCGACCGTGGTAGGCCTCTGCATCATCGGGGTCCAGCTGAATAGCTTTGTTGTAGTCAGCCAGCGCGCCCTGATTGTCGCCTAAGTTAAATTTCACATTCCCACGATTGACGTAGGCATCTGCATCATCAGGATTGATCTGAATAGCTTGGGCATAGTCAGCAAGCGCACCCTGATCATCGTCCATGTCATATTTGACATTTCCACGATTAACATAGGCACGAGCATAACTCGGGTCCAGCTGAATAGCTTTGTTGTAATCAGCCAGCGCGCCTTGCCTGTCATCTAAATAGCTATATTTAACAAATCCAAGATTGCTATGGGCACGAGCATGACCCGAGTCCAGCTGAATGGCTTTGTTGTAGTCAGCCAGCGCGCCTTGCTTGTCCCCTAAGCTATATCTAGCATTTCCCTGCTTGTAGTAATCCTCCGCGCCATCAGGTGTGAGCTGAATTGCCCTTTTATAACTAGCCAACGCCTCTTGTTCATCACCCAAGCTGTCTTTAACAATCCCGCGATTGTAGTGAGCAGGAATATAGTTAGGCTGACGCTGAATGGCCTGCTCATAATCGGCAAGCGCGCTCAGTTTATCATCCAAATCATAATTGGCATTCCCGCGATTGTAGTAACCCATCGCATCGTCTGGATTAAGCCGGATAGCTTGGGAGTAGTCAGCGATCGCACCCCGTAAATCTCCAGCCTTTTGTTTAGCTACCGCACGATCAAATAACTGTGCAAATAACCGGGCCGTATGATCGACTGCCTGTGGTTCTGTTGCTTTCAAATGTTGTGCAATGACTTTGAGCATACGCTCCATATCCCTACGGAAATCAGGATCATGACGAACATTGGCCGCATGTCGGTCGCAAAGTGGCTGTAAAGACTCCGGTAAAGTCTTCCTATCAGGGATTTTGACGTCATCTAATAAAACCGGAATCACTCGCACCTTTCGCTCTAAAGCTGTTTCGATTTCTAACCTAACCCAGTCAGTTGGGTCATCTAACCGACGGCGACCGGCAACATCGTGCACTTGTAGCCAGCGCCGCCCAATGACGGCCAGTAAAATTTGACACTGGCCGACGGCCTCTTGAATGCGATCGCGAAAATTATCGCCCAGAGCGATCGTATCCACATCCTTAAAAATCGCTTCAGGTCCAAACTTACGCTCCATGTAGTCGTAAATGCGGCCCGTTTCCCAAACAGAATCCTCACGGCGATAGGAAATGAAAATGTGAGACATAGCGTCAGGGCGTATGAAAAAGGAGGCATAGCAGCTGCCTTCTAATGTAAACCATGGCAAAGGCCAACCATACCTGCTGTAGCATGCGGTTTTCTAAACTGAATATAGCGAGCGATATACTGTGAAATATAGGGACTTACGCTGCTGCTTCCTCCCACTGCCTCTTCAACTATGGTTTTGACAATTCTCGCCCTTGTGATTGGCTACCTCACCCTTAGCATGAGTGTGGCTCTGCTGTATGCCACCTGGTTTAGTACTGCCGGTAGCGAGGTAACCAGTCAGTTCTTAGCCTTTGCATCCATTTGTAGTTTGGGCTTTGCCACCCTCAGTGGTTGGCTAACGGCGCTGGTCGCTCAGCGAGCACCTATCGCTCACGCTGGCGGGCTGGCGCTGCTGCTAGCAGCCGTTTGGGGAATTTCTACTTTCGGCACTGAAACCTCAGAACCACTTTCAATCGCGCTGCTGAATTTAGCCATTGGCATCACGGGTGTCATGGTTGGTGGCTGGTGTCGGCTACGACAAATGAAAGCGAAAGACAATGCGCAAAAACAACCCTAAAAACAACCCTAGAAGCAGAAATAATTCGGCTATGCTCGCAATCCAAAGTAGGTGAGCACTAGCTCTTCGGTACCAGGGTTGCTCACCTCATGACTCTCGCCTACCATCACTGCGATACAAACGCCTGGTGAAAGCACGTGAGGCTCTCCATCAATCACGATTTTGCCCGTCCCTGACTCTACAAAAAAGACTTCGTTCATATCCGCATGAGCGTGCGCTTCGGCCACCTGCCCCGGCTGAAACCTGGCCTGGGAAAAGTTGGTCAGATGGGCCAAGTCGCCCATACGCAGCATGACCTGCTTTTTGATCGCGGCATTGTGTGAAACCCCTTCTACCGGGAGCGTTTTTAGGTCGGTGAATTTCATAGGTTTAAGGAAAAAATCAAGGTCAAAAAAAGAACGCAAACAGCCATAATTTACAGCCGTTTGCGCAGTATTTGAACATTTTCAGGGCGTCGCTTTGGTATCTCTCACACTTTTTTAGCGTGCGATCGCCTTTTGCCGCTCTCCTATCTGCACGTTCTCAGGCGCTGGGCTCAACAACGCGCCTAGCAAATAGCCGGCAACGCAAATCATCAATCCGTACACATTCACCCCCAAATCCAGCGCATATTTTCCTCCACCAATACTCATCCAAGCCGGGAAAAAGGTTGTACTTAAAGCGCCTTCTAGCACTCTCATCACACCGAAAATAAGACCGGGCCAAAAGGCAAAGTGAAAGCTCAGACTGCCAGCCTTGCGAATAAACGCCAGCAGGAAAATCGGCGCAAGCCCCATCACCATCGTGCCGCTAATGGTCGTTGCTGAGATAATCGCGGGGCCGACTTTGTCGCCTAGGTAAATGCTGAAGAGAGGAAGGTTGCCCAGGAGTGCGATCGCCACAATCCACCAGCGACCCAACAGTGCCTGCCGCTCAGTAGGCTGGCCCTTATGATTGTTCCAGTCTCTAGCCCCCAGCTTCGCCACACTAGAGAACGTAGAGTCCAGCGTGGAACCAGCGCTAGTGAGCATAATGGCATTAAACACCAATAGCATCGGGAGCCCCAGCAGCGCCGGAACTGCCAATGTAGGCTGACCTTCTACACCGTTAGCCCGTGCATAAAGGCCCACAAAGCTGAACAGGAAAATGAACCCTCCGCTAAGCAAACCAGCGAGAATGAAGCCTTTAAACATGACCTTGGGTGAGGTGATAAAGGCTCGATCCGTCATTACCGGATCGTGAAAGGGATAGCTAAAAACCTGTACAAGGGCCAAACCGCAGAAGGTGAGTCCGGCCAGAGAGGTCTCAGCATCGACTGCGGGCAGGCCATTATTGGCAAAACCAGGGCCTATTGTCGCAAGGATCACCACCAGCAATAGCGCGGCCAAAATCATCTGGGCGCTGTCCGTCAGGAGGCTAGAGCGCAGGCCGCCAATGAGGCTGTAGTACACGGTGAAGGCCGTGACCAAAGCGGCTGCCATCCAGTAGCCGGTGCTGCCTTCGCTACCGAAATAGAGCGAAAAGACTTTTGTATTGGACCACACTTCGTTAAGTAAGCGAATGGCGATCGCAAGCAAAAACAGCCTTGCGCACACCTTGCCGTACTTAGTTACCAAAAACTCTGGAATAGAGCGATAGCCGCCTCGGGTGCGGAGATAATACAGCGCGATCGCCGCCGTCACAAAACTCAAATAGTAAATTGAGTAGCCAACCCCGCCCATAATCCCAAAGGAATTGCCAAGCGTTGCCGCATTGTCGATGGACTTAGCAAAAATCCAAGAGATCGCAGCACTCGAAACCAACAGCCATAATCCAGGCGATCGCCCCTGCTGCGACTGGCCCTCAAAAAATTCTGAAGCAGACACCTTCACTGGGGTTGTCTTACGCACTAGGTAGTAAATCAAAAAGCCATAGAGGCCCAAAAGCACCCAGACCAAAGTGGTTGAAAACGTCATAAATCAAATGCGCCTTAAAAAAACAAAACAGCAACTAAATTAGGAACCCAAAATCATCAGGCTATCTTACGAAATCACCTGCGCGAAACTAACGCCTTGGCCATATTTCTTATGTAACAAATCTGACCTAGCCTGAAAGCTCACGCAGCCGTGCGGGCCATTGCCGAGCGCTCAGCCTGAGGCAAAATTTCAGCGCAGGTCGTCCAAATTCCCGTTTCTAAAGACGCTACAAATTCTTCAGGAAGCCCCTCTGCTCGCATCGCTTGTGCCGTGCGCTGCACGTCATACGCCAGCGTCATCAGCTGGGGCTCGATGCTGGCCGCCTCTATTGGAAAATTCAGCAGACCGTAGTTCACGTGCGGTTGGCCGTGGTTCGCAGGCCGACCCAACACGCCTACATTGAACCAAAAGCCTGCGGCGACCTGGCGTATCCAAGGCACACCCGAATGCGTCGCACAAATGCCATCAACCCGGTAGCGCTGAAGGTAGTCTGCAATTTTGGCATCGTCGCTTTCGCTCTCCCACACAAATTCATTCACCTGATCGGGGCTACCGTGACAGAGCAAAATTCGCTGGCCGCGCCAGTTTAAAACCATGTGCTTGGGAAGCGATCGCAGCCAGTCTCGATGCGCCTCAGAGGTGTGGGCATAGGTGTAGTCGTAACTCACCTGAGCAAAGTGGCGATCGCGCTCATCGCTATAGCCACAGCCACAGTCTCTTAGGCCATTACCCACTGCGTCATCGTAATTACCCTGTAAGCAACCTATGCCAGCCGCCCGAATCAAATCCAGCGTTTGGTTTGGCAAGGGGCCAAAGCCGCCCATATCGCCTAGGCAAAATCGGTGAGTAACCGCAGCAGTCCTCGATAAAAAAGCTTCTACAGCGGCAAAGTTGCTGTAGGGACCGCCGCACAGGGCAATGTGAGTTTGCTCAGGGGCAATATCTACCGTTAAAACATCAGCCGTTAAAACATCAGCAAAAGTATCAGACATAAAGAACTCAGTAAAGAACTCAGTAGCAAAGGCAGACTGCGCAACAAAATTTACTGCCTTCTGATTTAACCAGCAATCTTGCGTCCCTCACCTGAATTTTTCCTGAGAAATGAAAAAGCCCTACCTGAAATCTCAAGTAGGGCTCTTCCCGCTATGCTTTTGTTCTATGACGTTTAGCCGCTATAAAAAACGTTTACAAAGAAGGCGCAATTACCTGCTCTGCACCAGGGAGTGTCATCACCTTAGAAAGCGGTGCGGCATCAGGCACGTCCGGTAGGGTCGTCTGAATGTCAGCAGCAACCTGAACTGTCTTGGCACTGTAGGTCTGAATCGCTAGCTTAGGATACAGACCGATGCCGATAATCGGGATTAGCAAACACACTGCCACAAACGCTTCTCGAGGCATAATCGCCCAGGATTTATCCTCAGGCATTTTGACCTCACCCGGATCGCCGTAAAAAATGCTCTTCAGCATCGACAGCAAATAAATGGGTGAGAGCACTACGCCGATTGCCGCTAGCAGCACAATAGCTGACTTAAAGAACACGTTATAGGCATCGCTAGTTGCCATGCCTAAAAACACCGTAATTTCAGCAATAAAGCCGCTCATCCCAGGCAGCGCCAAAGACGCCATCGCCCCCGCCGTAAACAGGGCAAAGGTAATGGGCATCGCCTTCGCAAGTCCGCCCATTTTGCCCATAGACAGGGTGTGCGTGCGCTCGTAAGCCACACCCGACAGGAAAAACAGCACGGCTGCAACTAAACCGTGGGAAATCATTTGCAGCATCGCGCCGCTCATGCCCAGTGAGTTAAAGGCGGCAAGACCCAGCAGCACAAAGCCCATGTGCGCAATCGAAGAATACGCCATCCGACGCTTAAGATTGTCCTGGGCAAAGGCAGTCAGCGAAGCGTACACAATATTGATCACACCCAAGAAGGCGAGAACCGGCGCAAAATAAAGGTGCGCATCCGGCAATATCTCAATATTCATCCGAATCAGGCCATAGCCTGCCATTTTCAGCAGGACGCCAGCCAAAATCATCGAGACCGGTGCAGGTGCTTCACTGTGCGCATCTGGAAGCCAGGTATGCAAAGGGAAAATAGGCAGCTTCGCGCCAAAGGCGACCAGCAGTCCTAAGTAACAAAGCAGCTGGAACGGCAGCGAGTAGTCTTTCGCGGCCAGCTCACTAAAGTTAAAGCTAAAGGCATCGCCATAAAAGGCCAGCGCCAGGGCCGCCACCAAAATAAAGACGGAGCAAGTAGCCGTGTAAATAATAAATTTAGTGGCTGCGTACTGCCTGCGCTGTCCGCCCCAAATAGAAATCAGCAGATACACCGGCACCAGCTCTAGCTCCCACATGATGAAAAACAGCATCATGTCTTGAGCGAGAAACACGCCCAGCTGCGCGCTGAACATCAGCAGCAGCATGGAGTAATAAAGCCGGGGCTTAAGCTTAATATTCCAAGAGGCGACCACCGCCAGGGTTGTCACCAGTCCGCTCAGCACCACTAACGGAAAAGAAAGTCCATCGACACCCAGCGACCAGCTCAGGCCAAACTGAGGAATCCATGAAAATTCGTCAATAAGTTGAAGTCCAGGCGTCCCCATTTCGTACTGGGTCGCAAAGACATAGAGAATAAGTCCAAATTCTGCGAGGCTCGCCGCTAGCGCATACCATCGAATGGTTTTACCGTCTTGGTCGGGCAGCAACGGAATAGGCGTTGCTGCCAAAAGAGGGAAGATGACTAGGAACGTCAGCCACGGAAATTGTTCACCGATCATTACAATTCACGCAATTTCGTTACGGGCAAAGGCGCACATCACATTCCGAACAAGAAGGGCCAAAGAAAAACAAGTCTAGCGAGACGCTTGGCTGTGGACTAGGCGAAACTATCGGACGGGCGTAGGGTTCGAGGCCGCTATAAATAGCCGCTAGGAATAAATACCTACTGAATGCGCCCAAAGGTTAGTATACAAAACTTAACCTCCCTTTGGTAATAGCCAAAAGAAAGATAGGTAAATATATCGGTACCCATTGATATTGTTTTCACAAACTTATCTTGATACCACCTATTTCTTGATGCCTTATTGGTCAGCGTAGCGCCTAACGGTCTCTGACCCCGTGTCTAGAATAAAGAAGCGCAACATTTTAGATGAATGACTGTGGTGCTACTTAATAGCGTCGGTTACAGCTCCTTTCGTATCCAGCTGCAGGCAGTGAGCTTTAGCGGCAAAGCTCTGCGATCGCCAAGCCGTTTCCATGGCATCACGAACCAGCTCTGCGGCAGCTAGTGGCGCTAACGCCAGCAGCGTAGGCCCCGCACCGCTAATTACCAGGCCCCACGCACCTGCCTGCATGGCGGCACGGCGAACCTCGTCATAGCCAGGAATGAGCTTTTTGCGATAGGGCTGATGAATGCGATCGCCCATTCCGCCGCTAATCCAGTCACCATTGCCCGTCGCAATGCCCCGCAGCAGCAAGGCAATGTGCGCCGTATTAAAAATCGCATCAGCGCGCGAGTAGTGCGCAGGCAGCACCCGCCGAGCATCGACCGTCGATAGCTCGAACTCAGGAATAATCACCACCGGCACGACAGACTCGTGCCAGGCTAAGTCGCAAAGTTGCAGTCGGCCATTGGCCATTGCCGCCAGCTGCGCGCCGCCAAGCAGGGCCGGGACCACATTATCGGGATGGCCCTCTATGTCATTCGCCAGTGCGGCCAGGGCCCGATCATCTAACGGTGAGCCTGCTAATGCATTTGCGCCTACGATGCCGCCTACAATCGCCGTAGAAGAACTGCCCAGCCCCCGAGAGAGCGGTACCCCCAGCTTAATTTTGATATGGACGGGCGGTGCGGCTTGCCCAATGCGTTCGTAGCCCTGGAGATAGGCTCGGTACACCAGGTTTGTAGCCCCCGTATTGACCCGATTCGCCTCAGTACCTTCTACCGTGATGTGAAACGGTTCGCTGTCTGAAAGGGGGGTAAAAGGGGTGAAGTGGAAGCGGTTGTATAGGCTGAGCGCAGCCCCTAAACAGTCAAAACCAGGGCCGATGTTAGCAGTAGTCGCAGGAACAGTAACTGTGACGGAAGAAGGCACGTGAAAAAAGACCTAAGCGAACGCTAGGCATTAGACAATTCTCGCCATTGTATAGGACTCCTTCAAATATCTACGGATTCTATGACTCATTCCATTACTCAAGCCGCGATTTATCACCGATTGACAACCGCAATTTCCAGCTGCGATCTACGTGCGATCCATATACGATCTACACACATGCAGCCTATAACAGAGCCCGCGTGAAAGAGATCTCTGTCACGCTACCGCCGGGCGTGACCAAAAACTCAACAACAAAGCCAGTGTGAGGCGTACTGCCATCTGCAAGCAGCGGTGGATAGTAGCTTTCAACCGTGCCTTCATAGGGCAACGCGGCCTCCCGAAAGCTGCGATCGGTAAAATCAATGCCGACATCATCAGACAAAATAGTGCTGTAGGCAATGGCGCTTTCCCGAGACATGGGGAGCTTGGGAATAAGCGAGAGTTTGGTGCGGTTGCTCTTCGCTGCCGACAGTAGAAGTGAGTCTTTAAAGGCGTGCTGACTAGCCTGCATTGTGTCGCAGCCAAAGTAGCGGCAAAACCCTTCTTCTTCCTGGACTTTGGCAAAGACCGCTGCGCTGAAATTTTGCTGAGCGTAGGTCGTTTGAGCGATGTTTCGCAGGTTCCAGTCACGAAAAAGGAGCTGTTCGCCACCTTCGGTGTCAACGCCTTGAGCCATCACCGTGAGAATAGGGCCATTTTCTTGGGTTCTAAACCGGTGTACGAAGTCAAAGGTGCACGACTTTCGTCCCTGCTTACCTTTTTTGGGCGAGGTACATTTGGTCACTTCTGGAAACCCTAGGTCGATGATCTCTGCTAGTTTATGAAACGCTTGAGTATTAGGCGTTGGCCCAGTCGTGGCAAAGGTATGGGGAATCCAACCTTGATCGATCAGACGCGATCGCACGTCTGCATAGGACATACCGTCTTCCAAACCCACCACCCGATTTTCCAACCGATTGGCCTCTGGACTCGCTGACCTATCAGCATCGTGGACCAAGTTTCTGACAGCTTCGACGGTAGCAGCGCCCTGTTCAGCGAGCCAATCATCAAAAGCCAAATCGGAAGCGAACGTGTCATCCCCTTGGTTGAAGTGAACAGTGGTGACGGTAAATGGCTCAGCGCCCGTTGGCCCAATGCCGGTAATGTAGTCCGCCACAACAATGACATCGGGCATTTGCCCATCGCTATCGACCGCTTCAAAAGCCACTGCCTTTAGCTCAAAAAAGTGCCACCTATCTGAGATAAATAAGGGGCTAAGCTCACCGTTAGGCTGCTGCCAGTAAAGCCCCAACCGATCGTTATCGTCCTGGTTACTCAGCCTTAGAGCGACAAAGTTCACCTTGCCCAGCGTCGGCAGCTGCACTGCAAAGCTCTGATCGCGAATCAGAATTTCGGCTGGGTTTAGCGCCGCTTCAATACGGTCTAGAGCTGCTGAATTCAGCGGTGTCGCGATGTAGTTATCCGAGCTTTGGGCGATGTCATCTACAGGATAGTCAGTCAACGCAGCATGGCTAGCAGCATGGCTATCGGAGCCGCTGTGCTGATCGGTTACTAGCGCTGTTGTCGTGCGATCGCTATTTTCAGTCCGTTTTGCAGCTGCCTCAGCATTTACAGTCGTGTCGGTTAAACCCGCCGGGCGACAGCTCGCTAGCATGGCACACAAAAGTAACCCGGTGGACACTTGTGGGCACTGCTTGGGTCGGAGAGTTGCGATCGCACGACGCATTGTAGAAATACTCATGGTGGATAAAAAGATCTGACAAACAGCAGAGCGAGATTAGAAAGCGAGGTTAGAAAGCGAGACTAGAAAAAAGGCCCTACCCTAAAACACCGTGATACCGAAGGAGACTTCAGAAACCTGACCATCGTCAGCCAGCGATAAAGACGCTGTTGTTGCAGCCCCCTGCTGGTCGGCGATCGCCTCTCCAGGCAACACAGCCTCAGAAAAAACTTCGCTATTAATATCGCTATCTAACCAGCTCTCGCTAAAGTCGATCACGGCCTCGGCATCCAACATGCGGGCATAGTTAATGGCGATCTCTCTAGGAATTGGCTGAGCGAAAATCAGTGAAATTTTAGTGGTGCCGAAGTCATGAGAGCGGCCAATGAGCAAAGCATCTTTGAAGACGTACTTGGCATCGTTGCACTGGCCCACGCCCAGGCAAAAGCTATCGGTCGCCTGTAGCTGAGAGAACAGCGCAGCATCAAAAGCTTGCTGCGTGTAGGTTGTATCGGCAATATCTTCTAGTCGCAGTCCTGAAAATAAAGGCTCCTCGCCCTTGGCTATCGAGCCTGAGGCGGTCGGTGCGGTCGTGACCGCAAGTACAGCACCGTTCTCTAGCGTCCTATCGGCGTATACAAATTCAAACCGACAGTAGCCTTCCCCCGAGCAGTCTTTGATTTCATTGAATCCTAAGCTGCCCATGGCCTCGACCATCGGGTTTTGCCAGTTGCCAACAGGGCCATTCGTGCGAAACGTGTGCGGTACCCAGCCCTTTTGTATCAGGCGCGATCGCACTTCGCTATAGGGCGTCGTCGGGTTCACCTCAATCGCGGCAGCAGCTTCTAGCATGCTTACCAGCGGCTCGTTTGGCCTATCTTCAGGCAGCTCAGCTTTGGGTAGCCCTTCTGTAGACAGCTCTTCTGTAGACAGCTCCTCAGCTTTTGCCTGAACCGTTTTTGGCGAAACTGTGGTGTTGGTAGTGTCAACCGCTGAAATGGTCTCAGCGACAACCGTCTCGGCCTCATCAGTAGGGCTCAAGGCGATGGTGCTCTCTGAGCAGCCTGCGATCGACACAGCAAGCAAACTAACAAGTAAAGTACCTTTCGCCAACGACAGCGGAGGCTTCGGAAGAAAATGAGTCATGAGGGTACAGCTGTAATCGCCAACATCAGAGCAGATGGAACGATTACAGAGTACCCACGAGAGATTTTCGGTTAGGGAAACATCAGCGTGCTAGAAGTCAGCGCGATCGCTCAGAGCGGTTTTTAGCCGGTCCAATACTTCAGGAAGTGCGATCGCACCCAAATCGCCTTCTTTCCGAGTGCGAATGCTCAGGCTTTTCGCCGCCACTTCCTTATCACCAATCACCGACATCACCGGAATTTTAGCCTTTTCGGAGTTGCGAATCATTTTGCCCAAGCGCTCACCGCTTTTGTCTACCTCAACGCGAACACCCAACAAACGCATCTGCGCAGCGGCCTCATCGGCATAGTCAAAGTGGCCTGCGGTAACCGGCAGCAGCCGCACCTGCTCGGGCGCTAGCCACAGCGGGAAATCACCAGCGTACTGCTCAATCAAAATGCCAATAAGGCGCTCTAGCGAGCCAAAGGGCGCGCGGTGAATCATCACAGGCCGCTGGCGAGAGCCGTCTTCCGCCACATATTCAAGGTCGAACCGTTCTGGCAGGGTGTAGTCCACCTGCACAGTGCCTAGCTGCCACTCTCGCTCCAGCGCATCACGCACGATAAAGTCCAGCTTAGGGCCGTAAAAGGCAGCTTCGCCAATCCCTTCAAAGTGATCCATACCCAGGGTTTCTACAGCACTACGGATAGCACCCTGAGCCTTTTCCCAATCCTCATCAGAGCCAATGTACTTGTCTGAGTCTGGATCGCGGAAGCTCAATCGGGCCTTAAAAGACTGATCCATTTTCAATACCTTTAAAGTGGTTTGAATCAGATCGACTACTTTTAAGAACTCATCGTTGAGCTGATCGGGCGTTAAAAACAGGTGAGCGTCGTCCTGGGTAAAGCCGCGCACCCGTGTGAGGCCGCCCAGCTCGCCGGACTGCTCGTAGCGGTACACGGTCCCAAACTCGGCTAAACGCAGCGGCAGCTCCTTATAAGAGCGCAGCTGGCTTTTGTAAATCTCGATGTGGAACGGGCAGTTCATGGCCTTCATCACAAAGCCCTCGTCCTCACTTTTACCCATCATCGGAAAGAGATCTTCACTGTACTTTTGCCAGTGCCCTGAGGTCTTAAACAAATCCACCTTACCGACATGGGGCGAGACCACAGGCTGATAGCCGCGCTTGACCTGTTCATCTTTTAAAAAGTCTTCTAGGGTAGACCGCAGCAGCGTTCCTTTGGGAGTCCACAGCGGCAACCCTGGCCCGACCAAATCAGAAAAAACAAACAGACCGAGTTCTTTACCCAGTTTGCGGTGATCTCGGCGTTTGGCTTCCTCCTTGCGCCGCTGGTATTCCTGCAACTCCTCAGGCGTTTCCCACGCCGTGCCATAAATCCGCTGAAGCTGAGCACGGTTTTCATCGCCGCGCCAGTAGGCTCCGGCGACACTTTCTAGGGCAAACGCCTTGGGGTTGAGATCTTTGGTAGTGTCAATGTGAGGGCCTGCGCACAAGTCCCACCACTGATCGCCCAGGTGATACAGCGTAATGGGCTCCTGCAAGCCTTCTAAAATCTCTAGCTTGTAGGGTTCTCCCAGCGCTTCAATGCGCGTTTTGGCTTCTTCTCGGCTCACTTCTTCACGAATGACGGGCAGCCCTTTGTTGATGATTTTAATCATCTCTTTTTTGATCTTTTTAAGATCCTTATCGGTAAAAGGCTCAGGGGCATCAAAGTCGTAGTAAAAGCCGTAGTCAATCGAAGGGCCAATGGTCACCTGTGCTTTAGGAAACAGGCGCTGCACAGCCATTGCCATCACATGGGAAAACGTATGGCGAATTCGCTCCAGCTTTTCAGATTCATGAGTGCGTAGCAGCTTGATAGGAGCAGAATCTTGAGAATCAACCATAAAAAAATTGTGAAATAGAACTAAACCCGACCTAAATTCTTTGGGGAAAGCCTCTTTAATAAAAGCGCCATAAACGTTCAATTGCCAGTAGGCCAATTACCAGTAAGCATTTATAGCCGTTAATAACCCCTGCTAAGTAACGGACCGATTAACCACTTCTAAAGCCGCTAATCGGTAAACCGAACAAGCATCTGAGACGTCTGTCAATTAAGGTAATAAGTGTAGCGCGATCAGCCCAGCGCTAGAATATTAGCAGCGGAAGTCGCCCTAGGAAATAAGCTAGGAAATTAAGTTTTTTTGCTTATGGCTGTTTTTTCTGCTAATGTGATTGACTGAGCGAAGCAATTACACGTCAAAATAAGACGAGTAACAACCGCGATGGTTTGTTCTAGTTTTAAATCCGCTGCGCTAAGGCTTCAACCTAAAGATAGGTCAGCAGGCGTGTAAAGGTTAGGTCTCTAGAAAGAGGTCTCTTTTGAATTAAAAAGAGTATTCTTACAAAAGGTTAACAAGCGCATCTGTGTGAGCCGCTTATTCGCTATAACTTGGTAGCAATTTACCTGAAGTCTCTCGAATTCTTTAGAAAGAAGGCACTTTAGGTTAAACGGCTAACAACCAGGGCTACACGTCAAAGGTGGTTAATTAGCTTTAGTTAAGGGGCGTTGCTAGCGCCGAAAAAATCGCAGTTAGCACCTTACTCAAAGCCAAAAAAACCACAAGCAAACCGCAAACAAGGCCCATAGCGCCTCAGAAGTATTCTCAAAATTGGATTTTTCGAAATCAACATTTATGACCAAAGTAACTGCTGTTAAGCCTGTGGCTGTCGAGCCTATGGCAAGCCATCCCATGGAAAAATTTCAACGCAAAGTGCGATCGCTTGTTGAAACAAAGGCCATTCAACCTACAGACAGCCTGTGGAAAATCGCCTTTATCTTCGGCGACAAGTGGCCTCACTGGAAAGCCGAGCTGGAGTCTTTTGACTTCACCATGCAAGATTCGATTGCAGACCTACTCTCTGTAGACTGCTGGGAAGAAGAAGAAGAGAGTGTCCCAGCATAAGGTCGCTGCCCACCCCACATAGCAGCAGCGATAAAGCACTGACGAACAACACTTGAAGCCAGCTGCTGTATGTAAACGCTGCTGTGAACATAGTGAGCCTAGCTGCGTTTTTTTCGCAGCTAGGCTTTACTTCCCTCGATGAACCAAGTTACCTAAGTTGTTAGGGTCAACACTGTAGGCTGCGCCAAAGCCCAGCACAAAGTTGCCACCGTGGGGTTTGAGCTGAAAAATGCGAAAGTCTGCGAGCCCCTTCATCACTTCGATAATGTTGCCAAAGCGAGCTTCAAACTGGGCCACTATTGCCGTCCATTGGTCAGACTCTCGCTCAATCAGCGTCGCCATACAGTCGTAACTCAAACGCTTCCGGGCAAAGACCTGAGGCGTTTGAGCCTCATCTTCAATGAACAGTGCGCTGGCCTTGCCCGTCCCGCTGATATTTTGGGTGTGGGCCGACAGGCCACTGACGTAGATGTAGATATTGAGATACTCATCTACCACGCAAGGTGCGTAGCTCGCCTGCGGAATACCCTGGCTACTAACAGTGCCTAAAACAACACTCTTAAACTGAGCCGGAAATGCTTGGTAGGCTTCG
>JBCBPY010000015.1:0-138622 GCA_039820525.1 Cyanobacteria bacterium J06634_5
TTATTATTGCTCAAATCCAAAGACTGAAGCTGAGAGAGTTCCTTCAAGGGTTCAAAATCAGCAATGTTAGTATTGCTTAAATACAAAGACTGAAGCTGAGAGAGTTCCTTCAAGGGTTCAACATCAGCAATGTTATTATTGCTCAAATCCAAAGACTGAAGCTGAGAGAGTTCCTTCAAGGGTTCAAAATCAGCAATGTTAGTATTGCTCAAATACAAAGACTGAAGCTGAGAGAGTTCCTTCAAGGGTTCAACATCAGCAATGTTAGTGCCTGAAAGCGATAGCGACGTCAAATGACATAACACTTGTGATAGGTAGTTGACCTGATTAAAGGCGTCCCAACCCTTGCCTATCTCACGTCCAATGGCATGTATGTCTGACTGTTTTTCAAACTTAGCTTTTGCATACGCTTCCAAGCATTCCATTGCCTTTTCAGTCCCTACGGTTACTAATGCCTTTATGTTTTGACAGGCTTCTTCCCTGGAGTATTTAGCTTCGTATTGCAGCAGCGGTACAATCTCGTCGCTGGCTCTAACAATGGTTGCTATCTCGTCATCGTCTTTGGGCGGCAGGAGTGCTTTGCCACTGGATAAAACCTGCTCTTGCATAGCGGGTTCTATTTTCGTTACTGTTTCTAAGCAGGCGATCGCCAATAAGTGTAAATATCTCTTTTTATCCTGATTTTTGTCACTATTTCCCTCATCGATTAAGTGTTGAAACAGCTGCTGTACTTCTGGCTTGCGGATTTTTCCAGCGGCAACGATAATTGATTCCTTCCACTGGTCATCTTTTACCTTTTGCAATAGCTCTTTGAAGTTGCCTTCATCCAAAATCGCCATGACGGCTAGGTATTCTTGAAATGTACGATGGGCAAAGTCGATGCGTCCTTCAAAAGTGGAGCGCAGCAGTCCCGAGCGATCAGCAAACAAGTTCCGAATCTTTCTGCCTGTTACCTCGTCCGATAAGCGCATCCCTCTGGATTCTTTTTCAAAGTGGCTATCGGCTTCGCTCGCTTCAATATCTGAGCCGCCGCACCGCATAAGCTTGAGCGCGAGGCTTTGAATCAGCTCTAGCTTTTGCGTATCGCCAAGTTCTGGGTAGGACTCATCACGCTCAAGATTTATTTTTCGGCTGCGATCGCGCTGATTCAACAGCATGTTAATGCAGTCCTCGTATAGCTTAAGTCGCTCTTTTGGCAGGTCACCCAGCTTCTCCATATGCAGCGCGCAAATCATGGCGCACAAGAGTGGCGTTGACGCTAGCCGCTGCAATTCTGGCCGCTTTTTCAAAAGTTGCTGTAAGTTCTCTTTTCTTTCATTCAGTTCTTCTTTTTTATCCTTGTAGACATCGTGAGCCGATAACGCCCGATGCCATTGAACAATAAACTGTCTGACATCTTCGATGCCCATGGGCTTGAGCGTACAGTTTGTAAACTGTTGTTGGCTTACCCAATCTTCCCAATCTTCCCACTTTTGCCCTTCTTCACCCTTGAGTCCGTAGGGGCGCGATGTGACGATGTAGGTCGCATTGCTATACATTGCACCAACTCTTTTAGGCTTTCTAAAAAATTGGCCCGCTCCGCTCTGGGCAGTTCATCAACACCATCAATCAGCACTAAGGCTCGACCACTCTTAAGGGTGTTTTGCACCCACTTCTCGGGTATTTCTGCCACACACTGCTTATTAATCAGAGTGGGAAAATCTTCTACTAACGGAAAATCTTTGCCGACGAACTCTCGCAGCCGAATGAAGAAGGGGATTTTTTCATTCCAGCGCTGCCACGCTTCAGGAAGGGCTTGCTTTGCAACCTTTACCGCGAGCCATTGCAGCAGTGTGCTCTTACCAGCACCCGCATCACCGCGAACGATCAGCTTTTGACGCTGACAAATAATCTCGTCAACCCGATGCGACTTTTTGGGCTGAAGGAGCCCTTTCCCTATCGCTTCGGGAGCAGGCTCTAGCTCAATGCCCGAGCGCTCCTCACCTGCTAAAAGTGAGATTTCACTGTCACCTGCGTCACTTTCTACCGATAGAGTGATGTAGGCTTCAATCAGGCTTTGACGCTTTGTCAGGCCATCAATCGGGCTCATTCCAAACACTTCTAGCTTATCGAGCTTGCTGACGAGTAACCCTCTATAACGCTCATCAAATTGATCAGCTTCTGCTTTTGCCTGAGCCTGCTTTCGCTGTTCAACGGCAATAAGCTCCGCAAGCTCCTTGAGTTTCTTTTTATCTATCTGTTGCTGATAGCCTTTTATCTGCGGGGCGGCTTCGATAAGCTGCCTACTTGCGATCGCAATTCCCTGCTCATACAGTGCCGTTCCATCCGTCCCCAAATCTCTGGTCGCATCCGGCTGAGAGGCTAATAGATAGGTAGTGAGCTTAGCCGCATCGAGCTGAACATCAATAATGACGTCCATCGTTATTGGTGTGTGTGCCAGGGTGTGTGCGATCGCCCCAATCACCGCCTCTTTATCATAGGGGGCCATACCCCTCGCCTCATGCATAAACAGCGGCTGCATGTCTGCCTGAATGCCTTTGGCCACTGCCTCAACTTGCGTTAAGAAGGTCTTTTCCTGCGCTGGCGTTTTAAATATCTTTTTTGTACCAGCATCGAATAAGGCTCCTATGCCAGCATTGGCCGCAGGGCTAAAGCCAAACGCCTCCAGTAGCTTTTTCGCCACGGGCGGCCCCATAATCATCAGACCGGTTGTAATAGGACCTGTTCCAGATAAAGGCATAGGGACACCCAATAGCAGAAGTTAAGGGCAAAAAAGGACCAAGCAATTGCGCATATCCGCCGCATTATAGCCGCCATTTGGGATATTACGCCTTATTTCATTGATTGGAAAAATTGACGTAGCGCATAGGTAAACATCCAAAACGTGAGAAGCGCGCCACTGCCAAATGCCATGCGGGCGATCGCAACATTGACGGCCCTAGAAACAAACGGAAGGCCGCCAGCCATGCCTTCTGCCGGAGAGAAAAAGGCCACCCACCCGCCACAAATGCAAAAAATCCCCAGCAAAATAGCGGCAAACAGATGATTTAGCCTACTCTCTTCTGGGGATTTTCCCTGTAATAGCAGCATAATGCCCGATACAACAAACACTAAGCCGCACAAAAAGAGAACCCACATAGGCGCGTCAGTAGGGCTGTTGCTTGTATCCGGCAATACATTCGTGGCGACGGCCATAGGATAGCCGCCAGCGACAATGAACGCCCATCCGAAAACGGGCGACAGCTGATTTGGTGAAGGGTGAGCCATAAGACGATAGGTCGAGATAAGCCGATCCGGGCGTATGCGATCGCGAATCAGAGGTTGGATTTAGCGTTCCCAAGGCGTTGTTTTGAAGCAGCTCGTTGATAGGGATGCTGCGATCGCGCCCTTATTCCACCGCAAAAATACCTAAAAATTTATTGATATATAGGATTAGGCACCCGCTCAAAAGTGGAGTTGTTTTTGCCGTGGGACTACAATTTCACCTGAAAATACAATTTTTTTAGGTTTTTTTTAAGAAGCCTATTTTTTTATATAAATCGACCGATTTTTGGCCTAGAAACCGGGCTTTTTAGCGGGTTTTTTCTCTTTCTCTTTCGGCTGAAACCTTTATACAACAACATTTTTGGGATTTTGTATCGAGGCCGCGCAAAGCCGCATTATTCCGTTCTGGATCTGAGCTAATTTGGCCTTTAAAACCAGTCAAAAGCCCACAATTGCCCACATTTTTAACCAAATAGTACTTGTGACCTATTACCTGTTGTGTTACAACTACATCGATGTTGTTGCACAAGAGCTTTTTTATTATGAACAAAGGTGAATTGATCGATGTTGTTGCTGAGAAGGCAGACGTTTCTAAAAAAGACGCTGAAGCCATCGTAACCGCTGCAATTGAATCGATTATGGAATCTGTTGCAGGTGGCGATAAAGTTTCCCTAGTGGGCTTTGGTAGCTTTGAGCCTCGCGCTCGTAAAGCCCGTGATGGCCGTAATCCTCAAACTGGCGAAACGATTAAAATTCCTGCCACTACCGTTCCTGCCTTCTCTGCTGGTAAAGGTTTCAAGCAGCTAGTTGCAGGTAAGTAATCCCAAGTTTGCCGACTTAACTAGACTAAACCTAGATTAAACTAAGGGCCTGAGCTGTGGACTTTTCCCGCAGCTCGGGCTTTTCATCTGTCATGCTCTCCTGAGATTTTGTTTCTATGCCGCTTAATCGTCGTCGATTTGTTCTTTTGGGTGGATTGTTCGTGGGTGCGGCCAGCGCGATCGCCTGCAAGCAATCAACGTCTCAAGCGACCGCTCAAACCAGCGATACGACTGTGTCAGAGACGACTTCAATGCCGAATGCTGCCTCTGTGGATAGTCCACAGGACGCTTTACCCGGCGATACGTCGCTAAGCGGGACCGCCGTAGGGCCTGACGGCTTGTTCGCCCCCGTTCGAGGTGACATTCGCCTTGCGGTAATTAGCGATCTCAACAGTGCCTATGGCGCTACGGACTATCGCCCAGAGGTGATTAAGGGCATTGGTCTGTTGCCAGACTGGCAGCCGGACCTAGTGATTTGCGGTGGGGATATGGTGGCAGGGCAAAGCCTGTCCCTTTCCGAGGCAGAGATTGAAGCGATGTGGGCCGCGTTTGATGAGAAAATTTTGACGCCGATTCGTGCCGCGCAGCTGCCGTTTGCCCTCACCGTGGGTAATCACGACGCCTCTAGCTATCAGGACAGTGGCGAGTTTATCTATGTGCTGGACCGGCAGGAGACAGCTCAGTATTGGGAAGGGCATCGGTCTGACACGGACTTGCAATTTGTAGAGGCCAGCGGCTTTCCGTTTTATTACAGCTTTAGCCAAAACGACATTTTTTATCTGGTGTGGGACGCTTCCTCGGCAAATGTGCCGGCTGAGCAAGTCGCCTGGGCGGAAAAAGCGCTGGCGAGTCCCGCAGCACAAGCGGCGACAATGCGAGTGGTGCTAGGGCACTTGCCTTTGTATGCGGTGTCGCAAAGACGCGATCGCGCGGGTGAGTATCTGAACCAAGCGGATGAACTGCGCGAGCTGCTGGAGCGACACGACGTGCATACCTACATTAGCGGCCATCATCATGCGTATTTTCCAGGCAGGGTTGGTCAGTTAAATATGCTCCATACTGGGGCGCTGGGCAGCGGTCCAAAGTCTCTTTTGGCGACGACTAAAGCTGCGTTTCAAACCCTGACGATTTTGGACGTGTTTTTACAAGCAGGTCGCACTGAGTACACTACCTACAATATGAACACGATGGAAGTGGTTGATCCCCAGTCGCTGCCGAGGCAGATTGTTGGGCCTAATGGGCGCGAGCTGCGGCAAGATGTGACGGCGGCTGATCTGACGCCAGCTGAGCAAGCCCAGCCCTATGTGCCTAGCGAGGCTTAGGGCGCGTTTGGACCTTGTGACGGATCGTTGAATGACCCCTTAATCGAGTTGAATGTCAACAGACTTTTCGGATTCATCAAGAAAACTTCGTATATGTAAATAGTTTCCAGAGTTTCCAGTTAATCGTTCCACGTACGCAAGCAGCCTACGCAAAAGCGTTGGGGTATCGCATAGGCACCCTCTCGCCATTGGATATTTATTACTGGATAATTTATTGATGTCTTTTCCTTCCTCTCTTCAGAGGCTTGATGCACCCCAAAGGGTTGACGCCTTTCCAGGTCGGACAGATCGTTTCTTGATTGAGCAGCTTAAGCAAGGTCAGCAGAGGGCTTTTCAGGTTGTTTATCAGCGCTATGCCCGTTTGGTTTATACGCTGGCGCTACGCATTGTCAAAAGCGTTGAAGATGCTGAAGATATTACTCAAGAGATTTTTTTGACGTTGTGTCGTCAGTGCCAGTACGACTCGCGGCGCGGCTCACTGAAGACTTTTTTGGCGGTGAGTGCGCGATCGCGTGCCATTGACCGCCTGCGATCGCGTACGGTTCATCACAAGGCACTTTCCCATCTGTCGGCAACAACTGCTCACTGCACAGCGGCCAATCCACTAGAGCATGTTGTGAATGAGCAAACGGCTGAGCATGTTAATTACGCGCTTTGTCAGCTCTCTCGAAAAGAGCGCGTGGTCCTAGAAAAAGCCTACTACGAGGATTTGAGCCAGTCACAAATTGCGCGTCACTTTTGTATTCCGTTGGGGACGGTGAAGTCACGGTCTCGTCAGGGACTCAGAAAACTACGCGGCATGCTTGAAGACGCCGCGTAGTTGTTTTTCGTTCAGCTGTTTTTCGTTTGAGCCGTTTTTCGTTTTATAGAGCGGTTATGCTAGCGGGTTGAAGGCGCCACTCTCGGTATTGGATGCGATCGCGCTTATTTGGGACTGTTCTTGTAGGAACCCGTCTTCCTTCTTTTCAGAGAGTCCTGCTGTGGCTTCCAGTTCTTGGAAATTACCTTTTTGAGAAACAACAACATCGTCAATGAATCCACCGACCTGATCATTGCGACCAACGGCTCTAAAGGCCAACATAGAAGAGGGGCGGCTACTGCCTTTGACATCGTACTTAAAGGTTCTCCAGCTATTTTGTGACCTGCCGTTGGCGGTAATCGTCTCTAGCAGTTTGCCGTCCCAGTACACCTGGATGCCATTGGTATTCGAGCTAAGGCCCTGGCGAGGAGAGTAATCAAAAGAGAGCTGGTAAGACGCTCCTGTCAACGTATCTACATCCTGTGCAATGATGCTGTTGCTGTAGCTATCTAGCTCTGCCCAGGCGTTCCCGTCAGCGGCGGCGCCAAATGCAGTTCGCTTTTCTATTTGGATACCGCTACCTGCCAGGGTTCTCCAACCATTCACTCGGTTGAAGACCGCGAAAGAATCGGTCCTGACTGAGTTGTTTTCAAAGCTGCCGTTGGTGACTAAGTTGTCCGATGGTTTTGGCGACGGCGATGGCGATGGCGCGGGTGCGGGCTTTGGTGTGGGTGTCGGTGCGGGTGCCGGTGCGGGTGCAGACGGTTGGCCAAGAGTTCGAACGGAGCCTTTTCCGTTGCCGTACAGGCTTCTAATACCGTTAATGTCATCTTGCAAGAGAAACTCAGACCGGTTGGAAAATCTGTTGGCAATGGTTGGGTTCATAATCGCAGAGACCTGCGTTTCGTGGCCTAACCCTAGGGAGTGCCCCAGCTCGTGAACAGCCGTTTCTAAAAAGAGAGACTCACGCCAGTTTTCACCGGTGTCGAAGGTGATGTCGCCGCCGCCCGGAAAGTAGGCAAAGGCCAGCGTGTTGCTCGGTCCATCAATGAAGTTGCTGCCGACGCGAATATCGACGGTCCGTCCGTCGCCCGTGTCTGCGACTTCTTTAAAGTTTAACGGAGCGTAGTTAGACCACAGCTTGAGCGCATCTACAAAGAGGGCTTTGGCGCGCGCCTTGCTTAGTCCAGGAATGTTGAGATTGTTGGCAAAGGCATAGGTGACGTCGATAGCGCTGCCTTTGCCATTGGGCTGAGACCACTTGCGCGGGGCACCTGATCCGCCGCCGGTCCGAGACGTTGTAAATGCTGCGCCGTTTTGCTGGCCTGTGCAAACACTACAGCCACAGCCTGCACCGCAGCCAGCCGGTGAGGTGTCAACGGCTGTACTGTTGGTCGGACCCATGGCAAAGGTGGTGTTTCGCGGTGCACTGTTGATCATGTCACTGAGTCTGCCATTGAGCGTGCCATTGAGCATGCCATTGCGGTTAGTACTACCCCAGAAACGAGGTGCAAGGTCACCCAACTTGGCAATATCTCCCAGGGTGTTTTTAGCCTTGGGTGAGCGCTGGCGGTTTAGCTGTGTGGCTATTGGCGTAGCGGCGTTAGTGCGAAATAAGGTGCGGCTATTGGCGCTGCTGCGAGGTTGCTGGGCCCGAACGGTTTCGATTAAATCATCGACTAAGGTGTTGATATCAGAGCGCTCTTTTGAGGCGTTAGCTAACAACTGTGAGAGCGATTTAGGGCGCTTAAAGTCTGGCAGAGCTTTGATAGTTTTGAGCGTTGTTGAAGAAGTCATATTGTATAGATACCTTGAGAGTGACACAAGGTAGACACTGCATCCTGATGAGTCGATTACGACCCATGTCACTGTATAGATACGCAGACGAGACACCAATGGATTGATTTGTTCTAAAGTCCATGCCTTCTCTCGGTATGATGATGACTGACTTTAGCGCAGCGATGGGCTTTGTCTCTTTAGCGGTTTTTTCTATGTGTAGCTCAGCAGCCTTGCGACTTATGGGTATCAGCATTCTTTTGCTGATGGCACCCGCTTGTGGTTCTAGGGCCGATTTTTCGGCGAGTGATTCTGCCGATTCTGCGACAGAGCGGCCTGCAACTGAGCCATCTGCGGCAGAGTCGTCAGAGCCCGAGAGCAGTGAGGCTAAGAACAGTGAGGCTGAAAACAGTGAGCCTTTAGGTGCGCCTTCTTTAATTGATCAGGCGGCCAATCCTACTGGCGAGCCGGAGAGTGCTTTGGGTGAACTGAGTGAAGAATCGGCGCTAACGGTCGCTATCGGTGAACCGTTGCCGCCGTTTACCCGCGATGATCTTACTAAGCTAACGGCTGAGGGGGAAATTCTTGCGCAAAGCTGGTTTGACTTGGCGGGGTTGGGCAAGGCGACGACTCCGCCTGTTTTTACAGAGGCCCTGCAAGCGTTTCGACGAGAGGCTCAAGAGACGATGCCTGCGATCGCACCTTTTTTAGGGACTTGGCATGACGATGCCAGCATTGGGAAGCCCTACAAGGTGACGATTTTCCCTGCTGAGCAGGCAGATCAGGTATGCCTGTTAGAGGTTCGTGAGGAGCAGCAGATTGCCCAAGAAATTATTTACGCGCCTATTTTTCACCTTTCGGTGGCGACCGTGGTAGAGGGAGAATTGCGAAGTGAACGCTTGAGGACGGCGCAGGCTACGGTGCGCTTAGCAGAGTCTTTTACCGGTGATAAAACGATGCTGCTAAGTATGGACAATGGCGAGGGAATTTATGCCTTTGGCCTGCAATCGCCACCCGCCCTACCGGCTGACCTGAGTCCTGGAATGGCGGAGGCTGTGACGGAAGCGCTGCCAGCAGTGGGCTGTGAGGCTTTGGTGATCGCAGGCGAGCTTTAAAACGAGCAGAGGGCAAGCAGACGGCCCTTTTACTTGAGCTGAAGAAGACTATTATTTGCTCTAACTGAACAAGACTATTATTTGCTCTAACTGAACAAGACTATTTACTCGAACTGAAGAACCGTGACAAGACCGTCTTCAGACTGGTTTTCGGACGTGTAGGTTTGCGCGGTGGTTTCGATTTTTCGAAGTTGGCCGAGGGCGCGGCTACAGGGGAAGCCATATTTTTTTTGGACGCGATCGCTGGCGATTTGTAAGGATTCGCGCGATCTCGACAAAAATTCGCTGACGGTGTAGCTTTTCCCGGGCTCAAAATACTCTTTGACAATGAGGGAGGGAGAGTAGCAAAGGTCTTGTTGGCCATCGGGCCATTGGATTTTGAAATTGATTTCTGGCATGAATTAAAAAGGTGAGTGGACTCGGGAGAGAAAGTTTGTTTGAACGCTGGTTAAACAAGCTGATAGTAGAGATTTAGATGCTGTTTGGCGGAGGCTTCCCAACTATAGCGTTCGATAATTTTTTTGCTATTTTGGATGAGCTGTTGAGAGATAGTTGGGTTGATGATACTGGTCATGGCTTGGGCGATCGCGTCAATATCAGTTGGATTGACAAGGTGTGCGGATGAGTTCGAGAGAAATTCGGTAAAGGGGGCTTGATTGGCGGTGAGGACGGGAATGCCGGATGCGATCGCTTCTAAGACCACCAGTCCCCAGCCCTCTTGCATGGAAGGAAACACGAAGGCATCGGCCAGTCGGTAAAGCGCGGGCAAGGCGTCATCGGCCACTACGCCGGGTAGAACCAGCGCGTCTGTGAGGTTGAGTTCCTTGACTAACGCCATGAAATCTTGTCGGTAGTCTTGATAGTCGAATAAGGTTGCGCCGCCTGCAATGATGAGCTTGGCATCGGGTTTCTGCTGCCGGACTTGGGCGAAGGCTTTGAGTAACCGGATAGAATTTTTGCGGGGTTCGATGCCGCCGATAGTGAGATAAATGGGTCTGGCTGATGGGCTTAGTCCATAGTCTTTTTTTAGCGTAGAGTGAAGAGCTTGTTCTCTCTTGGTTGGCTGAGGAGAGAAGCGGCTGCTGACGCCGTTAGTGACTCTGTGGGCTTGGATGCCGTAGTCTTTTTGTAGAGCCTGCTGCCATACTTGGCTCACGCATAGGCAGCGATCGCTTTGGTAAATGGATTTTTCTTGGCAGCTTTGAAGATAGGGGCTTTTGAAGTTTTCAATGTGGTGGACGGTTCGGACAAAGCGGGCAATTTTTCCTTGAGCTTTTAGCGCGGCCAGGGCATTGGCGCTGAGGCAGTCCTGCGCGTGGTAAATGTCGTAAGGCTGAGGATGTTGTTGTAAAAAAACATCGAAAAAGGTGACGAATTCTTCAATACGCTGTTTTATGAGCTGTTCTATCCCCTGGTCACAAGGGCTTGCTGGAACCGCGTAGGTTTTGAAGCTGACGTTGCGGTAGAGTCCTTTGCCATCTTTATCTAGCGCGAACACGGCGGGCTGATGCCCTAACTTAGCGAGGGCGTCAGCAAGCTCTAGCGTATGGACAACACTGCCACGCGGCTTAGTGGCATAGGTGAGTAGGGCAATTTTAAGAGACATTTTTGTCGCTCTCCGCCGCCGCTTTTTGAGTCGCCTTTTGGGTGGCGGCACGGGCGTTGCCAAAGCCGGTTAAGGGTGATTTCCCCTCCCAAAACAAGGCTGATTCGCCAAAGTGTTGAATGCTGACTTGGGGGTTGGCTATGATTTCGCCTACTGTTTGGCAGGTGATGCCCTGGAGAGAAAAAAGATCGGTTACTTGCTGGGCGTTTGCCGGAGGGACGCTGAGCAAAAAACCAAAGCTGGGAAAGCTGGTCAGCCACTTGTGCCAGTCGGTGTTGGCAGGTTTGGGAATGCCCTCAAGATCTAGCAGTGCGCCGCAGCCGGAGGCTTCGCAAAGCATTAATAAGGTCCCAGCTAAGCCACCCATGCTAATGTCTTTGCCCGCAGAGCACAGGCCAGATTCGGCTAGTTTTGGGAGTAGCGCGAGCTGTTTTTTCAGCTGGGCAGGGTCGGCGGTGGTGGCAGCGTTCCAAAAGGAATAGTCACCGTAGTAAGTGCCTTCCAGGTTGATGGCGACCATGAGAGAATCTCCTGGCTGCGCCTCGAAGCTGGTGATGAGATGCTGTGATCGCCCCATTATCGCGACGGCTAGTCCATCGTAGGGACTATGGGTATTGGTGTGTCCCCCCACAATTGGGATGCCGTAAGCGTTTGCAGCGTCTTGCATTCCTTTGAGAAGAGGCTGACTGGCCTCGGTTGATTGGCTCCATAGGGCATCGACGATGGCGATCGCACGTCCGCCCATTGCCGCAATATCCGACAAATTCACCATCACTGCGCACCAGCCTGCAAACCAAGGATCTTGCGTCACGAGCTGCGGCCAGATGCCTTCAGCGGCGAGCAGCAAGTACCCATCACCGTCTGGAATTGCGGCGCAGTCATCGCCTAGGCGAATGGGGTTGCCGGCTGCATCGGGAACATATTGGCCGAGTGCGATCGCCGCAGTTTGGATGTCTTGCTTGTGCCAAATGCTGGGGGCGGCGCGGAGGGTGGCAATGAGGTCGGGCAGCATTAGGCCACCATTTGCTCAAAGCAGGTGGGTTTTAGGACCATTGATTTTTTGGCGATCGGAGAAGGTGTCAGCGGTGCAGGTAGCTCGGGGCGCTGTTGATCGCCTGCTGGATAATGGGCTAAGTCTGCTTCCATCAGGTGATGTGGCTGGTTAAGCAGCTCTATTTCTTTGAGGCTATCCCAATGCAGGCGGGTGAAAAAACGAACGTTTTGTAGCTGGACGGTGGCTAAAAACTGATCGCAGCCCCAGGTGTTGGCGGTGGTGACCGCTTTTTGAATTAGCCCTTTGCCAATGCGGCCCACGCGGCGAAAGTCAGGATGAACGCCGAGGCGACCGCCGTACCAAAGGCGGGAAGATTGTTCGTAGATTCTGACAACACCGACTACGCGGTCGGGTGTGTTCTCTTGATGTGCGATCGCTACAATCGGATAAGACTTTGTGTCCAGCTCATCGCGATCGTCCCGGTCAAAAATCTGCTGTTCATCACAGAAAATCTGTCGTCTGAGTGCGAAGTAATCGCTGACAGTCTCCGCAGAGAGTGCCAGTTGAAAGCTATAGGTTCGTTTAGCCATAATCTTTTCTACGTATTCTCTTCAAAACTAGGCCCCTTCAAAATTAGGCATCCTTAAAATTAGGCATTTCTAAAATTAGGCGTCCTCGAAAGTGGATAGTGCCGAGCACGCCCCACACTTTGCGCAGCCTGCTTTCATCTCGCTAGCGTGCAAGTTAGCCTGATTCAGCTGCTGGCCAATGGCCTGATACAGCTCAAACATAAACTCACTTTTGGGTGGGCTGTAGTGTTCTAACGGTGTGCCGCCAATAGGGACAAAGGGCACGACAAAGGGGTAGACGCCGATATCGATTAATCGCTGGCTAATCGATAGCAAGGTCTCTTTAGAGTCTCCTAATCCAGCGAGGAGGTAGGTGTTTACCTGGCCTCTGCCAAAGACTTTGACGGCAGCTGCGAAGGCTTCGAAGTAATAGGAAACGGGGACTTTTGCCTTTCCGGGCATGATTTTTGCGCGGACGGCTGGGTCAGCGGCTTCTAAATGCATGCCTAGGGTGTCTATCCCGGCGGCACGCATTTTTTTAAACCAGCTGAAGTCATTGGGGGGCTCGCACTGGGCCTGAATGGGCAAGTCTACGCGGGAGCGGATGGCCTGGGCACAGGCTGTGAGGTAGGCCGCACCCCGATCGGTGGTGTTTGGGGTGCCGGTGGTCATAATCATGTTGGTGACCCCATCTAGCCGGACGGCGGCTTCGGCGACTTCGGCTAGCTGCTCTGGCGTTTTTTGGGCGATGGTGCGGCCTGCGGCAAGAGATTCTCCAATGGCGCAAAACTGACAGGCTGTTTTACGGTTTTCGTAGCGAATGCAGGTTTGTAGAACGGTGGTGGCGAGTACGTTTTTGCTGTGGAGGAGGGCAATTTTGGAGTAGGGGATGCCGTCAGCCGTTTGGAGGGCGTAAAATTTGGGCTGGTCGGGGAAGGTAATGGGTGAGATAACCTGCCCTTGCTGGGTGAGATAGGACTGGCCGGTGGTGCGATCGCGGCTAATACCGTAGGGCGAGCGCGCGGCGCCATCGGTGTACACCGGCACCATTACAGTGGTTTCGCCCAGTGTGATGGCCTTGTGATCGGACGGGCCTGCCCCGCCTTTGCGACCCGAGGCACCGAGCGTTTCTGACACCAAGCTGAGCCCTTTCGACTGGAGGTCAGTAATCGTTTGTTGGAGATTAATCTGCGGCGCTGCTGGCGAATTTGTAGAGATTGGCGAACTCGCAGAAGAGTCTTGCGAGCTTGCAGCGAACGGTGCTCTGGGCGATCTGCTTTGAGTGGGTCTGCTTTTAGAAGGAGGAGAGATAGAAAGGGCAGAGATTGACTTAGGCATAGGTTTGAAGCGGGCTAGAAGTGTTGTTTTGAGTCGCAATGTCAGCAGACTCACGCTCGGGTGCAGACCCTTCGGAGCCGGGGTTTGCAACAGATGCGGCAGCAGATCTTTCTAGAACAGAGGCGGGCAACGGCGCACTTCCTTCTGGCGCACTTTCTTGCCTTGGAGAGGCACTGCTAGGCGATGCTGTTGGCGGCGTGGCGCTTGCTGTAGTTCTCTGTGTAGTTCTTTGCGCAGGAGCAGGCGAAGAGGTCGCCGCATAAGGCGTACGATTAACGCTGAGCTGTAGAAGATCTGGGCGAGCGTAATGCCCGACCGAATCCATCATGCGCTTCCGCTTGGTAATTAAAGAAAAGTCCAAGTCGGCAATGGCTATCCCTTCGCCAGTGCGTATTGGCTCACACAAGTGCACACCTTCGGGACTGATAATGGCGGTGTAACAGCCACCTTGTAGAACCTTTTGCAGCCCTTCGTTAGGCGCGATTTCAGCGACTTGTTCTGGCGTTAACCAGCCGGTTGCACATACGACAAAGCAGCCAGATTCTAAAGCATGGTGGCGCAGCGTGACTTCTGTTTGCTCGGCAAAAATATTGCCTACCATGGACCCTGGAAACTGGGCACAGTGAATTTGTTCGTGCTCAGCCATGAGGCTATAGCGGGCGAGGGGATTGTAATGTTCCCAGCAGGCCAGTGTGCCTAATTTGCCGACGGCACTGTCGCATGCCTGCAAGCCTGCGCCGTCACCTTGGCCCCACACCATGCGTTCGTGGTAAGTAGGGGTGATTTTTCGACGCTTGAGCAAGCAGGTGCCGTCGGCATTAAAAACAAGCTGTGTGTTGTAAAGAGAGCCTTTGTCACGTTCGTTGACGCCGAGGACGATGACGATTTTGTGCGATCGCGCTGCCTGACTCACCGCTTGGGTGACCGGACCCGGAATTTCAACGGCCTCTTCGTAGAGTTTCATGTGCTCTTTTCCCATGAGCACAGGGGGAGTGACAAAAGAGAAATAAGGATAGTAGGGAACAAAGGTTTCGGGAAAAACAACCAGTTCGGCACCTGCGCTGGCTGCATCCTCAATCGCCTGGAGAACCTTCTCCATCGTGCCAGCTTGGCTGTGGAGCACGGGTGAAATTTGAACAGCCGCCGCTCTTATCGTTCGTGAGTAATCCATAAGCAAGTGTTGATCTGTTATGTCTTGAGCTACCGTGTTCACACTGTTGTGACGGTTTCGATAAGAGCGGATTTTGTCTGTCGCGCATCTTCTTAAGAGCTACGCTTAACAGCTGTGCGATTCGCCTGCGCTGAGGCAATCATTACATGGTCCAAGTATCAAGGATAAAGGCACCCTCCTTGCGGTGCATCAGCACAATATCCAACACATCCAGCGGATTAATAGGAGTAATGCCAGGAATAAGAGACGGCTCACCGTGGCCGTACAGGGCCTGAAGCGCAAACCGGCAGGCGTACACTTTGCCGCCATCTTCAATAATTTTTACCAGGCGATTGTTCATGGCCATGTGCCCAGGAAACGCCTCATCGCCTAGCTTAGGAAAGCCGCGCTGTACGCCGAGCGTTACACCTGGGCCATACAGCAATACTGAGGTGTCAAACCCTTTCGACATAAGGCGGCTAACCTGTAAAAGATTCACCAAGCCAATGGAGCCTTCAAAGGCAACGGTGTGAAAGGTGACGAGGGCTTTTTCTCCAGGTTCGGCTTTTACATCCGGGAAAACTTTCTCTTCGTAATCTACAAAAAAGTCACCAGACTGATGAGCCGGAGTTGTTACTGCGGGCATTTGAATCACTCCCAAATATCTGATCATCAGCCTAAAAGCTCCAAGAACTTTGTCCGGTATCTGTTGTTACAAATACTGGAAGCCTGACCGTTGAGACAGCAAAATTACTGAGTCAGCGCGGCCAGACGGCAATCATAGAAGGTGTGCCTGCACAAAAGTACAGGTGTATGCAATTTTGCTACACTCCCACACTGTTCTTTTTAAGCAGCGTCTCTTTGAACCGCTGACTCTACAATTTTGAAGCCTGCCTAAAAAACTAGCCCTGACGATAGGACGAGGCTTGGATATTTCGTAACTGTTGATACAGAGAGACGGTTGTTGTCTTTCTATGGTTTGGAGGTGGGGTCCTTTTACAGGGCCTTTTCGTAGGGGGTTGCTGTGGGGTTTTGCGATGGGCTCGCGCGCCACAACCTCAAAAAGCCAGCCTAGTGAGCTTACATGCCATGAGTTTATATTTTCCAGTTGTGATTGTCGGGGGCGGACAGGCAGGGCTGTCGATGAGCTATTGCCTCAAGCAAAAAGGGATTGAACACATTGTGTTTGAGAAAGAGACGATTGCCCATTCCTGGCAATCTAAGCGATGGGATTCTTTTTGTTTGGTAACGCCTAACTGGCAGTGCACACTTCCGGGGTATACCTACCCTGGTGAAGACCCTCATGGCTTTATGCAGCGAGATGAGATTGTGCGCTACGTTCAAGACTATGCACAATCGTTTGAACCTAATATTAAGGAAGGCGTGACGGTTGAAAAGATCACGCGTAGCCAAAATAGTGATCGCTTTGAGGTGAAAACCTCAATCGGTGACTACATCACTCAGCAGGTGGTGATTGCTACGGGCGGATACCATCGACCTAAGCTTCCTAGAATGGCCGAGAGATTGCCACAAGAGATTACGCAGCTGCACTCTTCTGAATACAAAAATCCTGAGTCGCTGCCGGAAGGGGCTGTTTTGGTGGTGGGGACAGGGCAGTCGGGCTGTCAAATTGCAGAAGATTTGCATTTGTCGGGTAAGCAGGTGCATTTGTGCGTGGGAGGTGCGCCGCGATCGCCCAGAGAATATCGGGGTAAGGATGTGGTTGACTGGCTCGATCAGCTTGGTTACTACGACATTGCCATTGATGACCATCCTCAAAAAGAAGCCGTCAGAACCAAAACCAATCACTACGTCACCGGACGCGGTGGGGGCCGAGAGATTGATCTGCGCCAGTTTGCAACTGAAGGTATGAAGCTTTACGGCAAGCTGGGCAGCATTGAGGGTCATCAGCTGATGCTAAAAGATGACCTAAGGCAGAATCTTGATCAGGCTGATGAGGTGGCAGAAAGTATTAAGCGGACCATCGATACCTACATTGAACAGCAACAGATAGAAGCCCCAAAAGAGCCTGCTTATCAGCCGGTGTGGCAGCCGGAAAATACGCCGATTGCGTTAGACTTAGCCGCAGCAGATATTCGCACCGTGATTTGGGCGACGGGCTACCACATGGACTTTAGCTGGATTGACGTGCCAGCGTTTGATGGCAAAGGTTATCCGGGGCACCAGCGCGGGGTAACGACCACCGAAGGACTGTACTTTTTGGGGCTGCCTTGGCTGTACACCTGGGGCTCTGGCAGGTTTTCAGGGGTTGCTCGCGATGCTGAGCACTTAGCTGATTGTGTTGCGCTGAAACATAGGGTGCTTGCTAGCGATCGCACGATGAGTGCGATTAACCAGGTGGCATTAGGATCGTGAGTCTATCTTAAGCAGCTAAAGGCATACACAACATCTACAGGCTTTAGAGTACGGTATCCATCACCTTTCTCCTAGTGCTTACACCCAGCGTATTCATCGATTCACGCTCTTACAACCGTTATTTGGCGATGTTTCAGCGTTTCGACGATCTCTGTTGTTGTTCTTTCCTCAATAGGAGAAAGATTATTGCGGCGATCAAAAATGACCAACCATCCGGAGGTGGTTCCTAACCGACTAAGATAAGCCTCTAGCTGTACTAATCCCAGCTTTAAAGGGTCTGGCCTTCCTTCTCGCCAGACTTTAAGTTCAATGCCCAATGTTGTTTGGCCGTAGCGCAAACACAAATCCATTCGCCCGCTACCGAGTGCATACTCTCTTTCCAAGGTCCCACATCCGTTGACCACACGGTGTAAAAAGGCCATTAAGACTAAATGAGGCGCAATTTCGTGATACGCTGCGCTGCGTAAAAGCGGTTCCCCATGCTGCCGCCAAAACGCTAAAAAAGCTGTCAGTAACGCTTGCACATTGAGTTCGCCAGTGGGTGTTAGCCAAGTCGGTGAGATCTGCGGCAGAGAAGCCATCGGTGGCACTGCCAGTACTCGGGGTAGAACCTCTCGATAGATCGGATTAGCCATAACCAATCCTCCAGCTGGGCTCATCACGCAGAGCCCTAAATCTAGAACGAACTGAATATCTTCGTTGGACACCTCACCCAATTCTTGCCCCGCGAGCATAGGCTCAATAATGGCACGGACTCTAGGTTCACGTAATCGTTCGGCCAAACTATCGAGGTGCGTATCTTGTTGCTGGATTAAAATCTCTTTCGCTTGGTTAATATGCGATCGCTCAATTGTTTGAGTAGCGTCTGAAAATAATTCTTCTACGACTTCCTTGGCTAGGGCATTCACCAACCAGGGCTGGCCCTGGCTGAGATAAAAGGCTTGTTGAATCGCACTATCAGAAAAAGTTTGACCTGTTTCTGAGGTGTGCTGCTGGTAAAGGCGATTCACCTCAGCTTCAGAGAAATTTCGCAGCGTCAGTGATTTGACTTTGATATTGAACGGACTAGCTGTTCCTAAGCGATGACTGCCACCGGCTGCTACCTTGTAATCTCTTACATCCCTCAACCCGATTAAGGCGAGAGCGTGCGGAAACCCATTGGGCCGTCGTGAGTAACCATCTCGCAGCTGACGCAGCACAGAAATTAAAGCGTCATCTTGTAGCGCATCAATTTCATCAATAAACAAAACAACCGGACGAGGGCAGCTTTCTGACCATAGCCGGAGTGCTCGCCCCACTGATTTACACTCAGTCCAGTCCGGTGGGTGAAGCGATTTGGGTAACCAAAACGTTGCCGCATCGTACCAAGCGCTGAGCATAGCCTGCTCCGCTTTTTCAGGTTCTTGAGCGTAGGCGGCTCCTACTTCTGCCGACACCATAACGGCTGCATATTGTCCCTGCGCGGTCAGCTGCTGTGCCAAGGCCAACATCGCGGTGGTCTTACCCGTTTGCCTCGGTGCATGAATGACAAAGTAACCTTCTTGGTCAATCAGGCGCTCTAAAGAAGGTAACCGTTCTGAAGAAGGGAGTGTGTAGTTTTTATCAGGCTGACAAGGGCCAGCGGTGTTGAACCAACGGGGCATGGACTCAGGCCAGAAAAGAAAGCACTGTTGCTATATCAGCAGTCTGAAGCACCTGCTGTTTAACTGCTACAGCATACCTCAGATTTTAGCTTTGTTTTTTGGTACAGCTCCTCCAAAAGACTATTGCTTAGAAAGACTATTGCTCAGATTGAGAATGCTCAGATTGAGGGTGATCTGCTGATGGTGAAAGACCTGATTGGCTGGCTGTGATTTTGTGCCCGTTATTTTATCCAGCCTTTTTTCGTGGCTTCAAATACAGCCTGTGTGCGCGTTTTTACGCCGAGCTTAGTGAGCATGTTTTTGGTGTGAAATTTGACGGTGCGTTCGCTGATGTAGAGCTTTTCGGCAATGTCGCGATCGCGTAATCCCTGAGTCAACAGCGCAATCACCTCCTGTTCTCGTTCTGAGAGCGGTGAGACGTCTGGGTGACTAGCTGCGGTTTCTTGGCAATGCAGCGGATAGTGCAGCGGTAGTGCGTCTGCTGAGGGTAGCGCGTCTGCTGAGTGCCGAGGCAGCTGTAGTCGAATGGTGCTAATGGTGCGACTATCGTCATGATGCGTGCTGAGCTGACCGCCCAATGATTGGGTTAAGCCTGCTAGCCCTGCGAATGTTGGGTGCTCAAACACAGCCTGCTGGGCATTCTCAGCGGCGAGCATCGCTTCAAAAACAACAGAATTTGCCTTGTATACTAGCCTGCAATAGTTGCAGGAGAAGGGAGATAAATAGGTCGCAAGGCTCACAACTAGCTGGTGGATTGAGGCGGGCAGTGGCTGCTCGGTGCCTAGCAAACTGAGCGTATGTCGGCCCAAGATTGCGGCCAGCCGTTCTGAAAGCGTTACGGCTAGCTCAACGGTTTGTAATTTGAGGGTTTGGGTTTGCACCTGATGGTTAATGGCGCTGGCCAAGGCCCCTGTGACCGACAGGCTCAGCATTTGTAGCGCTTCTAAAAATTCGGGGTCCATCGGCTTTACGCTAAACACCGCCAGTACGCCGATGGCTTGGTTTTCCACCATCAGGGGTAAGCCGGCAAAGCCCTGGATTTGGTTTGCAATGGCCCAGTCGCGATCTTTAACCCAGCTTTCTTCGGGTAGGCAATTGCTCAAAAACGGAATGCAGTGCTGCGCGATTTTGCCGACCTTAAAAGCGCCCATGGGCACGCGCGCAAAGGAGCCGTTGAGCTGGGTGGATAGCCCGGAAGAGGCCACCAGCCTTAGCGCACTACGGTCGGGCTCTACTAGCCAGATTCGGGCAAACACACAGCCAAACGTTTTGATCAGGCCGTCGGTGACTTGGGTTGCGATCGCATCGGCTTCTAGCTGGCCTATAAACCCATTCACGACTTCAGCACAGCGCTTGAGGTCGAACAAAAGTCGAGAGATGTCTAAATCTTGTGCTGCTAGCGGGGGCATATACAACGCAGTAGGGCTAGACCATCTACTATCACACCGCAAACGGTTACTATTTGCTGTAGTGGTTGTTACGCGGCGCACGCGCTAGGTACTATCTGCTAGGTACTGTCTCTAGGTAATATAGGACGTAATATAGGGCTGCTATTTCGACTGGGGTATCAGCTGGGCCATTAGCTGAGGCATTATAACTGGGGCATCATCGGAGTCATACCTGGCAATACCAGAGCACTGCCGCTTTTCATATATTCCTTCTACATCTATATTTCTATCGAAGAAACTATGCAAATTGATAACTTTTGCCTGATTATAGGCACGCAAAAAGGAGGGACCTCCAGCTTATTTTCCTATTTGTCTCAGCATCCTCAAATCGCTGTTTCCAATATTAAAGAGACTAATTTTTTCTCGGAAGCGCCCCAGTGGGAAAAGGGGCTGGACTATTACGAAGGGCTGTGGGATTGGGATGAAAAAAGGCATGCGATCGCCCTAGAAGCCTCTCCTAACTACACCAATTCGCTAGAGGAAGCGATGACCGTAGCTGAGCGAACGCATGCGCTCAATACAGAACAACAAACTGCCTTTAAGTTTATATACGTGCTCAGAAATCCGTTGCAAAAAATAGAGTCTATGCGAAAGCAGGGCGTGTATCAGGGTTGGTACGAAAAGTATTTAGAAAAAGAAACTCCTGAGAGTGTACCGATGGAGGTAATTGAGACGGTCCGCTACGCGGATGTTGTAGATGTGTTTGTTGAAAAATTTTCAGCAGAGAAAATGTTGCTGCTGCGAACCGAAGAGATTAGCCCTAAGGGCGAACCTGCTGTGGCGATGCGTAAAATTTGCAACTTTTTAGAGGTGGACCCGGCGTTTGAATTTGCCCTAGAGAAAATTCACAATGCGCGAAACTCTTACCGGGAAGATACGCTTTGGCATTATTTAAGAAGTCAGCAATACTTTGACCCGCTAAAGCGTTTGGTGCCAGATACGCTTAAAAACAAGGCTCGTAGTGCGCTCTCTAAGCCTCTAAAGCCCAACGAAAAAGTTGTTTCCTCGCTGTTGCCTGCGCAAAAAGAGTTTATTGTAAATGCCTTGAAAGAGGAGAGAAATCGGCTCAGCGGCACCTATGGCTTGGATGTTTCTGCCTGGAGTCGCGCTACCTAGGTAGTGTCAGCGCTGTCATACTTGCTGAACAATCAGACAAGATACAAAATTGCTGTTTACAGAGTCTTTAAAATGAAAGTTTCCATGATGAACACTGCGATCGCAAAAGGACGTCTTTCTCTGTTCGCCTGCCTAGGTGCGCTCTCTGTGTTGAGCGTTCTCCTACTGTCTGGGCCTGCGTTGGCTGATGAACGGTGGTCTACTAGCGAATACGATGTTACCTATCAAGAAGACAGAGGTAATACGGCTATTTGGACCTACGGCGACGATGAGGTGCTGGGCACCATTTTTATTGATGGTTTGGGTGGCGTTTTTACGGGCCGTACGGACTATTTGGGCTATTGGACCCAAGAAACCTCTTCCCTGCGTTGCGATACCTTTCGAGAAGGGGCTGATGGCGAGCCCACCTACTATTGGGGACAGTTTCACATCACCTTTCTCGATGCCGACTTTCCCTCTCGCTGGTACGCCGACTTTGGCCTATGTGACAGAAAACCCTCTATTCATTTAGACGCTACTCCTATTACAGGAGAGATGCCTTAGAAAGAAACTCTACAGCACTCGCCCCGAGGCTGAACGGCTGAGGTACTGGCCCATTCCAGCTCTACCTAGCTATTCTGTTCCATCTACAGTGAGTATGCCTCTTAAAAATACTTTTTTCATTTTGCCGGTTATGTTGTGACTTTCAAATAGCGAATAGTCCACATTGCAGGCGTACACGTCATTGCCCATGGGCGTTTCCATATGGACGTGCACATCAATGTCGATCCGTCCGCCTTTGATTAGGACCTTGTTCATAAAAGTTTCCTGTCGGTGCTTTTCTCGCTATTTAGCGGCGTTAGCTTTGAGCCTTATACGCGGCCCAGCCGCCAATGTCCGAGATATCGGGATAGCCATTTTCTTCGATTAGTGCCTGTGGGTACAGCATGGCGATCGCACGTTTGCCATCGTCTAAGGCGACCTCTGCGGGATACATGTCGGGGGGCTCTGTTGAGACTAAGTAGTCGTACTGTTCTGGGGTGAGGGCGTAAATTTCCCCTGGGATAGAAATCCCGTTTTCCTCAGTGGCGTAAATGCCTGGATGCCAGCCATCTTTTACCGCATGAAGGCGATAGCTGGGTGCGGTTTTGGCTTCGCCTAAAAATGTAGCCGACTGGAGGTTTTTGTGGTCGGGCTGGCCCCGCAAAGCCGAACCACAAATAAAGACATGCTTAACCATTGCAGGGGTATCAGACATTGAGGCAAGACCTTATATAGGAACACCGAAAACACTTGAAGAGGATTGAAAGAGATCTTTAGATTAAAGAAGATACTTTACAGCAGAGTGATATTTGAAAGAATTTTAGAACAATTGGAGACGCTTGCGACGATTGTTACAAAATAGTCTTAGATCACGCTTAATGGTCTATTAAATGATGGTTTATTAAATAGCTCGTAGCCTTTGGCTGTTGAGTGGCGGCTGAGACGACACAACACCGCCACTCAGCCGCCACAACACCGAGGTTACAAAATTCGGATACATACTATACAGTTTTGCGGGGAATTGTTTGTATACAATGTAGTGATACCAAATTTTTAGATTTCGCTTTTTTGTTTTCAAACCTTTACTTCAAAGGAAACACCTAGCTCAAAGGGGACGCCGCCAAAAGAAAAATCGAAAGAAAAACCAGTCAAGAGAAACTACTCAAGAGAAATCGGTGAATAATCTCCTTTCCACGCTTCAAATAAACCAGAACCGCCTGATGCTAAGTATTGCTGACCTTGCAAGCGTTGGCGCTTTAGACAATGGCGGCGTTCAGCGGCTGGCTTTTAGTGAAGAAGACTGCTTGGCCCGTGAGCTAGTGCAGCGGTGGATGCGAGAGGCCGGTATGACGGTTCGGATTGATCCTGCCGGAAATATTATTGGGCGCTACCCTGGCCGCTTTGAGCAGGTGCCCGCCTTAATGACGGGCTCACACATTGATACGGTGCCGAATGCTGGTCACTATGATGGGTCTTACGGCGTGCTGGCTGGGCTGGAGGTGGTTCGCACGTTGCGCGATCGCGACCAAAGGCTGGACCACCCGATAGAGGTGATTGTTTTTGCCGATGAAGAACGCACGATGGTTGGCTGCAAGGCCCTGGCGGGTAATCTCAGCCGCCACGCCGAAGACTACAACAGTGCTACGGGTGAGCCGATTGAAGCGTGCCTTGCACGGGTTGGCGGAAACTGGAGTCAGCGAGCTTTTGCGCGGCTGACGCCTTCTAATGTAGCTGCTTTTGTAGAGCTGCATGTAGAGCAAGGCCCTGTGCTAGAAGCTGAGAAAAAAGAGATTGGGGTGGTGACCGGCATTGTTGGGCAGCAGCGCTACACCGTTACCGTAAAGGGCACGGCGAGCCACGCCGGCACTACCCCCATGCCCATGCGGCAAGATGCGCTGGTGGCTGCGGCTCGCCTGGTGCTTGCGGTGAATGCCCTGGGAAATCAGCCGGGCGATCAGGTCGCGACCGTGGGCCGGTTGGAGGTCTCGCCGGGGGTTGCGAACACTATTCCAGGTGAGGTGGTGTTTTCGATAGATATTCGAGATTTGGATGCGGCGCTCCTAGCCCATATTATGGAGCAGCTAGAGCAGGAGATTGCCGTGGTTGCTGAAGAAACGCAGACGTGCATTACGCTTTCGCCGCTGTTGAACAACCAGCCTGCGCCGGCTAATTCGCACATTCAAAATGCGATCGCCCAAGCCTGCGACGCGCTCTCGCTGAGCCACATGGCCCTCCCTAGCCGAGCGAGTCACGATGCTCAAGAAATGGCTGGCATTGCCGACATGGGGATGATTTTTGTGCCTAGCCAGGGCGGCATTAGCCATGCTGAAACTGAATACACCTCGCCAGAGCAGTGTGCTCAGGGCGCGGATGTTTTGCTACACACTTTAATTCGCCTTGACAACCATTACCGCTGCTCCCCAGCAACCTTCAACAGTTCTGAGGTTAATTAGCCTCTGGCGGGGTTGAGCTGTTCTTTATTACTCTGTTCTTCATTACTCAATATTTAGGTAGCGGATGTTTAGCCAGTTGTTAGCAGGATTTTCCCAAATATGACCGTCAGCCCCAAATCAGCCAGTTCTCAGCCGGCCAGTTCTCAGTCGGCCAGTTCTCAATCTGCTGCTGCTGCTTCTGGCGGCCTTTCACCACAGGCGGAGGCTCAGCTAGCCGCTGTTGCTGCCGGGGTTTCACTGCGCTCAGTCACTAAAAAATACGGTGATTTTACCGCTATCGAAAACATCACGTTGGATATTCCAGCGGGCGCGTATTGCTGCTTGTTAGGGCCTAGTGGCTGCGGGAAAACAACGGCTCTGAGAATGATTGCAGGGCATGAAGCGGTGAGTGCCGGAGAGGTGTTTATTGGCGATCGCGCTGTCACCCAGCTGCCGGCGGCCAAGCGAAATACCGCTATGATGTTTCAAAACTATGCTTTGTTTCCCCACAAAACAATTTGGCAAAACGTAGAGTTTGGCCTCAAAATGAAAGGCATTTCACTGGCAGAGCGCAAGCAGCGCGTGGATGAAATTTTAGAGCTTGTAGGGCTCAGCCACACCGCTAAGCGAAAGCCCGATATGCTCAGCGGCGGGCAGCAGCAGCGCATCGCCCTCGCCAGGGCCTTGGTCAATCGGCCCCAAGTGCTTATGCTCGATGAGCCCCTGAGCGCGCTGGATGAAAACCTGCGGGTAAAAATGCGGCGAGAGCTTAAGAAAATTCAGCAGCAGTTTGGCCTTACCTTTATCCAGGTCACGCACCATGTGGAAGAAGCGTTTTCTCTTTCTGACCAAATTGTGGTGATGAATCATGGTCATATCGATCAGGTTGCGACTCCTACAGAATTGTTTAATGCGCCAGCTTCCCAGTTTGTTGCCAAGTTCATTGGTGACAACAATATTTTTGCAGGCAAGGTCGTTAGCACCGTGCCCAACGACAGTGAGCAAGATCTCATTGAGCTAGAGGTGGACAAGATTGGTTCACTCTTTTGCCAGGGGATTGCTACGCCTATCGGCTCACAAGCTGCCTGTTCGGTTCGGCCCGATCTGATCCATCTGAGTGCTCATGCTGATAGCTCCTATGCCGATAGCCAGATGCCTTCGCCAAAGGCCAATCAGGTCACTGCCCGTATTACAGGCGTTGAGCTAACTGGCTACGTCACCCGTGTGATGCTAGTGACAGAATTCACTGGACAACCGCTGTTGTACAAAGTGCGTACGACTGACTGGGGGAGTGCGGGGCTTCAGGAGGGGCAGCTTGTCGATGTTCGTTGGTCAGTGCAGGAGTGCGTTTTTCTGCCCTATTGAGCGGCTGCTTTGTCAGTTATGTTGCTCTGTTGGTTTTTGATCTGTTAGTTTTCTGTCCTATTAGCACTCTGTTTCATTAGAGATTTGTTCCGTAAGAGATTTATTCTGTTAAAGATTTGTCAAGCAAAAGCTGTTTTTCTAGGACCATTCATTTATTCTCTTTTTTAGCAGTTTTTTCTGATAGTATTGCCCCTTTTTGTTTTTTATCGAGTTTGTAACAATGCCCAACATCAGCCGTCGTCGCCTTATTCAAACCGGACTTGCTACAGGCGCTGCCTTGGTGAGTGCTCGCTGCGGAAGTAAGACTGAAGCGCCTCTTGGAACGCCTAACAATCCGGCTACAGGCCCTGAAGTTAACGCCAATAAAATCAAGGACGTTACGCTACGCTTTATTGGTACAGGGGTTGCCCAGGTCAACGACATTCGTGATAAGGCCCAAGAAGATCTGGGTTTTAATATTGAGCTTAAGGCGCTCAGCACAGAAGAAAACAACCAAATCGCCATCACTCAACCTGGACAGTACGACTTGTTTGACGGCGAGTACTTTAGTCTTCCGCTGGTGATTCCTTCGGGTAACTTGCAGCCGATTGATGTTACTCGCATCAAAAACTTTGGCAAAATTGTGCCCTTTTTCACCACGGGTGAGTTCAACGGTATGCCGGTTGAAAAGGCGCAAGGGACCTCGCCTATCAAGGTGATGTATCTGAAAGGGCAGGACTCCAACGAATTTTCGCCCACCCCTACAGACTGGGCCACGATGATTCCTTTCCAATACAATGCTGACACCCTTGGCTATCGCCCTGACCTGGTGGGCAAAGAAATCACTTCCTGGGCCGACCTGTTTGATCCCGCCTTTAAGGGGAAAACGTCTATTCTCGATATTCCCTCTATTGGGATTATGGACGCGGCGCTGGTGGTAGAGTCAGCCGGCCTGATGACCTTTGGCGACAAGGGCAACATGACCAAAGAAGAGATCGATCAGATTACTGATATTTTGATTGAACAGAAGAAAAACGGTCAGTTCCGTGCCTTTTGGAAAACGTTTGATGAATCGGTCAACCTGATGTCATCAGGCGAGGTGATTTTACAGTCAATGTGGTCTCCTGCTGTGACGGCGGTGAAGTCTCAGGGGATTGAGTGCATCTATGCGCCGCTGAAAGAAGGCTATCGAGCTTGGGGCGGCGGCATTGGTCTGTCTAGTCAGTTAGAAGGCCCTGCTTTAGATGCGGCTTATGCCTATTTGGACTGGCTGCTCGATGGCTGGGTGGGCGCTTTCCTTGGCCGTCAGGGCTACTACAGTGCTGCGCCAGAAACGGCTAAAACCTTTATGTCAGCTGAAGAATGGGACTTTTGGTACGAAGGTAAGCCAGCGGCTGTGGATATGGTCGATCCGTTTGGGGCTACCTTGGAAAAAGCGGGCGCGGTGCGAGACGGTGGCTCTTTTGAAGAGCGCATGGGCAATGTTGTGGTGTGGAACTCCACGATGGATGAGCAGGTGTATTTGGTTCAAAAATGGAATGAGTTTATTGCGGCTTAGTTTAGAGCTTGGCTACTAAACATAAGCACTAAGGGAGCTGCAAAATAATAAAGTACCTGTTCGCCCTCATCCTAAATCCTTCTCCCGAGGGAAAACACACTATGCAACTAAGGTGTCACTAAACTGTGTCTTTAAAGGGGGTTGGGGGATAAGGGCAGCGGCGTTTTGTTTAAACGCGTTTCCCTAAAAGCTTGCATACTAAAAATGTGGACACCCAAAACATGAACAGCCATGTATAAATCTTGGAAAGCTTTTCAGCCTCATTCACTTTGGAAGGCTTTTCAGCCTTACTTACTGGCAACACCGCAAGCGCTGATTTTGTTCATGTTTTTGGTGTTTCCTATCCTGATGATTTTTGTTGTTAGCTTTTGGCAGTTTAATGGCTATGCCATGACGCCTGCTTTTTCGCTAGATAACTACGTCAATATTTTTACGTCGCAGGTGTCGCTATCGACTTATCTCAACACCTTTAAGTATGTGCTACTGGTGTGGGGCTTTTGCATTGCGATCGCATTTCCGGTCTCATACTTTCTGGCCTTTTGCATCGAGTCAGAGGGCCTTCGTATCCTGCTGTTTTTGCTGTGCACCATTCCTTTTTGGACCTCGAACATCATCCGCATGATTTCTTGGATACCCCTGCTAGGACGAGAAGGTTTGGTCAATCAGCTGTTGTTATCGCTTAATTTGACCCAGCAACCCTTAGAGTGGCTGCTGTATTCTGACTTTGCTATTGTGCTGGGCATGGTCCACCTGTACAACTTTTTTATGATTGCGCCTATTTTTAACAGTATGATGCGCATCGATCGAACGCTGATTACGGCGGCTCGTGATATGGGGGCCTCTAGCTTCTCTGTTTTAAAGGAGATTATTTTGCCGCTGACCGCACCGGGTATTGCCATTGGCTCTATTTTTGTGGTCACTTTGGTGATGGGTGAGTATGTTACGGTGCGCCTGATGGGGGGCGGTCAGTCCGCTTCTATTGGCAAGCTTATTAGTACTCAAATCGGTAGCTTGCAGTATCCTTTGGCGGCGGCGAATGCGGTAATACTGCTGCTGATTACCCTGGTATTAGTAACCGGTATCTTACGCGTCGTTGATATTCAAAAGGAGCTGTAATGTTGAACAAGCGCCCGCTTTCCCATTATTTGCTAGGTGCGTTCTTTGGGCTGTTTGTGCTTTTTTTGTACGGACCGATGCTGGCTATTTTTACCTTGTCGCTTCAGGGGCCTGATGGTGCTTTAACCTTCCCGGTGCGCAGCTTTGGAGTTTACTGGCTGGGTCAGGTGTTTCAGGAGCAGCGAGTGGGTAGCTTTGTGGATGCGTTTGGGCGATCGCTCAGCTTGAGCCTGCTGGTGGTTTCTATTGCTATTGTGGTGAGCGTGATGGCCAGCATGGCCTTTCGGGCTCGGTTTAAGGGATCTTTGGCGCTGTTTTATCTCACAATTTCTAGCCTGGTGGTTCCGGGTGTTTTAATCTCTTTGGGCATTGGAATTGTTTTCCAAGTGCTCAATATTCAAACTAACTGGTTTTCCTCGGGACTAGGCGCTCATCTGACCTGGACGGTTCCGTTTGGGTTTTTAATTATGTTGGGCGTGTTCAACCGGTTTAATCCGTTTTATGAAGAAGCGGCTCGTGACCTGGGCGCTGGCGATGTCAACACGTTTAAGGAAGTTGTTTTTCCGCTGATTTTCCCTAGCCTAATCGGCGTCGGGCTTTTGAGCTTTACGCTCTCTTACGATGAATTTATTCGCACTTCTTTGGTGTCTGGGCAGTACAATACTTTGCCATTGGAGATTTTTGGGATGACCACGAATGTGACGTCGCCGGCGCTGTATGCGGTCGGGACGCTGACCACCCTGTTTTCAGTGAGCTTGATTGCGATCGCATTTATTACGCTCCGTTCGACTAGCCGTTCAGCGACTAGCCGTTCTGCCATTTTGGAGAAAGACTCACCAATCGAATAGGCCCAATCGAATAGGCCCAATCAAATCGGGACTCCTAAATCAGGACTCGCAAATCAGGACTCACAAATTGGGACGACTACCGTTGCCACGCGGGAGGCGGTTCTGATGACGTGAAGTGGTAAAAACAGGCCTGATTCCTGCCGTTTTCCTTGGCTCTATAAAGCGAGTCGTCCGCGTGTTTTAGCGCTTTAGACGCGTCTATCTCCGGTGTGGGAATACCCACAGAAATGCCGATGCTGATAGTGACGAATTCACCTGTAGAGGAGGCTTTATGTGCGATCACGAGCTGTGCAATTTGTATCTGTAATCTAGCGGCAAACCGATGAGCCGCCTTGACTGATGTGTTGGACAAAATGGCCACAAACTCTTCTCCACCATAGCGAGCAGAAAAGTCACCCGCCCGGTGGGTAATTTGGTTGAGTGCCTGTGCAACCTGATACAAACACTCATCACCCGCCTGATGACCATATAAGTCGTTGTATCGTTTAAAGTGATCAACATCACACAGCACGAGCGCAATATGGTGCTGTTCTCTCATCATACGGTTCCACTCTTGGCGAAAACGCTGGTTGAAATGGCGGCGATTGGCAATTTGGGTAAGCTCATCAGTCGTAGAAACTCTGGTAATGTCTTCTAACAGCTGCTGTCGAATTTTGATGAACTTAAACACATAGAGTGAAAAGAGCACTGCGAAGCTAAAAAAAGCAGTCACCAAAAACAAAAGCAAGTAAAGGGACTTTTGTTGATTCGCAATTAAAATGGTGTACTCTTGCCAATGCTGCCGGTTGTTGTCGTGGTTGAATTTATTGGTTTCTAGCTCAAAGGCTTTTAGCTGCGCAATGACAGACTGCTTTAAGCGGGTATTGCCAGGATTGTTTTGAAACTGCAAAAGCTCGCTGTCAATAGTCTTCCAGCTCTTTATGAGGGCTTCTGCAGACTCATTGCCAACCCTATTTTCGTAGAGTGTACTAGCGTGCCCAGAGAGCCCTTTTTCAACGATAGTGATTCGACTTTTTACCAGGTCATGATGAAGCTTTAAGGTGTTAACGTCATCAGACTCTTCGCTTATGTTAGCGCTTGTAATGAATCCGTTAAGCCTTAGTACTTCTCGCTGTAACTGGCCAAATTCATGGGTTTCTATGACTAGCTCATCTTTTAAAAATTCACTTTGTCGCTGGATTTGTAGCTGTAATACCCGCCCGCTGGAATAGACCAGCAACATCAAAAAAATAGAGGTCATGAGGACGAACACGTTTTTTTGAAAGAGAGCAGCTTCGAGGATATGCGAAACTTTCCCTCTCAACAGAAAGGGGACCCTTCTCAAACGTCTAACTCTAGTTTTGAACGTCTTCATTCAACATGGATTGTTGCTATCTGCCAAATCCAGTAGTCCTGCTGGGCCAGTGCCTTTACAGAAGGGTATTGGTCCGTCGGTGCCACTAACATCGCCGGACCCCGATAGTCGCGCGTCATCATCTCTCCATTCTGCTGCTGGGCAAACATCACCGGATACTCGCGCAAGAGGGCTATTGGGATTTGAACTTCGTAATCATTGAGCGCTGTCATGGTGAGGCATGTTGCTTCAGGATCAACTTGCCAAAGGTCCAATAGGTCCCGGAAGAGAATCCCTCTAAATGTTGTATTTTCTTTTTCAAAAGGATCTAGGACTGTGTACTCTACCTGCATGAGCCTATCCAAGCTAGCTTGATCCATTTTAAGGGGGGGCTGCCCGCTTTGAATGCGACCTGTGATGACAATAACAGGCTCTCCAGTCGGGTCGGGAATGGGATCTCCCGGTTGAATGGTAGCAGGTGTAACGCTGGTATAAACGGCTTCAAAGTTGGGTTGTCCTCCGCAGCCGACGAGGCCCAAAATAGTTGGCACGGCGATCGCGCAGACCATGGCACGGCTCCATTGAACGCGAAATTGAGCACGACTCGATTCGACTAAGGTTGCTCGGTAGATCATTTCTGTTGTTGCTTTACGGCCTGCTGTTCACCGTCTGCTTTTTCCCTAAGGTCGGCTTACTGCCTATCCAAACGAATAGACAACAGCGGTGTATAGAATGCTGCCTGTGATGCTGCTTGAGACAGAGACTTTTCTGAGGCGGTTGCCGTTGAGGACTTTGCCTTTAAATCGGCCTCTTTTAAATTGGCCTCTACCTTTAACTTGGCCTCTAAAGAAGCGTTAGACGCATAGCGAATCGGCGTGATAGAGATGCCACCCCTGCGGGCGAAATAACATCCTACGGCAAGTGCCTCTGGCTGACAAGTTCGCCAAATATCTGTAAAAATTTGTTCACAGCAGGCTTCGTGAAATCCCTGATGATTTCGGTAGGCTGCAATATATTTGAATAGTGCGGCCCGGTCGAGCTGCCTGCCCCGATAGCGGATGACAACACTCGCCCAATCTGGCTGGCTAGTGACTGGGCAAAGGCTGCGTAAAATTTGAGAGTAAAGCTGTTCTTCTACAACCTCTGCTTCGGCCATCCCCTCTGCTTCGGTCTTGTTTACAGCGGTGGCTTGAAAGACTGGCGCAACCGTTTGTAGCAGTGTGTAGGGCTGTTCTTCTTGAGCGGTTGTCAGCGTCAGCGTATCGCCTGTTACGGCGTCATCAATACATATGCCTAATGCCTCGTAAGGTGTTGGCACTGCCAGCCTTTGAAAAGGTAAAATCTGACAGCTGACGGCTGTTGTCTCCAGCACCGTCTGTAAGTCTGAAGCAATAATTTGGCTGAGCGTATCAGCCGTATCGTAATGCTGTGTGTGGAATCCGGTGAGATACAGCTTGAGGCTTTTGGATTCAACAATGTTGGGGCTATCAGCCGGGTACTGAATTTGGGCAAAGGCACTTTTGGGAATGCCGCTGAGCGTAAGCCACGACACCTCAAAGCAATCCCAGCGATCGCACCCCAAAAACGGCACGTTCTCTCCGGCTAAAAAGTGCGATCGCCCCACTGCGCGAGGCACCGGATACAGCAGGCCCGGATCGTAGGTTAGTGGAACCGGGCTGACCTTACCCAGCGGCAGCGCAGGAGAGGGAAGAACACTCATGTTTTTAGTTTGGTATCGGCTAGTCTCGGCTACTGCCCGAAAGCTCAGCGGCTTTTGTCTTTTGCACGTCTAGTTTGAGCATAATCACACTCAACGGCGGCAGGGTGAGATCCAGCGAGTAAGCGCGATTGTGGAAGGCCCAATCATCCGACCATTTACCGCCTAAATTACCAATATTAGCCCCGCCAAATTCCTTGGCATCACTGTTAAAGATCTCTCGGTAGTAGCCCTTTTGAGGCACGCCAACCCGGTAGTGGCTATGGGGCTGTGGGGTAAAGTTGCACACCGTCAAAATAAACTCATCGCTCTCTTTGTCAAAGCGAATAAACGACACTACGCTGTGCTTGTTGTCGCTACAGTCCACCCACTCAAAGCCTTCCTGAGAAAAGTCTTGAGTGTAGAGCGCAGGCTCACGGCGATAGAGATAGTTCAGCTTTTCGATGCAGTGCTTCAGATTGTTGTGTGGGTCGAACTGCAACAGGTGCCATTCCAAATCACCCCAAACATTCCACTCGCTCCACTGACCAAATTCCATCCCCATAAACAGAGTCTTTTTACCGGGGTGCGCATACATGTAAGCGTATAGCGCCCGCAGGTTGGCCATCTTTTGCCAGTCGTCCCCAGGCATTTTGCCAATCATGTGGCTCTTGCCATGCACCACCTCATCGTGAGAGAGCGCCAGCATAAAGTTCTCACTAAAGGCGTACCAAATGCTGAAGGTAATGTTGTTTTGGTGGAACTGCCTAAACCACGGGTCCATCTCGAAGTAGTCGAGCATGTCGTTCATCCAGCCCATGTTCCACTTGAGGTTAAAGCCCAATCCGCCGACGTAGGTGGGCCATGACACCATGGGCCAAGAGGTCGATTCTTCGGCAATAGAAAGGGCACCGGGATAGTGGCTAAATAAGACGTGGTTTACCTGCTTAAGGCACTCTGCGGCTTCAATGTTTTCTCTGCCGCCGTATTCGTTGGCGACCCACTCGCCGGGCTTACGGTTGTAGTCCAAGTAGAGCATGGAGGCGACCGCATCTACCCGAATGCCGTCGATGTGGTATTTGTCGAACCAGAACAGGGCGTTTGCGATGAGGAAGTTGCGAACCTCGTTGCGGCCATAGTTAAAGACCAGTGTGCCCCACTCTTTGTGCTCGCCGCGACGGGGATCGGCGTGTTCGTAGAGGTGCGTGCCGTCAAAGAAGGGCAGGCCGTGGCCATCTTTGGGGAAGTGCCCTGGCACCCAGTCTACGATGATGCCAATGCCGTGCTGATGGCACTGATCGACGAAGTACATAAAGTCTTCAGGGGATCCGTAGCGGGAGGTCGGCGCAAAATACCCGGTGACCTGATAGCCCCAAGAGCCATCAAAGGGGTGCTCAGCGACCGGCATGACTTCAATATGGGTAAAGCCCATTTCCTTGACATAGGGAATGAGCTTAGCGGCCAACTCTCGGTAGGTGAGGAAGCGGGCTCCGGGCTTGAGGTCAGCGACAGTCACAACGGGCGCATCGCTACCATCGGCCTGTTTGGCAGGCTCCGCAGAAGGCGCGTGCATCCAAGAGCCTAGGTGCATTTCGTACACCGAAATTGGCTGGCTCATGGCATCGGTTTGCCGGCGGTGCTCCATCCAATCGCTATCTGACCACTGGTAGCTGTCTAAGTTTGCGACCACAGAGGCGGTTTTGGGCCGGACTTCTTGCTGGAAGCCGTAGGGGTCAGATTTTTCGTAGATATGACCTTCGTAGTTTTTGATTTCGTACTTGTAGGAGTCGCCTGTTTTGAGCTGGGGGATAAACAGATCCCAAATACCGCTGCTGCCTTTGCGCATTTGATACTGGCGGCCATCCCAGCTGTTAAAGTCGCCAATAATTGAGACGTTACGTGCGTTGGGCGCCCACACGGCAAAATACACACCTGAGATGCCGTCTTTAACGATGGGGTGCGCGCCCATTTTTTCGTAGATGCGCTGGTGGTTACCCTCGGCAAACAGGTGAATATCAAAGTCTGTGATTTCAGGTGATTTGAAGGCGTAGGGGTCATAAATGACGTGCTCGCACCCCCCTGCTTTGTAGCGAATTTGGTAGTTGATGAGTTCGTCTACATCCACGGTGGCTTCAAAGAACTGGGGATGCTGCTCATTGCTCATGGCGTATTCTTTGCGAGCATCGGGCAAAATCACCCAGGCAGTGTCTGCCTTAGGTAGGTAGGTGCGCACGACCCAGGCTTTTTTGCCGTCTTGCTCTACGGGGTGTGGTCCTAAAACCTCAAAAGGATTGTGGTGCTGATTCCACACAATCCGCTCAATTTGCTCAAGAGCAATCGTTGACGACATATAAACTACCTGACCCACGTAAGTTTTAATTTGAAAAGACTACCCCTTTTCCCTGGCATCGCCCAAAGATGACGATGCGGCACAAGGACGGTGCCTTTATGAACAAACCCTTTTTAAACATAAGACCCAAGAGCCTGATGTAGAGGGTTATTTGAAAGATGACTGCTTAAGCGGCCAAAAAGGGCAAGAAACAACACACAAAGCGGAGTGACGACTCAGTGCTCTCACTACTCTCGCTGGCAGGGAAGTTTGGGTGTTGTGTATAGATAAGCGTGAGCTGCATATTGCCCTTATGGTTGATGGCTTAAGACCTAAGTAGTCTTTTTGATATGTTTGTAAGCTTAACAAAACTTAGCTACATTAGGCGATTTCATCATTAGCAACGTACTTTTTGAGCGCTGATCTAAAAAGCTGTAAATGGGTGAAAGATGTGGGCCTAGCGAGGCTACCTGATAAAGGGCAAAATGGGCTTGATGGCGCGCCGAATTTCTAGAAGGAAAAACAGGCGGCGAAGATTCTGGTTAGTGAGGGTACCGCCTGCGGGGCCAGCTAGCTCGTCCTGTAGCTGGGCGTACTCGGCTGCACTGACGGGCTCTCCGGTGAGGGGCGATCGCGCTTCGGTAATAATTTCTGTTCTCAAAATTTCTTCGGGAATGTCCTCTGCTGCGGGTCCTGTAGCCGGTTCTATATCTGCCGGTTCTATAGCTACCGGTTCTATGGCTGCCGGTTCCGTGGCCGGTTCTGTCAAAGGCTCTGTCAAAGGCGAAATACTCTCTGCCATATCGTCTATGGCCATATCGTCCGCAGCTGCCTCAGGGGGAGCTGCCTCGGGGGGGGCTGCTGGCGTAAGCGCTTGCCCGCGTGCAGCCGGGATAGCGACCAGTAGCGGCAGGCCAAGGCTAAGTGCGATCGCCAAAAAGCGCTGTGGGAGCCGTGGTAGTGGTATCAAACTCATCCAATGTGTTTCGAGTAGGTGTGTTTGTTCAAGACAGCTACTATAGTGTCCCATAACCAACGAATACTCTTTCCTCTGTGTCCTAAATTGCAAAGAGACAGGCGAAAAGACGCTACAAAATGCCATATAAAAAGGTCGCCATATCGACGGCCTTACCTCAACGGCCCAGATAGCAACCTTAAGGGCTGGTATGGCCGCATCCACCTGGCAACCTAATATCAGGAATAATCTGAGCTATGAATTTTATGAAAGGGATTGTCCCTAACGCCATTTCCCATCCCGTGACTCGTCCTGTGATAAGGGGCTTGCTGGCCGCTGCTGTGCTATCCGGTGTTGCTGGAATTGCCCACAGAGCCGCCCTTGCTCAGGCGCTTTTGCAACAGGCAGGCACGCTTGCTCCCATGGAAGATACCTATACTTTCAGCGGTGAGTCTGGCGATACGATGACCATCGAGCTAAAAAGCGATGACTTTGATCCGGTTTTACTGCTCAAAGGTCCAGATGAGGCCGTGCTGACCTCTAACGACGATTACGGCGGCACGCTAAATTCTACGATTGTGATTGAGCTGCCAGAAAGCGGTGAGTACAGTGCGATCGCCAGCTCATTTTCTGGACAGGGCGGCGACTATCAAATTGAAGTCCGTCCTGCTAGCGAGTACGAAGTCGTCTTTAGCCGCGCCTACGACTTTTCCGTCTCGGAAGACTACGACGATGCCATTGAAGGTTACACCGCTGCGATTGAACTCAATGACAGCGATCCTGGCGCTTACTTGGGCCGCGCAGAAGCGACTGTGAACCGTGCTTACATCTCTTCGGATATTGACATTGAAGGCCCCGCAGATTGGCCAGACGACGTGGTTGAATCCGTCGTGGCAGACTATCTCAAAGCCGCTGATTTGCTAGAGCAAGAAGGCCAAGCAGGCCCGGCGGAATCCTTACGTGAGCAGGCTCAGTACTTTACTGGCGAGTCCCCACAGGCGCAGCCCGAGGAAGCCCCTGAAGAGGAGGCCCCTGAAGAGGAGATGCCTGAAGAGGAGATGCCTGAAGAGGAAGATCCTGTCAATGAAATCAACGACTCTGAGGGTGAGGTGCCTGAAGTGATTGAAGCGCCTATTCCTGTTGAGCCTGACGGTGGCACGGGTGATGGTGCTGAGCCCTTGCCTGAAGCGGCTGAATAGCCTACCTAACCCACCCTTAAAAAGCCCGTTCGGTCACCTAATGCCGAACGGGCTTTTTGCTAGGAAGCTGGCGCCACGGGCCTTAACACTTGTGTAAACGTCCCTCACCTCAGGGCCTAGGCGGCTTTGACTTTTTCAAATACGCCGTTGACGTCGCTTAACTCTTTAAATAGGGTGCGATGACCACACTTGGAGCAGACCGTCGCAGGTGTGTCTTGTTCGGTAATGGCAGAGACGTGCCAGTCGATGTAAATGCGCTCACACTGTGGGCATTTCACCATAATGTTCTTGGGACTCATAGCTGAATTAGCTGAATTTTAGCGGTTTATAATCGTCAGAGGTTGGCAGGCTCACTTAGCCCGTCTGTTTAGACTTAACGGTCTCAATAATCGTCCGTCAAGTACGGCTAGGCCCGATAAAATAAGTGCCATACCCAGTAGGGCTGCGGCGTCTAGCTGCTCGTTCAGGAGGGTTGTGCCAAGGATTAGGGCGCAAAAAGGCACTAAAAAAGACACGAGCGATGTTTTGACAACACCGACCTCCGCTAGCAGACGATAGTAAATCAGGTAGGCTAGCGCCGTTGAGAAAACGCCCAGTGCAATCACCGCGAAAATCGCTGACAAAGGCCAGGAATGCAGGCTAACGGTGGTTATTTGCAAACGGTTGGTTGCGATCGCAGCCAGACACAGCGGCAGAATAATCAATGACCCCATAGTCACTGTCATTGTCGATACTAACTGGGGCGGCAGATGTTTGAATCGGCGCCCCCAAAAGCCAGATAGCGCATAGGACATTGCTGCACCCAAAATCGCCAGCTCGCCAGCGCCCTGTAGGCTAAAGCCTTGCAGAACATCCGGTCCGATGAGGACGACAACGCCGCTAAATCCCAGTGTGATTCCCAGCGCACGGACCAGGGTCAGCCGTTCGCCTGCAATAAAAACGGCGAGCACCACCGTAAAAATGGGTGCAGCAGCAATCAATATAGACGCTAGGCTAGCCGTGATGTGCTGCTGTGCCCACACCACCAGGCCGAAGGGCAGCAGATTGCCCAGTAAGCTGAGCCCGCCGCACTGTAGCCAGAGCGATAAGCTGCTGGGATACAGGTGATGACGGGGCTGTGACGGCTGCGGCGTGATGGACTGAGATCTGACGGGTTGAGAGTGCAGATGCTGCGTAATGAGCACGCCATTGAGCACGATGGCCGCTACGCACATGCGACCGGTCACAATCACCAGCGGTGGAAACGTGGGCAGTGCGATCGCCATCAAAATAAAGGCGCTGCCCCAAAATGTGGCGAGTAGGGTCAGCCACAGCCACTGTCGTACAGACATCCTACAGTCGCCACTGGGGTTCCTGCTGAGCGATCGCGCTAGGCAACTTCGTGACCGACAGCTGCAATGGCTTGTTTCACAGACGACTCAGAGAGCTTGGAGTCTACTTCGATTACTTTTTTCTCGACATCAACGCTGACCTTTGCCTCTGTATCGTGAACTTTGATTTCTTTGGTAATGGTGTCAGCGCAGCCATCACACTTAATTGAAGGCACACTTAAGGTCATTGTCATGGCGGTTTTTCCCAAACTAAAAACTATCTGTGGATGCTCCCGATCGTAACGGGTTAGGTCAGTGGTTTCCCAAAGGGTTTAGCCTTGTTTACGTTTTTTCTGACTAACGATAGGTTTTTACGCAATCCGTTGGCATAGATTTGACCTACAGATTCAGGACCTAGATTCAGGACCTAGATTCAGGGCATAGGTTCAGCGCAAGCGCTTAAAGGTCGCCGACAAATCGGCCTGGGCTGAGCAGCCTGTGGGGGTCAAATTTTTGCTTAATGTCACCCATTACGCTGAGCGCGTTGCCGCTGTATCCCCACACATCCATGGCTTGCTTGATGGGTTTGGGGGCTTGTAATAGGGTCAAAAAGCCCGCGTTTTTCTGACAGTGCGATCGCAGCTTTTCCAAACTTTCCAACAGGCTTTTGTACCCTTGCTCAGCAGCATTTTCAGGTAGGCACAGCTGTATCCAGCCGAGCCCGCTACTGCCGTACAGCCGCACCTGCGAGCCTGGCGCTACCATGTCGGCTAGCTCTATAAGCCAGGGAATGCCGCTAGGACGCAGCCCTACTTTGCACAACAGGGTATCGGGCCGAATAATACGGGCCGAGCGGTGCCAGAAGGCTTGATCAGCCTCATCATCTAGCTGTGAAAGAGATAAAGCGTGGGTGGTGGCGATTTTTTCTAATCGCTCAGTTTGCTCCTGCACGCCATCGGCAATGCCTTGAAAGCGGGCGACTAACCCCATGTGAGCCGTGCCGGTTTGCTGTTCGTGGGCTGGCTGCTGACTGTTAGCCGGTGCCTGTGGGTTAGTCAGATCAGCGAGCAGCTGGCTAGAGAGCACATCTAACGCAACCGGTGTCAGTCCGGAGAGTCGGACTTCGGCAATGGCGGCTTCCAGCGCAGCTGACGGGCCTGAGAGCACCAAGGAGCGACTGGTTGCCTGCATTGGATACAGCCGAAAGGTAAGCTCACTCAAAATGCCTAAGCTGCCATAGGCACCTGTGAGTAGCTTCATCAGATCGTAGCCAGCGACATTTTTCACCACCCGGCCACCGGCTCTGGCCACTTCGCCGTCGTAGCGTACAAACTGTACGCCAATCAGCATGTCTCGCAGGCCCCCGTAGCGCTGTCGCAGGGAGCCGGTATCGGCAGTGGCCACAACGCCCCCGACGGTCGCCTCTGTGTCAAAGGCCGGGTCGATCGCTAAAAACTGGCGATGCTCGGCGAGTGCGTGTTGTAAGTCGGCAACTTTTACCCCTGGCTGCACCGTGACGGTAAAGTCGCCCACGGCATGTTCCACAATGCTGTTTAGCTGGGCGGTGCTGACGACAACATCGATGCCTTCGGCCAGGCCACCCCAGCTTAGTTTGCTCCCTTGGCCGGTGGGGAGCACTCGCCAGTGATGTTCGGTGGCGAGTGCCATCACCTTGCCTAAGGTTTCGGTGTTAGGTGGTAGCGCGATCGCACTCGGTGGCTGCTCTGATGCGATCGCGGCGGTTACCTGCCCAAAGCGATCGGCCCCCTTCCACGGCAAGACATGCTGAGCCCCTAACGCGTCAGAAAGTTGAGCAACGATATCACCCATAACAGCTATCACAACCAGAGAAAACACAAGTAAGAGGCCGTACAAGATAAGAGGCCGCACAGCCAAAGACCATGCTGACATCTTATTGACCGGTGTGGAAGCCTTCTTTTGGGTGGCCTAGTCGATGCCAATGGTGGTAGGGCCACTGGCAGGCACGGTGCTGCCAATACCGCCGCTGCGTACTTTTCTAAAATCGCTGTAGAGGCGATCGCGCCAGATCCAAAACTCACTAAAGGCGGGATCATCCACCAGGCCCGGTACACCCTTCCCGCAGATCCCAACGGGCAAATCTATATATAGATGAGAGGGAAACTTCAGGTACATCGAGAGTCCGGCAACGGCAAAGTCGGCCAGTGTGGGGGCATCGCCGCAGAGGTAAGGCTGCGTGCTCAAAATCAAGCACAGCGCTTCTAGGTCTTGCTTTAAGATTTCGGTCGCGCTTTTTACCGCATCGGGGCCTAGCCCGACGCCGATTCCCAGCAGGTTCAGGACGTCTCCAGGGACGGCTCCAACGGCGCTTTTAAGGGCGTCGGGGGTTGAAACAGGTAGGAGTGCTGTCCGAAAGTTGGGATGCTGATTAAAGGCGCCAATCATAGCTTTGCGACCGTTTAGACCAATCGATTCGTCGGCCCACGCTTCCATGAGTAAGCACAGTCCCCGCGCTTTTGCATCGACTGGGATCACAGGTTTTGCCGGATATTTCTCATCTAGGTAGCGTGCGATCGCAGTTGAGTCCGGAATCACCTCATCACCGTCTTTTAAGACCGGAACTTGGCGTTGCCCAGACATCCTATAGAGATCTATCTGGCCTAACCCTGGGGTAATTTCAATGGTTTTATAGGGCAATTGCTTGTAATCCAAGACCAGGCGTACCTTTTCGCTGTAATGGGACGCCTCAAACTGATGCAGCTCTAACATCAAAAAATCTCCTTATATAAACCAAAAAGCCAAATTCTCAGTAAAAACCGAAGACGCTACATCGCCGTCATAACCGGGACTTAACCTAAGTCACACCCCGCATTAATGTTCAGTTTTCATCAAGCTTTCTTATATTGACGCGTTTATTGCCAGGAGGCATGTCCCTATAGACGAACATTTTGTTTTGCAGATTTTTCGATACACTTTGTAAAAGCTTAATGAACTTTAGTTAACCCTTCATGTCATTAAGTAAAATATGCAGTTATTCAGCTTAGGCAATTTCAACCAAAGGATTTGGTGGAGACATACGTTACGCCCTTGTGGGTTAGTGACGCTAATTATTGAGTTGAGCAAACGGCCCTTTGCTTTTCGCAATCGCTCTGCTCGGTTACTTCGTATCGTCATGCTGCGAGGCCCGCTCCGGTGAATTGCCCAAACCCCATAAAGACCGCTCACCTAAGACTTACATTAAAGAGGTTCTATGCAAATCAACAACAGCCCCCGTTTCATCAAAAGCTTTATGGTGGGCCTCATTGCTAGTAGCGCAGGTGCTTTTGTAGCCCTTCCTGGTTTAGCAATGCCTAAGCCATCTGCTGATGTTCCTGCTGTTGAGGCTATTGAGGCAGCTCCTGTAGAGGCCCTTGTTGAGCCCACTGCTGCTGAAGCACTTCCTGAGCCAGAAGCAACCCTCATCGAATCTGACGCTGCTGACGAAGGCGTTGTTGCAGAAGATGCAGACGCTGATGAAGACGTTGTTGCAGAAGACGAAGCTGCTGACGAAGATGTTGTTGCAGAAGATGCAGCTGCTGACGAAGACGTTGTTGCAGAAGACGAAGCTGCCGACGAAGACGCTGTTGCAGAAGACGAAGCTGCTGACGAAGGCGTGATTGCTGAAGAAGAAGCCCTAGACGCTGATACCGTTGAAGCTGCTGAGATTGAAGCGCTAGACGAAGAGGCTGTTGAAGCGGCCGACACTATGGACGGCGAGCCTGTTGCAGAAGATGCGCCTTTGGACGGAGATACCGTTGTTGATGGCGAAGTCACTGAAGAAGAGACTCCCGCTGAAGCAGTCGCTGAAGAAGAGACTGACGTTGAGTCTGCTGAAGCAGAATCAGTTGAAACTGACGAGTTCACGATTGCTGAATTGGCCGACAGCAGCGACTCCCTCACTGTATTAGCCGCCGCACTAGCCGCTGCTGACCTCACTGAAATTCTCGGTACTGAAGGTCCTTTCACTGTGTTTGCACCTACAGATGAGGCGTTTGCAGAGCTGCCTGAAGGCGCTGTCGATCAGCTGCTTTTGCCTGAGAACAAGGACGTTTTGGTTCAGGTTCTTTCCTACCACGTCGTGCCTAATGAGCTGATGTCTGCGGACTTAGAGTCTGGCGATGTGGCTACTGTTGAAGGGAGTGAAATTGCAGTTGCCGTTGGTGACACCATTACTGTTGATAACGCTAACGTTGTTATCTCTGATGTCGAAGCCAGCAACGGCATCATTCATGTGATTGACCGTGTAATTTTGCCTCCTGCACCTGAGGCTGATGTAGACCCTGAAGCTGTTGAAGAAGTTCAGTAGGTCTTCGGGACTTATCTGTCTCTTTTTTAATCTACCTCTTTTTTATCTATAGTGGGTCGTTATTCACGGCCCACTAGGCTCCACCCTTTGGCACGGTCAGGGTGCTAGTTCACGTTAGTGTTAAAGCCAGTGGAGCCAACCTTTTACGAGGGAATCCCACTTTTGCAAGTTGTTGCAGGCCCTCACCCTAAATCCTTCTCCCGAGAGGAGAGGGACTTTGAGCCCGACTCCTTTCTCCCTCGGGAGAAGGGTTGGGGATGAGGACTCACGAAAGTGGGATGCACCCACCTTTTACCCCCAGCGCCCGTTCGGTAACCTTACCGAACGGGCGCTGGGTTTGTTGTTGTTGCTGGCGGCTAAGGGCGTGCGGCACTGGCACTATTCGTAAGGCTTGTTTTTGACTGATGTTGGCGTGACGTTTTAGCGCTTAAGCCTCAGCTTTAGGGTTGGTTGTTGGTTTGGGTTTGCAACCGGTGTTTGTCACAGGTGATGATTGGATAGTGACCTCATCAAAGCCGATGCCTTTAAGGAGTTGGGTAACGACTAGCTCAGCGCGATCGTTGGCCTGCGATAAAATATCCTGCTCGCATTTTGCGGCGTCGGTGATTTTTTTAAGGGCTTCTCTTTGGGCTAGGGTTTGTAGCTCTGTGCCTCGGTCGGGCCCAAGGTTCAAAAATCCTCGGCTGTAGTCGTACACGTCGGATCGTGCGACGTCGATTTTGCTATCGATGATTTTGGGTGCGGGCAGCGTTAGCGTAATTTGTGTGCCTTCTTCAGTGGTGGTCACGTCTGCTTCTTCCAAGTCTTCTAAGTCTACGCCGGCTCGAACTTCGCCGTAGGCTACGTAAAGTAGGTTGGTTTTACCGATGGTGTACTCGCCGATTTTGCGATCGCTCCGAGTCGGCACAACTGCTTCCATGGTAAAGACCGCCGTTGTCAGCTCACTAACCTCGCGCACCTGCTCAACAACCACCGTGCGCACGTCGACTGTTTCTTCCGGTGGCTTGGGGGTAAGGGCCATCTTTACCCCTTCCATGAACTGAGCGCCCGATCTTAAAAAGGCGATGCCTGCGAGGCTTGCGAGCATTACCGCACCCCCAGTGGTGGCCATTGCCAGTAGCTGCAATGACTTGAAAAGAGGCGATCTTGCTTTTTTAGTTCGGCTACTGCGCTTTACGGGCACAGTTTTCTGGCGATAAGGGTCAGGCAGTCGAGACTTCATAGCAAGCTACTGGTCAGTGTATATCTCTTAAGTGTATAGCCTTAGCCACTTGGCTTACTGCCTACTCATGACAGCTCACCAAATGGCTGGCGGTGGTCTACGTATTTGCCCACGTTTATAGGGGCCACGCTGCATATCAATCTTTTATGCTGCATCCTGTTGACTATACCTGACTTGAGAAATTGAAATAAGTCAATAAGTAAGTATTCGCGCTGATGCTTGTCTCTTCACGGTTATTGAAGATAAAAAGAAATCTCACGCCAGCAATACTAGCCGTTCTCTTATGACCTCATCTTTGGTTCGAGCCGACGATTGCCCGTCTATCCTCTTGCGCACCCTTGATTATCAAAAGTCGCTCACCCGAATTTTGAATAAGATCCGCAATTCGGTAAGCCTCAGAGGACTTTGCGCCACCACCAGTCAAGACGTGGCCAGACTGCTGAATACTGAGCGGGTGGTGCTCTATAAGTTTGAAGATGACTGGAGCGGTCGTTTTGTTAACGAATACGGTTATGCAGACTCACCCTGGGACCGGATTGAAGCGTTTGGCAGTAATCTTGTCTGGGAAGATACGTACCTACAAGAAAACCAGGGCGGGCGCTATCGCAATCGCGATCCTTATGCGGTGAGTGATATTTATGAGGCGGGTCATGCTCGTTGTCATATTGAAATGCTAGAGCAGTTCCAGGTGCGTGCCTATGCGATCGCGCCTATTTTTGTCGGTCAACAGCTGTGGGGACTGATGGCGGCCTATCACCATTCGGCTCCTCGCCTTTGGGACAAGTATGAAGTGGCGTTTTTGGCCCAAGCTGCCGATCACTTGGGGATTGCTATTCAGCACAATGACCAGCGCAAAGAAACGGCTCAGCGCACAGTAGAATTACAGTCTTCGATTGAGCGTCAGCGATCGCTAATCGACGTCGTCAGCAAAATTCGCTCCTCATTAGATACGCCCTTTGTTTTTAAAACGGCTTGCCAGGAGCTATGTAAGCTGTTGCAGGTTGAGCGGGCTGCGGTGTACCAATTTAATCAGGACTACAGCGGTCAGTTTGTGTGTAACTTTGGCTCCAACAGCCCGTGGGGAGGTGCCAACCCCTTTGACCAGGCTCAAGTCTGGGAAGATTCTCACCTCCAAGAAACCCAAGGCGGTCGCTATCGCAACAACGAGATTTTTGCTGTTGATGATATTTATGAGGCGGGTCATGCTCGCTGTCATCTCGACATGCTGGAGCAGTATAAAATCCGGGCTTATGCGATCGCGCCTATTTTTATCAACAATCAGCTGTGGGGACTGCTGTCTATTTATCATCACTTAGCGCCCCACAATTGGCAGGCCCATGAAACAGAGTTTTTGACCCAGGTGGCCGCCCAAATTGGCGTTGCAATCCAGCAGTCCAAATTACTGGATAATTCAAATCGCCAGGCGATCGCCCTCGAAAAATCGGTGGTTCGCCAACGGGCCCTCACGGAGGTGGTGAGTAAAGTTCGCTCTTCTTTGGATACTGCGCTCATTTTCAATACCACCTGTCAGGAAGTCTCTCAGCTACTCGAAATTGACCGCGTTGCTATCTATCGCTTTAACGAAGACTGGAGCGGTCAGTTTCTCTCCCATTTTGGCCGGCTCAATCCAGAGCCTGAGGGATTAATCCCTTTTGGACAAAATACGGTGTGGGAGGACACCTACTTGCAAGAGACCAAAGGCGGGCTCTATCGCAATAACGAAACCCTCGCTGTGGATGATATTCGCCAGGAAAACTATGCAAAATGTCATCAGGATGTGCTGGAGCAATACAAAATTAGGGCCTACACCATCGCGCCTATTTTTGTCGGTCAACAGCTGTGGGGATTGCTTGCGGGCTATCAGCACACCGCGCCGCGACAGTGGGAAAAAACAGAGGTGGATTTCTTAGCTCAGGTCGCTAGCCAGCTAGGGGTCGCGATTCAAAGCGCCAGCGCCCTACAGGAGAGCCAAACCCGTGCCGGCGATATGGGGCAAGCGGCTCAGCGGCGCCAAATTCTGTTTGATGTGGTTGCCAAAATACGTGCCTCTTTAGATTTAGATACTATTTTTGAGACCACGACTAAAGAAATTCGTCGTTTTCTAAACGTTGACCGAGCAGGCATTTTTCAGTTTGATATCGCGGCTAATTACAACCAGGGGAAGTACATTGCTGAAGATGTGGGGCCCCAAATTAACTCTGCTATTGACGTCATGCTAGAAGACCACTGCTTTGGTGAGAATTATGTGGCCGATTATGCCAACGGTCGCATGATGGTGATCTCTGATATTAGAGCGGTTAATTTTCAAGAATGCCATATTGATTTCTTAGAGCAGCTGCAAATTAAGGCGCAGTTAGTAGTACCCCTGATGAAGGGACCGGAGCTATGGGGACTGCTGTGTGTGCATCAGTGCGATCGCACCCGTGACTGGACTGATAGCGAAGTCGACTTTATCAAACAGGTTGCGGCTCAGCTCAGCGTCGCCTTGCTGCAATCTACCCTGCTCTCTCGCACCAAACAGCAGGCCGAACAGCTCTCCAATACGGTTAAAGAACTGCAAAGCGCTCAGCTCCAGGTGATTCAGTCTGAAAAAATGGCCAGCTTAGGTCAGCTTGTGGCAGGGGTTGCCCACGAAATCAACAACCCTATTAACTTCATTCACGGCAACTTGATCCATGCTCGTGAATATTCTACTGAGCTATTAAGCGTTGTTGAAGCTTATCAGCAAGCGTATCCTGTACCTGCTGCTGTGGTGTCCGAGCAGCTTGCAGATATCGACACTGAGTTTATTCAAAATGATTTACCCAACATTTTCCGCTCCATGCAGGTGGGCACCGAGCGTATTCGAGAGATTGTGACGTCCCTAAGAAATTTCTCTCGCCTAGATGAATCTGACACCAAAGTAGTTGACATTCACGAAGGCATTGATAGTACCCTCATGATTCTACAAAACCGTATAAAAGCATCTCCAGATTTGCCGGGTATACAAGTGGTCAAAGACTACGACAGCTTGCCCGAGGTCTCTTGCTACCCTGGGCAGCTCAACCAGGTATTTATGAATTTGTTGGCCAATGCGATTGATGCGCTTGACGAACGTGACCAAGCCCGATCTCAACAAGCCATACAAGAAGAGCCCAGCCAAATCACAATCTCAACGATGGCTGTTCAGACCGATTGGGTGGCTATTCACATTTCTGACAATGGTGCGGGCATTCCTCAAAACGTGCTAGAAAGTGTTTTTGATCCTTTCTTCACGACTAAGGGCGTTGGTAAAGGCACTGGCCTAGGGCTCTCTATTAGCTATCAAATTGTCACCGAAAAACACCATGGCAAGCTGTATTGTCATTCTTCACCAAACCAAGGAACAGAGTTTGTGATTGAGATCCCGATTCAACAACCTGACGAAATTTCCTAAGCGTAGCAGCCCGCCAGGTGTATTTAGTCTGCATTTAGTTATTGTGGAATAGCAGGTCAGTCCGTTATTTCAGTCCGTTATTATTATTGGCTCAATCATCTTTGCCCTGAAGGGTTTAAATTGTTGGTAGCTACAGCTTAAACAGTCGATAAAACGGCTGTTTAAGCTGTTTTTTATTGGGGTAAAGCAATCGCTTCGCACCTCAAAGTTAGCTTTTATAAGAAAGGTTGCTGTGTGGCTGACATCTGTAAAAACAACGCGTAAGCTTTACCTGAGTGTTCAGCAATGGCCTCTACACGGCCTCACTAATAGGTAGTTCAGATAATTTTTATAGAGAATTCTTGGAAAAGATTACTGAGTGTTTGAGCGCACATTGTTCTTTTACGCATAGTTACTGACGCACACTTACACACATTGTTACCGCGTGTTTTTACGCTGTTTCTTTTTATACATTAACCGGACTTTAAGTCGATTACAGGAGAGTATTATGGTAAGTCCTCAAAACGACAACGACTTTGATGCTGAAGCCCCCGAGAACAAAGGTTCTGAGGGCGCTGATTTTGCCTCAAAAAAGATTGAGAAGACTGACATTGAAGAGACGCCAACTAAGAGGAAATCTCTTAGTGCGTCAGCTAGCGCCGCTGAGCTAACTGTTGGTGAACTCTCGGAAATGATAGCGGGGACTGTCGCAAATCTCATGAAGCCTGCGATGAATGAGGTGCGTGCAGAACTCGGCCAGCTTCGTAGGGGTAGTGCTTTTCAGGCTGGCGGTTTGGCTGGGGTTCACGCTAACTCGGGTCCGTCTGGTCATACGAATGTGCCGGGTCATGCTAACTTCACCGATGCCCGTGTCGGTGGCGTATTGCAACAGCCTGGCGGCATCGCCGGGGTTCATGCTAACTCGGGCCCGTCTGGCCACACGAATGTGCCGGGTCATGCTAATTTTACCGATGCTCGTTTTGGCGGTGTATTACGACAACCCGGTGGTCTAGCTGGGGTTCATGCCAACTCTGGCCCGTCTGGTCATACAAATGTGCCGGGTCATGCTAACTTTACCGATGCTCGTTTTGGTGGCGTGTTGCAACAGCCTGGCGGCATCGCCGGGGTTCATGCCAACTCTGGCCCGTCTGGCCACACGAATGTGCCAGGCCATGCTAACTTCACCGATGCGCGTGCCGGTGGTGTATTACGACAACCCGGTGGTCTAGCTGGGGTTCATGCTAACTCGGGTCCGTCCGGTCATACGAATGTGCCAGGCCATGCCAACTTTACCGATGCTCGTTTCGGCGGTGTATTGCGACAGCCCGGTGGTTTAGCTGGCGTTCACGCTAACTCGGGTCCGTCTGGCCATACGAATGTGCCAGGTCATGCCAACTTTACCGATGCTCGTTTCGGCGGTGGTGTATTAGGACAGCCCAGTGGTTTAGCTGGGGTTCATGCCAACTCTGGCCCGTCTGGCCATACAAATGTGCCGGGCCATGCCAACTTTACCAGCGTTGCTCAGCCACCGATGGATGTGTTCACGTTGCCTACTGGGAAAAAACTCTCAATCCCTGCGGGTCAGCCTATTGATATGCATATTGAAGGGTTTCATATTAAGCGACAATAAGGCGCTTTAACCACACTCGATTATTTTGCAAGCTCGATTGCTCTGCAAAGCAGTTGGCAGATCAGGTGATTTGTAAGTAGGGCGGCTGTGACCGCATTGTCTAAGCTCAAATTTTTTAAGGCTCAATTTTTTAAGGAATATTGCCATGGGAACGGCAGAAATGCAGAACTTTTTGCATCAGTTTGTCCTGAGAATCTGTCAAGACCCCGTCTTTCGTCGGAGCTTGCGATATCACCCCAAAGAGACTTTGGAGGCTGCTGGCTTTCCGGGGCACTTAGCGCCGGAACAGCTGCCTGTGAGGCACTACACCGTCAGTGTGTTTTTAGATGCGCCCACACTATTTGGATTTGAGGCGGTTACCTCTGCGGAGCTGACAGCTGCTCAAATTCCGATAGAGCTAAAGTTGGCGCTCTATGGGGCTAAGCCACTGGCCATGGTGCATGGTCAAGAAGACTGGTTGAACACGCTGGCTGCTTGGGCGAGGGCCAATGGCTTAGTGGCTATGCTTTCGCCTGATGAGTTTGAGCCCTGTGAAGATGAAAATAAAGGAGGCTATGTTAACCAGGTTACACAGTGCTATCCGGCGCGGGCGGGGTCTGGCCGCTGGCGACGGCTACTGGTGTCGCGTAGCAGCCAACATACAATGCTGGGCTGGCTGAGTTTGTTGTTTGGCTGGGACCACTTGCTGGGCAGGCTGTTTGGCTACCCAGCCTGTTGCGCTAAGGCTTTTGATCAGCGCTGGCTAACCGCGTGCGATCGCTATCAAGGCGATGTTGCTAGCCTAGTGCTCCAAGAGCAGTCGCCTGAAGCGTTTGTGGGTCAATACGGCTGGCAAGCCAACATGCTGGGTCGCTACTTTGGCGCAGAGATCATTTCTCATTTTCCGTGCGATCTTAACTGCTCGGCTACGATGGCTGTGGCCGAGCGACTCTATTGCACCTATCACCATTTTGAACCTGAAGCCGCGAGTGCTTTTCAGCAAGCGCTTGTGGGGACCTACATTTACTCAAAAGATCAGGGTGTTTTTTACTTCCCTGAGGCTGACCTAGCTGAGACTGACTTAGCTGAGACTGACTTGGCTGAGACTGACTTAGCGACAGCCGAATCAACTGTAGAAGCGTCGGTGTCAGAAAGTCAGAGACTTGGTCATAGCGTCGTAACGCTGGCGATTGCTGGCAAGGTGCCTCAGAGCACGACGGTTGAAACAGCGTTGTTTAAGGCATTAGCTGCGGGCGATCGCGTCACTTGCCAGGGAGGCACGCTTTGGGTGGATGGCGAAACGTTTGAGGCTCAAATGATCTCGTTTACACAGGCGCATAGCGACTCAAATGCTTACCTATCAGCCTCTCACCCAACGTCTACTGATGTCTCTTTGTCGGATTTGGCTGTAGCGTTGCCTGCTAGCAAGCGTGCTACTTCAAATAACTTTGGGGCGAACAACCTGGTGGTCGCTGCCACTTAAGGTTTTTTAGCGTTTTTCTATTGAACTGTATATAGTCTGTTTCCGCTATAGCTATCTCCAACATAAGCTATCTCCAACATATTTTTGTCATAACCTATGAGATATTTCAACGATCCTTATAAAGAACACTACGAGTCGCAGCTATTGCCTCTGCAATTTTCTAAGCACTATTCGCCTCATGCCATGGTTACTATTCCGCAGACAGCGGTATTGGATAACACAGGCGTTGATCTTGTTGAGATCGATGGTGAGATGATGGCGATGCAAGCAGATACTGCCGCCTGGGCGTTTTTGAGCCAGCAAGAGGCTCAGATGTATTCACTACTCAGTCAGCTGCCGTTATTAGAACTACAACAGCATTGGCCAGCTCAGGCTCAGGGCAGTGCGACTGAGTTTGTTTCGCAGCTGTATCGGCGAGGGCTGATTACTATTAACGGCCACAGCAGTATTGATGACACGGTTTTTCGTGATTCCTCTAACTATGACGAGGGCCACTTGGTCGAACTGCTGGTCACCGAGCGTTGCAACTTGGGCTGTGTGTATTGTTTGGCGGGCACTAAGCCAGATATGCCGGTGATGACTCCCGAAATCGCTCAGCGAACGATTGACTTGGCTTATCAAATGCCGACGGCGAAAAAGCTGGCGTTTGAATTTTCTGGTGGGGAACCGTTTTTAAAATTTCCGCTCTTGCAGCAGCTGGTGACCTACATAACAGATCACCCTCAGCGTAATCAGCGAGAGGTGAGCTTAGTGATTCAAACCAACTGCACCTTGCTGGATGAGGTGCGCGTTCAGTGGCTAAAAGATAACAACATTCACGTGGGCATTTCGCTAGATGGCAAGCCACAGTCGCACAATATCAGCCGCCCGCAGGTGAATGGTGAAGAGTCTTTTTCTAAGCTGATTAAGGGGATTGATTTGCTTCAGCGATTTGAGGTGCCTTTTGGCGCGCTGATCGTGCTCAATCGTTGGAATATAGATTCGGTGGCAGACCTGGCAGACTTCCTGTTAGATAACGGTATTCCTGGCTTTAAGCTTAATCCGGTGGCCTTTTTAGGCACTGCCAGGGAAAGCTGGATGTCTGTCAATGTTGAAGAAACAGAGGTGATTGCCTACTTTAAAAGCCTGGTGGAGATGGTGGCCGAGCGCGGCTACCTGTTGCTAGAAGATAATGTGCGAACGATGTGTGAGCATCTCACTAGCAAACAGCGAAAGACTCGCTGCTTGCGATCGCACTGCGGAGCGGGTGACACGTTTCAGGCGATCGCCGCGAGTGGCGATATCTACCCCTGTGGGCGAGCCACCCAAACGCCAGCGCTTAAGCTGGGCAATGTGTTGGATGAAACGCTGGCTGATTTGGCCGCTGCGGGAAAAGACCATGCAATTTTGACTCAAATTCGCGATCGCCGTCCGGATACCCTATCTGAGTGCGAACGCTGCCATTACAAACAGCTCTGTCAGGCAGGTTGTTCAGTGCAGGCGCTCGAAAAGTACGATACCGTACGCCACCGTACGCCCGAATGTGGTTTTTATAAAACGCTGTATCCGTTTTTGATGCGGTGGCTGAGCTTTGATCGCCTCGCGTTTGAAGCACTGAAAAGCTCGGGGTATTTTCAGCCTACGGCGATGCTATTTGATATAGACTACACCGCTGAAGCCACACTGCCGGCGGACTATGCTATGCCTGATGCGATCGCCCACCAGCCCTATGCCTATGTCTAACCTGTGGTTTGATGGGTGCTTTTTTGTCAGTTTCTGCCTGTGATTTTCATTCTGCGATTTCTGTTCTGTAAGTTCTGTTCTGTGAGTTTTTGCCACAACTCTCTTTTTTACTATGGTTCACTCGCTTACCACTCGCTTACCGATGTCGTCTGATGTGTTGCCTTCATCTATATCAGGTCGCGCTAGCCTAGAAGAGTTGGCTATTAGGCAGCTCACAGACTCAGGCGGACTGGCACTGCCGGATGGTCCAGGCTCGCCGATAGAAACCCTGCGCTCACTGTCTGCTTTTGCCTGTGCGGGTAGAGCCAAAGCCCTGATTCAGCTTGCCCTTGGTCAGGCCGATGCGTTTCAGCTACGCGCTTTGCTAACGGCGATTGAAGCGCTGCCCAGTAGTGCGGTTGTTCATCTCTTTGGTCATCCTCTTGCCTACTTAGATACGCTGCCGACAGGACAGCCAGAGGACGCTGCTAACGATACTCGCTTACTCACGGAGCGTGCTTTTTCTGTGGCTAGGCATCTGTTGGGCCGCGCTGAGGTAGAAGATCTTTTTGTGGTAATGCCCCCGAGTACAACGTTGCAGGCAGGTTTGTATTTACCTCATTTGTGTTTGAGTGTGCGATCGCCAGCTGGCCCGGTTGCCTTTCATCAGGCACAGGGACGCCTGCAAATAACCTGGAGCGATGGCGTTGGCATGACCCTAGCGGTCGGTGCGCGACTCACTGTTGATAATATTCCTACAGACTTACTTCAGGCAGGCCGAATTGTTGTTGATAGCTGGGTTGATGGTGACCGAAACGCCACGCTGGCCCTGAATGGCTGCGCTGCGCTCGCGAACACATTTTCTATTTTTGAGCCTTTATCTGTAGAGAGGGTGGCTGAGTCTCAAGCAATATTTAAGGCTGGCAGGTCACTGCTACATCAGGTGTGGCCTGCTTCTTTTACAGAACTTGATTTGTTTTTGCGGGGTGCTTTGTTTTTAAGGCGGCAGCCGTTCGTCCGTAGCCATACCCCCAAGACCTTACCCGGACTTGTTTTGCTCACCAGTGATTCTCCTATGAAGGTGGCCGATGTGTTGAGCCATGAGATTAGCCATGTTCGTATGAACCTGGTTTTAGAATTTGATCCGCTGATCCTAGACGATGGCGTTTGTCGTCACCCGTCACCCTGGCGCTCTGACTTGCGGCCTTTAATCGGTGTGCTGTATGGCGTACATGCGTTTTTAAATGTGTGTCATTTTTATGCTCGATACAAAGATACGGAGGGCGCACCTGCGATCGCCCGCCAGGTGTATGAGCATCAATGCACAAAGCTGAAAAAAGGCTGGCAGCGTTTGCAGCGATATGCTGTGCCAACCGCTTTAGGGGAAAGTTTGTTTGCAGAATTAGAAAATGGGATCGACTCAGTATGCAAGTGATTTATGACTCTGAGCGAGTGTACAGCTCTCCTACTCAGTTGTCAGCTGTACACTCTCTTTTTACTCAGCCTATCCCGTTTCTTGTTTCACCGCGTGAACTGGCTAATTTACAACAACAGTTTCAACACTATGGCGCAGCGGTGCTGGGGCCAGCGGCTATTGAACCGGCTCTATTCCATCGGCTACAGCAAGAATCGCAGCAGCAGTATCATGACGCCTCTTGGCCACTACAGTCTAACGGTGTAAAGAACAAAGTGAATGAAGATACCCAACGGGCGCACCTGGGGCCTATTAGCCAGTCGCTAATGCAAATAGCGGGTGAAACGCTAGTGCCCCAAGTGACTCAACAACAGGTTGAGCCAGGGTGGCGTGCGTCTTGCTTTACCTACTATCAGCGTCCGGGGCAGTATTTGGGGCTACATACCGATCAAAAAAGAGACTGTGCGATCGCGCTTTTGATCACTGTGGACGCCCAGTGGAACACTGCCCCTGGACCTGGATTACAGCTTCATGTGTACGAAGACGACACGCCGCAGAACTTGCAGATCAAAATTACGTCGCGGCCCAATCGTCTTATTATTTTGAACGGTTCGCAGCGATCGCATCAGCGCCCGCCGCTGGCGCCTGGCGAATCGGTTGCGGTCATGTGTGGATGCTATCGACGAGCTGACTAAAGCGCGTTACGCCCAAAGGCACTGCCCTACAGAAGAAAGCACAGACTAGAAAATATAGGCCCGAGACAAAAAGCACGGGGCACGACGCACAAAACACGAGGCCATAAGCACGATGAGCGAGCATGACTGGAAACCAAGCGATAGGTCGCTTTTGCCTGCCTTTGAACAGTGGCGGCAGGGCGAGCACACTCAAGCGCTGAGCGCTTTTCAAGTGGCTTTAGAGCGTGACAATAATAACGTTGATGCCTGGCGAGGGCTCGGCAGTGTTTTATGGAGTCTCAAGCAGTTTTCTGAGTGCTTAGGGGCTTTTCAAGAAGCCTTAAACCGAGAAAGTGAGAGCCCGATGCACTGGTCAAATGTGGGGCTAGCCCTACGAGATCTCAAGCGGTTTGAGCAGGCACAGCATGCCTTTCAAGTGGCGATAAGCTTAGACCCAGACTATGCTCCCGCCTACAACGAGTGGGGCAACGTCCTTTTAGATACCGGTCACTATCTGGCTGCCCTCAATTTTTACAATCGCTCTTTGGCGATAGATGAGAGCAGAGCTGTTGTTCACCATAATCGCGGCGTTTGCTGTCGGCTGTTAGGGCGAAGGGAGGATGCGATCGCTAACTTTCGCAAAGCGTTGAGTATTAATGCAGGCTATACCTATTCCATTGAGGAACTGGCGCGCCTGTAGGTTTACGCTCGAATGTGTTCGTACACCCCTTCATACTGGTCTCCTGGTAGTTTCCAAGAATAGTCGTAATCCATCCCCTGCTTTGCGAGCTGCTCAAACAGTGCAGGCTCTTTTTTGTACAGGTCCAAGGCTCTACTGAGGGCAGACTCTAGCGCTACATGGTCGTTCTCATAGAACACAAACCCATTGCGTTCAGCCGGCTCATGTTCTTGGTCGTAATCCCAGTCGAATACGGTGTTCACTAGCCCGCCGACACCGCGCACTACGGGCACGGTGCCATATTTCATGCTGATAATTTGCGTCAGGCCGCAGGGTTCATAGTTACTCGGCACAATCATCATGTCTGCGGCGGCGTAAATGAGCCGCGCCAAGTCGCCATCAAAGCCAATTTCCAAGTGGCAGTCGGGATTGTCGTTTAGGTTCATTTTCTCTCGCCAGAACCAGTCGTTAATGCCTTGCTCAGAGGCTGAGCCGAGCATGACAAACTGCGCGCCCTGTTCTAAGGCGTAATACAGCGCGTGATGCACCTGATGCATGCCCTTTTGCTGATCCAAGCGGCCAATGAAGGCAACCAGTGGTTTGTCGTTGGCGGCGAGCAATAATCTCTCTCGCAGGGCCTTTTTGTTCACGGCCTTGTTTTCAAAGTCTGCAATGCCGAAGTTAGCAGCGATTTTATCATCGACATCAGGGCTCCAAATGGAGTAGTCAATGCCGTTAAGGATGCCGCCGAATCGGTCCTGGTGCTTTTCTAGCACGCCTTGCAAGCCACAGCCGATTTCGCTAAAGCGCGCTTCCCAGGCGTGGTGGGGAGATACGGTGTTGATGTAGTTCGCGTACACAATCCCCGACTTCATAAAGTTGATGGCCATTGGATTGCCCGGATCTTGTAGCTTCTCTGGCGTGAAGTAGTACTCGGCTCGGTTGAGTCCGACGGCTTTGAGCACTTCTGAGCCCCAGACGCCCTGATGCTTAAAGTTATGAATGGTGTAGCACACCCGCTGATTGGCCATGCCATGGTGGGCATACATTTCGTACAGCATGACTGGAATGAGCCCTGTTTGCCAGTCGTGGCAGTGAATCACATCGGGACGTTTGCCGCTTTTTAGCAAAAATTCCATCGCTGCTTTGCTAAAAAAGGCAAAGCGCATTTGGTCGTCGCCGCAGCCGTAAAAGGTGCCCCGGTTGAAGTAATTGTCTTCGGAGTGTGGCTCAATGAAAAAGCACAGCCGGCCATGGACCCAGCCACACTGCACCGAGCAATGCACTACGCCACCAAACCAGGGCACCCACAGGTCGCGATACGCCTCGTGCATTCCCCACACGTGGTCGTAGCGCATGCAATCGTACTTGGGCAAAACCAGCTCTACGCAGTGGCCGCGATTGCCCATTTCCCGACTTAGGCCAAACACTACATCGCCCAGACCTCCCGCTTTGATGACGGGCGCGCACTCGGAAGCAATTTGCACGATATACATAGTGTTTCCCCTGCCTTTTTTCCTAAAACTTGTAACGAAAATTTATGTTATATGCTCTATTCAAGCAGAAAGAGTCCCAAATTTCGATACTTCGATTTTTATTTATTTGTCAAGTGCCTACCGATAAGTGGATCAGAGATAAGTCATACAGATAAGCCACCATGGATAGATCTTGGCAGACAAGTCTTGGGAGATTAAGTCCTGGTAGATTGAGTCCTGGTAGATAAATCTTGTAGATAACCCTACGGATGAAAAGGCTCTAGCGGCATCAGGTCCCTCAATTGGCTACAACGGCAGGTTAATTTCTGTGCAGTTTCTAGACGCTGCCATGATGATGCGAGCTGACGGGGCAACACGGCAGCGCGGGACGTCAGTGGGGCTAGGACGTAGCCTTTCTGTAGGAGACTCGCTGATTACGGCCAATCCATACCCTCTCGTAAAGCCTGAGATCTTTTGTCGTAACCCAATCTCACCTGATGCGGTGGCTACCACCATCAGCTCGCCCAGCTCACTGATCACCAGCAGGTTGTCTTTTTCCGGTACTATCTCAGCTTCAATGTCTGCTTCAATGTGACAATGCCACTTCGTCTCAAGCGTCGGTGCTTCGTCATTGCTTGCCTTGAGCGCCAAACAAAAGAGGCCGCCCCTTTCCAAGGTAAATACAATTCCTTGACTGGTTTTTATCGGTCTTGCGCGAACAGCTATCTTTTCCCAGTCAGTTTCCTGATTGGTCTGGTTAACGGCAGCTCTCTGGGTCCCTTGCTTAGCCAATGGCGTATTGGCCAGTTGGGCTAGGGGAAATTCATTTAGTAAGCGTCCTGTTTCTAAGCAAAACAGTGCAACGTGACCTCTACTGCCAATGTATACATGCGGGCCGTCAATTAATGGTGCAAACAAATACTGCCGGTGCGCAGTGCGCCAAAGCAGCTGGCCGCTGGCAACCTCTAGGCAGTGCAAAACAGCCATTTTAGGCTCGCGTAAGCTGGGGCTTGACACACTGCAATGTACGATACGCCCCTGCCCACAGCTACTGACATCAGCGGTAAGCGCATAGCTGTGCCCCCCATTTTTGTAGGTCCATACGACCTCACCATTCTCACTATTGAGCGCCCGGGTGTACTGCGCACGGCCTGCAATTTCAGCGTACACAATCAGGTTTTGGGCCCACACCCCTTGCCACAGATTGGTGTGGCCTGGGCGCGATCGCCACTGGACCTCCCCTTTCCCATTGAGCCGATACACCGACCCATCAAAGCAAGTTACGTATATGGCTTCCTGCACGACCCAGGGCGTCGTTAAACTGTGAGATACCTCAAATTGCCAAACGGCCTCACCCGAGTCAATATCAAGAGCGGCTAGCACACCTCGTAGCGCCCCCTTCTCTTTAAAATTAAATGTGGCCAATACCAGAGACTTACTGGAGTTCTCCGGTGAAATATCCGCAGTCTGATCGACAGCTTGGTAGAGTACTGGGCATCGTTGGGAAACTTCCCTGGCCCCTTTTATGCCAAATTTCCACTTTGCCTGAATACCCATACTTTGACGCACCTGAGAAAACGCACCTGAGAAAACGCAAAATGCTGTGTCATTTTTATTACACAACTTATTAGAGCTTTAGCCTATGCCTGCGAAAAGTGCCGTATCATCTGACGGATCTCACTCTCGATACACTCAAACTCGATAAGCTTAAATAGGAGCACTCATGATTGCAACTGCACCTACATCGAACTATTCATCGAAAGGCCCCAAGCTCAACGATATGAGGGCCGGACTACCTAACATTTGCGGCCAGGAAGAGACCATCACTGAAGTGGCCAATACCCGCGAACCCGTTTTTTTATCCCATACAAACTTAGATATTTCAAAGATTACGTCTGGCTTTGCGTGCGCGCTTCATATGCACCAGCCAACGATTCCAGCAGGGGCGGGCGGCGAGCCCATCAGCAATCTCCAGCATATGTTTGAAAATCAGGGCGATGGCGATAATCACAACGCTTCTGTTTTTGCCTGGTGCTACAAGCGTATGGGCGAGTGGATTCCGGAGCTAGTCGCTAAGGGGGACAATCCCCGGATTATGCTCGACTATTCTGGCAATTTGTTTTGGGCCTTTCGTCAGATGGGCCGCGAAGACATTATTAATGATCTTAAGCGACTGTGCGAGCCCCAGTATCAGCCCTATGTGGAGTGGATGGGGACAATGTGGAGCCATGCGGTGGTCCCTTCCACACCGATTCCGGATATTAAGCTGCACATTCAGGCGTGGCAGCATCACTTTGCGGCGATGTTTGGCTATGAGGCGCTGGCTCGGGTCAAAGGATTTTCGCCCCCAGAAATGCACCTGCCGAACCATCCTGACACATTGTTTGAATATATTAAGGCGCTTAAAGACTGCGGTTACCAGTGGCTGCTAGTGCAGGAAGATTCTGTTGAGCAGCTAAATGGCGATCGCATTCATCAGGACAACAAATACATTCCTAACCGCCTGGTAGCTCGTAACTCACGCGGTGAAACGGTTAGCATTACGGCCTTAATCAAAACCCAAGGCTCAGATACCAAGCTGGTGGCTCAAATGCAGCCCTACCACGAAGCCGTTGGTCGGGGGCGTCAGGATATTGGCGGTGTTTCGGTGCCTTGCTGCGTGTCGCAAATCGCCGATGGTGAAAATGGCGGTGTGATGATGAACGAGTATGGCCGCGACTTTGTTCCTTTTTGGAGTGGTATTAAAGAGAATGGCCGTAGCACTGAAGGCACCGTTGGACTCAATGGCACTGAGTATATTGAAATGATTGAGGCTGCTGGGGTTAATCCAGAAGACTACCCGGTGTGTCAGGCGATGAGTCAGCACAAAATTTGGCAGCGGGTGGCCCCAGAGAGTGCCACAACAGAAGCCGTTGAAGCCGCCATTAAAGACCTTCAAGAGAGCGACCATCAGTTTCATATGGATGGTGCCTCTTGGACGAATGACTTGAGCTGGGTCAATGGCTACGACAATGTACTAGGCCCCATGAATCAGCTCAGTGCCAAGTTCCACGAAAAGTACGATCGCCTAGTACAAGCCGACCCGAGTGTGACGCAGCGAGAAGATTATCAGGCGGCTTTGCTGTATTTGTTGTTGGTTGAAACCAGCTGTTTCCGTTACTGGGGGCAGGGCACCTGGACAGATTATGCGCAGGAGCTGTATCGTCGGGGCGAAGCTGTACTTGCTCAGTGAAGCGACCTGCAACAACAACAGAGAAGTGAAGAAGTGAACTACCGCTTCCATCGCGAGTCGCCGTGCCCTCATCCCCTAGCCCCTTCTCCCAATTCTGGGAGAGGGGTTGGGGTGAGGGCTGATGGGTAACTTATTAATTTGCCAATCCTTTAGCTTACGCCACCACGAGTGGCTACAGCCCTCGTTCTATATAGCTCATTGCTTAGCGAGCCGCCGTATGCTTTGCCTTCTCGCAGAGTTCGGCGGCTTTCTATATTTTGGCTAGCTTAAGTTCTGACATTTCCTTCGTGTACCAGTAAGTTCAGCAGCTGATGGATTTGCTGATTAATGGTTTCAGGATGGAACTTTTGTTGAACAACTGCCTGGGCCTGCTTTGCGATCGCGGCTGCGTTTTCAGGCTGACCACAAACCTCTTGAATTACCTCGGCTAGCTGAGGCGCTTCTTCGGGCGTCGTCAGCCAGCCTGTCTGACCGTGATTGACAATTTCTAGCGCGCCCCCCGCCGCTGCTGCAACCACCGGACGACCGCAGAGCATTGCTTCAACAATCACCCGGCCGAAGGGCTCAGGGGCTGTAGAGGTATGGGCGACTAGGTCGCAGGCCGTCATGAGCTGTGGAATATCCGTACGAAACCCAAAGAATTTAACCCGGTGCTCTAACCGGAGTGCTCTCACTTGGCGGCGTAGATATTGAACATAGTCGTCCTCGCCAAACAACGCGTCGCCCACTAGCCATGCGATGACATTTTCAGGGCAGTATTGTAGCGCATTAATGAGGACATGCTGACCTTTCCACGGCGAAAGGCGACTAAAGTGTCCAACCACAAAAGGCGTGATATTTTTGGGATTAGGAGGCTCTGAGCGCGCCAATCTTTGCCGAAGATTGTCTCGATTATGGGTGTGATTTTCGTAGGTTTTAGGATCAAAGCTGTTATACACAACGTGGATATCCCGAGGGCGTCCACCGGCCTTGATAAAGGCGTCTCGGCTGGCATGAGAATTTGCAATAACGAGGCTCGCCCGGCTCGCGAGGGCCATAATTAGACGGCGATTGGTGGCACTAAAGTGGTCCGGAGAAACAATATCGTGGAGGTGATAAACAAGGGGCTTGCGGGCTAGGAGACTAGCGATCGCACCGACGACCAAGGCTTTTGGGGTGTTGGCATAGATGAGGTCATAGTTTTTACTCAGCTGAGTAACTGTTGCGATCAACGGGATAAGTCGATGTAAGCTCTTGAGCCCTGCGGTCAAGCCACTTTCTTTTTGAACATTGAGAGCCTCAGCGGCGAGTACTTTCACCGGAATATCCTGCTGGCGTAGGTAGTCTGGAAAAGTTCCTGCGGAAAAAACGCCGACAAGGCTTGTTTGTTTAAAGGGGTGAGCAATGTCGGCAAGGCAGAGTTCTGCACCGCCTAGCTTACTGCTTTGATCGAGGAAGAGAATTCGCATGGTTTTACTGTTTTGAAAAGAGATTATTGAAGTAAAACCTGCTTCACTCGACCGGCAATGCTAGGCCAGTCGAAGTGGGTTGTTGCATAGCCACAGCAGGCTTCTCGGTCAGGTAGCAGGCGATTCCCTGTGAGAATATCTGCCAGGGTGGCTGCAATAGATTGGCTGCTGGGAGAAGCCGTGATGAGCGCTGGCGAAAAATCAGAAATCACCTCAGGCATTCCACCCACAGGTGTACAAACAACTGGGGTGCCGCTAGCCAAAGATTCTAATAGTACCAAACCAAAGCCTTCCAAGGACTGGCTGGGCACGATAGTCAGATCAGCTGCTTGATAAGCTGTAAGGAGATCCTCGTCGGGGAGAAAACCCAGAAATTTAACAGCGTTGTCAAGGTTGAGGTGGGTGGATTGTTGTTCTAGAGTTTCTCTAAGGGGACCTTTCCCAGCAATAGCCAGCCAGAGATCGGGGTGATGAGGTTTGAGCTGAGCGATCGCACACAGCAGTTTATCCAACCCCATACGCTGAACCAGCCGTCGAGGCGTAAAGAGAATAAAGCGATCCTGTGGCCACCCCAGCCGTTTCCGAGCCTGCTCACGAGACAAGCTATTTTGAAATCGCTGACTATCTACACCACCCGGAATAACATGGATTTTATCCCATGGAACGCTATATTCCTGGTGTAGGATTTGACCAAAGGCGTTACTGAGAACAATGAAGCGATTGCAACGATGGTAGACCTGCTGCTCCATTTGTTTTTTGATCCATGTGCTCACTTTGTTGTCACCCTCTTGCCGACTCTCGAAAGCCCAAGGACCGTGAAAGGTACAGGTGACAGGAATATCTTTAGGTAGATGCGGCAGTGCTGCTAAACCATAGAGCGCAAAGTGTATATTGATAGCATCCGGCTTCAAAGTGTGAAGAAAACGAAGGGCACGACAGGAAGAGTAGAGTCGATGGCTTAGAGAGTTTTTAGGATCAGCTAAAGTGCGAAGATGGATAGATGACTTAGACTCACCCGGAGGTAATCCGATAGCATAAAGATCAATCGTAGTGTCCGTAGCTGCAAGATGATGTATAAATTCATAGACATAGCGATCTAGGCCACCGGGGCTATTGGGGAACCAGTTGTTGCCAATAACAGTAAGATTCATAATTTAAGTCATAAGTCATTGGTATCAACTAACAGATACATGCTCGTGCAGTGATACTTGCCGTGATATGTGCCGATCTTTATCTATAAATAGAGTGTTTAATCAGCAGCACAGGTTTTGAAAGATGTTCTTTTCGCATTACATTCATTCAAACTCATAATCAAACAGTTGAACGTCTTTTGCATACACTGAGGAGACAATATCCTTTGTCTCCTCAGTGTAATATTCCTGGTATGGTTTCCTTTTGCCAGCATTTACATGAGGTAAGCTTCGCTGTAGGTTCAAACGATCTGATATGACCTCAAAATCATCTGATAGATTTTCAAATTTGGCAATGTAGTCAACCTGAATGTTATCGTTATTGTCGAAAATGTATTGATGTTGTGGGATAAAATGCATCCAAGACTGAACATTCTCTTCAGTAACCCACTTTTTTACAAAATCATCAAAGCTTGAAAACATAGAAAGATTTTTTTTAGCCCAGTGGTTATCCATAGCGTTATTGCCACCTTTTTTTAGATAAACATAAGTAGAGACTAATCTGTCCCACGGGTTTCTAACAACTGAGAATTTGAAGTAGGTATCGTACTTTACGGAGTTTCTGCTTTTATACCAGTCATACGGAACATGACCAATATAAGTGTAGCCAATTAGGTCATAAATGCTAGTGCCAGCAGTCTTAGGGACATGGATAAAGATAGCTTTAAGTCGATCAACATTTTCAGGATAGTTTCGCTTTAGTTTTATCCAAACCAAGTATCTCAACTGAGTTTTTAGCCGAGAATAAAAAAACTGAGCTTTATTCATAAGATATCACTAGCGATAAGCAAACAAGCGGGTCAGCATAATCAAACTGACGATAGACAACAGTGTTGAATATCCCTTGTAGGTAAGCTAAACCCATAACCAGGGCATAGCTCTATTGATGGCCTTTCGCATTCGAAGCTTCCACATCCCATCTGTCGAATAGCCTTGGTTGTCAGCACCACGAATGCCTTCGACTTCAGGCGTAATGCGGAAGCGATAGACGCCTTTAACGAGCTGTTTCAGAAATCTTTGATCAAGCCAACTTCTTAACAACTCCTCGGCCGCAACGCCTTCGGGAATACCGGGCACGTTAGTTTTTAAACGATGATAAATGTCTCGAAAACAGGTTTCATAAGCCTCTGGAGTCCAGGCCATGAGGTAAGTATCGACCCAGTGCTTAGGATAGTTTCGACAATTGCAGTAGATGTCAAACTTCTCAGGCTGGGACGAAATTATTTGGGCAAGGTTTTCTATGATATAACGTCCTGTAATCTTCCAAATGACGGTTCTACCTTCCTGCTGCTTGATGAGTTGGGAATGGGTCATACCGTAATCGAGCAGCTTAAATTCTCCATAACCCCTGTCATACTGAGCCGGATAATCAAGACCATCGAAAACAATAAATTCTACCTGATGGGTTAGTCCTTGTCCGCGAACAATCTCTTTTAGCTGGGTGATATCGGCATTAGAATTTTCAACAAATATGATGCCATTACAGGATTGGCCCACATGGGCTAGATAAAATTTGAGAGCTTTGGCATAGTCTTGTAAACGCTGTTGTGGGTCGCTGCGATTGAGATTGGGTACGCCGGGCTTTGGAGCAATCGTTGCTGTTAGAAACAGTAAGTTTTGAGTACTCATTTTCAGACTATGTAATAATACATTTCAACGTCTATACGATATAAGTGGGCAATCATATATCAAGATAGATTCGGGCAAAGGGCATGTTGCCCATGCATTGTTTCAAAAAGTTGTAGATATTGGTCGGCCATACTTTTCCAACTATGTTGTTCGGCAACGATTCGGGCGGCTTGTCCCATAGCCTCTCTACGCTTGGCGTCCCCAACCAAATCTGCCATCGCCTGTGCCAGTGCCTGAGGATCATTGGGATTGTTCAACACAATGCCGCTCTCAGGGGTTATCAACTCAGCACCCCCTGCTGTGATGGCACTAATCACAGGGAGACCCGAGGACATGGCTTCTAGCAAGACCAGACCGCAGGGTTCGTAGCGAGAAGGAAATACGAAAAAATCCGCTGCTTTCATGAGCGCTGGGATGTCTCGACGATAGCCCAAGAAGTGGGTTCGCTGGGCTATACCTAGCTGATCTGCCATTTTCGGATAGGGGCTACCCTCGGTGTTGCCTGCGATCGCAAGGTGTAGAGACGGTAGCTGAGTCAGGGCTAAGAGAATGGTATCTAGGTTTTTACGCGTCGTTTGAATGTCTCCGGCAAACAAAGCTAGCGGCATGCCTTCCGGAAGCCCGAAGGAAGATCGATTAACCAGACCAGGCGAAAATTCATCATCATCGACCCCATTAACAATGACCCGAACCTGCTGTGGAGATACGCCAATAGAGATCAGCTCCTGAGCAATTTTTCCAGAAACCGCCACAATAAATCGGGATTGTTGAAAGGCACGTTTTTCCCAGCGGGCATTGAGAACAGTGTAGAGCCACTGATAGGTACCATAAAGATTGTGGCGAACTCGAAAAGTGTGGGCGGGCGATTGCAGCCAAGTGCTGTGGACAAAATGCACGGCGTTGACATCAGCATGGGTTGATGTAATCGCTCCGTTAACCTGAATCAGATCGAACTCAGCGCGGTGTTGCCGCAACCAGGAAGCACATTGAACAGAAAAAGCTATGTTTCTCAATAGCTCAGTAGGCCAGCTAGCGACCTTAATTGGCACCCATGTCACCTGAGAATGGTGCTCAAGCTCCGGGGAGACTTCACTGCTCACCAGTGTAATGGAATGACTCTGCCGAAGGGCTTCTACGGCGACTTCATAGTTCACCCGTCCCTGGCCATCTCCACGACTCACTTTATGGGTAACAATACAAATTTTCATGGTTATAGATTTGATAGGGCTTCTGTATATGGCTTCAAAGAAATTTTGAATACTATGCAACATGAAATGCAACACGAATCACATTTTGCTGTTAAAACTTAGGGGTCTTTTCTAGTAGATCTACACTCATTTCAGCTCTTCAATATTATGGCCATTTGGTATGGCAACTTGGGATGCTGCGCTCGTGAAGTATTTTTTTTGAAAATAGTGGTATTTACAAGATGCTAAGCTTATGCCAATAAAACTCCACAATACAATAGCGAATGAATCTGTGAAAATTTGGTTCAACCCTATTTGTGAAAACATACCCATTGCGATCGCCCTCGAAGCACTAGTAAAGGCATCTGATCGAGCGAATTGATTTTGAAAAATCTGAATTAGCATGAGCAGAATACCGCCTAGATATGGCACCGTTCCAAACCAACCAAACGAAAAGAGTAAGGGCAGAATGGCCGTATCTTTCTCCCCGAGGGCAGTGCCTCCTGGAATCCCTGATCCCAAACCTTTGCCAAGAACTTCTCTAGTAGCAAGGTTAAACAACTCATTGTGTGCTTCTCTACGACCTTTTAAGCTTTTATCATCTTCAACAACACTGCCAATATTAACAAAAGCGTCTAATCGCTCAGAAATAACCTCTGAAAAGGGCTCCATATTTGCAAGTGGAATAACAAACAGTGACATCAGTAAAATAGTTGTCACTAGCCGCATTTGTAGTTTTAAGTTTAGAGCTGGCAATAGCAAAACCATAGCTACACACCATCCCAACCATCCTGAACGTGCCCGAGTTAACAGAAAACTCAAGTAACCCGTTCCAGATGCAGCAAATCGTAAAATCCCTTGACCACTCAATAGCAACATTAGGCCCGCCATCATCACTGCTGCAAAAGATTGAGGAGAGCCCAGAGTCCCAAAAACTCGAACTTTAAAGGGCGTGGGAGAGCCAAATGATAAAGCTGTGATCTGCTGCATATAAAAGACATCCCACTGCGGTATCGCGCAAAACTGGTAAATACCATAGCCGCCCATCACTAAAACACCCCAAACAAAGGATTTTTGGATTACTTGCCTAATCTGCGGATAATTTCTCCACTGGATGAACAAATGGAAACCAAAGACTAATGGCCCAAGCCACTCTAGAAATCCTAAAATGTAGCGAGCATTGGGGCGACCATTAACAGCCCCAATCAAAAAAGCATAAGCCAACCCTAAGAAAGAAATCACGAAAGGGCCTCCCCCTTGGCGAAATGCATTGGGCAAGTATTTGAACAAAGTCAGTAAACTGATACAGGTAACGAGCAAAGCCGGTAATCCCCAACGCCCAAAAGTGATATAACCTGCCTGATAGTCAATAATTCGCCGGATCAGTGAGCCAAGAAATACCATCCACCAGGTGTAACCGACATAGAGTGCCGGTGCGCGAAAATAGAGAAATAATCCAACCGCTGGAGAGCCTACCAAAAATAAGGGTGCAAACACACTTCCTGCCCCAATTAAAAGGCAAAGAATAATCAACAGACTCCATACCCAAATCACAAACCAGGCTTGTTTTGTCCAGCTAGCAATCCGGGAATCTGAAGACAGAGATAGCTCATTGAGATAATCCATATGGCTAGATAATCCATATAGCGATTGAGTGTGGGAAAATACAGTAGCTAGCGCAATAGGCTACTAAGCGGATTGACTGTCTTTAGTATGATAACGAGGAAATACCTTGCCACTGCTGCGCCAAGTAGTCCATCCGCACTGCCTACCCCGCCAGGAGGCTAACAGTCGCTGAGTCGCTAAAGAACCAAGGGTTGGGAAAAACCGCACCCATTGCAACAGTCCAAAAGCCTGACAGCTACCTACAAAGATAGACCACAGACCAAATACAAATCTCTGCAACGGAGATAGATGATCTAGCAGGGCTACTGTTTCGTTATGAACAGCATTGAGGTAGGCCAGTGAATTAAAGTGGTTACGCTGATCCTCATCGAACCGTTTCGCAACGTAATGATGGACAAGAATATCGGGATCGTAGATAAGCTTCCACCCCTTTCGTTTAAGCGCCAAACTAAAGGCTACTTCAAAATGTACTTGGGCTCCCGATCCGAGCATGCGAGTATCAAACCGCAAGTCACCAACAGCAGATCGACGATAGCTCATATTGACACCCTTCAGGATGTCCACTTCGCGGGCGTCTCCAAAACCCAGATGATGATTTCCAATCAAGCGACCGTACCACTGAAGCCGTCCTACTACGGATCGGTTTTGCTTTAAGGCAGGATCTTTCCTCCTAACCAAGTCACGCCCCCCAACCCCCCCCACCTTTGGGTTAGCCGTGAAACAAGTCTCTATTCTTTCTAGCCAGTCCGTCTGAGGAGCCGCGTCATCATCGGTGAAGGCAACAATATCGCCTGTAGCAGCCTCTAACCCGGCATTCATCGCAGCAATAACGCCAGAGACACTCACTAAAATCTGCGTTAAGGGCAATGCATCTAGAATCGTATCTAAAACAGCCCTGGTCTCAACATCCTCTTCCCGCACAACCACTATAATCTCGTTGGCTGGTACAGTCTGGGAGTGGAGTGCTTCCAAACAACGGGTCAGATCCTTTGGGCGACGATAACTAGGAATGATGACAGTTATATTCATCACGAGAGTTTACCCCTATGTGCAGTTAATATGTGTAGCTAGTATATGTAGCTGAGCAGAGTCATATTGCTAATCTAAAGCATCGTCGAAGATTCGTTCTAAAGCATCAACTATGTTGCTAACTTGAAACTTTGAATCAGCAGCCTTATGAGTATTCATTGTTGAGTTTTTCGGAGCTGCATCAAGTGCTTCTAATGCTCTCAGCATCGTATCCTTAAGTGCTTGTGGTGTATATTCCTCAAATACAAATGAATGAGAATCAAGATAGTCTTTTGTTCCATTAGTAGGACCCACGATAACTGGAATGCCACAGCACAGCGACTCTGATATAGAAGTTCCAAAGTTTTCACCTTCGCTGGGTTGCACTAAAAGACTACAAGACTTTATCAAAGAAGGGACTTCCTCATGCTTAAGGCGAGGATAACACTTAAGATGGTTTGGATAAGGGAAGGTGTCAACAAGGTGCTTATATCCTTCAAATCTAAACTTTCCAACAACCTTTAAAAATACATCTTGACGCTCTTTGAGAAGTAATAAATAAGCCTCTATTAAGAGGTCAAATCGTTTTCTTGGATCGATTCGTCCCAACCAGAGAAACGTCTTTAGGTCATCATCTTTACTGACGTCTTCACCTGAAATATCTGGCCTCATTAAATTTTGGTTGACTGGATAAGGAAGTACTCGCACACAACTTGACTGTAACCCATAAGCTATCATCTGTTCCTTAGACCATTGACTGCCACAAACGAAGATATCTGTATGTTCTAAATCATGAGCTAATCCTCTAAGCTTCAGAAAATAAAAAAATCTCATTTTGTAATAGACATAAGCCCCGCAAAATTCCAATATTTGTTTTTTGAGATGTCGCATATAGTAGGCTTCTGTTTGAGGAGGCCCTTGAACCCAACTGATAACTTTCAAGCCCTTTATAGAGAAGGGCGCATAACGACCGCAAAACAAGAGAAAGTCATATTTTTTTGCCTGGTGATGAGTGGTAATCTGTTTGCTAATCAAGCGCTGAACTCTAGGGTTACTGAAAAGATGTTGAATTAAAGCGCCAACATTCCTATCAAATGTGGGATGGAATCTCTTTGGTAAGTACCTTTTGATTAACAGCCTAAGAAAATATTCGATTTCTATTCCTACGAACTTAAAATTAGGATGCGCTAGGGTCTGCTTCAAGCTGGCAGTTCCGGAACTTTCTACATCAAAGAAATCAATTTCGTGTCCTCTTTTCAGGAGCTCCTCTAATATCAAGTAACGAGCGCCCGAACCGCTGCCGGAACTTTTATCCACATATCCACAACAAGCAATCCTCATGGTATTAATCCTATTTCTGTGAGACTTAAACATGGAACATAGAATTATTTATGTGATGCCATTTTTTGTTCTCTTGCGGCCAAATAAAGGGAAATTCGTTGCTTTGCTAAATCCATCCATCCATACCTCTGTGCTGTTATATGAGCTTGATATCGGATTTTCTCCAGAAAAGACGGATGCATAATTAAGTGGTCAAGTGCTTGTTCAATAGCCCCTTGATCGCGCTTCGGTACTACGATGGCGTCATGTCCATGGCGCACAACTTCTAGGGGGCCTGGTGCAGCGGTTGTTACAGGCGCTAAACTACACGCCATTGCTTCAACCAGGGCCTTGCCAAATCCTTCTGAGAGTGGCGTAAACAGCTTAATCTGATGATTTTTCAGGAGATTAGGTAACTGCTCATGCTTAAAGTGAGGAATTACCCGAACACGATCTCGCAGAGCTGGCGAAAAATCAGCGAGAACTTTCTCTACGGGACAACCTGTTCCTAGAAAACTTACGGTGACCTTAGAATGGCGAGATAGGATGGCATTGAGTGCGGGTACACCGTACTCAATGCCCTTACGAGGAATATATGTGCCAATTTGAGCAATATTAACGGAGCTATTATCCGTATTAGCTGAAGGCTTAAAGGGAAGATTGAGAAAATCATCTGGAATGCCATTCGGCGTAACATAGGCTCGATCCAGACTAACTCCTAGAGTCTGAACAGCATATTTTAGATCTTTCCGATTAAGCAAAAACGCTAAATCCGCTCGCCGCAGAGATGAAGCTACTTCCCATAAACGAAAGCTACCACGGTAGAACGGATATTTCCAACTGCGGGACTGTTTTCCCTGGTGGACATCTGCAAGATACTCCAAGTGTACAGTATGCTCTAATCCGTGACTGCGGGTGATCAGCACCGGAGGGCGGCGATGAGTGTAGCATAGAGTGCCCCACAACCAAGCATCGCCTGTAGAAGCATCCACCACATCGTATCTATGGGCTTGTTTTAGTAGATGAGCAGCGAGGAATTCTGGGAAAACCACTTCTGGAGAGATCGCCTGAACTCGCTGAGGCAGATGGTCAAAAGCATAATAGTCAACCTCATGGCCCAATGCCTCGTAGGCGCTTCCTAACTTCAAGACAGTGCCTGGTGCCCCCGAATGAGGGTCGAGGTGGTGGTGAATTGTCAGTAGGATTTTCATGAACGAGTCGGGGTAAGCTGGCCAACTTGTCGTGAAGATGAGTGAGTAGAGAGGATGGAGGCGTCAGTGTCTAAGAGTTGTTCATAGATTTCCACTAAGCGATTGTTGAGCTGGGTGATATTGTGTTGTTGTTCAATCTTCCGCCGCCCAGCAGTTCCCATATCAGCCCAACCGTCTGGATGAGCGACCATATGAGCCAGCTTCTCAGCTAGTGCTTGTTCATCCCGCTCAGGCACTAAAAAGCCAGAGGCCCCATCTTCAACCAGTTCTGGGATACCACTGTGATAGGTGCTCACCACAGGAATGCCCATCGCCATCGCCTCCATCAAAACGACTGGGATCCCCTCCTGATTCCCATCCTGAGCAGTGACACTAGGCGCAAGCAAACAATGAGATTTTCGCAAGGTCGCTTTGACCTCAGTTGTATCCTTAGGTCCGACTAATTTAATGGCATCTTCTGCTTTTAGCTGAAGAATAAGGGCTTCAAGACTGGCCTGAAGTTCTCCAGCACCGATGATTGAGTATTTAATTTGCAGGCCTTGCCTAAGTAAAGAAGCAACAGCTCGAATACCATACTCAAGCCCTTTTTTCTCAGCAAGACGAGCAATACTCAATAAACGAAAACAACCATCACTATCAACGTGACGAGAGATAAAATCTGATGATTGATAGTCAGTTCCCATATAGTGAACCGCAATCTTTTTTTCATCACATCCAAGGGCAACTAGCCGCCGCTTCCAATGATAGCTAATAGGTAAGAAATAATCACCTGCTGCAAAAAGTTCGTTATAGAGATCTTGACCGAGTAGCGTCACATTTTGACTGACATCAACGCCGTGAAATACCGTAATCAGGCTGCCTTGTAGAGCACCCAATTGCCGCAGGCGCATTCCCTTTCTACCCAACAAACCAAAGTGGCACTGAATGATGTCGTAGTCTGCATGCTTACCGAGAAAAGGGATAACGTCATAGAGAATTCTCAGGGAAGCAGCATGCTTGCCGTACTTGAAAACATTGACAGATTGAAGGACGAGCCAGGGATCTTTTAGAAAAGAACGCAAAAACAGGACAACGCCTGTGATAAAGCGCTGGATTTTTGACTGAGGAACTTGCGGCTGATAGTAAGTGCGTCTAAGGAGCTGGTACTTTTCGACATCGGGATGTGTTTTGTTGCTATCGCCAGGGACCTCGGCATAAATATCGACCTCATGACCTCGGTCGATTAGGCCAGTAATTTGATTTAAAACAAAAGTCTGAGAAAGAGAAGGGAAAACTTCGACAATAAAGGCAATTTTCATGACAGTAAAGCAGTAAATAGAGCTGTTATGAAAGGAACAAAGCTAATGCTAAAGATACCGGTTGCTAAAAATCGTGATGCCCAACGCCCTGAGCCAGCTAACGCTGCCTTTAGTTGGCTGGCGTTTCTCGTCTGACCACCTTTTTATAGGAAGCGCGTAGTTTTTCATATCGCTTAGGATTGAGAAACTTTCGAAAGATAAGAAGCGCTCCAACATGCCAGGTATGGCTGCTAAACAGTAGGATAGGACTTCCTGTTACAGCAGTTTTGAAGAAATACTTCGCTTCAGTTGGGTTATTTTGACGAACGGCATCATAGGCTAACCGACAATAGATTTGGCTGTACCGATATCCCCTCGCTAGAGATAACGGAATCCTAGCCCATGTAGAACTTCTTTGGATTGAAGCTGAAATCCATGCAAAGTTATGAATTCTAGAAGAATTCATCATTGCTTGCAGTGATTCGGTGGGTGTAAATACTGGTGCAAGCTCTTCAAACCTGCTTTCAGCTTGCTCTTGAGCAAACGTGAGTGAGCCAAATACAGCTGCCTCTTTCTTGTCTGGATGAGAAAAAAAGGTTTTGAGTAGTTGAGTAGTAACCCTTTCAAAATAATCAACTGGGCAATCTTCAGGATGAAAGACCGATGTTAGCCGATCGGTAAATTCCAAAACAGCAGATTGCTGTACATTGAGTCCCCACTTGAGAGCATTTTCATTCTTTTCCTGTCTCAAAACTGGAATGAAACGATCATTTTCTTGTTCATACCTAACAGTACTGCCATGATCTGCAGCCATAAAGAGTTCTATGATTTCTGGCGTCGCAAAAAGGCGTTTTTCAGAGGGCGGGTGTCCCTTCATGAAATATGGTATGAGCTGATCGCTGGAGAAGGCCTTTTTCATCCCTGTCTTCGCCCCCGTCAAGCCAAAATACAAACCCAGCATGCCAGTCTCTGGGTACATGCCTCCTGCATCCAATAGCTTACTGAACGACCTTTGACTACGTCCCGTCCAACCCACGTCAACTGTTGCAAAAGGAACGCCATCTGCTAAGCCTTCTTGTCTAAAGTAACCCAGCGCTTTTTCACGATATAGTTCAGCATTTGAGAGAATTAATTCTACTAAATCTTTATCTTGAAAGACTTTTTTTAAGGTCTTTTTCTCTTGCGCGCTTAAGTTTTTATCCCAGATGTCTTCAGTTAAGCCAAACTTAGCTAGGGTTGCAGAAATGTCTGATGGGTCTAAATTAATCCGTCTACAAACGTCACGAATGGATACGAACTCTTTACCGGCAAAAATCCAGAGCATTTCAGTTTCGCTAATTTGTTGCATAGCTGGAAAGTGAAATGCTTGCCTGGAACCATAAAAATAGCGGCAATCAATGCTGTACTGCCACTTCTGACAAATTATTTGAGCTATTTTACAAAGGATTTGTCCATCTCGGGCAATGAAATACAGCCTTTGAATACCTCGTTGCTGAGCTTCCCCCAGACACCAATGAACAAATCCAAACAGCACCGGGCCGATAATATTGGCGCTGGTATTCCAAATGGTGCGCCGATGGGAGTTAGTTTCAGAGCAGCGTAGCCTCGTCAGACGACTGGCTCCAGCTAGCACTGAGCGAAATTTGATGGGCAAAGAAGTATCTTCTGAAATAAGTTTCTCATATCGATTTAGATGAGCCTCTACAAAATGTTGACTCTGAATGCCTAGTGATTGAGGCATACTTACATCTGCATGACTATTGTCTCCTGTATGATAAAGCTCATGGGGTTGCAACCTATGGCGAGACAGATAGTGCCCGAAGAGTTTTCCAGAAGCCTTGCTAACGCCGGTTTCTCCGGAGACATAAAGGGTGTCTTTCTCCGTCATAATCTGATGATTTCTCAGTAGATCTTGAATCACAGATGACGGTAAATACATATCAGAAATAAATGAAATAGATTTACCCTGCTGTCTCAGGCTTTTAATTTTCTGTTGAGAGCTAGAAATTGGATGTAGGCTTCTACGCTCTAACTGAATCTCATGCTGCATTGCGATCGCAATCTGTTTCTTCGACCAGCCTAAAGCCTCTGCTAATTCAGCGTAAATCTGCTCTATTGTAATTTCTCTGGCCTTCATCTTTCTCCGGGCCTGAACTTCAGATTTAATCCGTAAGCTCTGCCAAGCTTCAGGAGAGAGCTGGATGAGTTTCTCATCTCTCAATAGAGTGCCTAACTCCCAAAATAAATCTGTAGGCTTTGCCCATATACGAGTTAAAACTGTGTCAAAGACATCAAATGAATAGGTAACTGCTTGCATCTTAAAATCCTCCAAGGTTATAGGCTAGAATGAATAGATTTTTTGTAAATCTGTAGATGTTGTTCTATAAATTTATGCCTAGTGAAATTTGACTCTATAGTTTCTCTTGCTCGTTTTCCTATGGCAATCTTTTGCGGCGATCGCATCCACTCTCGTAAGGACGAATTTAATGCTTCCTGATTTGCAGGCTCTATCAAAATGCCATTGTGTCCAGACTTGATGATTTCTGGAACGCCTCCTGTTGCAAAGCTAATCACCACAGCTGAGGCAGCCATTGCTTCTAGCACCGTCAACGGCAGATTATCGGCCAGCGTACAAAACAGTAGGACATCTGTTGCTAAGTAGATGCTCGCTAGTTTTTGAGGATCTTCAACATAGCCAAACGCCCTAACCTCAAGCCCCGCTAAAGCTTGCCGCAGTTCATCATCTATGAATCCGATGGTCAGCACCAGCGGAGACAACTCTCGAATACTTTGCAATGCTTGAATAGCATACTTCACACCTTTTCTAGGATCGTCTAGGCAGTGAGCCGAAATTGTGACGGTGGGCCGGTTTGAATCAATCTCCAATTGGGTTTTAGCCGCGTGCTTCGACACCTTATTAACCATCCTAGGATAGAGCGATAGGTCGAGACCATTTGGAACAACAGCAGGCGGTACTTTGTACTCAAAGACAAAAGAAGCTTGCCGAGCCATCCAAGCACTAGGAAAAAGGTACCGAACAGAGCAATGCTTTGCAACTTGACGCTTGATAGTTTGCAAGCTTCTGGTTCGATCGGGAATGGGCTTTCCTGTATCCGAGTTTAAGGGTAGCTGAGGACAGCTATGGCAGTGCGTTTTGTACTGCTGACAGTCCAAAGGATATAGGCAGCCGCCTGTGAAGGCAGAGCAGTCGTGGACTGTCAAAAAAGTGGGCTTTTTTAAAGTAGATAGCGCTAAGCTAAACGGAGAGATTGAAGTATACAAATCGTGGAAATGTACAACATCGTACTGATTGAGATGTCGGCCAAAGCCGACCCAGTATTCAATCGGCAACAGTTCAGGAAATCCATAGCGATAGGTTGTGTTATGAACGCTTTTGCAAACATGAGATCTGCGACCTCGGCCGTATACACTCTTTTGAAAAGGCTTAGGCGACTGTTTAAATCTGAACGCTGTATAGTGGTCTGTTGAGTGCCCGGCCTCGTTTAGCCACGTTGCCAAATCTTCGGCAACTCGACTGGCGCCTCCCCCATTCCGATCTGATTTACTGACAACAGCGATTTTCATTTTGAGCGGTTTTCACTTTGAGTGTAGAGTTTTGATAGTTATTAAGCGAAAGGCTAGAGTCCTTAAGCGGCTGACAATTAAGTTATTAAATAATCAAGCTTAAAAGAGGGCTTCAAAGTTAGCCCTCTCGAAAACCTCTAACTTACCGCCAGCGGTGGCGTTGAAAACCCTCCGCCCTTGGCTTTCAAAGGCTTGTCGGGCGATCGCATACGCCTGAATCATCGGACCGCCTTCAGCCCAACTCTTTTGTAACCACTCAAAGTCAGGGGCCTCACTGGTATGCTGAGTTGTGTCATAAAAATAATCTCTATCATCACCAGCCCGCTGAATACCGTAGTCACAGTCACATCCCAACAGATAAATGTCTTTGAATCCTAAGTAAAAGGCAATTGGCAGACAAAAGCTGGTAATAATAGTGTGGCCGTGGAGTAAGCGCTGTGAAGCAATATCCAAATTCATGCTCTTTAACCGATGAATTTCTTGAACCAACGGCCCATATGAAACATAAGACAATTCTTCTTTGGGAAATATCTCCTGCTCATCTAGACCTGATTTAAAAAAGAAGGGAAAAACCTTAGTCGTATTTTTAGATTTCTCACGCAGTAACGCGTATAGTTTAGGATCGAACTTTATATCATCTATCCATCCTCCAAAAATTTCGTGAGCGCAAATACAGTGGTAGGTTGGGCTGATCGTTTCATAGTCTTTATGGAGTGCAAACCAGTTGGAGACAAAGGTAACTTCATTTTTCAACACCGTCAGATCTTGTGACTTGAGCGATGGCCCGTTTCCAATAATGAAGCATCTTTGGCCTAAATACTTATTTTTGAGATTTTTCCACTTAGAACTCTCTTTTGAAAATTGAAATTCCAGTAAGGGCAGTTGTTCATCTACATATCGGTTTAGGGTATTAGTCAATCGATATTTAGTACGGGCAATTCTGCGTTTAATTTTTTGAGATAACAATGTTGTCATCATATTGATACTCGCCTCATGCCACTGTTGTTTTCTATGCAAAGCATTATTCTTTTTTTAAGCCTGAGCTGGCTGCTGATTAAAAATCTCTTTCAAGCCGCTCCAGTGCGACCCAAAACCCCTCACCGTCGTTCTTATGCCCCTGCCAAATTTCAGTAATAAATGAGGCAGTGGGTGAAACGCTCATTAATTTCTCTGATAGGGCCGACCAATCAATTTCTCCTTCCCCAATTTGTAACCCTTCCCCATCGACTTCCTTTGCATCAGCGAGATGTAAATGTGCGGTGTGCGGTCCGACTTGCTCAACAAATTCCATAAAGGACCAACCATTTTGATTGCAAGCTAGCTTAGAGTGGGAAACATCCAGACAGACTCGATACTGATTTGTGCGACAGAACTCTAGAGTACTTTGAGGATCTACAAACAAATTGTGATAGCGCTGTCCGCCAAAATGCCAGGGAAAGGGCGGCATGGTTTGGGGAATAATTTCAACGCCTTCAGCATCGACAGCTGCTAGGCTCTCACCTAAGACCTTGTATAAGTAAGGCCGTTTATCCGCCGAAAGGGGGGCATCGCTAGTAAATCCTCCTACATTAAGGACAATACAAGGCCGAGACGCCTGACTAAAAAAGGGGGTCAGGTGGCGGGTGATATTGATGACTCTTTGCAGTTCCTGGATAGATCGCTGCCGATAGCTAAAATCTTCAGCACAAAGATCCATCACATGATCGCCCGCAAACAGCTCAGGGCTGTGCACAATTAGATCTAGATCGTAGACCTGATCAAGATACTGATGGATGTCTTCTTCTATGTCTTTGTAGCTGAGATGAAACTCCAACAGGGTTGGGGTTGTCTTAGCAAGAATTGTTTTAAAATCGTGATAGCGTACCGGCACCCCCCAGGAACGAGAAAAGTCATAGCTGGGTTTAGCTTGAATACTCTCTACTTCGAGATCGCTAGGGAAGAAAAAGTCTCCCACCTTAAACGCGTGCTTTGCTCTCTTGCCAATGAGTTCGGACTTTCGGTTAGGCTGCAGCCCCTGGCCAGGACTTTTAACCTCAATCATCTCAGCAGTGATGGTCTGCCCAGCCGCCAAGTCACAATTAATCATCAAGCTCTTTGCCAAAGACTCGCGGTTCATTAGCTCACCCTGGCTAAGCCTTCGCTCGGTGGCAGTCCCCAAAGAAGCTTCAACCTGACGAATTCCCCGAACCATTGCCTGAAACTCTTCTGGTAGCAGGCTCACCTTGTGGTCGCTACCTTCCATTGTTTTATCAAGGGTAAAGTGCTTTTCGATCACTTTTGCGCCTTTGGCGACTGCTGCGATCGCAACATTAACATCGCGTTCATGGCCGGAGTAGCCCACCGGACACTCACCAATTTCTTTGAGTCGTTCTAGATAATTGAGATTGATATCCTTGAAAGGGGCCGGATAAGTAGAGTTGCAGTGGAGCAACACATAGGTAGCACCTAAACGCTGAAGAAGCCGCGCTGACTCGATGATTTCGTTTTCAGTAGACATACCTGTCGAACAAATCAGAGGCTTACCTGTTTTAGCAAGCGCTTTTAGTAAATCGTGATTGGTCAAGTCAGCCGATGCCACTTTATATCCAAGCATGCCATCGGCTTCAAGAAGCTCGAGACTATCTAGGTCCCACGGTGTGCAGAGCGGTAGTATGCCCTGGACTCTACAGTAATCAAAGACTTCTAGCATCTCATAGGGTTTCAGTTGGAAACGAGAGAGCAGGTCTAGAGTGTACTGAGACCCTAAGTCTTCGCTGGCATCGTTTGCATTTCCCGCATTCCGGTACAGCGCCTTCATTGTACGGAGCTGGAATTTAGCACAATCGGCACCTGCTTCAATGGCTAAATCCACCAGCATTTTCGCTTTCTCCAGACTGCCATTATGGTTATTGCCTATTTCTGCGATCACAAAAGTTGGGGAGTGACCATTAATTTGAAAATTGCCAATCTTGACACCATCGGGTCGCTTACGCGCAACAGCGACAAGATGTCCCGCTTGGTCGATAAGCGGAATAAACTCAACGTCAGCAGAAAAGTAACCGAGAATCTTTTCAGGCTCAGTATCTGCTGAAACAGACTTAAAGGATTTATTTGCAACTTTACAGACTGCCTGATTGAGATCAATATCCTCTTGATTTACTAGCCAGCGACGAAAATCTCCATCGGTCATGATGCCTTCTAAGACACCTGATTCTGATACTGAAAAGATAATACGGCTTTTATTATCGCTGATCTTTTTAAGGGCATTGAGGATGCTGTCTTCAGAAAAAACAATATATTTAGAAAGGTTGTTGTCAATAAGCATGGGAAGTTACCTGCTGCTTGAGTAAGAATTCAGCTATTTTAAAATCTAAGGGAGAGTCAATCTCGTGGGCGGCAGCCTCACTCATTGGAAAAAGAGAGATTTTACCGCCCAAACGGTTGTTGAATTCCTTGATAACCCAAGGTTTGAAAATATAAATCGAACCGTTTTCAACGTACTGAGGATTCATGTCTTGACGTCTAGGACGATCGCGGTAGTCATAGTTAATCGATTTAGCTTGGCCACTATCCTCTTCCCATAGGAATCGATGAGAGGGTGAAACAGATAATAAAGAATCTGCTCGTTCAGCTTTCATCTTTTGGATGGCTTTGTCGATATCAGCTCCAGTACGAATAGGGGAAGTACACTGAAGAAAAACAATCAAATCAGGTTGAAACCCAGACTTCTCAATTTCATTGAGCGCATGAACAAGCGCAGATTCAGAAGATGCAGTATCTCCAGCCAGCTTATCAGGACGTTCAATGATAGAAGCATTATAGTTTTCTGCTACTGAAGCAATCTCAAAATCATCAGTTGAAACATAAACTTGCTCAACAAGTGTGGCCTCTATCGCATCAAGAATGCTATGAGCAATTAACGGCTTGTTATCTAGCAGCTGTATATTTTTATGCGGAATTCCCTTCGAACCACCACGAGCTGGAATCAGAGAAATGCTTCTTGGAAAGTCCATGCAACAATACCGATAGTTACTGTAAAACAAGCTCAGCCCTAGAGTTCTGTTTTGCTAGATAGTGAATGTTTCTGTAGGATCTGTTAGCTAGGATACTAGCTTCAGCCTTAAGCCTATTTCTTAAATCATTTCCCTGATCGATATAGCTAGCTGTCAATTCAACTATTTTGTCAATTTCTTGATGCAGATTTAGAGCATCAAAGGTAGTGGCCTCTAAGCCTATCTGTTGTAATAGTGCTTGTGTTTTATAAGTGTTTGCGGTGAGAGTCACAATAGGCGTTCCGCCAGTTAAAGCCAGAATACTGGGATGCCATCTGCCACTAATGCAGGCGCTGGCATTTCCTAAGATATCTGCGGCTTGCTGTGTCGGAGTATGCAGACCAATGAGCGGTAGTTTTAGAGTTTTGGCGACAGGTCGAAAAATATTCTGGTCCGTATAGCAGGGCGCAATTAAGATAACGGGAGCGATTTGCTCATTTAGCAGCTGGCACAAGCGAAGAAAACCAGGAACAGGATCGTATTGCGGCCTATCTGGGCGAAGATAAATTGAACTACCGCCGACACAGATATAGGGCTTACTTGGGTCAAACCCCTTTGCTGAATCAGGCCAAACGCTGAAATAGCCATCTCGTGATGCAACTGCGATGAGGTGAGCTTGGCTAAGTGGTTGATAGGTAAAAGCTGCATCAGAAGCCAACGTCGTCGAGCTGTTTTCTAAGAATTTGGAGCAAGCTTCATAAGAAAGGGGCTCTCGAAAAACAACGTCATCCAGCAGAGGATAAACATTAGCAACTATTTCTTCCATAATTGGATCGTGAATATCGGCTGTATGATTGACCAATATGCATTTTTTATGGAAGTGCTTGACAGCTACATATGCGAGAAAAAGCATCATACGCCCTTTTCGCTGCCTGTCGTATATACTTCCTTCACCATTGATCACCACTAGATCACACGATTCAATCGACGCTCTCTCTGAGGTCAGAATCCTATTACTCATCAAATCCTGAGCGAATCCTTCAAAGTCAGCGAAGCATTCAGGGACAACGTCTCTACGGCCAGATAGCTTATCCCACCAAGGAGAAATAAGCTTTTTGCCTAGTCTATTGATAGACCTTTTACCAATGGGAAGCAGCTTCTTAGCAGATTGAAAACTTGATTCGAGCTTTTTGCATATCTGATTAGGAATATATTCCTCTATCTCATGCATTCGGCTTAAGTAAAGTCTTGATTTTATATCTGCACCATTCTCTACAATCATTGAAGTGAGTGCCTGCGTTGTTGCCCGGCACCCCCAGTTGGCATTGTCAGATGTATCGTTAATGAAAAAGACAATCATGATTTTGTATTTGGTATTTTGCCGAATGAAAAATTGAAGTTGGAATCACAAAATCTAGATAAACTTGCGGTTTTTACCCTCAAAGGGCCAAACCAATAGGGTTATTTACACCAACCAGGTAGATAGGTCTTTTGAAATAAGCGGACCTAAGCAGAGAATGTCATCTTTGTAATACTCGATTAGTTGTGTCTTAATGTCAGAGGAGATAGGAGGTATATTCCTAGAATTCATTTTTTCAATCCAGTTTCCAGCTTTTTTGAAAACTAGCTGCGAAATTTTGGTCTTTGAAAAAAGTGTATTTTTGTAGTCTCTAGAATCAATGAGTGTTTTTATTTTTCTGCTTCTAGGAATGTAAGCTTTGTTTTGTCTTTGTGACACGTTAGTGGAAAACTTATCATCAACAGACAAAAAAGAAAAAATATCTTTGATGATAAGTGAGGGCGATTTTTCAAAATCATCAAACAGATAAATCCTGATGTTTTCTTTGGGAAATAACTGGTAATAAGACTTCAGTTGAGAATAATATAAGCCCCTGCTTTTGTATTGCCAGGTCCACCCCCAGCCCTTTTTGACACGAGCTTCTTCAGCATTAAGCGCGTCTTGGAAATTGTCTAACGTTTCTCGCCCCTCACGTAATAAATGCAAGAAGTGAGAGTAGGCTCTATCTACAGGGTTTCGAAGTATGGCAATTATCTTCACGTTCGGAATCATTGTTTTAATATTTTCAGCCGCCGCCTTACTGCATATGTACCATGGTGTAGCTTCTCCAATGGCAACTTCGTGCTTAGCGCTTTCGAATAGCGAGTGGTATTTTCCAATATCTGTCACATAGCCTTTAAAAGCCTCTTGATCGCCGGGGCCTTGCCAATTACATTCCTCATTGTAAAAACAGAAAAATTTAGGTTCCTTCATCACGCTAAAGTAGATGTCTGGATGCTGATTTAAGTAGTGGTAAAGAGATGTCGTTCCCGATTTTGCAGCACCGATAATCAAAAAATTAGGCATTAAGTTTCGGGTTCTCTTTTCAATCACGCGACTGTCCTTAGTCTTAAATTTTAACAATTAAAATCATTCATTTTCTGCTTGTTTTCTGAGTCAGCTCTTCTGCGCTATATATTTAGAATCCCAATTCCTTGGTTGATAAAACTGGCAGTTGCTCATACTACCTCCTCCTTTTACATGGAACTTGAATGATTCCACACCATCTAATACGTTCATATTTCCTTGCTTGATAATAATTTTTGCGGTATAAAGCGCTGGTTTAAGCCCGACATAAGGCATCTGAATACTTAGTTCGCTTTTGCCTATGGGAATTTGGAAAGGACGATCATCGCTTTGATTACTGATAGTCAAAGCGATGTCTCCCTCTCCTGATATTTCTCTGATTATGAACCTTATGAAGATATCGTCGTACTGATTTTTCGCATTCACTGTCACAGTGAGACTAATTGGTTTTCCTGTTTCAATGAAATCCACAATTTTGCTGGATGAGTCAACGAAAAACACTTCTGTAATATCTAGGCCGGTACTTTCACTTTCTGCCTTAGGCTTTAGTTTTAGTTTTGAATCAATAGATGCATTTAAGTCGCTAGCGAATAAGTTTGATTCGTAGTTCTCAATAACCTGTTCAGCACTACCTTTGCCAAGAACTTTGCCGTACTGTAAATAAATTGCTTTTTCGCAAATTGATAGTATCGATTGAGAGTTATGAGAGACTAAAATAAATGAAGCTCCTTGATCACGTAGCCGAGCTAATCTGCGGCTGCACTTTGCTCTAAAACGAATATCACCAACGGACAGGACCTCATCAATCAACAAAATTTCTGATGAAGTGTGCACGGCACATGAGAATCCTAGTCTCGCTGCCATTCCAGAACTGTAGCTTCTCACCGGCGAATCGATCGCATTTGCTAGCTCTGCAAATTCAACTACCTCCTCAAATCGCTCATCAATTTCTGTTCTTTTTAGACCTAAAATAGACATATTGGCGTATATGTTTTCTCGCCCTGTCAGCACTGGGTTGAAGCCTGCCCCAAGCGCAATGAGTGGGGCTACTCGACCATACACCTCTACCGAGCCAATATCGGGTTTAATAAGTCCTGCAATAATTCGCAGCAGGGTTGATTTACCGCTACCGTTTTTTCCAATTAGACCCAGCGCATCGCCACGATGCAAGTCAAAGCTTACATCTTGCAGTGCCCAGAATTCCTGTCTTCGGAGATTGTTGTTTTTATCATTCCGAATTGCTAAAACCTCTTGAGAGATGTCTTGCATCCCATACAATAAAGACCTTTTAAAATCGCGACAAAACTTTTTTGATACCCCGTTTAATGATAGGACAACATCGTTTTTAGGAACAGCATTTTCTATTTGCTGATTAGAAACGGCTACAGTCATTAGGAACTAAACCTCTCAATCGCATAGGGCATAGAAAGTCGATAAATTAGCCAGGAAATGGGCAAAAAAGCGAATATAAACCCGCTCACTGTCCAAAACCCTAGTGGATCAGAGACGTTCCCGGTCGTTGCTAACTCTCGTGTTGTTACTAATAGAGGTGTGACAGGGTTGAGCCTTACTAGCAATCCAAATAAGCCATTTCCATTAGGCGTTGGATAAACGACGGGTGTCAAGAAAAGCCAGGTGCCCAGCAGAATCTGCAACGCTTTAGAAAAGTCTTGATATAGCACATTAAGTGGCGCTAGCAGGGTACCGAAGACCGTGCCTAGTAGCACCAAATGGATGAGTGCAACAGGCGCTAAAATCACGTTTGCTGAAATTGGCATACGGTACCATAAAAACAATCCTAGAATCAAAATTAGTTTGATTGAAAAATTAAAAAACACTTGACCTACGGCGGCAAGCACTAGGGCTTCTCGGGGGAACTGAATCTTTGCTAGCATCATCCGAGCCCCGCTTACCGTTTTTAACGGTAACAGCATGGACTCGCTAAATGTTTGCCATAGCGCCATACTGAACATTACGTAGGCTGGATAAGGCAAATCGGTTGTGCCAATATTTAAGACTTGGGCATTAGAGGCCACGGTAAATCCTATCGCAGTTACAACAGGTGGGATTACTGCCCAGAACATACCCAGTAAAGATTCCCTGTACTGAGCACTGATGTCTCGCTTCATTAATTGCCAAGCCAGACCTCTTGATTCGAGTAAGTCTAACCACATACGGCGCAGTAAATATTGGGGGCGTCGCATCTCACTAGCTGGACGATAGAGTCGAACAGAAGTCTCTTGTTTTATTGGTTTTTGTTTGATTCCTTGAGAGCCTGAAAAACGGTTCTCTGACCTTAGAGATAATGACGGTCGATGATTGTTTCTAACCATAAATTTCAGCACTGTTTAGCGAGTGCTTGTTAACTGTAAGCAGCTGACACAGCAGAGTTAGTACGCACCAAAGCCAGACACTACCTTGGGTAGGGTTAATAGTAAAAACTTTAAGTCTGTCTGCACTCTCCAGTGCTGTAAATAGTCCAAATCTATTCGACTCACAGAGGCCAAATCGCAGTCGTGAGATCTGGCGGTTACTTGCCAGGCACCGGTCAATCCGGGCAGCGCATTTAACCGGCGTCGGAAAGCTGGTTCAAGTCGTACCGCATCGTATAGGGCCCAAGGTCTTGGTCCCACTAAACTCATTTCTCCTCGCAGCACATTCAGCAGCTGCGGCAGCTCGTCTAAGCTATATTTTCGTAGAATCTGACCAATGCCTGTGACCCTAGGATCTTTTTTCAGCTTGTGAATGCCAGATTGCTGGCCCATGACCTGATGATGGCGGAGCTCAGAGCCCGGCTGCATGGTTCGAAATTTTAGAATTTGAAATAGCTGACCACGATGCCCCACTCGCCACTGACGAAAGAAGATAGAGCCGGGTGAGTCTAACCTAACCAGCACTGCTACCAGTATAAATAATGGGCTGAGGCCAACGGTTAAGCCAGCGGCAACTACCCAGTCAGCAAACCGCTTAAATCTCCAGAGCAGAGGTGTGCTGTGCTTGGGGAGGTGAGTAGCGGCCGGTAGGTGGACAAAAACGCGCTTTTTAGTGCGATCGCATACATTAGCCCATCCTCTCAATGTCGTCTCTCCTAACGCCATATCCAACCGCAAGGCTTTTACCGGAGAATGCCGCAGGCACTCTTCAAACCACTGACGATTTTGCAGTGCTGGGAGCATTTGCACTGCATCGTTATTTGATGTGGTGTTGGGCAAGGCGTTAGTGGCTGCTTTTATCAACAGAAAATTCCGTCTCCAGAGCAACATAGCCGGTGCGAGACTGTCTGAATCAGGTTGGGTTAGCGATAAAATACGAGGTGTTTTGAGCAGAGCGGTAGAAGCAATCATAGGACGGTTGTATAAAAGACGTGGGGGCTATTAGAGATTTACTGACAGGCAGGAATACTAAAAGCATCATTTTGGAATGACTAATGGCTCTTCGAAGTCCTCGGAAGTGTTTTCTAAAGAGGCTTCAGGGACTGTTTCAGAAGAGAGTTTTGAATAGGTAGGTGTTGGGGGCCGCGAACCATTGGCTACAATGCCAAGCTGATTAACACGAGCTAAAATAGCGGCCGCTTGGGTGAGATCGCCTTGGGTGACCCGATCGATTTTGCTGACCATCACAACGCCACTACACAAAGAGGCAATCTGTAAGGCATCTACCCGACCTAGTACTGCTGAGGTATCAAAAACGATGAGATCGTACTGCCGCTCGAACTTAGCGACCAGCTCTTTCATTCGGTGAGAATTTAGCAGCTGAACCGGATCTTCAGATAGCGGCCCGGCGGTCAGGATATCAATTTGAGCCCCTGCTAGGGACACCGTAACAGGATTGGGCGTTTCAACAGAGGCTAGCAGCATGGTAAGCCCTCGCTTATTCGAAAGGCCAAGCTGGTTATGGAGGGTAGGGTGCCGCAGGTCAGCATCGACGAGCAGCACCCGTTTTTGCGATCGCGCTGCGCCTAAGGCCAGCCCAACGGCTAAGGTTGTTTTTCCCTCACCTGTGATCGCAGAAGTCACCATGACTGACTTCATAGGACTGGCCGCCAGCTGAATATTTTTGTAAATGAGATCAACCGCCTCTCGGAACGGTTGCCACTGGACTAGGCTCAAAATTGCAGAAGACTCAATGACCTTCCGCTGAAGCGGACGCGTAAAAGGCATGACCGTAGGGAAGGCCCCACTGACCTTTGGCAGTGCCCCTAGCAGCGGTAGGGCTGAGTACTTTTTAAGATCTGCGGGGGTTCTAATAACCGTATCGATAGCTTCTCGGCCATAGGCAAGAAGCCCCCCTAAAAAGAGACCTGCGATGGCCCCAGTCATCAGATTTTGTTGTGGATTAGGGCCTGTTTTCCGGCCCCGGTTAGGGGGTTCTACTACCTGCCAGTTGAAGCCTCCTTGGGCAATGTCGTTACTCAGCTTTTGGCGACTTTCTAGCAGCCGTTCTAGCGAATCACGTTGAGTTTCTACCTCCGGCTGAAGGCGGTCGTACTCGGCAATTAGCCGGGGGAAGCGATTTAGTTTCTTCCTGAGAGCCTGCTCTGAGCGTGCCAAGCTTTCTTGGCGAGCTTCCAAACTGCTGAGGGAAATTTGGGTCGTTACCAGTGTCTCCACTAGGTCCAGGTCAATTTCGCCCAGCTGACCGTTCGAAAACAGATCTGTTCCGGTCTCGGCGGGCTCGCCGGATGTTGTTTCGCTAGGACGGGTCTCTTGGGCTTGGAGCGTGGTTGCTTTTTGGTTTGCTGCTTGGCTGTTGCTAGCATAAGACGTGATGCGATCGCGGGCACGGCTATAGTTGACATGCTCTTCAGGCACTTGGGCCATCAGCTCGGAGGCTTGTTGCCAGCGGGCTTCAAGATCTTGCCATTCAGCTACAGTGCTTGCCGTTTGGCCCTCAATACCTGCTTGTTCTGCGATTCTGATTGCTTCTGCGAAAGTATCGGTCGGGAGACTCAGGGGCTCAAAAGAGCGGTTGCTGTTATTGTTCTCAGAGGCAGCGTTGTTTTCAGATGCGGGCGGTACGGTCTCCTCAGCGGTGGCGCCAAGGGCGGATAGATCAAAGGAAGATGCGTCACTCAAGGTGGCTTGAGAACCCGTTTGTTCAATGGCAGATTGGGTCAATAGTCGCTGGGTTTCTTGTCGTAAAAGATCCAGCTGGCGATCGCGCTGGTCCATTAGATCTTGTGCTACAGGATCTTCTTCGGTATGAACAGCCAGCCTTTGCGAGAGGGCGATTTCGCTGGTTTGCAGCTCATTGAGCAGGCGCTGATAGCGTCCTGATTGGCTAAAGCGCGATGCCAGCAAGGCACTTTTAGGATCGAGCGCTAGCACCTGTTGTAAGGCATCAAACTGCGCCTGAGTCTCCTGATACTGGGCCTGTAAACCTCGCTGCTCTTGAATGAGTTGCTCAAGTGCATTCGCCGCTGATAGAGACTGTTCCTGGGGTGAAATCAGATTCTCATTTTGACGAAACTGTTGTAGTGCTCTCTGGGAGCGACTGAGATTGCCGCGCACATCATCGATTTGCCGATTGACTAGCTCAAGGCCGTTGTCTAATCGCTGGTCCTGCTGCTGAAGATTGTAGGCCAGGTATGTTTCTTTAAGGGCCTCTAAAGACTGTTGAGTCATCTCGGGGTCTTCGCCCTCAAACGTGGCCTCAAAAATTCGTGTGTTCGTCTCGTCTTCTTCGAGCTGAAACAGCTTCAGCGAATTTTGAAAGCGATTGATACAGCTTTCTTTCGTGCCTGCACTTTGGCAAAAATCGGGTGAGGTTTGCTCAATGAAGCTCACAGCCTGAGCAAAAAACTGTTTACTACGCATTAAGTTTAGCTGGGTCACATAGTCTTGTTTTGAAAAGGAGGTTGTTTGGCTCCCTTCGGCGTTGATATTGAATTTTTGAACTAGGTTGGGCTCTACCAGCAGCTGCATAGAGCTTTCATAGGTCGGCGCTTGTCTTGAGGTCGCGACAACAGCCAGTGCTAACGAGCCCACCAACGCACCTCCTAGCCAGTAGATACGCCGCCATAGAATATTCAACAGTTGTCCATAGCCTAGTTCGGCGTCGCCTTCGGGTTCGCCAGCTGGGGGCAGCAGTGTCTCGACCATCGTTTTTCTACCTCAGTTCACAATCTCAGTTCACAATCTCAGTCATGATGTTCATAAAACAGGGTTTTATGGTGGGCCGTGTGCCTAAAGGCGAACAGACGGCAAGCAAGAATCCATTGGTAAGGGGGCTGGCAGCTTGTCTCGAGGGTGCTGGGGCGTGCTCATCACCTGCTCAATCAGGGTCTCAATTTGGTCAAAGAAAACACGCTCAGAAAAATGCCTCAGGGCGTGCTCGCGAATGTAGTGATAGTTCCAACGGGTATGGGTGGCTTGAATTACAGCTGCCTGCACTGCTTCTGGCGATTGCCGATTAAAGAAAACACCTGTTTTTCCGGGTACCTGGGTGTCTAGAACGCCACCTAACCCATAGGCAATCACCGGGGTGCCACTAGCGTTGGCCTCAATCGGCACTAGGCCGTAATCTTCTAGGGCTACCACGATGACAGCCTGCGCCCTAGCCATGAGGTGCGATCGCTCCACGTCACTGACATGACCTAAAAAGGCAATGTTATCTAACGCTTTGGCTTCTAATGTCTCTCTTTCAGGACCATTGCCAATAATGAGCAGCGGTAGCCCTAGCCAATTAAAGGCTTCCACGATGACATCAATTCGCTTGTAGCTAATGAGCCGAGCGGAGACTAAGTAGAAGTCGTCCTTTTGATCGCTAAAAACAAAATTCTCTACGTCAATTGGAAAATTAATCATCTGAGCCGTGCGTTGATACACTCGTCTAATTCGCTCCGACACCGTGCTGGAGTTAGCCACGTACACATCCGGATTTTGAGCATGCCTAAAGTCAACCTTGCGCATTCGCTCAAAAATTGGCCGTATGAGCGGATACACGCGCTTATAGCTGTGATACTGGCGCAGATACGTTTTGGTGTCCCACAAAAAACGAGTGATGTTATGACAAAAGCAGATATGCATAGCGTCGGGTCGCTTCTGCACAGCTTTTGCAAAACTTGTTGTGCTGGTGATGATCAGATCGTAGGCTTGTAAATCTAACTGTTGAAAGGCCGCAAAGTAGAAAGGTGCTAGTAGCCTAAAATACTTTTTGCTTCCCGGAATGAATTGAAGAAGCGTGGTATTGACAGGTCGCTGATGGCCGATATCAACACTGCTAGAGGCACTGTAAAGAGATGTGTAAATATCTGCCTCAGGAAAGTGCCGACACAGCAATTCAAACACTCGCTCTGCGCCGCCCTTTTGGGTTAGATAATCGTGAACTAATGCAACTTTCATGGACACCCTTGATAAAGTCAGATGATATAAAGTCAGATGCGATAGATACTTTTTCTCTTAGGGAAAAATCCCAAACTCTTAGACTTACAAACCAAATAATCTGAGCAGCCCAAATCCGCTATTGAGTGGAGAGAGCACATTGCCGAGCGTATCTGTTACACGGCTGAGGCCATTGGTCCCGACAACAATCGTGTCATTAGGCCGCAGCGATGGATTGTCCTCCTGGCTAATGCCCGATTCAAAATTAACGTCGATAGCTTGCTGAGTAACAGAACCGTTGCTATTTAAGCGAATGAGACTAACGCTGTCGTTGGCTCGGTTGTTGAGTCCGCCAGCTGTTAGCAATGCCTGGTTCAAAGGGGCATTCGGCGGTACCGAAATGGCGCCAGGACTTTTAACTTCGCCTACAACGTTGACCGTAATCGTGTCTGGCGAGAAGCTGGCGGAGGCTAAGGCCACGGAGTCGGCTGGTGTTAGCGCTGTGGCTTCTGGAATAACAATGCGATCACCATGCTGTAAAGGAAGGTCCGCATTGAGTTCTCCTGCCTGTAGCAGTTGCCACAAATTCACCTCTACCGATGACTTTGCTGCACTGGTCGCTGTGGTTGTCTCTATTCGTGACTGCTCTCGCTGCACATTAATATTGCGAATGTCGGCTGATTGAGTGATTCCTCCTGCTAGGCTAATGAGCTGAGTGAGCGTGGGCGTCGAGGTCGCGTCGTTGCCTTGTGTTGGCAGGGTATAAGCGCCTGGTCGATTAACGGCCCCTGCGATCGCTACTTGAAAAGGACGCGCTGACAACAAGCTGATAGTTACCCGAGGGCGGCGAACGTATTGGCTAAGCTGGGTCGAAATGACGTCAGAAGCCTGCTGTAACGTCAGCCCTTCTACCAAAATCTCTCCTGCTAGTGGGACATTAACCACGCCACCAGCCAACACACTAAACTCGCCACTGTAATCTTCAGCATTGAATACATCTACTCGCACCCGATCCCCTGTATCTAAAAGATATCGGCTGTGGATAATGTCATCCTCATTATTATTAGGACCACTATTAGTAGTAGAGGAAGAATAAGAAGGGTCAGCCTGCGGCGGACCAACGCTCTCCACATCATCAGAATTCTCAAGACTGGGGCTTGGCTCAGCTGCCGGTGATGATGGCAACACTGGCAGCTGAGCCAAGTTAGATCGAGCTACACTGGCCGGGATGAAAAAACAGGTGTAACAGGCGACGATCCCTGCGCTCAAAGAGAAAATTTCGCGTAAGGTAGAACGGGCCTTAGCCCTGATAACGCTAGCTTTTTCGCAGTTTTCTTCAGGTGTCTGCCGATATTCTTCAGAGTACTTCTTTGACTGTTTTGCTGCGTGCTGAGGTCGCAGGCTTATGCCTGCGACGCGGCGACGATTCGCTCGAATAAAATCAGAGCTGCTAGTCACATCGGTAGATAAAACTGACTGCGAAAAAAAATGCATGGCACCCTGGTAAACTCCCAAAAACTTGAGTTTTATGAACTCTCAGACACTCTTTTCATTTCACAAAAGACATGTCTACAAAAGGTATGTCTAGAAGCACTCTGAAGAAAATGCTTTCGCCTAAGCCGGATGTAGTCTAGCCTGACAAAACCACATATTCCATATAAATTTCGGTATCGAGCCGAACAAAAAATAAAATAAGCAACAATGTCGCTACAGGCTGTTACTCATTAGCTTAATAAGCAGGAAGCCAAGTCAGAAAAACAAAGTTAGATTATCTTCAAACATTAGGCCAACAGAATTAGGCGAACAGCGTAGCTAGCCGCTCAGTGAAAATGAAGAGTAGATGCCGCATGCAAAAGCTGCGTTCTTCCATCGGAAGAAGCGTTTGCTGAAAGTGTAGGTTCCCAGGGCCGTGCAAGGGACCAGACCTAATTGTGCATCACCTAATTTTGCATCGCCCAAACTCTGTACATATAGACATCAAAAAAATGGATAGGTTCACACAAGCGTAATCTTTGTTGCTAGAATCTCCGCCTTAGTATCCGTGTTGAGTCTCTACGCCGAAAATCAGCAAGCGCAGAGAGAGCGATTTTGTAAAAACTGAAGCGAATTTAAGTACATCACAAAGGCTAACCTTCAAACAAGCCAAAATGACTTGCATAAAAGCAAGGATTTTCCTTCTAACTAAACCGCCTCTACGAGACAGTTCATTAGAGGCATCGTAGATTTCAAAGCGGATTGAAACCGGCACAAGCGCATGAGGTTATTGACTGAACATAGCCGTGAATCAGCCAAACTTTCTCTGCAACTTGGACTCATGCTATCGCAGGAAAAATATCTGTCAAGACATCTTTGACATTTAACCGGGAAAACCCCTACTGAAAAACCATATAATTCGCTGATAGAAGCCTTTTTAGAAATATTTTTGGCGACTTAAAGCCTGTAAAAAATAATACATGGCCTAGTTGTTTACTCGGATATCAATACACTTTAAATAACAAGAGATATGCGATTATATGTCCGTATTCTCTATAGCTATGACGCCCTATATAGAAAACTCATGCATTAGTATTGACTTAAAACAAGAGACTATTGATTCGATTTCAACAGCCGAGCTGAAAGATCTCTATAAGCCTGAGGCATCGGTCTTTAATCTCAAGTTAATAGATTTTACTCAATGAATAGTTTTGAGCATTCTAGTGCATATTTTGAGGCTGTCTTTGTCAGGGGCGATCGCAAACCATGGCTCGTAGTTTTTCATGCTGTGAAATATATATGAAGTATACATGAAGTACGTATGAAGATAGCCAAGCGAACGTTGAGGAAACAGTTGGACCTCTCGTCAGCTTTTGTCAACTCACGTATACAACCAGTTGGCCGCAAACTCTACCGGTCAATTCACCTTTAGTTACCTTTAGTCACTCATCAGGGTTCTCTCCGTATCCTCCCTGATATGACTTGGTAATTTTATTTGCCACAGTAAAACAGTCGGAGTAATGGTGCATAAGCCGGCTGTCTCTGCTTGTTATCGCCTGACCTATTAAACAGTATTTACAAAAAAATATGACTTCCCAAATGTCTGCTGTCGCGACACTCGATCGTGCTACAGCGCCGGATCGTTCTGCTTTGCTTGTGCCAAACGCTGATGAAATCATGCAGCAGCGTCTGAAAATATTGGGTTCCATCATGCATCTTATGCTGAACTCTTCTTTGCATCGTCGGTACACCGTTGCCGAACTAGAGGAGCGCTTTATTCCAAGCCTGCTGCGCAATCAGTTTCGCTATTACGAAATTGACGGTGTTCCGGCTGGCTTTGTCAACTGGGCTTGGCTAGATGAGGCCACTGAAGAAAAATACAGCTCAGGTCAGTACGAACTGACGTTAGATGAGTGGACAGGCGGATCCTCTCTCTGGTTTCCCGAGTTTGTTGCGCCCTTTGGACATGCTCGCACGATGGTAAAAGACTTGCGTACTAATGTTCATGAAAAAGGAACGCCTGCTAAAGCCTTGAGAATTTCTCCAGAAGGGGAACTGACCGGGATTGCTAAGTATCGTCTGTAGCCTTCTTTTTTATTGAGTGCGATCGCGTTTAGCTAAGTCCACTCAACTTATTGTTTCTTTTCTGTCAGGACCACTTCTTTGGTGGGCTTGATGACAGCTTCTGCTGATTGTTTTTTGTTCTTTCTTTTATTTCGAGGTTTATTGTGGGAAAAGTTGTAAAAACCGTCGTTAAAGTTGTTGAAGACGTCAATCCCTTTTATAAAAAAGGTGGAAATGGCAATGATAGTTTCTCAATTTATGGCGCGGGCGAAGCCTACGGAAATGGAGGGAATGACACGCTTAGGGCCTATGCTATTTCTGTAAAGCTCGATGGCGGCTCCGGTAATGACAAAATTTATTCTTATTCTGGTAAGAGTAAGCTCTACGGTGGATCGGGTAACGACTATATCCAAGCGAAAGGAATTTCTAACTACATTAGTGGGGGATCCGGCAACGACACTATTCGCAGCTACGCTGCTAGCAACAGAATTTATGGCGGCGATCACAACGACAATATTAAAGCCTGGGGCGGTAAAAACAACATATACGCTGGCAACCATAACGACTATGTAGAAGCCTATGGTGGCTCCAACCACGTAGAAGGTGATAGCGGTAACGACACCCTAAAAGTGTGGGGTGCTAGCAACAAAGTCTATGGTGAAGATGGTCACGATACGATTCACTCCCTTGCTGCCAGCAACAAAATCTACGGTGGCAACAACAACGACACTATTAAGGCTTGGGGCGGCAAAAACTACATTGACGCAGGTAACCACGACGACAAAGTAGAAGCCTGGGGTGTTTCCAACACCCTCAAGGGCGGTTCAGGTAAGGACTATCTCAAAGCCTTTGCGGCTTCTAACACTATCTATGGTGGCAGGGACAACGACACCATTCGGGCAGTCGGCGGCTCCAATAAAGCCTATGGCGAGCACGGTGCCGATAACATTCAGGTATGGGGCGGTAAAAACACCGTCTACGGCGGTGACCAAGATGACTACATCAAAGCCTACGCTGCCAGCAATACCTTAAAAGGCGGTAATCACAACGATACGATTGAGGCTGTCGGCGGCTCTAACAAGATTTACGGTGAACACGGCCATGACAAAATCAAGGCGTGGGGCGTATCAAACAAAATTTACGCGGGCGATCATAACGACACCATTGAAGTGTTTGCGGCAAGCAACACAATCGATGCAGGCTCTGGCAACGATAAAGTCACCGCTGGGGGTGGTAAAAACTCTATTAATGCAGGCTCTGGTAACGATACGGTTGCTGCCTACGGCGGTTCTAATACTATTACATCTAGCTATGGCCACAATACGATTACCGCGGGCGGCTTGTCTAACAAAGTCATCACTGGTAGCGGTAACGATAAAATTACCGCAGTTGGCGGCAAAAATACCATTAAAGCGGGCAGTGGCTACAACACGATTACCGCAGGCGGTGGCCTCAATCTGATTGAAACAGGTGGTCACAATGACAACGTTACAGCGGTAGGCGGTGCCAACGTCGTCACAACCACCGGGGGAGACAATACTATTGTTGCAGGTGGCCTGGGGAACAAAGTAACGACAGGCAATGGTAAGGACAAAGTGACTGCCCTAGGGGGTGTCAATATCATCAATACAAAAGGTGGTAACGATACGATTGTTGCAGGCGGCGGTGGCAACGCTATCAGCACTTGGGGGCATAACAACATTACTGCAGCAGGCGGTGTCAATGAGGTCACGACAGGTAGTGGCAACGATAAAATCACCGTAGATGGCGGTGCTAACATCATTAAAGCAGGAGATGGCCATAACACTGTTGATGCAGGTGGATTGGCTAACGTCATTACCACTGGTAAACATAACGATAAAGTCACGGCCCTTGGTGGTGCCAACATTATCAAAACAGCTGGCGGCAACGACACCATCAAAGTTGACGGCGGTGCGAATGTTATCAGTAACACCTGGGGGCATAACACCATCGAAGCCAAAGGTGGTGCGAACGTTATCAGCATTGGTGGTGGTAACGACAAAGTGACAGCGCTTGGTGGTGCAAACGTTATTACTACCAGTGGTGGTAACAACACCATTACCACTGGTGGTTATGCCAACGTCATCACCACAGGCTCCGGTGCAGATAAGATTATTTCTGGCGGTAACCTCAACGCTATCTATTCTGGCGGCGGTAATGATGACATTTATGCAGGCGGTGGCCTCAACGCCATTGTCTCTGGTACAGGTAACGACAAAATTGTGGGCGTGGGTCTTGCCAATGTGTTTGTAGACCACGGTGGCAACGACAAAATGTACGGCGTTGCGGGGGGCAATATCTTTGTGGATACTGGCAACGGTAACGATGAAATGTACGCGGCGGGCGGTTTGAACCTACTTACTAAAGTCGGCGATGGCAATACTCGCATGATTGCGGGTGGCCTATATAACGTCCTCACAAAGGTGGGTGATGGTAACGACCTGATGGCGGCTATCGGTAAGGGCAACTTGCTTACCCGCATCGGTGACGGTAGCTCTACGATGATTAGCGCCGCCATGTACAACATCATGACCTCTTGGGGCGAGAGTGAGGATACGATGGTGTCTGTCGGTAAGCTGAATGCCATGATTGGTGGCGGCGGTGACGACATTTTGGTGGCAGTGGGTATGGGTAACGTGGCCTTCGCTGACTCTCTCGGGATTGACTTGAGTACCTTTAAAGATCCGAATAGCGAGGAAGCGGGTAAAGATGCTGATACGGATGGTATTGACTTTGGCGTAGACATTAAGAGTGCTAACAGTGTAGATGCCACGCTCAATGCTAGCGGTAACGACGTGTTGGTGGCTTTGGGTAAGTACAACGGATTGGTTGCAGGCGGCGGCGAAGATGTTGTTGTCGCAGGTGGTCAATACAACTTTGTTTTTGGTGATGACCTGTGGGACATCGATATCAATGTTCAATTGCCGAACTTGGACACGATTCTTCCTGATTTCAGCAGTTTCGACCTGAGCGAGCTTGACCTGGACCTAGACTTTGGCTTTGATCTATCCAATGTGCTGTTGCCTGATATTCAATGGTCGGATCTGTTCAATATCGATATCACCAGCGTTCTACCTGAACTCACCCTTGGCTTCGACTTCGACTTTGACATAGCAGACTTTGACTTCAGCTTTGATGGCTTCGGCTTTGGCAGCTTCGATATGCCGAACCTTGCTTTGCCAAGCTTCTCTTTTCCTGATATCTCATTGCCAAGCTTCACGCTGCCCGTAGTAGATATCACGGTTCCTTCCTTTGGCCTACCGGATATTTCTCTACCGAATCTGACGCTTCCTAGCTTGCCGATTCCTGACTTCTCGGACTTCAGCCTGAGTCTTCCGGACTTTGCCCTGCCAGACATTAACCTGCCTGACTTGCCGGAAATCAGCTTCCTGATTCCTGACTTGACGCTGGAGATGCCCACGATTGATTTGCCTGATTTCTCCGCCTATGCCCCCGACCTCTCTCGCTTTGACTATGACTTCTTTGCTAACTCTGGTGATATTCTTGTCGCTGCTGGTAAGCTCAATGTTGTCAACGGCGGCCTAGGTGATGACATTATGGTGAGCGCAGGACAAAACAACCTGCTCTCTGGTGGATTGGGCAATGACCTTGTACTGGGCGCTGGTAAAAACAACCTAATTTCGGGTGATGAAGGCCATGACCTGATTTTGGCAGCGGGCCAGACAAACGTTGTTATGGGCGGCAGCGGTATGGATACATTAGTGACTGCGGGTAAGGCGAACTATGCCTTTGGTGGCGCTGATGAAGATTTCATCGTTGCGCTGGGTAAAACGAACTACGCCTTTGGCGGCGATGCGAATGACATCATTGTGGGCTTAGGCCAGAGCAATACGCTCTCTGGTGGCGCAGGTGCAGATATTCTGTTCGCTGGGGGTAAAACCAACAAGTTTCTCGGCGGCAGCGGCGATGATATCATCCTCGGCGTGGGCCAAAGCAACACTATCATTGATGACAATGGCGATGACTGGATGCTTGCAGCCGGTAAAAACAATAAATTTGTTGACTTGTTAGGTGATGATGTTGTCGTGTCTATCGGTGAAGCAAACAAAATATACACCTTCTACGGTGACGATGTTGTCTTTGCTGGTGGTAAAACCAACACCATCAATACTGGAGACGGCTCTGATGTTATTGTCAGCATCGGTCAAACGAACAAAATCTCCGGTGGCGACGGTGCTGACTTTATCTTGGCGGGTGGTGAAACAAATACCGTCAAAGGCGGCAGCGGTGACAACATTATCGTCAGTGTAGGTAAGAGCAACACCATCACAACGGGTGGCGGCAGTGACCTTATCCTAGCCGGTGGTCAGTCTAACTTTATCAATGCCGGTGATGGCTACAATGTCGTGCTGAGTTACGGTAAGCAAAATAACGTCGTGGCGGGTAACGGTAGCAACTTCTTCCTGGGAGGGGGTAGCAACAACATCATCACTGGCGGTAGCGGCGCAAACATCTTTATGATGGCAGCTACTAACAAGTTTATCGGTGGAGCAGCGGCAGATACCTTTGTCTTCGATGAGTGGGATACTGATAATCTCTATAGCGAAGCGGGTGATTTGCTGGCGGGCTTAATCACTATCGACAACGTCGGTGATGATGCGACGGTAGACACGCTGCTGTTTGGCGGTTCGGTGAACACGGCTGACGTGCGCTTTGCACAGTCTGGCGAAGACTTGCTGTTGAGCGTGGGCGGTACTGAGTCCCAGCTATTGCTGCAAGACTGGTATTCCAGCACTGTCGATCGCATTGATGAGTTCAAGATTGAGAATGGCGCAACGCTGGTGAAAGCGCAGGTTGATTCGCTCGTGACGGCTTGGAATCAGTACGATGCAGGCACGATTGATGCGGTGAGCTTTGGAAGCTCCGTGGCCAGTGCTTGGGGTGAGGTAAGCAGCCTCAGCTAAGGGCGATGTGATGTTAGAACTGTGCGATCGCTAAGATAACGCGATCGCACGATGTATACCCAGCGCTGCCACCCAGTGCTGGGTATTTTTTTTGTGGGTTACCCAATCGCTGACGATTAAAGGTGATCGCTAAAGTATTGACGATATAGGTCACAGCTCACCTGTACCTGGTTTTGATCCAAGGTGACTAGCCCCATACTCTGTAGTTTAAAGGCTTGTTTTTGGGCAATTTTTGTGGGTTCAGTTTGATTGAGCACCTGTCTAAAGGCAACACATAGCTCAGCATGCTGTTGTAAGTTCCAAAGATGGCGATGCAGATGATCGCTAAAGATGCCCTCATCCGTGCTGGCGTTTGTAAATAGCTGCTGACAGGTGGTGGTGCCCTTGGCTAGGTGATACAGCGCTAGGCGAATCAGGTAAGGATGCCCGGATAATAGGGCCATCAGCTGCTCGCAGGTCGGATTGTTTAGGGTAAGGTGGCTACGCTCAGCGAGGGTATTTACCTGCTGGGGCGTAAAAGGGGTGAGGGCAACTTCAAAGCCCACATTAAAAGGAGACTGATTAATATTTAGGGGAATGTAGCTTTCTGTAGACTGTACAAGAATTAAGCGAAGCTTTTTCCACGCGTCTTGATGTTTTGTGTACTCGTGCCAAGTACGCAACATACTAAAGAATTCTTTTGAAACGTCTAAATGCTCAAATAGTTCGCTACTTTCCTCTAGCGCTAAAATAATGGGTGTATTCATCTCTTCTAGAAGATATTCTTCCATATAGAGCGTACAGCTCATTTTGCTACCGATATCTTCATCCCAATGATCATCAAGGGCCGATGAAAGCTTGAGCTGGCGAGTAATGTTGGCGCAAAGCCAGCGCAACAGCCGATCTAAATCGGATAGGACGGTTTGCTCAGTTTGTTGAAAATTAAGAACAACGGCTGGATAGGCCTTGGCATGGGCAATGATTCTGTTCATCAAAGAGGTTTTCCCCATTTGCCGAGGTGCCTTGATTCGGATTAGCGCACCAGGGCGCATAATCTGTTGAAAGCAATTCAGCTCGTGGGGGTTTCGCTCAATGTAAAAAGGAGAATTTAAGGGAACGCTTTCAGTCGGAAATTCTAGCAGAAGCTTTTCTGTTGTGGAGGCTCCTTCTACTTGCGTTTCTGTTGTGCTTGATGACTCAGAAGGCTGCGTGGAACCTGTCAAAGGCGCAGCTGATTCAATCGTTTCTAAGTAGCGATATAAGACGCTTCTGCAATTTGACTTGGTGACTTTAGCACCGACAATTTCCGATAGCAGATGCCAAAGGGTTGGGGCAACGCGCTGCTGAATATAGCTGCCTGAGTAGTTGTTTTGAGTCGCAATCTCCTCGTAGGTCTTTTTGGACGTTTGCCAGCATTCGCTTAAAATCAGCCTTTGCAAGTTCGTAAGAGACTGACCTGTTTTTTGTTGAACTAACTGGTCAATAAGGTTTAAGCGTGTGATGTCTGCGTCGTCGATTGACATTGAAGGGCCGTAAGAGGGAAGGGAAGGGATGTAAAGGGAAAGGCTATAAAAACTGGCAGAACGCTTTTAAGGAAAAGAGCATGACCAGTATACTGCGGCATGAGAACCCTTAGCGTGTTAAACGTTGGCGTGGCCTCATGACAAAAGAAAAAGTCATCTTTGCTGACAAAAACTCACCTATCTTACTTGTGATAGCTAACATTTATCTCAAAAACGGGCAAGCTACACGCTGTGACTCAAAACATGACCCCAAAAGGGCTTGCGCTTGATTAAAAACCTAGATTAAAAACCTAAATTAGCAAGCGTACCCAGCAACCGGACGGTGATAAGCACTATGACAATAGTAAACTTAGGTTTTAAGGTAATCGGGCTACTGGCACTCTCTGGTGGGTTACTTCAATCAAGCGGCTTAACTAACGAGGTAAGGATTGAAGAGCGGGAGGGCTACCGTTACATTTACGCTAATGGCATTCCTGATCATGACACAGGTACTTTCCCTAATCCGGGCAATCCCAATACCATTTCTGTACAAAATCATACTTATCGAGTGACCCTAACGCCACAGGAAACCGGCGTGGCTACACCCATTCGCCCTGCTTTTGGGGTCGCACTCAACGGTATTCCTTTTGAGCCAGGGACTGGAGAGTTTTGGAATCGCGATCGCTCTTCTGACTGGAAATTTGAAGCACTCACGGGTTTTATTGACCTCGGCACAGATGAAAACCACGCCCATGTGCAGCCTACGGGGGCTTATCACTATCACGGTGTGCCTACGGCTCTAGTGCGCGATCGCTCGATGACACAGCTGGGTTATGGGGCCGATGGCTTTCCTGTGTACGGTCCCTATGGTTATGCCGATGCCAATGACGCAGGTAGCGAGCTGGTAGCGTTGCACAGTAGCTATCGGCTAAAGGAAGGGCTGCGACCCGATGGGCCAGGGGGGCTGTACGATGGGGCTTTCTTGAATGATTTTGAGTATGTTGAAGGGCTAGGAGATCTCGACGAATGTAATGGCCGTTTTGGGGTGACGCCGGAGTACCCAGAGGGTATTTATCACTATTACATTACTGAGATGTTTCCCTTTATTCCAAGATGCGTGAAAGGAACACCAGACGAGAGTTTTAGGCCGAAAGGTGGCGGGCATGGTGGTCCTGGTGGTAACAGGCCGCCGAGAGGTGGACATCCAGGGGGGAGACCGGATGGACCGCCGCCAGGAGGAAGATCGCCAGGAGAAAGACCGTCAAGAGGAAGATCGCCAGGAGGAACAAGACCAGAGGGGCCACCGCCAGGACGGAATGCAGGGGGACCACCGAGAGGAGAACATCCCTATGAACCGTCTTTTCCGGGTGAGTGATGGCGGCTTGGTTTTCGTGTAACAGCAGCTATTGCTCAAGGCACAAGTCCCGATTCTCCTTCATCCGCATATTGTTTTTTAAGTAGTTTTCAATCCATTGACAAGCAGCCTCTACTTCGTCTTGAGCCAGGATTTTGGGTAGGTGCCAGAGGATGATTTTGCGATCGCGTCCTGCAGAGGCAACAAACTCACCATCCGGGCTCACCGATAGCGCATTCAAAGCACTCTCATGCCCTGACAGTGTTCTCTTTAGCGTGCCCGTTGTCGTTTCCCAGACATTGAGCGTGCCATCGGTTAGAGCCGTAATCAGCAGTTTGCTATCTGCTGTGAACGCAATCTGAGCGATTGGGATAGACTGGGTGGCAAAGATGCCCATTTCTGCTGCGTCAAAGTTTTCTGAAAGTAAGTCTTCTGAAAGTAAGTCTTCTGAAAGGACCTGTTCTAGCGGCCACACCCGCAGCGTTCTGTCTTTAGAAGCGGTGGCAATCCACTGCCCATCAGGACTTATCGCAATACTGAGAATATCTGCTTTGTGACCCGCAACAGTTTTAATCACATCGCCACGGTTATTTAGCATTGTCAGCGTATGGTTGCCGGTAGCAACAGCGATAGTTTGGCCATCTGGGCTAATGGCGATCGCGTCCGGATTTTCTATAGCTTCACTTGCCCCGGTCGGTACCGTAGGAAACTGTCCAGAAGGTTCCCGCTGCCAATATTTAAGAGAATCGTCTCTAGTGGTTGCTATCAAATAGTTGCCGTCTGGACTATAGAGTAGCTGATTGATCTTTGTACCTGCTTCTAGCGTTTGCTGAAGCTGATAGTCTGCTGGCGGTTGACCAGTTGATGATTGGCCCGCTAACGAGGATCCTGCCGACTTCCAAATTTTGACTCTGCCAAACTCGAATGAGAGGGCTGTTTCTGAATCATAGGTTGTAAGTGCTGTAGGGCGTGGATCACCGGGTGTGATCTGCTGGATAGGAAGAGAGGCGAAGCTATCACCCTGCTGTTGCCAAATATTTAGCCATCTATCCACTGCTCCTGAAAAGAGCTGACCATGAGCATTAAAGGTCAGCTGCCGAATCGCATCACCGTGTCCAGCGAGCACTTGATGCTGCGTTTCTTTGACTTGCCATAGCTTCAGAGTCTGATCGTCTGATGTACTCACTAGCCGTTGACTATCTGGACTAAAAATGAGCTTATTGACTTCCGCTTGGTGTCCTTCAAACGTTTTAATCAGCCCACCGTTGATTTGCCACAGTCGAATGACTTGATCGTCTCCAGCAGTAGCCAGCATCTCACCATCAGGGCTAAACGCAATCTCTCTCACATCTGACTTGTTGCCAATGAGTGCTTGCTTAAAGGTGCCATCTCTATTCCAAATATGCACCGCACCATCGACGCCGGCTGTTGCAATTAGCTGACTATCGGCGCTGACAGCAACGCTAAAGATCGGTCCGTCCTCAGTATGAAATTGAGTAATCAGATTGTCGTTAGCATCAACAATCATCGTGTTCGGTTTACGACTTGGTGTTCTAGCAACTGCCTTTGATCCAGGTGTCCGCCGAAGCGGGCCTTTGCTTTTGGGTAGGCCTGCCAAAGAGCGATTGCGCTCAGCGGCGTCAGGGTTGAGCGTGCGAGGTACTGGCATGTGCTCACCAATCGGATTGTCGGCTGTTTTGGGTAGGCGGATCACCACTAAGAATGAGCCATCTGGACTGACTGCTCGCAGTGCTCCCCTGCGCGTTGACGTCATCTGCTCGCCCGCTATTTGCCATCGACCGATCGTGTTTCTACCCGCTGCGACGATACTTTGACCCTCTGGTAAAAACTGCACCCTGCTGAGAGATTCTGTTCCCTGAATATCAGTAGTGACAGGGGTTGCATCTAGCTGCCAGAGTTTGACGGTTCTGTCAGAAGAAGCGGTTGCAATTAGCTGACCATCAGTGCTAAAAGTAACGGCATTGACCGATTCGGTATGAGCGGGTATTTCCCAAACTATTTCACCGCTTGGCTTGCGTAGAGACAATAAACCATCAGCGGTTGCTACTGCAATATGCTGACCATCTGGACTAAAAACGGCGTCTTGGATTTCTGAGGCAAAGTTAAATCGGTTGATTTCATCGGCGTTCATCACCACTTGCTGCAACGTTGTCTGCACCTCTTCACGCAGGCTTTCGTCAGGGTTTGACAGGCTACCTAGCTTTTGGTTTGCCTGAAGCGCCTGCACAATCGCTTCTAGCTGGCGATGAGAGTCAAAGCTACCGCTCGCCGCAGAGATCAGTGCTTCTACTTCGCGAGTTTTGGCATTTTGTGATTGTTTAAGGGCAACGAGGCCCAATCCTCCTGTTATTAGCAGCGCTCCAACCGTGCCACCGAGTAGCAGCCGCTGAAAGTGTAAAGTCTTTTTCTCTTGGGCGAGCCTGGCCTGTTCTTCGACTAGCTGAGCTTCTACGGCTTCTACTCTTTGAGCTTCAAGACCTTGCTGAATGGCTTTGCGATCGCTCTCTACCGAAGCCGCTAAATACTGATAATCCAAATCACTAAGCCGCTTACCCTGAGACCACTGCTGCGCATCTTTGAGCGCTTGCCCGCGCAAAAGACGAGACTCATCTGTGTGTGCTGAAGCGGCCCAAGCATCGAGCTGTCCGGCATAAGGGCGCAGGTGGTCGAGCTGCTGTTTCACCCAGTCTGCGTTAAAAATCTCACCATAAATTCGATTTTTGACACGCAGATAACCTTCAGCTTTATGGACGAGACCAGAAAGAATTAGCTCTACCTGCTCCCGGCTATCGTCAGCGGGTACTTCGTTTTCTAATACCTGCTGATAAATCGCGAGCAGTCGCCCAGCCGTGTCTGGATTATTGAGAATGCGGTTGCGAATGGTGCGCAGGTGTTCGGGTTCGTCTTGGGATTCCCAACGGTTCAAGACGCGAGTGCGCACCAGTTCATCCACCCAGTAAGCTTCGTTACCCGGCGGAATGGTCAGCGGGGTGGCAACCGCATCCTGGCTAGAGCTAATTGCTAGCTGACAGAGCTTTTGAGTCAAAAAAGGCTGACCATTTGTCCAGCCAATAATTGCCTTAAGCACAGCCTGAGCATCCCCGGCTTGGACCGCAAGCCCTCGCGCTAAAGGCTGAGCTTCTGCCTGGTTGAACCCTGCTAGGTAGATGGGCGTGCCGATGTTGAAAGGGGTGCGGGTGCGATTTTGAATGAGATCGGCGGGTGTTGCAACCCCGAAAATGGCAAAGTGAATGCGCTTGTAGTCTGGGTCTATGGCCCTTTGGTTGTAGCAAAATCGCACTAAGGCAAAGAAATCATCTACTGAAAACGGCAGACTTAAAATACTGTCAATTTCATCGATAAAGACAATAATCTCATCATTGGGAAACTGAGCGAGCAGTCCATCTTTGATGAATTGACTTAGGCGCTGCAGGAGAGAAATGTCTTCTTCGTCTTTCCACCAGTCTTTGAATTTAAAGTTCGCATGGCGGGTGAGCTTAAAGCTACGCCACAGGTCTTTGACAATGCCTTTGTACCACTGCAACGGCGTGATGTTTTCACTGCCGATGTTGGTCATATCTAGCACCGCGCACCGGTAGCCTGCTGCTCGAAACTGTTGATGGGCCCTCACCATCAAAGAAGACTTTCCCATTTGCCGAGAATTGAGCACATAGCAAAACTCTCCGCGTCGAAGTGCTGTGGTAAAGTCGCTATCTGCCTGCCGCTCAATATAGCTAGGTGCATCTGTTGTGAGGCTACCGCCAACCTGATAATGCATAATTGCTAGCTAACTCGGGGTAGCGGACAGTGGATGGGTGGCTGATTGATGGGTGGTTGATTGATGGGTGGTTGATTGATGGGGGCATTGCTGAGCGTGAGGCGATCGCGTCCCTGATGCTTAGAAACATAGAGTGCCGCGTCCGCTGCTGAAACAAGATCTACTGCCCTCTGATGTTGTTTGGGAACTACGCTGGCAACGCCCATACTGCAAGTGATAATTTTGCTCGGCAGCTTGGAGGCCGCATGGGTGATGTTGAGCTTTTGGATACTATCACGAAGCTGAACGGCAATTTGAGCGGCGGCCTTAGCGTCTGTTCCTGGCAAAATAATGGCAAATTCTTCTCCACCGTAGCGAGCGACCGTATCTGAAGGCCTGCCAATACGCTCTCGCAATACCCCTGCGACTTGTTTCAAACAAAAATCGCCTGCAATATGACCGTAGGTATCGTTATAAAGCTTAAAAAAATCAATGTCTAAGATAATCAAAGACATCATGGACTGTTGACGAATGGCTGTTTTCCAAACTTTTTGAAGCTGTTCATCAAATATACGCCGGTTGGAAAGTTGGGTTAATCCATCCAAACTCGCTAGGGCTTTGAGCTGTTCATTTTCAGCTTGCAGCTGTTGTAGAAACTGCTGATTGTGTTGTTGAGCGGCCTGCTGATTGGCCTGCTGATTAATTGACTGATGGGTCCTCAGATCAGCTGCTCTGCCAGCTGATAGATTAGCTGGCTGCACAGGTTGTTCAATTGCCGCCTCTGCTTGAACAGTGGCTTTAAAACCATGCTGGGCAAAAAACAGTCGATACAGCTCACAGGCGGGCCGGCAGGTATTGCCTTCTAGCGTGACCAAGCCTAGGCTGTGTAGCTGATGTGCGATCGCGGCATCTACCTCAATTGGAACCGGTGACATCACCGTTTGATGGAGGCCTTCAAGCAGTGAGGATTGTCCTTGCAGGGTCTCTAAGCAAGCCTGCAAATGGTGGTGGTAAATACCCGCTGGCGTTGGGGCCTCGGCCAACAGCTGGTTAAGCGGTAGCTGTCCCTGCCTGAGGTAGTAAAAGGCTACAGAGAGCAAATAGGGATGCCCGCCTACTAGAGCTTTTAGTGCTTGATACTCCTGAGGCTGGTCGAAGGTGACACCATATCGCTTAGCCAGTTCTTGACTTTGCGATTCGTTAAAAGGAACTAAGGCAACGGGTAATCCCACGTTGAAGGGTGACTGATGAATATTTAGCGGTACATAGACATCTGTCGAATGAACCACGACTGTTCGGAGCTTTTGAAACCCGACTTCGCCGCGCTCATAACAATCGTTACCTCGCTGCGACGGTGCGGTTGGGTCTGTGCCCAGTCTGGCTGGTGGAGGGCCCTGCTTTGCCTGCTCGTACCAAAACCGTAGTAGGGGTAAAAAATCACGCGCAATGTCAGGATGCTGAAAGACCCGATTGACCTCATTGAGTGCCAGCACAATCGGCGTTTTTGCATCTTCTAATAAGTATTCTTCAAAATAAATCGTAGCGCTGAGCTTAGCACCGGTCTCATCATCCCAGTACTCGTTCAGATTAGCAGGGAGAGATAGCTGATGCGCCACTGCTGTGCAAAACCACCTCAAAAATCGGGAAAGATCGCTATAAACAGCCTCTTCAGCTGCTTGAAAATCAACCACTACCGTTTTATAGTTCAGCTGTTGAGCCCGGTCTAGGAGTCTGACGAGTAGCGAACTTTTGCCCGTATGTCGTGGGCCTTTAATGCGGGTTAGGCTGCCAGCAGTCTCTAAATTTTGGTAGCAGTACGATTCTACAGGCGGTCTCTCAATGTAGAGAGACGAAGTCAACGACAGTGCACCACAGGGAAATTCCATTGTTATTACCTTGGGTGAAACGGGCATTTTTGAAATCGCTGACCTAAAAAAGTTGATATTACGATGCTGTTCCAAGATTCTATGAAGATGACACCTCGTCAAAACCGAAGAAATACCTAATCTGCTTAGTTGTCAGGCTTTTAGAGGGAAGGATTTGATTTAGTTAGCCAGTTATTGGCGTGTGCTGATCATCACCTAATACCGTTACCAGCGGTATTTACTTATCACAGCTGTCTAAAAGCGTTGATTGAAATTTATCTTTCAAGAAAGTAAATAGCCTTTGCCTTTCAGCATACTCTGAGTCTCTTAAAAAGGATACGAGGGAAAAAGTCACCTTTCTTATAGGTTTGCTGACCTTTTAGGCGCTGTGTGATTGAAAACAATTATTTTTGGTTCGTGACAGGTCATGCTAGGTTGCAATTGATACGTAGGCTATGAAACTTTTCAGGTTATTCAGCGCAACTCAGACCGCTTTAAAAGGCCAAATGAGCCAAATGATAAGCGTAAGGGGGCCTGCTTTGGCAGTAATGTTGCCCCTTGCGACTGTAATGAGTGCTGTGGCGATCGCAGCGCCGGTAGCAGCCGCTGCACCCTCTAAAAAGCATGCTCCAAAAGCGCCCTCCCTCCGCCTGCAAAATAAGCAACAGGCCGAACAACTTCACCCACTGAGCGAAAGGCGCTTTCCATCGCAGCCTCTAGTACAGGGGGCAGGCCAGGCTACTGCGATAGATGCTGAGGGCTCTGACCGAGCCAACCGTTCTTTTACCTTGCTTGCTCCCCACCCAGACAGTGCTCAACGCGCACGCATGCGCGAAAGTAATCCTCAAGGTGACCTTGGTTTAGACGATGGTGACCGTATTCGTCACCGCATCTTACTAACTTCTTTAAATGCCCTGTTAGAAGTGCAGGCTCGAAGTGAGTCTTTTCAAGATCTTCAAATTTTTGATAATGACAAAGAGAAAGAATCTTTTTCCTTCTCACTCAGACGCTCTGTTACGAGATCGCCGCAGTCAGAATTCTCTCTTTCTTTTGGATTCTCTTATTTGGATGAGTCTCTTCTGCCGCCTTCGCCGTCTTTATTGGGTGGCGCGTTAACGAATTCACTGCCGAGCCTTTCATTGTCCACAGGTCCCACACCGTTGCTAGCCGCTACTGCCGCCGATGCTCGGCAAGGGCCTGCGAGTGGTCCGCCCCGCGCGCGGCCAGTGCCGCCTTCGTCAAATTCGCCCTCGCCCAATCTATCGCCCGCAAATTTGTTGCCATCGGGTCCGCCGTCATTGGGTCCGCCGTCATCGGGTCCACCGTCATCGGGTCCATCGCTATCTAGCCCTCCGCTATCAGGTCCATCGCTATCAGGTCCTCCGCTATCGGGTCCGCTACCGCTTAATGGTGGCGATATGCGCACAGGTGTGCTGAACTTTGCTCAGAACTATCGACGGCGAGATGAGGGTGGTCGATGGTTAGCGCGATCGCAATTCAACCTTGGCACCGAATTTGTAGACTCTCCTGTGCCTATGGGGGCTGATGCTCAATTTTTTAGCTGGCTAGGTAGGCTAGAGCGCACTCAATTTTTAGGTCAAGATCAACAGCTTACCCTGCGACTAGAGACCCAGCTGTCTCCTAATAACTTGCTGCCGCCGCACCAGTTTAAGATGAAAGACCGGCGATTCGACAGCTTTGAAAAAGACGCTCGCCCCACAGATATTTCTGGAAATAACGGTATCCGCCTGCACCTAGAAGACAGATTGATTTTGCTGCGCAGACAGCGTGACGATACTGCTATAGCCTCACTCATTCCGTTTTTGGACTTAGGCTATAGCTGGGGCCAAGGAAATGCGCGAAGATCCCCTCAACAGTTTTTGGGGCGTACCGGTTTAGGGTTGTTGCTACAGCCTCTACCCGGCTTCGATATTCAGCTGGATTACCTTACCAACTGGGGTGATCTCGATGAGGATACAGATACTCAAAACCTGTACATGACGCTGGGGTATCGAAACGCGTGGTGACCAGCCGCATCGCCAATTTTTGTCACCCTTCCTGATACTGATTTAGGATATGGAGATCAGTAGTATGTTTAGATCACTGGAGAGGTAAGGTTAACCCTACAGAACTGCGATCGCATATTATGATTTCCACCCCGAATCTACCTGGATATCGCGTCGAAGAACTGGTCTACTCAGGGTCAAAAACTCTGGTATATCGGGGGATATGCGAAGCTGGCAGCGACTGTGAAACGATGGCTAGCGAGTCAGGTCAGCCTGCCAATATCCCTGTGATTATTAAGGTGCTGCGGGATGCCTTTTCTACCCTGAGTCAGCGGGTGCAATTTCGCAATCAACACACGATTGCCAGTCAGCTGAACTCGTCTCACGTGGTAAAACCACTGGCGCTAGAGCGATACGATAATGGCTATGCCCTTGTTATGCCAGACCAAGGGGCGATTGTCCTTTCAAAGTACTGGTCCCCTGGCCCCCATTCACTGACTGATTTTCTTTTTATTGCCATTCAGCTGGCCGAGGCGCTACATGATTTGGGTAAGCAAAGGGTTATCCATAAAGATATCAAACCCGGTAATATTCTCATCCATCCGCATACCCATCACATTCAGCTGATTGACTTTAGTCTGTCTTCACTGTTGCCAAAAGAGCAACAGCAGCTAGCAAACCTGACGGTGCTAGAAGGTACCCTTGCCTATATTTCTCCAGAACAAACAGGGCGAATGAATCGGAGTGTGGACTATCGCACAGATTTTTATTCTTTAGGGGTTACTTTTTTCGAACTGTTAACGGGACAGCTGCCCTTCATTGAAAGCGATCCGATGGCGTTGTTGCATGCGCACTTGGCAAAAGTGCCGGAAGCGCCCCACAAGCTTAGGGCAGATATTCCACAAGTGCTTTCAAAGATTGTGCTGAAGCTCATGGCGAAGAACGCAGAGGATCGCTATCAAAGCGCCTTGGGCCTTAAGTATGATTTGGAAAAGTGCTTAGAACAGCTGGAGACGCAGAGTGCGGCTCCAGGCCATGCCAGCGATAGCGCCCCTGATGACGTTCTAGAGGCCTCATTGGATGTGGCTAACAAGGGCAGTCGTGATCGAGCGCAATTCGACTGTGAGCCATTTGAATTGGGCACGCGCGATGTATGCGATCGCTTTTTAATTCCAGAAAAGCTCTATGGTCGCCAATCAGAAGTAAGCAAACTGCTCAAGGCTTTTGAAAGAGTCTCCGCAGGCAGTGCCGAGCTGATGATGGTGACGGGGTTTTCCGGCATTGGCAAAACTGCCGTGGTTAACGAAGTTCACAAGCCCATCACCCGGCAACAAGGCTATTTTATCCAAGGCAAATTTGACCAGCTCAATCGAAACCGGCCCTTCTCTGCGTTTCTTCAAGCCTTTAGCAGTTTAATAGAACAACTGCTCAGCGAATCGGACGATAAGCTGGCTGTGTGGCGCACTCGCATTTTAAAGGCGGTTGGCAACAACGGCCAAATTTTGATTGATGTTATCCCTGGGTTGGTGAAAATTATTGGTGCTCAGCCACCGGTGCTCAAGCTGTCGGGCAGTGCAGCCCAAAATCGATTCAATCTGTTGTTAGGACAATTTATTCGTACCTTGGCGACAGCTGATCATCCGCTGGTGATTTTTCTCGATGATTTGCAATGGGTCGATTCAGCTTCATTGGGATTACTTAAACTGTTGATAGACGCTTCCAGCAGCCAGTATCTGCTCATTTTAGGTGCCTACCGAAACAACGAGGTATCGTCGGCTCATCCGCTGATGTTGGCCCTTGCCGATATTCCCGCTGACTCGCAGGCCATTACGATGCTTACCCTTGAGGTTTTAAGTCAGGAGAACATTACTCAGCTGGTTGCTGATACCTTACTGTGCCCAGTGGAGAGTGTGGTCCCGCTCGCGCGGCAAATTTACCAAAAAACAGAAGGCAACCCATTTTTTACGACTCAATTTTTGCAGGGGCTGCATCGAGAGGGCCTAATTACCTTTGAGGCGGACATTGGTTCCTGGCAGTGCGATTTGGCAGCGGTCCAGCAGTTGGCACTGACGGACGATGTGGTGGACTTTATGATTGCCCGATTGCGTAAGCTGCCCACTGCCACGCGCACTGCCTTAATGCTGGCAGCCTGTATTGGCAATCAGTTTGATTTGGCTACCTTGGCTGTGGTGACGCAGAAGTCCCAGTCAGAGACTGCGGCTGATTTATGGCAGGGCCTGCAAGAGGGATTTGTGATTCCTGAGAGTGAAATTTATAAGTTTTTCCAGGGCGACCAGCGCGAGGGAAAACGAGTGGGGGAAGGCTTGGTCGGCTATCGTTTTTTGCATGACCGTGTTCAGCAGGCCGCTTATGCCCTGATTCAATCCGAGAAAAAGCAAGAAACTCACTGGGAGATTGGGCAAAAGCTACTGGCTTCGGTTCCGCGAGACGTCACGTTGAGTCTAGCGCTCCAAAAAACGCCCCAAAAAACATCCCCAAAGACGTCTGAAGCCGCTTCAAACACAGCTGTGTTAGACAATGCAGAACAAAAACTCTCTTCCAATATAGACTGGCCACTGTTTGAGATTGTTGATCAGCTTAATGCAGGCTCCAGCTTGACAACCGCAGTAGGCGATGGTGAGGCCACTCACGAGGAGTATCGCCAACAGCTGATCCAGCTAAACCTTTTGGCAGGTCAGCAGGCTAAAGCGGCCACCGCCTATGTTGCTGCCCTAGCTTATTTTCAGGCCGCGAATGCTCTGCTACTGGTAGATAGCTGGGCTACAGACTATGCCCTAACCCTTGGTTTAAAGTGCGAGACCATTGAAACGGCTTATTTAAGCCTGAGCTTAGCATCAGTAGAGTCGGTGATGGCAGAGGTGTTGAGCAATGCTCATAACCTGCTCGATAAAATTAAAGTCTATGAGATTCAAATTCAGGCGGCTATCGGTGAAAATCGGCTCATAGAGGCCGTCAATCGCGGGTTTGAAGTTCTTGAACAATTAGGCATTACCCTACTCAATCCTGATGAAATCACCATTACTCTGCCGCCATTAGAGGCACTCGATAGTGTGCCTCTAATGCGCGATCCGGCGAAAGTTGCGGCTTTGCGGATTTTGGTGTCCATGTTTTCAGCTATTTATAACGGTCGGCCCGAGCTGCTGAAGCCCACTATTTGGACGATGGTGAACCTGTGTACCACTGAAGGGCATACGGCGGTTTCTCCGGTTGCCTATTCTGTTTATGGGATGTCGATGTGCGGCTCTGGCCATATTGAAGAAGGCTATCAGAGCGGTCGAATTGCGCTTCAGCTAACGGAAGCGCCGCTGGGTAGAGCCATGAGAGGTAAGGTGCTAGAGCAGCTGGGCGGGTTTATTTCTCACTGGAAAGAGCCGGTTAAAAACAGTATTGAACAATTTGAGGCGGGCTTGCAAAGCGGGCTAGATGTTGGCGATATTGAATACGCCTGCCACTCTGCTAAAAATGCCTGCGCTCACTTGGTGCTGCTAGGAACACCCCTTGAGCAGGTTCAGCAAAAACAGCTTCACTACATTGAGCTAGGAGAGCAGCTTAACCAGCAGCACATTCTCACCTTTGCCAAAATTTGGCGACAGCTGTCTCTTAATTTGATAGGTCAGTCATCCGATTTCTCTCGTCGTCAGACCAGCACTCAGACCGCCAGTCACACCGACACTCAGATCACCAGCCAGGTCACTACTCAGACCGCCAGCCAGGACGCCACTCAGGCCCATCTTCCCTGGATGCTGGTAGGAAAAAGCTTTGATGAGCAGGCGATGCTGCCCACTCTAAAAGCTAAAAACAATTACTTTTCACTGTATGTGATTTATTTTTCTAAGCAAATGCTGTGCTATTTGTTTGGCCAAATCAACCAGGCAGTAGAGATCACACGTATTTTAGAGCGTTACTCGGAAGCGTCTTTAGGCTCTTTGATGAGTGTTGTTCAAAACTTTTATACCTCGTTGATATGGCTGGCGGCGTATCGTGATGCTGGCAAAGCACGATTGCCACAACAAGGTAAATCAAAGCAAGGCGAATTAGAACAAAGTGAATCAGAACAAGACGCCTCAGAACAAGGTGAATCAGAACAAGGTGAATCAGAACAAGAAGCCTCAGAGCAAGTTTTGCTAGAGCAGGTGTTTGTCAATCAGACCAAACTGAGACAATGGGCTGAGCACGCACCCATGAATCATTTGCATAAGTATTGGTTGGTGGAGGCCGAAAAGCAGGCTGTGCTAGGGAATAAGGCTGAAGCGATTGATCTGTATGATCGTGCGATCGCCGCAGCTAAAGCCAGTGAATTTAGTCAGGAAGAAGCCCTAGCCAATGAGCTGGCGGCTAAGTTTTATCTGGCTTGGGGCAAGCGCAGAGTTGCGGCAGGTTACTTACAGGAGGCTTATTGTGGCTATGCCCATTGGGGCGCTTATGCAAAAACAAAGGCGTTAAGACAAGACTATCCTGAACTCTTACAGCCCGTGCTGAGTACAGAGGCTCAGCCGATGAGTGTGGTTGAAACGCTGGCCGAAGTTGCACCCATTGGCGGGGCAAGTCAGGCCGTTAGTACTGATATCAGTAGCGCGCATGGAAGCTTGTCTAGCCATCCCCAAGGGCTGAACAGTACATTGGATTTAGCGGCTGTTTTAAAGGCGTCTCGAGCTATTTCTCAAACGATTCACCTTGATGAGCTACTGCACCAGCTAACCACCATTATTTTACAGAGTTCGGGCGGCGATCGCTGTGCCTTAATGTTGCCTAACGACGAGAATGAGTGGCAGCTACAGGCGATTGCAACTTTGGAAACCTCGACCCTTTGCAGCGAACCGCTGGAGGGTCATCAACAGCTCCCGGTCAAGCTGATTCAGTACGTCAAAAACTCCCAGCAGGTGGTGATGATTAATCGCCTGGAAACAGAGCTGGCCGTCATTGATGATTACTTGCAACAGCAACAGCCTCAGAGCCTGTTGTGTTTGCCTTTGCTTAACCAAGGCAGTTTGATTGGAATTTTATATCTGCACAATTTATCTACCAGCGGTGTGTTCACTGAGCATCGTCTTTCTGTGCTTAATTTTCTGTGTACAGAGGCTGCGACCTCCCTGGAAAAAGCCAGTCTTTACCGAGCCCAGGCAGACTATTCACGACTGCTAGAAAGTAAGGTTAAAGCCCGAACTCAGGATTTAGAGCAAGAGGTTTGCGATCGCAAACAGGCCCAAGCTGCTGCTGAGGTTGCCAATCGAGTGAAGAGTGAGTTTTTGGCGAATATGAGCCACGAGCTGCGATCGCCACTGAATGCGATTTTGGGGTTTGCCCAGGTGATGTCACGGAGCCCAGTTTTGCCAGAAACACATCGCGAGGATGTCAAGATTATTAGCCACAGTGGTGAGCATCTGCTTGGCCTCATCAATGATGTTCTCGATATGTCCAAAATCGAGGCCGGTCGAACCATCCTTACGCCCAGTGACTTTGACTTGTATAGTCTGCTCGACGAGCTACGCGCCCTATTTCACTTAAAAGCAACAGAAAAGTCATTGCAGTACGATGTCAGTTACTCAGCGGATGTCCCTCAATACATTTATGCTGATCCTGGCAAGCTCCGGCAGATTTTGATTAATCTGTTGAGTAACGCTTTTAAGTTCACCCAAACGGGACATATTGTTCTTCGGGTTAGAGGCTCTGATGATGATCCGACTATTGCAACTCTGGGCCATGCAACTCTGGGTAACACAACTCTGGGCAGCACAACTGTGAATAATACTGGTCAAGAAAATGGACTCAACCAACACAGCCCCCAAGCGCTTAGCCCCCAAGCGCCCAATCCCCAAGCGCCCAATCCCCAAGCGCCCAATACTACCCTAGTGTTTGAGGTAGAGGACTCTGGCCCTGGAATTGTTGCCAGTGAGCTAAGCACCCTTTTCGAGCCCTTTGTGCAAACTCAAACAGGCCGAAGTTCCTTGCAAGGTACCGGCCTTGGCCTCGCCATTAGCCGTAAGTTTGTGCAGCTGATGGGCGGTGATATCACCCTTAGCTCTCCTGTTTTTGACGGCAGCGGCACCTTGGCTAGCTTTCATATTCAAGCAGCGCTCACGACCGACATCGCCATTGCTGGGCTAATGTCGCCTGGTCAATCCCCACAGCATCGTATTATTGCAGGACTCGCCCCAGGCCAACCCAGCTACCGCCTACTCATCGTGGACGATCAAACGACCAACCGAAAACTGTTGGTTAAGCTGCTGGGCCCTCTGGGATTTGAACTGAGAGAAGCGCCTGATGGGCCAGCGGCGATCGCGCAGTGTCAGCGCTGGCAGCCCCATCTGATTTTGATGGATATGCGTATGCCTGTGATGAATGGAACTGAGACTATACAGCGAATTAGAGCCCTCACTACCCTGACAGCTCAGCCAAAAATTGTGGCACTTTCAGCCAGTACCCTACTCAAAGAACAAACCGCTGCTCGCGAAGCCGGCTGTAATGCTTTTATGAGTAAGCCTTTCCAAGAAACAACGCTTTTGCACTGCATCGCTCAGCAAATTGGAGCGCGCTACTGCTATCGCGAGACGCGGGTGTCAGGAGTTGCTGCGCAGCCCGGGGGGGCACAGGTCCATCAGCGGGCCGCTCAATCTGTTACTCAGCAAACGACTGCTCAGCAGACGACTCAGGGCCAGTCTTCTCAGGATCAGTTTTCTCAGGGCCAGTCTCCTGTTAGTCACGATCTTCCCTCACAGTCTCCATCGCTGCTGCCAGTGACGCCGCTTCAGGAGCTGGCTTTGTCAACGCTTTCTCCTGAGCTACTAACGGCGCTAGAAGCTGCAACTGTGAAATTTCAGTGGACGGAGATTGTTGCGTTAATTGAACAAATTCGCTTGCAAGATGATGCGATCGCTGAGGGACTTAGTCAAGCCCTGCACCAGTTTCAATACACACAAATTTTGCAGGCGATTCAGGCTGTGGGTCCGCCTGCTGATCCAGCCAGAGCTAGTCATGCTCCCCTGGCTGATAAGGAGCCGTCTGCAACAGGAGAACAGTAAGCCATAGGTCCTCATGAACACATCTTGGAGCCAACAACTCAATACATCCGCTGTCCCTGCTGCCACTGTTCCTGAGGCCGCAGTGGAGGCTGAGCTTGAACCGTGTTCTCCTGTTGCGGACATCATGGTGGTAGACGACACGCCTGCGAACCTACATCTTTTAATCAAAATATTGGCTGCTCAAGGCTACAACATTAGGCCCATTACGTCGGGCGCACAAGCTCTGGCTTCAGCGCAGGTTAGTCCGCCCGACGTGATTTTGCTGGATATTAAAATGCCTGGCATGGATGGCTATGAGGTGTGCAAACGGCTAAAGGCCGATGAGCGAACCCAAGATATTCCAGTGATGTTTTTAACGGTGCTAGATGATGTCAACGATATTGTTAAAGGCTTTGAGCTAGGGGGCGTTGACTATATTACCAAGCCTGTTAGAGAAGGGGAACTCCTCGCGCGTGTTAATAATCAGCTTGAGCTGCGATCGCTTCAAAAGCAGCTGCGTCAGCAAAACGAACAACAGAAAAAACTACTCATACAATACGAGCGCACGGCTGCTGCTCTTAAAGAGTCAGAAGAAAAATTCTCGACGGCTTTTCACAATACGCCTTTGCCCACCACAATTGTTGCCCTGCGAAGCGAACACTATATCGATGTTAATCATGCGTTTGTGCAGCGCTCGGGCTATAGCCGAGAAGAGATTATTGGTCACACTGCTACTGAGCTGAAGCTGTGGGAATCCCCAGAGCAGCGCTCGATGATTTTTGAGCAGCTTAAATCGCAGGGCCACAGTCATGGTACAGAAATTGGGATGCGGACCAAATCAGGAAAGGTAAAATCTATTGTGTTGTTTTTAGAGCTGATTCAGCTCAAGGGCGAGCTTTACGTGCTGGGTACTGGAGAAGACATCACACAATATAAAGCTGACCAGAAAAAGCTGACCGCTCAAACCCAAACGCTTTCTAAAACCTTAAAAACACTCCAGACGACTCAGGGAAAGCTGATTCGCTCCGCTAAGATGGCCGCGCTTGGCAACCTCGTGGCCGGCGTTGCCCATGAAATTAATACGCCGGTAGGCACGGCAATTATGACGGCTTCCACGCTGGAAAATGCAACGCAGTCCATCGCCGCAGACTTGGCACAAGGTGACTTAAAACGCTCTTCTTTTGAAAATTATTTAGAAATTTCTGCTGACTGTGCTCACCTGATTTTGAACAACCTGCACCGTGCTGGAGAGCTGGTGACCAGCTTTAAAGAAGTTGCGGTAGATCAAACTAGCCTGCAAAAGAGAGTTTTTAAAATTAAGCCCTATCTTAAAGAAATTATTACCAACCTCACGCCGCAGCTGAAAAAAACAGCCCATCAAGTTCAGCTATTGGGTGACGATACGCTCATTGTTGATAGCTACCCTGGCGGAATTTCCCAAGTCATCACCAACCTAATCACCAACTCACTGGCCCATGCTTACGCAGATGGCGAGTCTGGCACGGTGACGATTACGGTTGAAGCAAGCACCGTCGACGCGGCCACCATCATACTCACGTATCACGATGACGGGTGTGGTATCGCCCTGGCGGATCAAAGTCGAATTTTTGAACCTTTTTTTACAACTGCGCGTAACTTTGGCGGCAGCGGGCTGGGGCTTCATCTTGTTTATAACCTGGTCACCCAAATGCTCAAAGGAGACATTCAGCTAGTGAGCAGCCCAGAGCAAGGCACTACGTTTACGATTACCTTTCCGAGTGGCCAAAATCAGAAGTGTAGCGGCGTTGGTGATAGCTAGAAAACCTACAGTAAAAAGCCTGTGATCGCCGCTGTCATAAACGATGCCAACACGCCGCCAATCATGGCCCGCAGCCCTAGTTCGGCGAGTTCTGACTGCCTTTCTGGTGCCAACGCACTTAAGCCGCCAATCTGAATTCCGATTGAGCCTAAATTTGCAAAGCCGCATAGCGCATAGGTGGCAATCGTCAGCGATCGCTGGGAAACCTCAACAGCCACTTGGCTTTGTCCTGGAATCACACTCATGCCGTCAATCAACTGTTGCAGTGAAGAATAGGCAATAAACTCATTGAGAATCACCTTTTTCCCCAACAAAACAGCTACCTGATTGCAGTCACTCCAGGCAATCCCCATTAGCCAAGCCATCGGAGCTAACAAATAGGACAGCATGAGCTCTAGCGATAGCTGAGGCAGTCCTACCCAGCCCCCGGCCCAGCCTAGCAAGCCATTTACCGCTGTGAGCAAGCCTAAAAAAGCGATCACCATGGCGGCAATGCCGACGGCTATTTTGACCCCTTCTAAGGCGCCGGTAGCAACGGCGTCAATAACGTTGGTTGCCCGCCTGTGAACGACTTCAACGGGGTTTCGATTGATGGTGACGGTCTCTGGACAGAGGATTTTTGCGATCGCAAGTCCTGCGGGTGCAGACATCACCGATGCTGTAATCAGGTGCTCGGCAGAGACACCAAAAGAGACAAATGCGGGCAGTAGCCACCCTGACACTGAAGCAAACCCGCCCACCATCACCGCATTGAGTTCAGATCGCGTTAGCAATTTGACATAGGGTTTAATCACCAGCGGTGCTTCGGTTTGACTGACAAACACATTGGCTGCTGCTGAGAGAGATTCAACGCCAGAGGTCCCCAACATTCTCATCATGAGCCATGCCATCACCTTTACAGCCTGCTGCAAGACGCCATAGTGATACAGAATATTGATAAAGGCCGAAAAGAAAATGATGCTCGGCAGCACCTTAAAAGCAAAGAAAAAGTCTCTGAAGTTTTCTCCAAAAACAAAAATTGATCCCGCATCAGAATAGGCGAAGAACTGTACGATAAGATCTCCTAGCCAAGAAAATAAAGCCAGCCCCATTTGAGTTCGTAAGATAAACAGCGCCAGTAAAAATTGCAGTGCTAATCCTCCTACTACCGGTTTCCATCGAATCGCCTGACGATTACTTGAGAGGCCATAGGCAATAGCGACAAACACGACAATACCTAAGAGCGAAATCAATCTTTCCATATGTTCTAATGGTTACAGCCAGCGCGGTGATTTCTGCGGTGATAAGGATCACTACAGCTGTTTAGGATTTAGACGCTCTGGATAAAGTCCTAAATTTTGACGGTTCCAAATTTTGACGGTTCCAAAATGTTATATCACGCTTTATTAACGAGCAGCAGGCAAAATCAGTGGATGCTCAAAAGATAGCCTGGGTTTCTTGCACGGTAGGCATTTGAGGGTACGAGACTCCCTGCCGCCCACAGGCTTCCTTAATGCGTAATACCAAATCCGTTTTGTAGATAAACTCATTGCGCGCGTCCATTGGATATGACTTTAGCTGTAGTCGTGTTGCCCAGCGATTTTCTGACGCGATGACCACTACCGGCAGCTTGAGCTGAGTGTATCGGCTGCTGTAGGCTGCCTGATACAAAATATCGACCGCCTGTTTGATATCTGCCTGGTGAGAAAAATAAAATTCTGTGACGACTTGAGCTTCAAGCTGACCGCTGTTGGCATTAGAAATCGGCTCGGTCCAGGTGTTGCTGTGAGGAATGGTCACGGAATTGTCATCGGGGGTTTGTAGCTGAAGGCCCCGCAACCCATAGTCAACCACTTCGCCATAGTAGTTGCCAATTTGGACGCGATCACCCATTCGAAACGGTCGCTCAATGAGGTTCACAACGCCTGCCACAATTGAGCTGGCGTAGTCTTTAAAGGCAAAACCAATAGTGACGGCAATCACACCTGTGAGCGCAAATAAATTTGAGCCGGTCAGGTTGACGTAAATTTTGAGCAGATACGCCAGGGTGAGCACCAGTACAAATCCTTTTAGGAAGGGAACTGTTTGCTTAATAATGAGACGATTGCGACGAGGAACCTTTTCCGAGAGCGTATCGGCGCTGCTGCGAATAATCAGTAGGAGTGCATACGCTATCAGCGCTGCAATGAGCCCTTTTAAAACGACTAAGGCCGTAATGTCGTTAAAGAGATCGGCCTTTTCGGCTTCAGGCGGTAGCTCATGGGCGAGAAAAACAACCCTATTAAAGGAAGAGTGCGAGAAAAGGGGTTGACTCATGAGCTATGCCTCACCAATTAAGAAGTTGTTGTTTTTTAGTTCGCTGTACAGCTTAGGGTAGTGAGCTGGATGGATGCTAAGTCGCCGCCCACGCTGTAGTAGGATACCTTCGCGGCGCAGCACCTGTAGGCGAGAGCGAATTTTACGTTCGGCCTCGCCTAAACTCAGGGCAAGGTGCGATCGCGTCATTTCCCGATGAATTAGCAAGGTATGCAAGATATATCGATCCATAACATCCAGGCTCATGAGCGTGGGTAAGGTCGGCTTGATCGGCAGCAGCGGTACTGTTTTAGTCGGTACTGTTTCAGCTGGGAGCGGGGCTGTTGCTGGGCTCTTTTCAACGGTGAGGGTGGCTGATTTATCAACGCGGATCCGTAAAGAATTTAGCCATAGGGTAGCAGCGGTAGCCCCAATGCCTGAAGCGGCATTACTCAGCGCGCTCCAATAGCTATCGCCGCTAGGCTCTATATGAAACGGGCGCTCCTGAAACGGATGCTCCTGAAACGGATGGTCCAGCGTGAGGGGACTCTCTAAAATTGGCTGAAGCCAAGCCTTTAAATCTTCTCCGGAGAGTTCGGGTAGGTGTAGGGGCTGCTCTAGATAGGCGCTGATTTGGCAGACACGGTCTAAAAAGGTCCAAGCCCAGTGATTGCAGCCAAAGACCCAAAAGCGAGAGGTATCTCGGGTGGTCAAATTTTGTAAGTATTCAATCCCTTCCCAACCTTGAATGCAGCGCAGAAAGCAGTTTTCCAAAGACGGGACCACCACCACCGTCGGCTTCCTTTTCGAAAGACTGTCGGCGGCCTCTTCGGCAGGTTTTGGCAGGGTATCAGAGCCTTTTTGGGCAATCTCTCGGCGGATATGCTGAGCAATTTCTAGCGGATCGAGCGGGCGTTGATAGCCGCCCAGAAGAAATTGGATGTTGACTGCTGTGGTCTCTGCTGTTGCATCTGGTGCTTCAATTGCTGGTGTTGAAAACTCTTGTAGGCTAGCTCGTAAAATGCGCGCAACATCTTCTACGGGTCTTCCTAGCACCACCAAACTATTGTTGGCCAGTTCAGGATCGGCTTGCCAATTTTTAAGGGCACGCGTCAGCTCAGCTTTGACCGCATTTTGGCAGGGTTGAGGCGGTGGGAGCTGGATGATTTTAGCGCTCAGCTGGTTTAGCGCGGCTGGCAAGAGGGGCTCCAACGGCTCCAAGGGATTGCCCAGGGGCGCTTTTCGCGCCGCTTTTTTGGCGGATGTGTGTAAAAAAGATTGGATGCGATCGCCCAACATAGCAGCCCAGGAACCTATAAAAACAAGCCTACAAAAACAAACCTACAAAAATGAGAGATTTAAAAACTGTGACTATAGTACGCGGCCTGCTCCCATATCGCTGTGTTGTTAAGGACTGTGTTGTTAAGGACTGCTGCTGGCAACCTATTTTTGAAGTCCTGGGTAGAACTGGGCAGGGGCGTTAGTATTTGATGCGATCGCTGTTTTTTCCACTCGCATTTTTCTCCAAAAACTCAATAATTTTTCCGGCCACATCCAGTTCTGTTGCTTTCTCGATCCCTTCTAACCCTGGTGAGGAGTTAACCTCCATCACCACTGGGCCATGGGCAGAGCGCAGTAGGTCCACACCGGCAACTCTAAGGCCCATGGCTTTAGCGGCCTTCACGGCTGTACTCCTCTCAGCCGGCGAGAGCTTAATGACTTGGGCATTGCCGCCCCGATGCAGGTTAGACCGAAACTCTCCAGGTGCACCTTGACGTTTCATTGCGGCGACGACTTTGCCGCCAATAACAAAGCACCGCAGGTCTGCCCCTTTGGCTTCAGCAATAAATTCTTGGACCAAAATATTGGCATCTAACCCGCGAAAAGCTTCAATAACAGAGGTTGCTGCCTGTTGGGTTTCCGTCAGCACAACGCCGATACCCTGAGTGCCTTCTAACAGCTTAATCACCAGCGGTGCGCCGCCTACAATGCCCAATAGGCCATCGATGTCTTTGGTAGAATGGGCGAACCCAGTCACGGGTAGGCCAATCCCTTGCTTCGAGAGAATTTGCAGGCAGCGCAGCTTATCTCGCGATCGGGAAATGGCCTGAGACTCGTTGGCAACAAACACATCCATCATTTCGAACTGACGAATGACAGCCGTGCCGTAAAACGTATGGGTTGCGCCAATTCGAGGAATCACTGCGTCAATTCCTTCTAAGGTTTTACCCTGGTAGAGCACCTGAGGATTTCGAGAGGTGATGTTCATATAGCAGCGCAAATAATCAATGACGCTGACTGTGTGCCCTCGCTCTTCTCCTGCGGCCCTAAGGCGTTGAGTCGAATAAAGAGAGGAATTTCTCGACAAAATTGCTATTTTCATGGGTCGGTTTTTTCAGGCTCTTACGTTTTTTCTTACGGCCTTTGAGTTTGTGAGCAGGGGCTGAACTTTGTAAATACGATTGACCTGGATCGACTAAAAACCGTTTGCGCACGGCCTGACGACCCAGCAACATCCGAAACCCCATGACGTCTCTGTTGGTGAGCGTCAGCTCAATGGGCCACTGTTGGTCATGGGTAGACACCTGGGTAATAATCACTGGACGCGTCTCGGCCTGACCACCCGAGTTGCGAATTTGTCGCATTTCTAACAGCGGGGCCTCTGTCGTGATGGTTTTTTGATTACTTCGCTGATGAGGATGGACCTTAAATCGAACAAAATCGGTCTTGTCTTTTTTAAAGTATTCAATATCAAAGGCATGTAGCGCAGACGAACGCGCACCGGTATCAATTTTGGCCTTAACACTTGCGATCGCCAGTTCAGGCAGCGCAACGCGCTCTCGCCAGCCGATAACAGGGACACTAGATTGCGGGGAAACCGTCATGGCGGCCATATGCAGTAGCAGTGACTTGGCATAGATGAATTGCTGAGTTGCTGCCTACTTTACCTCAGAACTGAGGGCGCTTACTGCGCCTAAAGCATGAACAATGTTATCCGTCTATGCATTGATTAAAATCTATTAAAAAATAAAAAACTATAGAAATATAGAGAAAGAGTACTTGTACTCATTGACTTTTTCAATGATGATACTTCTGAATTTTAGTTACGATAGTTTACAGAGGTTACCAAGACATTTCTGGATGAGTGCTTTTTCGTGAGCACGATATCCCGCAGGCGAGAGGTTTTGACAATCTCCTAATTCATTTATATCGACGTAAGGAATTTCTTAAAAATGGCTATTGTTCTCGCGCTTGTGATTGTTGGTTGGCTGGTTGCGTTTGCCCTGGGTTCACAGGCCGGTTTTGATAGTGAGCCGGTGGCTGTGCGTAATCAATCCTCTGGTAATAGTACTATTGGTACCCAATCAGCCAATGCCAAAACTGCTAACTATGCCAAGCGTGTCTCTGCTTCTTAGAGTTCTGTTGTCGCTAGTTTTGTTGTGTTTAGCTTGCTAGCGATGATGTAGCCGGTGTCTACACGCATTGTTATCGTTTACTTTGTTGTCCCTTTTAACCTGTTTTTTGAGCGCTAAGGACTTTCGTTCTTAGCGCTTTTTGTTGGGCTGTTGTTTGCAGCACTGCGCTTTTGAAGTACGGCGCTTTAGCTTATAAGGTTTTCTTTTTGGAATTATTAAAAACGGTCATTGAGAAGAACAATTCGTCGGAACGAATCTATGATAGATTTATGTCTATGAGATTTAATTTTCAATAGACTAAAGTCTATATTATGTTTGTCGCTTGTGCTGAGTAGTCTGGCTGCTCATTGCTCGTGCTGAGTGAGTTTAATCAACTTTAGCGGAGAGACTCGACCATGCTGTGGTTAGTTGTGATGGCTGTGACCCTAATGCTTGTGGCTTGTGGGAAACGGTTGCGAGCCCTCGATGAGGTTTATGCTATGGCCCTTTATATAGCAGCGGGTATGAGCGGTCTTTGGGGGATTGCGATCGCCCCAACTGAAGCTCAACTCATCTTAGGGATCTCAACCCTTTTGGGTGCGCGCAAGCTGACCTTACCGGTTAAGTCTCTTCGTTTTTAAGTTCGTTTTTGTTGTTTGCTCGTCTTTAGATTGCCTGCTTTTACATTACTGATACTTTATTGCTGATACTTTGGACCTTTCACAATGCTTTCAAACCTGGATTGTTTTTTATCGAGTCCGCTGCCGCCGCTGCTTGCTGCCACCCCAGAATCGGAGTATGGCTCCTGGGTGCTGGCAGGCGTTTTGCTGACGCTGGTTGTGATTTACGCGGCGAGTAAGCTGGGCGGTGAGCTTTCAAAACGGCTAAATCTTCCGCCTGTGCTGGGTGAACTGGTGGGTGGTGTTGTGGTTGGCGTTTCGGCGCTGCACTTGCTGGTATTTCCTGAAACGGGGGCAACTGCAGAGGGCTCTGCCATTATGGACTTGTTGAGCGCGCTCGGTGGCCTAGATGCGGCGGCGGTCACTCACATCTTTGAGAGCCAAAGCGAAGTGGTCTCCGTTTTGGCCGAGCTGGGCGTCATTGTTTTGTTGTTCGAAATTGGCTTAGAGTCTGACCTGAGAGAATTGACTAAGGTCGGTTCACAGGCTGCACTTGTGGCTGTGGTGGGGGTGGCTGCGCCCTTTGTGCTGGGCACCGCTGGCTTAGTGATGTTGTTCCATAGTCCTGTAATACCTGCTATTTTTGCGGGTGCGGCGCTGACAGCCACCAGTATTGGCATTACGTCCAAAGTCCTCTCTGAGCTGGGTCATCTCAAATCGACTGAGGGGCAAATTATTGTCGGGGCTGCGGTGATTGACGATGTGCTTGGCATTATTGTGCTAGCTGTGGTGGCTAGCCTGGCCAAAACCGGCGAAGTTGACCTGCTCAATGTTGTGTATTTAATTGTTAGTGCAAGTGGCTTTCTGCTGGGTTCAATCTTTTTAGGTAAGTTTTTCAACCGGAGTTTTGAGGCGATCGCAGATAAGCTACAAACCCGAGGAGCCCTGCTTATTCCAGCTATTACGTTTGCCTTTGTGATGGCTTTTTTAGCCAATGTGATTCATCTAGAGGCTATCTTAGGGGCCTTTGCCGCTGGCCTGGTGCTAGATGAAACAGACAAACGCAAGGAGCTAGACCATCAGGTGATGCCGATTGCCGATTTGCTGGTGCCGATTTTCTTTGTGACAGTGGGGGCCAAAGCTGACCTAGGGGTGTTGAATCCGGCTGTTCCAGATAACCGCGCCGGACTTGCGATCGCAGCTTTTCTCATTGCTGTGGCTATTATTGGCAAACTCATCACAGGCTGGGCGGTGTTCGGTAAGCCGGGTATTAACCGGCTCGCTATTGGTGTGGGGATGATTCCACGAGGAGAAGTCGGCTTAGTGTTTGCTGGCATCGGGTCGGCCAGTGGTGTTTTGGATAAGCCGCTAGAGGCCGCCATTATTATGATGGTCATTTTGACGACTTTTTTAGCGCCTCCTTTATTGCAAATGGTGTTAAACGAACCCGCAGAGGCGACCGTGACAGCAGAGGCGACCTTGAAAGAAGAGGCTGCGTTGTCTGCGGTTGACTGAGTCAGTCTCTAGTTTGTTTGTGTGGGATGTCCGAGGAAACGGGCATCCCTTTTTAGTTGCAAACACTGGGGCAAAACACTGGCGGTGAAGGACTGGCAGTAAAGATCTCAAGCCCGTCTTTTCCTCAAAAACAGTTTCTCTAATTCAACCCATACAAACAACAGCAGGCTGAAGCCAATGCATACGGTTAGTTCTACAACAGACAGACTGTGGGTGCCAAAGAAAGTGCGCAAAGGCGGCGCGTAAATAAGGAGAAGCTGTAGCACAGTGGTGGTGACCACTGCCAGTAAAACATAGGGATTGGTGAACTGAGACATTTCTACAGCGAGGCGATGGCTAGAGCGAACGGCGATCGCATGTCCCATTTGCGACAAACACAGCATTGTAAAAACCATGGTTTTCCACCGCTCAGGATCGCCTGGTATCTCAGGATTATGGGTGTATTGGTAGGCCCACAGCATGAGCGTAATCGTCAAAATGGCAAAGACAATGCCTACCCGCACCATGTAAAATCCCAACCCACGGGCAAAAATACTCTCTTTAGGATCGTGGGGCGGGCGGTTCATCATGTTCGGCTCCGCAGGTTCCATGGCGAGCGCTAAGGCCGGAAAGCCATCAGTGACTAGGTTCATCCACAAAATTTGTAAGGGCGTGAGCGGTACGGCCACAATGGGCAATAGCAACGGCGAAAGGGCAATCGTAATCACCTCTCCGATATTAGAGCCGAGGATATACTTTACAAACTTGCGAATGTTGCTGTACACCACGCGCCCTTCTTCAGTCGCAGACACGATGGAGGCGAAGTTATCGTCTAAGAGCACCATATCACTCGCTTCCTTGCTCACATCAGTGCCCGTAATTCCCATAGCAATGCCAATATCAGCTTGCTTGAGAGCTGGGGCATCGTTTACCCCATCGCCGGTCATGGCAACAACCTGGTGCTTCGTTTGAAGGGCTTGCACAATCCGCAGCTTATGCTCCGGTGACACTCTGGCATAAACGCTGACATCTTCTACAACCGCTTCTAGCTCTGCTTGGCTCATGGCCTCTATGTCTTGGCCAATCAGAGCCTGAGTACTATCGGTTGCCTTAATTTTAGAAATAATCCCTAAGTCGGCTGCGAGTGCCCGTGCGGTGAGCGGATGATCGCCTGTGATCATGACAGGGCGAATGCCCGCTAGCTGGCAGCGTTCCACCGCACCGTAGACTTCAGGGCGAGCCGCATCGACGATGGCCACCATGCCTAGCCAAGCCAAATTCCGTTCAGCCGTTTCATCTGTCAGCCCTTCTACAATCTGTTTGGAGAGAATCGGCCGATAGGCAAACCCTAAAACGCGTTTGCCTTGAGCGGCTAATTCCTCAATTTTGTCTGCGATTTCCTTTTTGTCTTTATCGGTGATTTTGTGGCCGTCTTGTCCAGCTCGGCTACAGCGTGCCAAAAGAGATTCTGCTGAGCCCTTTGTCAACACCAAAAAAGGCCCTTTAAAGTCTATGTTCACGCCAAGCTGCTCGGCTTCAGCGGCTGGCTTTGGCACTTCTACAACAACGCTCATGCGCTTGCGCTCAGACGAAAAGGGAAATTCTGTTACTCGAAGAAAAATATTGTCCAGTGTGACTTTCTCTAGGCCCGCTTTGGCGGCTAGTGTGACTAAGGCCCCTTCTGTCGGGTCGCCGACAATGTCCCAGGTGCGATCGCCGTTTTCAGCGGCGTCTGTTTGCAGGGCCGCATCGTTACACAGGGCGCAGTTCAATAGCAACAGCGTTAGCGTGGGGTTATCTAATGCTCGAATCGTTTCTTCACCCAGTTTAAAGTCTCCATAGGGGGCGTAACCTTCGCCGCTAACGCTAAAGTTACTGTCGGCAGGCCACCCTGGGAGATGTAGTGATCCTGCCAACATTTTGTTTTGAGTGAGGGTGCCGGTTTTATCAGAGCAAATCGTGGTGACAGACCCGAGAGTTTCAACCGCTGGCAGGCGGCGAATGAGGGCCTGACGCTTCACCATACGCTGTGTGCCCAAGGCCAAGGTCACTGTAATGACCGCCGGGAGTCCTTCGGGAACGACGGCGACGGCCATGCTGAGTGATACGGTCAGCAACTCTTCAAACGCACTCCAGCCTAGGGCAATCGTTCCCCCCACAACAACAATCGCCACCAGGGTCAGTGAGCCAATGACCAGAACATTGCCTAGCTGCTTAAGCCGCTGCTGCAAAGGGGTATCCAGGGCAGAGACCGACTGGATTAGGGTGGCGATTTTGCCCAGTTCGGTGTTCATCCCCGTGCTGGTGACCAGCAGTTTGCCGCGCCCGTGCACCACTTCTGTTCCTTGAAAGGCAAGGTTTTTACGGTCGGCCAAGGCAACGCCCTCTGCCAGGGTTGTTTTGGCCTGCTTGCCAACTGCTGTTGCCTCGCCCGTGAGCGCCGATTCTCGAATTTGGAGCGTTGCAGCTTCTAGCAGGCGACCGTCGGCTGCGACCTGATCACCGGCCTCTAGCAGCAAGATGTCGCCGGGAACGAGGTCCTTAGCTGAAATTTGCTCTCTGGAGCCGTTTCTCAAGACGCGAACATCTGGTGCAGAAAGCGTTTTGAGTGCGGCAAGGGCTTGCTCTGCCTTACTCTCTTGCAGGTAGCCAAGGACGGCGTTAATGAGCACGATGGTCATAATCGCGATCGCATCTTTGGGAAACGTACCGGTCCTGGCATCTAATACAGCTGCCACAACCGCCACCCCAATGAGCATCAGCAGCATCACATCAGCAAACTGATCCAGCAGTATTTGCAGGCGACCGCGACCCCCTGTTTCTATTAGCTCATTGCGGCCAGATTGCTGCTGCCTGCGGGTAACTTCCTCCCAGGGCAACCCTACGTCGGCATTGACTGCTAGCGTGGCAAGGGCCTTGTCAATCTCTAAAGAATGCCACTGCTGAGCTGCCTGTTGAGCTGTTTGCTGAGCTGTTTGCCGAGCCGTAGTCATGGAAGGAAAGGGGGTACGTTGGAGAGCCGGTGCGCTGGAGAGCTAGAGAGCAAAGTGCGCGTTGAGCCATTCAAGTTTATAGCCCAAAGTATATAGCAGCATCTATCGCTGTCGCTTCCTCGTTGCTTCCTCGGCCGCTTCCACACCAGATATTGGCCTTTCTTACATCGGTAGGTCAATCACAAACTGTGTCCCCGCCCCCAATTTGGACTGGCAAGAAAGCTTGCCACCGTGTCTTTCTTCTATAATTTGATGACTAATCGATAGCCCTAGCCCGGTGCCCTGACCCACAGGCTTAGTGGTAAAAAAAGGCTCAAAGAGCTTCTCTATCGTACTTTCTCCCATCCCAGGGCCATTATCAATAATCGTAATGCTAACCCGCTCTTCTTCTGTCGCTTCTGTTCGAATTTGAATAATGCCAGGTATTTCAGTCTTGCCTTGAGCCGTTTTCTCTAGGCTGTGTTCTTCTAGCGCGTCTATAGCATTGGCCAGCAAATTCATTACAACCTGATTTAGCTGACTGGGATAGCAACTGACTAAGGGTAGCGAGCCATACTCCCGAACAATCTGAATCTGCGATCTCTCAGATGTAGCCTTAAACCGATGCGTTAGCAATAGCAACGTACTGTCAATACCTTCATGAATATCTACGGCCTTTTTTTCTGCCTCATCCAGCCGTGAAAAGTTTCTTAAAGAAAGAACAAGGTCTCGAATCCGGCTGGCCCCTGACGCTAACGACTCAAACAGGCTCGCCAGATCTGTTTGCACAAAGTCAAGATCAATCTCTTCCATGCAGTCTTGAATATCTGCAACAGGTTCAGGATAGACACGCTGATAGCATTGAATGAGCCTCAGCAAATCGTCAAAATAGTTTTTGGCAGGCTTAAGATTGCCATAGATAAAGTTAACTGGATTATTGATTTCATGGGCCACTCCAGCCACCATTTGCCCTAGGGAAGACATTTTTTCATTCTGAACCATTTTTATCTTGGCCTGGTCGAGCTGTGCTTGGCGATCTTTGTCCTGGGCAACCACGGTTAGGGTCTTTTTTAGTGTGGCGGCCAAGTCTTGAAAGTTGATGGGCTTGGTGACAAAATCAAACGCACCATTATTCATCGCAACCCGGATGTTGTTGATGTCACCATAGGCAGAAACAACGACTGTTTTAGGCGGTTGTTCTAATGTGTTGAGCTTCGAAATCAACGTTAGACCATCCATCACAGGCATATTGATATCGGTTAGCACCATATCAAAATCTGCTATTGTCGTTACTTTCTCAAAGGCTTCTGCGCCATTACCAGCAAAGGTAAACCTGTAGTTGCCGCTACGGATCTCGCGTCGAAATTTTTGAGAAATCAACGATTCAACGTCAGGTTCATCATCAACCACTAGGATATGATGTGTGCCAAGTCTGTTCTTTTCCATGGTTGAGGGAGATGTTTCCGTGAGGGTTTTTAATCAAAAGACATCGGATGGATGTAATGTTGGCGATGATCGGTCATATGCTGTCTGTTTAGCCTTTGTGAGACAAGACGCATCACTTCATGCACCAGAAGGATTTTCCGTCAGCGTAAAAATATCTTGCTTCAGCTGGACAAAGTTAATAGGCTTATTAATAAAGCCACTAGCTCCGTATCTTTGAGCTGTTTCCTGACTGTCTTTATCGCCATAGGCTGTCACCATAAAAACAGGTAGCTGAGGATGATTTTCTTTAATGACTCGTAGTAACTCTAGGCCGTTCATCCCCGGCATGTTGATGTCTGAGAGGATTAAGGTTGCTTGTGCAGAGGCTTTTGATGTCTCTAAGTGAGCCAAAGCGGCTGCGGCAGAAAGCGTAAAGTGAAATTCTAATAGCTGAGATCTAATCTCTTTACGAAACTTCTGTCGAAACATCGGTTCAACATCGGGTTCGTCATCGACTACGAGGATAGTCAGCTTTTTAGTAGGCGGGGTGATCAGCGTGTGGGTCATCGGTTTTGCGCTATGGGACAATAAGAAAGGGATTTAGTTGTCTTTGACGGTTAGATAGACTGTGTGATAGGCAGTGTAATGATGAAATCTGTGTAGACGCCTTCTTTTGAGTCCACTTCCATCGTGCCACCATATTGTTCAACAACAATATTGTAGCTGAGCGATAATCCCAGTCCTGTCCCTTCCCCTGTGGGTTTGGTGGTAAAAAACTGATCAAAAACTTGGGCCATTACTTCCGGGCTCATTCCGCAACCATTATCACGGATGTGGACAATGGCTTGGTTGTCCTGCTGGCGAGTTCGAATCTTGAGTAGAGGTTTGAACGCTGCGCCTTCCTGGAGCTGCCTTTGGTGAATGGCATAGCAGGCATTACTTGCAATATTGAGAAAGACACGGTTAAGATCTTGCGAAGACCCCTGAAGGGTGCCTAAACTCTCATCGTAATCGTTGTCAAAGTCAAGATTAAAGCTCGATTGCTTGGCTCGCATACCGTGATAGGCCAAATTAATCGCTTCGGCAACCAGCTCGTTTAGCTTTACCTGAGTCCACTCATCATGACCACCACTGCGAGAGTGCTGCAACATGTTGGCAACAATTTTATCAGCCCGTTTACCGTGGTCCTCAATTTTATTGACATTGGCTTGGAGCGTATCAATAATCTCCATCACGTCTGAATACAGTGCCGGATTGAACTGGTCTTGCTGCGGTTCGATCTCTTCTTTGAGTTCGTTGGCAAGTTCTACAGAAAGCTCAGCAAAGTTATTGACGAAGTTCAGCGGATTTTTGATTTCATGGGCGATGCCTGCGGTTAGCGACCCTAGGGAGGCTAGTTTTTCTTGAGCGATCATCTGTCGTTGCGTAGAAACCAGCCTTTGGTTGATGTCTTCTAGCTCTTGCGATCGCTCTTTTTGCTCCAAGAGTAAGTTCTCAACCCGCTGAATGAGCAAATTAAAGGCCTTGGCGACCGTGCCGACTTCATCATCGCCCATCACCTCAGCGCGCAAGTCAAAGTTGTCGTTTTGAGTGATTTGCAGGGCTGTTTTTTCAACAGCAGCAAGCGGTATATTAATTGAACGGCTAATCAAAAAGGTAAGCAGTGCTCCGCTACCTGAAGAAATAACCATACTCAACACAATGAGCCAATTTCGCAACGCCTGGGCTGTTTGGGCACTGCGGCGCGCCTGGATGAGTTCTTCATTGGCGATCTCGATAATGCCAGATAAGTCATCTGAGATACCGTCAAAGGAAATGGCTAAGTCGCTATTGGTAAAAGTGAGTAGGGTCTGCTGAGCGCGTTTTACATCTTCTGGTGTATTCAAGCTCTCAGGATCGATGGCAGTTATCAATTCATCTAGTTCGTTGAGATATGTGTTAGGAATGCCTTCGTAGGTTGTCAGAAAATCAGTGATTTTTGAAACCTCTACAGCTTCACTGTTTTGAGTGGTATCAGAGGTTTTTTCAACAAAGGTTGTCAGTTCTTTAAGAACCGCTTTAATCGTTTCTGCATGCTTTAAAATATGGCTGTATTCATCTTTAAAGTCTTCTGGAAATTCGCTCAAGGGAATTAGCTGTTGCTGATGAGTTCGAGATTGCAACACGCCCGTTTGTAGCTGAGAGAGTAGCCTAATCTCTTCTCGCACATGCATTTCTACATTGAGTGCTTTGGACTGATAAATATTGCCAATGACAATGCCAATGCCTGTGCCTGCAAAGGCTATTCCTAGTGCTAAAGAAAACCCTAACGTAATACGCTCACGTACCTCAAAACGGCTGAGGAAGTTTTGAGCAAAAAAACGCCTATCTTTTATAGATTGTGCTAGTGATGGTGACGGACTCATTGAACAACAGCCTCTGGGAAAACGTCGTTAACCTCACAAAAATGAATAGATACTGGGCCACAATGTATGACTATTATCTTGTCAAAGACTATTATCTTGTCAAAACTGTGACGACACGCTGATAAAAAATCATGAGGTTCTGCTACGCCACACAGTATTCCCACGAGGTCTGTAAGCTCAACGACCTACCAAGACAGTGTTTACATGATGTCAAGCTGTGGTCGAGTGCATCTCCTCCGGTCCCTATGTATTTTGTGAAAAACTCAAGAAGGTGGGAATTATTGGATATAGAGCTTTCAAAAATTAAGCATCATCGTTTTTTTAATAACACTAACGAGTAAGCAAAATGAGTAAGCAAACTTTGAGCGCTGCGGCGATAGGAAGCATACTGTTGTTTGTAGTTGGCTGTACGTCAGCGGTAAGCACGACGGATACTGCTGTAAAGATTTCTACAGAGGCAGGCGCAACCTCGATAAAAATTGGTGGTTCGTCGGAAACATACGAAGATTTAAAGCAACTTGCCGATGCTTACCGCCAACAAGAAAAAGCAGATGGCGTCACGTTTGATTTTTTGCCACCTAGCCAGACCAGTGGCGGTATTCAAGGGGTCAAAAATAGCCTACTAGATTTAGGTGGCCTGAGCAGGCAGCTGACAGAGAAAGATGCGAGTGATGATCTTGCTTACCTAAAGCTACGAGAAACACCCCTGGTATTGATTGTTCATGAGAGCGTAAGTAATATCAGCAACATTACTGCTGAGCAGATCAACGCTATTTATCAAGGTGAGATTACCAATTGGCAGGACTTAGGCGGCCCAGATGAGAGGATTGTTTTGTTTGATTTGGCAGAAGACGAAAATGAAAAGCAGGTTTTGAGAAGGGCGTATTTGGGTGATGATTTGAAAATTACACCTGATGCCATCGTTTTTGCAGAAGACGATGAGTTGATTGAGACAGCGGCTATCACTCCCTTTAGCATGGCAGCTGTTCCTTTGGAAGATGAGCTGATAGATTCTCCAGTCAATATTTTAAGCATTGATGGTGTTGCCCCTTCTGCGGATGCCTTGGTCTCTGGGCAGTACGTGATGAGCTTGCCACTGGGCTTTGTTTTTAATAAGACGCCTTCGGTAGAAACTCAAGACTTTGTCGCATTTGTGACCAGCGCTGAAGGGCAGTCAATCTTAGCTGAATCACCTGCTGAGTAGGTAATGAGGAGCTTTCGATTTTGTGTTATTTCCATACCCTAAAGACTTAAGAGATAGCTCATGCTTAGTCAGTCCCGATGGTTTAATTACGATCAGGCTCCCTTGCCTCTTAAAATATCGCTCCCGTTTACGCTAATGTTTATGGGGCTTTGGATAACAGGCGGCACTTTTTTAGGTCGTTATTTTTCTGAAAAGCTTGACCAAGGACAAGTCGAAAGAGCGACACAGCTGTCGAACTTAATAGAGCGAGAAGTCGACCAAAGACTGGAAAACCTGAGGCGTAGCGCCCGATTGCTAGCCGACAATGATTCTATTAGTCAGGGGATAGAGCAGTCGGATACACGCATGCTTCAGCAGACAGTGTTGCCGCTAAAGACGATCTTGGGAACTGATGCGATTACCCTGATGAATAATCAGCAGCAGGTTTTGTTAGATACTCGCCGACCTGTTCTTGAAAATGAAGTGATTCAAGATCAATCTGTCATTGATCTCTTCATTGCGGGTACTGACATTTCTACCCTTGCGCAAACTTCTGACTCAGGAATTCCAGTGATGCTAGGGGCAGCCCCTATTAAAAATGAACAGGAAATTATCGGTGGTATTATTTTAGGGACAGCACTAGATGAAGCGTTGCTTTTAGACATCAATCACTCTATTGAAGAACAAATTGTAGTGATTGCCAATCAGCGGCCTGTAGCCTCTACCTTTCCTGTTAAAGAAGCTAGCTTTCCCTGGGTGGAAGACTCGATAGCGCATCGTAACGTTATCGTTGAAGGAGAGCATTTTTTGGCAAATCCTATCGTTGTTGATGGGCTAAAAGGTGACTATTTTGAGATTGTTTTGCTCATGGCTCAAGCGCCGTTGATGCGCGCAAAGCAGGCTTTATGGGCTGTTGTTTGGGTGCTGGCTTCGGTTGGCGTGGCGCTGACAGCCATTGTTGGCTATTGGATTGCCTGGCGCATTGCCAAACCTATTCGAGTGCTAACGGATATTGCCCGGCAGGTCGTCAGCGAAAACAACTTTGAGCTACAGATGCCGGTGCAAACACAAGATGAAATTGGGATACTTTCAACGTCTTTCAACCAGCTTATTAGATGGGTTGGGCAATACACTGATGAGCTAGAGCTGTCAGCTAAAACCCTTGAAACAAGAGTTGAAGAAAGGACTCAGGAACTTTCAGAGTCTATCGCTCAGCTTCAGGACACCCAGGCGCAGCTCATTCAAACTGAGAAAATGTCGAGTTTGGGTCAGATGGTGGCAGGTATTGCCCATGAAATTAACAACCCGATTAACTTTATACAAGGTAACCTGAAACCGTTGAATGCTTATTTTCAGGACATGGTTGATCTTATGGGCGCGTATGAGCAGGCTTATCCTCAGCCAAGTGCAGAAATTTTAGACTTAAAAGAAGCGATTGAAGTGGATTTTCTCCTTGAGGATTCTGCTAAAATTCTTGACTCTATGAAGATGGGCACGCAGCGAGTGCGCGATATTATTGTTTCGTTGCGAAATTTTTCACGGCTTGACGAGGCCACTATTAAAGACGTGGACCTGTGCGAAGGGATAGACAGCACGCTGTTGATTTTGAATCATCGGATTAAGCAGGGGGTCAAGGTAATTACAGACTACGGCTCGCTGCCTTTAGTGACCTGTTCCCCTGCTCAGCTCAACCAGGTTTTTACCAATATTATTGCCAATGCCTTGGATGCGATGTTTGAAGCCGATGTAACCCCTAAGGAGCTGACGATAACTACTCGCTTACTTAACGACGAGCAGGTTCAAATTAGCATTCGCGACAGTGGCCCTGGCATGCCAGAGGCCGTGAAGGCTAGGATATTCGATCCCTTTTTTACGACCAAAGCCATTGGTAAGGGAACTGGTATTGGGTTGGGGATTTGCTTTAAAATTATTCAGCAGCACCAAGGCACTATTGTGGTGAATTCTGAGGTGGGCAAGGGAACTGAATTTTTAATTACGCTGCCAACAACGGCTCAGATTGTTCCCTTGGGAGACCCTTCTGAGAGTGCGGATACAGAAGGGCCCAAAACGGCAGTGGCTTGAGTTTTGAGTGTCTTTAAGTTTGTCTCTTAATGCTGGTTGCCAACGCCTAAGAAGCGCGTACGCTTGCAGAGGCGGTGACACCCTAGCTTTTTGCTATTGGCTTACTGGCGCACGTAAATGTGCACATGGCCGTAGGTGTTGCGCTCTATGGCACCGCTAAACCCTTTGCGATTGATCTCGACGCGATCGCGCTCTCCATTTCTCACAGCCCTTAGCCCATCTTCAATCTCTTTGGTGGAGCGGCCATCTAACATGCCATTGAGTGCGGTGCGCATCAAAATCCAGTCTGTTGAGGGTGAAAAGGTGGCTTCTGACTGTTGAACTCTGTTGGACCCTGGTTCGTAAGCGTAGGCGAGAGACACTCGATTAGGCACGATGTTGTACAAGCTGGTGGTGTAGCCATCAATGGTCGTTTCCTGGGTTGGCGCGCCGAGCCGTCCGCGAATTTGATCGGCTGAATCGCCAGGTGAAAATCCTGGGATAGCTGGAATGTTTCCGGTATCGCCCGGTTGGGCATTGGCTGGATTGCCGCTAGTACTTAGCAGTATGGGTGGCTGGTTAGTGATGTTAACAGGTTGTTGTGTGACGGTGTTGTTTCCTGCTGGCGTTGAATCTTCTTCAGGATTTTCTTCAGTGCTGTCATCGTTGTCTTCAGGATTTTCCTCTTCGCTGTCATCGTCGTCTTCAGGATTTTCTTCAGTGCTGGCTTCAGGCTCGCTGGGATTTTCCTCGCCAGTAGGCAGTTCTATGGTGTCGGGTAGAGAGAGGCCGGGTGAGTCGGCTAGCCAGTTGTTGGCATTTTGATATAGCCAGAAGCCACCTCCAGCTGCGACACCTGCGATCGCTAAGGTCAAAATCCCTAGGGTAGAGGCGCAGCCACAGCCCTTTTTTGGGGCCTGCGCTTTGGGATCTTGATACGCTGTGCCATATTCGGTTGGAATCGGCAGAGCGACCGTTCTGTTGTTTGTGGTGGCTGCTGTACGGCTTCCGGCGCTTGGGCGGCCCGGTGCGACCACTTGAGTGGGCATTCCTGAAAGGCTTGGTGGTGTGGGTGCGGGGCGAAAGGCTGTCCCAGTTTGCGGGTCAGTTTGTGGGTCGGTGAGTCGATTGGCTTGTTGCTTTGTCGGTTGTTGGGTGTTGCGAGCAAAGCGTCCGGTTCTAGCAGATTGCTGGGTGAGAGCGGCTAACCAGCGATTGACTGATTGGGGGCGATCTTTTAGCTCTACGTTCATGCCGTAGGCAATGGCGACCGCAACGGGCGCGCTGATATCCGAGCGGAGCTGTTGGACTGGGGTGAGTGGTGTGCGATCGCGCAATACAGAGGCCACCGGCGTTTCGCCCGTCAGCAGTGTGTACAGCGTCGCGGCCAGTCCATAAATGTCTGTTGCTGCCGAGCGTCGAGCCTTAGGCAAGTACTGTTCAATAGGGGCATACCCTTCTGAGACGATGCTGGTATGCGTTTGCGCTGGATTTTGCGTTAGCTCACGGGCGATGCCAAAGTCTATCAGGATGGCTTCTCCTGTGAGCTCATGGATCATGATATTTTGTGGCTTCACATCTCGGTGCAGCAGCCCTTTGCTGTGCACGGCCTCTAAGGCTTTACCGATTTGTTGAATGTAGCCCACTGCGGTGGATTCTGGCAGGACAGCGCCCGGTGAAACCATATCAGCGAGCGATCGCCCTGGGATGTAGTCCATCACCATGTAGGGCAAGTTATCTTCCACAAAAAAGTCGCTGACGCGCACCACGTTGGGATGGCTACAGAGAGCAAGACGCCGGGCTTCATCTTGAAACTGCCGCTGCAAATCGTTAAGGTTAGGTGCACTCCAAAACGACTCATTGAGCGTTTTGATCACCACGACCTGGTCTAAGTACGTTTGATGGGCCCGAAACGTTAGGCCAAATCCTCCTCGGCCCAACACCTTCTCCAGCTTGTATTTCCCCCCTTGCAGGCGTTTTCCAATCAAACTGCTCATGAGTTGCACACGGTAACGGCCAGCTTTAATTGTGTACCTTTGCCCCTACACCGACAAGCGACCCTATTCCAGTTTTTTGACCTCCTCTAACACTGACTTTTTCTAGCCTTGATCTCCTTGTAGTACAGCTCTTCTTCAACACCGACCCCTTATGACGGCTACTATTCCTACCCAGTCCGCTAATTTGTCTACTGATTTGCGCCCGCTTTGGGATAACGCGCACTTTTTCAGCAGCACCCGCGATCCGCGCATTGCTGAAACCATTGAGACGCTAAAATCCGAGATTGCTAGCATTGCGACGGCCTGCGCACCGTTTACGCAAAAAATAGACGCTGCTGACTCTCTGGGTGAGGGCGATCAGGGATTTGGCCGGCTCATCGATGACATTCGCGCGATTCATCAGCAGGAAACAGAGATTCGAGAGCGTTTAGGCAATGTGGGCACCTACATTTACACTGCCCTGAGCGCAGATACTCAAGATGCGAGCGCCAATGCGCAAAAGCCGGTGCTGCAAAAGCTCAGTGCCAATTTGGCTGAAGCAACGACGCCACTGGATGTGTTTTTACTCAGGGCCAGCGATGCTTTTATCGCTGCGCTACTTGCTGATACAGCCCTGGCTGAAATGACTTTTTCGCTGCACCATCGCCGTAAGCTTAAAGACCAGCTGCTCAGCGTGGCCGAAGAGAAGCTGATTACGGGGCTTGCGACCAGCGGGCTTCATGCTTGGGGTAACCTTTACACCGAGCTGGCAGGCACCCTGAAGTGCGATGTTCAAGGCGAAACGATGGGCCTTGCGAAGGCTGCTAACTTGCTCAGCGCGCCTGATGCAGCTGTTAGGCAGGCGGCTTGGGACGGCATTCGTGCTGCCTGGAGCGAGCACCAAACGCCGGTTGCCTCGGGGCTCAATGCGATTAACGGCTGGCGATTGGAAGAGACGGAAAAGCGATCGCACGCCCGCAGGCTACACTACCTGGACAAAAGCTGTCATCAAAGCCGCATTGAAAGAGAAACTCTCGATGCGCTGATGGAAACGACCTACACCAATCGGACAGTAGGGCACCGGGCGCTGGCAGGGATGGCCAAATCGATTGGCCAAGCGCAAATGAATCCGTGGGATGTGATGGCGCCGGCGCCGGCAGCGGGCGAGGCCGAAGCGATTCCTTTTTCCGAAGCGATTGCCCTGATTGCTAATGCCTTTAATAATCTCACGCCTGAGATGGGTGATTTTGCCATGATGATGGCCAAAAAGGGCTGGATAGACGGTCAGCCTACCCCGAATAGGGCGACTGGTGCGTACTGTACTAAGTTTGCCAATCCCCGTGAGCCGCGTATTTTTATGACGTACGAAGGCTCTATGAGTAATGTAATTACCCTGGCGCACGAGCTGGGTCATGCTTGGCACAACTGGGTAATGCGAGATTTGTCTCCAATTGAAAGCAGTTACTCTATGACCTTGGCGGAAACAGCGAGCATTTTTGCAGAGACGCTGGTGCGTGATGCGCTGATGCAGCGGGCGAGCACGCCTGCCCAGCAGCTGGAAATCGCCTGGGAAGATGCCAGCAGTGCCGCGATTTTTCTGTTGAATATTCCGGCGCGCTTTGAGTTTGAAAAGCGGTTGGTTGAAGCGCGAAAGGTAGGCGCGGTGCGGCCTGCGCAGATGCGAGAGATGATGAGAAACAGCTGGCAGCTATGGTTTGAAGAGAGTCTTAGCGGCTATGACGATTTGTTTTGGGCGAGCAAGCTTCACTTTTCTATTTCGGGGCTGGGCTTTTACAACTATCCTTACTTATTTGGCTATCTCTTTAGCTTGGGGATTTATGCGCAGCAGCCTGTGTATGGCAGTGAGTTTAATGTGCGCTATACGGCGCTGCTGCGGGATACGGGGACGATGACGGCGGAGGAAGTGGTGCAGAAGCATTTGGGGAAGGATCTGCGATCGCCCCAGTTTTGGCAAGATAGTTTGGACATTGTTGAAAGGTCTGTTGCACGTTTTGAAAAGCTGGTTGAGCAGACGGCTTCTTAAGTTAGTGTAGCCTTCGTTAAGCAGACTGTTTTTTGGGCAGTCTGCTTAACGAAGGTCACGCCTATGTGCTGTTTGAATTCTACGTTTTTTCATTTTGCGGGGCAGCTGCCTGCGGTATGCTATCGGCAGCGATGATGGCGGAATGCGGTGACTGAAGGCGAATTACTTAGGCTGATTGATGAAGCGGCAGCAGATGAGCGGGCAACGCTGGATTTGTCGGGGCAGGGGCTGGATGAGCTGCCGCCGGAGATTGGGAAGCTGACGAAGTTGAAAACGTTGGTGTTGGGTCGATGGTATAAGAAAACAGAAGAGTTTTTTGCCAATGACTTGAAGACGCTGCCGGATGAGATTGGGCAGTTGACGGAGTTGCGATCGCTCTACCTCAGTTTCAATCGACTGAGCAGCTTGCCCGAGATTGTCAGCGAGCTAACTAGCTTGCGATCGCTCTACCTCAGTTTCAATCAACTGAGCAGCTTGCCCGAGATTGTTGGTGAGCTAAGCAGCTTGCAAACGCTAGACCTCAGTAGCAATGAACTGAGCAGCTTGCCCGAGATTGTTGGTGAGCTAAGCAGCTTGCAAACGCTAGACCTTAGTGGCAATCAACTGAGCAGCTTGCCCGAGATTGTTGGTGAGCTAAGCAGCTTGCAAACGCTAGACCTTCGTA
>JBCBPY010000016.1:0-132014 GCA_039820525.1 Cyanobacteria bacterium J06634_5
TGCTCCCACAACGAGGCGCTTTCGCGCTGCTGTAGAGTAGTAGTCATGATTATTATTCCGGGTAGTTAGGTACGTATTGGCTGAGCGCCTCAAAAGAAAGCGTTTGTCTCAACCGATGTAGTAACCATAGCATTTGTAACAAAATATTACAAGCTCTCATTATGCTTTCTTAAGAATCTGCATCGAAAGACACAGAGGGAGGCGTAAAGGAGCAAGGGAAGGGGCAACAGCTGTACCCTCGTATGTTTCTTCGAGGGCACAGCTGTTGCGCACTTTTGAATGGCTGATCGCGTGTGGAGTCTACAACGTGTACGTGAATTAATTTTTAAGTAGTCAAGCAAACTGTCACGACTCAGCCGGCCTTTGCGGGCTGTTTTGAGTTGTATTACAGAAACGTAATTGAAAATTTATCTCAGTAAGGATTAGATTGAACCGGTATGTCCACTATTGAGATCTTTTGTTATGAAAAAGCAACTTAAGCCCACTGAACTCTTTCTATCTTTAGGGTTGGCCGCAACGCTAGTCGCTTGTGGTGGTCCTGCTCCGGAAGCTGGTGATGAAGGGGGCGAAGCGTCAGAAACAGCGCCAGTTGAAGAAGTTGAGCCTGAAGAAGTGGAACCCGAAGAAGGTGGTGAAGGCGGCGAAGGCGGTGAAGGTGGCGAAGGATAAGGCCCTTTTGCCTTTTTCGCGAGCATTTTGATGGAAGATAAACATTCATCCATGATGAGGCTGAGTCTCATTACCTTTAATCTCATTAACCTTAAGCGATGTGCTTGCTCCTTGGATTTAGAGGTTCTGAGTTTGAGGGGTGAGTTCTGTTGTTTTGTAAAGCCAGACTCTTTAGGCTTGCTTCTGGTTGGTTTCGGGGGTGTTTAGTGGCAAATTCTAGGGCCGTTGCCTTTTCTGCCCTCTTTTTTCTCCCCTTTTATGTTTCCTTGAGACGCTCCTGCAATCAAAACATGTCGATTCATTGCGTTTCCTAGTTAAGCCCGTTCCCCATTAGGATAAAGGGGTTGAATGGCAAGATGTGCGTAAGCAATGGACATTAAATCGGGATTTGTCGGCACGGTAGGCAATACGCCTTTGATTCGGCTCAATAGCTTTAGCGATGAAACAGGCTGCGAAATATTGGGAAAGGCCGAATTTCTCAATCCGGGCGGGTCTGTAAAAGATAGAGCCGCGCTCTTTATTATTGAGCAAGCGGAGAGAGAGGGTCGCCTTAAGCCCGGTGGCACTGTCGTAGAAGGCACCGCAGGCAATACAGGGATTGGCCTCACCCACATTTGTAATGCCAAAGGGTACAAATGCGTCATCATCATTCCAGAAACGCAGTCCAAAGAAAAAATTGATCTTTTGCGAACGTTGGGCGCAGAGGTAAGAACGGTCCCTGCGGTGCCCTACCGCGATGACAACAACTATGTAAAGCTATCTGGACGCTTAGCCGATGAGCTTCCCAATGCCATTTGGGCTAACCAGTTTGAAAATTTGGCGAATCGGCAGGCACACTACGCTACTACGGGCCCTGAAATGTGGGCTCAGACAGACGGGACGATTGACGGTTGGACTGCTGCGACCGGGACCGGTGGCACCTATGCAGGGGTGGCCATGTTTTTAAAGGAAAAAAATCCCAACGTGCGCTGTGTTGTTGCTGACCCTATGGGTAGCGGCCTGTACAGCTACGTTAAAACCGGTGAGATTAAGCCTGAAGGTAATTCGGTGACCGAAGGCATTGGCAATAGCCGAATTACCGGAAACATGGAAGAGGCTCCTATTGATGATGCCCTTCAAGTTGATGACCATGAAGCGCTGCGCGTGGTGTATCAGCTCCTATATAAGGAGGGGTTGTTTATGGGTGGCTCTGTCGGTATCAATGTAGGGGCGGCGGTTGCCCTTGCCAAGCAAATGGGACCGGGCCATACGATTGCCACTATTTTGTGTGATGGTGGTTCGCGCTATCAGTCCAAGATCTTTAACCGTGAATGGCTCGAAGGGAAGGGGTTGTGGTCTGATGAGTTTTTACCGCCTCAAGCTTAAGCCGTTTTCTTTGCGTTCTAGTCTCTTTAGTGGGTGAACATGACGACTCTTAACGACAAAGCTTCTGCCCCTGTGTTGGTAACGGGCGCAACTGGCTACGTGGCTGGGTGGCTGGTAAAACAGCTGCTCGACCAAGGCTTCAGCATTCACGCGGCAGTTCGAGACCCTTCTAACACTGCAAAGCTCAAGTATTTGAATGAACTGGCTGAAAAATCTTCTGGGCATATTAAATACTTTCAGGCGGATCTGTTAGAGGAGGGCTCCTACGCTGAGGCAATGGCAGGGTGTGACGTTGTTTTTCATACAGCGTCACCCTTTACGATGACCTCCGAAAATCCGCAAACCGATTTGATTGAACCGGCTCAAATGGGCACTCGCAACGTGCTTCTAGAAGCCAATCGCACCGCTAGCGTGAAAAGGGTTGTTGTGACCAGCAGCTGCGCGGCTATTTATGGTGATGTTGCAGATGTTGAGCAGGCCAGTGGCAGGGATGACAAGGGCCCGCAGCTCACAGAAGCAGATTGGAACACCACTTCCTCATTGGCCCACCAGCCTTATTCTTACTCTAAAACGCTGGCTGAACGAGAAGCCTGGAAAATTGCAGAGGCGCAAAATCGCTGGCAGCTGGTTACGATTAATCCTGCTTTAGTGGTGGGTCCTGGAATTAGCCCTTTTGCGACGTCTGCCTCGTTTGATTTAATCAAACAGTTTGGTGATGGCACCATGAAATCTGGCATGGTGGATTTGAGTATTGGTGCAGTTGACGTTCGAGATGTTGCCGCTGCACATATCGCAGCTGGCTTTAGCGCGGCGGCAAATGGGCGGTACATTGTCTCAGGCTACAACACTAGCTTTCCAGAATTTGCACAGATTTTGAAAGAACAGTTCGGTGATGCCTACCCTTTTCCTAAAAGCACCTTGCCCAAATGGATGGTTTGGATGATTGGTCCATTTTTATCCAAGGGCACCACGCGCCAGTTTATTGCCCGCAATATTGGCTTTCCTTTTCGGGCCGATAATAGCAAAGGTGTGCGAGAGCTTGGCCTTAGCTATCGTCCGCTCAAGGTATCTCTTGCCGAAATGTTTCAGCAGCTGATCGACAACGGACTGGTGTCCTAGTCCTCAAGGCATAGTTATCGCTTCGATGACTCAGAGATGCCCCATTAAGAGAACGAGACACACCTATACTTTTAGGCGTATCTTTTCACATAGTCGGCACCGCTTTATCAGTTCCTTTATGATCTTAAGGGATGGATACTTCTATCGTTTTTTACTTTTATTTTTTGCCCGTACAGTTTTATCTATATGGATACTTATGCTGTTGACTGACAAGGGAGCAACCAATCCATGACTTACGATTTTGATCTTTTTGTGATTGGTGGTGGTTCGGGCGGTATTGCCACTGCGCGGCGAGCGGCTTCCTATGGTGCTAAGGTTGCCGTTGCTGAAAGCGATCGCCTGGGAGGCACCTGTGTGAACCGGGGCTGCGTACCGAAAAAGCTGATGGTGTATGCCTCCCGGTTTCCTAAATATGTAGAAGACTCTGCGGGCTACGGTTGGGATGTTGCGCCCGGCAACTTTGACTGGCGTCAAATGATTACCGATGTCACTAATGAGGTGAAGCGCCTTAACGGTATTTATCAACGCATGGTAGATAATGCCGATGTGAAAGTGTTTCCTGCTCATGCCAAGCTGCTCGATGGCCACACGATAGAAGTGGGTGATGAGAAAGTCACTGCCGAGCGCATTTTGGTGGCAGTGGGGGGTAAGCCTGTAAAGCCTGATATTCCTGGACTAGAGCATGCCATTACGTCCGATGACATGTTTGAAATGACAGAGCAGCCTAAAAAAATGGTGATTTTGGGCGGCGGCTACATTGGCTGTGAGTTTGCCTGTGTGATGAATCGTCTCGGTACAGAGGTTACGGTGGTGATTCGTAAAGAGCAAATTTTGAGCGGGTTTGACCAGGACCTACGCAATGAGCTGCACGAAGCCATGGTGAAACAGGGCATTCGCATTGTGATTAACGCGCAGGTGGTTTCTGTCGAGAACAAGGGTGATGGCGTTAATGTGACGATTAATGATGGTAAAGATAATGAGGTGATTATTGCTGATGCAGTGCATTTAGCGGCGACGGGACGCAAGCCAAAGCTAGAGAATTTAGGTTTAGAAAATACGGCGGTGGAGGTGTCTGAGAAAGGGGCGATCGCAACCGACAAGCACGGCCAAACTGCCGAACCCAGTATCTATGCTATTGGTGACTGTACAGACCGAATTAACCTCACGCCCGTGGCCATTAATGAAGGTCGAGTGCTCGCTGACACGCTGTACGGTAATAAGCCGCGTTTAATGAGCTATGAGGCTATTCCTTCCGCGGTCTTTACGACGCCGGAAGCTGCCAGTGTCGGGATCACCGAAGAAACTGCCGTTGAAAACTATGGGGAAGACAATATCCGTGTCTTTCGCTCTCGTTTTCGTTCGATGTACTACACCTTGCCCAATAAAGATGAAAAAACCTTAATGAAGCTGATTGTACGCACCGAAGACGATCGGATCCTGGGGGCACACATGGTTGGGGATCATGCCGCTGAAATTATTCAGGGTGTAGCGATCGCACTGAAAATGGGTGCAACTAAAGCAGACTTTGATGCAACGGTGGGTATTCATCCCAGCTCTGCGGAAGAATTTGTCACTATGAGCTGAGCATTTCTTTTGCACTCTTGCTGTGCGACTAATAAGGGAGTGAAAAATTGATCTTTTACTCCTTTGTTTAATGTTTATCTATCAACATCTTGTTGCTGATAGATAAACAACTATGGCATTCGTCGCATGGAATATAAAGTGCATGAAACATATGTTAAATTCGCATATTTTCGCTCAAAATGTTCCTAGTGAACCTGCAAATGGATATTTCGTCGTTAGTATAGGTATTGGAAAACGCTCTCTAGCTACGACTTTTAAAGAGAGCGCTCATTTAAGCTAAAGGTGTTTTTGTTCAGTGTTAAGAACATTTCTCACAGAGAACAATTTAGAAAAAAATAATCTTGAAAAATATGCAGAAAAGGGGGTATGCCACTTCTAAAGCAGGGCATCTCTACGGCACTAAAGGCCATATGCCCTGGTTACTGTGGAAGCAGCCTAATGACAAGGCTGAAGCGTATCCCCTAGCCAATCAATTCATTTGATATATCGTTTTTATCAAGTCTTGAACGGTTCCGATTAATCATAGGTACTTCGTGGGTATGTTGTTTAACGGAACGTAGTTATTCTAAACCTCGAAATTATTGAGTTAGTACAAGTACTCTTTTCTCATGGATTATTCTCTTCTGGAAAGCAAGAAATCTATAGACCTCCTCAAGCCTGTAAAGCGCCGGATTGAAAACATTTCTGTTAAAAATCCGACAAGGGCTCATCGTATCGTTTCTCTTATTCCAGCGGATTGTCCGTTTGAGAGAGACATTAAGGTCTTTGGCCGAGTCGTCGGTCATATCCCACCGATGTGTAAAATCAATCCGCTCTACGAGCCGCTAGTCATGCTACGGTTTAAGGCCCTTTGTTACCTAGTGGATGAATGCGGTGAAGATGTTGCTGCTTTAAGCTAACGACACCTGCGGCGGCCGCACGTTACCGGTGGCTACACGTCAGCGATAATTATACGTTCGCGATGTTAGACGGATAGCGCATACAAATTCCGCCACGTTTTGTATGCAGGTTGTTCATAGCTGCAGATTCTTCAATACCTAGTCGTTCTTGGAAAAACTACTTAAAGCTAAGGCAAGCAGGTATTTGAGGCTGAATCTACCACGATAGAATCGCCAGATAAGCGACTATAGCGGGAAAAGCTAGCCCAGTGAAGTTCCCCTCCGAGTTTCGTAAATTGGCGAAAACAAATTAAAGTAGATGGTTTTGAACAACGGCTAAGTCAAATTATTCGTCTTGGACGGGTACGCAGTATCACAGTTCAAAAAAACATCCATTGCCAGTGCTGCTCTCAGAAAATATCACGCACTTCTAAAGCGTTATCTCTAAGTTGTCACTAGCCCATTTTCTAAGGCATAGCGCACCAGTTCAGTGCGACTGTTTGTGCCCGTTTTTCCAAATAGACGGCTCACGTACTTTTCTACGTTGCGTACCGTCGTGCCCAAGCGGCTGGCGATTTCTTTGTTCATTAGGCCTTCGGCTACTAGGTCCAATACGTCTTGCTCGCGAGGCGTAAAGTCAATTTTAATGCCGCTGTTGTTTTGCTTAATCATGCTGCCGCGCTGCGTTAGCAAGGCCTTGATTTCTTCAATTTGCCTAGCCATGGTGGCAATGTCTGGCGTGCCGGAAGCCTCGGGTGCTTGGGCCGCACGGCGGTCAATCAGGCTGTTGAGGATGGCGACGAGTTCTTCGGGGTCGAAGGGTTTGGCGAGGTAGGCGTCTGCGCCGGCCTTGTAGCCTTGAATGCGATCGCTCGTCATTCCACGTGCGGTCAAAAACACCACCGGCAGCGCCTGAAACCTAGCATCCTCACGGACCTGCTTTAGAAACTGGTAGCCGTCTACCTGTGGCATCATAATGTCGGAAATCAGCACGTTGGGCATTTCCTTTTGCAGCATGTCCCAGCCTTCTGCTGCGTTGCTGGCTACCCGCACTTCAAACTTGCTGTCTTCCAAGTATGCCTGCACTGACTCTCTAAGGCCGGGTTCATCATCTACAAGCAGGACTTTGCTAGCGGGAGTATCTGCCATGGGTTCGTCTAACACGTGAGCTATGGGTCAATAATACCGCTATGCTCTCCAGCATAAAAGCGCGATAAACACACCTTGACAACGATGAAACCGTTATGAGCCAGCCTACACCTGCACACGGTCCCAATAGCCCCACTAATAAAGGTCCGATGGATAAAGGTCCGATTGAAAAGTGGACCACCATCACCACCAAAATGGTGGTAGACCAGCGCTGGTATCGCCTTCGGCAGGATACGGTCGCTTTGCCGAATGGTCACATTATTGACGATTACTTTGTGAGCTTGCGGCCTGATATTGCCACGGTGCTACCACTGACTGCCGATGGTCATATTGTTTTTGTGCGTCAGTACCGGCACGGTGTCGGTCAGGTATTACTGGAGCTGCCTGCCGGTACGTTTGACGCGGGCGAAGCGCCGCTAGCGGTGGCCAAACGTGAGCTAGCAGAAGAAACCGGTTATGGTTCCGAAGACTGGACGCAGATTGCGACTTTTTACAATAATCCGGTTAAGCAAAACAACCGAATTCATCTATTCAAAGCGAGCAATGTAGAGCCGGTGAGCGTGCAAAATTTAGATGCCACTGAAGACATTGAAGTCGTTTTAAAGCCGGTGACCGAGGCTTTCACGCTGATTGCCTCCGGTGAAATTTGTGTTGCTGGGAGCATTACGGCTTTATTGTTGGGGTTATCTGATGAGTTTCTGTAACGCTTCCGTGTTCCTTTGTTCGCTGGCTGTACTGTTTGTGGAAGGCATTGAAAGCCACATTATTAAAAAATCTACCAAACTCCCATCGGAATACCGGGGATTGTGGCAAAATAGCATACCTAAAGCGAAATGGTTCAAGCGAAGTTATGACTGAGAAGTTTTCTGTAGACCTTAGGTTGCGGCAATCGGTTTATCAGTAAAATTTCACAAGCTGTCGGCACTCTACTGCAATAGGTACCACAGCGAACCCTCGCGCAAATCAACCACTTAGGATATCGATTAGGACACCTTTTAAACATGGCACTTCAACTAGGCGACATCGCTCCAGACTTTTCTCAAAAGTCCTCTATGGGCGACATCAACTTTCATGACTGGGCAGGCGATAGCTGGGTTGTACTTTTTTCTCACCCTGCTGACTACACCCCTGTTTGCACCACTGAGCTAGGTCTTGTCGGCACCCTTCAAGACGAGTTCAAAAAGCGCAATGTCAAAACCATTGCGCTTAGCGTAGATGGCGTTGAGTCTCACCAGGGCTGGATCAAGGACATTGACGAAACTCAAAACACGAGCGTCAACTATCCCATTTTGGCTGACGATGATAAAAAAGTAGCCACCCTTTACGGCATGCTTCAGCCAAACTCCGATGCAGGTAACACCCTAACGGTGCGCTCTGTATTTGTGATTGACCCCAACAAAAAAATCCGTCTCACCATTACCTATCCTGCTAGCACAGGCCGCAACTTCGATGAGATTTTGCGTGTGATTGACTCCTTGCAGCTCACTGACTATCACAAGGTGGCGACTCCCGGTAACTGGAAAGATGGCGGCGACTGCGTTGTTGTTCCTTCTATTTCTACTGAAGATGCGAAGAAGCAGTTTCCCAAGGGTGTCACTGAAGTGAAGCCTTACCTACGCATGACGCCTCAGCCTAATAAGTAAGCTTGCGATTGAGTCAAAAGCACTAGACTCTTTTGAAGAAAGACTTTGCTGGTGGTGACTCTTCTGTTAGCCTAATTCACTGTTAGCCTAATTAACGTGCTGTAAGCAATAGCTCACAGCACGTTAATGTTTTTGATAGTCTCTTTGAAGGCATTTGGAGAGTTTTCGTTTTTTATGCAATCTTTGAAACCTTGGCTTAGCCTAGCGCTGGTTGTCGTGATTGTGATGGTTGGCTATGCGGGCGCCAGTGCGTGGTTTGTATTTCCTTTGACTGCGCTCTTTGCGGCTGCTTATATCGATGGCAAATGGTACGCCTGGGAAGGTCTATTCCGTCAGGGAGGCTCAAAGCTCTATCGGGCCTTGTTGGTTACCTACCTCATTGATTTGTTTGTGGTGCTGGCGTTGTATTTGTTAGGTGTGGTCATTGCCTATTTTGTTGCGTATGTGATGGCGTTTTATGATGGCTGGTAACTGTTGGCCGATGACTGTTGGTCGATGACTGTTGGTCGATAACTGTTGGTCGATAATTATGGATCCTCAACGGCTGTTGATGGCTATGATTTTTAGGTCTGAGTCGATTTGATTGACCCAGAGTTCACCGTTGCCAATCATCATGCCCTGGTAATTGGCAAACAGGGTTGAATAGTCAGCTTTGCTCATAGCTTCTAGCACAGGTGGAGTCACGACCTGGTCAAAGTCGTTTAAGAGTTCGTCAGAAGACTGGTAAGTTTTTAGCAGGGCTCCGGCATCGTAGGTGCTGAACGGATAGCTTACTAGGTTGACGATGGCTTGCTGATCTTTGTTATCAGCAGCTGAGCGGAGTTGGGCTAGGAATGCTTTGGTCGATTGGGGATTATCGATCCCTATACTTGCGAGTTGTTCGGCCACTTTACGCTCTTGCGGGGTGAGGGTCGCAGGGGATAGGTTGGTGGCCTGCTCTTCTGTGGCTTGTTCTGTAGCCTGTTCTGTGGGCGTTGTGGGTTCAGTTGTTTTGTTAGGAAAGGTTGTCTCGGACGCAGTTTGCTGTGCGGGTTGAGTTGCCAGTTGAGTTGCTGTGCCACAGCCGTGTAGTAGCGCGCTGGCAGTTAATACGGATAAAGCGCCGGTTATACTCACCGAAACAAGGGGCCAGCCGCTTTGTGTGCGTTGGTGAGCAGTCATTCGGTTATTTCCTTTAAGGTGGTTTGCAGAGACTTGTGCTTGGGGGGAACTGTTTTTTCAGAACGGTGCAGTACCATTTCCTGATGATGCAGCGTGGTCATGGCGACTTCCCAGGGAAAGGTGAATGACTGAAAAGATTCTGGGGAGATTTTATCGATATCTAAGTCGATGACAACCTGTCTCAAAATGGAAAATAGGTCTTGTCTCAACTGCTGTAAGTCTTCGAGGGTTGTTGCTTGTTCTAATTTATCTATGAGAGCCAGGATTTCTAAATTGTAGTCGTCGGCTCGGTTCTTTTGATGTCCGATGAGCCACAGGCGAAATTGCCATACCCCTGAGAAGGTTAGAATGCTGAGCGAGAGCAACAAGCCCATAGTCTCGGCATACTGGACAAAAAAGGGTGGATTGTCTTGGGCGTAGTAGGCTTTTGCGCCCTCGTGTAGGGGAAAGCCTAAGTTTTGGCTCGCTTCGGGAGACTGGATACTGGCGGCTCTGGGGTTGACGGTGATGAGTTCGTTTCGGTGCTCGTAAAGCACTTTGGTGATGGCTTTGATAATTTCAGGGTCTACCTTTTCGTTGGCGACAAGCAGGGCGCTGACGGCGATGACGGGTAAGTCCTGCTGAGGAATCGGGAGGCTGCCGTTGTAGCTGCCCTGGGGAATGACGGTGGACTCTAAGTAGGGTTGTGTGAGCTGAAGTGCGCCGATTTGTTGAATGGGCACCAGCTCAAATTTTGAGGTTTGCAGCAGTTCTCCGACAGCCAGATTGCCTAAGCCGATAATTCTAAAGAGTGCGTCAACCTCCTCTGCCAGCAGGGCTTCGTGGGCAGCTTTGGCACTCATAGGCGTGGCGCTAAAGTCTTTTTCGTAGAGGCCGTAGTGAGCGGCTAAGGGCCAAAAGAGTTCGTAGGAGCCGCTGCCCGCTGGCATTAGGGCGATGCGTTTGCCTTTGAGATCTGCCATGGAGGTAATGTTGGCAGTGTCGTTGGCAATGAGGTGAAATAGCTCTGGGTAAAGCTGCGCGATCGCACGCACTGAAGGCTGTACCGGCGTATCACTTTGCACCAAGGCCAAATCCACTTTGCGTGTGTTTACGTCGTCCATGTTTTGCTGTGAGCCCGGCGCCTCTACCACCTGAATTTGAATATTCGGCGTGTGTTTTTGCGTGACTTCGGCGATCGCTTCTCCAAAGGCGTAGTATTCGCCGGTGTTACCGCCCGTGGCGAGTTTGATAACCTGGACTTTTTCACGCGATCGCACCAATAGCAACACGCACACGGCTGCTGCCGTCACGCTCAGTCCTATTAAGGCACTTTGCAAGGCTCGCCCGTCTCTCACCGCGCGCTTGGCTTTTACGAGCAGTCTTTTTCCCGCTATCGACCGATTAGATCCCATACTTTACCTAATCTCACATTCGAATTTCTTTTGCCAGCGATCGCGACTTTGAAATAGCCGTCTTTATGCCGCTTTCCAGGTGCCGTGGAACCCGAGTGGAACTGTTCCCGGTAAGGCGATTTTACAGGCTAGCTCCAATCTTTCATCCTCTAAAATCCACAGCTCGCTACGCTCAGCGACTGAGTTGTACACCACGATTAGCAGCCACCCTTGTTCGGCATTGAGCCCATCTGCGACGTGTAGCGGTTCGCTGCCGTAGTAACCTTCTCCTAAATCAGTCTGTGTGAGCTGACCAGTTTCATAGTCAAACTTTCCGATGGCGCCAAACCAGTCTTGCCCCGTCGTAACGCCGGCTCGATGCATGAGCACATAGGTGTGTTGCCAGGGCAAAGAGACTTTCGCCGCCGGAACTTGAGGAAACTCACAGTCTCTTTCTAGTACACACTCGTTACTGATAATACGGCCTGTTTTCGGGTTTAGCCGCAGCTGATACAGCCGGCCATAGGCCGTTGTTGTCATGCGTCCGGTCGGGACTTCTTTAAGCACTTCGTTGATGCTGGTAAAGTCATCGAACCGGGCGAAGTCCATTCGCACCATGCCGTCGGGCTCAACGCAGGCGTTGCCATAGTGCCACTGGAACCAGGGCTCAGCACGGCTTTCAGAGACAATCTCTAAGCTCTCACGATCAATTACTAGGATGCGTGTGCCGCGATCGCCTACCCACTCAACAGACTCTGCATAGCTTTGCTGGTTTAACAGCAGTGGCAACATATTCACTTTCAAAGGTGAAATGAGAAAGACTAAGTAGGGCCCTGCCATCACGAAGCTATGGACTAAGGGCACGTCTTTTAGGGCGATTTTGCTCTTTTTAATCAGATTGCAGTGGCGATCGCATCGGTACAAAGACAAATTACACATCGGATCTACCCCGATGCTGTAAATTTCACCGCTGAGTGGATCTCGCAGAGGATGTGCTGAAAATGGTTCTGCGCCCTTTAGCCAGCCCAAAGAGTCCTTGCCAAAGGTCTCTAAAGTTTCTAGGTCTAAACTGTGAGGATTGCCGGCTTCCCACAGTGCCAAGAGCTTATTTTCTAGGGCTAGCACAGACGTATTTGCGGCGTTTTTTACGCTAGTGCCTTTAATTAAGCCTGTGATGTGCTCCCACAGCGGGCCGGGATACTGCATGCCGTAGTTGCCATACAGAAATTTACCGGCGGCCTCCTCTCGTTGATAGCCCTCAGTTTGCACGTAGCGATAGGTGCCCGTTGCCCCCGCATCCGTAATACCGACGCTTAAAATCGCCCCATCTCCATCGAACCAGTGGCCGACGGGCTGAGTGCCTCGCTGCAATCGTCCGGTTCCATTTTGGTAAAATGCGCCGCGTAATCCTGCCGGAATCTGTCCAGTTACAACCTTGAGTGAGGCTGGCCCAAACTCTTTTGCGGGCTGCGCTAATGCCTGATGCCAGGGTTGGGGTTGGTGGCTATCTAGTGACGTGTTGTCAGCTGAAGATGACTGGGGCGCAGTAACGGGCATGGGCGATCAAAGATATTGTCATCCCTTACGGTAACAGACATTCACAGGATGGTTTGGCTGGATGCTGTCCTTTTTGAGGTTGTTATCGTAGTGGGTTATATGGTTTGGTCATAGCGCTGTAGTAGAGTGCGCTGTTACTCAGCTGGTAGCGTCAGGGTAAAGGCCGTTTGCCCTGAAATGGTTTTATCGAGTGTCAGGTCACCGCCGTGGGCACGGGCGATCTCGCGCGATAAGCTCAAGCCTAGGCCAAAGCCTTCTCGTTTGCGATTGCGGGAGGGATCGCCTCGGTAGAACCTGTCAAAAATGCGATCGCGATCTTCTTCTGGAAGGGTTTGCGAGGCATTGGTCACGGTCACGAGCACCTGTTTTACCGATTGTTTGCTTGTTTGCTGTTTGCCCGTTTGCTGTTTACATGCGATGGTGAGCCACCGGTTGGGCGAGCCTTCTGGCAAGTTGTATTTGACGGCGTTGTCGATCATGTTTTGTAGTACTTGAGTGAGCAGGTCGCGATCGCCTCGGACGCCTAACGCTTGTTTTGCAAGTGTTACGGTGACGGGTAAGTCGGGGGCCAACAGCTCTACATCTTCTACCAGCACCTCTAAAATTTCTTCTATGTTGACTTTGGCTTGTCGCAGGCTAATTTGTCCGGCATCGGCTAGCGAGAGCAGTAGCAGCTTGCGCACAATGTTACTGAGCCGTGACACCTCGTCCATCAGCTTGCTAAGGCTTTGCTGCAAGTCAGAGCCGGGTTCTGCTTGCTGCATCACCAGCTCTAACTCGCCTCTCAAAATTGCCAGCGGTGTTTTTAGCTCATGGGCCGCATCGCCACTGAAGCGAGAAGACTGCTTAAAGCTACGTTCTAGCCGGGTCAGCATTTTATTAAACACTTCAATGAGTTCAACAAATTCCACGTCTGCGCTGCCGACGGGTACCTGTTGATCGAGGCCCTTGGCGGTAACCTGTTTAATCACGTTCGTAAGCTTGCGCACTGGCCGCAGCGCGCTCCCTGCCAGGATCCAAGCCCCCCCTGCAATGGTGAGCAGTGTGCTAGGAATCGCCACTAAAAAGATGTTGCGAATGACGGCCATGTCCTGGTCGATGGTTTGCAGGCTTACAGCGATCGCGCCCTGGCCCGACTCCACATTCACGACTCCAATTCGCCAGCTGCCGGTTGCGGTGGTTTGGGTAGAGACTTGCGTAACAATTTTGCCTGGGCTGTTATCGGTTGCCGCTTCTACCGTGATGCCTTTATCTGCGATGGTTTGGGAAACTGCTGTGAGAATGGTGCCCAGCTCTAGGGTGACATCGCCCAGCTGCGCTTCTCGGACAGAATAGTGAATGGTCGCTCCTCGTTCATCGACTGCCAGCAAGGTGATGGGCGTATCGACTTGGGTTTCTAGTCCGCGCGGGAGTTCTTGGTTAAAGGTTTTCCACCATTCGGGCGATCGCGTTAACCCTGAGCCATCTGTACGGGCGACCATTCGCTGGAGTTGTCCGCCCAGCTTTGCATCTAAGCTGCCGACCTTTGCGCCATATATCAGCCGCCAAGCCACTAGGCCAAACCCTACGAGCGCTCCGCCTGCTAAGGCCACCGACAACAGCGCAATTCGTAAGCGAAAAGAGCCTAGGTTCACTCAATGATCTCCTTAACAACGAATTCTCTCCATGGAAAAAGCCCTAGCTGAATCCATAGTTGTCTGGCAATTACCTGAGAGTCGCTGTTCATCTCAAAGCTCTCAACGGTTACTTTGCCGATTGGGGTGATTCCAGCAACTTTTCCAGACTCAACATCTGCTTGAAAATGCTTTTCCCAAGGGCCTTTCTTGCTGTTGCTGATTAAAAAACGGGTCTGGCTGAAAGTCCTGGATGACCAGCAGCGCGCTAAAGTTCGTTTCACCTAACTCAGCCACGAGCGTATCTAACGCCTGTCCGGCTGTTTTTCCAGCAGATTGTTTATTTCCTGAGACTGTGCGGTAGGTGCGGTAGGTTTTCTGCCCACTGGCATCAGAAATGGGCAATCTACTGTCGTCATAATTTCAGCTCAGCGCTTTCTAACAATAATCATAACTTCCGGCATTTATTGTAAGTGTGAACAAGGTGTATTAAATCTCGAAAGCGCTCGGCTATCAACCTCACGCATCTTTTTCTTTAGACTTTACCGGGCATCGATAAATTGTGGCTGCGATCGCCTTTTGAATTTGCTGAGTCGTTGGTGCCGGTGACTCAAAATACTTGCCAAAAGCCTTTGCCAGCAAAACGAGCTTGGTTTTGTCTAATGCAGCTAGCCTCTCTGGCGATACCGCCTCTCCCAACACACCACAAATCACTTCACAACACTCATGAGGGCTCGCGTCTTCAAAAGGAACGGGCGGACACACACACTCACTAAATGATTCGCCCATGGCCGTAAGGAAATCCAACTGTTGCATATTCGTTTACTCTGCTTGCCGGAAGCGATAGCCTACGCCGCGTACGCTTTCAATCCAGCGGCCTTGTCCTTTGATATCTATTTTTTTGCGCAGGCGCTGAATGCATACGTCTACCACGTTTGTGCTGGGGTTAAAGTCGTAGCCCCAAACGTGCTCTAGCATTTGGGTGCGGGTGAAGACTCTGCCGGGCGATCGCATCAAATACTCCAACAGGTTAAACTCTCGCGTCGTTAGCTCTACGGCCTGTGGGTCGCCTTCTAGCTCGCAAGTAACCGTACGCGTGAGCTTATCGAGTTTAAACGGCCCTACGGTAACTAAGTTTTGCCGTTCGCCCACGCTGCGACGGACGACGGCCTGCATTCGTGCGACCAGCTCTTCAACAAAAAAGGGCTTAGCAATGTAGTCATCTGCGCCCAGATTTAATCCCTGCAAGCGATCGTCTAGCTCGTTGCGCGCTGTGAGCAAAATAACTGGGGTGTTGCGGCCTGCTTGCCGTAAGTGCTTAAGGATAAACAGGCCGTCTTTCCCTGGCATCATAATGTCGAGCAAAATCACATCGTATTCGTTGCCGAGCGCTTTTTCGTAGGCGATATCGCCATGGTCGCAATAGTCCACAACAAAGCCATGCTCTTTTAAGCCCACTTCGACAAAGCTGGCAATCTTAGGCTCATCTTCTACGAATAACACGTGCATACCCGTCAACTCCCTTGCTGGCTCTTCTCATTCCTACCAAGTTCTCATGTCATCTCCACTTCAGTTACTTGCTTTTTCCGATAGAGACTTCAACCATCCTGATTTAATCAAAAAGATTTGATGAATTTATTTCTCCCTAAGGGCCCTCCTGGTAACGTTCTTGCCCAGGTTCCCCAACCCGCATTACAAATCTGTAACCAAAGCATGGGAAGAGTGTTAACTTTCGTTTTCTTTAATCCAAACCGTAGACAGTTAACCCATCTGATGTGCATCTTCAGAGAAAAAATGAGGTTTAGCACCTGCTGTCTTTCTAGTTGTTAATTTACCGAAAACTATGCGTTTTTTAGCCCCTAACTCTTCTTTTAGCAAGCGCTCTGCCAACAAGTTTGCTGGCATTGCAGCGGCCCTTTTGATTCTGCCCGTTGCCGTTTCTTGCGGTACTGATACCGTTGCAGATGCAGATCAAGACATCACCGCTGAACTTCCTGCAGAAGGTTTGGACGGTGAGGTAACCGGTGAGGTTGCTCCTGATACGATGCCCGAAGACACCGCGACCGCTGCTGAAGGTGGTGAGTCCATCGTGGATGTGGCGAGTGCGAATGGCTCATTTGATACGCTAGTTGCTGCTGTTCAGGCTGCTGGCCTAGAAGAAACGCTTGATGGAGAGGGCCCCTATACGGTATTTGCGCCTACTGACGAAGCCTTTGCTTCCCTGCCTGAAGGCACCGTTGAAAAGCTTGTAAAGCCTGAGAACCAGGAAGCACTCGGTCAAATCTTGGCTTACCACGTTGTTGCAGGCGCGGTTCCTTCTGCTGACATTGAAGCCGGTACGATTGGTACGGTAGAAGGGAGTGAAGTCGAAGTGGCTGTGGATGCTGCTGGCGTTATCGTCAATGGTGAGTCCAATGTTGTTCAGCCAGATGTGATTGCAGACAATGGTGTCATTCATGTTGTCGATACAGTGCTTTTGCCGCCTACGTTTGACCCTGCTTCACTGCTTTAATCAACCGCTTGAATGATTAGAGTGATTGAACCGCGATCACGACATATCAATCCATGGTCAGATAAACTGGCGAGAGATGTGGCAGCTCAAGATTTATGTTTGTCAGAAAGCTTCACACCTAGTGGTTAGGCGACCTGTAGCCCCAATCTATAAGGATGCTGGCCCCAATCCGGCAATCGCCTTAGCCATTTTTGCCTGGGCTTTTTGCCTGGGCTTTTTGCAGAGCTAAGCTGTCTGGTGCTCCCGCTTTTGACCAATGACATGACAAAAATCCCGTAGGAGAAAGTTTGCTCTTGCGGGATTTTTGTGTGGAACAGAGTGCTTTTGTGCTTTTTGAGGGGATGGGCTCTAAAACGGTTTTTTGAATTTGGCTGCTAAAGCGTCATCAGATGGCGGTTGCTTGTGAGTAAATAGGCATAATCTGAGTCAGCCAAGCCTTCACAGAGTTCATCGTAGTTAGTAACAATGTCGGTAAGCTGCTGGTGAACGAGCTTTAGGGTGCTGCCGATAGGGTTTATGTGGTCAATTCCTAAAAAGGTAGAGAGTTTTTCAGCGGTGCCTATATGGCTATTGGGGTCCATGAGGTCGTCTTCGTAGGTCAAGGTAGCGTGGGGCACCTCCTGCAAAATGGCCTTTGCTTCTACGCGCTGATTGTCTAAGTATTGGAGGCAGGCGAGTAGTTCACTGACGTCTACGGTGAACTTGCCTGGGCGAACCGTGGGCTCGGCGGCGTCGAATCGACAGTTGATGCTGTAAGCCTTGAGAGTGGCGATCGCATGACGCAGCATATCTCGCCGATGTAAATAAATGACCCGGCAGCCGCCGCGATGCAAATCCTGCAAAAACTGGTTGGGGTCTGCCAATCGCTGTACCTGCCGCAGCTGCTCTACCGATACATTAAATCCGTACACCTTACCGTTACTTTGGCGTACCCTTTGATACACACTCATGCGAGGAAACCGCACCGTCTGCGACAAAATATCTTCCTGAAAGGTAATGGTTTCATGCGCCTCAAACCATTTTGAAAGCACCATGCCGCCGCTTTGGCCAATATCGAATATGACAAAGCTTGGCTTATGTGGGCGAGAGCCCATTACACTTTGAACCGTACTTATCCAGCTACCTGCCAATCGATTGCCTGATAATGTTCTATCACTCACCACGATTTTCCTGTAATCTCCCGCTGACAGTGGTTAAAAAAATCACTCGTTATTCCACATAATTACTGAGGTAACCCTGCTATTGAGAAGACGAGCTGGCCGAACTTCAAGCTAATAATATGTGGCTAACGCTCTGTGTAAGCACTGAGTAAACTGTTTTGGAGTGTGAATGCTCTTCAAGTAGCCTGTTTAATAAATAAGGACTCTGGCAATAAGGACTCTGGCAATAAGGGCTCTGGCAATAAGGCTTTTAGCTGCCAATGCCAAGTTTCATTGGCCTCAGTCTCATTTGCTCCCATCTCATCCATTTCCAAGCTCTGCACAGTCACTCTGCACAGTCACTCTGCACAGTCACTCTGCACAGTCATTGTGCGCTTCGGCTATTGCCAAGTGCCTTCTCAAAATACCCCTATCGACCTTTCTTCAAACTGCTATGGCCTCTTTGCTTCGCACTCCTCTGTACGACCTTTGCCTGGAGCAGAATGCTCGAATGACGGGCTTTTCTGGCTGGGAAATGCCTGTGCAGTTCAGCGGTATTCGTCAGGAACACCAAGCTGTGCGGCAAAGTGCCGGTGCTTTTGATATCTCCCATATGGGCAAGTTTGTGCTCACGGGGCCCGATGTGATTGCCCAGCTTCAGTTATTAGTGCCTTCGGACTTATCTAAGCTGAGCGAGGGCAAAGCGCAATACACTGTTTTGCTCAATGAAAAAGGCGGCATCATTGACGATCTTATCGTTTACCATCAGGGCCAAAAAGAAGGGCAAGAAACCATCGCGCTAATTGTGAATGCCGGGACGACGGATAAAGACAAAACCTGGATACAGGCCCATTTATTTGAGACGGTTGAGCTGAGAGATTTGTCTAGAGAACAGACGCTGATAGCGATTCAGGGGCCAGAGGCGACCGCGAAGCTTCAGCAGCTTTGCCCAGAAGAGGATCTGCTGTCTTTACCGCGCTACAACCACCTCACGGGAGAGCTGCTGGGTCATCCGGCTTTTTTTGCGAGGACGGGCTACACCGGAGAAGACGGTTTTGAAGTGATGGTGCCGGTTGCGGCAGCCGCGTTAGTTTGGAAAAACCTGATGGATATGGGCGTAGTGCCCTGTGGCCTGGGCGCTAGAGATACCCTGCGGCTGGAAGCTTCTATGGCGCTGTATGGTCAGGACATTAACGATGACATCACGCCGTTAGAAGCCGGACTCGGTTGGCTGGTGCATTTAGATAAGGCTGAAAACTTTATCGGTCGAGAGACCTTAGAAACGCAAAAGGCCAAAGGGTTGGATCGTCGTTTTGTGGGCATTACCTTAGACGGTCGCAATATTGCTCGGCACGACTATCCGATTTTGAGCGGAGGCGAGCCTGTGGGTATTGTGACGAGTGGAACGCTTTCCCCAACGCTGGGCTACCCAGTGGCACTAGGCTATGTACCGCCTGCTTTGGCTAAAGCTGGACAAACTTTGGAAGTGAGTATTCGCAATAAAACCTTTCCTGCAACGGTGGTGAAGCGCCCCTTTTATAAGGCCAGTAAATAGGCTTCGACGGCGCTCGGCCTGAGGGGCTCAAATTTGTCCTTGAATCTGCTCGTCCTTGAATCTGTAGGGCGAGCGGGTGGTTGCCTCACTCGCAAACTGCTGCGACACTATGACATAATCCCTCTGCTGTGACGTTACTTTTGAGGAAACAAGATGGCATTTGACTACCCCGAAGACCTGCAATATTTGGACACTCACGAATATGCTCGGGTGGATGATGATGAAAAAATTGTCACTGTGGGCATTACAGCCTTTGCTGTCGATCAAATGGGTGATGTGGTGTTTTTGGAGCTGCCCGACATTGGGGATGCGGTCGAAAAGGGCGAGAATTTTGGCACGATTGAATCGGTGAAGGCGGTTGAAGATCTAAAATCGCCCATTAACGGCGCTGTGTTGGAGCGTAACGATGCGCTGATTGAATCTCCTGAAGACATTGCCAATGATCCCTATGTGGAGGGCTGGCTGATTAAAGTCCGCGCAGAGGATCTTTCAGAGCTAGAGGAAACCCTTTCTGCCGAGGAATACCAAGCTCAAGTTGAAGGCGAAGCTGACTAGCTGCTGAGTGCGGCGGATGCTTGAGAAGTCGTTGCTTGGTTGTGTTTAGTTTATTCGGTGGTTTCCAAAACAAATGAAATGGCGAATGCCCCAAGATTAGGAGAACCTATGTCTTGGGGCATTTGTCTTGGGGCATTTGTCTTGGGGTATCTGTCTGAAGGCATTCGTTGTTGGATGGCAGAGGTATGACGCTCTTTTCTTGATTAAGAGCAAAGCTATTAATGACAGTGCAACGTCTTTTATTACACAATACTAAGGACTTTGTTACACGATAATTGAGACTACGCTGTCGCGAGGTCCGTAATCGCGATCGCACTCTAGGTCTGTTTTCCCTGCTGCTTACTCCTGTTGCTATGTCATACGATCAAACCGCTCCGTCTTCTGAGGGTCTTACTGCAACAGCTAGCGTTGCTGATAAGGGCGGCTCAGTGTCCAGTCAGTCTAATGGCGCTCAGGTCAGTCCTTTCAATGGCCAAGCTAATGGCTCTATCCATGATGACGGCCATGATGACGGCCATGATGACGGCCATGACGACTTTTGGACTTCGCACTTAGCCTCGGACCGGTTTGCCAACCGTCATTTGGGCCCGACGGCTGAAGAAGTGGGCAAGATGCTCACCATCCTTGGCTTTGATACGGTAGATGAACTCATGGCGGCGGCGGTTCCTGCAGGGATTCGGGCGGATAGGCCCTTGGCAGTCAATGATGCCCTGAGCGAAACGGCCGCTTTAGCAAAAATTGCGGGGATTGCAAAGCAAAATCAGGTTTACCGTAGCTATATTGGCTTGGGGTATTCCAGCTGTGTGACGCCGCCGGTTATTCAGCGCAATATTTTAGAAAATCCGGGGTGGTACACCCAGTACACACCGTATCAGCCAGAAATTTCGCAGGGCCGCTTGGAAGCCTTGTTAAATTATCAAACGATGATTACGGATTTGACCGGACTAGAAATTGCCAACTCTTCGCTGCTAGACGAAGGCACAGCTGCTGCTGAAGCGATGAGTATGAGCTACGGCCTGTGCAAAAATAAAGCGGCTAAGGCTGCTAAGCGATTTTGGGTGTCCTCTGCCTGTCATCCGCAGACGATTGATGTGATTAAGACACGCGCCCGTCCGTTAGGGATAGATGTGGTTGTTGGCAACCATCGCAATGATAATCTCTCGCAGGGCGATCCTTACTTCGGCGCGCTGCTTCAGTACCCTGCCACTGACGGTGCCATTTTTGACTACACCTCTTTTATTGAGCAGGCCCATGAGGCAGGTGCTATCGTCACGGTGGCTGCCGATTTGATGAGCCTTACCCTTCTCAAGGCACCGGGTGAATTTGGCGCGGATATTGCGGTGGGGAATACGCAGCGATTTGGGGTTCCGCTAGGCTATGGTGGCCCTCATGCGGCGTACTTTGCCACTAAGCAAGCCTATGCCCGTAAGCTGCCCGGTCGCTTGATTGGGCTTTCGAAAGATAGTAACGGTGCCCCTGCCCTTCGCTTAGCCTTGCAGACCCGCGAGCAGCACATCCGCCGCGACTCCGCGACGAGCAACATTTGTACCGCTCAGGTTTTGCTGGCGATTATTGCCAGCACCTATGCGGTTTACCACGGTCCTGTTGGCCTTAAAGGCATTGCTAATCGCATTTATACCCTGACATCAGCCTTGGCTGACGGCCTTAGGAGGCTTGGTTATCCGTTGGGTAGCGATCCTGTTTTCGATACGCTGACGGTGACGACCAACGAGCAAACGGCGGATATCTTGGTTCGTGCGGCCGAGCGGCGGATTAATTTGCGGGTGGATGCTGCCAAAGGTGATAAAACGCAGACGCTGGGTATTTCACTCGATGAGACCACAGGTGTTGAACAGCTAGTAGAGCTGTTGGAGATTTTCGCGGGCGATCGCACTCCGCCAACTTTGGATTCCTTAAGAATCGAGAGCCTCCCCAACGCGTTTGAGCGCACCTCTGACTATCTCACTCACCCGGTGTTCAATCAGTACCACAGTGAAACAGAGCTGTTGCGCTACCTATATAGCCTGCAAAAGAAGGATCTGTCCTTGGCAGATGCCATGATTCCGCTGGGCTCTTGCACTATGAAGCTCAACGCCACCGCTGAGATGGTGCCTATTACGTGGCCAGAGTTTGGGCAAATTCATCCCTTTGCGCCGCTGGCTCAAACCCAAGGCTATCAAACCCTCTTTACGCAGTTAGAAGACTGGCTGAGCGATATTACGGGCTTTGCAGGGATTTCTCTCCAGCCCAATGCGGGTTCGCAAGGCGAGTATACTGGCTTGTTGGTGATTCACCAATATCACGAGTCTCGGGGCGATACGCACCGCAACATCTGTCTGATTCCGCAGTCTGCCCATGGTACTAACCCTGCGAGTGCGGTGATGGCGGGAATGAAGGTGGTGGCGGTGAAGTGTGATGATGAGGGCAACATTGATGTTGCCGATTTGGAGGCTAAAGCCCAGAAACATCGGGAGAATCTGGCTGCGCTGATGGTGACCTATCCGTCTACTCACGGTGTTTTTGAAGAGAGCATTAAAGCGGTGTGTGAGATTGTTCACACGCACGGCGGTCAGGTGTATATGGATGGCGCGAATATGAACGCCCAGGTGGGTTTGTGTAGCCCGGGTGATATTGGCGCGGATGTGTGCCATTTGAACCTCCACAAGACTTTTTGTATTCCTCATGGTGGGGGTGGTCCGGGGGTTGGCCCGATTGGCGTGGCCGCGCATTTGGTACCGTTTTTGCCAGGGCATACGCTGGTAAAAACAGGCGGTGAGCAGGCGATTGGTGCGGTTTCTGCTGCACCTTGGGGGAGCGCCAGCATTTTGCCTATTTCTTGGATGTACATTCAAATGATGGGGCCCGATGGGCTGAAGCAGGCGAGTGAAGTCGCGATTTTGAGTGCGAACTACATTGCTAAGCGCTTGGAAGGCCATTACGACATTTTGTACAAGGGCAGTAGCGGCTTAGTGGCTCACGAGTGCATTGTGGATTTGCGTGGGTTCAAAAAGAGTGCGCATGTGAATGTAGATGATGTTGCTAAGCGCATGATTGACTATGGCTTCCATCCGCCGACGATGTCTTGGCCGGTGGCTGGCACGATTATGGTGGAGCCTACCGAGAGTGAGTCGCTCAGCGAGCTGGATAGATTTTGTGATGCGATGATTGCCATCCGCGAAGAGATCAAACAGATTGAGTCTGGGGCGATCGCAGCTGAAGACAGTCCGCTATTGCACGCGCCGCACACGACGGCTGATCTGGTGAGTGACTGGACGCGGTCTTATTCTCGTGAGGTAGGCGTGTTTCCGACGCAGTGGACACGCGATCGCAAGTTTTGGCCGTCGGTTAATCGGATTGATCAGGCGTATGGCGATCGCAACCTAATCTGTACCTGTCCTTCTATGGACGAGTTTGAAGAAGACTAATCATTCCTGTAAAAGAGCGCCTTGGATGTTCCCGAGGCGCTCTTTTTGATCGGCTTTTTCGCTTATTCTTTTTTGGTGGTGAGCGTCTCGTGGCGTTGAGCCTGTCTCAACCTGCGGTATGGTAGCTGCTGAGACCTTGCCCACGTATTGGGATAGCTCTCTGTTTTAGTTTTTGGTTCTTTACTCTTTTTCTTCTTATGGCTCTTCCCGCTCAGGACACGTGGCAAACTCCCCCTGAGCCGATTGCTTCTATGTTAGAAGCGCCCAAGCTACCCGTTGTTGCCTTTTCGCCGAATTCGGAGTGGATTGTTGAGCTGTCGCAGTCAACGCTGATCCCGATTGCGGAGTTGACGCTGCCTAAGGTTGCTTTGGCTGGGATTCAGATAAATCCTGACACTTGGGGACCGGCTAAAGCGGGCTATTACAGCGCGATCGCCATTCGCCGCCGGGAAGAAAAAACTGCTCGCCCTGTGGCGCTTCCGCCGACTCCTCGTATTCGTAATCTCAGCTGGTCCAAGTGCGGCCAGTATCTCTCTTTTACGCTGACACATACTGGCATTGCTTCGGTTGATGAAGAGAAAAGCAGTACTGAAAAAGGCGAGACTGGTAAAAGCGAGACTGGGAAAAGCGAGACTGGGAAAAGCGGTATTAGTCTTTGGGTGCTGGATATAGAGAGTGGCGATGCGCGATCGCTCACAGGCCCCATTCTCAATGCCACTAACGGCAGCGTTGTGCAATGGTTACCGGACAATACGCTCGTGTGCAAAGTCCGCACGCAGGAAGGTCCGGCGCCCAGTGCGCCCCCGCTTCCTGTCGGGCCCATTATTGAAGAGAATCTGGGCCGCGTCGCTCCAGCTCGTACCTATACCAATCTGTTAGAAAATCCTCATGATGAGGCGCTGTTAGAGTACTACCTCACCGCTCAGCTGGTGCGAGTGACGCTTACTGGAGAACAAACGCCTCTGACCGAAGCAGGCTTATTCAGAAGCTTTTCGCCTTCTCCTAATGGCCAGTGGTTAAAAGTGGTCACCACCCATCGTCCTTTTTCCTATCAGGTTCCCTTAGGACGCTTTCCTCGGCGTACTGAAATTCTCAATTTGCGAGGTGAGTCTGTCTATACTCTGGCAGATTTACCGCTGGCAGAAGAGATTTCTATTAACTTCGACTCTGTTCGAGAGGGCCGGCGGACCTCTGGCTGGCGGGCCGATCAGCCTGCAACCCTTTACTGGATAGAGGCCCTAGATGGGGGTGATGCCGATGTAGAGAGCGAGTATCGCGACTGTGTGTATACCCTAGCTGCGCCCTTTACTGATGAGCCCAGCGTTTTTTGGAAGACGGCCTTACGCTACAACAGCCTTGTGTGGGGGAGTGACTCGGTTGCGATCGCCTACGAAGCAATGTACAACACCCGGCAGTTACGAATGTGGTGGCTCGCGCCAGGAGAGGCTGCTGATAGCGCTTCAGAGAAGCCATCGGCTAAACTGCTACAGGAACGAAATTTTCAAGACGCCTACAGCAGCCCTGGAGAACCGGTCACGACCCGAGGAGAGTACGGTTGGCAAACGCTGTTACTCTCCTCGCAAGGTGACATTTATCTCAATGGTCGAGGGGCTTCTGCGGGAGGCGTGTACCCTTTTCTAGATCGGTTTAACTTAGCTAGTGGCCAAAAAACAAGGGTTTGGCAGTCGCCTGAAGGGACGTTTTCTCGGGTGGGTAGAGTGTTGGATGCCGAAGCTGAGCAGCTGATTATCCGTAGCCAAACTAAAACCGAGCCTGGCAATTATTGGCTCTATGACGCTCAGGTGACTCCTGCGACAGAAACGCCACTGACGCACTTTAGCGATCCGCTGCCCTGGTATAAAGACATCCACAAAGAGATCGTTCGCTATACCCGCGCAGACGGGTTAGAACTGTCGGCCACACTCTACCTGCCGCCGAACTACAACCTAGAACAGGACGGTCCGTTGCCTACGCTGCTGTGGGTATACCCCGAAGAGCACAAGAGTCGCGAGACCGCTAGCCAAGTGACCAATGCCGAAAATACCTTTGGTCGGCCCAGTCGTGCTTCGGTGATGTTCTTACTCACTCAGGGCTATGCGTTGCTCTCTGGCCCATCGATGCCGATTATTGGTGAGGATGATACGGAGCCTAATGACACCTATTTAGAACAGCTGATTGACAGTGCCACAGCGGCGGTGAATTATCTAGTGGAAAGGGGCGTGAGTCAGCGCGATCGCCTGGCCATTGGTGGACATTCTTACGGCGCTTTTACCACTGCTAATTTGTTGGCTCACACCGATCTGTTTGCCGCAGGCATCGCCCGTAGTGGCGCATACAACCGCAGCCTCACGCCTTTTGGCTTCCAGGGCGAACAGCGCAATTACTGGGACGCGACCGACACCTACAATCGCATGTCTCCTTTTACCAGCGCTGATAAGATCAACTATCCGCTACTGCTTATTCACGGCGCAGCCGATAACAACTCAGGGACCTACCCGATTCAAAGCGAGCGACTGTACGAAGCGATGAAAGGTCTGGGTGGCACTGTTCGCTTTGTGAGTCTGCCTTATGAAGAGCATGGCTATCGCTCGCGCGAGGCCGTAGGTCATGTGCTGTGGGAAATGGTTCAGTGGTTAGACACTTACCTAAAAGGTCTCTGATTTTTATCAATAATCAACAGTGATCGTTGCGAATCAATCCAGTCGTTACAATAGAAAGAATGATTCTTTGCTCTGCTCATATCTATGACGTTCCTTACGAATCGGACGACGCCTCAACCTGATCCGCTGCATCCGGCGCATGAAACATTGCCGACGATGTACGATTTGCCTGACGAGTTTCCTGAGGAGCCCGGTTTGCCCGACGAGTTTCATGATTTACAGCCCCAACTGTTGAGTAGAACACTGTCGCTAAAAGACTATTCTGAAAGCGATCGTTTTACCGCCTCAGACTTAAACGTGTATTACGATGTTCATCACCCGCTTTGGCACAAGCGACCAGATTGGTTTTTAGCGGTGAATGTTCCTCGTGTGTACGATGGAAAGTATGGCAAAGATTCTCGGCGTAGTTATGTTGTCTGGGATGAAGGCCAATCACCTAGCATCGTTGTGGAATTTATTTCTCCTCGAACCGAGAAAGAAGACCTAGGACGGTTTTATGGGAACGCAGATTTAGTCCCTGATACAGGGGCAAATACTGGGCTGCTTGAGGCTGCTAATCTTAGCCCCATCACTGAAAATCCGTCACCGCCAAGCAAGATTGAAGTGTACGAACAGTACCTAAAAGTTCCTCACTACGTTGTGTACAGCAAATATACTCAGCGGTTGCGGTATTTCAAGCTGACGGATGGTCGCTACGAAGAACAACCTGTCCAAGCCCAGGCCCCAAAGCTTTGGATTGCTGAGCTTGAGATAGGCTTGGCTATTTGGGATGGTTACTTTGAATATCTTCCTGGCCCTTGGCTGAGGTGGTGTGACGCAGAGGGCAACTGGTTGCTGACCGATACAGAGCAAGAGCGCCTAGCAAAGGAAGAAGAGCGCTTGGCAAAGGAAGAAGAGCGCTTAGCAAAAGAAGACGCTCAGGCAAAAGCGACTAAGTTGGCAGACAAGCTCAGAGAGCTAGGCTTTGATCCAGATCAGATTTAGCGCTTTTGAGACAGCCCAATTGCTTCTGAGATATCTTTTATACCTTGTTCTTCTATTTTTTTAATCAGCCCACGCAACACTTCTTTCACCATCGTTGGCCCTTCATAGGCCCAACCTGTATAGGTTTGCAGCAGGGTCGCGCCTGCCGTGATTTTGGCCCAAGCGTCGTCTGCATTGAAGATGCCGCCGACGCCAATGATAGGCAGTGAGCCCTGGGTTTGTTCGTAAATAAGTTTAATTACTTCTGTGGAGCGCTGAGTGACGGGTGCGCCGCTAATGCCGCCGGCTTCGTCTGTTACTGATTTGCCGGTTGCTTTAATGGTACGTGTTGTGAGCTTGCTGCGATCGATAGTGGTGTTGGTGGCGATAATGCCTGCGAGCTGGCAGTCCTGGGCGAGCTGAACAATCTCATAGATGTCTTCAGTGGCCAGATCTGGCGAGATTTTGACGAGCAGTGGTTTGTTTTTGGTGTTGGCTGTTTGCAGCGTTTCTAAAATGGGTGCGAGCTGTTCTTTGGCTTGCAGAGACCTCAACCCCGGCGTGTTGGGCGAGGAGACGTTGACGACAAAGTAGCTGCCTTGAGTTTTTAATAGCTCAAAACTTTTGCGATAGTCTTCTGCGGCGTCTTCTAGGGCGGTGACTTTGGATTTGCCTAGGTTGATGCCAATGGGCATAGGATAGTTGCCTTCGGGCCATAGTGAGCGTAGCTGTTCACTAAGGGCGGCTGCGCCGTTGTTGTTAAAGCCCATTCGGTTCAGGGCTGCGCGATCGCCCTCTAATCGAAACATTCTGGGTTTAGGATTGCCTGGCTGGGCATAATACGTCACTGTCCCTAGCTCAGCGAAGCCAAACCCTAGCAGAGGCCAAGCCCTCGCAGCTGTTCCGTCTTTATCAAACCCTGCTGCGAGGCCAAAGGGATTATTGAAGGAGAGAGTCCACACAGATTGGGTCAGTCGCGGGTCGCGCAGTTCGCACAGGCCCGCCATGGCCGCTTGGGCTGCTAGGCGAGTGGGCTGATGAAACATTGCGCCACGGGCGGGCTCTGCGGCTAGCCAAGCAAGGGTATCAATGGTTTTGCGATGGACAACTTCAGGGTCAGCTTTGAGGGCATTGAACAAGAGCGGGCGCAGACCTGACCTGTAGAGCTGTTGCAAAAGGACTCCTCTTTATAAAGACGCATCAAACGAGTAAGCGATACATCAAGCAATATATCAATATCTAGCGCGTGCGACGGGGCCAGAGCTAGCGCGATAGATGGGGCGGTCTCTACCGCCAAATAAATTATTTGCTGAGGGCCAACCAGTTTCTTAACCGTCCGTGACTATTATCGTTGGACAAAGGGCCAATGAAGGGAACTATACACGGGTATAAAGAATTCGCAAATCTTTCCGTATTCTCCCGTACTTACACGGAGTTTCTTCTCCTCATGGTTACGCCCACACACAAACCCGATCGACGCTCTCCTAGTGGTCCACCGACTGTAGATCGTCGTGCCGCGAAGGATTTGAGTAAACAAGACCTTTCTCAAGTGCTGCCTGCCATTTGGGAGGCCGAAACGATTGAAGGCTCTATTCAAGAGGCCCTAGCGGCGATTCGTGCAGAGTTTGGCTACACGCTGCTCTGGGTGGGTTTGTACGATCGCTTTACACACAAGCTCACGACGCGGGGAGTGCTCACAAACGGGCCGCGTCGGTTTTCGCAAACGTCACTGTCACTGCATCCGGGTGACCTGCTAGAGCAGGTGATTGTGCAAAAGCAACCAACTGTTGTTGCCGATATTCAAGAAGAGTCTAGAGCAGGTGCTTGGGCACGCGTTGCCAAGAACTTTGAATTGCAAGGCACCATTGTGCTACCCATACAGCGAAAGGGTATTTGTTTTGGCCTGATCATTCTCAGCTCGCGGCGCTGGGGTGTGATGCCCGGCATTTTAGAAAATTCCACGCTGCTGGCTATTAACAATGCTTTGGCAGAGGCGATTCATCAAAATGCCCTTGAAACGCAGCGCCAGCAGACAAAGCAGCCGGCTAAGCCGCTGCTGAGTTTACTGGGTACGTTGGGCCGCTTACCTGGACTCGATGGGCGGTTGCAGGTGGTTGCCGATGAAACGCAAAAGTTCGTGGGTGCGCCTGTAAGCATCTTTTGGCTGGAGCCTCGAGGGCGGCATTTTTGGCCCCGAGTTGGCAAGCTCAGTAGTAAATCTAACAACACGCTGCCCGTGAGTGATATGCAGGCGCTATACCAAAAGCTGTGTGCCAATGAGCTGGTGGCGCTGGGGGAAATTGAAGGCTCGCTGAAAGCTAGCGTGGCTAATCAGCTGATGCAGCATCTTAGCATTCAGTCCTTAATTGTTGCACCGATTATTTACCAGGATGAGCTTCAGGGATTTATCACGATTGAAGGCACGAGCCCTCGGATTTGGAGTGATGTGGAAAAGGACTATGTGCAGGGCGCGGCGCAGCTGATAGGGATTGCCATGCCCACCTCTGAAATGGATGAGGCGCTCAGTAAAATTAAGTCTAACCATTTGCTGAGTGCGGGCATTACGCGCAGCATTCATAGCGATAGAGACTGGCTACATGTGTTGGGCCTGTGTGTGGAACAGCTTGCGGCTCGACTGGGCACTGACCAGCTGGTTGTGCTGAGTGCGAACCCAGAGCGAGGCGGGTTTGACCTTTGCTATCAAACCGGGCATGGGATGGGCCGACAGCAGCCTTGGCTACCGTTAGATAGCGTGGATGAAAAAATGCTTAAGCGTGCCCACTCGCCTGTGAGTGTGGAAAGCTTAGCCAACGAGCTTAAGTTTGCGCCTTGGAAATCTCAGTTCCAGGCCATGAATGCTAAGTCGCTGCTGGTGAGCAATACCTCACCGGGGCAAACGCCTGAGGGCTTGATTATTGTGGCCGATAAAATAGAGCGGCGCTGGAGTCAGTCGGAGCGTGAACTGCTACAAACGCTGAGCGCTCAGGTCGGACTCATTTTGCATCAGTGGCAGCTGCAACGGCAGACCGATCAGCAGGCGCAGCTGCATGAAACGTTTCAGTGGGGGATGCGTAGCCTACAGCGACTCTCTAATCTTGAGGCGCTCGATCAGTCCGCGATGCGGCATATTGCTCAGCTATTGCATGTTCCTTTGGTGGCGATGGTGACCTGGGAAAATGGAGCCGCATTTGCGCAGGCAAGCAGCACCCTGGCTCAAAACAATCGCTATTGCACAGATGAGGCCCGTCAGATTGCCGTTGAAAGCGATGCCATTGTGAATTGGGCGGTGGCGACTGAGGGGTTGCTGACGCTGAAGCTAGAAGATTTACCTGCGGGTGATACACCCTGGATTACTGGACCTGCGGGCGCGCAGCTGTTGGTGATGGCCTTGCGAACGGCTCCAGAGCATGAGCCTAATGCAGTGATTGTGCTGGCAGATAACGCGAGTCGGCAGTGGTCTGATGAGCAAACGACGTTATTAGCTGTGGTGGTCAATCAGCTGGCATGGTGCCGACGGCACCTGAAGCTGACGACTTCAATGCTGATGCAGCAGCAGCAGTTGACCCAGCTGAACTGGTATAAGCAACACCAGCTAGAAGAACTCAGTGCAAACTTTGAAGAGTGTGTGCAGCAGCTGAATTTTCAGCCCTCGGCCGATCCGCGTCAGCAGATGCTGTTTCAAAAGATGAATACGCTCACTGAGCGGCTTGACCATGTGGTGAGCCATGAGCGCTGGTCGCTGAAGACGCTGAGCCAGCGGACGCCGCTGATTAGTTTGCTGAAGCGAGCGACGGCCCGCGCTAACCGACTCATTCAGGAGCGTCAGCTGTGGTCTAAGGTTCACTGTGAGAGCAATCTGACGCTCGAAGGGGATATCACCAAGATTGAGTTTGTGCTGTATGAGCTGATTACAGCGGCGTGTGACCGGTCTCCGGTGGGCGATCGCATTGATATTTGGTGTCGCCCTATCGATAGCCAGTGGCTAGAAGTCTCCATCACGGATGAGGGCGCCATTCCACCGCAAGTTCTACAAGAGCTAGATCAGGGGCGCTCAGCCGACTTACTCTCACCTTCTACCCTACAAAAGCCGGAAAACAGCCACCTGTGGGTATGCCAATCGCTCATGCAGCAGCTGGGCGGTGAATTTACGCTAGCGCCCATGGATGATGGGCGAACCCTAAGCCGAATCGTACTACCGCTGGTGTATGGCGAATCCGTGTAAGGCTTATCTTTAGGAAGGATAGATGATGAGTGGGTCATCGATTATGAGAATGACGGACACGCGCTTCATCAATACTTCATGGGTGCACTCAGTGTTTTCTCAGAGAATTCTCAGCGCCTATTGAGTGGTGTCTCTGCATAGTCATTTCGGGGTGATAAACCACTGAAGAAATGAACACTATGGAGATAACCCTTCAATGACTATGAAAAAGCGTATGACGCTAAAGGCTTTGGTTGCGACCTCTGCTGTTGCGTCAACCCTAGCGTTAGCGCCTGTGGCTAATGCCGCCAGTATTAAAATTACGGTTGATAATCTTTCGCCGGAGAACGGCACCTTGCTGACGCCCGCTTGGTTTGGGTTTCACGATGGTAATTTTGACCTTTATGATCGCAATGAGCCGATTACCGCTGGCCTGGAGCGACTGGTCGAAGATGGCACCATTGAGCCGCTCAATGCTGAGTTTTTGGCTGCTGGTGCTGGCAGCGTCCAGGGTGCGATTGTCGGCCCTGAACTCACGGCTGGTCCGATCGATCCGGGCGAGTCCACTAGCTTTACGCTCGATTTGGATGGCAGTGCCGAGAGCAGTCGGTATTTTAGCTACGCCAGCATGGTGATTCCTAGCAATGATTTCTTTATTGCTAACGGCAATCCGCTGGCGCACCAAATTTTTGATGACATGGGCAACTTCCTCGGGGCTGACTTTGTGGTCGCAGGCTCTGATGTCCTAGATGGCGGTACAGAAGTCAACGACGAGCTAGAGGCGAATACTGCGTTCTTTAGTCAGGCCACGCCGGATACTGGGGTGACTGAAGGCGGCGGGGTGACCCTAGCCTCTGGCTTCGAGCCAGGAGGTCGCATTTTGAGTGAGCCTCGCTTTAGCAATGCGGACTTTACTGCCGATGGCTTTAACGTTGCCCGTTTCCGTGTGGAGCTGGTTGAAGATGATGAGGCCGCCGCTGTTCCAGAACCTGGCGTTGTTCTTGGTTTGCTGGCGATGGGTGGGCTGATGTTGGGACGCCGTCGTCTACAGCAGGCTTAAAAGCCTAACGCAGCAGGCAACCCTGCTTCAGCTGCGTTAGCGGTGATGAATTTTCCAAATAGTGTATCGACGCTAGCTGATCCTCTTTTGTGGGGGTCAGCTTTTTTTTGAGCAAATGCTGAACGAACGCTGGCCGAAAGCTTTATTACTTTTGTTTCTAAGGTCTTCAGGTCTTCGTCGCACGTAGCCTGTCATGATTGATGCAGTGTCTCAGTCTGACTTTGTTCTATGCCGGACCCCTATTGCTGGATAGAAAAATCTTTGAAGCGTATTCACCAAGCGAACTGGTATCGCCGCGTGCAGGCGATTGACGGTGCCGCTGGGCCTGTGGTGAAGATGGCGGGTCGTGAGATGGTGAATTTTGCCAGTAATGATTATTTGGGCTTGGCGGGGCATCTGCAGCTAGTGGAAAAGGCGATCGCAGCAACGCAAACCTATGGCACGGGCTCGACCGGCTCTAGGCTGCTCAGTGGTGAGCGGCCCTTGCATCGTGACTTAGAAAATGCGATCGCTCAGCTCAAAGGCACAGAGGATGCCATCGTCTTTAGCAGTGGCTATTTAGCTAATATCGGCACAATCACCGCCTTAGTCGGCAGCCGCGATTTGATTTTGGCTGATGCGTACAACCATGCCAGCCTTAAAAACGGGGCAACCCTGAGCGGAGCGAGGGGCATGACCTATGGCCACTGCAATATGACTGAGCTGTTTGCGCTGCTGAGCGAGCACCGTAGTGCATATCGCCGCTGCTTGATTCTGACGGACGGCGTGTTTGGAATGGATGGGGACGTTTGTCCCCTGCCTGCCATTTTGGATATGGCCGATCGCTATGAGGCGATGGTGATGATTGATGAGGCGCACAGTGCGGGCGTGCTGGGTAGAACAGGGGCAGGCTGCGCTGAGCATTTTCACTGCGAGCAGCGGGCGATGGTGCAAATGGGGACGCTGAGTAAGGCGTTTGCAAGTTTGGGTGGGTATGTGGCGGGGAGCGGCGCGCTGGTTGATTTTCTGCGGAACCGTGCGCCCAGCTGGATTTATACGACGGGGCTCTCGCCGGCTGATGCGGCGGCGGCGTTGGGCGCAATAGAGCAGCTGGCCAAAGAACCCCAACGCCTAAGTCAGCTGCATCGTAATGCGCGGTATCTCCGTGAGCAGTTAGATCAGCTCATTGCAGCGTTGCCCGCAGCTGGGCAGCAACACTTGAAACGCCTACCGTCAGAGTCTGCGATTATGTGCCTGCAAGTCAAAGATGCCGCGACGGTTTTGGGCTTGGGTCAGCAGCTCAAATCCAGTGGCATTTTTACTTCAGTGGTTCGCCCACCGACGGTCCCGGTGAGTCGGTTGCGTATCAGCCTAATGGCGAGTCACACCACAGACCATCTCAATCAGCTGATAGATGCCCTTGCGCAGTGCCTTTAAAAAGCGGCAGCAGAAATTATGACGTTAGACCGATGGGCTCTGGGCAACGAGATCCTTTAAAATTTAACCCGGAGAACACTTAACATTTACGTTCAATAACCATGGCAGAAGTTAACTGCGCTGTAGATTGCAAAGAAGGCTGTGTACTGGGAGATCAGTGCCCCCACAAAGATTCGCAGCAGCAAGCGTCTAAATTCATTGAGGATACATCGCTAGACACCATGCTAGAGATGGCGGCTGAAGCGGTTCGCCGTAAGCAGCAAGAGCGCGCTAGCGAAGGACCTAAGTGGGTTTTTCCTGAAGATGGCATTAAGCCTGATGCGTAGAGGCTTGATGCGCAGAGGTCTGATACCCGAGTTCTGAAGGATGCTTAATCCTGAGGGTTGGCCGTTGATTCAGGTACAGTCGTATGGTTTTCAGACATCTCTGGTGAAGGGGTCTGTGTTGAAGGGGTCTCTGGTGAAGGGGGCTGTGTTGAAGGGATCTGTGGCATGGAAGATTCCCAATGAACGGCAATTTGTTCGTGGGGAATGCCGAGCACGATGCCTGCTTGGTCAAAGGCGTGCTTAATGCGCGATCGCAGTTCTCGGGCCACCACCCACTGCTTGAGCGGCTTGGTCTTGAGCCATAGGCGCAAGGTCATGCCTTTGTTATCTAAAGACTCAACGCCTAAAACATCCGGTGGCTCTAGGATAAACTGCTGCCAGCGAGGTTCTTCGGCTAGCGTATTGGCTGTCTCTTGAAGCAGGGTGAGTGCTTTGTCTAGAGGGGTACTGGCTGCTACCACAATCGAAAAATCAACCTGTGCCCAGTCCATTGAGAGATTTTGCACGATGCTGATTTGGCTGTTGGGGATGGTGATGAGCTTGCCTTCTGTGTCTCGTAGCTGAGTGATGCGCAAGTTAACGTACTCAACGGTGCCGGAAATCCCTTCTATAGTCACCACATCACCAATGCCAAAGTGGTCTTCTGAAAGGATCAAAAAGCCGTTAATAAAGTCTTTGATGAGGCTTTGTGCGGCTAAGGAAATCCCGACCCCGATGATGCCAGCCCCGGCCAGTAATGGCGCTACTTTGACGCCAGAAAGGGCTAAGGAAAACAGCACCGTGAGGGCAAAGATAACTGAACCCGCGATGCCTTTAGCTACTTGAGAAAAGGTCACAAATCTCAGATTCAGGCGCTGTGACTGCTCGGGGGCCCACTGTGCACCTTCTTGCAGGGTAAGCCCGACCCTATCTATAACCAGGCTGCTGAGGCGAACGGCCAAGTAAGCGATGCCGCAGAGCAGCAGGATGCTGGCCGGAATTTTGACCCAGGTGAGGAGTAGGGTTGTGAGCCAGCGGCTTTGGGGGAATAGGGCCAGTATCCACAGGGCGCTTCCTAGCCACAGGCCCAGCTGAAAAATAAATAAGCTGCCCAAAAGCGCTTCCGTTATTTTCCGTTTTTGACGGTTGTCTAAACGGGCCTTGAGCAGATCAAAAACGGGGTTAAACCCTGCTGAAAAGGGTAGCTCTACCAGAGGGTGAGATCCGCGAGAGCTGCCGAGCTGCGTGTTGGCATTTGCGAGTCTGGCCTGTCGGTGCCGTAGCCGTTTGCGCCAGCGGCTTGCTAAGCCAGTGAGCAGCAATGCACCTGTGATAATGCTGGCCACAATTTTGAGCTGTCCTTGCCAAAAGGTTCGCTGGCGCTCTTGCCGGTAACGGCTAAAGGCATCGCGTAAGATATCGCGCAGATCCACAGCGCGATCGTTTAGTGTGGCTTGGCCGCCTAGCTGAACATCTGCGTTGGTGATGGTGAGTAGCTCTTGGTTGCCTACGGAAATGACGGGTAAATTACTGGGTTCATCCAGTGTGATAGTGACGCTGGGGGAGCTGAAATTTTGAAGCGTGTTCTGTGATTGGGCGTTTCGTGATTGGGCGCTTCGTGATTGGGCATTGCGTAATTTGGTGCTTTGTAGTTTGGCAATTTTATACAGTCGTCGCTGAATTTCCTGGGCGCGCACTTCGGCAGGCTGTTGGTTTTCTACTTTGAGTGCGCCTACTTCGAAGAGGGTTCTACCATCGAGGTAAATAGGGGCTGAGTCAATTTCTTTTGCCGCAACGACCAGCTGATCGGGCAGTAGCCGATTGGCTGGGTTTTGATTGGTGGGTGATACCTGGGCGGGCGGCTCTTGAGATTGGGCAATAGGGATCTGAGTAATAGGGGCCGGGGTAAGAGGCCCCTGAGAAATAGCCGATGAGTGTACGGGCAGTCCGTTTATGGGCAGTGCTATAGAGATGGCCATGCCGAGTGCCACGCCAGTGATTGCTCTGCAAAAGCCGATTCTCAATCCTCGTATTTTCATCGGATCTTTTTCCTAGCGCTTGGTTAGCCAGTGTTCTATCAGAGATAATCAGGCCGTCCGGTAAGGCTGGCTGATAAGGCACAACCATAGACCGACAAAAGGTTGTTGGCAATAGGCTAGGCCGTGGCGTTCTGGTCTGTAGCGTTCTGGTCTGTGACGTACTAGCCTAGGACAGCTGATAGATGCTGACTTGATATGGCTGACTTGATATGACAGAGCCTACTGCTCAAGATGCTGCGATGATGAGACGCTGCTGCGAGCTAGCGGCCAGCGCGGCAGGCTACACCGCACCTAATCCGTTGGTTGGTTCGGTGATTGTTAATGCAGGTGAGATTGTGGGCGAAGGGTTTCATCCTAAGGCGGGAGAGCCCCATGCGGAAGTTTTTGCGCTGCGAGCCGCTGAGGGCCGCACTCAGGGGGCCACACTGTACGTTAATTTGGAGCCCTGCAATCACCTAGGACGAACGCCGCCCTGTAGCGAAGCCGTGATTAGGGCCGGTATTCGGAGGGTTGTGATTGGAATGGAAGATCCCAATCCTAAGGCCAGCGGTGGGATTGAAAAGCTTCGGGCCGCTGGGATTGAGGTGATTGTGGGGGTGGAGGGCGATCGCGCCCGCCGGCTTAACGAAGCCTTTATCCATCGGGTCGTGCATCGTCGTCCATTTGGCATTTTGAAATACGCCATGACCCTAGATGGCAAAATTGCGACCACCACCGGTCACAGCGCTTGGGTTAGCAGTCCGCCTTCACGGCAGCAGGTTCACCAGCTGCGCAGCCGCTGTGGTGCGGTGATTGTCGGCGGAAATACTGTGCGAAAGGACAATCCTAACCTCACCAGTCACGGGCAGGGGATAGGGGGTGCTTTCCCTGAAGACAGCCGTAATCCATTGCGGGTGGTGATGAGTAGACGGCTCGATTTGCCTACGGAGGCCAACCTGTGGGACCAAAGCGTTGCGCCCACGGTGGTGATGACGCAAGTTGGGGCAGATGCGTCGGTGCAACAGGCGATAGAGGCTCAAGGCGTCGAGGTGGTTACCTTTGAGCAGCTGAGGCCAGCGGTGGTGATGACGAATTTGTACGAGCGGGGGTTGCTGAGCGTACTGTGGGAGTGCGGTGGCACGCTGGCCGCTGAGGCGATCGCGCAGCAGGCTGTACAAAAGGTGTGGGCTTTTGTAGCCCCCAAGCTGATTGGTGGGGCGATCGCCCCGTCGCCCATTGGCGATCTTGGCTTAGAGACTATGACAGAGGCCAAGTTGCTCAAGGGGCTACAGATGCAGGCGGTTGGCGACGATATTTTAATTCAGGGATACCTTTAAAGAGCCGTCGCTAAAAAAGCTATAACCCGTCGAACTCTTGATACAAGAAAAGCTTCCGAGTTGGAAGCTTTTCTTGCGAAATATTTATTCTGACTGAAGGTGCAGCTTAGTGTGCTGCTTCAACCGTGCAGGTACTTATTGACTTGTCGGCTATGCAGACTTAGAAAAAAAGGCGTTTTCCAATCGATATCGGTAGGCCAGATCTTGCAGCTGAGCGCGAAAGGCCTCGTGGTTTGTGAACCCTTCTATACGATGAATGATTTTGCCTTTTTCCATGTACAGCAGGGTTGGTAGCGTTCTGAGCTTGTACTGGTTGGTGAGCTTAAAGTTTTCGTCCGCGTTGACATCAATCAACCGCAGGTTGCCGGCCCATTCGGACTGTACGCTATTGACGATAGGGGTGATAAGGCGACAAATGCCACACCAGGGAGCGCGAAAGTGAATAAGAACTGGGTCTGAAGAGGCTAAGACTTCTTGATTAAAGTTTTCCTCAGTAACCGTAGTCATCATAGGTGGGGGCTCTTTTTATCTAAGTTTTAAGGGATACACATGATGCAATGCTGTTTTGATAATCAGCAATTGCAGGCTTGTAAAAGGGCTAAAGCCTTACACAAAACCAAATCAAAGTCAGCATTATGAAATGAACTTTTTAAGGATGATGGACCAAGAAGGATCTCAATAATTAGGGTTTAAATATTGCCTTGTGGCGACAATTATATCGACGCTTTGGGTCTATCAATAGTTACATTTTATATGTTCTTTAACAAAAATACACTTTTGCCTTCACCAAAATTTATTTTTTGATTTGGAGCTGTCTACAGCCAAAATGGCAGGGTTTGCGTCATCTCTTGGGTCAGCAATGGCCTCAAACTCGGTGTGGTGGCCCGTGTTTTGTAAGGCGACTCATTTCATTAGGAATGACTCATTGGGAATACAGTGTTCCCTGATTCGCCGTTGGATTCATTATTGTCGGAGGTGCGTTTGCTGGGTTTGTAGTAAGCGTGCCTTTTAATAAGGACTGTTGAAGGGAGCTATCTGGAGTGGGCTGTTGGAGGGGGCCGTTAGAGACTGAATTGGCCAAGGATAATGGCGACAAGTGCGCCTACGGTCGTATTAATAATGTTGACCAAATCATGGGTTAGCCAGGTGAGCTTTTCTTCAATGGTTGCGCCAATGAGGCTTTCGACAGTGGTCGCGACAAAGGCGGCGATCGCGCAGATGCCTATTCCAATTGGGCCAATGAGTCCTACAGCCCACGCCATCGCGGCAAGGGCGACAGATCCTACAACGCCTGCGAGGGTTCCTTCTAGGCTAACTGCGCCTTCTGTGCCACGGGGTACGGGCTGTAAGGTCGTAATCAAAAACGTTCGCTGTCCGTAGGCTTTGCCGATTTCGGTGGCGGTGGTATCTGAGAGCTTAGTGCTTAAAGACGCGACAAAGCCTAGGGCTAGGAGTGGTTGCCACAGGGCGAGCCCCTCGGAGGAAAAGACCTTAAGGCCGATGAGGCACAGCGCGCAAACAGCGCCTGTCAAGGCTGATCCCCAGACGTTGCCGGGACCTCGAACGCCGCCTCTGGCTTCGGCAATGCCAAAGGCCTCTTTTTGCGCCATGCCGACTTTGGTGACCGTTGACCCTACAAAGAAGTAGAACAAAACGGTCGCGTAGCCTTGCCATCCGAGTGCGCTCCAAACAATGACGCCGAGTATCCAGGCGTTGCCATACCCTGCTGGGGTCAGCAGTTTCTTGGGGAGGAGAAGTGCGATCGCGATTAAGACCGTGTTGAGTGCGATCGCCACACCGAGATTTGTCAGCAAAGGAGGCTGTAAGAAATCCGCTACAGGCATAAAAATAACCACATGAGACTTTCTACTTTTCTCATAAGATCTCCATCTTACAAACGAGATTGACAAAATCTGACTAAAGCCGTCTTCTGTATTCAGCTTACGCCACTGCTGATAGCGACAACTGATAGCGACAATAGCCGCTGCTGATGGTGACAACCCTTGCGCTATTAAATTTAAGGGATGTAGACGTCCTGGCAATGGCCTGTTGAAAACGCAAATGAAAAGGCAGACAAAAACGCAAAAAGGCAATTCCTAGGAATTGCCTTTTTGCGTTTTTGTTAAGGAGCTGTTGCAGCGTTTTGTCTTAAAACGCCATAGATTATCCTAACGATAAGGAGGAATCGTTATAGCTTTGTCACGCTTTCCGACTGAGAATAGCGACCGTTGCGACCACGATACCAAGTGCCATCACGAGCCCCTGCCGACAAAATATTGGAGATGCGATTGCGTGCCTTTAGAAAGGATGTTCGAGGCATATCTTCTTTGAAAATAGAAGACATCACATCTGCGATGGTAAAAATTTCGGAGGGCTGGGCGCGTAGAACGCTGCTGACAGCTTCTGGCAAGGCCGCATCGCGGTAGGTTGATTGAACATATTTCTGCCAGTTAGCTGCGCGGCCATCTTTTTTCTTGAGACGACCGGTCTTCTTGCTGGCCTTTGTTTTTGCTGCTGCTGTTTTGGATTTGGCAGCTGTTTTAGTTTTGCTAGCTTTGGTCTGAGTTGTTTTAGCCTTGGTCGTCTTAGCTGCTGGCTTCCGACCAGGGGCCTTGCGCTTAGTCGCGGCGGCTGGAGGCTTACTGCCTGAGCCTTGAAACATATCAATAACAGTCTGTAAACCCTGGCGCTGTTCTCTAAGCTGGGTGAGCTTGGTCTCTAGAAGTTCAGCTTGCTGTGCCAAATCATCTTCAACAGAAACAAGTTGTGAAAGGACGGGGTCGCTCATTTAAAGGTCCTCATAATGCTGTATTTCCTTATTATTTATCTCGTGAGAGCTTTATACTTAGAAACTCTCTATATGATTTTGAGTGTAACGCCTTCTGTGACCGTTACACCCTTATCGAACAACATTGTGTAATACAAGCTTTATGTCATAGCAAGCTTTGAGCTACCGGAAGACAATGGCTGCCGGAAAACACTGGCTACCGAAAGACAATGGTCTTACCGTTGTGTAATAGAACCCGATCTTCAAGATGGTATCTCAGACCTCTTGCCAAAACTGTTTTCTCAATATCTTTACCGTAGCGAACCAGGTCATCAGGAGAATCAGAATGATCGATCCGCAAGACGTCCTGATCGATAATGGGGCCGCAGTCTAAATCTTCGGTGACATAGTGACAGGTCGCACCAATTAGCTTAACCCCACGTGCATAGGCTTGGTGGTAGGGTTGTGCACCGATGAACGAGGGGAGAAAGGAGTGATGAATGTTAATGATGCGCCCAGGATAGCGATCGCACATCTCCGGTGAGAGTATTTGCATGTATCTAGCGAGTACCATCACGTCTCCATTGACCGTTTCAAAGTGCTCCATCATAGTTTGATAGGCCGCTGTTTTGGTTTGGGGTGTGACGGGCACATGAAAATAGGGAATGCCATGCCATTCTACTAAGCCTCGAAACAAGTCATGATTTGACATCACACAGGCAATGTCTATTTCTAGTTCTTGGCTGCGCCACCTGGCAAGAAGATCGTAGAGGCAGTGACTGCTTTTAGACACTAAAATAGCCACGCGCTTTTTCTGGGCTGAATCTTGAAGAGACCAGTCCATCCCAAACTGCTCGGCAATGGGTACAAATCGCCGACGCAACTCCTCCACGTCGAAAGGGAGAGAGTCCGCTAGAATTTCTTGCCGCATGAAGAATCGCTTTTCAAACCGATCGGAGTGGTGATGGGCCTCACTAATCCAGCCCTGGTTAGCGGCGATTAAAGTGCTAACGGCAGCAACAACCCCAACGCGATCGGGACAAGAAAGGGTGAGAATGTATCGCCTTAAAGAACTCATTAGCAAATCTCAACTGATGAATGAATAGAACTAGGTAACTGATATGCTCTCATCTGAAGTAAGGGTTTATTTTGTGTATGTTTAGGCGATCCCCGCACAGTATTGTGAGCATTCTGTTTCTTCCTGCGGGCATCGTACTCTTTTGGCAGGCAGTTTGCAGTGTCATCCCAAGTGCAATTTGGTCTAGCGCTTTGCCGATAGATTGGATGGCAGCACTCCACCTGGCCTGGCGGGTAGAGTGCGCGGCGACAAGGTCAGAGCATTTGCTAGCAGCCGCACTCGCCTTGTTCTGCCCGGAGCTGGCTCGCATGGCTTTTGTCGATTTAAATAACATTGCGCTGGTTCGACACTCACTTGCCAAGGGCTTAGGCAGCCGGCTCTCCTCAGACACACCGGCGCCTTTTGAGAAAGCCGTGAGTGAAAAAGCCGTGAGCGAAAAAGCCGTGAGTGAAAAAGCCGTGAGCGAAGCCTTACTAGAAGACTCTCGCCTAAGTCACTTTTATCGGACTGTCATTAGTACTGTTGTTCTAGAAGTCTCAGGCTTTTATCTCGCGCTATGGTCTCTCCCCCTGGGTGCGATTGTTATTATCTTCAGTCAGCTATGGTTTAACGTTTCTGCCAAGGTTCAGCTGTGGCCCCATCGAAGTCCTGCTGTTGAATTTTGTGGCATTACCCAACGGTGGCCCGTTTTAGTCGCTAATGCGATAGGACTGTTGCTAATGAGTCTTTGGTTTGTTGAGGCGCTGCGTATCTGGCTAAGTTTAGGAGTGTTGCTGCTGATTGCACTCTTCCTAGTTCTGAAGTATTTCGTTGTGAAAGACGGTAGTGGAAACGCCTAGGCTGGCTTGGCTGCATTCAATTGCCCGGCGTTAGGTGCTTGTCGGTGACGCCACAGCTGAGCCATCTCAGCTTTTTTAAAAAGCTAGCTGAGAAGATTTTTTATCGGCAAAGCGTAAAGTGCTACTCGGTCTCTTTTTATTCTTTAAAAACGTTGAAACCACTTTGGGGAGCGGGCTGTGCAGATATGTAGAGGTGGATTTTGAGAGGGGCTCTGAAAATGTTTCTTCCCGTAATATCCCCTAAATTTTCTATTTTTTTGAAAAAAGTCTCGAATGTAAACAAGAAAACGTTTAAATAGTGTTATTCTCAAAAAAGATAATTTCGTTGAGTGGCATTTTAGGTAAAAGTTTTCCCTGTAATTTTCTGAATGAAGTCTATTTTTTTAGATTGGAAGGTGGGAATTTTTCATTCAATTGCACTGTTCGATTTTGCACTGTTCGATTGCATTAATCAACGATGTGATTCAAGTCTAACGTGAGTATTTCAGGCTTTTGAGAAAATTTCTGGTGCTGTTGTTTTCGCTGGTATCCTTCCGTTGTGCTGCTTGACAGCTTGGGGAATCGTCAGCTGAAGCTTTAGCCGCTAGCTTTTTCTGAGCTGCCTTTAACTATTCACACTCAAAATCAACTGTAACCCTAGAGAAAGTAAGAAGGAGACGATTTCGCATGTCTACATCTGTTTTGCCGCAGCTTTTGGAAGTGGATTCCGAACTGTCAGCCCAGGCCAGTACGTTAGAAGCTCAGCTGAATGAGCTACAAGAGAAGCGCAAAGGCATTCAAACTGTTATTGCAATGTTTGAGTCAGGTGCTACTCCTGATGTGGCTGAGATAGCCGCTGCTACAGCGAGCGCGTCTTCTGGTAAGACGACTAAGCGAGCTGCTAAAGCAACAAAGGCAAAGGCCAAGACCAAGGCGACCAAGGCGACTAAGGCGACCAAGACCAAGGCGGCTAAGGCGACCAAGACCAAGGTGGCTAAGGCGACCAAGGCGACAAAAGTAAAAGCAACCCGTGGTCGTCCGGCTAAAGCGAAGCCTGCAAGTGCTGCGAAGAAGGCTGGGACTAAGCGTAGTGGTAGAACAGCCAACTGGCAGCGTTACGTGCAAGATAACTACAGCAAGGCACCTTTACCCGATGTGATTGTAGGCGTGCTGCAAGCTCAGCCTAGCAACGTTTTCAAAATTGCAGATGTCATGAGCGCTGTATTTAAAGAAGACATGCCTAAAAATCACTTTTTGAAAGCGCGTAATCGTGTGTCTAACATTTTGTCGGCAGGGGCTCGTGATGGCCACTGGTACCGTGGTAGAGGCGGTACGTATAGTGCTTCTGAAAAAGCGATCAAGTCGGCAGGCTAAAGCCGCTGAGCGGCCTTAGCTCCGCTAGGGCCCAATGGTTAAAAGAAAAAGTAAACGCCCTCGGTGAAGTCATTCTGCGCCGAGGGCGTTTGCTTTTTGCTTACTTTTTGGGCGTCCTGTCGGCAGTTGGTTTGGCGCTGTGAGGTCTCTTTTGAGCGGAGTATTCGCGGTCAGATTGGTAGTAAAAGGGAATGGGTGGCCCTGGATGCAGGCCATCACTGTAGATGGTCGGTGCGACCTGCGCGCTCAAAGAGAGCGTGATTGTATCGGTTTTTGAGTCGTGCTCATAGGTCCAGTGAGTGTCTGGGCACACTGCTGAGCTGAGGTTGGGTAGTGTGTTAGGCCACCCTCCAGTGGCTTTTCGTATTAGCTTTGCCTGAAGTACATTTTGAGTGAGTTCTAGGTTGAGCGCGCGATCGCCGCTCACTTTCCATCGTTTTGCCAAAATAACTGGAGATAAAGCTGTTGCCTGATTCCACTTGGCAGTTTTTTCCTGCGCAAGGAGCTGCGCTACGTCAGTTTGGGCGGTGGAACACACATCTAAGTTGGGTAATCGTTCTAGCGCTCGATGTGTCGTTTGAATAGTGTCAATGTTGCTGCGCTGACTGAAGTATGCCGGAGAGAACCAATAAAACATTGTCGAGGCAAGCTGATCGCTCAACGAGGCCTTGGCCTTAGCCTGATAGGTGGCTGAGGCCAAGGACTGTTGCTGAATTTTATAGAGCAGCCAGGTCTCGAACTGGTGAGCAGATATCACAGACTGATGCTGCGCTTGCTCCCCCAGCCTGGCTACCCATTGCTCAGGTAGGTTGTTGAGATGGCGGAAAAGCCCGGCTTGTTGTTCGGATACCGCAGATACGGAGACCTGTGCGGTTAAATCAGGCCGTTTGAGTAGTGCTTGGTTTAACCGCCATGAGGCTTCTAAGGCGGCAACCATGTTAGCTTGCTGTCTCTGAGCATTGTGTTCCAACGCAGATAGCAGCAAAAGCTCTTGCAGGCTGCGAACGTTAAAAAAGCCTGGAAACGGATAGGTCGGGTCGAACATTCGCTCAATCGTCATGTCCCACTGAGGAACGGGCTGTTCTAACAAGTGCGTTTGAACAGCTGCAATCGGTACTGCATAGGCTTTAAGGTAAGCGCTCAGTTCAGCAGGCGGCGCGTCTAAGGGGCCTGAGGTTTTGGTTGCCTGCGTTCTTAGAAACTCTTTTATCAGCGGGTCGAACATTTGATGTACTTGCCCAGCTTGCTGATTGATGTAGATGGGCGGACCGCTAGAATCGTTGGGTGAAAAGCCAAGATCGGCTGCGAGCTGCTCGAACTGTATGGTTGATGCGTTGCGAGAGTGGATTGGGAGCTGGCTGAAGAACTGCTCAGCCGCTGAGTCCATCTGGCGTTGTTGCTGTCTAGCCCTTACACCGTTCACAAACAAAAACAGCCATGGCAGACTGAAAATGCCTAAAATGATTAGCAGCAAAAAGGGTCGCGGCTTGCTGAGCTGAGCGCGTTGTTCGGCGGTGAACTTCAAAGATGTTAGCGGGTGTGTGGGATTAGCAGAGCTGTCTGGATGGCGTGCTTTTAGGCTTCCCAAAACCCTCATCTAAAAACTTTTAGTCGGCGCTTTTAGCTCAGCGTTCTGTCTCAGCGCCGTATCTCAGCGCTTTGTCTCAGCGTTCTATTTCTCAGCGTTCTATTTCTCAGCCACAGCGCTCTATCTCAGTGCCGTATCTCAGCGCTCTATCTCCAGGGCTGTGTGTCAGTATTTTGTCTAATTGCTGTGTTTTGGGGGCTTTTGTCCAGTCACTCTGTTCAGGCATTCAGGCATTCCTTTGTGCCTCTGCATTGGCAAACCCGCTGAAACAAATAAATTGCACACCCGCAGTTGAACGGATGTGCAATTTTGATTGTGCTAACGAAAGGCTGTAAGGCCTTCATTGATGTTTAAGCTCTGGTGTTTAAGCTCTAGTGTTTAAGCTTTGTACAGAAGCCCCGTACGGATAAGTGACATAACAGATGCCAGCTGGGGCGATAGCTTTTTGTTTATGTTCGAGGTCTTGCTTTGTTTACCTTAAGTGTGCGGCCCATCCATTCGGCACCGTCTAGAGCCTCAATGGCTGCTTGTTCTTCACTTTCAGCGCCCATTTCAACAAAGGCAAAGCCTCGGACGCGACCCGTTTCACGGTCGGTTGGGACTTTAACCGATTTTACTGAACCGTATTCTGCAAAAACCTGGTTGATGTCCTCTTGGGTCGCATCGAAAGACAGGTTACCAACATAAATAGACATAAAAGCGTCTCTAGACTCTCTCTAGAGTATGGATTACAAGACTTTGAGCCAATGCATGGAGCTGTGTACACAGGCCGTACAGGTGCCGTAATTTTGGCGCTCATGGTTGCGAGTTGGCCTCTCGCAACGGCTGCTAACAGCAACAGTACCACAGCTATAGACTCGGTTACTAACCTAGCGAATCCAACCCAAATGACTAGGTGGCTAAGGCGAGATACCGGGTGTTTGGTTGGGGGACTGCGCAATTCCAGATGTACTCGCGAGTGAGTGGTTTTGGCTGTAGCGCGTAATACAAAACAGCCCCTTGCTTGCGACACAATAGGAGAAGTTATGATCCCGTGGAGCGAAGTTTTGATTTATGGGCACTATTTTCCATCTCTCTTTTCCGGTTGAAAATATTCCTGAGACCAAGCGTTTTTACGTGGAGGGCTTGGGCTGCGGTGTAGGACGTGAGGGCAAAGGGTCTTTGATTTTGAATTTGCAGGGGCATCAGCTGGTGGCCCACGTTGTGGATGTTTCTGAGGCCCCTCAAAAAGGCATTTACCCTCGCCATTTTGGGATTACCTTCGAGACTGAACAAGCGTGGGAAGATTGTTTGGCTAGGGCTGAGCAACAGGCGCTGACGTTTTATCAGCAGCCTAAGCATCGCTTTAAAGGAGAGCGTATAGAGCATCGCACCTTCTTTTTAGAGGATCCGTTTCACAATTTATTGGAGTTTAAGTACTATGTCTATCCCAGTGCGGTGTTTGGTGAGTTGCAATACTCCAAGGTCGGGGAGACTGAGATTGCGGTGATTTAAAGGGCCTTTACGCTAAAGAGATTTTTAGGGGAGGGGTGCTGGCGTAGAAAGGGCATTCTCTATAGCTTGTAGTGCTTTGCGATCGCGAATCATTTGATTGTGTGCGCTCACCTGGAGCCGTTGGGTGATGCCAATACCTAGTTGGGAGCTCCAGGGCGGCAAAATAAGCAGATCGAACGGTGTCCAGAAGGAGAAAAACTGGACGCTAGCGAGCTGGTGAGCGTCTTTATTGAGCGATCGCAAAAAGTCGCTGCCCGGCTTCATTTGACGTACGCCGTAGCGATGGCTAAAGGCCCCTAACACGGTTCCCTGATGCGGGGCAGAGAGGGTAACAAAGCGGTGCAACCGAGCTAACCCACCCAGCCGCTGAGCGTAATAACGGCTGACCAATCCACCCATGCTAAAGCCCACCATATCGAAAGGCTGATATGGACCCAGGCAGTCATTGACAAAGTTTTTTACCTGTTCGGCCAAAGATTCTAGTGGGGCGTCACCGTTATTGGGGCTCATGCTAAGCGCGTAGACTTGCCAACCGGCTTGCTCCAGGTGAGACTTTAGCGCAGAGAAAATGCCGGCTGTGTTCCAAATCCCATGGACAAGAACGACTGGATTTTTGGGGGAGGGCGTTGTTCGCGTGGTGGTTGAGAGCTGGTCACCTATGCGCAATTTATCTATACGCCGGTCATTTGAGGGTTGATTGTCTGAGGGTTGATTGCCTGAAGACTGATTATCTGAGGGCTGATTATCTGAGGGCTGATTGCCTGAGGACGGATGGCTAGCTGGCTGATTGAGCTGCTCTGTCATGGGCTCTTTTCCGTTAGCTGTCTTCTTTGTTGCGATCTTCCCAGCGGAATAAGAAGATCATCAGCGCAACGACGCCGAGCTGAAGCGCTAGGTTCGGGAGGGATTGGGCAATGTCTCGTCCGGCCAAAATTTTGGTAAAGAACACAAAGCCGCCTATTGCCCCGGATGCGCCAAAAGAGGCGTAAAGGAACTTGCGTAGGCCTTTGTAGGGGGCTTTTGATTCGGCGACGAGCTTATCGTAGCGAGCTTGGCTCATGCCGTTGGGTGGCCTGCCGCTGGCTGCCTTTTTGGCGGAGTTTGCGCCCTTTTTTTTAGCTTGCTTCTGATTGGCCTTCTGGCTTGTTTTCTGACGCTTTGGCATACCCTTTCGCACAATGTGCTTTCAAATTCAACAGGTGGCTTTATCACTGTAACTGCACAGCTGCTATAATTCATAGCCGTGCTGAATAAGCTGGTTTTGCCGATGTGGCTCAGGGGTAGAGCAAATCATTCGTAATGATTAGGTCGCCGGTTCGAATCCGGCCATCGGCTTGAAGAAGGGGACTTGAGGCGGTTGACTCGAACTGGTTCGACGCCCTTTGTCGTTGACGATGTTATTGGCTGATTTTGGCACGATCGCGCCCATAGGCTGTCGCTAAATCATCGCGTCCGGCCAAAATTAGGGCGTCGTCTCGAATTCGGCAAGAATCGCAGACGCCGCACGGTGTCTGCTCACCTTTGTAGCAGGACCAGGTGCTCTCTATCGGCACGCCGAGTCGCAGGGCGCGTTTAACAATATCGACTTTGGAATCCATTACCAAGGGGGCAATTAAGCTGGGGGCGTGGCCTTCAAGTCCGGCTTTAGAAGAGAGAGCTGCTAGCGTTTGGAAGGCGGCTAGGTAGTCTGGACGGCAGTCGGGATAGCCGGAGTAGTCTACGGCGTTGATCCCCAGGTAAATCGCTTCGGCCTGCTGGGCTTCGGCCAGGGAAAGGGCGATCGCAATAAAAACAGTGTTGCGTCCGGGGACATAGGTGGACGGAATTTCATCGGTTGTCACGCCATCAGTGGGTACTGGCATGGCCTCATCGGTGAGGGAGGAGCCGCCCCACTGGGCTAGGTTTACCGTGACTGAGCGATGGTCGCCAATGCCTAACGCTTGAACAACGGCCCTTGCGGCTAATAGCTCTTTGTCGTGTCGCTGGCCATAGTCGAACGAGAGCGCAATCACCTCGAAGCCATCTGCGATCGCCTGGGCCGCACAAGTCGCTGAATCAAGTCCTCCTGAGAGTAAAACGACAGCCTTTGGCTTTTGTTCTGTCGCAGATATCGCAGCAGACTGACTCTCAGAAAGGGCGCCTGCCGACTGGCCACCAGACGAATCGCTTACAGACGGTTGACTCACCGAGGGATCTCCTTCAACGTAGCGCTTGTTTGACAATGTTTATCTTACTCCCAAAAATTTGTGCGTTTGCAGGCCCACTCGCCAGTCAGGGTGAGACAGAACGTAGTCGAAAACGAGTTGCTGAGGGGCCTTCTGAAGGGCCTGCTGGGGAGCCTGCTGGGGGGCCTGCTGAGGGCCCCGATTATCGTCGCTGATCGTCCAGCACGGCTGTAAAAGTTTAACAGTGCCATCGGCAACCTTGCTTGCCGTCTCAGCCGCCCACGCCAAGTCAGCGGAGTCTTTGATGACCACTTTTAGTTCATCAGCCCATGTGTAACTATCTTCTAAGGGTGGCTTAAAGCGCTTTGGTGAGAGCGAAATCCAGTCGAATGTCCCGCTTAACGGGTGAGCGCCTGATGTTTCTAGATGAACCCGCAAGCCTGCTTCACGCAGGTGTTGTGTCAACGGGTTTAGGTCATGCATTAAAGGCTCGCCGCCGGTAATGACCACCATAAAGGGCTTGGCGGCGGCAGCTTTTTTGACCAAACTATCGACTGTTTTTTGAGGGTGGTGGGCCATCGGCCAAGCGTGTTTGGTATCACACCAGGTGCAGCCAACATCACAGCCTGCTAAGCGAATGAAGAAGGCGCTGACCCCGGTCCAAAACCCTTCTCCTTGAACAGAATGAAAGGTTTCAACAACCGGTAAGGTTTCTGCTGTGGGCAACGATTCTGTGGGCAGCGGTTCTGTGGGCAGCGGTTCTGGAGAGAGTGGCTGACTTGGCAGCGGCCTGGTTAGCGATGTTTTAGTGGAGAAGTGTTTAATCAGACTCATACTCAGCCCATGAATTAGGAGACTCGGACACCAGTACTTTGAGTTTTACATTGTCTGGCAAGCGCTGACAGGTTTTCTCATGGATGTACTGGGCAATCATTTCGGAGGTTGTTTCGTACTCCTCGGGCATGACCTCGTTGAGTACGCAGTGGTCTAAGCCGCCTTTTGAGACATCTTTTTTGGCCCACTTCAAGGTTCTAAAATCGGCCACCATGGCTGGATGTGGGCAGTACTCCGAGGCCTGTAGCTGGTGGGCACTGGCTTCTATGCGAACTCTGTAGGTGTGGCCGTGCATGCGTCCGCAGGGGCCATCGTAGTCGCGAATGAAGTGAGCCGCGTTAAAGGTAAATTCTGTCGATAGTTTCCATTTAGGCATGGGGCGGCAGGAGGGCAGGAGAGCAGTGAAACATGAGTGGTGGTTGAAGGGTAAGCGCCAGGTTGCCAGCGCAGGATTAGGGCTTGAGTGCTAGTGTTTGAACCGATAATTGTATGCCCTATTATGCACAGCGTGCATAAACAGACGGTACGAGTGTCTAAGCTTTTGTTGCATAGTGTTACCGCTAACCCAAAGCGCGCTCTAAATTAAAGGGCGTAACGGTGTAGCGGCAAGGTTTGTTTTGTCTGCTTGCACCACTCACATTCAAAGGATTTAGGTTTTCATGGATTTAGGTTTAAAGGGTAAAGTGGCCGTTGTGACCGGCGGCGACTCAGGCATCGGTAAAGCGACAGCTGAAATTTTGCTAAAAGAGGGCGCTAAAGTTGCTATCCTCAACCGTTCTTTTGATGAGATTGATGATCTTAAAGCCTTTGGCGATCCGTTTCCGGCCAAGGCTGATATCACGAAGCTAGAAGAGGTTGAATCGGCCCGCGATAAGATTACTGCGCACTTTGGTTCGCCTGAGATTTTGGTGCATTCTGCCGGGATTACGGGCGCGGTGGGTGACTTTTTGGAGATTGATGACAAGGGCTGGATGGACACCATTAATGTGAACTTGATGGGAACCGTGCGGGTGTGTCGGACGTTTATTCCGGCGATGCGCAAGGCGGGCTGGGGACGGATTGTGCTGTTGGGTTCTGAAGATGCGGTGCAGCCCTATATTGAAGATATGCCCTATTGCTCTTGTAAGGCGGGCACGCTGAACCTTACAAAGAATCTCTCTAAGGCGTATGCCAAAGACGGCGTGCTGACCAATATGGTGTCGCCTGCGTTTGTAGAAACCGCAATGACGAATGCCATGATGCGATCGCGTTCAGAAGAGCGTGGTATCAGCATGGACGATGCTGTCAAAAGCTTCCTCGCTGAAAATCGTCCAGGTATTGAGGTCGGCAGACGCGGAAAAGTAGAAGAGGTGGGCGCGGTGATTGCGTTCCTATGTTCTGATCAGGCGAGCTACGTAGTGGGTTCCAACTGGCGCGTGGATGGTGGCTCGGTCTCTACAATTTCTACATAACGATTTGTTTTTGGACCGTAGGGTAGAGTGCTTGAGCACTCACTGCTGAGCCTGTTGCCTCAGGGGGCAAAATTCGCACTCTGAGGTAACGTTCCGGTGTTTAGCTCAAGCTTCAAAGTACAGACTTCTCGTGCAGACCTCGTGTGCAGATTTCTTAGTCTGAGTCTGGCGATGAAGCGGTGTCAGTTTCTTCTTTGTTCGCTTCAGATTTGCTGGCGTCGGTTTTTTCTTCGGGCTCATCGGATGCTTTAGTCTCTTTGGTGTCAGTCTCTTCTGTTTCAGTCTTTTCGGTGTCACTCTCTTCAGGATTGCTCTCTTCGGTGTCAGTCTCTTCAGTCGCCGTTTCTTCAGCGCTTGATTCATCGCTGCTGGTGACAATTGCCAGGGTTTCTAGGGCTACGGGCAGCGCGCCGCTTTTGAGCTGAATTTCCAGCGCTTTGGCGGCAGCTTTCGTGAAGTTGCCGGAGATAACGGCTGAACCGCTATCGATGCCTTTGTCAGCAAAATCGACAGAGACTACGGGCGTACTGAGTAAGACGTTATCTAAAAACAGGCCAATGGTACGTCCGGTGCCAGCCATGAGTTTGGTTTGTTCGGCAAAGAGCGCGGTGCCCTCCTCGGTGAACTGAATATTCACGGCCCAAGTATTGTCTTCTAGCGGTCTGGCGCGGGCATCTGCAAGCAGATCGCCATTGACCAGGCTGGGCTCAAAGAGATCTAAAATCTCGCTGCGGACTTTCTCGATATCGGCCTGCATTGCCTGGGCCTCGGCGCGCTTTTCAGTTTGGACAAGGGTCTCTTGCTCTACTAAAAGTCGCTGTAGGGCTTCAATGCCTGCTGCCAAATCAGCTTCTGTCTCCGGTTTTTGGTTGCGCAGGGTCAGTAAGCCCGGATTGGTCAAAATGGTTTCAGCCGCCAGGGTGTCGGCGTCTACGGGCAGGCGAATCATCAGCTGATTGTCTGGGGTGGTTTCTATTTCAGCGTTGTCAATGCCGAGTCCTGATAACCGGTTAGCTAAAATGCCTTCGGTGATCGCGAGCTGATTTTCATCGAATGTGCTGCTCCCTTCAAGCGGGGTCGCCTTCATCGTGAGCTGGGTGTAGTCCTTGAGCTGGGTAGAGCAAGCCACGCCTACTACCGATACTAGAACTGCGCCCAGCAGCGTTTTACTCAACTGTTTCATCATGATCTTTCAGGAATATCGCGTGCTAGCACCAAAAACCAATAACACCCGAGTTTAGGATCTCACACATGTTCGCATTGGCCAATAAGCCGCCTCAGGGCGTGGAGAGGTTGCACCAGCAACAAACCCGAGAGCCTAGGCGATGGCTGCTTACGCCTATGAAACAGAATTGCTTTGGGCTAAGGCTGTTCGTAAGTTGCCATTGGCTGCGGCTAGGGCTTGCTTAGCCTGCTCTTTTTCTACGCCGGATAGCTGCATCACCAAAGCCACTTTTACCTGTAAGTCACTTTTATCTAGGAGTTTGCCAGCCTCTTCACGATTTAACTCTGTGAGATCTTGAAGAATACGAATGGCTCTGTCGCGTAGCTTTGTATTGGTCACTGCGACATCCACCATGCGGTTACCGTACACTTTACCCAGCTTTACCATCACGCCAGTTGACAAAATATTTAGAGCGAGCTTAGTCACCGTTCCGGCTTTTAGCCGTGTAGAACCGGCCAGGACCTCAGGGCCAACAATCAGGCGGATATCGACATCTGCTTCTACGGGCACTTGCTCAGCCGGCACGCACGCTATAAAAATTGTATCGGCGCCGCGCTGTTTGGCAGCTTTTAGCGCGCCGTGTACATAGGGTGTTGTGCCCCCGGCTGTAATGCCAACGACGACATCACGCTTGGTGACCTTATGGTCCACAATGGCTGCTTCACCGCCAGCGGTTTCGTCTTCTAAGGCTTCAGAGCTGCGCAACAGGGCCGCTGCGCCCCCGGCTAAAATGCCCTGCACCATTTCTGGCGGTGTGCAAAATGTTGGCGGGCACTCTGCGGCATCTAGCACGCCTAATCGGCCACTGGTGCCTGCCCCCACGTAAAACAGCCGTCCGCCTTCTCGCAAAGAGGCCGCTGCGAGGTTGATGGCCTGCGCGAGGTGGGTTCTGGCCTGAGCGATCGCATCCACCGTTCGCTGATCTTCGCGGTTGAACACATCCACCATCTCCAACGTCGACAGCTCATCCAAATTCTGACTATTTGGATTGTTTTGTTCAGTCAGCAGGTGGCCGCGGTCTTTCATGTCGCTCATGGATGGAAACAAATAGGGTATACAAAGCTTACTAGAGCCGTGTGCGGATGCATTCGCACACGGCGAGTTCCTTGCCCGTGGTCTTGGTGAGCTTTCCCTACCGCCGCGACGCGACGGGAGGGCACACCACTGTCAGGTAAGGTTTCGCCTTTTACAACTGTATTTGAGCCAAGTGTCCAACGCGATAATTCCGGAGAAAAACAAAAATGGTTTTGACTGATTTGGTCAGGGTGCCGCTAGATTTCCTGTTGATTATTTTGGTGAATGGGACCCCTTCTGGTCAGTGTGTGCCTGTTGTGATTGCCCAAGACACCTCTTTAGAGGTTAGACAAGCCGAACTCCGCTGTCGCACCTCAGACGGTATGGTTTTCGATATTGAACCTGAAGATTTGCAAACCTCTCCTGAACTTTTTGGCGCCCAGGCCCAGAGCGATATCACTATACAGCTCTCGGCTTTAGAAATGTTCTAAAATCCGATGGCTGAAGACTCTTCTGCTTTGTAAAACGCCAATCGAAACTACAGAAGCTTTTCCAGCTGTGCGCGAATCCGGTCCATTTCGCTAGACGACGCATCTTGAATGCTACCTTGTGCGGTTTCTTCTAACTTGGCTCGGGCCGCATCCATGGGGTCGGCTTCTGGGTCCCATGTCGTTTTTTCTACTACTTTCTCCGGTGGCATTAGCAGCGTGCCATCGGGTACACTCACTGCCTCGTAGCCAGCGCCGGCACAAAATTCTTCAATTTCTTCTGCCTCAAACGCCTCGACAGACGACGGCGGAAAATCTTGGGCTTCTAGCAGGCCCCCAAAGCGCAGCGCGTCATCTTCTACTTCAAACATCAGCACCAAATGGCGACCATCCATTTGAAGAGAATGAATTCCCTCATTTTCAGTCCGAGCATTAAACAAAACAACATAGACAGACATGACGGCAAATAGGATAGGAGGTCAACAGGTAAGCTACGAAGATTCTAAAGGAAATCCATCACAACGGTGAATGCCTTCGATCTTTTGCTGATTGGCTCAATTATCTGCTTTCGCAGACACCTTTTTTGTAGAGACACCCCCCAATTCTGTAAGAAGGCTGCTCATGGATTGTGAGTTTTGGAGGGCTCAATGCGCCGACTAGCCGACCTTCTGTAATAATAAAGGGGTTTTTTCGCGCTGCACGTTTATGGCCACGTTCTTACTAGAAGTTGGTACCGAAGAACTTCCCGCAAGCTTTGTGAGCGAGGCCATTGCCCAGTGGCGGGCAAAACTCCCCGGCGAACTGGACGAACAGTTTTTAAAAAATGATGGACTGAGCTTTTACGGTACGCCCCGTCGCCTTGCTGTGGTGATCGAAGGACTGGCCGATCGCCAGCCGGACCGCGAAGAAGAGGCCAAAGGTCCCCCGGCCAAAGCGGCCTTTAAAGAAGGCAAGCCCACTAAAGCCGCGACGGGCTTTGCCGCTTCTCGTGGCGTTAGCGTTGAGGACCTTGAAATTCGAGAGACGGGCAAGGGTGAGTTTGTTTTTGTTCAGCAAACAATTCCAGGCCGTCCCACCGCTGATCTTCTACAGGAAATGGTGCCCAATTGGATTCTGGGTCTTGAAGGTAATCGATTTATGCGCTGGGGGGATGGTGACCTTAAATTTCCACGCCCCATTCGCTGGCTGGTGACGCTGTTGGATGGTGAGCTATTGCCGGTGACGATTGAGAATGGATCTGAGGTTTGCAAGAGCGATCGCACCTCTTACGGCCACCGCGTTCTCCATCCAGATACGCTCCAGCTCAAGCGCGCCGAAGACTACGTGAGTGACCTGCAACAGGCTTATGTCACGGTCGATCCAGCGACTCGCAAAGAGATCATCCTTAAGCAGGTCGCCGACGTGGCTAGCTCTGTGAAAGGCAGCGCGGTGGTCAACGAAGACCTGCTTTCAGAAGTGGTGGACTTGGTTGAATGGCCCACCACTCTCATTGGTAAGTTTGACGATGAGTTTTTGGCGCTCCCCTCTCAGGTCACCATTACCGAAATGGAGAGCCACCAGCGCTACTTTTCGGTTCGTCCCAACGCCGACTCCGACGCGCTGCTGCCCTACTTCATCACAGTTTCCAATGGTGATCCGGCCAAATCTGCACTGATTACGCAAGGCAACGAGCGCGTTATTCGTGCCCGCCTTGCCGATGGTAAATTCTTTTTTGAGGCGGATCGTAAAAAGCCCCTGGCAGACTACGTCCCCCAGCTAGAAACGGTCACCTTTGAAGCGCAGCTAGGGTCTGTGCTGGAAAAGGTTAACCGCGTTATCAGCATTGCCGAGCAGCTCAGTGAGGAACTGGGCTTGAGCAATGAACAGAAAAAGCAGGCAGCCCGTGCGGCCAAGCTTTGCAAAGCCGATTTGGTCACCCAAATGGTCGGCGAATTTCCGGAGCTGCAAGGCTACATCGGCCAAAAATACGCTGCGAGTAGTGGAGAGGCCGACGCCGTTGCCGATGCGATTTATGAGCACTACCTACCCAAAGGCGCGGGCGATAGTCTCCCTCCTTCTACGATTGGTCAAGTGGTGGGCATTGCCGATCGGCTCGATACGCTGGTGAGCATTTTTAGTATTGGCAAGCTTCCTAAAGGCTCTTCCGATCCCTTTGCTTTGCGCCGTGCGGCTAACGCTATTGTCAGCATCATTTGGAATGCTGGGCTTCCACTCAATTTGCATAAGGTGGTTAGCCAGGTCATTGAAACCTTTGCTAAGGGACGCGATGGCGTAGAGAGCGCCCAACTCACGGAGCAAATTACAGATTTCTTCTCTCAGCGGGTTCGGACACTGCTGCAAGATGGCCAGGGGATTGATTACGATTTGGTGAACGCGGTCTTTGGGCAAGATGCGGCGTATCAGCGGCGGGCGCTGACGGATTTGTTGGATGTGCGCGATCGCGCCACGTTCCTTCAAACCATTCGCAACAACGGTCAGCTGGCGAAGGTGTATGAAACGGTTAACCGTGCTTCTAAGTTAGCGGCTAAGGGCAGCTTGGATACCGACTCGCTCGATCCTGAAGGGCTCGTCACGCCCAGCATGCTTGAGCAGTCGTCTGAAAAAGCCTTTTTTGAAAGCTTGCAAAAGCTGGTGCCCCAAACCCAGGTCGCCCAGGCCGAGCGTGACTACAGCAAGCTCCTAGCTGGACTTGAAAAAATTGCCCCCACCGTCGCAGATTTCTTCGACGGACCTAACAGCGTTTTGGTGATGGCTGAGGATGATGCCGTTCGTGAAAACCGCTTGAATTTGCTGAGTTTGCTGCGCAATCATGCTCGTGTTCTGGCTGACTTTGGTGAAATCGTGAAGGGCTAGAAAGCAGGCCCGTAGTCTTGTACAATCTCGGCTTGGTACACGTGACGTGTAGCCAGTTGTTTGAGCCGGTGAACCTCTATGAAAACAGCCCATGTCGTTGGTCTTGGTCGTTCTGGCATTGCCGCTGCCCGCGTGTTGGCAAATCAAGGGTATGACGTTGTACTGAGCGATCGCGGCCCTGCGAAACACCATCGCGATGACGCCAAGGCGCTCAAAGAAGAAGGCATCACCGTTAAGCTCAACCATGCATTTGCGCCGCCAACAGAGGGTGAAGAGGCCCTAGACCTTTTAGTGGTGAGTCCTGGTGTACCCTGGGATGCCCCCGAGCTGGCCGCCGCCCGCGAGCAAGGCATTGACACTATCGGTGAAATGGAGCTGGCCTGGCGCGCCCTAAAGGACATCCCCTGGCTCGGCATTACAGGGACTAACGGTAAAACCACCACCACCGCTTTGGCGGCGGCTATTTTTAAAGCGGCTGGGCTAAATGCGCCTGCCTGCGGCAACATTGGCTACGCTGCTTGTGAACTGGCCCTGACCAGCAAACCCGACTGGATTATTGCCGAACTCAGCAGCTACCAAATTGAAGCCGCTGCCACGCTTGCGCCTACGATTGGCGTGTGGACTACCCTCACCCCGGATCATCTGAGCCGCCATAAAACTGTCGAAAACTACTACAACATCAAGGCCTCGCTGCTGGCCAGATCGCAATCAGCCATCATTAATGGTGACGACCCGGTGCTGCGTGGCAAAGCCGCAGACCACGGAGAAAATAGCGTTTGGACGAGCGTAAACGGCAAAGCCGCGCTTTCTTCTGCGGCCCCTAAGGCGGCCCCTAAGATAGTGCCAGAAACCTATATTGAGAATGACTGGGTAGTTCATAAAGGAGAACAGATTGTGCAGGCTGATGCCCTGCGCATGGTCGGTGAGCACAATCGGCAAAATTTACTGCTAGCGGTTGCCGCCGCTAAAATCGCCGGGATTGAAACCAGTGCGATCGCTAAAGGGGTTGCCCGCTTTCCGGGGGTCTCTCACCGACTAGAGCATATTTGCACCTGGCGCGGCGTAGACTTTATCAACGACAGCAAAGCTACCAACTACGACGCGGCTGAAGTGGGGCTGCGCTCAGTGGTTAGCCCCACTGTCTTAATCGCAGGCGGCGCGCCCAAAGACGGCGACGATGCTGCTTGGATTGCCCAAATCAAAGACAAGGCGTCCAGCGTTCTTCTGATTGGCGATGCTGCCGAATCGTTTGCCAGTCGCTTAGAGGAGTCTGGCTATCAAACCTACGAGATTGTTGAAACTATCGATCGGGCCGTCACCCGCGCCGCTGACATCACCAAAGAGCAATCCATTAAAACCGTCCTGCTTTCCCCCGCCTGCGCCAGTTTCGACCAGTACGCCAATTTTGAAGTACGCGGCGATGACTTCAGGCAAGTGTGCACAAAATATTTGGGTGAGCTGTAGCGCTTCTTTGGACACAGTTTAGCTATCCGTGCCTGCTGGTAAGCTAAAGGTGTGGTGATGGATAGGGCAACGCGATGTTGAAAGTAGGTGCAGTCGAAATTTCTGAGCAGGAGTGTGAAGCGGGTGGGCTCAGATGGTTTTACCGTGAGGCGCTGCCTAAAAACGAAACCACTAAGCCGCCTGTTGTTTTACTGCATGGCATCGTATCGCAGAGCTACAGCTGGCGTGGTGTGATGGGCCCGTTGGCTGAGGCCGGTTTTCGCTCACTTGCGCCCGACTGGATCGGCCATGGCTACTCATCTAAACCCGATAAAAGCGAGTTTGACTATCAGCCAGAGACCTTTGTTGCCGCGTTGGAAAAGTGGCTAGATACGCTGGAAATTGAGCGATGTTCCTTAGTGGTACAGGGCTTTTTGGGCTCGGTAGGGCTGCTGTATGCGGCCAAGCATCCTGACCACATTGAGCGTTTAGTTATTCTCAATACGCCCCTTACTGCTGAGGCCAAGCTGCCCTTTAAGATTTCTCAAATGGGGATTCCTTTACTGGGTGACATCATTACGCAAGATCCGATTTTGGTCGATCGCACCCTAGAAGGCGGCGGTCCCTACGAGGTCGGTGATGAAGACTTAGAGGTGTATCGTAAACCGTTTTTGAAAAGCTCAGATGCGGGGCGATCGCTCTTAGCCACAGTCAAAAAACTCCAGCTGCCAACCACGCTAGCGGCGATTGACACTGGCTTTGAGAACTGGCCCGTGCCTACCCTCATTGCCTGGGGCACAGACGACAAATGGCTGCCGGTTACCCTCGCTGAAACGTTTGCCAAACAGCTCTCTGATGTTGAGCTGATCAAAATAGACAAAGCGGGTCACTACACCCAGGAAGATTGGGCGGAAAAAGTAAGCGATGCCGTTGTGCCCTTTTTACGACGCGTTACTTCGAATCCGTAATCTTTCGCGGAGATGATGTCGATTGTGATTGCTCTGTGGCCAGGTCTCTTACCGAGAGCGCTCGATGGTGATGGACGGCTGATGGTGATGTATGGCGGCTATAGGTCGTTTTCCATAGAGGATGTGGGCGCTGCCATTGGCGATACCAGTCTTACCTGAAAGTGATGGCCAATGAAGGTGCTGATGTAGCGCAGAAGCGTGTGAATAAAGACAATCATCCCAAACATTTCCAGCCCTTCTTCTATGGTGGTGAGCGCTAGCCAACTGTTGCGGTTCCACTGCTGATGGTTTTCGACATAGTGACCACTCAGCATTTCCATCCCGATAGCACCCAATAGAAACAGGCCAGCCGCTATTAGAAAGAGTTGTCGATAGGGATGGGGTAGCTGCTTTAAAAACTGCCGGTAAAGCAGGCCAATTAACAGTGAAAATGCCATGCCGATAATGATCCAGGCAAAGTGAAAAATGCCCACCGCTGGCACTACCGTTTTGACGATATCGCTGAGTCTTTCATGAAAACTCATCCATTCATCAAGGGCCAATAGACTAAAGATTAGACTCAAGCTGCCCCAATGCAGCGTAAATCGATCGCAATTCTCTCGCTTGTTGACCGTAATTACCCCAAGCAGCGTTGAAGCTACCAACAGCAGTCCACAGGAAAAAGCCGCTGGCAAATTCTTTTCGCCATCGGTGCCAAACCAGCGATATAAGTCTGGCAGTGCGTTGACATCATATTTGATGCTGTGACTGACGACCCCTGCCAGCAAAAAGCCAATTGCAAAATAACTCAAGCGCAGAGCAATCTTGCGAGTTTGAATGCTGATAGTAACGTCCATGAATAAAGAAGACCTTTAAAACAATGTGGATAGCGCCACGTTCTCTTACGAACCCAGGAAAAGAGAGTGAAATTAAAGCCTACTTTAACCCTCTCTTAATCAACCGAGAGAACCCAAACTTTCGGTGAATTTTCTGGCTTTGTGCCTTAAAATGACTGGAGATATGATGGATACACGCAATACACCCGATTGTGATGTTCGTTATGCTACGTACAATTAAGCTGAGTAATAACCAGCTATGAAGAACAGATAAAAACACTTCAAAAGTACGCAGTAAAACACAGTCAAACGCTGGCCTATCGTCAGAAAAAGGTGACCGTACACCCGTTGGATCACAGGAACTTACCGCTTCTTTGTCCGTCAAAATCTTTTTGATCTTTTCATCGTTTTTATACCCATGACTGCGCAGACAGCCTCTCGCTCCAAAGATTCCGCGCAGACAAAGAAGCGCACTCGCGTGCCTAGTCGCCTAGACCAGCTGCTGTACAAAGCAACCGAAACACTCCTCTATCCCGTAGAAGACTGGCGGCGACGAGTGACTGGCGGCCAGCAGCAAGCGATCGTCAATCAGAAAGATATTCGCGTGGTGGGTATGCGCCGCACTGGCAACCACGCTTTACTGAGCTGGATAGAGCAGCAGCAAACAGGCAGTACTTTTCACTTAAATAATGTCGCGGCTGGGACCCATCCCTATCGCTATAAGTCAGATAATCTGCGCCGTTACCATCCTGAATATCTCAAAATGGCCGAGGTGTATCGGCGGCAGTCAAAAGGAGACTTTGTCCCGCGTGATTGCTTACTTTTTAGCTACGAAGATTGGAGTTTAGCCCAAATTACGCGGCCTGCTTTTGAGCGCAATCGTACGCTGTATTTGGGTAAAAGCGCCCAGAGCTTTGATGTGCTGATTTTGCGCGATCCGTTTAACCTATTTGCCAGCCGGCTGAAGCAGGACTATACCGCTACGAAGTCTAAAAAGCTTTCCATGGTGGAGATGTGGCTAGAGTATGCGAAAGAGTTTGTGGGTGAGAGCCAGTATTTATCGCAAAATTCGATTTTCATTAACTACAATCGCTGGTTTTCGGATAAAGCCTATCGCCGTGACTTGGCCGATCAGCTGGGGCTGACCTTTTCGGACGCAGGGCTCACCAGCGTCCCGACTTTTGGCGGTGGCAGCTCTTTTGACGGCACGGCGCTTAGCGGTCAGGCTAGGCAAATGGATGTGACTAACCGCTGGCAGACTTTTGAAAATGATGAGGCGTTTCGGGCGCTGTTTCAAAATCCTGACGTTTGGCACTATTCTCGGCGAATCTTTGGTGAGTTGCCTGGTACGGAGCGGCTGCGATCGCAATAAAAAGCATGGCTGCTTAAAAGCTTTCCCTAAAAATCGACGCCCCGCTTAAGCTCTACCCCGCGCTCGGCGTAGTGTTTGTGGCAAAACACTTCTGAGTGGGCGCTGGCGAGCTGGAAGTAGGCGGGCTGATTTTTGCAGCGACCCGTGATAATCACTTCAGTGTCTTTGGGCTTGCGCAGCAGGGTTTGAATGATTGGCTGCTCGGGAATGAGCTCTAAGTCTACGGTTGGATTGAGTTCGTCGAGGATGATTGTTTTGTACAGCCCAGAGGCGATTGCAGTGCTGGCAATCTCCCAGCCGCGCTCAGCTTCAATGTAGTCAATGGGCTGCTGTTGGCCGCGCCACACAATGGCATCGCGACCGCAGCGCTGGTGGTCTACTAGGTGAGGGTAGCTTTTGCGCAAGGCTGCGATCGCCGCATCTTCTGTATAGCCCTTGCCGCCTTTGAGCCATTGGATCACCATCACCCGGTGAGACTTATCCTGGCTGATACCTTTGCCAATTGCCTGAAGCGCCTTGCCGAGCGCGCTGGTGGATTTTCCTTTGCCGTCGCCGGTATAAATCTCGATGCCTTCGATGCCAATATCTGCGGCTTCTTGATGAATCTGCGGCTTCATTTCCGAGTGCAGGTCGGCGACTTCAATCAGCTGGGGCGGCGCGCCGCGACCGGTGGCAATAATTTCTAGATGGTCCGGCTTATTTTTGAGGGATTTCACCACGTCCTCAATCGACAGTAGGTCCAGGTCTAGAACGGGATTGATTTCATCGAGCACGACGACAGAGTAAAGTCCGGACGCGATCGCCCCTTTGGCAACATCCCAGCCCCGCTGTGCCTCTTGCTTATCAAACTTCGTAATATCTTCCGGGCCAAAGAACTCGGCTCTGCCTGTGCGCACTTGGTCAATGAGGTGCGGAAAGCCGCGCTGTAGGGCTTCAATGGCGGCGTCTTCGTCATAGGTGCGCCCGGGCCCCTTTAAAAAACGCAGGAGCAGCACCCGGCTCTCCATAAACTGATGAATGCCCAGCCCAATAGAGCGCAGTACCACACCCAGGGCAACCTGAGACTTGCCCTTCCCTTCACCGTCGTAAACGTGGATTTGGCCGGTTAGGCGCTCGGAGTTATTTTGAGCGGTGCGGATGCCGATAGCTTTAGGCATAGGGAAATGTGATCTGCATGTTTGATTAGTCTCTCATATCTGTCTCTACATCCATCTTTTAGATTTTCTTGGCTAGATTTTATTAGCTAGATTTTCTTGGCTGGATTCTCCTGGCCATGTAGAGATTTCAACAGAGACATGACCTTTCCTCGATTATGAACCCATTCTTTAAAGCTGACAGATCTTTAAAGCTGACAGCGCATTTATTAGCTCTGATCTTCTAGAAGGGTTAACACCGCTTGCTCTCGTGGGTCTAGCCAGTCTGAAGGAGGCATCTTTTTTTGTACGATCTTCAGCTGTTTTATCAGCTCTCCTGCAATGTAGTTTTTGGGCACGACAGGGTGAACGTAGTATTTGCGGCAGGTCGCAGGGCGGTTACCCAACTGTGTTGCTGCTGTTTTAATGGCTTTCACTACATTGTGTGTGGCTTCGCTCTCTTTTTTCCAGTCGCCAAGCTGTTTTAGCGTATCGGTGGCCACGGTGGTTCCTGCCCAGGTGCGAAAGTCTTTGGCGGTAAAGGCTTCTCCAGTGACGCGTTTGAGATAGTCATTGACATCGCCAGAATCAACGGTTTGGCGATCGCCGTTTTCGTCGTAGTACTGAAACAGGTCATAGCCGGGAATGTCGCGGCAGCGGCGGATAATGTTGGCCAACTTTGGATCTTCTAAGGCAATATCGTGTTTTACGCCGCTTTTACCGATGAAGTGAAATCTGACCTCGCCTTTGTCAATGTCTACATGGCGATCGCGCAGCGTCGTGAGCCCGTAAGACTGATTGCGCTTGGCATAGCCTACATTGCCCACCCTAATGAGGGTACGGTCTAACAGCTGTACGACCGTCGCGACGACCTTATTGCGAGAGAGTTTTTTCGGCTGAATGTCTGCTTTGGTTTGTTCGCGCAGGGCTTGTAGTGCCAAGCCAAAGGGCACCATTCGATCAAACTTTTGCAAGTTTCGAAACTTACGCCAGTCGGGATGGTATCGATACTGCTTACGCCCTTTGGCATCTCGCCCGGTGGCTAGTAGGTGGCCGTTAGGGTTGGGGCATATCCACACCTCCTCCCAGTTAGGCGGAATCACAATCGCTTCAATTCGATCACGCTCGGGTGAGGCTGAAATGCGATCGCCATTCGCCTTTACGTAGCTAAAGCCCTTTCCCCGGCGCTCACGGCGAATGCCCGGCATGCCATCGTGGACGTATCTGAGTCCGGCAGCGGCGGCGGCTTTTTCGGGGCTGGTTTTCATGGGTCACAACGCCAGAGCTATCAGCTAAAAGCAGGTCTAAAAAATTTTGTGTACGCCCGGTGTGAAACTCAGCTGGTAGGGTGGTCAGCTGCTATGGTAGGAAGTACGAATTTTTCCTATAACCGTTACGGTTCTAAGGGGTTTTACTATGTACATACTGATGCAAGAAGGCACCATTCCCTACTCCCTATTTTTGACCATTGTCGGTGTGGTTGGCTTCGCCGCTGCTGTCGGCATTGGCTCTATTGCTTGGTACAACTCTAAGCGCCCTGCTGGCTGGGAAGGCAAAGAGCGTCCTGACATCGTGCCTAAAATTGATAAAGACGCTGACGCATAATCCATCAATTCGGCGTTATCGGTGTTACCAATAATGTCTAATGTCCGGTTTTACAGTGTCAGACTCAGTAAGGAGTTATCCCACAATGCTCCAACATCTTATGGGTATAGCCGTTGCTCAATAGTCTATCGATTGAAAGAGATAGTACTTGTTGCCGGTATGACTTTTCTGCTGCGAGTTCATGCTCGTGAGTCCATGCCCGCGAGCTGATGAGGTGAGCTGATGAGGTGAGCTGATGAGACCTGAGCGTAAAAGTTCTGATTCTATGAGACCTAACCCCTTTAACTTGAGACGTCTTTTGCCGGTTATGCTGGCGTTTGCGCTTTCGAGCTGTCAGCCTGAACCTAAGCCGCCTGCTGTTGTTCTTCGGCCTGCTTACGGCACCTTAGAAGAGCTGTTTCAAACAGAGATTGTCAATATAGGGTTAGAGACCTTGGGGTATGAGGTTGTCTCGGGCTCAGAGCTGGAATATGACATTATTCATGAGGCGATCGCAAAAAGCTACTTGGACTACACAACCGTCCACTGGAACTACAACCACGCTGACTTTTTTAAAGAAAATGGTGGCGACACCACAATGACGCGCGTGGGCACTTTAGTGGATGACGTTTTGCAAGGCTATGTCATCGATAAGGCCACCGCAGAAGCCTACAACATCACCAATATTGAGCAGCTCAAAGACCCTGAGATTGCAGCCCTGTTTGACTCTGATGGGGATGGCAAGGCCAACTTGGTCGGCTGTATTCCTGGCTGGGGCTGTCACGATGTGACTGAACACCATTTAGATGCCTATGGCCTTAGAGATACCGTTGAACATGACGGCAGCAACTACTATGGCCTAATTGACGGTGTGATTGAAGCGCATAAGGCAGGAGAGCCAGTGCTTTATTACACCTGGACGCCTTTTTGGCTTAATTTTATTTTGGCGCCGGGTAAGGAGGTTGAATGGTTAGAAGTCCCCTATACGGACTTGCCCGAAGCACAAGGCAGCGATGTGCCAACAACCTTTGAAGATAAAAATTTGGGCTTTGCGATTAACCAAATGGAGATTGTCGCTAACCGCGAATTTTTATCTGAGAATCCTAAAGCTGAGCGCTTTTTTGAGGTGGTGCAAGTTCCCAATGACGCTGTGAGCTTGCAGAACCAAAAAATGCGCGATGGCGAGAATACGCCCGCCGCCATTAGGATTCATGCTGAAGAATGGATTTCAGAGAATCAAGATCTGTTTGACGGCTGGGTAGAGGCGGCAAAGTCAGCGCCGGACCAGGGCTAATGTGTTAGAAATCTGCTGCTGGAAAATTGCTGCTAGAAACCTGCTGTTAGAAATCTGCTGCTGGAAAACAACCCTTAGAAAGCCACCAGCAGCCGGCAACTGGTTTTAACTCGAAAGCTGGCCGCCGGTCACATCGATGAGCGCGCCAGTCATAAAGCTGCTGTCTTCAGCAGCTAGGAAAACGTAGGAAGGTGCAAGCTCTTCTGGCTGGCCTGCCCGTTTCATGAAGTTGTCGTCATCGTAGGTTGCGACCTGCTCTTCGGTCATGGTTGCTGGAATGTTAGGTGTCCAAACCGGCCCAGGGACGACGCAGTTGACTCGAATGTTCTTTTCAGCCAGATTTTGTGCCAAAGACTTGGTAAAGGTATGGACAGCGCCCTTACTCGAGGCGTAGTCAACCAAAAATCCTTTGCCTATTTTGCCGACGATGGAGCCGGTGTTGATAATGACGTCACCTTCTTTGAGATGAGGGAAGGCGGCTTTGAACATGTGAAAATAGCCGAACACATTGGTTTCGTAGGTTTCGTGAAACTGTTTAATCGTTAGTTCGGTAATGTCTTTACGCACCATTTGGAAAGCGGCGTTGTTCACTAAAATGTTGAGCTTGCCAAACTTTTCAACAGTTTGTTTAACGGCGGCTTCGCACTCTTCAGGCTTGCGAACGTCCATTTTGATGGGTAGACACTCCCCGCCTCGCGCTTCTACTAACGACTTGGTTTTGTCGGCGTCTTCGTCGTTTACGTTGTACAAAATGGCGACGTTTGCGCCTTCCATTGCATATGCGATCGCCACAGCCCGTCCAATGCCAGAGTCGCCACCGGTAATGATCGCAACCTTGCCGGTTAGCTTCCCAGCTGCCTTGTAGTTGGACAAGTCACTATCAGGTGCGATATCCATATCCGCCTGACTAGCAGGATAGGGTAACTGCTGCCCATGCATATCCTCAGGCTTAGGACGACGCTCTTGCTTGGCTGCTGCTGTACTCATGACAAATGCTTCTGTAGTAGTAAAGAGAAAGTAATACGCAAAAGAACCAAACAGCCTCAAGTCTAGTTTTGTTGACAAGCTATTGAGTTCTTTAAAAATCTGAATTTTCCAAAAACATAGCTAGGCGTTCGACCAGCTATGTTCCTGAAAGAACTGAGTAGCGCTAACGCTATAAAAGTCAGCGCTACAGCGGTAACAGCTGCGTGACAACAACTGCTGTTGAAGCTACCTATCGAGCTTCAGTGCCTTGGTTGGGGCTACCGGCAACCGTACCATCGTTACCAGGTGCTTCTGGCTCTGCGCCATCGCGAGTTTCCGTTTTAGAACCTTGACCGGTTGTGCGAGTTTTGCCTTCAACAGGGGTTTGCTTACCGCTTTCGTCGAGTTTCTTCTCTTCGGTTGCCATGATGGGTCTCCTTAAGCTTTCTGTAAAGTGTTTAAGTAACGCCCTACAGCTGCGGTTAGCCTCAAGCGATTACAGTGCAAGCATAGGAAAAAGACTTTAACGAGGGACTCCACCCTCAGCAACACATCAAATGAAAAGGATCTGCAACAAAAGACATAAAAGAGTTTCTTTCGTTAAATAATATTTGTTCTGAATGCAACATCCGTTGGGCCACAAGGCACTCTCTTGCTAGTGAACCAGACCGCATCTTGCTAGCGAACCAGGCAGCCCTGATTTTTAGCGTCTGTTAAGTTCCAGGTTCTGACGGTTCCGTCGTAACCACCGCTGACTAGCACACTGCCGCTATCTGTGAAGGCAACCGTATGTACAAATCCTGAATGTCCATTCAGCGTGCACAGCTCCTTTGCCTGCGCCCAGTCCCACATTTTTATTGATTCGTCGTAACTGCCGCTGGCAAGCATCTGGCCATCGGGGCTAAAGGCAACACTCGCCACCACAAAGTCGTGTCCTTCGATAGATTGAACCTGTTCTCCCGTGGTCAAATTCCATATCTGAATTAGGTTGTCTTTGCTGCCGCTGGCAACGTACTGGCCATCGCTGCTGACAGCTAGCCCCAGAATGCGGTCGATGTCTCCATCGAGTGTGAGGGTGGGCTCGTCCTGATCGAGGTTCCACACCTGAATGATGCCATCGTGATCGCCGCTGATTAGTACGTTGCTATCTGTTGGGTGGAAGGCTAAGGCATTAATCTGTGGCCCTACTGTCACTAAAGCTTTGACTTGTGAGGTCCTAACGCTAGCTGCATTGCCAGTGAGTGGCCACACTTGAATAGTGCCATTGCTGCTACCGCTGGCGATGTGTGTCCCGTTTGGGTCCACCGCTAGGCTAATGATGCGGCCAGCTTGTCCCGATACCGTTGCGGTTAGGTCTCCGGTCTCTAGATCCCATAGCTTAATTTCGCCCGAGCCGCTGCCGGTAGCGATACGGCGACTCTGTACATTTTCTGTCTCTTCGGCTGAAGTCGTCGCCGGGATAAAGGTCAGATCGTTAACGCGACCATTTTGGGTTAGCGAAAGTGTTTCTTTACTCTCGGGGTTCCAAATTTTGACGGTATTGTCATAGCTGCCGCTGGCGATGAGTGGATTGACTGAGGACAGCAGCTGAGCGTTGACTTTTAAAACGCTGCCTGTGTGAGAGCCTAAAACAGTAGAGGCCCATGGAGAGGCTTGGCTATTAGATGCGTCGTCTGAATCGCGCGTTGCTACAGAATCATTTTGATTTGAAACGGCAGCTTCATCAGCTGTAGAAATTGACGGAGCGATGACCTTAGAGCTCCCGCCAATTTGGTTGGCCAGTAAGAGAAAGAGGCTACAGATACCTGTAATTAATCCTGCTGCAATGAGAACAGCAATGACAGAAAATAAATTTTGATTGTTTCGGTACATATACAGTGCATAGCAATGCCAGAGGAAAAAATCTGGAGTGCCTCGACTATTAATGATTCTTTTCTAAAGAGTACAGCGAGATTCTGCACAATCCCCCAAATCCATAGAAAATTTACCAGATGTCAGTAATTTTCTCTTCTCGATTGTATTATTAGATACATTGAGGTGGTGCTTAGCCGTTGTTTTAAGCTGTGTTCTATAGGATTGTTTTCGTAAGTGGGTACGGACCGCTATTTGCGTTAAAATCTGCGCTGGTGACGTATTGCTTTCAAGGGACCTATGAGGCTTGTTTTAGATCCGGCGATCGCAACAAAAATTGCCCGTATGAAGGAGCGTGTGCGCTGGCAGCATCCCCTCATTACCAAGCATGGGGTGGACCAAACACGATTAGAGATTGCAGGTGACGATGCGCACTTGCGTGAAAGTGGGTTTTCTTTTTTAGTGTTGGGGGATAGTGGTACTAGCCGGCATTTGCGCGATCGCCCGCAGCGCCGGATTGCCAAGCGCCTGATAGAACACGCACCCGAGAGCGAATTCATTTTGCACACGGGCGATGTGGTGTACCTCACCGGCTCTAGCGAGCAGTACCCTGACAATTTCATCAAACCCTATCGCGAATTTTTGGTTGGTGGCGGTGAACCCCACAAAATCCGCTTTGACAAGATGACGTTCAACAAGCCCTTTTTTCCGGTACTGGGCAACCACGACTACTACGATCTTTCAATGGCGGGTGGGCTGCTGAGTAAAGCCCTTTCGCCTTTGCGCCGGCTGCTGCGTAAGCGCATTAACTTAGATGTGGGCTGGCACGGTTCTTACCAGGGCGAAGGCTTTGCCAAAGCTTTTTTAGATTGCTTAGAGGCTGTGGGCTCGGCCCAGCTTTCTGCCCACATTAAGCGTCACTATCCGCCTAAGGCTAATATTGGCCGCTGCTTGCGGTATGAGCCGGGCGTGTTTACGCGCTTGCCCAATCGCTACTACACTTTCCGCCGAGGCGGCATCGACTTTTTTGCGTTGGATAGCAACACATTTAACTCACCGCAGCCCCTACCCAAAACAGAAGAGGGCCGCCAGCAAAGGCAAAAAATAGAAGCCTACAGGGCCGAGCTAGAAGAGGATATGCGCCTGCTGATGGCGGAATCTGATGCGCTGAATATGGACATTCCTAAGCAGGCTGAGCGGGCGACTCACATTTATGCCAAGGTGGAGCAGATTGAGGAGCAGCTGTGGGACATCGAAAAGCAGCTGAATGCGTCTAAGTCTAGCGATGTGCTGGATACTGAGCAGCTGAGTTGGCTGCGCGACAATCTTATTGCTTCGTGGAAAGATCCTCGGGCAAAGGGCCGTGTGCTGTATTTTCACCATCCGCCCTATGTGACGGAAAAAACAAAATGGTTCCAGGCGCAAACGCTGGCGGTTAGGTTTCACTTGCGGCAGATGCTGAATGAGGTGGAGGCTGAAGTCGGCCAGATGGCCCAGCAGTCATCTAGGTCGCTGGTGGATTTGGTTTTGAGCGGTCATGCGCACTGCTTTGAGTATCTTAGAACAGAAGATACCGGGCATGGCGATCGCAACATTCCGTGGGTGGTGTGCGGCGGCAGTGGTTTTAGCCTGCGGCGTCAGCGCAAGGAAGGCCCGGTGCTAGAAGAGTACGGCCAGCCAGTTGCCAAGTGCCATTTGTTTTTGGGCCGCTCTGGGCACGGCAGTAAAAAGTATCGCCCTTACTCAGCGCTGCGCATAGACGTTAGCTACCAGGATTTAGAGACGCCAGCGTTTGTCCTGCGTCCGCTGGTGGCAGAGCGCTATCAAGGTGACTGGCGTAACTACGAGGCAGGGCCAATTTCGCTGAGCAGTGGCCCAGAGGAACTGTCGCAGCTGCAACCTAAGATAGAGCGCGAAAGGCAACAGCTTCGAGAAGAAGCGTCACAGGATGATTAGATAGGTCTTAGCCCTTTGATAAAACGAGCTAGCGCTGTTGGGGACAGTGTTAGGATTCGAATAGGTATCGTTTCATGAGGTGGACTATCCTATGCCTTCTCTGTTTCCTGGCATGGACCCTTATCTTGAAAATCCAGCCTTGTGGCCAAATGTTCACGGGCGTTTGATTGTGGCGATCGCAGATGCGCTAAGCCCACTATTGCTTCCTAACTATCAGCCGATTATTGAAGAGTCTGTATACAAAACCAATACGTCAGGCTCTGTGATGGTAGGTGTTCTAGATGTTGCGATTCAGCAAACGGGACGAAACGAAGAACGCCCATCAATGCCCTTTGAAAGCGCTGTAGCGCTTGCTGAGCCAATGGCCTCTCCGGTTGTTGTAGAGCTGCCGATGCCAAAGACCTTTCGCCAGCGGTTCATTGAAATTCGCAACACTGCAAATCAAGAAGTTGTTACGGTGATTGAGGTGCTTTCTCCAGCGAACAAAAGAGGTGAAGGCCGAGTCCGCTACATGCAAAAGCGAGACCAGCTTTTAGAAAGTCAGGCAAACTTAGTAGAGATAGATTTGCTACACAAGGGAGACGCCTTGCCCATGGTGGGTGGTGATATTTTTAGCCACTACAGAATTGTGGTCAGCAAAGCAGCCAATCGCCCACAGGCACTGCTTTATCCCTTTAACCTTGCTCAACCATTACCGGAAGTTTCTATTCCATTAAGGAGCCACGATCAAGAACCTGTGATCTCTTTCCAAGCGCTGCTGAGCCAGGTGTACGACCGTTCGGGCTATGCTTATTCGATTAATTACGCTGAGCCGCCCGATCCAAAATGGGATAAATCGGTCATGGTGTGGATTGGTCAGAAAATAGAGGCTTCATTGGATCACGATATGGACAATTAATGGTTCAACTTATCCATTTCCCACGTTGTAAAAGTGCCAATTGGGCTCCACAGCAGGTAAGGAATGAGCAGCACCGCAGCCCAAACAGAGATAGTCACAACGCCTAGTGCTAGCAACACACAAACAACAAAGCCGCTGCCGCCAATAAAAGAGGCGGCCTTCAGGCTATGAGACCAAAACAAAACGGGTGTAAAGGCAATTGTGATCACCTCTAGCACGATGTAAGCCACCATCCACAGCCAAGACTGGGTGTTCTCCCACACGATGTAGGCCGACCAGCCACCGCACACAAATACCATCGTCCAAATCACCGGAATGAGCTTTTCAAACGTCAGCCAATCCGGGCGCTGAAGCCGTCTAAACCATTTGACGTCGCTAGGTCTGATGATGTTTGAAAGGAAAGCGATGCCTAGGGTCACAATCCCAATAAGTAGCCAAGATTTCACGGTTCTGGTTAGATACTGGTTGGATAAAAGAGTTTTTGCTCGTAGGACAGTGACGTTAACCCATCAGCCTGTCCAAGGCGTGCGGAAAGAGGGGAATAGCGTGAGGCCACCGTCAATAAAGAGGGTTTGCCCAGTGATGTAGGCGGCATCATCAGAGGCCAAGAAGGCCGCGACTGCCGCCATCTCTTCAGACGTGCCCGAGCGGCCCATGGGAATGTGGCTCTCAATGTCAGCCTTTCTTTTAGGATCGTCCTTCCAAGGATTAATGGGTGTGAGGGTTGCGCCAGGGGCGAAGGAATTAATGCGAATGTTGTCGCGGGCGTATTCTAAAGCCAGCGTGCGGGTCATGCCGTCTAACCCGGACTTACTCATGGTGTAGCCCACGTACTGGGGGCGCGGAATCATTTGGTGAACGCTGGAGTCGTTGACGATGACGCCGCCACCGTTGTTTAGGAAATGTGCGATCGCCTTGCGTGCACACAAAAAAGCCCCTCGCATGTTGATATCGATCATCTTGTCGAATGCGTCGAGTGGAATCTCATGGGAAGCGCCTTGAATTTGCATCCCGGCGTTGTTAATTAAGATATCTAACCCGCCAAAGGTTGAAATCACCTTGTCGAACATGGCGCTGACGTTGTCTTCTTTTGAGACATCAGCTTGCACAGTGATGTCCTTGAGGCTGCCAGCTGGAATACCCGCCTCGGCGCTAGCCTTTCGCATCATGTCAATCGTGGCGTCGGCTTCTTCTTCACCTTTGTAGTAGTTCACCGCAACGTGAGCACCTTCCTGGGCAAACCGCACAGCAATTGCCTGACCGATGCCGCTACTTGCTCCGGTAACCAATACGTTTTTACCCTTTAACCCGCGCATATATGTCCTCGTAGGTAAGTGGAATCTTAAAAAATTGAGCTAGTAACCTTCTTTTTCCAAGAAGATGCATTAGCAGTATAGGGGGTTATCTCAAACTTCTGACACTCCCCTAAGTCGTAGTTGCTACAAAGCCCGCGTCTTTAGGCCGGTTGCCGGATGCGACTTGGTGAGTCCCTCTTGGGTGAGTCTCTCTATAGAAGGAGGCGCGCATCAGTACGATCTCTCCCTCGTTACAGAGGAGAAGGTGCTTGATGTTTTCTACTTTGTTAACAAGTACGAAGCCTTTTAATGCCACCTCTCATAATTTTATTTGCGACTTCTTGTTTAGACCTATTGCTTTATGGGGCGGCAGATGCAAAAGGCTGTTTACAGTAATCGATTTTCAGTGAGGAAAACACCCAATGGAAAACACAGATTCTCAGCCTAAGCAAGTTGCATTAGACAACAAGTCTGCATTTGCCGGTAACGGTTCACCTGAGCAGGAGCGTGGCATGGGCATTGACAGTATGGGCCAAAACGCCGGGCTGGACATTCAGCCAGAAGAGCCTTTGGCAACCGCTGAAGACCTAAGAGCAAGAGATGAAAACCGGTACGAGCTAGATGTTGAGGCCAAAGAGCCCACCGTTTAGTGATTTGACCAATTCACTTGACCGAGCAGTTGGCGCTGGTAATTTGAGTTGGCAATTCGACCGAGTCATTTAGACCGGTCATTCGACAGGCGGTTCTGTTGGCAACAGCTGTTAGCAACGGCGATTGCCAAGCGCCTTCACACCCAAAAAGAAACACTACAAAGAGGATAATTTAACCCATGGCTACTGAAACATCAGGGCAAGCTTTTGAAGATGCTAAAGAGACTGCAACCGCAGTACTCGATAAAGCGGTAGACGCAGAGCGTGAGGTGCTTGGCGCTGTTGATGACGCGCAAGATGTTGTTGGCAAAGCAACGCCTGTTTCAACGGAATATAAGGAGGTAGCTTCGCCTTCAGACCTTAAGTCTCGCTTGAACTGGGGTGAGCCTGCGTTGTCTATTGTGGATGTGCGTGATCGCGATGCCTTTAACTATGAGCGCATCACGGGCGCAATGCCCATGCCCATGGATAGCTTACTAACAAGCGCCGCCGCTTCTTTTGAAAGCAGCCGTGACATCTATATATATGGTGACTCCAAAGAGCAAGCCAGCCAAGCTGCCAATCAGCTACAGTCCAATGGATTTAGCAAGGTTAGCGTCATCGAAGGCGGGCTGGGCGCGTGGAAAGCGATTGGTGGTCCGGTAGAAGGTCAGATTATGGCGGGTCCTACGAACAAGCAAATGCTGCCGTAGGTTGCGTAGCGAGTCAGGAGATTAAGTTCAATCTTCTGACTCAATCCTTTGAAAGAGGGATAGACAGGGAGACTGCCTGTAGAGGCTTGTCCTTTTCTACCCCTCTTTTAATGTCTTAATTTTTAGACCTTAACCGGTCATCACTTGATCGGTGAACACAGCACGCCGAACACAGCACGCCCGAACAAAGGATCGGTTATTGCGACTTTTACTTATCCACCAGCGACCGATACAGTGCTTACATGAATTAGCACTCTGCCCTAGAGAGTGCTAGATTTCGGATTAGATTATCGGAATGGAAAACTCGTAACAACCGGCATATGGCGAAATTAGTATTATTCGATGAAAAGTCGCGCCAAGCGCTTGAGCGTGGCGTCAATGCCTTGGCAGACGCAGTCAAAATCACCATGGGGCCCAAGGGTCGCAACGTCGTTTTAGAGAAAAAGTTTGGGGCACCCCAAATTGTGAACGACGGCATCACCATCGCAAAGGAAGTTGAGCTAGAAGACCCTTACGAAAACACAGGGGCTCGCCTGATTCAAGAGGTGGCTTCCAAAACGAATGACTTGGCTGGTGACGGTACCACCACTGCAACAGTGCTGGCACAAGCCTTGATTCGTGAAGGCCTAAAAAACGTAGCCGCGGGTGCAAATCCTGTTAGCCTACGTCGCGGTATTGAAAAGGCCGTTGCGCAGCTTGTTAACGACATTGCTGCTGCAACTAAGCCTGTGGCTGGCTCTGATATCGCACAGGTAGCGACGGTTTCATCGGGTAATGATGAAACGGTTGGCAACATGATTTCTCAGGCCATGGATAAGGTCACCAAAGATGGCGTTATCACCGTTGAAGAATCCAAATCCTTAGACACCGAGCTAGATGTCGTTGAAGGGATGCAGATTGATCGTGGTTACATGTCGCCTTACTTTGTGACTGATCAAGAGCGCATGATTGTAGAGCTAGAGAACGCTCGCATCCTCATTGTTGATAAAAAGATCAGCTCCGTTCAAGAGCTGGTGCCTGTCCTAGAAAAAGTGACTGGCCAGCCGTTGCTCATCATCGCAGAAGACGTGGAAGGCGAAGCGTTAGCAACGTTGGTTGTGAACAAGGCGCGAGGCGTACTCAACGTAGCTTCGATTAAGTCACCTGGGTTTGGCGCTCGTCGCAAGGCCCTCCTCGCTGACATCGCGGCGCTGACCGGTGGTCAGGTCATTTCGGAAGAAGTGGGCCTCAATTTGGAAGAGACTACGCTCGACATGCTAGGGGTTGCAGCTAAAGTCACCATTACCAAAGACACCACCACTTTGGTCTCTGACAATGGCAACAAAGCAGATATCGACAAGCGCGTTGCTCAAATTCGCAAAGAGCTAGAGCTAACTGACACTGAGTACGACAAAGAGAAGCTGGCTGAGCGTTTGGCTAAGCTTGCAGGTGGCGTTGCTGTGATTAAAGTCGGCGCGGCGACTGAAACCGAGCTGAAGGATCGCAAGCTTCGTATTGAAGATGCTTTGAGCGCGACTAAAGCGGCTGTAGAAGAAGGCATTGTGCCCGGTGGCGGTGCGACACTGCTGCACCTTGCACAGAACCTAGACAGCTTAAAAGCGTCTTTGTCTGATGAAGAGAAAACCGGCGTAGACATTGTTCAGCGCGCGCTAGAAGCTCCGCTACGTCAGATTGCTGACAACGCTGGTGCAGAAGGCTCCGTTGTGGTTGAAAAAGTTAAGGTCATGGACTTTAACCAGGGCTACAACGCGATGACTGGCACCTACGAAGACCTGATGGCAACTGGGATTGTAGACCCCGCCAAGGTTGTTCGCTCTGCCCTTCAAGATGCGGCCTCTGTTGCAGGCATGGTCCTCACGACTGAAGTGCTCGTGGTTGAAAAGCCTGAACCCGAAGCGCCAATGCCCGACGGCGGCATGGGCGGCATGGGTGGCATGGGTGGCATGGGCGGCATGGGTGGCATGGGTGGCATGGGCGGCATGGGTATGATGTAGCCCGCTGCTTGAGCACTTTTTCGCTCAGTCAATTACGCTGCTCAAAAGCGAGTAGTTAATAAAAAATAAGAAGGAGATATGGCTTTTGATAGCGGTATCTCCTTTTCAATTAACAGTAGAATCTACGGGATTGTTTTTGGCTTGCTACGCCCACTGAAGAACTATGCCTGATCCTTTGTTCCAGCTGATTACCCCGCATGTTAAAGATTTGGGTGGCTTTTCAGTCCGTAGGAGCCTGCCGCAAGATGACTTCAATCGGGTAGGCCCCTTTGTATTTTTTGATCACCTGGGTCCGGCTACGTTTGAGCCGGGAAAAGGGATTGACGTGCGTCCGCATCCGCACATTAACCTGGCGACGGTGACCTACCTGTTTGAAGGGTCTGTGATGCATCGCGATAGCCTGGGCACCGTGCAGGAAATTACGCCGGGTGCAGTGAACTGGATGACGGCGGGTAAGGGGATTGTGCACTCTGAGCGATCGCCTGAGAATTTTCGTGAGCAAACCGCCACGCTCCACGCGATTCAGACCTGGTTGGCCTTGCCCGAAGCGGCAGAAGAAACCGAGCCGACGTTTCATCACTATCCTGCCGCAGACCTGCCTAAATGGACGCAAACAGGCAGTGCCCTCACGCTGATTGCTGGCCAATTGGGCGATCGCACCTCACCTGTCACGGTTCACTCACCAACGCTGTACCTGGATGTGCAGCTCGCCAAAGGGGGACATTTTACGCTGCCCGCAGACTATAGCGATCGCGCAGTATACAGCGTGACGTCAGGCATTAGCCTAAACGGTGAGCCGATTGATAAGTATCGGCTGGCGGTGCTTGACTCGGGCCAGCCGGTTGACATTGCCGCCGATGAAACCGCGCGCTGTATTGTGGTGGGTGGAGAGCCAGTGGGCGATCGCATCAAGTACTGGAATTTTGTCTCTAGCCGGCAATCTAGAATCGAGCAGGCCAAGCAGGATTGGAAAGCTCAGCGATTTGATAAGGTCCCCGGTGAAGACGAGTTTATTCCGCTGCCAGACGCAGAATGAAATAGCCTGAGGTGCAAGCCTGGAAAAACTATCCGACGGATTGCGATGCGTGAGATAGGTCTAGTGTACTATCTGATGTACTATAGGGGCGTGTGAGACTGCTGAAGGCAAAAGGTATGGCAAATAGCTTGGCAACCCCGCAGCTTTCAATGAACGAGCTGACGGGACGAATTTTGGACATGGCTCAAACCGGTGTGTACCGCGAGTCATTGTTTGAGGCGTTTCGTCCGGTGGCGACCAAAAGGCAGGTCAAAAGCGCGATCGCCCTGGCCAAGCAGTTTGGCCTCCACACTGACCCCACCCTGCGTGACGAAGAGCTGGGCACTTATTATCAGGTGGCACCGGCTAAAGTGGATGCCTTTCAAACTGCGGTGAATAGCTCTATTGTGCTGAGCGCTGGGGACGACATGGCCGAGCGAATTCAGCTAGCGGTACGCACCGTTAAGCTCATGCTGATTGTTTCTGGCGGCGGTGCGATCTCGCTGTTGCTCATCGGTACAAGCTACGTGATTGCGGGCAATACTCAGGCCGCTGCCATGTGGTGGACCAGCGCGCTGTGCGCAGGCGGCATTTGGCTATGGCAAAAAAACGTCGCGAAACCGATGCTGTAAGGACGTTTCTTGCCAGTGCGTTCTGGATGCGTTCTGAGCGCGTTCTGACAGAAGGTTTTGATTGCGAGCCCTACACAGATTTAACACCCCAGAAATTAACCCAGACAACGGCGTGCCATTTGGGCGTGTCGTTATTTTCGGCAATGCGACCGGCTTGCTTGTCTACTTTGGCGATGGTTTCTGCACTACAGCAGTCTTCTAAAATGACGGTTGTCACCGAAAACAGGTACTGGCCGTAGGGGATCACGTCACCGATGCGCGGCATCATGGGCGATCGCAGGTACCAGTTCAGCTGGTTAGTAGGTGCATTGCGGGGCGTATCCGCCGCTTGCTGGTCTGGAAAATACAGAACCTTACATAGGTAGGGAAACCGTCTGTCGATGGCGACAGAGCGAGCCGTGTTTTTCATGCTGGTGGGGTATCTCATGATTTATTGTGCTCTATATAACGATTCTACGTAAATACGCCTAAGTAACCCACATAGAAATCGCAATATTTTCTCTAAATGCTTCATATTGCCATCAATATCGGCGTTCTGAAGGACCAATCGCTCCATCGCCTGAGGCCCCGTAATCTCTATATTTCGATAGGGTCAACCGCTGTTGAAATAGCCTTATCGGTATCATCAGTGGTTTCACGCTTGTCCCTGGCCGTTGTCATATCTCCTGAGCCTATGCGAGTGATATTTTGTTAGCACGGGTGCTGTGATGCCTTTTGCTCATGCCCTCTTTCACCGGCCTTAACAACCACGGGCTTTATATCAATGCGCTTACCTTTTATCGCGGCATTGCTTGCCCAAGCAACGCCCCAAGGACCCACCCGAGTGCCCCCTTCGACCCCTCAAGAATCGGCCCAATCAGCGGCTGAGAATGCGGCGCAGGTCCTGTCATTTTTTATGGACTCAGAGATTCGCAACAATCTGATTGTTTCGGCAGTTGGGCTGGCCTTTATTATTGCGGTTCGCCTGATTGCCACGCGAATCATCAGCCGACAAATTGACGATCCTCGGCTGGCGTATGCCTGGCGTAAGTGGACCGGCTATCTTGGCTACGGCTTTTTTGGCTTTGCCATGGTCGTGCTATGGCTGCCCAACATGGAGGGAGTTTCCACTTTTTTGGGTTTGTTTGCTGCTGGCCTTGCGGTGGTGCTAAGAGATCCGCTGGTGAACTTAGTGGGGTGGCTATTTATTTTGTGGCGACAGCCGTTTCGGATGGGCGATCGCATTCAGGTGGGCGAGCATTCTGGTGATGTGATTGACATCGCCATTTTTCAGTTCACCCTGATGGAAATTGGGAATTGGGTCGAAACGGACCAAAGCACCGGACGGATTATCCATTTGCCCAATGGCCGGGTGTTTCAAGAGGCGATCGCTAACTATTCCCAGGGATTTAAATATATCTGGCACGAAATTCCCGTTCTGGTTACTTTTGAGAGCGATTGGGAGGAAGCCAAAGCCATTTTGTTCACTCAGGTGAATACTCATGCCGAACACCTTAGCGGTAGAGCAGAAGCTAATCTCCGCAGAGCTGGCCATAAGTACATGATCTTCTACTCCAAGCTAACCCCAACGGTATATACCACCGTGAAGGAAAGCGGTATTTTGCTCACTATCCGCTATCTTTGTGAGCCTCGGCGGCGTCGGGGATCTGAGCAGGTTTTATGGGAGAACATCCTGCGCGAATTTGCCAGAAACGACAGCATTTCGCTGGCTTACCCTACTCAAAGGTTCTACGCTACTTCTGTGGATGTGGCCTCGCCGCTGCTACCGAAGCACAACAGTGGGATTTCTCGAGACAACGAACTTTAAAGAGACGGTAACCACTGGACTCCTGAGGGCAAGCCCATGGTCAATCCTGGGCAGATGAAACAGACTCTCCCTAGAGACACCTGCATTGCCTAGTTTTAGACGACTTAGTTTTAGACGGCTTAAAGAGACAACAACGCTAACATCTTCCTGAATCCGATAGCTACGCGGCGGGTGGTCTGTGGCGATAGCTAACAGCTGCGGGCTGACTCGTTACGAAGCTTGATAGACCTCAGCGGGTGCTTTTAGCTCACTGGCCGCTTGAGTATTTTTTAAGGAAACTACCATCACCGAACAAGGGGTGTGATGGACCACATAGTTACTCACACTGCCTAAAAACAGTTCTTTCAAACCGGTTCGGTGATGGGAGCCTACCACAATCAAATCCGCCGCCTGTGTCTTAGCCGATTTACAAATGCTCTGTCCCGGATCGCCGTTGATTTGTAAGAACTCAGCGGTAACCCCGGCAGCTTCGGCACGGCCTGCATAGTCACGTAGATTTTCCAGACTTTTATTGACGTAGGCTGTCCACTGCTTTTGATAAGCGTCCCAGGATGCCTGGGCTAAAGGGCTTGCATAATCCCAGGCGATTGGTATGGGTGCGGGTGGACTGTCGGCATCGTGTTCGGTGAGCACATGTAATAACAGCAGGTCAGCCTGGGTGGCTATGGCTATAGATAGCGCCGTTTCAAAGACAACGGGCTCAAGGGTGTCGAGGGCCACTAATATTTTGTTGTACATTATCGCGATCGCTCCTGATAAGAACGGCAAGTATGGCCTTTTTGGCGTTGGGATGAATAAAGTCTGCCTTGATGCCCGCTGCGATCGCCTCATTGGTCTTTTGGCTTAGCAACAACTCATAGCGTTCTATATACTTTGCCTTGGCTGCTTTTAATGTATGACCGAAGTTTGAGGAACCTATGAAGACAATCCTTCGATCAATTTTGAGAATAAAGATCGCATCAACCTCACAATTTCCTCATTTTTGCCGTCTATGCTCTGAGTAATAAGACCAAATGCAATTAGATTTTCAATCCAATAAGACCAAAGCCATAAAACCGAAGCCATAAAACCGAAGCCATAAAACCAAAGCCATAAAACAAGTGCATCAATACCGCTATAAAACTCTGCGCCTTGAAGCCTAGAGCTTAAGGCTCTTTAAAAACCTCTCCCTCACCAATCACTTTGCCTGCTTCAGCAAACGGCCCTATCTCTCTTTTAAAGGGGATAGCGTGCCTTATAAAATGCCAGCGAGGATGCCCAAAAACGGGTCCCGCCACCGGTCTGTAAAAAGACCTCATAAAACGCCAGCAGCTTGGAGCATGTCGGCAAAGTTTGTTGATAAAACTCTTTTTTGAAAATCACTATTACTTTCATTGACATCCGGCTAAAAAAGGTGATCGCAGCTTGAGCGCCTTTGTTTAGCCGGATGTTTTTGCCTGTCTAGGAGTTGCCCGTATCAAGGGCGTTTCAAGGCTTTTAGCCATTTCTCTTGAGGTGAGGTGTAGCGCTACGCCTTACCTCAAATATTGTTGAGCGGTTACGTTGACCCGACGCTAATTGGGATACTCTTCATGATGTAGAGAACCTAACAGGACTGCATGAAGTTTTTGCTGGTGGAAGACGATGAATCCTTAGCAGGTGCCATAGAACAACTCCTCGCAAAACATCATTATGTAATGGATTTGGCCACCGATGGCATGATAGGGAGAGATATGGCTGAAGCCTTTCCCTACGACCTTATTTTGCTCGATTGGACGTTGCCTAAGTTGGATGGCATTACGCTGTGCAAATATCTGCGTAACGAAGGTAACTACACGCCCATTATTTTGCTCACTGCCAGAGATGGGGGAGCCAATAAAGTGATTGGGCTCGATGCTGGCGCTGATGACTATTTGGTAAAACCTTTCGGCTTTGAAGAGCTGTTGGCCCGTATTCGGGCGTTGCTCCGCCGCGCTGAAGGGATTGTTTCCCCGGTGCTACAGTGGGGCGATTTGTGTTTGGATCCACGCAGTAGCGAGGTGACCTGTCGCGGTACGCCTATTTCTGTGACGCCTAAGGAGTATGCACTGTTAGAGCTGTTTTTGCGTAATCCTAACCGCATCTTTAGTTTGGACAATCTGTTAGATAAGGTTTGGCCCTTTGACGACACGCCCAACGTGGGGTCTGTACGGACCCATATCAAGGGGCTGCGACAAAAGCTGAAGAAAGGCGGTTTGCCTGAGATGATCGCGACTGTGTATGGCTTAGGCTATCGCCTGAAGCCTGCTGATTTTGCAAAGCTTCCGTCAGAAACCCCATCTAAGGAGAAATCGGTCAAAGGTAATTCTGATCCTTCGCTGTTTTCGACTATACCTTCTCCAACTGCGTCCTCAGTGACTGTGCCTTCTCCGACTATGTCCTCAGTGACGGTCCCGCCGTCTGGGGTGGCGGCGGCTGCTTCGGTGAAGAACGGCGCGGTGAAGAACGGCGCGAGGTCTCAAGCCGCTCCTCAGCCAAAATCGCCTCAGCCAAAATCGTCTCAGCCAGCCACTGTGGTGAGGGCAGGCAAGCTGGACTTGTCTGCGCTGTGGCAGGGCGTGAGTGACACGTATACCGCACGGGTGAAGAAGGTTGCTAGTACACTTCGAGGGCTGCAACCAGGACTGATTGAGCCAACGGTTAAAAAACAACTCTTAGCAGAGGCCCATGTTCTTGCAGGCTCCTTAGGTAGCTTTGGGTTTCAGTCAGCGACGACAAACTGTCGAGAAATTGAGGCTATTTTACAGGCGAATGCTTACCTAAGTGCCCAGCACATCCGTCAGTTAGAAACGTTTATTACGCGAGTACAGGCGTCTTTAGAGCAGGGGCTCGATAAGGGCCGCACGACCTCGAAAACGTCAGCGGTGGACGAGTTGGCTCATCCTCAAAGTCGGCCTGTTTCGCCGATGGCGATTGAGCTTCGGCCAGGGCAGCATTTTCAGCTGTTGATGGTCAACGCTAGCAATGATCGTGATGAGCGCTGGTTGCTATCGCTGAGTGCGATCGCGACTCACTATCAGATGCAGGTCACGGCCATAGAAAGTATTGCCGAGGCGAGAGAAATAATTTTTGGAGAGCAACGTCTCGATACGACCCAGCCTGCCTCGACTGCGGTTTCTTCGACTGCGGTTTCTTCGACTGCGGTTTCTTTGAATGCGGGGCCGCCCAATATTGTACTTTTTGACTTTGCAGGGTCTGAACAACTGCCTGAAAATAACAGCCCTGAATTTACACTGTTGGCGGACTGTCAGGCGGCACGCCCTGCCATTCCCACTATTGTCCTTACCACAGCAGCTAGCTTTGAAAACCGGGTAAGGGTTGCCAGGTTAGGGGTCACGGTGCTCTTGCAAACACCTGCAACCCCAACAGAAGTGCTGGAAGCTGCGGCGCAGGTCTTGCAGCAGGGCGCACCGCCTGCGGCCAAGCTGTTGGTGGTGGATGACGATCCGGCTATGTTAACGCTGTTGCAAGATATTTTGCAGCCCTGGGGCTTTCGCTTGCAGCTACTCAGCTCTCCCCAACAGTTTTGGCAAACACTGGAAAGATTTGAGCCTGATTTGCTACTGCTCGATGTGAGTATGCCGGAAATTAACGGCTTTGACTTGTGTCAGGTGATTCGCAGTGCGCCCCGCTGGCAGGAAATGCCAGTGCTGTTTATGTCGGGCTATACCGACGCAGAGACCATTCAGCAGGTGTTTTCGGTGGGCGCAGATGACTACATTCGCAAGCCGATTATTGCGCCAGAGCTGGTGGTGCGGGTGCTGGGCTGGTTGAACCGGGCTCGAACACGGCGACTGCGGGCCGATGTGGACAGCCTAACGGGTATTGCTAATCGGCAAAAGTCTACACAGCTGCTCACGCGCATGTTAGGACTCGCTAAGCGGCAAGGCGAAACGCTGTGCTTTGCGGTGGTGGATTTTGATCACTTTAAGCAGGTGAATGATCAGTACGGTCATCCGATGGGCGATCGCGTGTTACGCCGGTTTGGTGAACGCCTGCGAGAAACCTTTCGCACCGAAGATGTGGTAGGCCGATGGGGCGGTGAAGAGTTTGTCGTGGGTCTGTATGGCATTAATCGTGAGGAAGGCACCGAGCGGTTACGCACGTTTCTACAAACCTGGCAGCAGGAAACCTTTATTCGGTCTGAGTTGGGCGCGGTAACAGATGCTGTGGCCGATGCTCAGCCTAGCCCAGAGACCCTCTCCTCCCAGCGAGCAGCGCCTACTTTTAAGATGACGTTTACAGCCGGTGTCGCTATGTATCCTCAAGATGGAACCGCGCTACAAGAGCTGTATCGGGCCGCTGATGAAGCTTTATATCACGCTAAAGCGGCAGGCCGTAATCGCATTTTTTCAGGAGGGTGATTGGGGGTGTTGTGATGGTGTCGTAGCAGGGTGTCGTAATAGGGTGTCGTAATAGGGTGTTGTAATAGGGTGTTGTAATAGGGTGTTGTCATCACTCAGCTGCTGGCCTGCAAGCGGGCAAGGCCCCCGGCTGTCCTCACAAAAATTCCATAATTCAGAGGTAGGTTGTAAAGCTGAAGCTAGTAACGCCTGATCGGCCCAAACTCAATCGACCCAGATAGGCAGACCCGATAATCGCACTAGGTAAAGACTCATCCATGCAGGCAGATCCATTCTCTTCTCATTCGCCTTCTGTGAGTGCTGCTGTGATTCCTGTCCCGGTAGCCGTCCCGCCCGAGACACTGGTAGAAGATGCGATCGCGCGTATGCAAGCTGCTCAAAGTAGCTGTGTGCTGATTACCCAAGCAGGTTGCCCCAGGGGCATTTTTACCGAGCGAGACCTTGTCCGCTTGATGGCCTCAAATCGTTCCTTTGAGGGGATACCCCTTGCAACCGTCATGACCCCAGAGGTCAGAACACTCCGGGCGGCTGATATTAAAAACACCTTCAGTCTCTTTCAACAAATGCAGCAGCTAAAACTGCGCCATTTTCCCGTAGTGGATGAAGGCGGTCAGCTAGCGGGTTTGATTACGCTCCAAAGTCTGCGCAAGGCGCTGCCGCCGTCTACGCTGCTGACGCTGAAACGGGTTGAGGATGTGATGGATACCCAGGTTGTGTGTGCGGCTGCCACCGCGAGGGTTCACCAAATTGCCCAAAAAATGATCCAAAACAGCACGGGCCATTCGGTCAGCTGTGTTGTGATTGTGACGGCTGACGATCGCCCGGTTGGCATTATTACCGAACGCGACTTGGTCCAATTTCAAACCCTAGGCCTAAATCCACAGACCACAACAGCGCAGACGGTTATGAGTACGCCATTGCTGCCAACTAACGCCAAAGATTCCCTGTGGGAAACCCATCAGCGGATGAGTCAACACCGGGTTCGGCGCTTTGTGGTGTGTACCCGTGAGGGTAAGCTGGCAGGCCTTGTGACCCAAGCGAGTCTCTTACAGTCGCTCAATCCTGCTGAAGGGCAGCAAATGATTGAGCTGTTGCAATCGAAGCTAACCCAGCTACGGTCCGAAAATCAGGCTTTGCTAGAAGCCCGCAACCGCGAGTTAGAGCGGGCACAGGTGAGTTTAACGTCAAAGCTACACACTGAACAGGTGGCCCATCAGCAGGCAGACAGCCAAATTTTATTTCAGGCCGGATTGCTCGACGCCGTAGCTCAATCGGTGATTGCGACTGATTTACAAGGGCAAATTGTCTATTGGAATCCCTATGCCCAAACTCTCTATGGATGGGCCGCAACCGCTGTGTTAGGCCGATCGCTTGTGGAGATGATGTGCCATGGATACGAGCAGGCTAAGGTGGCTGACTTGCTGGAGCGTGTACAGCGGGGTGAGTCTTGGTCAGGAGAACTTGTCGTCAGGCGGCAGGACAATACCCAACTTCTGGTTTGGGTGAGATGGTCTCCTATTTTTGACGAACGAGGCCAGGGGATTGGAACGGTGAGCGTTTCCGAGGATATTAGCGATCGCAAACGGCTAGAAGCCGAGCAAGCCCAGGCCGCCGCTGAACTTAAGCAAGCCTACACTCAGCTTGATCGGGCCAATGAAGTGCTAGCGTCTCGCGTGACCTTACGAACAGCGGAGTTGCGCCAGACCGAGCACCGCTGGCGCACCCTGTTAGAAAATGTCCAGCTGATTGTTATTGGGCTCGATAGCGATGCCAAAGTCACCTATGCCAATCCTTACTTTCTGAACACCACCGGTTACCGCCATGATGAGGTCATCGGTAAACATTGGTTTGATTACTTTGTTCCCCCATCAGATCAGGCCGCCATGACTCGCTACTTTCAGCAGCTGCACAGCCCATCAGATAGCCCACTGCACTATCAAAACTCTATCTTGACCAGCGTTGGAGAAGAACGAATTGTCGCCTGGAATAACACGCTGCTGCGGGACTTGCAAAACGCTGTGATTGGCACCATGAGCATCGGCGAAGACATTACCGAACGCTTTGCTGTCGATCGGATAAAGGGCGCTTTTGTCGCGATGGTAAGCCACGAGCTGCGCACCCCGCTAACGGCGATTCATGGCGGCGTAAAGCTGCTGAGTCAAGGCATTGTGCCCAGCGACTCTGAGCAGGGGAAAAGTCTGTTGCAGGTGGTCTCTAAAAATTCACACCGCCTGGTTCGACTTGTAGACGATATTTTGGCCCTCGAACGTCTGGGCGCTGAAGAACATCCGATGCAGATGCGGTTAATCAATACCCAAGAGGCCACTCGCCACGCGGTAGCGGCACTTCAAGTCACTGCGGACCAGGCCGGTATCGTCATAGAGGTTAGCGATCCGGGCCTGTCGCTAATGGCAGATGGCGACAGGCTCAATCAGGCCCTTTCAAACTTACTCGACAATGCCATCACGTTCTCTCCTAGGGGTTCCACCATTTGTCTATCCGTCATCGGCCAAGAAGCCACCGTCCATCGCCAGAAATCTGCGTTGTTTACTATTTGCGATCAGGGTGAGGGGATTCCTGCAGAACACTGTGAAAATATTTTTGAGCGCTTTGTGCAGGCAACCCCTACTAGCACGAGTGAAAAAGGAAGAGCGGGGCTAGGGCTCACCATTTGCCGGGCTATTGTAACGCAGCATGGCGGTAGAATTTGGGTTGAAAGTGAGCCGGGGAAAGGCAGCTGTTTTTATTTCACGATTCCTATGATGTAATGCAACGGTGTAATGCAACAGAAATACTTTGTTTAGCACATAACAGTTTTCGGGAACCTAAGTGGGCCGTTGCGCGGATGGGTTGTTGAGCGAATAGGACAGTACCGTGACTCGAAAAATTTTAGTGGTGGATGATGATGAAGCGATTCGACTGGTCCTTCGAGCCTCGTTAGAATTTACGACGGGGTGGCGAGTGCTCACGGCGGCTTCTGGAAAGGAAGCCTTAGAAATTGCGTGCGCCGAACAGCCCGACGCTATCCTACTCGATGTAATGATGCCTGAGATGGACGGCATTGCTCTTTTTCATCAGCTTCAGCTCGAGCCTTTGGCTCAGGCGATTCCGGCTATTTTCCTTACGGCCCAGGCCAGAGATGCTGAGCGTAAAGCCTTGGCCGCCCTGGGCAAAGGTGTAATTTTAAAGCCCTTTGAGCCGACGGCGATCGCGCAGCAAATCAGAACCCTTTTACACTGGCCGGCATAGACTCTTTTTGTGATAGCCTCTGTCGAGCTGCTTAGGACAGTGGCTATGCCTACGGTGGCCTACATAGAGACTACATGATCTCTTTCCTCAAACAAAAAAGGACAGGAGAAAGTATCTCTCCTGTCCCACGAATTTTTGATGGCTTCTTTAGATGGTTTCTCTAATGGTTTCTACAACCGATACCGACTGATCGTGATCTTATGGGTATCTATCTCTTCTTATGCGTGTTTACTCTTCTTATGCGTGTTTACCCATGCGCCCCCCAAGACACCCACGTCGGTGACGTATTTGCTACTGCCTTGTGGGGTACTACGGCCACCAAATCAGCTAAGAGCGCACCGTCGTAGTCAGTGTTCTCTAGCTCGCGAGCATCAATGCAGGCCCCGGTTAGATCCGCATTGATCAGGGTTGCACCGCTGAGCTTGGCCTCTGTGAGGTCGGCACCGCGCAGGTCAGCCTCACTCAGGTCAGCGGCCCGTAGGTCAGCGCTGGTTAGGTTTGCGCCCACTAGGCTAGCTTGCCGTAAGTCCGCCCCAATAAAGTTGGCTCCCATCAGGTTTGCGCCGCTGAAGTTAGTGAGCCAAAGCTCAGCATCCGTCAGATTAGCGCCTGACAGGTTAGCCCGACTCAAATCACTCAAGCTAAAGTCCACACTACTCAAATCGCACTGACTAAGATTAATCCCAACCAGATACGTTTTCGATAAAGATGCTTGGTGTAGGGAAAGCGCCGAAAAATTGCGAGCGCCCTGGTTGTACTCATGCAGTAATTGTTGGAGATTCATAAGGATTGCCTCCTATATGCAACCGCAGTAAATACTCACTTTCGGTCGCGTGATTTGTGCTTCAAGCGTATGCCAACAATATGAGGAATTTATGATTTTTTTTCTGCGCACCCTGATAAATCATTAAAAAAATGTTAGCTCGCGAGAGGATGCTCCGAGTGCCTAGGCCAAAAAACAATAACGTTCTTCTTCGCTGTTTGAGGCAAGGACGCTTTTTCTGAAAAAGCCCTATTAACGATAAGGCTTTCAAAGTTAGGCATTTCATGGCGGCAGTGAGGGCAGTACCAATAGACACCGCCTTTGCGGATATGGCGAAGTAATAAATCTTGACAGCAAATGCAGGTGCACATCGAATCTCAGCCCTCATCTGGTAACGCTATATTTCAAATTGTTTTCAGCTTAGCGACGGAAGATGAAGTTTTTATGAGGTTGCTCGAGGCTCCCTTAGGGCAGCACATCCTCATAAAACCCTCAAACTATTGCCCTAGGCTCAAAGTGACAGCAAATAACTCTAAACCTAGGGCACAGGAGGTCTTTTACCCATGGCTAAAAACAAGGAAAATAGTTCGTTTTTGACGGCAATTTGGCATCGGATCAAACGTGCCCTTGGCAACGACGACGAGCAGGCACACCCTAGGCTTACTTACCAAATGAACTTTTTGGAGCGTTGTTGGGTTAAAGATTGCTTGGTTGAAAAGCAGCGAAAACAGCTAGAACACCAGTGGCAAGAAGTCTCTAATTAAAAGACTTGGTGATGGCAAAGGGAATAGCACTTTTTTGCTCAATCACGCTCTCGGCTGGGCCAGACTCTTTTCGAGGGTCATGTCTATTGCAACGCCTAATTCAATTAGGACTCTTCATAACTTCTTCAAACTTTTCAGCGATGCTGTAGGGACACAAGCCAACCCAGTAAATAAAGCTGTGGCGGAGAGCCTTCAGCTTTCTTGCTCATAAAGCTGCTTACACCCAGGAGATTTATCATGCTGACGGTTGCTGACATTATGACCCGTGGCGTCTTTACCATTCGCAGTTCTGCCAAGGTGATACAGGCGATCGCACTCATGCAAAAACAGAAAGTGCGATCGCTCATTGTTGAGCGGGAAGTGAAAGGGGGTGCCTATGGCATCATCACAGAAAGAGACATTGTATACAACGTAACGGCCAAACCCGTAGACCCCACTAAAATTATGGTTTGCGAGATTATGAAAAAGCCCTGCATCAGCGTGGCCCCTGACTTGAGCCTTTCTGCGGTGGCTAAGCGGTTTGCCGAAGTGGGCGTGCAGCGGGCCCCGGTCATTCAAAATGACGAGCTGGTGGGTTTGGTCTCTGTCTCAGACATCATTATGAAGAGCAATATAGATGCTGTTGAGCTACCGTCTGACCTCTCTGAGCAAATTGAAGTCGCCCTACGTCACTCTCGCCTGAGCTGGAATGAAGACAATCAGCTTGAGCAAGAAAGCGAAGTTGTCCTAGAGGTGCTCAAAGAACTCCGCTAAAGTATTGGAGTTCATCATCTGTCTGTCTGCGCTCACGCCTGTCTGTCTGCGCTCACACCTGAAAATCTCGGCGAATTCTGCGAAGCTTTTTATCGTGCTGCGATCGCCCTTCATAGGGCCGAAAAAAGATAGTCGGGCGATCGCAGCCTAACTGCTCAAATAAGGTCTGCAAAGCGTTCTCTATTTTCACCGTCACCGTCGTCCAAGCTTCCACAGGCAGCTTCAAAAACACCTGAATCGTCTCTGGCTGAGTTTGCACGACCGCATACTCTTGAATCACGTCAGAAGAGAGAATCACCTCGCGCCGAATAAAATCTGGAAAGACAGGCACGCGCTGCGATCGCCTGCGGCTACTCAAGTAAAAAATATCGTCACAGCGTCCTTCAATGTGCTCTATGGCCGTTAGCACAGAGCCGCAAGAGCAAGGTTCCGATCGTTCTGTGAGCACATCATCTAGCCGGTAGCGAATAATCGGCTGCGTCACCCGATTGAAATCTGTAATGATGGGAGAAAACTTACCCGCTGCTCGGTCCAAATAGTCTTTTTGAATCACCAAAATATCTTCGTTTAAGTGCAGGGTGCCTTCTGGGCAAGTCGTTGCCAAAAAACCTTCCGTACATTGATAGAGCTGATGGACCTTTTGCCCAAATGCCTGAATAATCACTCGTTCATCGAGCGGGTCGAGCACTTCAGCGACCGAAACAATCCGTATCGGGTCAATGGCTAGCTCACCTCGCATAAGCGCTTCTGCTAGCAGCCGCAGCATAGAGGCAGGCGCTACTAGCACCGTAGGCTCGTAAAAATTTAGCCGAGCAATATGGTTTTCAATCGGCTTAAATAAGTCGAAGTATTCAAATTCAATGCGCTGCCCCTGAACCGTTTCGTACAGGTTGCTATTGGCCCTGAGAAAAAAGGCAATTCGCTGATGGGTAAAAATAGACTGCGGCAGCGCCTTCGCGAGTAGGGTGCCAGCCCAGGCTCGCTGTTCGGCCTGGCTGACCAAAAACAAACCGCGATTGCCGCTGGTGCCAGAGGATAGGCCCACGGTGTAGGGGCCTAGGGTAGACCTAAAGTCGCGGGTGGTTTCGGCTTTTTGTGCGATCGCCATTGCCTCTACCTGGGTAATGCCCACCGTATTGAGCCGATCAAAGTTCTCCATCATCAATGACTTATTCATCAGTGGAAATGTCTCCCACTCTTCAATGTCTAAGCCCTGGTAGTAAGCGGCATAAAAAGGAGACTTTGCCAGTACTTTTTTCAAAAACTTTTGTACTCGTTTGTCTTGCCAATCATGCAGAGCTTCTGCGCTAGCGAACTGTCGTCGTTGAGTGAGCCAATAGTGCCACAGAATAGAAAGAATCTTTCTCATAGATTCTCACTCCAAATATCAGAACAGTGCGTGGGGATAATTCGAATGTCTGGTCGTTGCTGGTGGAGCTGGTGGAGCTTCTTGAGTGTGTTGCGATACTCGCTGGGGTTGGAGAAAATGAGCTGAGCGATCGCATTAGGGGCCACCAACTCCTCGTACGCCCGCCTAGACCAACATGCATCTGCAATTAAAAAATATAGCTGCCCAATCGCATCGGTAAATACAAGCCCTAGCTGACCGGTTGCATGTCCTGGCAGCTCAACGGCAATGAGGCTGCCATCGCCAGCTAGGTCAAACCCTGTTTCAAACAATCCTGGAAAAGCGCTAACGCTAGGCTGCGTATCTACAAACTGCACCCGCGCTTCAAAATCAGGTGGCAGCAGCCCTGGTAGGAAGCCGGCTTTAAGCGCTCGCAGTCCCTTTTTTTCTTTTACCGCGTCGTAGGCAGCGCTAGCGCAAATAAATGTCGCATTGGGAAAATCTGCTAGCCCGCCAATGTGGTCTGCATGAAAATGAGAGATGATTACGTAGTGAATAGACTCTGGCGAAATGCCAACCTGTTGCAGCTGATGGGCCGCGCTGTCTTCTGGCTGAAAGAAAACTGGTGTTAGCAGAGCATATAGCTTATTCGGGAACTGAGCGGTCTCCTCAAAAAAACGTTCAGAGTACCCCGTATCGTACAGAATGTTGCCCATCACTGGATGCTGAATTAGCGCAAAGAGCGACGGAAACTGAATCGTTTTCCATTGGCCCCCTCGCAGCGTAATCGCTTCTGGATGTGTGCAGTAGCCCGTCTTAAACCAGCTCACCTGAACCTGAGTGGTGTTGGGTGAGGTCTTAGGTAAGCGGTTAGGCGTGTTGTTCATTATCTTGAGCCCTCCTTTTGGGCTTTCCACCAGCGAGAGAAAATCGCAATGCCGTCTGCCAGGGTAACCTGGGGGCGATACCCCAACTCTGTTGTGGCAGTCTGGATATCCAACGTTTGACTAAAAGAAAGTAGTCCTACGGTGTACTGCGTTAGTGTGGGCTCAGCGAGCGAGAATGTTTTGGCTGCTACCTCCATCGCCGTAGCGAGTCCGTAAGCAAGTCCGTAGGGAACCCGCTTAAAGTTCAGCGGAGTTTCCAACTGTGCGGCCAGCGCCTCCAATACCGCTATCAAAGTGATTGGCTCTCCATTTGTAATGTTGTACACCCTGCCCGACAGCTCATCGGGTGCCTGCTGACAACAGCGAAGTGCTTCTACCACATTATCAAGATAGGTGAGGTCAATTTGACTGTTGCCGCTGCGAATGAGGGGAATGCCCGTGCGATCGCTCGCCCGTAAAAGCCGTGGCAAAATCGCCGTATCCCCTGGCCCAAAAATGCCTCGGGGTCGAATCGTCACCGTCGAAAGGCCTTGCTGATAGGCCCGCTCAATCTCCTTTTCTGCAAGCTGCTTAGTTTTGGCATAGGCATTCACCGGCACAGGAAACGGCTGTGATTCAGGAATCTGTAGCTGATGAGCGTAGGTGAAATATACCGCAGAGGTAGAAACGTGCACTAAGCGCGAAACACGATGCTTCAGGCAGCCTTGCACCACATGACGAGTCCCCAATACATTAATGTCATAAAAGTCTTTTTCCTTTCCCCAAGGAGAAGAAAGTGCCCCCGCATGAAACACGCAGTCTTGCCCCTGACAGGCTGCTAGGATAGCATTCTCATCTCGCAAGTCTGCCTGCACAAACTGGAATCCTTGCGATTGTAGCTGTGCGCCAATGGCTTGATTACGGCCCAACACCGTTACCTCATCGCCGAGCGATCGCAGCTTAAAGGCCAGTCGCTTACCCAAAAAACCAGTCCCGCCTGTAATTAACACGTTCATGGGTTTTGCTTCCTTAAGCCAAGCCGGTGAGGCGATGGCCGCTCAACAAGCTTGCCATAGTCCAGCTTCAAAACCCGATCGGCAAGGTGAAAATATCGATCGTCATGGGTGATCACCACCACTGTTTTGCCGCGCTGCTGCAACTCTGGCAATAGCTGCTTGTAAAACAGCTCGCGAAAGGCCGGATCTTGATCGGCAGCCCATTCATCAAAGACGCAAAAGGGCCGGTCTTCTAAATACGACACCAGTAACGCCAGTCGCCGCCTTTGCCCCTGAGAAAGCGCGAGCGTGGAAAATTGTCCTTCGTGAATGCTGACCTTGGTTTTCAGCTGAAGCCTGTCAAGATGGTCATTAATCTGTTGGTTTTGAAAGGCCGTATCCTGATTGCCTAACAGGCGGTCGAACAGATGAAAGTCGTAGAAGACAACTGAAAATTGCTGGCGGTACCAGGTGCGGTTATCGGCGGTAATCACCAGATTATCTAGCGCGATCGCACCCGAATCAGGCTGATACAGCCCCGTCAACAGCTTCGCGAATGTGGACTTTCCGCTCCCATTTCCCCCGGTTAAAAAAATCAGCTCCTGCCGATGAATGATCAGATCAATCGGGCCTAGCTCAAAGCATGGGCCCGCATCACTCTCAGCAGCTGTTTCAAGTTGATGGGCATATCGAACTGCCGAAAATTGAAGCGTACGCCAGTCTTTGTTGGGATTGTCTTGTTTTGGCCTTCCTTTTTTCGTGTTTTCTTTCTTCGTGTTTTCTTTCTTTGCCTCTTCCTTTTCTACACAGGCAGAGCGTTCTCCATTTCCCACAAACCTCAGCTGCATTGCTTCAATCTTGTTCAGGGCAATCTCTGCCTTACTCAACAGCGGCAGGATGGTGGTGAGCGCGTCCAACGGAATGATCAGAAAAATCATCGTTAGCGTGTATCCAGATATCACCGATGGCGGCAGCGATAGCACCTGCGGGAGCCCAAAATTCACCAGGCCAATCACGGTAAATAGCAGCAGCTGCGTCCAGGTTAGCCCAATCGAAAAAGCCGTCATTCCAGCGGTATTGTACTGCCGAAAGTTCTCAACCGTTGGGGTTAACGCCTCGTGAATAAACGCCTGTTGTCGGGACTGGTTTTGCTTGAGTTCTTTGATGCCTTCTGTGAGCGATCGCAGCTGAAAAAACAACCTATCCTGCTCGTCCCGAGCCCGCGATAAGGCATCCTTAGCCCGATGGGTCACTGCCTGATAGCTCAGCACGGCCAGTAACAAAAAAATCAGAAATCCAAGAAAGACAGCCTGCGAGAGCCAACACAAATAAGCCAAGCAACTGGCAACCACTGCGATCGCAATACAGGCACTCGGAATATAAGCCACCGCATGGGCTACCGTTTGCACATCTTCAGTCAGCGCGGCCAGTAATTTAGGGCTGCCCCACCGTTCTATTTGAGGCAGTGGCGCAGCTAAAATGTGTTCACTGAGTGTTAGCCGCATGCGGTACACCACCCGTTGAGAAAGCCGAATGAGCAGCAGCTCCGATACCAAGCGGCTCACCAAGGCCAAGGCCACCAACCCGGCAAACCACCCGACTGATGAAAATGCCCCTGCCGCACGGTTTAGCCCCTGATTAATCAGTGCAATCAGCTGCGCACTACAAACGCCGCTGACCAAGCCCGCCAATAGTGCGATCGCCACCAACCGCCGCGAAGATTGGAGCAACAGCGTCAGCAAATTCATAGGCTACAGCTCCATCAGCACAGTTTTTTCAACAACTTTTTCAGCAGCTCTTTCAGCAGCTTTTTCAACGGTTCTTCCAGCAACGCCGTTATCAGGACAACTTTCCGTACTATCCGACTGTGCCAGTAAATAGTCAATATGGGGCCTGAGCACATCTATCGGCGTAAAGGCAAATCGCTCCTCACCAAAGCGGGCAATGTTTTTCGCCTGTGCCTGTAAAATTGCTAAATCCTGGCGCATCGCCCCATAAAACAAGGGCCGCGCCACCCACTTCCCTAGCCAGTTCGGCAGTCCCCACCGAAACGTTACAACGACATAAGCGTGAATCTGCTGCGGTGAAATCGGCGTCATACACAGCGACATCACCAAGCGATAGTTTTTATCGGTTCTATATTCAATTTGAGCGATAGACGGCAGCAAAAATTTTCCAATAGACGTAATCTCCTTGCAGCCCGGTGCCAGCAAGCGATAAATCAGCCCTGAAATTTGTTGTTCGTCGGTATACACAGCTTCGGCACTGCGCTGCGATCGCCTCACTTTTACCGTCACTAGCCGCCGTTTTTGCTGAGTCCGCACCAAGCCTGCATGAACAAAGTGCGTGTGGGTCGCATCTAAAAAGTTTTCAGCAGCATTCGCCAGCGACACATCAGCTGTCATCTGCCAATGAAATGTTGAGAATTCATCTTGTTCTACCCAAGGGAAAAGGTAAGGTTGCGAGCCTTTCACGATGTCAGCATCACAGCTCGCCGTAGGATACACCCACACGAAGCCCTGCTGTTCTATGGCCCGATAGGCGATCGCATCTCGATTATCTCTTTTCCTGCTGCTACCCTCTTCTTTCCCCAAAGGGTTAGCCGAAGAGTGTCCCAATGCGCACAGCCCCGGCACCTGATCGCAACGCCCACGCTCATCAAACTGCCAGCCATGATAGCGACACACTAGGCGGGTCTTACCTGTGGTGTCCTCACCGCCCAAAGTCTTTTTAACTCCGTTCTCCCGTTTCAACCACCCTTCAGAAAGCGGTACGTTGCGATGAGGACAGCGGTCCAAAAAAGCGACAGGCCGTCCTTTTTCGCCTCGAAACAGCACCATCGGAATCCCTAACACCATCCGGCTAATAGGCCGACGCCTTAGTTCTTTCGCCGTACAGGCAATGTACCAATTTTGATACTGTTGTGCATTAAAGGACTTCGATTTACAAAGAGACATCTATTGGTGCTCCATCCCATTCAATATCCTGTGTAGAGACGCGCTGAAGGCTTTGCCGACGCTGCACGCTGAGGCGAATAAACTGTAATAGCACCATGCCCATATGTAGCGTCGGCAAGGGGTCGCGCCATTGAAAGATAACGTCTTTAGTGGTGAAGATAGCTTGCAGCCATAGGCCAAGTCGATGAGTTGCGATCGCACTCGGCAGTCCATACAGCCACATTGCCAGCGAAATCATCGCTGTAGAAGCCTGCTGTGGCTGAATAGGCAATGATTGTTCATCAGGTTCTAGAAAGGCGTGATCCAATCGATCGCGCTTTGAAAATAAATGAATCGCACTAATCGCCCTTGGGTTACACTCCAGCGGATACAGCACGTCGTCTGATTCAATAAAATCAAAGGCAATTTGTCCGGTGAAAGCCTCTGCTGCTACAAACGTCTTCATCCAGTCCAGCAGGCCAGGATGCTCTATCGACTCAAAATAAATGCAAGAGCCGGCCCCAGCTGTAAACACCGTCGGGTAGGCGGCAAAGGCCGTGAGCTGGCCTGCGTGGGCTACGCCGTAGGCACAGTAATGATCACCGGTGACGAACGCTTGAGCGACCCAAGGTTTATCAGGTCTTAAATCTATCTCTATCGGCTGTTGTTCTGGCTGTTTTATTGGCTCTATTCCTAGCTCTATTCCTGGATTGGCGACTATCTGCACCTGACTGGCAAAGCGAGAATATACCGGCTTGAGCACAAGCTGTTCGGGCTCTGCTAATGCCGCCTTCAAATCTGCTTCAGTCTGAATCAGCCAGGTCTTAGGCGCACTCAACCCCAAAGCTTTCACCCGTTGGATAAAAGTCCACTTATTGTGTAAGGGTTCCAACTTGGCTAAGGGTTCTGCAAATACGTGGCACAACGGCGTGAGTTGCTCTAGCCCTGCCGAAATATAAAACACTTCCTCACAGGTCGGAATTAGCCAGCTTACCTTTTCTGCTTCAATAATCTCTTTTAGCGCAGTAATGTAGGCCGCTGTTTGCTGACGGGGGGACGGTACAACGAAATTTTTATCTACGGCTGCTGAATAGGTGCATAGCTGATGCGGTAAGCTATCGGCCACCAGCACTCGATGCCCCACAGCCGCAAACTGACGAGCCAGATCTAGCGTGACCGGTGCCCGCCCACCTGTGAGCAGAATGGTTTGGTGAGACTGTGTTTGATCAGACTGTGTTTTGTCAGACCGCGCTTGATTAGAGGCTGTTGGGATTGAAGTCATTTGCTTTTAATATTCCAACACCTAATATTCCAACACCTAATATTCCAACACCATGCCACCTACCGCAAAGCCAGCGGCTGTACCCAGTAGTAAAGTGCGATCGCCCCGCATTATTTTTCCTTGGCAAATCGCCTCGTGTAACGCCATTGGAATTGAGGCGGCGATGGTATTTCCATGATCTGCGGCAATCACCATCAGCCGGCCTTCCGGAATTTGTAAGTGGCGCTGCAACAACCGCATAGACATTAAGCTCGCCTGATGCGGCACCACCAAATCAATATCCGCCATACTCAGGCCCACCGGTGAAAACAACCGCTGCAAGAATCCTGGTAACACCTTAAACGCAGCGCGATACACGGCTGGTCCTTTCATTTCAAAAACAAACCGTTCAGGATGCACCCCATACTCCCGAGGATGGTGCTTGCTGCCACCGCCTAAGCATCGGGCCATATCTGCCGCATCACTGTAGGTTTCCATCCGCGCGCAGGCGATCGCGCCAGTCTCTCCATCAGGAGTTTGTTCTATAACAACCGCTGCTGCCCCGTCACCAAATAATGTGCAGCTTTCCGGATCGCTCCAGTCCAACGCAAGGCTGGCAATCTCACTACTGATAATCAGCACCCGCTGATAACGCCCCGCCACTATCAAATACGAGAGCGTATCTAACGCTGTGACAAAACTTAAACAGGTCGCGTTAATGTCAAACGAGGGAATTCCTAATGCTGCTTGGCCAAACTGACGCTGCACCAAAGCCGCTGTGCAAGGGATGCCCTGTTCAGGCACCGTACTGGCACACACGATGCAATCAATCTCTTGAATCGAAAGCTTCGCCGCTGCCAGCGCTTCTTTAGCCGCGAAAGCACCCATCTCAGAAGCTGTTTCATCCACAACAAAGTGGCGTACCATCACTCCAGACTTTTTCTCAATCCAGCTCGCCGAAATCCCTGTTCTATCCGCTATTTCTTGAGCGGTTACCTGTTGTTTGGGCAGATACTTCCCTGTGCCTAGTATCTTGACCGAACGCCTTTCCATAGGAAGGCTCCCTTTAAACTAACAATTACTACGCTTGCCGCCTATGCTAAAAAAATACACCCGGCCTAATACGTCACGGTATAAACCGAACAGATATCGCCACACCCACACCAATAGACGATTTGTGTTGTGGTCATATCGTTAATTACAGCTCACAGTCTCTATGCTGCAAATTCTATGCCGCAAACTTATGCGCATCATGCTACGCCTTAGGACTCACTAAAAACTCTACTGTGCAGGTCGCAGAAACCTTTTGCTTACTCTTAAACTGAACACCAATATCCACCGTTGGGGTCGGTGCTTTATGTCTGGCTCTTTTCAAGGTCACGCTCAGCTTTTTCCCTGCGGACAAAATCCCTAAAATGCTTCTGAGCTGGTCAAGTTCACTCACAATTAGCTTTACAGCGTAGGTCGCGACTGAGCTTTCCCAAAACATGCTGGTGCTATTTTGAGTAGACACTGACTCTGTTTCTATCTCTACTGACTGGCTAACCTATTGAATTTTATCAATGGCCGCTTTTAAAGCTTCTAAAGCGGTCACCGGTACAATCGCTCAACGGTACTATTTTTCTTGAGTTGCTGGCTCATCACAGTGAGTCAAAATATTGAGTAGCTTCCCAAAAGGATCGCGAATGTAAAAGCGTCGAACGCCCCAAGGCTCAGTGATAGGCCCGTATTCTATCGGTAAGTTTTTCGCAACAGCCCGCTGATAAATCTCATCTAAATTATCGACTTCAATCGATAGATCAGGCGTTGCGGTGCCTGAGCCGCCTTCACTCGCAATGGTGATTTGTGCAGTGTTGATTGGCGCTGTGTTAGTTGGCATAGTGTCGATTGGCCTAGCGTTAAGTGGTGCAGTGCTGGTGCCTTCTGTGGGCTCACCTTTGCTGGCAAATGTCAGCACCCAGCCATAGTCCATCACCAGCTGAAGTCCAAGGATATCGGTGTAAAAGGCGGATGCGATCGCTGGGTTATCGGTCGCTATATTCGTCACAATGCGCTTTACGGTCATAGTTCTACCAATGAGTTCGTCAAGCTACTAGCTGGGGCACCCACCAGTGAAGGTACTTTTTCTTTTGCAGCATTGCCCACTTCCAAGCTCAGCGTTTCACCGCCGCGCCGCGCTTCCCAAGGTCCTGTATAAATTAAGCCAATGGACCACTGCCCTTGCAAATAGTCTTCATCTTCACTGACGGTGCCGGTATAGTCTACCGGCTGAAGAGAAGTCGTAAAATATCGTTTTACAAAGCTCACACGGCGGCCAACCACCTCACCGCTAACCCTGGCTTCGCCCAAATAACCATCGTCTAAAACTCTGCCGCTTAAGCTGTTGCCACCTTGCACCAACACCAGCTCAAAGCGAGTTGGGTTGCCTGCTTGCCAGAACGTTCCCAGCCAGGTGCCACTTAAGTCAGCCATGGTTAACCCTTTTATAAAGCATCTATAGTATCCGTAATTTTAAGGCATCTGAAAATTAATGGGGATGCGACGGATCTCTTGATCATTCCAAGCGGTGATTTCGCCTTTAATGGTGGTTCCTCGGCGACCCTGCGTAGCACTCAAAGAAGACACATGATAGCTATAGTCTCGTCCCCACCGTTGTTGCGCCAGGGCTTCGACTTGGGCCACATCATTGCTATTAAGGAGTAACGTAGCCGCCACCGCAATTCCAGCGACTAACACAGCCCCTACAACGGCGGCAATCCCGATGTCCCAAGGTTTCACGCGCGCTGCTCGCATGGCTGCTTGCACAGGCTTGCGGCCAAGCTCACAGCATAGCCAAAACAAAACAACGACCAGCAACACTGTTGTCACCATGCTGGGTACAATCGCCGCTGGCTCTAGTCGCAAGTAGGTCAGCGTTAAATCTAACGGCTGGATAAAAGGAAATGCGAAGATAAAGGCAACCACGCCGCCAAATCCCAGCGCTGCGAACCATCTTACAATCGTCGCTGCCCGCAAGTTATCACCTAAAAGCAGCACCCCCGCCAAGGCTGCAACCAGGTTAAACCTGGACGGATACGGAATTTTCCCAATGGTGCAATACAACAAAATAGCGAGGTCAATAAAACCAATCGCTACTAGAATCGCGCCGCTTCGCTTGAGGATTTTGCTAGAGGGTTTGATTCCCATAGGTTGTTATTGCAAGGCAGTGATTAAGGAGTAGTAGAGGCGTGATTATAGAGGAGCTGTCGCTCTTATTGGATCCGTAGTCTAGAGCCGTAGTCTAGAGCAGCCGCGCAGTAGTGGTAGCTTGTTGCTAGGGTAGCAGTCTGCTAGGGTAACAGGCGCGATCGCCCGCACCCGCCTAAATCTTCGAGTCTCCGCAAATAACGGGCCCCTATGGCTTACCCAAAAAGTCTCGTTTCCCAATTTCTAGCCCGTTATGGCGAAGAATGTCGTAAGCCGTCGTCACATGGAAATACACATTCGGCAGCATAAAAAACGATAGGTACGGCCATCCTTTTAGGGTCATCGTTTCACCTTTGCCGATTGGAATGGTGATGTCTTTTTCTTCTGTTCCATCAATCTGCTCAGGAGAAAACGTCTCTAAATACGCAATACTTTTTTGCAGTCGCCGGCCCAAGTCAGCAAAGGTGGTTTCAGTATCTGCCATCGGCGGCGCTTCTGTACTGGCAATTCTGGCAATGCCACGCCTTGCCACATCCGAGGCAATCTGCACCTGCTTGGCTAAGGGAAACATATCGGGATATAGGCGACTGTTCATCAGCACCGTCGGGTCAATACTCTTAGCCTCGGCATAAGCTGTCGCCTTTTCCAAAATTGAAGCCAAATTTTTCAAGGCTCGAATCAGCTGAGGAACCGAAGCTTGATACATCGAAACAGTCATGGCGATCGCTCCTAAAGCAAAACTCTAACCTGCTGCACTTAGCTTACGCCACCATGAACGACGACAGCTTGTGATCTGTAACGCTAAGTCCCTGAAAGCCAGTCCTAGAAGGCCAGTCTTAGAAAGCCAGTACTAAAACAGCTCACGGGTTCACATGAACATTTTAGGCTTAAGAAAGCTCAGCAGCTGAGCAGACTCGGCGGCTAGGTCTTTCCAGGCGTTAACACTCAGCGCTAACTGAACGTAGCCGCAGGTGGGTAGGTTTTCGATAGGGCGATCGCCTACGAAGTTAATCAAATCAGTCAGTGCTGAATTGTGCCCGACAATCACGACTTCTGCGATCGCATCGTCTAGCTCCTGACACCATCGCAACAGCGATCGCATCTCAAAGGTATACAAGGCATCTTCTATCTTCCAGGTAATCTCTCGTTCGGGCAGCTGTTGGTATAGCTGTTCAATAGTGGATTGCGCCCGGACTGCTGGGCTACAAAACACCCGCTCAAAACCGCAACCTGTTTTCACAATTTGCGTGGCCATCACCTCAGCCGACTTAACCCCTCGCTTGTTCAGCGGGCGTTCAATATCGGTCATAGAAGCGTCACGCCAGCTAGATTTTGCATGGCGAATCAGATGCAGCTTTTTCATTATTTCCCCTCTATTCCCTCCCTTTTATATCGAAGCTTTCATGGTTCTGACCCTACTTAGCCGCTAAGGCATACTCCTCATTCAAAACAAAGCGAATGTAGGGCGCGTACAAATCAGGCTCCAGCAAAAAAGAGTCATGCCCTTTTGCCGAATGAACCGTGATGTATTTAACATTCATATCCGCCGCCTCTAGGGCGCGCACAATCACTTTTTGCTCTTCTGGATAAAAGCACACATCAGAATCTATCGTGAAAATTAGGTACTGCTGGTGCTTGCACTGTTCAAATAAGTCTGGCTGCTGCGCATTAATGCTAAACCGTTGCCACATATCCATAATGCGCAAATAACTATTGGCATCAAAGCGCTCTGCAAACTTAGTCCCCTGATAAAACATATACGATTCCACCGGGTTAGAAAGCTTGTAAGACTGACCCACAGGCTGCTCAACGGTAATCTCTTTTCGGGCACGCTTTTCCAACATATCCAACGATACGAAGGTTTTATGAGAAATAATCCGTGCTAACAACAACCCCTCTTTAGGTGGCTCATCATCGTAGTAGTCTCCCCCTTTAAAATTAGGATCGTTGTGAATTGCAAGAATTTGCTCAAAGTTATGCACCCGGTGTAGCACGGTTGTTTCCAATCCGGTTGCAATCGGCATTACCTTTTTTACCCGCTCCGGATGACGCGTTGCTAACAAAATAGACATCATGCCCCCTAATGAGCCGCCAATGGCAGCGTGCAAGCACTCAATACCTAAGTCATCTAACAACAGCAGCTGGCTGCGAACCGCATCCCAGGCCGTAACTTTAGGAAACTGACTGCCGTAGGGCTTACCGGTGGATGGATGGGTGGAGCGGGGGCCAGTAGAGCCATAGCAGCCGCCCAAGTAATTTGCACAAATCACAAAATAACGGTCGGTATCCAGCGCCTTGCCCGGTCCGATAAAAGCATCCCACCAGCCCAGCACACACTCATCATTCCAGAAGCTCTCTATCCCCGGCACTGCTGGGTTAATCCCTGCGGCATGTTGGCTCCCAGTGAGGGCGTGGAACACCAAAATGGCGTTGTTAGCCTCGCTGTTGAGCGTGCCATAGGTCTCATAGGCCAAGGTAAACTCATCGAAAGATTCCCCGGAATCTAACGGGAAGGGCGCTTGAAAATGGAAAAACTGGGTTTGAACTGAGCCAATACTCATTAACAACAAAAATGGAATAGGACATCAAACCCACCCTACCGCAGGGTCAGCGTGGGTTTGATGAGTGACACTAGGTACAAATTATCTGCTACAAACTGTTTGGCAAAAACTGTCTGCCACAAAGACTGACGCCATATCGCCTTAAGCCAAAGCTTGCTTAAGATCATCAATGATATCGTCAAGATCTTCAATGCCAATTGCCAAGCGAATAAGCTCGGGCGCAATGCCAGCACTGGCTAAGTCAGCATCGGACAGCTGAGAGTGCGTGGTAGAAGACGGGTGAATCGCTAGGCTTTTGGCATCGCCCACATTGGCTAAGTGGGTAAACATATTGAGCCGTTCAATAAACTGCTTGCCCGCATCAGCACCGCCTTTAATGCCGAATACCACCATGGCACCAAAGCCCTTTTTCAAGTAGCGTTTTGCCACGTCGTGGGCTTTGTCCGTTTCTAAACCGGGGTAGCGAACCCATTCCACGGCAGGATGCTGCTGTAAAAATTCAGCCACGGCCATGGCATTTTCACAGTGGCGCTGCATTCTTAAGTGAAGGGTTTCAATCCCTTGTAAAAATATCCAGGCATTATCTGGTGAAATACACGCGCCTAAATTCCGCAACGGAATTAAACGCATCCGCAAAATGTAAGCTAAGGGCCCTAGCGGACCTAGGTCATGGGCCCACCGCAGGCCGTGATAGCTTGATTCAGGCTCACTCATGAGCGGAAACTTGCCGGAGGTCCAGTCAAACTTGCCGGAATCTACAACAATGCCGCCAATACCAGTGCCGTGTCCTCCGAGCCACTTGGTTAAAGAATGAACAACAATATCGGCCCCGTGCTCCAGTGGGCGGATAAGGTAGGGCGTGGTGAAGGTGCTATCTACAACTAAGGGCAGGCCGCTTTCATGCGCGATCGCACTAATTGCTTCCAAATCCGAGACCTCCAACCCCGGATTACTCACCGTCTCACAAAACACCAGCTTGGTGTTGGGGGTAATCGCCGTCCGAAAGTTCTCCGGATTGCGCGGGTCAACAAAGTTCACCTTGATGCCGAACTGCGGCAAAATGTTGTTGAACATTGTATACGTGCCGCCATACAGCGTATTGGCCGAGACGATTTCGTCGCCCGCTTGGCAAATGTTAATAATGGCGTAATAAATGGCGCTGGTGCCCGAAGCCACTGCTAGCGCAGCTGCGCCACCGTCTAAGGCAGCCACTCTTTTTTCCAGTACGTCGTGGGTGGGGTTCATTAGCCGCGTGTAAATGTTGCCCAGCTCCTTGAGGGCAAACAAATTGGCCGCATGTTCGGTATCGCGGAACTTGTAGGCACTGGTACGGTACACAGGCACGGCGCAGGCCATCGTGGTGGGGTCAGCTTCTTGCCCAGCATGTAAACATTTTGTCCCCAAACCGTAATCTGCACTCATAAAAACCTTCTCTCGCTCGGTGATAATCTCGCCAGTAAATTCTAACGTGAGCGGGCTTACCGCTTAACGATTAGCAGGGGTTTCTTCATAGCCCGATGGAGTTCGTCGTTTTTAGGTTCACATTGCTTAAAAAACGCAAGAAGTTATCAGCTGCCGACTACCCTTGTTTGAACAAGGCCATACTCAAAAATCAGAGGTAGGAGAAGGTTTATGGGTGAAGATAATCAGCTGCCCTCTTTGAGTAGAGCCCAGTCGAGCAGAGCCCAGTCGAGTACTGGCCAATTTAATGCTGGCCAATTTGATGCTGGCCAGTTGAGTACGGCTAAACCCTTAAAAAAGTTCCAGCGATCGCTAAGAAGCAAAGTTGGGAAGGCAATCGCCGACTACGGCATGATTGAGGAGGGCGATCGCGTTATGGTGTGCGTCTCCGGCGGCAAAGACTCCTATGCCCTCTTAGATATTTTGCAGCACCTACAAAAGCGCGCACCTATTAGTTTCAGCATTCTGGCCGTCAACCTAGACCAAAAGCAGCCGGGTTTTCCAACCCACATTTTGCCGAACTATTTTGAGTCTATTGGCGTGCCGTACCGAATTGTGGAACAAGATACTTACAGCACCGTTAAGCGAGTCATTCCAGACGGTAAAACGATGTGTAGCCTGTGCTCCAGGTTAAGGCGTGGCGTGCTCTACCGGGTCGCAGCTGAAGAAGGTGCAACAAAAATCGCCCTGGGGCACCATCGGGACGACATGATTGAGACCTTCTTCCTCAATTTGTTCCATGCTGGCAAGCTTAAAGCCATGCCACCCAAGCTACTGAGTGATAACCATAACCATATTGTTATTCGGCCCTTGGCCTATTGCGCAGAGAAAGACTTAGCGCAGTATGCTCACTATCAGCAATTTCCAATTATTCCCTGCAAACTGTGTGGGTCTCAAGAAAATTTACAGCGATCGCACATCAAGCAAATGCTACAAGACTGGGAAGCCCAATGGCCAGGACGCACCGAAACCATCTTCCGCAGCCTACAGAACATCGCCCCCTCTCAACTGGCCGATGCCGATCTATTTGATTTTGCGACCTTAACCGTACAGCCCTAACAGCACCTACGCCGCTAAGCCAAAACACGCCTGCACTGTAATCACACCCTCAGGAAAAGCCAAAAGATGCGTAGACTGCTGGGCTTTTAAGATTGTTTGCCTTTGATAGCCATCAGCCCCTGGCTCTCGAAAAATGTGCAGCTGTTTTTCCTGCACGTTGACAACCCAGTAGTCAGTAATACCTGCGGCGGCATAAAGAGTTGCCTTAGTACTCAAATCTCTCGCAAGGGTAGAGTCAGCTACCTCGATAATGGCAAAAATCTCGTCGGGCCCAGGATGAGAGTCCTCGTAAAAATTGTCACTAGGATGCACCACGGCAATATCTGGCTCTGGCTCCGAATAAAGATCGAGCTGAACAGGATCTTGTAATCGGGCTAGGACTTTATCGCCTAGCAGCTTTTCGATGAGTTTTTCAATCCGCTTGCAAAGCGCGCTATGTGCAGAGCCTTTTGGCATTTTCTGAATAATTTGTCCGGCAATTAGCTCTACCTGCTCATCTTCTGCCAAAATGCCCACTTCCGCCATACGGTGATAGTCAGCTGTTGTAATCAGCCGTAAGTCGGTTGGGGATAGGATCGTTGCAGTCATTAGGTGAACGCAAGCTTTAAGTGATATCTGCATTATAAGCCTGTCGCCCTGCTTAAAACGCATTACGCTCTGTTATAAATCACAGGCATTTGTCCTTTCCACCTTTGCCAAACTTCGTCGGTCGTCATCAGCTCTGCCATAAAGTGAGCAACGTTCATTCGGCTAGTTGAGCCTGCATCAAAAATGGCGCTTCTGGTAGGCGAAGCCTGCACATCATACGGTGTGACCTGGGCCTCATTGATAAGATTGTCAGGACGCACTGCAGCCCATGCGATCGCCCCGTCCATTAGCTCTATCCCGTCCATTAGCTCTATTTGAGTTCGGAGATAATTTGCCGTCTGCTCGTTATCCGTATGCGGCGGTATCAGCAGCCTAAGCGGGGAAACAACACACTTTTGCGCAAAGGAAATAGACTTAGAAGTCAGACTCAACCTAACTCTCTAGCTGGTAAGTCTCGTCTCTATCTTCTCAAATTCTATCTTCTCAAATTCTATCTTCTCAAATTCTGCCTCTTCAAGCGGATACTTCCTGACACTCGAGATGGCGACTCAGGATCTACATTTGTAAATTTATTTGTTGATAACTACAAATCTCTGGATAAATCCTGGCTTTGTTCATATAGTTCATTTGTATTGACTTAGTCACGAAGTCGCGACAAGCTCTAGCACAGGAAGTCGCATAGAAAGTGGCACAGAAAAACGCTTAAGACATAAACAACGCAATCAACAATAATACCTAGGAGACTCTCATGGCTCTAAACAATCAGGTTGGCAGCTTTTGCTGGTGGAGTTTGATGACAAAAGACGTTGAAAAAGCCAATGGTTTTTATCAACAGCTTTTTGACTGGACACTCAGCGAGATGGACATTCCAGGTGAGGAAAATTCGACTATTTATACGGCAGGTAATGGCGGATTTGGAAATCCTGTACCGCTAGAAAATGATTTTCCGGGGCCTAGCCATTGGATTACCTATATCGCCGTCAGTGATGTTAATGAGACTTGCGATCGCGTCGAAAAACTCGGCGGTAAGGTGTGTGTGCCTGCCTTTGATATCCCTACAGTGGGTCGAACCGCTGTGATTACCGATCCTGTGGGCGCAGCCTTTCACATTTTTACCCCCGAAAACAAAGAAGAAAACCTGAACATGATCAGCAATGGCTCCGGTGAAGTGTGTTGGATGGAGCTGATGGTAGACGATCCCGCAACGATTTTGCCCTTTTACGCCGATTTGTTTGGCTGGAAATTTTCAGAACCGATGGCGATGAATGGCGGCGAATACACTACTATTAAGGTTAATGACAATGACGTAGGCGGTTTCTTGAAGCGGCCTGAGAGCGTTCCCGCAATGCCACCCGTATGGCTTAACTACTTCGCTGTAGAGTCAATTGATGAGTACTCAAGTAAGGTTAGTCGCTTACAAGGTAAAGTGGTTGTTCCCAAAACAGAAATCCCTGAAACTGGTTACTTTGCCCTCATGGAAGATCCGACAGGTGCCCATGCTTATCTCTTTGAAATGCTAAGCCAATAAGGAACAAGCCAGTAAGGAACCATTCAGTTTAACTGAACCATTCAACTTAACTTTAGATAAAAACGAGAAGCACAGAGATGCGCCTTCTGATTTTTTAGAAATCAGAAGGCGCATCTCTGTCAATATCCATCTCTGTCAATATTTTGGTGACCTCAATGTAATAAATTGCTGGCGATAGAATGGGGAGACTCATTCAAGGGATAACGATGTCTGAGGCATTCATCTACATCGTTTTAATATATCGTCTTAAAAGCCTTACCATAATTGGAATTTATTTTACAGCAACTCTCTTGTATTACTATTCTCTTGAAAGAGTATTTTCTGTGGTGCAGGATTTTTATAGATGAGCATATTAAGGAAAATTCAATATTTCTTGATTGAATCAACCCGGAAGCGAGACTACTTTTATCTTTTCCTCGTCGGATTACATCCAATAGTGCTCTCTTATTTTTTGGGTATTCATCAATCATCCAATTCATCTTCACCCTATAAATATCTTGGTTATTGGGATGCGTTTAATTGGACAAGCTTCATTATCACTTTGCCAGCGAGTTTGTTCTTATTGCGATGGATTAGCAAGGTTTTATTTGGACTGCCCGAAAATAGGGGCTTTTCTGAGCTGCCCCCCCTGACAAGGCTTTTTGAAAATGAACATCAGAAAAATAATGTTAAAAACGATTTGAAGCGCATTGCACTGGCGCCTAGGACCATTATTGTGCCGTTCATACTCAATATCATTTTTCAAATATTTGACTCTCAAACTGAATTGTCAAAATATTTTTCATACTGGGCTAAAGATAGCGCCAATATTGACAGTTTCGATTGGGGCTATGCCTTTTTAGTAAAGAAAAACTATGTCAACGCTGACATTGATATTAGCATTGCTAAAAATTTGTTTTTTTACGGCTGTGCCAATCTCTGTGAATTTTCAATTATCTTCATTGGTACGTTAATTCTTTTGTTAGCGCTTCAACACAATCTCTTTTTCCTGGGATTAATTTACCAAAGAGATCGATATGAAAGGTGTCCCAATAAATGCTACGCCGTCATCAATTTTCAAGATAAAGAGAGATCTTTTGGGTTGAGATGTACGCACAAAGCATTTAATCTGCAAGTGTTTGTGCTGGTGGCTGCTGGATGCATCATGTTAGTCACTCGATATGCTCATGTCTCTGACGTTCCTTGGCCTCAATTGTCGATAGCGGCTCCGAACACCTGGTTCCCGGAGATACTTACATTAGTGACCTTATCTCAGCTATTTCCCAGCTTTGGACAAATCGCAGCAATCACAGCATGGATTTTCTCCCTGTATGTAGTCTTGCTACCATCCCTGATTAAATTTTTGCCAATACTCTCAAGGACTGTAAGAGCAAAAGGACTGAGCCTTACCTCGTATTTGGAACAATTTATTCCACCGGAGAATGAACAGGGCATATATCAACTGATAAACGATGATCAAATCAGTGAGGTGGCGGCTCAATTCGCCAGAAACTCCTTTTGGCCAGGTGGCGACGATATTGCGAAATTCATCCTTTATTTTGCAGCCCTGGTGTTGATTGTGCTTCTTTTTCCTATTTCAATTGACATGAAATCCTCTTCTGCATCGGTTTTCATGTTCATGATATTTTCTGTTGTGGTCACCGCAATTGCGATTGCTAATGGATTTTTATGGTTTTTAAAGCAAGCCTTAGCGCATGTTGACCAACGGCTTGTTGATGGAAAAAAATAGCTCTAGTTCTAATAGTTCTAGTTCTAGATGATACGGCAAGGTCGTTTTTATCAGTGCTCGAAAATACCGCTATATTGCCGTAGATCCAGTGCTACAAATGTTGGCAAACAAGCGAGGCATTGCTCTACTAACTCCCAACGCTTTTCCCTTTGCAGCATGACTGTTAATTTGTCACGCAGAGCATGCAAATAGCGCACGTCGTTAGCGGCATAGCTAAGCTGCTCATCGCTAAGTGCTTCAACATTGCCCCAATCAGAGCTTTGCTGAGATTTATCTAGTTCAATGCCTTCTAATTCTTGAACCAGTGCTTTTAGTCCGTGCCGAGGGCTGTAGGTACGCGCAATCTTGCTGGCAATTTTGGTGCAGAAGGTGGGGGCGCAGGCGATGCCTAAGTGGTGCTGCAAAGTTGCCAAATCAAAGCGGGCGAAGTGGAAAATTTTGGTGATGTTTTTGGCTTCTAGCAGTTTCTTGAGGTTTGGAGCTTCGGTTTGGCCGCGTTCTACACGAACAGCGCTGACGTATCCGTCGGGGTCGGCGAGCTGGATGAGGCAGAGGCGATCGCGCAATGGATTGAGTCCCATTGTCTCAGTATCTACCGCAATCGCATCCGCTTTCATATACCGTTCTAGTAGCTGCGGGGTAATGTCGCGATCGCAAACCTCAAAATTCTCCACCCAAACTCTCCTTAACAACAACAACTAACTCTGACGCCTCTCCCATCAATTGGGGGAGAGGCTAGGGGTGAGGGCTTCCGCAGTGAAAGACCTACTCAAACTTCAACACCTTAGCAACCGTCTGTACATCCTTATCGCCCCGCCCAGAACAATTAATCACAACCTTCTCATCCGTCAGTGTCGGACACAACGTTTCTAAATACGCAAACGCATGGGCCGTCTCCAACGCCGGAATAATGCCCTCCAATCGGGACACCAGCTGAAACGCTTCTAACGCCTCAGCATCCGTCACGCTGTAATATTCCGCCCGCCCCAAGTCCTTAAAGTAGCTGTGCTCAGGTCCTACACCGGGATAGTCCAAACCCGCACTAATTGAATGTGCCTCCGTTACCTGGCCCTCGCCATCCTGCAACAGATAGCTCATCGCCCCGTGCAGTACGCCCACACGCCCCTTCGTTAAGGTTGCCGCATGCTTCTGGGTCTCAGCGCCTTCACCTGCGGCCTCAACCCCAATCATCCGAATCTCAGTGTCTTGCACAAACTCATGGAACAGACCCATTGCATTCGAGCCGCCGCCCACGCAGGCCAACAGCAAATCCGGCTTGCCGCTCCACTTCTCTAAGCACTGCGCCCGAGTCTCTGCACCAATCACGCCGTGAAAATCTCTTACCATCATTGGATAGGGATGGGGACCGGCAACAGAACCCAAAATATAGTGGGTTGTTTCTACATTGGTCACCCAGTCACGAATCGCTTCAGAGGTCGCATCTTTGAGCGTGCCGCTGCCCGCACTGACTGGGCTCACCGTCGCACCCATCAGGCGCATCCGGAACACGTTTAGCTCCTGCCGGCGCATATCTTCTACGCCCATGTACACGATGCACTCCAGGCCAAAGCGGGCACATACGGTCGCGGTGGCTACGCCGTGCTGCCCCGCACCGGTCTCTGCAATCACGCGCTTTTTGCCCATGCGCTTAGCTAGCAGCACTTGGCCGAGCGCGTTGTTGATTTTGTGTGCGCCGGTATGGTTCAAGTCCTCACGCTTCAAATAAATCTGCGGGCCACTGCCATCGGGGCGGGCGTAGTGCTCGGTCAAGCGCTCTGCGAAATACAGCGGATTGGCCCGACCCACATAGTCTTTTAGCAGGCCATTCAGCTCTGCTTTAAAGTCAGCTTCTTCGCGATGGCGATAGTAGGCTTCTTCTAGCTCTTTGAGCGCAGGCATGAGCGTTTCGGGGACGTACTTACCGCCAAACTGGCCAAAGCGGCCTAGCTTGTCCGGGCGCGCTTCGAGCGAAAGCGGCTTAGCGGAAGCAGTTTTATTGAGTGGGAGAGGCGTAACAGTCACAGCGTTTACCTAAAGTGAATAACGACTTAGAAAGAGGCAGTAAAACAGATGCAAATTTTAGAAGTTCCCCATTTTATATATAGTGGGGCCGTCTGGCAAAAGGCAATGTCTTTGCAGCCTGTACCGGTCTCTACCGCCACCGACTAGCCGCCACCGACTAAAATGATGACTAGGTAGATAAACACCTCCCTATTATGACGGCTACTATTCCAAAGAAAACCGAATATCCAGTCATTACCTGGCCTTTGTTGCCTGATGATTTTGTCCTTCCTGATGATCCTGTGGTCCATCCTTTATCGGCAGATGAAGCCCAGCCGCTGATTGCCGCTGCCTTAACGCAAGCTTTGGCAAGCCTGCCAGAACTCACAAAAGACGCCTTGATCGTCTCTGATTTTGCGCTGTGCGCAGGTATTAATGGCCGCATCATTTGCAAAGCGCCAGACTGGATGTACGTAGCCCCCGTTGAGCCCGCCGACTACATTCGTCGTAGCTACACGCCGCACACACAAGGAGACGTGCCGCCTGTCGTCATGGAGTTTTTGTCCGAAAGTGACTGCGGCGAATACTCCATGAAGTCCATGGAAACGGACCATAAAACGGGTAAATGGCACTTCTATGAGCGTGTCATTGAGGTGCCCAGGTACGTCATTTTCGATCCCGCTTCAGCACGGCTAGAAGTCTATGCTTTGAGCAACAATCGCTACGAGCTGGAAACGGCTGATGAGCAAGGTCGCTACCTGATACCAGGGCTCAACCTGTTGCTGGGCGTATGGGAAGGGACTCATGAGATCCGGACCGGACCTTGGTTGCGGTGGTGGACACCGGAAGGTGAGATAGTGCCTTGGTCAGAAGAGAAGGTAGAGCAAGCAGAAGCCAAAGCAGAACAAGCCAAAGCCAAAGCAGAACAAGCAGAGGTTAAAGCAGAGCAAGCAGAAGCCAAAGTAGAACAAGCAGAGGCAGAAGTTCAGCAAGCGAAGGCAGAAGCGGAGAGGGAAAGAAAAGAAAAAGAAGCCCTTTTAGAGAAGCTTAGAGCCGCTGGTTTGGAATAGTGAGGCTTGCCACCTGTAGCGCATCACGCCTCAGCAAAATCACGCCTTAGCAAAATAGATTGTGAATAGTTTTTACGTCGCCTAGCACGGGTTCCAGATAGTTGCTTACTCTGAACTTGTTGCCATTTTTCCTGCGCGCAAGAGTCGTGTGTCCATCGTTTTGGACACGGCTCATTAATTTAATTCTTAAACACTTATCCTATGACACAGCTGCTCTCTGGCGATATTGGCGGAACTAAGACTATTTTGCGTCTGGCGCAGGTCAACGATGACGATGTTAAAAACTACGCTAGCCATAAGGTGCCGATAGAGACGCTTCACGAGGCTCGTTTTCCCAGTGGGGACTATCCTGAGTTCGTGCCGATGGTGAAGGAATTTTTAGCAGCAGCGGCGGAAAAAAATGAGACGGTGAACCCGGTGTCTGCCTGCTTTGCGATCGCAGGTCCGGTGGTCAACAACACCTCCCAGCTCACGAATCTCTCCTGGTTCCTACGCGCTGAATTCCTCGCTGGCGCGCTAGGGATTGAGCATGTGCAGCTGATTAACGACTTTGAAGCCATTGGCTACGGCGTGCTGGGCCTTAAAGAAGAAGATATTTATGAGTTGCAAGCAGGTGAGCCCAATTCTAGTTCACCCATGGCGGTACTCGGTGCAGGCACGGGCCTAGGCCAGGGTTTTTTGCTCCCGGCGGGTGATGAGTACGTGGTGTTTCCGTCAGAAGGGGGCCATGTAGACTTTGCGCCGCAGTCGGAGCTGGAGTTTCAGCTGCGCAAGTACCTGATTGAAAAGCACTGCATTTCGCGGGTATCCGAAGAGCGGGTGGTGTCGGGGATGGGGATTATTTCCATCTATCAGTTTTTGCGCGATCGCCAATACGCCAGTGAATCTGAAAAAATTAGCACCATCATGAATACATGGGAGAGCAATGCTGGGAACCGCAGCGAACTCGAAGACCCTGCTGCGGCCATTTCAAAAGCGGCTACTGACAAAACCGACCTGCTCTCCCAAAAAACCATGGAGATCTTCATTCGGGCCTACGGTTCGGAGGCGGGCAATATTTCGCTAAAGTTCTTACCTCGAGGCGGCTTGTACATCGCAGGCGGCGTGACCGCTAAGAACTTAGACCTAATCACTGGCGGCGAGTTTATGTTTGCCTTTAAGAGTAAGGGCCGCGTGAGCCATTTGCTGGATGAGGTTCCGGTGCGGGTGGTGCTCAATCAGCATGTGGGTCTCATTGGTGCGACGATTAAGGCTTCTCGTACCTATAAAGAAAAGTTAGGCAAAGAAAAGTTGGAGACAGAAAAGCTGGAGATAAAGGCATAAACAGCGCCTTAAGGCGATCTTCTACACACACCACACGCAATCACTCACCACTCTCCACATGGCCGGACATAGTAAATGGGCGAATATTAAGCGGCAAAAGGCGCGGGTCGATTCTAAGCGCGGCAAGATATTCGCCAAAGTTTCCCGAGAAATTATTGTGGCCGCTAAGCATGGCGGCGGCGATCCGGATGGTAATTTTCAGCTGCGGACGGCGATTGAAAAGGCGAAGGCGGTGAGCTTTCCGGCAGAGAATATTGAACGGGCGATCGCAAAAGGCTGCGGCTCCCTCGCTGGTGAAGGCGACTTTGAGGCGATTCGCTACGAGGGCTACGGCCCTGGCGGGGTAGCGGTGCTAATTGAGGCACTCACGGACAATCGCAACCGGGCCGCTGCGGATTTGCGCTTTGCCTTCAGCAAAAATGGCGGCAACCTGGGTGAGACTGGCTGCGTGGGCTGGATGTTTGATCATAAGGGGGTGATTACCCTGGCCGGTGAAATTGAGGAAGAGGCGCTGTTTGAAGATGCGTTAGAAGCAGGGGCGGAGTCTTACGAGCTGGTAGAAGAAATTGACGAAGAGATGCCCGGGGCTGAAGTCGTGTGCGATATTCCGAGCCTGGAGGGCGTGAGCCATACGCTTAGGGAAAAAGCATACGATGTGCGCGAGGTGGATATGCGCTGGATTCCGTCTAACACGGTGACAGTAGACGATCCTGAGCAGGCGGGTTCGCTGATGAAAATGATTGACGCGCTGGAAGATTTGGACGATGTGCAGACGGTGACGGCGAATTTTGATATGAGTGAGGAGATTTTGGAGCAGGCGGTGTCTTAAGGTGAGGGCCTTACAAAAATCTTTAATCAAGCGCCATGAGTTGTTATATGGGGATTTGCGCGTCAGAATGTAAAGGGATGTAAATCACCGTCCTCTTTTTTCGCAGCATTTCTTATGGCCGTTGCTTTATCTCACACTTCGCAGCAAATACCGCTCTCTCATCAAACCTATGATGTGGTGATTGTCGGTGGCGGTATTGTGGGGCTTACCTGTGCCTGCGGCCTCAGAGGCTCTGGCCTGCGTGTGGCCGTGATCGAGGCTCAGACTGCCGAGCAAGCGGCAAACCGGCAGCGAGCCTATGCCTTTTCTCCGGTGTCGGCCCGCATTTTGCAGGGGTTGGGCCTGTGGCAAATTGTGGGGCCTCAGCTCACGCCCTTTAAGCGGGTAAAGCTCTCCGATGCGGACTACGACAAGGCGATTACCTTTCGCCCACAGCATGGCCGAGGTGATGCGGTGTATTATTCGGCTCAGCATACGGTGCTGATGTCGGCACTACAGGCGGCTGTAGGTGCAGCTGAGAATATTGACTACTGGTGCGAGAGCACAGTTGTACAGGCTGAGCAAACCTCGTTGGATATAGAGCAGGCGGGCGATCGCATTCGATTTAACACGCAATTGGTCGTAGGGGCTGATGGGGCTCGGTCGGGAGTGCGCGATCGCGCCAACATCAAAACCCTGGGCTGGAAGTACTGGCAGTCTTGCATTACGGCGGTGCTAGAGCCTGAACATGGCCATGCCGACACCGCCTACGAAAAGTTCTGGCCCAGCGGCCCGTTTGCCATTCTCCCCCTGCCCGAGAACCGCTGCCAGATTGTATGGACTGCGCCCCACGAGGAAGCCAAGGCCATGCTAGCGCTGCCAAAAGAAGCGTTCCTCCGCGAGCTAAAAGCCCGCTACGGCGACCAAATGGGCGAGCTAAGGTTGCTGAATGAGCCAATGATGTTCCCGGTGCAGTTGATGCAGAGCCGGGAGTACGTTCGCTCTGGTGTGGCGCTAATTGGCGATGCGGCGCACTGCTGCCATCCGGTGGGCGGGCAGGGCCTGAATATGGGCATTCGCGATGCGACGGCGCTGGCGGAAACGCTCACCTATGCGGCCCAGTGCGGTGAGTCACTCAGCAGCCTGAGGGTGCTTAAACGCTACCAGCGCTGGCGCAGAACCGAGAACTGGTTTACCCTCACGCTCACAGACTTTCTCAACCGAGCTTTTTCTAACCGTTTCCTACCGTTGTTAGTAGCTCGCCGTGCGGGCATTTGGGTGCTGGATACTGTTACGCCGCTCAAGCGGTTGATATTGCAGCTAATGACGGGATTTTTTGGAAAGCTACCGGCTAAGGCGAAATGATGAAGATGATGGCTTAAGGTCGCGAATAAGGTGGCAAGGCTGTAGGGCTGACTGGCATTGTGATTATTTCAAATCGTTTTAGACTATATTTATGCTCATGATGCTAATGGCTGAGGGATAAGATCTATGGCTGACCCTACGCTTCGAGCCTATGTACCACAGGGGAGCGACATTGAAATTTCTAAAGAAAGCAGCAGCATTCTGGCCCTTTACCGTCAGGCCACTCAGAATGATAGCAACCTTTGTTTGAAGGTCATCGGTGCAGATGGTGATGAACAGGCTTTAACTATTCCAGCAGTTGCGGGTCGTTTACTGGCTGATGTCCTAAATCAAATGGCCGAAGGACATGCCGTTACTTTAGTGCCGTTGAACGCTGAACTGACGACTCAAGAGGCTGCTGACTTGTTGAATGTTTCACGGTCTTACTTCATTGAACAGCTTGACGCTGGGGAAATTCTCTATCACGAAGTCGGGCGGCATCGACGGATAAGGGCTAAAGATTTGATGGTTTACAGGCAAAAAATAGCAGCAAAGCGTTTAGTCGCGGTAGATGACATGGTCGCACTCTCAGAAGAGATGGGGCTTTATGATTGATGGGTTACGGTTTGCCGGTGATTTATGATGCTTGTGTGCTGTACTCTGCCTATCTGCGAGACATCTTGATACAGATGGCAACCCTGGATTTGTTTCGAGCAAAGTGGACCCAACAGATTCAAGATGAGTGGGCAAGCAACTTAATTAAAAATAGCTCAAAGGTTAATGCTCAAAAGGTACAGCGTCTCTGCGAGCTGATGAACCGTGCGGTTCCTGATGCCTTTGTTACCGGTTTTGAGTCTATGGTTGAGTCTCTTTCTCTGCCAGACCCTGATGATCGACATGTATTAGCAGCTGCAATTGCAGCGAATGCTGACAGTATTGTGACTTTGAACGTGAAAGATTTCCCTAAAAGTGTTTTGCGCAGCTATGACATTGAGCCGCAGAGTCCTGATGAGTTTATTTCTAGCTGGATAAATCGAGAGCCAGGTCAAATGATAGCGACACTCGAAACTATTCGAAGCCGATACAAATGCCCGTCTGTTGACTTTGATGGGTACATGGAAATTTTGCTCAAGCAAGGTCTGACTATCTTGGTCGCTACAGTTCGACAGAACCTCGTGGCAAACTAGCTTTGCCAATTAACTATACAACTAGCCTCAATGCCTACCACGATCGCACTCATTGCTCACGATAGCCAAAAAGACGATTTGGTGGCGTTTGTCACGGAGTATGCGGCGCTGCTGAGTCGCTACCAGATGGTTGCGACTGAAACGACGGGCGACCGCGTTAACGAAGCCACCCCCCTTACAGTGGAAACGCTCCTGCCAGGTGCCATGGGCGGCGATGTACAAATTGCAGCTCGCGTTGCCGAAGGTCAGCTTGCCGCTGTGATTTGCTTAGCAGACTCGCTGAATCCGGATAACTACAGTACTGATGTAAACACATTGCTGCGCGTGTGCCATTTGCACAATGTGCCGCTAGCGACGAATTTGGCAACGGCGCGTGCGGTGGTGCTATCCCTGGCGAAAAGCCGAATTGCGCACCTTATCTTCAATCCGATTTCGGGGCAGGGCAATCCGAATCAGGACCTGAAGCTGATTCGCCAGATACTAGAGCCGCAGATTCAGGTGAATGTGATTTGTACTGAGCCGGATGTGAGTCCGGTGGAGCAGGCAAAGAGTGCGATCGCGGCTGGTGCGGATCTCATCATTGCCTCTGGTGGAGATGGCACCGTAGGTGCAGTTGCCGAAGCTGTCATGCACACAGACATTCCGCTGGGGGTGATCCCGCGCGGTACAGCGAATGCATTTTCTGTTGCATTGGGGATTCCAACAAACTTGCGGGGGGCGTGTGAAACGATACTGGCAGGGACGACCCGGCAGGTGGATGTAGCAACCTGTAATGGTGCACCGATGGTTCTCCTAGCAGGCATTGGCTTTGAGGCAGAGACCGTGGAGCGAGCGAGCCGTGAGCTGAAGAACAAGATTGGGGTGCTGGCCTATATTGTTGCGGGAATGCAGCAGATTGCAGACCAAGAAGCGTTTGTAGCAGAAATTGAGATTTGTGGAGAGAAGAAGACGTTTGAGTGTAGCGCGATTACGGTGGCAAATGCTGCCCCTGCGACGTCTGTGATGGCGCAGGGGTTTGGGGAAGTGATTAGTGATGATGGATTGTTGGATGTGACGCTGGGGTTGACGCCGGTGGCGGCGCAGGGGATTGCCGCCAGGATGCAGGGAGTGAGTGCGATCGCAGAGCTTTTTACCGCTGCACTGGTGAAGCGACCGACGCAAAATGAGGACATTTTGAGCTTACGAGTGCCGTCGATAAAGGTGACAACAACGCCACCGCAAAAAGTTGTTGTAGATGGAGAAATAATTGGAACAACGCCAGTAGAATTTCAGTGTATTAGTAAGGGGCTCACGATACTGGCACCGATTACAACAGCTTGAGGCATTGCTGCAAAGTCGTCATGCCTCAAGCTATTAATCCACCAAATCACAGGATTCTGGCTTCAGGTCACGTTCCATCAAAGCTTCTACAGCTTCTTGAGGTGTGATTCGGCCTCGAAGCAGGCGTTCTACCTGTCTAGAAATAGGAACAGGAATGCCCTCACGGTTGGCAATCTTAATCAATACATGCGCTGTATTGACCCCTTCTGCCGTAGCGCCTAGCGACTCAACAACTTCGGTCAGTGACTGACCTTTTGCCAGGCCAAAACCGACCCGATAATTACGGCTAAGAGAGCTACTACAGGTGGCGAGCATATCGCCTAGTCCACTCAGGCCGTAAAAAGTTTCTACCTCAGTAGCCCCTAAGTGCATGCCAATCCGAATGACTTCTGGCAGGGCACGGGTAATGAGGGCGGATTTGGCATTGGTGCCCAGGTTTAGACCATCACAGACACCGACTGCGATCGCAATTACATTTTTCAGCGTCCCGCCCAATTCAGCCCCGGTGGGATCAGGGCTGGTATACACCCGTAGTTGCTCAGAAGAGAACAGTTGTTGCAACGTTTCAGCCGCAGCTTGATCAGTGCTGGCGATAACAGTAGCAGCAGGCAGCCCTTGTTCAATTTCTTTCGATAGATTGGGCCCCGAGAGCACTACCACTGGATTATGGGGGAAAGTCTCGGTAAAGATCTGCGAAGGCGTCTGTGTCGTTTGAGGATCTAGCCCTTTTGTCGCGGTGACAATAATCGTATGGGCTGGCATATTTAGCTGCTGAAGCTGTTGGGCAAGACTCGCAACCCCCTTCATCGAAATTGCCGACAAAATGACGTCAGAGTTGGCTATAGCAGCAGCCAGATCGCACCCGTTTCGCCGCGACCAAATGGTTACCGAATGCCCGTTTAACTGAGCCAGCTGGGCCAGGGCTGACCCCCAAGCGCCTGAGCCCAGTACGGTTAGGTTCATAGGACTGGTCGCATCGCTGGCTGAATCGTTCATATTAGAAGCACTGATATCAGTAGCGTTAGTCTCAGAAGGACTGACATCAGAAAAAGTAACTGCCATTTTAGAAAGGTGTGAAGAAGCCTGCGTAAGAAAAAATAAAAAAGGACAATAGGAATGTACTACACCGTTTTATCTATCCTACCGATTCAGCGACTCGCTGCTGTTCAGCACTGAGCTGATAGTCAGGAATCGCATGGGTTTTCAAATAGTCTTGATAGTCTTGTAGCTGCAGGTCGCACGCCTGGGGTGACCAGCCGCAGTGCTGCTGCAACGTTTCAACCACACCCGGGAGCGCGTCACGTCCATAGTTAGCACGATGGGCTAATAGCAGCCGACGGAACCCAATATCAACCAGCGTTCTGGCCATTTCCGTTTCAACTGCGTATACCACCTGAGCGCGAATATCCGGCAAGCCGACTTGAATAGGCCGGGCCAAATCAGGACTGCCTGTCACCAGCGAGAGCACATCCCACATGCGCATACCGTAGAGGCTAAATAGATGCCTGATAGCATCCGTAGAAAGAGCGTCGTGATACTGATTAACCGCGTCTACTAGGGCCTGGGCGGAGTAGTCTTTGCCGCCGGGGAGAGCCTGCGATCGCGTTTTACACGCGGGCATCTTAACGCCCAGCTTGCTATAAGTCTGATCCGTTAGCTCTTCACCCACTTGGCGATAGGTCGTCAGCTTGCCGCCCACCAGCGAAATAAAGTTCCGAATACCGCCATTTTCCGCCTTGCTATGGTCGTGCACGATATGGCTACGGGTGATGCTGCTGGTTTTTTTCTTCGTTCCAGACGTCTCCACATAGGGCAAAGGCCTGACCCCCGAATAGGTGAACTGCACATCGTCCCGACTGAGCTGAGCCTGAGGCAGCACTCGATTGGTTTCCGTGAGGAGATAATCTATTTCTTCGTCGCTAGCTTTAATTTCATCGAGGCTAGTGGTGTAGCGCAGGTCAGTTGTCCCAATCAGGTACTTGCCAAGCCAAGGAATAATGAAATAAGGTCGCCCGTCGGTTTCGGCCTCTACGTACAGGGCCGTATCCGTCGGCGCACCCGGAAACGGATCAACAATGATATGGCTGCCTTTAGTGCCGCCCATCAAGGGGCGCGGGCTCAGCGGTGCTGGGTGATCGCCCTGCCAGCCACGCTCACACACCTGATCGACCCAGGGACCCGCCGTGTTTATCAGCACCGCTTTGTGAGTATCTAGCTCAACAGTTTCGCCACTGAGCGTGTCTTCTATCACAATTTGGGTGACTGAGCCGCCTTCATCAGGCTGCACCAGCCGAGTGACAGAAGCATAGTTGAGCACCGTCGCTCCCGCTGACTGCGCACTCAGCACATTCTCCAGACAAAGCTGTTCGGCATATTCCGATTGAGCATCAAAGTACTGTGCCGCCCCCACAAGGCGATCGCTATTTACCCCACGGAACAGCTGAGCAAAAGGCGCTTTGCCCAGCATCCGATGCGCGGGCACCGTCTTATCGAAGCTAAGGACGTCATACAGAACCATACCCAAGCGCACCAGCTGCGGCCCCCGTTTACTGCCCTGGTAAATGGGAATCGTCATCTGGAGTGGATGAACCAAGTGCGGCGAATTGCTCATTAGCCGCTCTCGCTCCCGCAGCGACTCACGAACCAAATTGAACTCAAAATATTCTAGGTAGCGCAGACCACCGTGAATCAATCGTGACGACCATCCTACAGCCCCACCAAAATCACCCTTGTCAATCAATAGGGTTTTGAGTCCGCGCATCGCAGCGTCGCGGGCAGTCCCAGCACCGTTAATGCCCGCACCAATCACGACTAAATCAAAACGCTGCTGAGCTAATTCGGAAAGGGTGGGTTGGTTTCTCATAAAAACAGACTATTGGGGGTGAAATTATGCATAAAACGGCCTCTTGGCTATTCCTGCCAAGCTTAGAATAGCCGTCAACCATCCAATCAGGTCAAAGAAAACGATCCAAAAAAGGTCAGTCTGCTGCGCCTAATAGCTCTGTCGTCCACTGGTCAACATCGTAAGCCTTGACCGCTTCATACATCCGACCCATGCGCTCAGCTTGCTCCTCAGGCCCCATCGCCAAAGCCTGATCGATTGCCCTATCCATGCTGCTATCGGCATAAGGATTCGTTAAAACAGCATCGGGCAATTCCACTGCGGCTCCGGCAAATTCGGAGAAGACCAGTACGCCATCTTTACCGTCTTTAGCTACCACAAACTCTTTTCCGACCAGGTTAAGACCGTCGCGCAGCGGTGTAATCCAAGCAATATCGGCAGCGGCATAAAGCGCCAAAATCTCCTCTAGCGGCAGCGCTGAGGTAAACAACAGAATGGGCGTCCAGCTCAGCTTGGCAAATCGACCGTTGATTTTCCCCACTAAACGCTCAATTTCGCTTTGAGCCGTCCGGTAAATGCGCATACCCGCCGCTGGCTTGGCCAAGGCCAGTACAAAGTTCACTTTGCCCTGTAGCTCCGGTCGCCTAGTCAGTAGCCGCTCGTAGCACAGCAGCATTTCTTTGGTGCCCTTGACGTAGTCCACGCGCCCAGCCGAGACGATGAGCTGACGATCGCCGCCCATTTCTTCTCTAATTTCGGCCACTCGCTTCTGCACGGAGGCCTTTTCCACCGTAGAGCGAATAAATTCTATGTTGGTCCCCACAGGGAAAGCGCCCAAGTGCACTAGCTGATCTTTGTAGCGAATTTTAGTGGTGATCTCAGGAGAGGCCAGGGCGGTTCCACGCGCCGTGAACTTTTTAGCCACCGGCCCGCGTTCAACAATTTCAATCTCGCGGAAGGTTTGTGCGATCGCCACAAAGTTTTCCACATAGCGAGGAATGTGAAAACCACACACGTCACAGCACAGCAAGCTTTCAATAATCTCTTCGCGCCAGGGCAAGACGTTAAAAGCATCCGAGCCAGGAAAGGGCGTGTGGTGGAAGAAAACAATTTTGGCGTTAGGGCGCTGCTGGCGGATGTAATAAGGCGTTAGCCACAAATTATAGTCGTGAATCCAAATCAGCGCGTCGTCAGCGGCGTCTTCACAGGCGGCATCTGCGAACTTACGATTGATATCTTGAAAATTTTCCCAGTCAGAGGTTTCAAAGGTGAACTGCCAGGGGAAGGAGTGCAAAATTGGCCAAAAGGCTTCTTTTGAGGTGACGTAGTAAAAGTTCTTAACCTGATCCGCGCTGAGCGGAAGCCGACGCACGACGCCTTTGTCATTGCCTTCAAAGATCATCCGCTCTTTGAAGTTGGCTCTTTGCTTCGCATTTACCTGCTTCCAAGCGATCCAGGTACTTTGATCCGCACTGGCAAACAGGCTCTTGATGGTCGGCAAAATGCCGTTAGGGCTTTTCTTTTCCTGATAGACCGTCTTGCCATTTTCGATGACTTCGTCGTAGGGTTCACGGTGATAGAGAATGACAAGAGATGACTTCATGGATTCGCAGTTAAACAACATTTCAGGGCCCTAGAGTCCATCGCTATAGACCCTTGGTGCCCCATAGCGACAGCTGTAGAAAATCGGCAAAAAGAAACAAACTTTCAACAGGTTTAGGCGGGGTAGCTTTTAGTGGTAAGACTAACCGCTGAAAATTGAATTGATCGTAAGCATTACCTAACGCCAGCCCTCATAATCAACTTACCGCAACCTGGGAGACTAACAAATTGAAGGGGTCGTAATTCGGCCAAGGTCATAACAGGGCTTTTTAGACTTAAAAAAATAAAGCATCTTAAAGAAAGCATCTGGAAAGCTTTTCCATTCGAGGTAATGAGTTTAGAGTGATAAACGGACAACTGCAAGCAGGCGAAGCAGGCCAATGTAGCTTCGTTTGCTTGCAGTTGCAGCGTTTCGAATCGCATTCACTTCTCATACGTCTAGGATTTTTTAATGAGCCCATCTTCTGTCAGCAGCGCTACTTCGATACCGCCCGTTGAACTACAGACAGCCGAAACAGAAGCATTGATGGCTTGGGCCGTTAAAACCGCTAGCTCTAAACGCACTTACTTTGAAATTGGGCAGAAGTTAGCCACCCGGCTCGGCGCGCATCCTGTGGCAGACGGCCTCACAGAGATTGGCTTTTGGGTGCCTGAATTGGCCAATCAGCTGGTCGCTTCTGATCGCGCTATTTATTTAGAGATTTTCACCCCGGTTGAGTCGGTGGATTTTAAAGCCTCGCAGCAGGAAGTTTCCTTCCGCTACGAATGTGTGGAAATGCCCTTGCAAGGTGAGTTTGTGTGGGGCGTGGTGAGTGGTATGCAAATGGGATCGCGCGATCGCCTCGGCAGCTTGTACTGGCTACGCTACCGCGATCTCAATGATGGTCTGCTGTATACCGCACGCGATATCGCGCCGTATTCATTGCCCTATGGCGTTTTTGCACCTGCTGAGCTGTATGACATTGGGGCTTTGCAGCAAAATCGGGGCGATTTAGACTATCTGCGCACGCGCGCTGAGGCCCAGCCGGTCACGCCCGCAGAAACTGGCGAAGAACCGGCTCTCCCCAGAGAGCCAGCGCCTAGCAATATTTTGCAAATTCACATTCCGACCGCCTCAGCAGAAGGCACTTTAGCTGGATTAGGCAACATTTACCGTCAAATCGCCAGCAAGCTAAACCATGACGAGCCCCTTACCGCCGCCGAACAGCACTACGTCGGCTACGATGCCATCCAGTTCTTGCCGACAGAGCCCACCATTGAGCATCGTGCGGAAGATAGCAGCCGAGACTTTTTCACAATTGTAGATCTCAACGGCTATGGCACTGACGGCCCGGTTTGTACCCATGGCGACACTCTATTGCCTGTCAGACTGCGCAAGCCCGATACGCAAAACTGGGGCTACGACGTACCAATTATAGGATCCTCCACCACTAATCCATCCATCCTCAGCACGCTGCGGCCTGACGAAGTTATTGACTTCATCGCCGATATGCACACCCTTTTCGAGCAGCCTATACAGGTGATTTATGACCTGGTCTACGGTCATTCAGACAATCAGGCTTTGGACTTGATCAGCCGACAGTTTTTGGCAGGCCCTAATATGTACGGCCAAGACCTGCTCCATACGTTGCCAATGGTGCGTTCCATACTGCTTGAAATGCAGCGACGCAAAATGAATACGGGCATCGATGGGATTCGGATCGACGGCGGGCAGGATTTTAAATTTTTTAATCCCTTCTCGGGGCGACTGGAATACGACGATAACTATCTGATGGCCATGAGCGATGTCATTCAAGATATTCATGGCTACCAGCGGCTGATGTTTACGATTTTTGAAGACGGTCGCCCCTGGCCAGACGACGGCTGGGAAATCAGCTCAACCTATCGAGAACTGATTGACTTAAGACCCGATTCTTTTCAGTGGGGACCGCTGATTTTTGCGCACAATACCCCGGCGATCAAAGGGTTTTGGGATTATAAGTGGCCGCGTGTGTGCGAAATTATGCAGCAGGGAGATCGCTGGATTACCGGCTGCGGCAATCACGATACCGTCCGCCGAGGCAACCAAATCGCCATCGACACCAACATTAATTGGAACCAGGGAAAAACCATTCCAGAAGTCCTCAATAATGCCTACGATAATCCGGCCACAACGCTGTGGGTCTATGGCTTTAGCCCGGGCTTACCGATGGACTTTCTCAACGCGGTTATGCACAGCGGCTGGGGCTTTTTTCGCAATACTGATGACCTGTACGGGGTGAAGGTTGTGGCTGAAGAATTGGGCTTTTTAGACTGGCAAGTGACCGCTGAGTTTTACGATAAGCCGCAGTTCTTTAAACATCTCAAGCGCATGGGATTTGAGAGTCTAGCTTCCCTCCAAGGCTTTGCGGCCATCCTGGACAGAACAACGTCCACCTTTGAGTTTGACCTAGACTTGGTTGCCGAGGCCTGTCGTAAGTGGGCGCTAGAGTCTGATGGTGTCCAACGAAGCCAGCAGCAGACACCGCCCAACTCCAATAACGGGCCTTTACAACAATTTTTTGATGAGCTGAATGCAGCTAAACTCAAAGACTTTGCGCTGGCGTTCATGGAAGATAGCCACGAGTTTAGCCGGGTTTCTCACTTTTTTGAGGAGGTCAATCAATCCAATCGAGACAACTGTGAGCTAGATTCGCAAACACAAAACTTTTCATACGGCGACGCGGCTGATCAAATCCAGCGGCCCAGCCAGCGGGCACCCAGAAAGCGCTGTGGAAATCGTGCCGCGTTTAATTTGGCCCTGCGAAACTATCGACAGGCCAATCCGTGGCTGGCCCAGAATCTTTCTCCCACCGACCGCTTTAATCGAATTTCTCAGTCCGGCTACACTTTGTTTTATGGCGTACGCACTGAGTATGAACAAACAGAAGCTGGGCTGGTTGAAGGCACGAAGCAAATCGCGATGCTCGCTCACATGCAAGGAGAACCCACCGAAACGGTCCTCTTTGACTGGCTTCAGCTCGATCCGAGTGAATGGTCGATTGTCATTACCTCGCCCAATCTAAAGATCACCGAGACGACTGAGCTGCAAGGCTTAACGCTAGAAGATGGTCAAGCTGTCTTGTTAGAAAAGATCGCTTAAGAGAGAAGTTGAAAGAAAAGCGCTTTACGCTCCACCCTATCCACATACCCTTAACTTGCCATGAGTCAATCTAGCTATATTGTTGCCCTTGATTTAGGAACCACTGGCAATCGGGCGATTGTGTTTGATCAGGGTGGTCAAATTGTTTCTCAAGCGTACCGGGAGCTGACGCAGCACTACCCCCAGCCCGGCTGGCTAGAGCATGATGCGGCTGAAATTTGGCAGGAGGTTCGTTGGGCACTCAAAACAGCGCTAAAGGAGGCCGACGTTGAACCCACGCAAGTGGCCGCCATCGGACTGACCGTGCAGCGGGAGACCTGTTTGCTGTGGGACAAAACAACCGGAGAGCCGCTGCATAAGGCCATTGTTTGGCAAGATCGCCGGACCGCGCCGCTGTGCGATCGCCTGCGTTCAGAAGGCAAAGCCGAGCTGATTTACAACAAAACGGGCTTAATCCTAGACGCTTACTTTTCAGCTACAAAGCTAAATTGGCTCATAGACGCGGTTAAGCAATCAGGCGTCACCGACTTTAGCAATGTGCTGGCGGGCACCGTCGATAGCTGGGCGCTGTGGAACTTAACTGGCGGCAAAGTCCATGCCACAGACCACAGCAATGCCAGCCGCACCATGCTGCTGAATATTGAGACCCATCAATGGGATAGCGAACTGCTGAGTCTCTTTGGCATTCCGGCGAATTTGATGCCAGAGGTACGGCCTAGCCTGGGCGAATTTGGGCTGCTGGACAAGAGCATTTTAGGCGTCGAGATTCCGATTACGGCTATTTTGGGCGATCAGCAAGCGGCATTGTTTGCCCATGGGTGCGATCGCCCCGGCCTACTCAAGTGCACCTACGGTACGGGCAGCTTTCTGGTTGCGCACACAGGCAGCGAAGTGGCCCGAGCCCCTCAGCTGCTCAGCACTATTGCCTGGAGTGATGGCAGTGGAAGTAATGCTGAGGGGGAGGTTGGCTATGCACTGGAAGGTGCGATGTTTACCAGTGGAGCCTGCATTCAGTGGCTGCGAGACGGACTAAAAATTATTGAGGGTGCAGAAGAAACAGATGCGATCGCCCGTGCAGTGCCGGACACCAACGGCGTGTATTTTGTCCCAGCGCTCAGCGGACTCGGCGCACCCCACTGGGATATGTCAGCAAGGGGGGCCTTTTTAGGCATTACTGGCGGTACGCAGCGATCGCATATGGTAAGAGCCGTTTTAGAATCACTCGCCTTCCAGGTCAAAGAAGTCGTGAATGCGGTCAATGCCCACAGTAAAACCCCGATTAACTGCCTCAAGGTAGACGGCGGTGCCTGTAACAACGACTTTCTCATGCAGTTTCAGGCGGATGTGTTGGGCATCCCCGTAGAGCGGCCTGAGATTTTAGATGCGACGGCTCAAGGGGCTGCCTTTGCGGCGGGCTTGGCCACCGGATTTTGGGATGATTATCAAGCTATTGTCGCCACTCGCAAGGTCGAGAAAGTCTTTGAGCCTCAAGCCGATGCTGAGGTGGCTGCTAACCTAAACGCTCACTTTGAAAAATGGTCTGAGGCGGTTTCTAGGGGTAAAAACTGGGCATAGCGGCGACTGACCACTCTGTTTTGATTTAGGAACGAGAATCTAATAAGAGTCACTTTTACATACCGGTTGGTTTTGACTTCGACTATGCTCAGTCAGCGGTGATTGTCGAAATCGCGCCCTGAGCGTAGTCGAAGGGCAGCTGGCAAATCGGGCGTTTTATTTAATCCTCATTCCTTAGTGTTGTCTCTAGCCAGTGTTGTTCTGAGCGAGTTCTTTTATGTCAGCGCCCCTTCACCAGCAAACGCTCTCCTTGGAGCACGATGCTTTTATTCAAACCCTAGCAACCACCGAAAATTTGCTGATCATTCAAGATCTTGACGGGGTCTGTATGGGACTGGTTAACGACCCGATTACTCGCCAAATTTCGCCTAACTATGTCAAAGCCACGAAAGCCTTTGATCCTCACTTTTATGTGCTAACCAATGGCGAGCATACCGGTAGGCGAGGGGTCAACAAGCTCGTAGAGCGGGCTTTTAAAGCAGAAACAGCTACCCTACAGGCCCAAAACAGCTATCTGCCAGGGCTGGCGGCGGGCGGCGTACAGTGGCAGCCTCGCAATGGACAATGTGCTCATCCCGGCGTGAGCGATGCTGAACTCTCCTTCCTGCAACAGGTGCCGCAGCATATTCAAGACTGCCTACGAGACTTCTTTAAAGTGCATCCTTGTCCAGAAGCCCTAGCGCAGAACTTTGATAGCTACCTGGCGACGGCGACACTAGAGAATATGGCCTCGCCTTCGGCCAATCTCAATAGCCTGTATCCTCTGTTGGCAGAAGATACAGAGACCTATGTCGCTCTGCAAAAAACGCTGAAGGCGATGTTTGAAGGGTTGTTAGAAAAAGCGATCGCACAGGGACTAGAAGATTCTTTTTTCATTCACTATGCGCCTAACTTGGGCCGAGAGGAGAGTGGCAAAGAGATTGTTTGGTTTGGCGACGGGCAACAGTCAGGCACAACAGATTTTCAGTTCATGCTGCGCGGCGCGATCAAAGAAGCGGGGGTGTTGGCCTTGCTCAATCACTACACATTCCAACGAACAGGGCAGCATCCCTTAGGCGAAACGTTTAATGCGCGCCAGGCTTCTAGTGATATAGAGACGTTGGTCAGCCGGGTCATAGACGCGTTTGATCCGGCGCTCATGCCAACGATTGTGGGCGTGGGAGATACGGTAACCAGTCAGCAACAGGGCGATCGCGTTAAGCGAGGGGGGAGCGATCGCAACTTTCTGCAACTCATCCAAGCGCTCAATCAACCCTTTGAGAAAGGCAACCTGACGGTTTATGTAGACAGCAGTGGCGGCGAGTTAGATAATCGTGTTCCCTTAGCTTTAGCAGAAAAAAACGGCGTTACACAGGTCATCAAAGGACCGGGCGATGCCCAAGACCCTTTAAGGCTAAATGTAGCCTTTCCAGGGGGTCACAAACAGTACTGTCAGGTATTTGAAACGGCGGCGCGCCATCGTCTGGCGAAATAACTTACGCAATACAGCACACTGCCTGGGCCTCAGACGGTAAAATCCGATCAGCAAAGTTTAATAAAAGCCACTCAATTTAAGCCCCCATGACTCTTTCGTCACTTCGTCAACGGTTACGCAGCTCACTCACAGCCCTCTCATCTTGGCCTACGCTGGGCCGCCGCCTCGGCCTTGGAGCGGTCGTAACCTCGAGCATCGTGATTGTGGGCTGTAACCCTCAGTCGTCTGAGCCAGCGGAAAACACCGTAACTATTTTGGGCGTTATTGTCGGCGAACAGCAAGAGAACCTCGAAAAAGCACTCGCCCCCTTTGAAGAAGAAACCGGGATTGATGTGCTGTACGAAGGCACAGACGCCTTTGCCACCCTGCTACCCGTCAAGGTTGAAGCGGGCGATGCGCCAGATCTGGCCATGTTTCCACAGCCGGGTCTGATGGCTGATTTTGCCAGAGAGGGAAAGCTCATTCCGCTCAGCAGCTTCATCGAACCGACAACGCTACAGGCCGCCTATCCAGAGACTTGGCTGACGCTGGCTCAAGTCGACAGTGAAGCCTACGCCCTCTGGTATAGAGCGTCTGTCAAAAGCTTGGTTTGGTACAGCCCAGCGGCGTTTGAAGCAGGAAACTATGAGATTCCAACCACTTGGGAAGGGCTGATTGAGCTGAGTGACCAAATCATCGCCGACGGGGCTACCCCCTGGTGTATCGGACTCGAAAGCGGAGATGCCACCGGCTGGCCCGGCACCGACTGGGTCGAAGACATCATGCTACGGACCGCTGGCCCGGACGCTTACGACCAGTGGGTTACGCACAAAATTCCGTTCAACGATCCTCAAGTGGTCACTGCGTTTGAGGAGTTTGGCAAAATACTGCAAAACTCAGAGTACGTTAGCGGTGGTGCGGTCGGCGCGCTCAGCACACCCTTTGGGGATTCTCCGCAAGGCTTATTCAACGATCCGCCCAGCTGCTATTTACATCGCCAAGCCAACTTTATTCAAACGTTTTTAGGCGAAGAGCAAACACCGGGCACTAGCTACGACGTGTTTGCCCTACCGCCGATAGACGAGGCCATCGGCAACCCTATTTTGGTGGCGGGAGATGCGTTTGCCATGTTTAACGACACCCCCGAAGCAAGAGCTCTGATGGCGTACCTAGCAACCCCCACCCCTCACGAAATTTGGGCTGGACTCGGCGGATTTATTTCACCGCACAAAGCAGTCTCCCCTGAGGCCTATCCTGACCCCGTAAGTCAAAAAATTGCTCAAATCCTAACGGATGCTGAAGCGATTCGCTTTGATGGCTCAGATATGATGCCAGGCTCTGTCGGCACCGGCACGTTTTGGTCTGGCGTGGTAGAGTTCGCTGTCGGTGAACCCGCAGAAAACGTGACCGAGGAGATTGAAGCTAGCTGGCCCGAGTAGGGTGGGTGAGGCGCAGTAGCGGAAATTTAGCGGTTCTAATGGCCAGACTCTATTAGTCAAAATCTATTAGCCAAACTCTATGGATAGCAATCTATCGCTCATATTAAAAGCACTGTTGGCGATCGCACTCGGTTCGGGTGGCGTGGTTGCTATCTTTTATGGCCTTAATATTCTGGTGGAGAAAACCTTTTCTCACAGCCGCCAGGAAAAGATTCTGCCCTGGGTGTACGTGGGCCCAGCGCTGTTGTTGCTCGCAGCTTACTTAGTCCTTCCGACCCTGCAAACGATTTACCTGAGCTTTTTTAATCACAATTCCACACAGTTTGTCGGGCTAAAAAACTACCTTTTCGCCTTCACCTCATCCGATATGTTGATTGCCTTTCGCAACAACATTTTGTGGCTTGTGTTGGTGACAGGCATCAGTGTGGGTTTGGGATTGATTTTTGCAGTGCTGGTGGACCGGGTGCGCTACGAGTCGTTGGCAAAGTCATTAATCTTTTTACCCATGGCGATTTCGTTTGTAGGCGCTAGCGTGGTTTGGCGGTTTATGTATGCCTACAGACCGATCGGCACCGAGCAAATTGGGTTGTTAAATGCGGTCACTGTCTTTCTAGGCTTTGAACCGGTCGCGTGGCTACTCGAAAAAGACTTCAACAACTTTGCCCTGATCGCCATTATGATTTGGCTGCAAACGGGCTTTTGCATGGTGTTGCTGTCCTCTGCGGTAAAAGGCGTTCCTAAAGATTTGATTGAAGCGGCCAGGATAGATGGGGCGAATGAATTTCAAATCTTTAGGCGCATTATTATTCCGATGATCACACCTACCCTCATGGTGGTAGCAACGACGGTGGTTGTCCTGGTCCTGAAAGTATTTGATATTGTATTTGTAATGACGGGCGGTAACTTAGATACCGATGTGATTGCCAGCCGCATGATCAAAGAGATGTTCAACTTTAGAAACTTTGGCCGGGGGAGTGCGATCGCCGTTATTCTTCTCATCGCTATCATTCCAGTCATAGTGGCTAATATCAAACGCTTTCAGCAACAAGAAAGTAACCGATAGCTACTAAGTTTTGTCCACTATATCCCTGTTGGCTGTTCAAGTAAGATAAGGAGATTATATTGCTATGAGTGAGGCAAGCATTGAAACAAGCCCTGAGACCTGTGTTGAAGTATTTAGCGATCGCCTACACCCTTTAATTTCTACCGAAGCTACTTTAATACAGCTAGACAATAGCTCCCTTCACGCAGAAGGCCCGGTTTATATCCCCTCAGAGGGTAGCGTCGTGTGGAGCGATGTAAAGGGCGATCGCGTCCTACGCTGGCACGACAATACCACTCACATTTTGAGAGAACCAGCTCATTTTCAAAACGGCAATTCGCTGGATTTAGAAGGGCGGATTGTGGCCTGTTCTCATGGCGATAGCGTAAGCGCTGCCTAGTCAGGTCGCGCTATTGTCCGGCAGGAAGAAGAGGGGCAGTGGCAGATATTAGTAAACCGCTATCAGGGAAAACGGCTGAATAGCCCGAACGATTTGGTTGTCAAAAGCGATGGTACTATTTGGTTTACCGATCCGCCGTTTGGCCTGACTCAGCCGGATGAAGGTTGCGGTGGTCATCAAGAGCAGTCGGGCAGTTTTGTCTTTCGGTTTGACCCCAGCACTGGCGATATCAACGCCGTGATTACTGACATGGAGCGGCCAAACGGCTTGGCATTCAGCCCGGATGAAAGTTTGTTGTACGTCTCTGATACTTCTGCGGTGGAAAGGGCGGAGATGTGTCACGATATTCGCCGTTATTGCATTGATGAGAACGGCAAGGCGAGTAATATGGAGATATTTGCGGTGGTGGCACCGGGGCAGCCAGATGGATTCTGTGTCGATGTGCAAGGCAATGTTTTCACCAGCTCTCAAGATAGTGTGCAGATATATTCTCCTGAGGGCGAACAGCTGGGGAAGATACGGGTGCCAGAAGTGTGTACGAATCTGGCTTTTGGTGGGGTTAATCGCGATCGGCTATTTATCACGACTAGCCATGCACTTTATACCATGGAGACCCGGACAAGAGGTGCTTAATGGATATGGCGGGACGGTGTCCTTTTGATCTCGCCAGTAAGAAGATTTTTATCTCGTTTATAGAATAGACTTGTTTTGAAAATAAGGGCATGAGGGTACTTATAAACAGAGTGCAAAGCGTATGCTACAAGAGGTGTGGTTGAGATAGCATTGGGATAAACTGATATAGGGAGTTGTGCTGATGCCCACGTTGACAGACATTGCGGCTGCCATTCAAGAGCTACCTGAAGCCGATATGCGCGAGCTGTCAACATGGTTACAGAACGTTTTGGATGAACGGTGGGATCGGCAACTTGAATCGGATGTTGCAGAAGGTAAGCTGGACTAGCTGATTGCCAATGCAAAAGCGGATATTAACAAGGGTCACGTGAGGAAGCTGAGGACCTATGATCTGTACGAATAACAGGTGGTTATCGAGCATTATCGTTAAAAAAAGGCAGAGATTATTACTGGATTTGGATAGGTAGCCATGAGCAGTATGAGACAAAGCTCAAGTAAAAATAAACATCACTCATAACAACACGACTGGCTATCCGGCTACAGGCAACGGTCAACCGCTATGCGAAAGTCAAAAGCTTACGATCGCCTGCACGCGGTTCTTCAGCAACGCTATCGAAAAATGCAGCAGGAGCTTTGGCTGGGGCTTGTGGCGCT
>JBCBPY010000017.1:0-129374 GCA_039820525.1 Cyanobacteria bacterium J06634_5
CAGCCATCGGTAGTTACTGGCACCGCGCCCTGAGCGTAGTCGAAGGGCAGCTGGGATAGTTGGACGATTTATTTAATACACATTCCTAAGTCAAATGATCGCAGGGTTAGGGTTTGAATCTATTTTGTTCCCGATTAAGTCCATGGTATGCTATTGCTGTTTACATTCTCCCGGAACGTTAGACTGAGATCTCAGCGCATTTTGTGCTATTGGTTCGGCAACAAGCACGACTTCACCCTCTTCGTTTCGTTGTATGCCGCTCGCTTCGCGGATAGGTACAGCTTCTGAAACATAGGGTTTAGAGAAACGGGGTTCCGCAACAGCAGGGCTGACGATGGGTGGCGCGTTGTCTGAGAATTGCCCGTCTGAGAATTGCCCCTCTAAAAAGCGTAAATCTTGCCAGCTGCCGGATGAGTCTAGCTGTTGATCGGGGGCGGTGGGGATGCCGCCTTGGCCTGCGAGAACAAAGCGGTTGCCGCGATCGCCCACGCAACCCGCCATAATTTGATCGTTCGGATCGCTAGCAGCCTCGGGTAACCGGACGAGGCCACTGTCCGGATCCAGATTGGGCGTATTGAGCACAACTTCACCATCGAACTCTGGTCCCAGTGCGGAGGTCGCCGTAATATCACTCTCGCTAGTGAGCTGTTCTCGAAAGGCGGTGCCAAAAATGCTTTGGGCCGTGATATTCACTTGTCCGCCCCGGCCTTGCCGCGCATTGGCTGTGATGTCGCTATCTTCCAGCGCAATCAACAGCCCCGTGTCCAAGGTGATGTTGCCACCATCGGCATTGCCCGCGTTTGTATTGAGATTGCTGCCGCGCCTGAGCAACAAAACAGGCGTCGTCAATCTCACATTACCCCCTGTTCCTGAGGTGGTGGCGGCGGTAATCTGTCCGCCGTTGTCCAACCGAATTTGCTCGGCGGTGGCCGTTAGGGTACCTGCATCCCCGGAGCCTAGGGCGTTGATTGCGATCGCAGCCCCCTCTCGAATGTTTAGCTCGCGGGCACTCACCTGCAAAGTCCCCGCCGCACCACTCCCGACAACCCCTGGAAAATCGGCCCGTCCAGACGAAGAGAACAAACCACTCGGCAGGGTTATAGGTACCCCAACCGATGTTCTTGTACTGCTCCCGCTCAGGTCTAGAACATCGGCTACACTCACCGAAAGTGCGCCGCCGTTTCCATCACTGAAGGTTGTCGCCGAAATATTCGCCCCCTCGCGAATGAACAAATTGCCTGTGGTCAGCATAATATTGCCCGCAGGGGAACCGCTATAGCTGGCTGTTCCTGGGCCACTGCCAAACCGACCATCAGCAGAGGTGCCGACAATCGTCGTTGTTCCTTTTACATTTAAAGTGATATCGCCAGCAGGGCCGCCGAGGGGGATGACGCCTGCTTCACCTAAAAATGCGCCGGTTTGATTGCCAATTTGGCTGCCGCCGGCGATCGTGAGCTGTTGGGTCGTGACGTCAATATCACCGCCCGCCCCTGTCCCAAAAATACTGTTGGCAAAAATGCCCGTGGGCGCGAGTGCACCTATAGGCGTATTCAACAACTCAACCGAGTCACGAGCCTTAATCGTCAGCTTGCCCCCTTGCCCGCTACCGAACGTGAAGGTTTGCAGCAGCCCGCCGTCCCGCAGGCTCAATCGCTGGGTCTCTAGCATTAAGTCTCCGGCCCGTTGGGTGGTGCCCTGTAGCGTTCCGGTTAACAAAATTGAGCCAACAATATTGACCGCATCAGTGGCCGTCACTTCTGCGTTGCCGCCTGCTCCATTCCCGCTGGTCGTGGTTGAAATAATTGCGCCGTCTAGCAGGTTTAGCTGGGCGGTATCAATCAACAGTTGGCCTGCGTTGCCAGCGCCACCACTGCCAGCCAGCAATCCACTTTCCACCGCAGAAATATCTAAAGTGCCTTGCAGCGCTCTCAAAAGAAGACCTTGCAGCGCCTCGTACCCGTTGCCGTGAATCTCAATGAGATCGGTGACCGTCAGTATCATATTTCCGCCCTGGCCAGCGCCGCCGGTGGAGGCCGACAGCAATGCGCGATCGCGCACACGAAGCTCTTGAGTCGTCACCTTCAAGTTGCCGCCAGTTCCCGCACCTATCGTATCTGTACTCACACGACTGATAATTTGACCATTCGCCGAAGCCCCCTGCACCGTCAGCGAGTCAGTAGCATCAATGCGTAAATTACCCCCTGCCAGCGCCCCAGTTGTCGCCGCTAACACCTGCGAACCCCCTTCTATCAGAACAGCGCCTCCCTGTATCGATAGGTCACCCCCTCCAGGACCGCTGGTATTCACCAGCGCCCCCTGACTTAGATGAATACTGCCAAAGTCTTGAATGGTGTCAAAGTTTAGATCAAAGCCATCGGTCACCGCTCTTAAGTTCACGGTCCCTTGAGTGACGCTTCCTAGCTCCAAACGCCCGGATGTTGAATTATCCGACAGGGCAGAAACGGTACCGCCTTCGATTTCAAGGTTGCTGCCTACCAGGGCCAACGTATGACCTGGTGTCACAAAAATGCCCGGCAGCTTAGGTGGAAAATTACCAGGACCTTCCACACGAATCGGACCTGGAATAGACCGATTCCCTGAGGCGCTGTCAAACTGTAGCCCCATAGGCGCACTCACCGTCAACAATGGGTTAGCCGCTGAGGGATCGGCACTAAAGAGGCTACCATCAGCAAACGTAATACTCTCTGCACTGCTCGCAATAAAAGACCCTGGCACTTGCAGCACCGCATTCGGCCCAAAGACAATGCCGTTGGGGTTGAGCAAAAATAAATTGGCACGGCCTTCCACGGCGATCGCACCATCGATATCAGAGGGCAGCTCACCCGTCACACGGGTAACAATATTAACCAAGGAGAGATCGTTTTTAAAAGTTGCAGCCCCACCCGTGGGTACTGAAAACTGTTGAAAACTATGAAAGAGAGTTTGCGCGTCACCAGACAGGGTCCCCCCGGTAATTGCGCACGTGAGGCAACTATTCGGCACCGATGAATTAACCGGTAAGGTCGTATCTGGAATAAGTTGAGCGCTGACTAAAGCGGGAAACACAGGACCAATTAGCACACTCACTAACAATCCAGAAAATTGACAGAAACGTTGACCAGACAGCTTTAATCGAAAGAGGATAGATAGCTTTAGTCTTGTAGCCATGGGTAAAAAGCCTGGGCAGATTTTCGCGAGCGATTAATGATAAAGATGGGTTACCTCAGTCATACGGCAGGGCACTACAGATGCCGGAAAACTTTCCCGATACTTCAAGATTTTCGTTGGATAAAACAATTAGAGATGATGTTCTCGTTTTTTTCAGAAACACAATGTCTTGAAAGGTGGTTTCTGTGACAGGCTGTTCTTTAACTTGGCGTGTTTTTCCAACCTATCGTAGAGGCTCATGGCGGTGCGAAGACCACGGATATTTAGCGATCGCAATCCAAAGCGCGGCCTAAAGCGCAGCAGGTTAAGTGTGCTTGCTGTCATCAGCTGTTGGCTAGTTGTTTTATCAACACCTGCACTCTCAATCTCTACGCTATCGACACCGATAAGCATTCAGGAGATATCCGCAACTCCCCCTCCAACTGTTCACAACGATCTCTTAATTGCAGACCAAGCCCTCATCGCTCAAGTCAATCAAGACCCAATAGATCAAGGCCTAATAAAGCAAGACCTGATAGATCATGGCAGTGCTTTATTTGCCGCAGGGAATTTGGCCGATGCTGCTGAGGTTTGGCAACAGGCCGCGACTCAGTACTCAGCTCAACACAGTGGCCTCGCTAAAGCTAGAGCGCTGCACTACTTGGCGATCGCCTATTTCAACATGGGTCAGTGGCAGCAGGCACAACAAGCTAATACCGAGAGCCAAACAGTCTTAAAAGAAAATCCTCAGACAGGTGCAGTTCTCCTAGGTGCCAGCCTTAACCTTCAGGGTCAGCTACAGCTTGTGTTAGGACAAATTGAACAAAGTATTGACACCTGGAAACAAGCAGCGGTTGCCTACGAGGCCGCTGGTGACCTCACCGGGAAACTGGGGGCGCAGCTCAATCGGGCCAAGGCGCTACAAACGTTGGGCCACCATCAACAATCTCAGCAGCTGCTGGAGCGGTTGCAATCGTCGATTGAAACTCAATCTGACTTGGCGGTTAAAGTCACGGGGCTCAGGCTTTTGGGCACGGCCCTTCAGTCCATGGGGGATTTGGAGCAGTCTCAAACGCTTCTCACAAACGGGTTGGACATTGCTCAACAGCTTGCGGCAACAACGCCTCACTTTGCCGATCAAGTTGGGGCGATGCGCATCAGTTTGGGTCACACCTTGGCTGCCCGCCAACAAACAATGGCGGCGTTAGATCAGTTTCAGGCAGCTGCTGCGATCGCACGCCAGCCCCAATCACGCATCGAAGCCCAGCTCAATCAGCTACGGCTGCTCATCGATACCGAACTCAAGGCTGAACACAGCACCGAACACAGGGCCAAACAAGGCTCCCAACCAATACAGCAGCTACTCTCAACGCTGCCAGCCCAGCTGCCAACTTTGCCACCTAGTCGCGAGCGTGTTTATGCGACGGTGAACTTTGCCGCAAGCTGGATACAAGTGTACTCCGCTGCGCCGATGGTGATTCCTAGCACAGTGCAGCAGGGTGACATTGCCCAGCTCCTCGCCAATGCCGTGCAGGTCGCGCGTAGCCTATCCGATACGCGGGCGGAAGCCTACGCCCTGGGCCAGCTGGGCCACCTGTATGAAACCGTTCAGCAAGGGGCTGAGGCCCAGCAGCTAACTCGGCAAGCGATTGGGCTTTCTGAAGGTATAGATGCTCCAGATTTACAGGCGACCTGGCAGTGGCAGCTAGGCAGACTTCTGAAGCAGGAGGGCAAACGAACAGAGGCGATCGCGGCCTATAGCCACGCCGTAGACGCGCTCAAATCCCTGCGGCAGTCGCTTTCCTCTTTTAATGCAGACCGCCAGTTTTCCTATCTAGAAAAGGTAGAACCGGTCTACCGCGAGTTAGTGGCCCTGCTATTGGCCGGCAATGCTGACCCAACGCAACAGGAACAGGCCCAGCTCCAAAAGGCCAGAGAACTAATTGAAGCCTTGCAGCTAGCCGAACTCGATAACTTCTTTCATCAGGCGTGCTTACAGGCCACCCCTCAGTCTATCGATACCATTGATGCGACTGCCGCTGTTGTGTACCCCATCATCCTGCCCGATCGCCTCGCCGTGATTGTTGCTCGCCCTGGTAAACCCCTCGCTCACTACGAAACCTTACTGCCAAAGGCCGAGCTAGAAGCCACCCTTACCCAGCTCCGGCGCTACCTCAACCCCCACTTCTTTGAGACCGACCAGCGGCGGCTCTCTAAGCAGGTGTACGACTGGCTCATTCGTCCCGGACAAGCACTTTTCGCCGAGACCCAAACCCTTGTCTTTGTTTTAGACGGTGCGTTGCGAAATTTGCCAATGGGCGCGCTGTACGACGGTCGGCAATATTTAATCGAACGCTACAGCATTGCCCTGAGCCCAGGCTTACAGCTACTCGATCCGCAGCCGCTTAACAAAGGTAGTCTCAGCGCGCTAACGGGCGGGCTCAGTGAGGCCCAACAAGGCTTTTCTGCCCTGCCTGCGGTAGATGCAGAAATCAATCAGATTGCTGCCACGCTGCCAGCCACAACGCTGCTCAACCGAGCCTTTACGACACAGCGGCTAGAGCAAACGCTGCAAAAAACGCCCTTTTCTGTGGTGCACTTAGCGACCCACGGCCAGTTTAGTTCTCAGGCCGAAGAGACTTTCTTAGTGACCTGGGATGGCCGTGTGAATGTTCAAGATCTGGATGCTATGCTGCTTCACCGGCGGCAGGCGGTGAAGCAGCCCCTGGCTCTCTTAGTCCTCAGCGCCTGTCAAACGGCCACTGGCGATCAGCGGGCCGCGTTAGGATTAGCCGGAATGGCGATTCGGTCGGGCGCGCGCAGCACACTGGCCACGCTTTGGCAGGTCAATGATGACTCTACGGCCATACTGATGAAGCAGTTTTATCAGCAGCTTTTAGAAACGCCCAGCATGACAAAAGCTGAAGCCTTGCGGGCCGCGCAGCTGAGCCTGTTGAAGCAACCTCAGTATCAGCATCCCTTTTATTGGTCACCGTTTGTGTTGGTTGGTAATTGGCTATAGCGAGGGGGCGTCTCCTCCAACCTTAGGAACTGTAGGTGCTTCGCTTCTCGCAGCGTGGGAGCAATCGAGATGTTATTTAATTGCAGCTCCCTAAGGTCGTGAAAGAGCCTGTAGTGAAAGAACAGGCAACTTGCGTGAACACCGATCCCTTTTTCTCTATTAAAAACTTATTGGGCACACCCACAATGCCTTCGGTTGTTGCGTATGTAAAGCCATGCTAAATTCCAAAGGACTCAACAAGAAAATTCAATCAGCGGTGAGATGATTTGCTTACAGTAACCGTGGTCGAGAAATATAACGAGAAGAGAACAACCTTTTTTTGAAATACTCATTTCTAAAAGGGCGTTGTCTCCGTTCTTGGAAACCTGTCATTCTCTTGAGTGTGATTATGAAATTTCTTCGGCAACACCTCCGCTCTCTAGCGCTGCTGAGCCTAACCCTGATGAATGTTTTATCGGTTGGGGTCGCTTCGGCAGAAACTGAAGCAACAGAGACCCAAACAGCACAGACTCAAACGGCCCGAGCCCGAACAGCCCGAGCCCGAACAGCACAGACTCAAACCGCAGAGACCCGAGCGACAAAAATAATAGAGACGCCAGCGGTGCCTCGCATCGTTTTTGAACCCCCCAACGATCAGCAAATTAATCGTTCTCGCGGCGGGGCTTCTCGCCCTACGGAAGTGAAGTGCGCGGAGGATGATACCTATCCTCATCCCCTGACGGCGCTGGTCCCTGACTCGGGTCTGGGCTTAACAACTCGGTCTCACCCAACGCTGCATGTGTATGTGCCGCCCACAACGGCCACTCAGGCGCATTTCACCCTAAGAGATGCCCAGCGCAACGGGCTTTATCAGGCTCAGCTACCGATTGCGCCCAGCGGCGGAATTTGGAGTATTACCCTGCCTGCTGGCAGCCCCGAACTGTTAGTGGGTAATCGGTATGAGTGGTCGCTGGCCCTACTGTGTCGGTCGCCGCAGACGGATATGCCGGTGGCCAGTGGTTACCTTGAGCGAGTAGCCGTGTCTGAGGCAGCGGCCCTCACTGAGCAGCCCTTGGCGCGACAGGTAACGACCTATGGAGAGGCCGGTGTTTGGCACGATATGTTGGCGAGCTTGGCGCAGCTGAAACAATCTCAGCCTGCGAACCGTGAGCTGAGTGCGGACTGGGCCGAGCTGCTGCAAACCGAGAGTTTGGGTGCGATCGCACACACGCCCCTACTCTACGAAACGCTCTCTAACGAGACGGTGCTTTTCCCTTCTGACTAATCTTTTGACTGGCAGGTGACATTCCATGCGATGGCTCGCGGCACTTATTTCAACCCCTCTTGTGGCAGGCATCGTTATCACCACCAGATTCACAGGTGCTTTTCAGCTGTTCGAATGGACAGCCTACGACCGATACTTTCAACAGCGTCCAACCGAGACTTTGGACGATCGTATTGTGTTGGTCACCATTGACGAAGCTGACATTCGCAACATCGGTCAATGGCCGATGTCCGATGGGGCTCTTGCTGATCTCATTAGCCGGCTCAATGCGTACGAGCCTGCCGTCATCGGGTTGGATCTGTATCGAGATATTCCGGTGAAGCCGGGTGAGCAGGCGCTAGCCAAAGCCATGGCGGTGCCTAACTTGGTGGGGGTGGAAAAAGGAATTGGCTGGACGGTCAATCCGCCGCCCCAGCTAGATCAACAGGAACAAGTTGCCCTCACCGATGTGATTGTAGATACTGACGGCAAGGTGCGCCGAGGGGTGTTGTCTCATCCGAATGGGTCTAACCAGCTGCGGTTAGGGCTTGGTGCGGATTTGGCGGTGCGGTATTTGGCGAATGAGGGGATTGTCCCGGAGGTGACAGATTCCATCCAAAAAACGTATCGGTTGGGAGCGGCTGTTTTTGGCCCTTTTCAGAGCAATGATGGTGGCTATGTGCGAACGAATGCAGGTGGCTACCAAACGCTGATTAACTTTCGGGGGCATGAGCGTCAGTTTCCGCAGGTGTCGGCAACGGCTGTTTTTGACGACCAGGTGGCTCCGGAGGTTGTGCGCGATCGCATTGTGATTGTTGGGGTCACCGCACCCAGCCTAAATGCTGTTTTTTATACGCCCTACAGCAGCCAGCTTATCGGCACACCGTCAACTGCTGCTGGCATTGTTATCCACGCCAACATGGCCAGCAGTTTGCTCAGTGCGGCGCTAGAGGGTCGCGCCATGATTCAAGTGTGGCCCGAACCGGCTGAATGGGGGTGGATACTTCTGTGGTCTGGGGTTGGGGCCTTTGGCTACGGCTCAATGATGAGCGTCAAACGTCATAGCCAGCGTATCCTCACTCGGCTGGCCGTGTGGATAGTGGCTGTGGCGGGTGCTAGCGGTGTTCTCTTTTTTGGTAGCTACCTAACGTTTGTTGCAGGCTGGTGGATTCCGGTAGTGCCTCCGTTTTTAGCCCTCATGGGTTCTGCCAGCATCATTGCCGGGGTTGAAATTTTGAGCCTGCAACAGTATCGCGTAAAGCTGGCCGCCCAAAATCTCAAGCTTGAAAAAGACAAAATTAGAGCAGAAGCGGCTTCCCAGGCAAAGAGTCAGTTCTTGGCCAAAATGAGCCATGAATTGCGAACGCCACTCAACGCTATTTTAGGATTCACGCAGCTTCTTAATCAAGACTCATCGCTAACCGCGCAACAGGCAAAATCGCTAAACATTATCAACCTCAGCGGTGAGCATTTGTTAAACCTCATCAACGATATTTTAGAGATTTCTCAAATCGAAGCGGATCGGGTTGTTCTACACGAAACCAATTTTGATCTGCACTATCTTTTAAATATAATCAGGGCCATACTTAGGCCAAAGGCAGCTGAGAAGGGGCTTCAGCTCTATTTTGAATATAGTCCTAAGCTGTCTCAGTTTGTGATTTTAGATGAAGGCAAGCTTCGCCAAATCCTCATCAATTTGATCAACAATGCTATTAAGTTTACGCCTGCTGGAAAGGTGGTTGTGAGCATTTCAGAGGCTATCCAAGAAAGGCCGATGCCGGAAAGGTCACCTTTAGAGAAGTCACAGTCCAAAGGGGCCCAGTCCGCGGGGGCGCAGCCAGAAAAGTGTCAGACGGTTCTTCACTTCGCTGTCAAAGATATGGGGCCAGGGATAAAGCCGGAGGATGTCTCCAAACTGTTTGATATTTTTACGCAGGGAGAAGCGGGTAAAACGTCGTTGGAAGGGGTTGGCTTAGGATTGCCCATTAGCCAGCAGCTGGTGAGCCTAATGGGGGGTGAGCTGCGCTTTCAAAACAACCTTAATCAGGGGACAACGTTCCACTTTGATGTTCTGGCAACGGTAACGCCTGCGCTGACAAAATCGCAGACGGTTGAGACCTACATTAGTCGGCTAGCGCCCGATCAGCCAAGCTTTCGTCTGTTGATTGCGGAAGACAATGCGTTTAGCCGAAAGCTGTTGAATAAAATACTCACGTCGTTGGGGTTTCAGGTGCGGCAGGCCACTAATGGCCAGGAGGCTGTTGAGCTGTGGGAAGCTTGGCAGCCCCACTTCATTTGGATGGATATGCGCATGCCGGTGATGAATGGGTGCGATGCTACTCGCCAAATTCGTCAAAAAAGTAAGGAAAATAAGCTTCCCGAGCCTACCATTGTGGCGTTAACGGCCAGTGCCTTTGCTCAGGACCGTGAGCTGAGCCTCACGGCGGGCTGTGATGATTTTGTCAGCAAACCCTTCCGGCGAGACGAACTCTTGAGTAAGCTGTCTCAGTATTTAGGTGTTCGCTATCTGTAGTGTGGACTAGCCTGCGGTATGCTATCGCCAATGCATGGTAGCGGAAAGCAGTGACTCAGGACGAATTGCTTAAGTTGATTGATGAAGCGGCAGCTGATGGGTGGCCAACGCTGGATTTAACCAGGCGGGGATTGAGTGAGCTGCCGCCAGAGATTGGACAGCTCACTAGCTTGGCTTACCTCGACCTCAGCTACAATCAGCTGACCACTCTGCCAGAAAGTGTTAGACAGCTCACTAGCTTGACAAGCCTCAACCTCCGCGCCAATCAGCTGACCACTCTGCCAGAAAGTGTTGGACAGCTCACTAGCTTGACAAGCCTCGACCTCAGCTCTAATCAGCTGACCACTCTGCCAGAAAGTGTTGGACAGCTCACTAGCTTGACAAGCCTCGACCTCCGCGCCAATCAGCTGACCACTCTGCCAGAAAGTGTTGGACAGCTCACTAGCCTGACAACCCTCTACCTCAGCTCTAATCAGCTGACCACTCTGCCAGAAAGTGTTGGACAGCTCACTAACTTGACAACCCTCTACCTCAGCTCTAATCAGCTGACCACTCTGCCAGAAAGTGCTGGACAGCTCACTAGCTTGACAACCCTCTACCTCCGTTACAATCAGCTGACCACTCTGCCAAACTGTTTTCAAGTCTTCAAGAGATTAGAAACGCTCGACTTACGGGGTAATCCATTACCCATTCCACCAGAAATTTTAGGTCCGAAAGAAATTTACATGGGGTCAAGCTCTGCAAGTAAAACCATAGACTTCTACTTCTCATTACAAAAGGAGACGGGTTCTGTCCCTCTCTATGAAGCAAAGCTGATTTTAGTAGGCGAAGGGGGCGCTGGTAAAACCTCCCTTGCGAAAAAAATCGATGATGATGACTACCCACTGCCCAAAGACGAAAAAACGACGGAAGGCATTGATGTTATTCGCTGGGAGTTTCCCTTGGCAAATGGCAACACCTTCCGCGTGAACATCTGGGACTTTGGCGGGCAAGAAATTTACCATGCTACTCACCAGTTTTTCCTTACCAAGCGCTCTCTATATCTCCTCGTTGCCGACGATCGCCGAGAAAATACAGACTTTTATTACTGGCTAAAAATTGTTGAACTCCTCAGCGACAGCAGCCCTGTCCTAGTTATCAAAAATGAAAAGCAAGACCGCCAGTGCGAAATCGATGAAGGCTTGTTCAAAAGTCAATTCAACAACCTAAAAGACTACTACCCCACAAATCTAGAAGACAATCGCGGCCTACAAAAAATCAAAGATGCCATCCAGTTTCACATTAGCCAGCTCCCCCACATCGGCAACCCTTTACCGAAAATTTGGGTCCGCGTCCGTTCTACGCTAGAAAACTACGCCCAAAACTGCAACACCATCACACTCGATACCTACTTCAGCATCTGTCGTCAAAATGGCTTCACTGACAAAGCCAAAATGCTCTCGCTTAGCAGTTACTTGCATGACCTCGGCGTATGCCTCCACTTCCAAGACGACAAACTTCTCAAGCGCACCGTCATCCTTCGTCCTGAATGGGCTACCACTGCCGTGTACAAAGTCGCCGATAGCGACACCGTTCGCGAAAACAAAGGTCGCTTCACCGAAGCGGACGCTGCTGAAATTTGGATCGATAGTGACTATTCCGACCTATGCGACGAGCTGCTTCAGCTGATGATGCGCTTCAAGCTCGCCTACGAACTCCCCAACAAGCCCGGCCACTACATCGCCCCCCAGCTCCTACCCATCAACCGCCCACAGTACGACTGGGACACTAACGACAACCTTGTCCTTCGCTATCACTACGATTTCATGCCAAAAGGCATCCTCACCCGCTTCATCGTAGAAACCCACCCGCTCATAGAACATCAAGACCGCGTTTGGAAAAATGGCGTCGTGCTAAAAGACAACTGGGCACAAGCTGAAATTACCGAAAATTATCCTAAAAACGAAATCAACGTTAAGGTCAGCGGCAGCAACAAAAAGCCCCTCCTCGAAAAAGTTCGCTACGAGCTGTGGAAAATACACCAGTCCTACGAGCGCCTACAATACCAAGAGCTGATTCCCTGCAACTGCACAAAATGCAAAACCAACTTAGATCCTGAACGCTACGACTACACTCTCCTCGCTCAATTCATCACCGATAAAAACTACAGCATCCAGTGCCGCAAAAGCTATCAATCCATTGATGTGCGCCATCTTATGAGCGATATCCTAAGTGAATCGCTCGCCACACCAGAGGAAAAACTTTTTAGAGAAACTGAGATAGACGGTGAGATGGCCGCTTTCCAACAACAGAGAGCCCTCGCCTATGGCCCTACCTACATCGATCAATCTCGTACAACCAACCTAACCCTGCAAGACGCAACCGGTAGCCAGCTCATCGTAGGCGACGACAACACCCTCAGTAAAACAAACAGCCCAAGCAACAGTACCCTACCACCCAATACTGTCAGCCTCGCCCAAGACCTCAAGGCCCTCCTTGAAGACTTCTCTGAAGACTTCCGCCCCGACACCGAACGCGGCCAAACCAAAATAAAAGACGCCGTTATTACCGAACTACAACAAAAGCCCACCCTCAAAGCCCGCACTGCCAAAGCACTTAAAGCCGCAGGCGAACAAACCCTGATTGAAGCGGTCAACCACCCTGTTGCCAAAGTCGTTATCAAAGGAATCAAAGGATTTTTAGAAGGGTGAGCCTTTGATTGCAACCGGGCGAACCTTCTTTCAACGTCTCCCGTGTACACACAAGTCCGTGAACATCGCTATATCCTGAAGCCCTCATCCCCCAACCCCTTGCTTCCGAAGGGAGAAGGGGCAAACTCAAAGTCTTTCTCCCCACTCATAGAGAAGAGCAAGGCTCTACGGGAGAAGGATTTAGGATGAGGGCCAATGCATTGTGTAGCAACGGTTTCCAGTTTTTGTTTCATAGATGTGTATACATGGGAGTCTTTCAAAGTAGGGACGCTGACGTCGGTAATGTGTTGACTCCTCAGTGCTTAAACAAACAGTGCTCAAACAGACTCAGGCGATCGCTCAAGCAATCGCACCTGATCGTCTTTAATCACCACTAGCTTTCTCTCTAGCGCTTGCCCAGCCGGTCCCTTAACCACCTCGCCCTCGCCGTCAAACCGAGAACCATGACAAGGGCAAGCAAACTCTTGCGCGTCACCATCCCAGCCGACAATACAGCCTAAATGAGTACACACCGCGCTAATGGCATGATTCGCAATTCCAGGCCCGTCGCCCGTCGTATCGTCGTCGGTCACACCGTCTTCAATGACTAAATAAGACGCTTTCTCAAGCCCCGTCGCCAGCAGGCGCTCGCCCGAAGTCGCAGTGGCCAAAGTAGCCGCTGCCAAATAGGGCTCACCTGCTTCATCAAGCGCCGCCACCCCCGGCAAGTAGTCATCGCACTGACTGTTAAAAGGATAGGTTAGGCAAAAATCATCCATCTCTTCCGAGGCAGAAGCTTTAATAGGCGATAGCCAGCCGAAGGCAACTGTCGTGAGGCCAGCACCTACAAAATAGTGTAAAAATTGTCGTCGATTAGCCATAGGTAGTTCAAAGAAGATAGGTGCAAAGAGAACGTGTAAAAAGAACGGTCAAAGGAAACGGCAAAACAGAAAGCTCCGCAAGAGTATTCCTAAAAACCTAAGCAAATGCTAACTGTCCATATCATCATGGCTTAGTGTCCCAGACTGCTGAGAGAATCCTGAGAGCTGAATAAACAGTTGCAAAAAGCAGATGCACAAAAGAAAATGCACAAACTGTGCCTGAATAACAGGGTTTAAGATAATTGGTTAAAACTTAAAGAATAAAAACAATTTTGTAACGTTCACCAAGGATATCTCATATTTTTAAAGTGCGGCGCTAGGTTGCCGGGTACCGACTCAGCCCAGCGAACCTAGCGCAAAGCCTGATGTAACGATGTCCTATGTCGGAGCCTCCAGATGGCGTCATCTTCCCCCAAGGCATACAAACCCTCATCTCAGGCCTTATCTCAGGCATCCTCTGTAGAGTCTTCTCTGCAAGCCTCCTTTTGGCATGAGGTTATCGATACCCATCCCCTTACCGCCTCGGGGCAAACGCGCCTGGGCAAAGCGATCGCACTCCTAACAGCCCATCCCACCGCAGGCTGCCTCATTGCCCTGCATCGCAAAAAGGTGGTTGGCATTGCCACCCGTCAAGATTTGATGGCGGCCATGGCCCAAAATCCTAACTGGCCCAAAATCCGCCTTTCAACCGTGATGAGTCGCCCGGTTGTCACTGTAACGCCCTCAGCTGCAATCAGCACCCTTTCATCGCTGATTACTCTGCTACAGGAGCATCAAATCAGCTACCTGCCCGTGGTGGATGAGCGGGGCTATTTGCTCGGCCTAGTCGAACAATCTCGACTACTGAGGAAACTCCAGCTTCATCGCGATCATCCCGCCAGTGCCGATACTGCCAGTACTTATCATCCCCAGCGGGCCCAAATCTTTGCCGATATTACCCTCAAAATTCGCCAGTCACTTCAGCTAAAAGAGATTCTCCAGACGACCGTGGATGAAATACAGCAGCTGTTAAAGGCCGATCGGGTCTTGATTTATCAGGTTTTTCCAGACAGCACAGGTAAAACAATTAGCGAAGCGGTTGTAGAACCCTATCCCTCTATTTTAGAGATTCCTTTTCCAGAAGAGGTTTTCCCAGAAACCTACCAAACCCTGTATGCCCAAGGGCGCGTTAGAGCCATTACCGACGTGCACGCCCCCCATGCCAACCTGTCGGAGTGTCTGGTGGAATTCATTGACCAGTGGTGCATAAAATCCAAGCTGATTGTGCCGATTGTTCATCCTATTACCCCCCCGGCAACCCCTTCCAACGAGGCCGCCGCCGTCCGCAAAAATTTGTGGGGGTTACTCATTGCCCATCAGTGCGCTCGCCCTCGCCAATGGTCGGACTTTGAGCTGGATTTGATGCAGCAGCTCGCCGGTCAGGTGGGTTTGGCGCTCTCCCAAGGGCAGCTGATGGAATACTTAGAAGATCGGGTCAAGCTCAGAACCGCCGAGCTGACTAAGGCCAATCTTTCTTTGAAAAAAGAGATTAATGACCGTCAAAAAGTCTCTCAAGCGCTGAGCCGAAGCGAGGCCCAGCTGCGCCTGGTGACCAACAATCTGCCCGTCCTCATTGCCTATGTCGATAGCCAACAGTGCTATCAGTTCAATAACAAAAGCTATGAACAATGGTTAGGACGGGCCCCAAACAAAATCCACGGTCAGACCATGCAAGCAGTCATGGGCGAAGCGCACTATCAAAAAATCCGACCCCATATTGAAGCGGCCCTAGCGGGGCAACAGGTGAGCTACGAAGGTGAGCTGACCTTTAAAGATGGTCGTGATCGCTCAGTCAGCGTCACCTACATTCCCCATATAGAAGCGGCACCCCAAAAAACGAGCCAGAAAGCAGGCCAAAAAGCAGGCCACAAAACTAGCAAAAAGAAGATCGACAGCCGCCCAGCCACCGTCAAAGGCTTTTTTGCCCTCACCACCGATATTAGCGATCGCAAAGCCATCGAGCGCATGAAAGATGAATTTATTGCCGTCGTTAGTCACGAGCTAAGAACGCCGCTCACCTCCATTCATACCTCTCTCAAGCTGCTGGCAACCGGTCGCCTAGGCGACTTAAAATCAGAAGGGCAAGAAATGCTCACCGTGGCCGACGAAAACACAGACCGGCTTGTACGTTTGGTCAATAACGTACTCGATCTTCAGCGCATAGAAGCGGGCGAAGTCACCATGGATGCCCATGCCTGCGACACTGCCGCGCTGATAGAACAAACCGTTGAAACCATGCAAACGATTGCGCAGCAGCACGATATCAACATCGAAACCCAGGCTGAGTCCTTACCCATTTGGGCCGATCCAGACTACATCATTCAAACCCTAACCAATCTGGTGGGCAATGCCATCAAATTTTCGCCGCCGGGTAATCAGGTTCATCTCAGCGTCCAAAAATATCCCCAAACATCCTCAAAGACAGCTTCAGAAACGCAATACGCCCTGTTTTGTGTTCAAGATAACGGGCAAGGAATTCCAACAGGGCAGCTCGCTAGCATTTTTGAACGGTTTCAGCAGGTGGACTCTTCGGACTCTCGCAAAAAAGGCGGCACGGGCTTAGGGCTCACCATCTGTCGCAAAGTCGTTGAACAACATGGCGGCAAAATATGGGCCGAGAGCCAGTTAGGGCAGGGCAGTTACTTTTATTTTACGATTCCTCTATCCGCCAACGCTGTGCCCTAAGCCTGTTGCTTAGGTTCTGTCTTTAATTACGCTGTTTTTGATCACGCTGTTTTTAACAACTCTATCTTTAGCAACCTTCCTCTTTAAAGCGCATGAAAAACCCGAAATGCATTCTAATTGTTGACGACGAAGAATCCATCCAAAAAGTGGTCAGCCTCAGCCTCAAAATGGAGGCTAGCTGGGCCAGTATCCGAGCCTCTTCAGGTGCAGAAGCTATTCGTCAGGCGGAAAAGCATCAGCCCGACGCCATTTTGTTAGATGTGATGATGCCCGATATGGATGGCATTGTTACCTTTGAGGCCCTCAGCAAAAATCCAAAAACAAAGGCGATTCCGGTTGTGTTACTCACGGCTAAAACGCAGGCCTCTGAAAAAAGACTGTTTCAAGAAATTGGGGTTGCAGGCGTTATCACCAAACCGTTTGACCCACTGGCCCTAGCCAGCAAAGTCGCTCAGCTGCTGGAGTGGTCGCTGTAGCCGCCGCACTGGCTAGGACTTATCTCTGCCAAAAACACTGCACGCCAGCCGTCAAAGAAAGATCGTCCCAAGAAAGAGCGTCTAAAAGAAGGTAGTTTCCATGAGAGTTTTACTCGTAGATGATGACAACGCATTAGCAGCGCTGCTGACCTCACAGCTGGCTGCTCATAATTATGTTGTCGATAGGGTCTGCGATGGTGAAACCGGTTGGGCTTATGCTTCTACCTTTGAATACGATGTGATTGTTTTAGACTGGATGCTGCCCCAGCTCGATGGCATTCACCTGTGCCAGCGGCTGCGCGAACAGGGCTATCACTTGCCGATTCTGATTCTTACCGCCAAAAATGAACAAACCGACAAAATTGAAGGGCTCGAAGCAGGTGCAGATGACTATGTGGTTAAGCCCTTTGATATTAACGAGCTGTTGGCCAGAATTCGGGGGCTGCTGAGGCGATCGCACCAAGATGCCGATCCTAGCCTCAGCTGGGGCGATTTGCATCTCAATCCGGTCAGTTGTCAGGTCAGCTACGACCGGCGACCTGTCACCCTCACCGCCAAGGAATACTCTTTACTAGAGCTGTTTTTACGCAATGCTCATCAGGTCTTTAGTGCCACCGCCCTGCTCAACAAACTCTGGTCTTCAGATGAGTTTCCCAGCGAAGCCACCGTTCGCTCCCACCTCAGACGTCTCAGACAAAAGCTCAAAAATGTTGGGGCTGCTGCTGACTTTATTGAGACGGTGCACGGCTTAGGGTACCGGCTAAAGTCACTCAAAATAGGCACCTCACCAGCAGCCTCAGCGCCTGCCGCTCACCGAGAAACCGCGTATTTAGAAGGGTTAACCCAAGCGTGGCGTGCCCACAAAAGCGAAAGCGTCGATCGCTGGAAAACCCTGTTAAAAATCGCCCAGTCGCTCCAGGAAAAAGGGCTCAGTGAACAGCAACAAAGTCAGGGGCAACAAATCGCCCACAGCCTAGCGGGCACGCTTGGTACCTTTGGCCTTATGGAAGGCTATCGACTAGCGCTTCAAGCAGAACAGCTTTTGCTTCAGGCAGGGACCCAAGATGGAGCTGCCTTTTCATCGGCCCAAGCCGCACAGTTTCAAACCCTGGTCACGACCTTAGGCCACGCCCTAGATGATTCGCCTAAGCTGGTGTGCCCGGTCGAAAATGCGCCCCCGGCCCCAACCGTTTTAATGGTGGATGTTAACGGCATGTCCTACATTCAACAGCTTGTGGCCCTATCTGTTGCCCAAGGGCTAGATACTACCGTTGTTGCTTCTATGGAAAAAGCGTTTCAGTCGCTATCGCTAGACGTGCGTACCCCAACTGAGCTACTCGGCAAGCCCGCTGATATCGTGCTGGTCAATTTAGTCGCCAGTGAAACCGACACCGTGCTCAATGAATCTATCTTGCAAGAGCTGTTGACGTTTATCACCACCCTCACCCAGCGCTGGCCCCAGGTGCCGGTTATGGTCGTGACCCCACAGGCTGACTTTGGCAATCGATTGGATCTTATTCGTAGGGGCGGGGCTATTGTTTTGGAATATCCTGTGGTGCCTACTGCTGTGCTAGAGAGTATTCATCAAACGCTTCAGCTGAGTGCTCGCCTCAGTAAAATTATGATTGTGGATGATGACGCTCACCATTTGAAGCAGGTTGTTCAGCTGCTGCATCCCTGGGATTTTCAAATTACGCCCCTCACCAATCCGCAGCGCTTTTGGACCCTGTTCAATCAGGTGTTGCCTGATCTGGTCATTCTAGATATTGAAATGCCACACATCAACGGGTTTGAGCTGTGTCAGGTGCTTCGCAGCCATGCCCAGTGGCAACATTTGCCCATTATGTTTTTGAGTGTGCACGGCGATCGCACCCGGCAAGAAAAAGCCTTTGCCCTGGGCGCTGACGACTTCATCACCAAGCCCATTGGGGGCAAAGCGTTAGCTTCTCGGCTGTTGAACCGACTGGGGCGATCGCAGGCCAATCGCCGATGGCAACAGCTTGCAGTTTAGCCAATAGCGATGATGTTTGGTCTCTTGCTGCCTTCTTCCCGCCTTCTTACTGCCTGCACAAAGTCTGCACAGTAGGTGAGGCAAGGTAATCCATAGAACAAAAGTCTGTGGATCTTATAAAAACCATGGTTAAAACACGCCATAGCCAAACACGCCATAGCCAAACACGCCATAGCCAAACAAACTATAGCCAAACACATCACAAAAATAACCAAAAGAAGAACACGCAGAAAACTTTGAAAAAGGTGGGTCAAGAACCTCCCAGCCAAACAGCCCAAAAGAGGCCCAACACAGCTGGGCAAAAGCCGTTATCGTTAGTCAAACAAGTTCATCCTGCGATCGCCCAGCTAGCGGGCACGATCACCAGCATCTGGCACAACCAGCTTATGCTTTTTCCCTACGCTATCCCCACAGACTTAGGGTACGTAGAAGGCAGCTTAGAAGGCCAGCACCTCACGATTCAAAACACCTGCTATCAAACCTTCCAGTTCCGCAAGCTTCATTTAGAGCTTGCCAAAGTTGGAGACACGCTCGACATTTTGCACTGCGTGATGTTTCCCCATCCCTGCTATGAGCTGCCCATTTTTGGGGTAGATATTGTCGTGGCTAAAGGCACCATCACCGCAGCCATTGTAGATCTATCACCCGTCTCCCAAGATCGCACCCTGCCCAGCGGCTACGAGATAGCCCTCAGGGAGCTGCCTGCGCAGTCATTTGAGCATCCTCGTGATTTGCCACCCTGGGGCAGTATCTTTTCAGACCACTGCCTGTTCATACGGCCTACAAATGCTCAAGAAGAACAAATTTTCCTGAGCAAAGTGCTTCAATACCTGTCCCTACATTGCCAGCTAGCCTGCGAAGCTAATATTGTTCAAGATAAAACAGCGCGAGCCGCTATCCTCGCAGGTCAGCAACACTACTGCTCGCAGCAACAACAAAACGACAAAACTCGGCGAATTTTAGAACGTGCCTTTGATGCACAATGGGCGCAACAGTATCTAGAAACCATGCTGTTTGACTGCGTTGTTAACAGCAACAACCCTGCCGTTATGTAACCGTGTGTGAAGAAACACTAAAATAGTTTGCGCTAAAGGGGCTGCTCTCAGGTGAAGAAAGCTTTTCACATCAAGCCTTCCGCGCTTTGTAACGAGCTATATACAAAGCCGTGCACAATAACTGCACAACCCAATTGATTTAATCAACTTACTGGCTCGAACGACCTTATGCTGACTTCCCTTTCAAGCCATTGTTCATATTTTTTGAGTAGGAGAACACTCTCAGATGTACGACGTTTTTACAAAGGTGATTTCCCAGGCAGACGCACGGGGCGAATATATCAACGATGATAGAATCAACGCTCTCAATCAGCTGGTCTCTGACGGAAATAAGCGCATCGATACCGTAAACCGAATTACAAGCAGTTCTTCAAGTATTGTGGCCAGCGCAGCCCGCTCCTTGTTTGCTGACCAACCCCAGCTCATCACGCCGGGGGGCAATGCTTACACCTCTCGTCGCATGGCCGCTTGCTTGCGCGATATGGAAATTATCTTGCGCTATGTCACCTACGCCATTTTTACCGGCGATGGCAGTGTCATGGAAGATCGCTGTTTGAATGGCCTTCGTGAAACCTACACGGCACTGGGTGTTCCTGGCGCTTCGGTTGCTGCAGGCGTTGGCAAAATGAAAGAGGCTGCTGTTGCGATCGCCAATGATCGCAATGGTATTACCCAGGGCGACTGTAGCTCTCTCATGGCTGAGCTCAGTGGCTACTTTGACAAAGCCGCTGCTGCGGTGAGCTAGGCACAGCTTTCAGTAGCTCACCGGGCTCAGACTAGCTCAACAGTTGTTTAATTTAATCTTTTTGTCCTTTACTCCAAAAGAGAGTTTTTAACATGAAAACCCCCATGACCGAAGCGGTTGCAGCCGCCGATTCCCAAGGCCGTTTCCTCAGCAGCTCGGAACTACAGGTTGCCTTTGGCCGTTTTCGTCAGGCCCAAGCGGGTCTATCTGCCGCTCAGTCCCTCGCCAAAAATGCCGATAGCCTAGTCAATGGCGCGGCTCAAGCGGTCTATCAAAAGTTTCCCTACACCACCAAAATGGAGGGCAACAACTACGCCTCTACCTCTACCGGCAAAGAAAAGTGCGCTCGCGATATTGGCTACTATCTCCGCATGGTCACCTACTGCCTGATTGCAGGCGGCACTGGCCCCATGGATGAGTATCTTATCGCTGGCATCAAAGACATCAACAGCACGTTTGATCTCTCACCTAGCTGGTATGTAGAAGCGCTCAAGCATATCAAAGCCAATCACGGCCTTAGTGGTGACTCTGCTGCTGAAGCCAACTCATACATTGACTACGCTATCAATACCCTTAGCTAGGCTTTTATGCCAACAGATAAGGCAATAGCCACATTCACTCGCACATGAGTGTGAGGGCTCGGTTCAAGGCTTCATATCCCTATGCTGTCTGCACTGAGCCCTCATCTTGAGCCCTCATCTTTAAATAAAGCTTTTCCCAAAGTACCGCCTCAAAAATACAGTCTCAAAAATACAGTCCCCAAAATACAACAGTGTCCCAATAAAAGGAGATCGCAACCCCATGACCAGTGAAGCGTCAGCCAGACTTTTAGGCTTCGAGCCGTTTGCCCAAGCCGAGCCCGTTGAGCTGCGTCCCAACGCCTCTGAAAGTGATATTCAAGGGGTTATCTGGGCGACCTACCGCCAGGTACTCGGTAACGATCACATCATGAGCGCGGAGCGCCTCACTAGCGCCGAATCTCTGCTTCGGCAAGGGCATATCAGGGTTTGCGATTTTGTACGGACCCTGGCACTCTCCGAACTCTATAAAACAAAATTCTTCTACAGCACGACTAACGTGCGGTTTATCGAATTCAACTTTAAGCACTTATTAGGCCGTGCGCCCTACGATGAATCAGAGATTACTGAGCATGTAAATCTCTACAGTCAGCAGGGTTACGAAGCTGAAATCAGCAGCTATTTAGACTCAGCCGAATATCAGAACAACTTTGGCGAACAGGTGGTGCCTTACTATCGAGGCTTTGCCACCCAAGCCGGCCAAAAAACCGTTGGCTTTGGTCGGATGTTTCAGCTTTTTAGGGGTGCGGCCAGCAGCGACAGAGCCCGTGTGAATCACAAAAAAGGCATCCTCACCACAGACCTTGCCCGCAACTCGGCAACACCCGTCAGAACAGCCAACTTAGGCAAAGAGCTGCAAGGGGTTACCGGAGGCCAAAGAGAACAGCTATACCGCATCAGAGTCTCTCAGGCAGCCAGCTCACGCACACCACAAATCCGCTTAAGCGTTCAGGAATATCTAGTGTCCTACGAGCAGCTCTCGCCCACCATGCAAAGGCTGAACAAGCGGGGCTGTCGCATCGTCAATGTTTCGCCTGCCTAGGCTCAGGTTAAAAGCACTTTTCGTTTTAACCCATTCCCCCAACCCGTCAACCACATTTATCTACGCTTACCAGGAGAACAATCTGTGGCCATTACAACCGCGTCCGCCAGGCTAGGGACCATTCCCTTTACTGATCAACAGCCTGTAGAAATGAGACCCAAAGCTTCTGCTGACGATGCTAAGGCTGTTATTTATGCGGCCTACCGGCAGGTGTTAGGCAACGATTACCTAATGGCCTCAGAGCGTTTGGGCGCGCTGGAATCTCTGGTCACCAGTGGCGCGCTAACGGTCAGAGAGTTTGTGAGAGCCCTAGCCAAGTCAGAGCTGTACAAAACAAAGTTCCTATATCCCAATTTTCAAACCCGCGTCATTGAGCTAAATATCAAGCACTTGTTGGGCCGCGCGCCCTATGACGAATCCGAAGTCATTGAACATCTCGATCGCTATCAGAATGAGGGCTTTGAGGCTGATATTGACGCCTATATCGACTCGGCAGAATATGAGAGTACGTTTGGTGATTGTATTGTGCCTTACTGTCGAGGGTTTGGCACCCAAACCGGTCAAAAGATGGCAGGCTTTCCGCGTATGTTTAGCCTGTATCGTGGCTATGCCAACAGCGATCGCGCTCAAATTGCCGGAACGACTTCTCGCCTAGCTGCCGACTTGGCCCAAAGCAGCGTTTCTGCGGTGGTCCCACCCTCTGGCACCAACGAAAACGGCTGGGCCTACCGTTCAGCGAGGGGCACCAGCACCAACCGTGCTTTTGCTCGACCTGTTTCTACTGGCGATCGCGGCACGCTATACCGCATCGAAATTGCTGGACAGCGCCGTCCGGGCTATCCCAGTATTCGTCACAGTAACCGGGTACTCATTGTCTCCTACGAAGCCCTTTCTGAAACCCTACAGCGCATCAACAAAAGCGGCGGGCGCATTGCCAATATCAGCAAGGCTGCCTAGCTTCAGGCTCCTATTGGGGCCGTTAACCTACACATAAGGAAATCAGGCACAGGAAGTCACACACAGGAAATCACGCACAGGAGATCACTATGTTAGGACAGTTCGCGACGAGCGCTGCATCAAGCGTAGACAATCGAATATTCGTGTACGAAGTCACGGGCCTTCATCAAAACGATAGAACAGACCGTCAGCAATCCCCCATTCGCAGCAGCCAAAACCAGTTCTTTCAGGTACCTTTTCACCGCATGAACGAAGAGATGCAGCGCATCACAATGCTGGGCGGATCTATCGTCAATATCTCTCCGTTAACCCACAATGCTGCAACCCCTCAGCCCAAGCCAGCCGATACCACTGCTGATGTTGCCGAAAACACTGCTGAGTAATCAGTGGTATTCCTAGAGATTTACCTTCAAAAGAAAATCTCGACAACAGTATCGCCTCCTATTAGCGTACACACTGCGCGCTAATAGGAGGTTTTCTAATGGCCTCGTTTTAGGCAGCCACGCTCAGATGATCCGCAAGTCGCATCGCCAAGGCCGCTAGCGTCAGGGTTGGATTCGCCGCAGGTGAAGCCGGAAACACCGACAGGTCACAGGCATACAAGTTGTTGTATCCATGAAACTTCAGGTTGGTGTCCACCACGCTATCGGCTGGATTCTCGCCCATGCGCAGCGTGCCCACTTCATGAGCAACCCCACCTAAGTTCGCCTGAATCAAATCCAAACCTTCGTTGGCAAGAGGAACCCCGCCAAAGTCGTTGATAATTTTGTTTTTAAGATCGTTCATCTCATTCCATAGCTCACCGGTAACGGGGCTTGGCTGCATTTGTACAACGGGCTTAGCCGCCGAAGGACCTGCTTGAGTGAGGGTGTTGGTTTCTACTAAGGGCGTATTGAGCAAAAAGACAATTTCGCACAGCATGGTTTCACCGCGCGCGTCTAGGTGCGATCGCAACAAATCATTATCCACATAGCGCCCCTGGTTAAAGTCCGCCCCTAGCTCAATCACCCCGTTATAAGGGTGAGCTTCAGGCGCAGTATTCGCCGCCTTGTGCTGAAAAATAATCTTGCTATTATCCAACGCACTGTAAAAAGGAGACCCCGCCGGAATCGCAAAGTGGGTGAAGAAAATCGGGTGGTCCGTAATCCCCACACCCACCTTGTTAGAGCCATCATTTAGCCCACTGAGCATGGCGAGCTTAGCACTCTCCACCGTTCCCGCACTCAATACAACTGTTTTTGCCTGGTAGGTACGGTACTTGTTCGCAATCAGGTCGTAGGCCGTCACACCCGTAATTTGCGCGCCTGTTTGCTCTAGGTTCGTTACCGCATGGTTCAGGTTAATCGTCAGTGACTGGTTGCCCTGGGGTGAATCAGTCAGGCGCGATTCCATTAGCAAATCAGCGGTGGAAAACATCCCCACCGGAATGGTGCCCAAGTTACCGTTGTTGTACTGCACAGCCACTGGCGCATCAAAATAGTTATAGTCACCATCCATCGTCCGCAGCGCGCTTTTTACCTGCCGGTGATAGGGCGACGGCACCTGAGGCATCCGGTTCATCAGGTCTTCCGCTTGCTGATAGCCGCTGTCTTCTAAGTACCATTTAATTTGCTGCGGCCAAAAGTCCATTTCATAGCTCAGCATCCGAGGAATCAGCCCACCCCAAAATACCGATCGTCCGCCCAGGTTAAAGCCCTGCCCGCCCTGGTAGCCAGAGTTTTGACCATTGACGTAATTAGTCACCTGAAACTCATCCCACAGGCCCCAAACGTGCTTGTCAAACTGACCTACCTGATGCTGCCGAGGTAGGTTGGCAATGTGGCTCGGAAATAGGTAGCTGCCAGCTTCTAACACCAGTACATCCAAGCCCCTATCAGAGAGCTGATCGGCCAAGATACCGCCCCCTGCCCCCGAGCCGATCACAATCACATCGTGGAGCTTATTTTCATCCAAATCAGGCTGAAAAAACATTTGTGCGATCGCTGGATTCTCTGTCCTCAGCTCTTGCATCGGTGGAAACTGAACCTGCCCGCCATAGGCGTAGGTTTGCCCAGCGCCTGGCTGCACAAAAAAGTTATCGCCAAAGGACCAGTAAGTATTTTCAAGCACAAACTTAAAGTTCAGTCCGTTCGGAAAATCTCCCTCAGCCAGTTCAAATATCCAAGCGTCGTCGGCATATTTTCCGGCAATGTTATTTTCCCAGCCCTTCACATCGCTTCTAAGTGTCACGAGCATGTCTGGACGAAAATCAAGGGTATCAAAGCGAATCGTAAACATGACAAAGCTCCCTAGCTAAGATGACAGTTATCTTTAAAAAGCGGCGCAGGCAAGTGTTAAAAAAGCTTGTCCAATAACCCAAACAAACCATCCTTAAGATAATCAGGACGCTTACCCAAACTCAGTACCCGCAAGGGTGATTACAGGTGAGAGGATACCCACTGCGGTAGATTGGCTATACCCCCTTAAGCCCAGACCAGACGCTAGGGAAAATAGACATTGGAAAGTGAATGTTAGAAAGTATTCTCTGGATTTTATTAACGGGATTTTTTGCTGGCCAAACCGCTCAACGGCTCAAGGCCCCGCCGCTGGTTGGAATGGTGCTCGCGGGTATTTTACTCGGGCCGCAGGTTGGCAACCTCATTAGTCCAGGCGTGCTGGAAGCGGCAGATTCACTCCGCATCATCGCCGTCATGGTGATTTTAATGAAGGCTGGCCTAGGGCTAGACCGTGAAAAGCTAGCGCAGCAGGGAACCGTAGCGCTGCGGCTAGGCTTTTTGCCTGGGGCCTTTGAGGCCATTGCGATCGCACTACTGTCCATCTGGCTGCTCAACTTCAATCTCGCCACCGGCCTACTCCTCGGCTGCATTATCGGCGCAGAATCCCCAGCGGTCATTGTCCCTGGCATGCTCCGGCTAAAACGCCTCGGCTGGGGCGTTAAAAAAGGCATCCCCGACGCTATCTTGACCGGCAGCGCCCTTTCCGATGTCCTACTACTGCTGGTATTTAGCTTACTGCTCGCCTTTTTATCTCAGGGCACCGCAGCTGGCATCACCCTACCTGGCGGCATTCCCCTCAGCGCGCTACAGCTTCTTCCCTTTCAGATTGTTTTACAAATCGGGTTAGGGATTGCTCTCGGTTGGGGCAGCGCCAAACTATTAGTCACACTGCTATCAAAGCAAAACTGGACCCAAAACGTCGTTCAAGACAGCCTAGTCGCCGCAGGCTTATCGCTAATGCTCGTTATCGTCGCCGACAAAGTCCCCGTTTTTTCCGGTTATTTAGCTGTGATGAGCGCAGGCTTTTTCCTGATTGAGCTAGATGCCCCCTTAGCAAGGCGTTTGCGCGGCGGGTTCAATAGCCTGTGGGTCGTGGCAGAAATTTTTCTGTTTGTTCTTTTAGGGGCCAGTATCCAGCTGGCTGTGTTGGAAAATACTGTTTGGGTCGGGTTGCTAATGTTAGCGATCGCAACCTTAATCGGGCGATCGATCGGCTGGTATCTATCGACGCTCGGCAGTAACTGGACCTTTAAGGAAAAACTGTTCTTACTCCCTGGTAACTCAGCTAAGGCCACTGTGCAAGCCGCCATCGGTGCAGTGCCCTTAGCTTATGGAATTGACGGCGGTGAAACCATTCTCGCTCTTTCAGCACTGTCTATATTAGTCACCGCACCGTTAGGCGCCTGGGCCATCCCTACCTTCGCACCAAAGCTCCTAGCCCGCGGCGAAGTAGACCCCACTAAAGTTGCGATCGCCCGCCGCATTACCCTCGTGGCCGCCGTCGATACCTCTCCCTTAAGCCTGCAAGTTTTAACCAAAGCTGCCGAACTCGCTCGTCGCAACGACAGTAAAGTTGTTGTTGTTCACGTTATTCAACATCAATCTTCTAGCGAACTTCAAACGCTTCAGCAGCAAGCCAAGCAGCAGCTCGCAGATATTCGTTACCAATTCATCACCGTAGAAGGCAACATTGCCCAAGAAGTCCTCCAAACAGCAGCACGTTATAACGCTGATGAACTCATCATCGGCAAACGAGGTCACCGCCCCTCAACAGAATTATTAGTCGGCTCTATTTCACGCACTATAATAGAAGCCAGCCCTATTCCAGTCGTCGTTATCGACCAATAATTACCCGCAACAACACAACAACATCGCTCTCTTCGCGACTAAAACCACTTCACATCATCTCTAAGTGATTTAAGCAACCATCTCGCAACAATTCCATAAACCTCTAACAAGATGATTTAACCGATGTAGCCAAAGCTATAGTTTTGTAGAGACTTTCGTAACGATCAGTTTTTGTGATCCAAGGCACACAAATAATAAAATCGTTATCATCGGCAGCCTATTCATGAAAAAAGGAAAGCGGATCGGAATTTTAACCAGTGGAGGTGATTGCGCGGGCCTAAATGCTGTCATTAGAGCCGTCACCCGTTGCGCAATCAAAGCCCACGGCTGGGAGGTCTTCGGCATTAACAAAGCCACACACGGCCTCATGTCTCGCCCACCACAGGCCATACGCCTAGGCGTGCACCAAGTCGACAACTACCTCACCATGGGAGGGACCTTCCTCGGCACCACCACCAAAGGCGATCCCTTTGCATTCCCCATGTCCGATGGCACTCTCATCGACAGATCCGAAGAAATTATCGAAGGCTATCACCAGCTCGGACTTGATGCCCTCATTGGCATTGGCGGCGATGGCAGCCTAGCGATTCTCAGAAAGCTGGCCCAGCAAGGCGGCATCAACCTCGTTGGCATCCCCAAAACCATTGATAATGACGTCGGCATCACTGAGCGTTCCATCGGCTTCGATACCGCTGTAAACATTGCAACAGAAGCGATTGACCGCCTGCATTTCACCGCAGCCAGTCACAGCAGAGTCATGATTGTTGAAGTCATGGGCCGAGACGCAGGCCATATCGCTCTCAATGCAGGCATCGCAGGCGGTGCAGATATTATTCTCATCCCTGAAATTCAGTACAAGTTAGACAATATTTGTCGCCATATCAAGCAAAGAGAAGCCCGCGGACGAGACTATTCCATCGCAGTGGTTTCAGAAGCCGTCCGCACTGAAACAGGCGCGCTCATGGAAAAAGGCCACTTTGCTGATTGTCGTTTAGGTGGCATTGGTCAATACCTATCTGAAAGAATCTCAACCATGAGCGATACCGAAACCCGCGTGACCGTTCTTGGCCATACACAGCGTGGCGGAACCTCTTCTCCGCTCGATCGAATTCTAGCGTCTGCTTTTGGCGTCGCAGCCGTCGATCTCATCGCCAATGAACAATATGATCGCATGGTGACTTGGCAAGAGCGCTCAGTAAAATCTGTCCCTATCTCTGATGCTATCAAAGACTATCGCGCAGTCGATCCACAAGGAACGCTGGTTAAAACGGCGAAAGGTTTGGGTATCTGTTTGGGCGATCAGTTCCAGGAAGACACCTCATCGGCACATCCTGAAGAGGGTGTTTCCTCACCACTGCCAGTGTTATCAGGGCTTCGCTAGCAAGAACATTCAATCAGTCTGAACGACTAGAAAAGAACACTCTTTTCGATGCGCCCTTATCTGTAGCAGCTAGCCAAAGCTGTTTACGGATAAGGGATTTTTAGTGCGTATATTCTACCGCTAAGGTCTACGCCGATTAAATCGCTGCTTTAAAACTTCAGGATTAAAGCTTTTTGACTGGCTAGATGATGTATTCTCTCCAGTCTCAGTATTTAAAGAAGACCTTCGTTTTGGAATAGGCTTTGGAACCGGTTTCCCTGTAGAACGGGCTCCTTTTTTCGTCACAGGATTATTCACCTGTGCAGGTCCAGCACCATTCCCTTGTTCATCACGGCTAGTCATATCATGCTTTTTCCCAGTAGAGCCGCCAGTGTCAGTGCCAGTGCTAATGCCAGTGCGCATACTCAAACTAATCCGCTTGAGCTTTTCCTGAACTTCTAGCACCTGTACTTTTACTACTTGACCAACCTGAACAATCTCTTTAGGATCTTTGACAAACCGATCGGCCATCTGCGAAACATGCATCAGCCCGTCTTGGTGCACACCAATATCAACAAATGCGCCAAAGTTTGCCACATTCGTAACAATGCCTTCTAGGGTCATGCCCTCTTTCACATCCGAAATTTCGTTAATGCCCTCCGCAAAAGTCGCATAGGTAAACTGCGCTCTGGGATCACGGCCTGGCTTCTCCAGCTCGCTCAAAATATCTCTGAGCGTCGGTTCACCCACTGTCTCGCTCACGTACTTTTTCAAGTCCAGCTGTTTTAGCTGAGCCGTCTGCTGGGGAATTTTCTTGAGTGGCACGTCCAAATCTTTAGCCATCGCCTTCACCACGCCATAGCTTTCCGGGTGGACGGCGGTATTATCTAAAGGATTGTCACCCTCGCGAATTCGCAAAAAACCCGCAGCCTGTTCGTAAGCTTTTGGTCCCAGCTTGCTTACTTTTAGCAGCGTTTTGCGATCACAAAACCGTCCCTTCTCATTGCGAAACGCCACGATATTACTCGCGATCGCTCCACTCACGCCTGACACATAGCGCAGCAGCTCCCGAGAAGCCGTATTCAAATCCACACCCACATAGTTCACACAGCTCTCCACGGTGTCATCTAGCTTTTGCTGCAATCGCTTAGGGTCCACATCGTGCTGATACTGCCCCACCCCAATCGATTTTGGATCTAGCTTTACTAGCTCAGCCAGTGGATCTTGCAAACGGCGACCAATACTAATGGCTCCTCTCACCGTAATATCAAGGTTAGGAAACTCTGCAATGGCCACCTCACTCGCCGAGTAAATAGACGCGCCTGACTCATTCACAATCACCTTAGTCGGCGGATTTTCCAGCCCTGCAATCACCTCCCCTACAAACTCATCTGTCTCCCGGCTTGCCGTCCCATTCCCAATCGCAATCAGCTCAATCCGATGCGTGTTAATCAGGTCGCGCAATACCTTCGCCGCATCTAACCGACGCCCCTGCCCCGAGTGCGGATAAATCGCCTCATAGGCCAAAAACTGACCCGTATCACTAATCGCCGCCACCTTACAGCCGGTTCGGAAGCCCGGATCAACCCCTAAGGTCGGCTTCATCCCAGCCGGTGCTGCCAGCATCAAGTTACGCAAATTCTCTGCAAAGGTTTGAATTGAAGCCTCATCTGCCCAGGCTTTTTTCTCAGCAATCACCTCATTCGTCAAAGACTTTTTCATCAGCCGGTTAAAGCCGTCTTTCACCGTATCGGTATAAAACTTGCCCAAGGCCTTATCCTTAGTGTGCAGCTGGGTCCCTAGTAAATAGCTCAACACTTCAGCCTCATCAAAAGCCAACGTCAGCTTAACGACGGATTCTTTACTACCCCGCAGCAGTGCCAACAAATTATGAGGCGCAATTTTGCTCACTGGCGACTGATACTTGCGGTACATCTCATACTTAGTAGACCCTTCCGGATACGCAGATTTTATCTTTGAAACAAATTCCCCACGCCGCATCAAAAACTGACGCACATAAGCTCTCAGCGCCGCCTGCTCCGCCATCCCCTCTGCCAAAATGTCCGCTGCCCCTTGAATCGCTTCATCCAAGGTTGCAACATTATCATTCACATAAGGCTGAGCCAGTGCCTTCAAATCAGCTGATTGCCCTTTTTCATTGAGCCTTGCGATGTCTTCAGCCAGCGGGGCCAAGCCTTTCTCCCTAGCAATCGTTGCTCGCGTACGACGCTTAGGCTTATAGGGTAAATACAAATCTTCCAGCTCAGTTTTATGCTGACAGGACTCAATCTTTTGCTGCAGCTCGGGCGTCAACGCACCCTGCTTATCAATTTCCTCTAAAACGGTTTTCTTACGCGCTGCTAACTCAGCCAAGTACGCCCGACGTTCATCAATTTGCCGCAGCTGTACCTCATCCAAGCCCTCTGTACGTTCCTTTCGATAGCGCGCAATAAAAGGAACTGTTGCCCCCTCGCCCAGCAAGCTCAGTGCTGCTTCCACCTGCGCCACACGGACTGATAGTTCTTGAGCAATAAGCTGACTGACGTTCATATAATCAATGGCTATACTGGCCTGAATTTTAGCATCAATAAAAAAGGCTCTATACACTATAGAGCCTCGTCATGGGGAGATCATACTGATATATAGCGTTGACTATAACAGTAAAATCTCACCGTCAATTTTTAGTAGATGCAAAACCCTAAATCCAAGAAAATTCATCAGCTAGCTGACAGCGGCAGCAGCAGACTCACCCTTCTTCTTCTGACGAGAGCTAGCAAAGTACAGACCAAAAGCAGCAAGCCCCAACAAAGAAGCAGGCTCAGGAATATCTTTGGTAGTATCTACTTTCACTAAGCGAGCAAACAAACCAGCAGAGTTATCACCATTCTCTTGAGAGATAAATTCGTTAACAATCCCTCGGCTAGCCAGTTCGTTACCAAAGCCAACCAGTTCTAAAGAATAAGTTTCATCTTCGTATTCAAAGGTGTTTTTCTCATGAATCGCAAAGTCCCAAGAAATCCTATCAGAGCAGCCTCCCCTGTTAGCATCTGTTTGATAAGGGCACACAGTCTGACTATTCACCGTTTCATCAATAGAGAAGCTAAAGTCAAAACTTTGAGAGCCAATGCCACTGTCGCCAAAGTCTAAATCAAGACTAAACTCTGCTTTTGTTCCGTCGAGTCCATCACCCCAAATGGTTTGATTAAAGTGAGTGAGTGTACCGATATTGAAAATCTCATTCACATCTAAGTCTAAGTTGCTGACACCTTCAAAACCCAATCCACTTTGGTTTTTGTATGTAGCAACAACCTTAGTTTTCTCTACTGCCCAATAGCTTCTTTTCTGCCCGTAGTAGTTCCAGTAGTATCGCTTAGTAGCCAAACCAGCTCTCTTTTCCTTCCAAGTAGCCTGACGCCATTCCCCGGTACCTACTCTTTCACCATAAACAGCAGATCCCCACCGCACTTGGCTCATGTCATCTTTTTCTAGGAACTTGACTTTGTTGCTAGTACTAGCCGCTACACCGTCGGAGCCAACCAAAGAGCCATTATAAAGCGAAACGTTGTCCCAATCTGCTGATGTATTTGTAATAACGAATGCCTCAGCGGGCTTTGCAGCTGTGCCAAGCGCAATCATTAAAGCGCCTGCACCGATCAATGTAGAAAATTTGTTGTTTGTCATGTGTTGTTTGAGTAGCTTCGTCTGAATGGAATCCATGTATCAAAAGTAACCGCACAAAATAGAGAAACCCCTATGGGTATTACGGATTAACACTTAAAGAAATAGATAAGGTCATTTGTAAGTCATGGTAAAACAGTAGAATTTTCCATTGATTTTGCAGTGAAAATGCGAGGGAAATAGATATTTTTACTGAGCGTATAAGCGCGCAAAAATAGACCTAATGCCAATAACTGCAATGGTTACAAGAAATCAGAAAGAAAAACGTAAGTAATGTTAAAGACCGTTGTACCTATGTGATCAGGGAAAATACTGAGGAGTCTCCCTCGAATGTTTTTTTGTAGAAAGAAGCCCGAATATACACTCAAGCCTTCAGTCCCTTTTGTGGGGTTTTATAACAATAGGGTACGCAAGTTGTCTTCTTCTTGAAAGAGTCAGTATAAATATTTAGTTTCCATCAATCTGATGACTCAGCACTTACCATCTACCAAGCAACAGTGATTTAACTGACTCAAGCAACAATTGTTACTTCTCAGGACTTCGATGAATAAACCTACTCTAAAAAACAACCATAAATGGCTGGCTCTATCAGCTGTTACCCTGGCAGTCACAGGCGCTGTAGCACCTTCTGCCGAAGCTGCTAACTTCACACTCGACTTTGATAGTGGTGTCATCAATGGCGAGAGCATTTTGATGACTGACGAGAATACTCTCGTAACCGATCAGTGGGCAGACTGGGGACTCGCTAACATTAGTGGTTATAACAACCGCACTAAGAAAGCGGCAAAGCTAAATCTCTATAATACCGATGCGAGTGGGCAAGACAACGACCTCAGAACAGGCTCTGGTTATGGAACTGCTTCTCAAGGGAACGTCTTAATTATCCAAGAAGAGGACAGGAAAAAGAAAAGCTCGCATAAAGACAAAAATTTAGACTACCTAGAAAAAAATGGGCAATATCGTGCTGATGACGAGGCCTGGGGCGGCTATATCGACTTCGATTTTGCTGAGTCGGTAGCCTTTAAGAGCTTTTCTCTTTTAGATATTGATGATGATGCTAGGCACAATGGTAAGCATGCGCATAAGCGGATTAAAGTAGAAGGCTATGATAGTAACAATAACAAGGTGCTTAACATTGACGTCGATGAGCTAATTGAGCAGCACAGAGCGGACCAATCCATCACAGGAAATGACGCCGCCGCCGCTCAAGGCACGTCTTTTGAGATAGATGGTGTCACTATCACTCAGGTCGGAACAAAACGAAACGACAACTCTATGTACAGATTTGACATTGACGAGGCACTTCTCTCAGCTGTTCGATTTACTTACCCAGGCAGTGGTGCTATTTCTGGATTAGAGTGGAGCACAGAAGATGAGCCTCGCGATATTCCTGAGCCATCTGCAATCGGTGGACTGCTAATGATCGGATTTGTTGGCTCGCGTAAATACCTTAAGCGCAAGCAGTCTGCATCTGACCTCAACGCTTAAGCCTTCTATACATTGGGGTGTCATCCATGAGATATAGTCAGTGTCCCAAATATATCGGGACACTGACTATTCAGAAGAGTCTCTGTCAAAACTAAAGCCCTCTGCTGGAACAAGATTCCCTGCAGAGGGCTTTCGATGTTTATATGGCTTCTCGAACTGTAGCGATTACCGAAAGTTGTTAGGATCAAGCTTACGGCTGGTTGGACGACTGCGCAGTGCGCTACCCGTTCCGCCGTCGGCTGCATCTAAAAACGGCTTCAGGTTAATGGCGTCAGAGGACGGCCCAGAGGCTTGCGGTAACGAAAAACCAGAGGTTCCTAACACATCGTTTATCTGTCCCAAAATGTCAGGGCTTCCACTACCTGTAAAGGTATTAACCACGGTCGTATTAGTGCCACCGTCGGCAAGTGCCAAGTTCTCAAAAACGCGATCGCGCGTACTTACCGGATCTTGGCCCGGTGGAACCGTAAACACAATCTTACACAGCCCAGACACTTGCTCAGTAGTTGCACAAACGGTGTCGTAACCATTTTCAATACCCACCTGCAAATCCACCAATCCTTCAGGCCGATAAGACTCTAGCCGTTCGCTGATGGTATAACAGCGTTTTTCAGCCGTCCAACCGCCGCCCATTTCTCCAGGGGTTGCCCAAGCATATACTTGCTCCGGCTGACTTTCAGGACGATACATTACCGTAAAATCACCCTGAAAAAGCTGACATTCAAATCGAGCATCTTCCGGTAGCTGACCGGCGTTTTCGCCCGGCTCTACTTCAGGTAAAGGCTCAGAGACTTGGGCCGATACAGGCGCGCCAACACTGACCAAGCTCACAAAAGCGCCCAGGCTGACTGTACCTGCTAGCACCACAGCGCGACTCAACCGACGGGTGCTCATTTTTGGGCTCAACACTCTCAACAGATCTGCTTGTTTCAAAAACACTTGGTTCAAAGACGATGTATGGATTTTAACCATGGTTAGGTACCTTCTCTTTCAGACGATGGATATAGCACGCGCCTATTCCTGCGCTCAGCGTATCGCCCACGACTAAAAGTTCGAGCCATGAGTGGACGGTACGTATCAATTTTGATAATTGGATTTTTAAAGGCGGTGCCATAATTTACGTCAAAGATCTGTCGCATGACTGGTTTGTAGGGACGCATTTACGGTATAGACAAAGGGGTAGAGCGACACTTTCAATCTGCCCTCCTCAACCAACCTGCACTCACAACTTCTATGGTCAGCAACACGCCGTACGGGTCTTGGAAATCACCCATCACATCAGATCTCATTGTTTCTAAATCTATACGGCTAGGCGCCATCAAGCTAGACGATGCAGATATTTACTGGAGCGAGCTACGACCCACTGAAGGCGGACGCCAGCTCGTCGTCCGCTATGGCCCAGAAGATGACCTTGGTAGCGCCACCGATATCACGCCTGCGCCTTTTAATGTGCGATCGCGCGTCCATGAATACGGTGGCGGTGCCTATACCGTTCACCAAGGAACCGTCTACTTTTCCAACTTTGCCGATCAGCGACTGTACCGACAAGCCTCCGGCGCAGCACCAGAAGCACTCACACCAGAAGTATCACCAGCAGCGGGCTTACGCTACGCCGATGCTATCGTGGATGCACCGCGAAATCGGCTAATTTGCGTTGTTGAAGATCATCGTCAGTCGGGCGAAGCGGTTAATGCGATCGCCACCCTTCCCCTCACTGGTGGCACACCTACCATCCTCGTTAGTGGAAACGACTTTTATTCCTCGCCGCGCCTTAGTCCAGATGGCACTCAGCTGGCCTGGATTACCTGGAACCATCCTCAAATGCCCTGGGATGGCACCGAACTATGGCTGGCCAATGTAAACGACGACGGTAGCTTGAGTCGCCCTCACAAGATAGTGGGCAACGTCAAAGAATCTGTCTGCCAGCCACAGTGGTCACCGGCAGGTACACTGCACTTTATCAGTGATGCCACGGGGTGGTGGAATCTTTATCGCTGGGAAGGAGAACGAGGTGAGCCCCTCTTTCCCCTCGAAGCAGAATTTGCCGGTCCCCAGTGGAATTTTGGCCAGAGCAGCTACGGCTTCGAAGACAACACCACTCTTTTGTGCACCTACAAATACCAAGGCACCCTGCGACTCGCTCGGTTCGACGCCCGTGCCCGCTCCATGGACGAAATCGATACGCCTTACTGCGGCATAGGAAGCCTACAAGTCGGCAAAGGATTCGCCGTATTCCTCGCTGCCAGCACGCTAAAGCCCAGCGCGCTAGTCCGTCTAAATCTAGATACTCTCAAGATGACGGAACTCAGGCAGTCGAGTACCCTAACCATAGATGCTGGCTATTTATCTGAGCCGGACGTCATCTCTTTTCCCACCACAGGCGGCTTCAACGCCTACGGCATCTACTACCGGCCTCAAAATAAAGACTATGAAGCGTTAGTCACAGAACGTCCTCCCCTGTTAGTAAAAACTCATGGAGGTCCTACTGCAGCAGCCTCCAGCGCCTTTAACCCCTCCATTCAGTATTGGACCAGCCGTGGTTTTGCCGTTTTAGACGTCAACTATGGCGGTAGTACGGGCTATGGCAGAGCCTATCGTAATCGGCTTGTAGGTAAGTGGGGCATTGTTGACATCGACGATGCTACAAACGGCGCAAAATACTTGGTTGAACAGGGTAAAGCAGACGAGAACCGCTTAGCTATTGATGGGGGAAGCGCAGGTGGTTACACCACCCTAGCAGCCCTGACCTTTCGCGATGTGTTTAAAGCAGGAGCAAGTTACTACGGCGTTAGTGATATGTCTAGCCTTGCTGCAGAAACTCACAAGTTCGAGTCCCGCTACTTGGACAGTTTAGTTGGCCCCTACCCTGAAAAAAAATCTGTTTACGAGGCGCGATCGCCCATCAATTCAGTAGACCAGCTGTCTTGTCCCATTATTTTTCTACAGGGCTCAGAAGACAAAATCGTACCGCCCAATCAAGCTGAAACGATGGTGGAGGCTCTCAAAGTCAAAGGCATTCCCGTCGCGTATCTTCTACTTGAAGGCGAACAGCACGGCTTTAGAAAGGCAGAAAATATTAAACGCGCTCTAGATGCTGAATTGTCCTTCTATGCTCAAATCTTTGGCTTCGAGTTAGCTGATGACATTGAACCTGTCGAAATTTTCAAAGGTTCATGAGATGCGGCCTCCAGCCAAACAATTTCTGGTAAAAAGATAGCTAACGAAACGACACTTAGCGAGGCATACAGTCATGACAAAAAACGACCCAGAAGAACTGTTTGCTCCAGAAGAACTGTCTGAGAGTGCAACAGCTCATCAAACCTCGCACTCTATATGGGCGGTAAAACCCTGGTGGTGCCAGCCATGGTCTATCATCCTGACGGGTCTATGCATCCCAACCGTTTCTTGGTTATTGCTACATCGACTGTGGTTCACCATACCAATTGCCGGAATAATCCTTCTTTGGTGGGTATTGTTTCTAGTTCTTGTACCCGCACAATATGCTACAGCTATGTCACAAAACACCTCAAACAACGTTTAGAAGTCTCGTCAAAACCGCACACATCATGGCCAATCTCGAAAACGTCTTAGGCACGCCGTTAAAAACCTGTTGTACCTCTCCTATGACCGGTTTTTATCGAGACGGCACCTGCCAAACCGGCCCACAGGACAGAGGTGTACACGTTGTTTGTGCGCAGCTGACCGAAGCTTTTTTAAGCTATACCAAAGCTCAAGGAAACGACTTGAGTACCCCCCAGCCGCTGTATAACTTTCCTGGCCTAAAACCTGGCGATAAGTGGTGTTTGTGTGCAGCTCGCTGGAAAGAAGCCCTAGAGGATGGGGTTGCGCCACCCGTCGCCTTAGAATCCACACACAAAGCGGCACTTCAGCATGTCAGTTTAGAAGACTTGCAAAGTAACGCCATTAACCCAAGTTAAAGCCAAAATCTAAACCAAAGTTAGAACTGGTTACCTACCGAGCATGGCCATCTAAGCAAAATGAAAAGTATCAAAAGCCAGGGCCATCAAAGGGATTACCCGTTTTTGAGAAACTCACTGTGCCCATCAAATCCAGTAGCCAAAATACTAACCGGACCTTCCGTCTTAGCGACGAGCAATCTTGATAAGATAGTCTGCTATCACCTTCAGTAAATTCTCGCAGGGAATTTATACCTTGGTTAGCAGCCCTTACGCATCAGGAATTCGTCATGTTTGCTCGTCGCAACTACCTCAACACTGCCATTGCCCTCTCAAGCACACTAACCATTAGCATTGCATCTACACTGCCTGCTTTTGCGCAAGTCAGCTTCAACGATGTAGAAAGCAGCTACTGGGCAAATCAATATGTACAGTCCCTCACGACTGCAAATATCATCAGCGGCTTTCCAGATGGCAGCTTTCGACCTGATGAAGAAATGACGCGCGCGCAGTTTGCCTCTATTCTCAGCGGCGGCTTTCCAAAAGCAGCGGTTCGTGAGTCCATTAGCTTTAACGATGTCCCTGATGACCATTGGGCGGCTGGTGCGATCGCCTCTGCTTATCAAAAAGGGTTTCTTAGTGGCTATCCCGATGGCACCTTTGGACTAGATCAGCCCATCACTCGGCTAGAGGTCCTAGTTTCACTCACCAATGGCTTGGGCCTCACAACCACGGCTGATACTGCCGCGCTTATTGCCACCTTTAGCGATAATGATGACGTTCCTGAGTGGGCCTTTGATGCGATCGCCGCAGCTACCGAGCAGCAGCTTATTGTTAACTACCCCAATGTCAAAGATCTAAATCCTGGGCGCAATGCAACCCGTGCTGAGATTGCTGCGATCGCCCATCAAGCCTTAGTGGCTAACGGGCAAGCCACTGCAATCCAATCTCCCTATCTTGCAACCGCTACAACAGCACCCACCCCAGTGACCAATCCACCTGCTAGCAATCCTCCTGCTGGCAATCCGGGACCCACGACACCCGTAGTAGAAACAACCTCAGACGATTTTTCCGAGTTAGTCGCCTTACTCGGTAGCAACGACACAGCTGCCAGCAAGAGCGCCGCTGATACCCTAGCAGCCACTGGCGCAGCCGCCGTCCCCGAACTAACAACGGCCCTGGAGTCAGACAGCGTGCAAACACGAGCAGCCGCTGCCTACGCCCTCAACGAGATTGGAGCAGATGCCCAAACGGCTACACCTACACTGCTAGAGGTTATTAAAGACGACGACGAATTGGTCAGAGCCTTAGCCACAAGCACACTCACTAAGGTCGGGCTCGATCAAAGCGTCCTGACCAATCTGTTAGTTGCCGCCATCCAAAACGAATCTGGCCTGGTAAAAGATGTAGCCGCAGACGCCTTAGTCGGCATCGGGGGAGACGCTGTTCCTGCCCTAGGTACCATTCTCAAAAACGAATCGGCCAATACGTTAGCCAAACAAACAGCCGCGACGCTCATTGGTGACATCAGCAAAGCCGACAACCTCGGCGATGCCGCTGTCAACGCAGGTGTCTCGGTTTTAGCAGACATGCTTAACGATGGTGATAGCGACGTTCGTAAAGCCGCAGCAAAAGCGCTAGGTGATTTCGGTCCCCTGGCAGATGTCGCCATTCCAGCCCTATCTAAAACGCTGTTAGGCGACAGTGCAAAGGTTACACAAACTGCCGCAGGTAGCCTGGTCAAAATCGGCCAGCAGTCAGTTCCTGGGCTCACAGAAGCGCTGACTAGCGACAATCCCCTAACGCAGCTGTATGCTGCCGATGCACTCTGGACCCTGACAGAAGATAGCAGCCTAATTTTGCCAACAGTTGTTTCTTTGCTTGGCTCAGGCGATGTAGAAACCAGAGAACTCGCAGCCCTCAGCCTTACTTACCTAGGCCGCCGTGCCCTGCCCGCACTCCCAGAGGTCAGAAGACTCCTTAGTGACCAAAACTCTACTGTCAGAGACATTGCCTGGATTGCTTCAGCCATCCTACGAAACCGAAATGAGCCTCAACCTAGCCTCGGATTGCTCAATACCGAACCTGAAGAACTAACAACCGTTTCAGCAGTAGCAGAAGTGGTTTCTCAGCTATGGCAGTAAGAACCAGACCAGACCTCACTGAACAGGACTATTAAGCAGCCACATAAGACGCCTGAAACCACGATAAGACAACCAAACAGCAGAGTGGTCGCACAACCTTTTGCGGGCACTCTGCTATTTAGTGTTGACACTCACTTCCCTTTGATTGATACAAAGCTTCTAGACCTAGTGTTTAGATAGCAGTACTGTTAGTTCGTCTAACCCAGCTTGTCTAACCCAGTTCTTCTAACCCGGCGACCTATTGTCATGTCTTCAGGCTCTTCTAAAGTATCCATATATGCAGCGATGGCAGCCAACGTTGCCATTGGTATTGCCAAATTTATCGGCGCTTATTTCAGTGGTAGCTCTGCTATGCTCTCAGAAGGCATCCATTCCGTCGTAGATTCTGTCAATGAGGTTCTGCTGCTATACGGCCTCAAGCAAAGTGAAGTTGCCCCTAGTGAACAGTTTCCGCTAGGGCGCAGCCAAGAGCTTTATTTTTGGTCACTGATGGTTGCTGTGCTTATTTTTGCCTTGGGGGGTGGCATCTCCATTTTCCAAGGGGTGCAAAGCTTGCAGCATCCTGAAGTCTCAGCCAATCCACTCATTAGCTATTGGGTGCTAGGCGCAGCGGCATTATTTGAAGGGGCCGCGCTCACGGTCTCTGTCAAAGAATTCAAAAAAAATCAGGTCAACACAACCGATGGGCTTTGGAAAGCCATTGGCAAAAGCAAAGATCCCAGTGCTTTTATTGTCATTGTCGAAGACTCTGCCGCCTTAGTCGGACTTGTCTTAGCTTTTGCAGGAGTTTGGCTCAGTGAGTTTACCGGTAATCCGGCTTATGATGCGATCGCCTCTATTTCCATTGGCATTCTATTAACCATTGTTGCTACTGCCTTAGTCGCAAAAACCAAAGGCTTGCTAGTCGGCGAGAGTGCTTCAATAGAGACTCGTACCAGCATCAAGTCTATTGTTCGCAATGATGAATCAGTTTCTGCCTCCGAATCACCTATCACGCTCCATTTGGGACCAGAAGATATCCTTCTAGCCCTCAATATAGAGTTTAAGGACGGTCTTTCCGCCGATGAGATTGAAGCTGCTGTTCGCAGAATCGAAGGTAAAATCCGACAGACACATGGTGAAGTCAAACGAATATTCATTGAGGCTGCTTCAGTGACTAATAGTACTAATGCTACGAACCTCTAGTGGCTGATTGATCAACCCAATATGAGTTCATATGTTGCCGGCAGGCCTATTACGCAGCTCGGTTAATTTGGTCGAATCAGAAACCAGGTTGCAACATCAGCATCGGCATCCTGCGGATCGGTGCCTAAGTAAAGCTCGAAAGGACTACTTTTTTGAACAACATTCTCATCGGCTGTTGTTCCCCATGAGACGTCAAAAGTTCCTTGTATTTTGTACACCTCACCCAATATGTGGTCGGGGAAACCCTTCTGAGGCATTTTCTTTCGGTTTCGCACTGTAACATGAGCGACTTGAAAGCTTGGCACAGCCTTACCGTCGCTTTTTAACCCCAAGTTTTGGGCCAAATTCTGCTGCTTCTCAAGTAGCTGCTGAGTCAGCGCAAGCTTTACAGCCTGAGTAGGGGGTGTTTGTGCGATCGCATCACAGCTGGTCAGGAGAAGTAGAATCCCTAAACAGCACATTACTAAAAGCTTTCTCATACTGCTTCTACAGACCGCTAACTGCTCTACTGCTCAGTATACGGCTTAAGCAAACCTTCCTACCGCTGTCATAGAGGTACTGAAGCTTTATGAGGCAAGAAGCCCCTTCACTACGAGTTTCTGATTGTAAAAGCGCCAGTCGATGGAAACATTACAATTACGTTGCCACACCGCTAGTCATACACTTTTTGAAACGTTGGAATTGTAATTGTAAACTGTGTACCGTGAGGTTCTATCGGCTGACAGCTAAGCGTTCCGTGATGCTTTTCGGCAATTATCTCATGGCTGATAGACATACCTAGTCCAGTTCCTTTACCCACAGGCTTAGTTGTAAAGAATGGGTCAAAAATTTTCTTCTGCAGGTCCTTAGGAATTCCAGGTCCATTATCAAAAATATGAATATTGACTTTGTCTTCACTTGCTAGCTCTGTGCAAATTCGAATCTCTGGTATCCAGTTATCGTGACTCGGCTCAAATTTCTCTTCTAAAGCATCAATAGCATTGCTTAAAATATTCATGCATACTTGGTTAAGCTGCCCTGGATAACACTTGACTTTCGGCAAATTGCCATATTCTTTAATAATCGAAATCTCAGGAAAATTGGACTGCCCTTTAAGCCGGCTGTTCAAAATCAGTAGTGTGCTATCAATTCCCTCGTGTAGATTTACATCTTTAACCTCTGCCTCATCTAGCCGAGAAAAGATACGCAAGCTCAATACGATATTGCGAATACGGTCGGTCCCTACATGCATTGAGCTCAGTAGCTTAGGTAAGTCCTCCGCCAAAAAATCAACATCGATCTCATTCATCTTCTCCTGTATCTCTGGAACAGGATTAGGGTAATGAGATTTATAGAGTGCAAACAGATTCAATAAATCTTCTGTATAAGCACTAGCATGGTCAATATTGCCATGAATGAAGTTGACCGGATTATTAATTTCGTGAGCAATGCCAGCAACTAGCTGACCTAATGCTGAAAGCTTCTCTTGTTGAATTAACTGGACCTGCGTTTGCTGAAGATCTTTGAGTGCTGTTGAAAGATCAAAAGTTCGCTCTTCCACACGGTTTTCTAACTGTTGATTCAGACTTTCTAAAGAAGCATTCGCTTTTATGAGATCGGCTTCAGCTTTTTCCCTCTGCTCAATTTCAGATTTTAAGAGGTGATTCTGACGCTGTAGAGTCCTGGTCAAATTTTGTACCTGGAGGTGAACCCTCACCCTCGCAAGTACTTCTTCTTGTTGAAAAGGCTTCGTTACATAGTCAATAGCACCTAAAGAGAGTCCTCTAACCTTATTCTCTGAGTCCGATAGAGCCGTCATAAAAATGACGGGTATATCGTGGGTCTCTGGATTTTCCTTGAGGCGCTGACAAGTTTCAAATCCATTTATGCCAGGCATCATGACATCTAAAAAGATCAGCTCTGGACGATGGTAATTGACCTGCTCTAAAGCACTCTCACCATCAATTGCAACGGCTACTTGAAAACCCTCCTGAATCAAAGATTCAGATAGAACTTCCAAGTTAGTAGGATTGTCATCAACGATTAGAATCCCTTGAGGCTCCTGTTGTGAGAGCATTACAGCTTTTACCTTAATCTACAATATTTGAGAAGTTTTAAACAAATTCGCCGGAGAAACGTACCTTGAACTAGGCTTTTGAACTGTGTTGTAATCGTCGCAAGCGCAAAATACAGCACTAGAAAGCAACAAGGTAACTGCTAATAACAAAACAAGATACTTTTAGATGAAGTGTAGTAAACATCACATCTTGGGAAAATCCAGCTAAGGTATGACACCTTATGAAATCTATGACTCATAAGTAGATGCTCGTATAATATGCCCGGTGAGGCAGATGCGATATCCTAACGCTTTACTTAAAAATATATGATAGATATCACTATTGACAGAGAATCATTGAAAAAACGGAACATGAGCCATCAAAACTGCTGTTTCTCGTTCTAACAGGCTCATTGGCAAAGGAGTTCTATTAAAAGAAGTTCTATCAATAAATTACAGGTGTTGGCTGCTCATTCTCAGGTTACAACAACAGCAATTAGCCTATGAGGATGCTTGTTTCATAAAGAAACGACCGCGGATCACCAGGAGCATAATAGATGTCGGTAACAAAAATAGCTCTACTGGATAGGCTAAGGAAGCATAATTAGCAGATTCAGAGACGATGACAACGTATAGGTTTAAGGTGTTTGCTAACCAAAACATACTCCAAGCAAGCGGGTCCTCTGAGTCGGGTTTGAAATAGGTTTTGCGTAGGGTTGGCGCGATCGCAATTAAGTCAATCATAATACCAATGGTTAAAGCTACCAGCGGAGACCCTGAAAGCTGCCACAGGAGAATACTGATAGCTCCCCCTCCTAAGCAATACTTTTCAAATTTCCCAAATTCATTTCGTCCGAATTTTACAGAGAGTATAGCTGTTACCGCTGGGCCAACGAAATAACTCAGAGGGACCCATATAGCCTCACGGTTACCTGCAGCATAGTAGCTTGTTAGTAAAATGCCGCCCATAATGCTCCAAATCCACCAGGTTGCTGGATTTGGGACTGTTTTCCTCCTAAAAATAGACAAGATATAAGGAATATATCCTAAGAAGGCTAGAATACCTGCCACCTTAGCCAGGTCAGAGATCAAATCCGTCACGTTTAAATTCCTCTATACAAAAGCGCTCACTGCACAAAACAAATCTGTCGTAACAGCAACGTATAGTTGCTGTTGCTCGCGAAAATCGATCTAAAAAGTAGTTGGGAGTAAGATTCGTTTTGTTGAAGCAAGTATTCCCACCGATCTTATAGAGGTGAACAAAGCGCTTTCATCATCAATAAAAAAACAGCAGCGCCCCGACTTTGCGCCCTGACTTAGCAAATTAGGCAGTGAATCAACCGGCATCACAAGATAGGTATATTCATCGAGCAATACTCAGTTTTGCTGAGGGAAAATTTTATTAATAAAATCTATACGCATGGACAAATGCCAACACTCGAAACTGCTGCAGGAAATGGACAGGTTTATGTAGATAAGCTCTCGCCTACCGGCTCTGAGAGTACGGAATCATTTAATACATACTATGATTTTTTCTCTACAGAGCCGCTGCCAGAGTATGCAAGATTCCTCTCAGAAGAGTCGGGTGCTAGCGATGTCCACTCAGCACAAGTCTATGTGCGGCTAGGCCCTTCAGGTGAGCGGATCGACCTCAACTCAATTGCTGATACCAGTTTTGCCAGCAACTCCTCGTCTCAGGCCGTCAGCAATCCATTCTCAATTAGTCAAAATTCGCAAACACTGGATGTAAACCTAACGCAGACGCTTACCGATATTGAAAGTGAGGGTGTTCGTATCGGCGGGCAGTTAGCTCAGGTTTACACATTTTCAAACCCAACTGATAGCGAAGTCTATATTGAATTTTTCCGAACGGCTGATATTGACGTCAACGGCTCTGGTTCGCTTGAAGATGACGGCGGCGGATTTCAAACAATTGATGGATTAGATTGGATCTTTGAAACAGATACCACCGTCGATACCAAGACTGAAACAGAGCTAATCGCCATTAGGATTGAAGGTGGAAGTGATATTCCAGAAGGCTCCTACGGTTTTGACGAATATGACGAAGTGACGGAAACTAACCCACTCTCTACAAGGGTTGCTAGTGGCGATAATCTTCTTAACAATGTACTAGGCGATAACGACGAGGATAAGCTAGTAGATGTCGGAAATGGAAAAGATTTAGCACTTGCTCGTGGCAAGTTTCTTCGAATTGCGCCGGGTCAATCCGACTCTTTGATTGTGTTTACAGCCTACGGCAAGCTCTCCGTTGATCAGCTGACAGAGCTAACTAACACTACCCTTACCTTGGCACCCACGGCCAGTGACATTCTGACCGTGAACAGCACATCAGAAGATACACAAATAAAATTTTCGGTAGATAGCAACACAACGAGCAAAACCGTTGAAATTGTTGCTGTTATCACGGACGATGCAGAAGGATCTATTGAAGGGATTTCAATAGGAGAAGAAGGCTATGCTGAAGCTGAGCTAAGTCGATCTAAAACTATTTTTTCTGTACTATCAGAGAAGAGCATTGAATCACTGGATATTGAGAGGATTTTAGATGTATCGAACGATAAATTCATCAACTTCAAAGTTCTCCAAGATGGCGGACTTGGCGATTTGATCAATTCTACTATTCCTGTTTCGGCACTCTCAGGTGCAAAGTTGGGTAATGCAGATGGGCTCTCCGGCATTCAATACACACCTTTAAGCAATGATAGCTATCAGTTAAATTTCCGCATGCCTGAGGGCGATAACAGCTTTGAATCTATTCAGATCACGGCCACACTTGGGAATTTTGAGCAGGCATTGGGTGCAAACGTTCAAGGCCAAAATTCTGATAGTGAACTAATTGATTTGCGAGATATCACGACTCCAACAGTAACCGCAACCTTCGATGTTTATCGAGAAGCCTTGTTTTCTAATGTGGTAGGTTTCTATACTGTCGAAAATGAAGCTGGTCAAGTCTTTAATGAAAATGATGAGTTACTTTATCCGGGCGATGAAGGTTACATTCGAGCAGCTCTAAACAATCGAATTGATGTAGCCCTTTCTTCAACGAATGGACAACATGCAACTTATACAGCAGAAGTCGAGACCGGACAGCTATTGGCTACGTTCATAACACGCGACCAATCGTTTGCAGATATTCTTAGCAATACAGAGACTGACAATCCCGTTGTTTTCTTTAGCTATGCAGGTGCAAATACAGATGGCGCTGATCATGTTCGTCTTTTAGGGTCTAACACGTTTGGGTTTGAAGACATGGTCGGAGGCGGAGACTTAGATTTCAACGATCTGGTTGTTAAAACAACAATTTCGTAAGTTTCTAACCCTGTAGAAAAAGATATCTTTCAAGAAGCTCATTCTAGTGTAATTAGAATGAGCTTCTTTGTGTAAATATTCCTCCTAATAGAATGAGCTTTTCGATAGAAAGCTCATTCTAATCAAATTTTTGTACGTGTAATCACGGCTATTTGTGTCAGTCTGAGTTATAAAATATACTACTCTGCATGTTCCAATTGGATCTAGAGCGGGCAATGTAATAGAGAGCCTCTGTTGATTCAGTGTAATTCTGGAAGATTAGACTCTAAGTCCTCTGACGTTTTGTGAGTGTAGAACCGGCCCTAGGGCCCAGATGGCCTCAGACTATTATCTGTCTTGTGTTACTCGCAGCATAGCCAACTGCTTCCGTGGCCAAATAACGGCTTAGGTAGATCTTCAACAAATTGATAAACAAATCTGTTACTTATTCTTACTTTGTTTCATACACTGAACCCCTAGTTTTAGATTTTCCAAGATCATGATTTCATCCAAGACAAGCAAGCGGCATAAGTGCATCCACCAGTGGTTCGAACAGCAAGTGGAAAGCGCACCTCATGCGATCGCTATTGTGTCTGGAACACAAGAATACAGCTATCAAGATCTTAATAGGGAAGCGAACCAGTTAGCCAGATACTTAAAAACACTGGGTGTAACGGCAGAGACACTGGTAGGTGTGTGTGTGGATCGCTCTCCACGAATGGTGGTGGCACTGCTTGCGATCCTGAAGGCTGGAGGCGCTTATGTGCCTATCGATCCGACATACCCTAAGGAACGTATTTCTCTAATGCTAGAAGACTCTGCAGTCTCTATTTTGATCACCGATCAGCAGAGCTGCTCTTCTATCCTTTTTGAAAATATACACACTGTTTATGTGGATTCAGATTGGGCCGATATCGCTCAAAATTCAGGAGAGAATCTATCGTTAGACCTCAGCTCCAATACCCTTGCTTATGTCATCTATACCTCTGGGTCTACCGGGACACCCAAGGGCGTCATGGTTGAACATCAATCGCTAATGAATTTTGTTCAATCTGTCGGCAAAACGTATGGTATTGTCCCCGAGGATCGTGTTCTGCAGTTTGCCTCTATTAGTTTTGATATTTCAGTAGAAGAAATTTTCATGACGCTCTCCTATGGCGCCACATTAGTTTTGCGTTCTACAGAGATGCTGCGCTCTACACCAGCATTTTTCAAAGCTTGTCAAGACTTGAAGCTGACTGTGTTGGATTTACCTACAGCCTTTTGGCATAAGCTCTGTGGAGAGCTATCGGACTGTAGAGTGGCGGGGTGCCTGCGGTTGGTTGTTATTGGTGGCGAACGCGCTGTTCCACAATGGTTAACCCTATGGCAAGAGAATGCACCCCCACATATTCGTGTGGTTAATACATATGGCCCAACTGAAGCAACTGTTGTCACAACACTGTGTGATTTGGCAGGGCCGCAAGCGGTAGAAGTCGGTAAAACTCGCATATTACCGATCGGCAAGCCTATTGCCAATACTCAAGTTCACATATTCGATTCCGCTCTCAATCCCGTTGAAAGCGGAGACGTCGGTGAACTGTATATTTCTGGAAGCGGATTGGCAAGAGGATACCTAAATAAACCAGCTTTGACAGCTGAAAGATATATTAACAAGCTTGAAGAAAATGGATCGAGTCTTCGCCTTTATAGAACCGGAGACCGTGCCCACATCAGAAACGATGGACAGTTAGAATTTCTTGGACGCGTAGATAGTCAAGAAAAAATTCGCGGGTTCCGAATAGAACTTGGCGAAATCGAGACCACGCTAGAGCAACATACTGTCGTACGGCAAGCGCTTGTATTAGCCAGAGAAGACTCTCCTGGAGATAAGCGGCTTGTGGCATACGTTGTTTTGAATGAAGCCATCATTGTTTCAGAAACCTTACCTCAGATAATTTCTGGAAAGATTCTGACACTGCGATCTTATCTCCAAGAAAAGCTACCGAGCTATATGGTTCCAACCTCTTTCGTTCTACTTGAGAAGCTACCTTTGAGTGCCAATGGAAAAGTTGACCGAAGGGCACTTCCAGCGCCCCCCCCAAGTCGACCTGCGTTAGAAGAAGCCTATGTTGCCCCTCGCACGCCTCTAGAATCAGACCTTTCTAAGATTTGGTCAACGATATTAGGAATTGTGGAAATAGGGGTTAATGATAATTTTTTTGCTTTGGGTGGTAATTCACTGCAAACAATGGCGCTGATTTCACATGTTGAGAGAAATCATAAAACAGATATACATCTTAAAGACTTCTTAGGGATGCCTTCGATTGCTGGTATGGCAACCCTCATTCAGCAAAATCGTGTAGATCAAGATATGCCTGATGAGCATATGAGCATACAGCAGATGAGCGCTGAGGTAGAGTCCTATGAAGACATTCGAGTGCAGTTTAATCAACCCTCTGCTGAAGAAGGTATTTTTCTTACAGGAGCTACTGGGTTTTTGGGGGCCTTCCTTCTTAAAGAGCTGCTCCAACAAACAAACTCAAAAATTTATTGCCTCATTAGAGCGAAAGATAATAGCGAAGCAGAGCAAAAAATTCACCGTAATTTAGAGAAGTACTTTCCCTCAGTCTCTATTCCTTATCATCGTGTAATTCCTGTCCTTGGGAATTTGATGCAGAAAAAGCTGGGCCTGAGCGAAACTAAATTTGAAGAAGTCGCTCAGGCTGTTGGCGCTATTTATCACTGTGGCGCTAATGTCAATATGTTCTATCCCTATACAGCACTTCAAAGCGTCAATGTGAGAGGGACACACGAAGTCATTAAGCTGGCTGTGACAGGCAGTCCTAAAGTTCTTCATCACATGTCGACACTGGACGTTTTAGAGTCTTTGGCCAGAACAGGCACTCAGACGTTTTATGAAGATGATGATATTGCCCAGGGCGATGGGATTTCGGGTGGCTATGCCCAAAGCAAGTGGATCGCTGAAATGTTGGTTAAGCGAGCTGGGAGACAAGGATTACCTGTGTGTATTTATCGCCCAGGAATGGTCACCGGACACAGCAAGCAGGGTCAATCAAATACAAATGATGTTTTATGCCGCTTTTTGAAAAGCTTGATACAGCTTAAGCGTTCTCCTGATTTGGTAATGAGCATTGATATGACTCCGGTAGACTACGTCAGTAAAGCCATTGTCCAGCTGTCATTGCAGCCTAGCTCTACAGGTAAAACTTTCCACGTTGTCAATCCTAAACCGATGGCGTTATCAACCCTTATTGATGAGCTAGAAAATGTTGGATATCCTACAACAAAAATACCGTATCCAGAATGGTTAAAAGCACTTCATTTAGAACCGAATGCTATGAGCGCTTTAGCCGCTTTTACGGTGGAGGCCTCTGCCGAAGAACAGCAAACATGCTTAGAACTTTGGTTAGGCGGGAACTATATCTTTGATTGTCAGCACACAACTCAAGGATTAGCGGCTCATTCCTTTTCTTGCCCACCAGCAGATCGTGAGCTTCTAAGAACCTACTTGAGTTACTTCATTCAAACTGGATTTGTAAGTGCGACTTCTTATGCTGAAGCGTAGTTATAGCAATCTTTCATTCAGAGTATCGGGTTCTACGATGTGGCTCACTAACCCTTGTAGAACTCAGCAACTTTGGAGCATAAGGTGGCGAAAAGTCTGGTTTGAGATTGGTATACCTCCTTTCTGTCACGCTTTATGAGCCAAAGTAACTTCACCATCGGTAAACTGTTAGCGCTTTTCGACCAAACGCCTGCAGCCGTAGCAGCAGCCGTAGCGGATAAAAAGGGGGGAACCCAATCTAGGCGGCGCGCGTTACCACTTAGAGCAATTTTAGTAGTCCCCTTCGCGCTGCAAATATTTGCAGCTGTTGGAATTACGGGGTATCTATCGCTGCGCAATGGTCGGACGGCTATTGAGAACTTAGCAGCCCAGCTTGAGAAGGAAGTGAGCGAGCGTATTTCACTCCATCTAGATATGTATATGTCTGCTCCACAGACATTGGTGGAGTCTAATGTGACTCTGTTTGAATTAGGTCTCTTGGAGCCTGAAGAGGTAGGACAGCTAGGCGATCTTTTTTGGCAAAATAGACAAGTTCATGACGTGGGGTTCATGATGTTTGGGACGGAGTCAGGGTATTACGCTGATTCTGGATATGATCCAAGCGTTGATAGCGTTGTTATTAGTGAAATTTCTCCACGAAAGTATGGAGATAATAATCAATATGCTTATAAGTCGGACAACAAAGGCAATAGAAAAGAACTAGCTTTTGATCCAGATATTTACGATTTTCAAAGCGAGAGTTGGTATCCTGAAGCTATAAAAGCTGGCAAGCCGGTTTGGAGTTCGGTGTACTCCTGGGAGATTAATCCATTTCCGCTTGCGATCGCACATGCTAGTCCCATTTACGACACAGAAGGCGAGATTATTGGTGCAATCGGTGTCGAACAGTTGCTGCTGCAAATTAGTGACTTCTTGCGAGAACTAGAAATTAGTCCTAACAGCAGAACTTTTATCTTAGAAAGAGATGGTATGTTGATTGCTAATTCTGGCGATCAGCAACCCTTTAGAGTCGTCAATGATTTGCCCGTACGCCTCAATGTCTCAGAAAGTGATAGTTCTGTCATTAAGACCTCGGCTGAACAGCTTGCTGACTACTTTGGTGGATTCGACGCTATTTTAGAGTCTCAACAGCTTTCAGTAACCATTGATGGGGAACGCAACTTTTTACAGGTTATGCCTTGGGGTGAAGAGATAGGGCTAGACTGGCTAGTAGTAGTGGCGGTCCCCGAATCTGACTTTATGGCAGAGATCAATGCCAACACAAAAACGACTATTATCCTTTGTTTCCTATCGCTTATTATCGCTTTGATTTTGGGATACTACACGTCTCGTTGGATTGCTCAGCCCATTCTTCAGCTCAGTCATGCTTCAGAATCGATTGCTGGCGGTAACCTTGAGCAAGAAGTTGAAAGCTCCGCAGTAAGCGAGCTGAACGTGCTTTCACATGCCTTTAACCGCATGGCACAACAGCTGCGTGAATCGTTTACAGCCCTTGCCAATAGCAATGAGGATTTAGAACGACGCGTTGAGCAACGAACGACTGAGCTGAAAGAAGCAAAGGAATCAGCAGAAGTTGCTAACAGCGCAAAAAGTGAGTTTTTGGCAAATATGAGCCATGAACTACGAACACCTTTGAACGGCATATTGGGCTATGCACAGATTTTGCTACGGTCTAAAAGTATTTCAGAGAAGGACCAAAAGGGCGCTGGCATTATCAATCAATGTGGTTCTCATCTCCTGACACTGATTAACGATATTTTGGATTTATCTAAAATAGAAGCTCAGAAAATGGACTTGCATCCTGCTGAATTTCATTTTCCGGCTTTCTTACAGGGCGTTGCTGAGATTTGTCGAATTAAAGCAGAACAGAAGCACATTAACTTTATCTATGAGCCGGAAGAGAATTTACCTATCGGTGTTTTTGCAGACGAAAAGCGGTTGCGTCAAGTCTTAATAAACTTGTTAGGTAATGCTGTTAAATTTACTGCTGAAGGTCAGGTGAAGTTTGTTGTAAAGACCCAAAAGCAAAATAACAGCTCATCTCAAAATCAAATTCTGTATCGACTGCGGTTTCAAATTGAAGATACGGGCTCCGGAATGTCTGAAGACCAGCTGCAAAAAATATTCTTGCCTTTTGAGCAGGTAGGCAGTACATCCAAGCGCTCTGAAGGCACTGGGTTAGGGTTAGCCATCACACATAAAATTGTTGAGATGATGGGTACTACTCTAGAGGTTCAAAGCGAGCTCAATCAGGGCAGCGTATTCGCTTTTGAGATTGATGTGCCGGAAGCTCATGACTGGGCAGCGGCTTCAATGGCCTCTAAAAATGGCATGATCTCTGGGTTTGAAGGCAGTGAAAAGACCATTCTTGTGATTGATGACCGATGGGAAAATCGCTCGGTTGTTATGAATCTCCTAGAACCTATCGGGTTTGTTGTACTTGCAGTCAGCAATGGCAAAGAGGGGATAGAAAAGGCTATAGAACATCAGCCAGATTTAATTATTACTGATATTTCATTGCCAATTATGAATGGTTATGAGCTGATGCAGTCACTCAGAGGATCTTCTATAGAAAAACTGAAAAACGTTCCTATCATCGTTTCTTCTGCAAGTGTGTTTGAATCCGATCGATATAAGAGCTTTGAAGCTGGCGCTGATGAGTTTGTGCCAAAACCTGTACAGGCAGAAACGTTATTGGCGGCGATTAAAACGCAGCTAAAGCTAGAGTGGTGTTACGAGACCTCTACTGACGCTACAAGCAACACTCTTTCTGAAGAGACGACGCCTAATGAAATCGTGTTGCCTTCACGAGAAGCGCTTCAAGAGCTTTATGATCTGAGCCGTCGTGGATTAGTTAGAGAGCTTACGCAAAAAGCAGAGGAACTTCGCATAGCGCAGCCCGAGTGTGCAGGATTTTCAGAGCAGCTCGCAAAACTCGCAAAAGGATTTCAGCTCAAGAAAATTCGAGAGATGCTGGAAGAGCATGTAGACATGGATTAGCAAGTTAGAGCGGTATGATAGGCCCTCTTGTGACACCTTATGTGGAGGCACAAGCGCAGCTGTTTAAAATGTTCAAGATCAATTAAGTTCACAAGCACAGTGGACTTTATCTCTGATTCTTTGCAAGGCAGTTTACGCGTTTAACAAAGTGGCCAATCAAGACAACGTAACCCACGTTTTAGATCGCCTTACGTTTGGCCTTGGGCCTGGCGACTTGCAGCAGGTGGAGCGTGGTGGAGTGGACGCCTTTATTAGGGCTCAGCTAGCGCCTGAAAACATCTCTTTACCCGGTCAGCTATCGCGACAGTTACGATCGCTTCCGGCGCTGACGCTTTCTCCTGTCTCGCTGTATGAGCGCTATGCAAATAAGCCAGATACGCCCAATGACCAAAAGAAAACGTTGGGTCAGGCGCGATCGCAGCTTATCAGAGATACTCAGCAATCTCGACTGCTTAGAGCCTTAGTGAGTCCACGTCAGCTGCAAGAAGTGATGGTGGATTTTTGGTTTAACCACTTCAATGTTTTTGCCAATAAAGGAAATACTGCACTGTGGGTAGGGGCTTATGAAGAAAAGGCAATTCGGCCTCACGCCCTGGGGAAATTTCGCGATATTCTAGTCGCGACGGCCAAACATCCAGCGATGCTGTACTACTTAGATAACTGGCGCAATACTGACCCAGGGAGTACGGCGGCAAAAGGGCCTTTTAAAGGGCTTAATGAAAATTATGCCCGTGAGCTTTTAGAGCTACATACGTTGAGTGTCAATGGTGGTTACTCTCAGGTGGATGTAGAGAGCCTAACCCGCATTTTGACAGGCTGGGGCATAATCAGTCGCCACGAAAATAGTGAGAATGAGAGCGGGTTTGTTTTTGCTAGTGAGCGCCATGATTGGCAACGCAAAACCTTTTTGGGTGAAACGATTGACGCTGGCGGTGTTATAGAAGGTGAGATGGCTTTAGAGATGCTTGCACGACATCCGGCAACGGCAAAGCATATTAGCTATAAACTGGCTCAGCACTTTGTAACCGACACGCCTTCGGAAGAACTCGTCAATACGCTTTCGGAGCAGTTTTTGGCGACAGATGGAGATATTTCTGCCGTTTTGCTGCGGCTGTTTAAAAGTGATGACTTTTGGCAGTTGGAGCATACTCAAAACCAATTTAGAACGCCTTACCAGTACGTGCTTGCGATAGGGCGAGCGATAGGGCTAGGGCGACCTGGTGGGGCGAGTCCTGCCTTACCTGCTAAACAGGTTTTACAGCGGTTGGTAGGCGCGATGGACCAGCTAGGTATGCCGCCCCACCGATGTCGAACGCCGGATGGCTATGCTCAAGTGGCTTCAGCATGGTTGAGCCCAGATGCAATCCTGGCGCGAGTGAGCATGGCCGTTCGTATGGCGAACTTGGGACAGGGCTCTCAACCGACGCCTGAGGCGCTGCTAGCAGCGTTGGGAGATCGCATTCCAGCTAGAACGCAAAGCGTGTTAGGGGAAGTCCCTCCTGGGCAAAGAGCCGAAGTGATTTTGGGTAGTCCTGAGATGATGTATCGCTGAGGAAACTAGGATGAAACGACGCCACTTTTTAAAGCATGCAGCGTTGCTTGGAGGCTCAAGCGTTGTCACGGTGGGAACACAGGGGTGGGCATGGCGGAATAGGGTGCAAGCGGCAGGGCCCGATGCTCCTCGATTAATCGTGCTCTTTTTACGGGGCGCGGCTGATGGGCTCAATATTGTTGTGCCGTATCAGGATGCTGATTATTACAGAGAGCGGCCTAATATTGCGATCGCGCCACCCGGCAAGCCTGGAGGTGTTCTGAACTTAGATGGAGAGTTTGGTTTACATCCATCGTTACATACGCTGATGCCGCAATGGGACGCAGAACAATTAGCTTTTGTGCATGCTTGTGGCTCTTCTGTGATGACGCGATCGCACTTTCAGGGGCAAGATTATATAGAAAGTGGCACGCCGGACGATACGACTTTTACCGATGGATGGCTCAACCGGCTGATCCACTTTTTACCTGGCGGCAGCCCAACTCAAGCGGTGAATATGGGCGGCCAGTCATCGCTGATATTCAAAGGGTCAGAAGCGGTGACGAATCTGGCCGTAACCCGGTCTGGGATTCGTCAGCTGCCTATCGATCGCCCTCAAATACAGGCCATTTTTGATGATCTGTATGCCCGTGATAGTCGTTTGGCCGAAATTTATCATGAGGGTCGCACGGCGCGAGATGCCCTGCTTAGCGCGTTGAATGAAGAAATGATGGAAGCTTCACGTGGCGCCCCTGCACCGGGTCAGTTTGCTAATAATGCGCGCCATCTAGCAAGGCTGATGGTGAGCGATGCATCCACTCAGGTTGCTTTCATGGAACTAGGTCAGTGGGATACCCATGTGAATGAAAACCGAAAGCTCGAGCGAAATTTAGGTGCGCTTGGGGCGGGCTTAAATGTATTGATTCAAGGCTTAGGCCCGGTCTATCAGAACACAGCTATCGTTGTTATTTCTGAGTTTGGTCGAAGAGTTGCTGAGAATGGCAACGGCGGTACGGACCATGGTTCTGGTAATGTAATGTGGCTATTAGGAGGTGGCATTCGTGGAAAGCAAGTGTACGGTGACTGGCCTGGTCTAGCGTCCACAGAACAGTATGAGTCTCGCGATTTGGACGTTACAACAGATTTTCGAGACGTTTTGAGTGCGCTATTAGGTCAGCATTTTGACTTAGGGGCAGATGAGCTGGCGCAGATATTTCCTGATTATTCTGTGACTCAGCAAAATATTTTGAGCTTGTTACGGTAGGCGAGGCAGGGTGTACAAATTCAGGGACATACTTTGCAAAAAGTAATCTGCTCGGCAGATAACCTACGACGCAGCGTTTAGATCGGTTTACCCTTCCATTGAAGTCAGCATCGAGTTATTCGCAAAGAACGTGACTAGCCAGTCACTGAGTCGCGCTTTAAAGCGTATTCTTCGCTACTAGGGTGCAGTTACCCTGTAGTAGGTTAGGTCTCAATATGGTTGGTAAGGACAGGGTTGTAAGGATAGATTATGGCAATGCAGCTCGATCAAATCGTTCCTTTTGGCAGATCGTTTGACGAATACGTCAGCATGTTTTCGTTGAGCGATGCTGACTTGAAAAAGTCTATTTTGAGCGTGGCCGATGGACCGGCTAGTTTCAATGCAGAGGGGACTGAAAAGGGTTGTTTTATTCAGTCTATTGATCCGCTGTATGTGTTCAGTGCTGAGGAAATACGCGATCGCTTCTATGCTGTTCGTGACGATATTATTGACCAGATCAAAGCGACTCCTAATGACTGGATTTGGACATACCACCAGTCAGCCGATGAGCTAAAAGATAGGCGATCACAAGTCACTGAGCGCTTTGCCGCTGATTTTGAGCTGGGCAAAGCGCAAGGCCGCTACACCCTTGGAGAGCTGCCCTCTCTCAATATCAAAAGCAATAGCTACAAACTTGGGCTAAGTTCGCACTTTTTATTCCTGTACTCTGAGCAGCTGGATACTGATTTTCACATTGCAGCTATTGATGAATTACTCAGAGTTTGTGAGGAAATCAGAATTTTCCCACTACTGACGCTTGCTCAGGAAAAGTCGCCTCATATCAACCCAGTGCTTGAACATTTTGCAGCGAAACATGGCGGAAAGAGTCACCAGTGTTCTATCGAAAAAGTAAGCTACGAGCTGCAACCGGGCGGAAATGAAATGCTCAGAATTGTATGAGACACCACAGTGCCTACATCACAGCTGCATAGAACCCATTCAAAAAAAAGTTGTCTGTAGAGATTTCTCGGAAAAATAATCAAAAAAATGGTTGAAAGCCTGATTCTTTCTTAATCTGAAGTTTCCGGATAGGGGTATTAAAGCCTGTGTAAAGCTTTAAAGAACACCCGTAAATATACAATCAATGTTCATCGGGTGGTTACGCGCACTCTAGGACAAGCAGGCTACCAGGTAGAACAAGCTAAAGACGATCAGGAAGCGGCTGATAAACTGCTCAACGGTCTGTGGGTCGATGCCATATTGTGCGATGTTGAGATGCCTCGGCTAGACGGTTACGGCTTTCTGTCCAAGATAAAAGCCTATCCAAAGTTTGAAGCGATACCGGTTGTTATGCTGACGTCACGGGCTGGCAACAAGCACCGCGAAACAGCCTACCAGTTGGGTGCCTTAGCCTATCTCACCAAACCTTATGATGACAACACACTTCTGCGAACACTGGATCAACTTATTCATCAGTCCGGATAAAGACATCACGACAGCAGCATGAGAATAGCCTGTACGGAAACTGCCTACGGGGTTGCTCTGTACTCCTTTCTGGCTACCAAGCACCTGAGAACACAAACGAGGGGCCCTCTGACTTCCGATAGATTTATGCCTAAAAGAAAACGCTGTTGAAAAGAGATAGACCATAATATGCTCAAGTACATTGTGTAAAGGACGTTGGCATTATGCGATTTGTAAAGTTCTTTTTAGCGGTAGGATTCACTTGTTGTGGTTTGGCGTTATTTCCGGTACCCGGTCAATCGGTTGAGGAAGAAACGTTAGAACGCTTAGAAGAAGACTTAAGCTATACCGACTACGACAGTGCGGATTCCATTTTTGAGCTAGACCCTGTGAACATTGAGAATAGCCCCGTTGATGTAGAGCTGTTTAGCGACCCCAATCCGACTAGACGACGTGAAGTGATTAACCAGGGGCTTGAAGATCCTGATGAGGTGAGAGGCTTTGAGGTGATTGAATTTTCACTGCCTGTGGACTAATTCGAGATGAGTCCGCAGGCCAAGCAGATCTTGATGAGAGGCTTCTGGAGCGGTTTGTTTTCGCACCGTCTGTTACGGCCTCGTGCCTTTTGGAGATAAAAGGACTCACTGAAATGGCTGACCTCAAGCCATTTCAGTGGTGAAAAATTAGGCAGATTCTTCGTTTTTGGTATCGGCTTTTTCAGGTTTGAGCAGTGGGAAAGCGATCGCATCTCGGATACTTGCCGAGTCAGTGAGTACCATTACCAGTCGATCAATCCCAATCCCCATGCCAACGGTCGGCGGCATGCCGTACTCTAGCGCGGTAATGAAGTCCTCATCGACGCTGCACGCTTCCAAATCACCGGCTTCTTTTTTTGCGGCTTGCAGCTCCAACCGCTCGCGCTGATCTACCGGGTCAGTCAGCTCTGAGAAGCCATTAGCCGTTTCTCGGCCCACAATAAATAACTCAAACCGCTCCACGAGCCCTGGCTTACTGCGGTGAGGCTTTGATAGCGGCGAAATCTCTACCGGATAGTCGGTGATAAATGTAGGCTGAATCAAAGTCTCTTCTACTTTTTGTTCAAAGGCTTCATTCAGCACATGGCCAATGCTTTCGCAAGCATCTACATCGCTGACACCCGCTTTTTTAGCTGCTTTTTTGGCCTCAGCTAAATCGTTTATTTGGCTAAAGTCAGTGCCTGTTTTTTCCTTGACAGCATCGTGCATGGTGATGCGGCTCCAGGGCTGGGCGAATCTAATCTCTTTCTCCTGATAGGTCACCGCGTTATTGCCGGTAACCTCTTTGGCGATCTGTTCAATCATGTTTTCAGTGAGGGCCATCATGTCCTTATAGTCGCCGTACGCCTGATACATTTCAATGGTGGTAAATTCTGGATTGTGCCGGGTAGAAATGCCCTCATTACGGAATACTCGGCCTAATTCAAAGACTTTTTCAAAGCCGCCTACCACCATCCGCTTAAGGTGCAGCTCTGTGGCAATCCGCAGATACAGCTCTATATCTAGCGTGTTGTGATAAGTCACAAAAGGTCGGGCCTCCGCGCCGCCGGGCTCTGATTGCAGTACGGGCGTTTCCACTTCTAGGTAGCCCAGCTCGTCTAAGTGACGACGAATCGCGGCGGTGATTTTTGCTCGTTTGCGGAAGGTGTCGCGCACCTCTGGGTTCACAATCAAATCGACGTAGCGCTGACGGTAGCGCTTGGCCACATCGGTAAGGCCGTGGAACTTGTCGGGTAGGGGCAATAAAGACTTTGTGAGCATGGCATACTGCTGCACTTTTACCGATAGCTCGCCTTTATCAGTGCGCTTAATGGTGCCGCGTGCGCCGAGGATGTCACCGGCGTCGGTTAGCTGCTTTAGATGGTTAAAAGCCTGTTCATCGATCTGGCCCATCTCTGCCTGAATTGTTTTCTTTTCTAGGTAAAGCTGTATGGTGCCGGTTTCGTCTTGCAGGGTGAAAAAGGCCAGCTTGCCAAACACGCGCCGCGCCATAATCCGTCCGGCAATAGAGACTTCAAAGGCGTCTTCTGCCCCGGCTTCTAATGCGGCGAACTTAGCTTGCAGCTCAGCGATGGGATGGGTGATCTCCCAACTGTAGGCATATGGCGTTTGCCCCGCCTGCTTTAGCTCTTCTACCTTTTTTAGGCGAGCGGCGCGGATGCCTTCTAAACCAGAATCACTACTATCGTCAGGGGTAGGCAAGCTGGGGGACTTATCTGAAGCCATTGATGTCAAACATTTGGAGAACTTTGCAAGTCCTTATTGTATCGGCAGTCGGCCACTTAGGCGCTCTATTTAATCAAGTGGTTTTGTAAACTGGATCCGTTGAACAGATCTTTTCCTCAGCGGTTAAGCGGAGGGACCTTCTGGTTCGCTTAAAACACCGTTCAAAAAGATATCGGCTAGGGTCTCGGCCATTTCTTTCATGTCGTTAGGACTGCTTTCTTCTCCGGCCATTGTGGTGTGGCTAAAGCCTGAGACGGTGAACATTCCTAAAAAGATGCGGGCGACCACTTTGGGGTTCATGGGGCGGTATACGCCTCGATCCATTGCCGTTTGGAAAAAGGCTTCGGCCACGTCGGTCATTTTATCGATGACTTCGGCCTGGATGCGATCGCGCAACTCCGGATGAAACTGCGCTTCCATAAAGCACACTCGCAGCATATCTGTATTGGCATTGAGGCTGAGCATTCGCTTTCGCATGACCTTGGCCACCGCCTTGTAGCTCGCCATTTCACTCAGCTCAGTGAGCAAATCGGTCAAAATCTCTGTCCAGCCACGGGTCGCCACCTCAATTAAGATGGCCTTTTTATTTTCAAAATGACGAAATAGCGTGCCTTCTGCGACATTTGCGGCCTGCGCTAAGTCTCTTGTGGTGGTGCCGCCATAGCCTCGCTTAGAGAACAGCTTTTGGGCAGCTTTTAAAATACGCTCTCGAGTTTCTTCTTCTTTTGTGAGGGTCTTCGACACATGTCTTCGTTTATGTAGCTGCATCGGCGTCAAGACCTAGTTTGAATATTCTTCAACACTACCGCCATTTATTCGTTCAAGAAGAAAAAGGCCAATTGCATTCACAAAACAAAATTTACCTAGCAAGTATCGATACTATCAGCCATGGAAAAACATATTTAAATACACATTAGTTGCAAAAGTTAATCGGAGAAATACAAGGACAACGCAAGGAATCGCAAAGCCATTGAGTCTGCCGATGCTAAAGGCGACCGATAAGAGGCAAATCACAGAGCAGGTGACCCGTAACCGGTAACATCATCGACGAACATTAGCTGGCAACATCGGCCTGTCAAATGAGTTCGCTGACAGTGTGTAAAAAAAGTGCGTAAAAAAATAGATCGCAAAATTAGCAGCGCCGTTATCCGGAAAGTCGGGTTGGGAAAGACGTATTCTACGGAAATGTATCAATAATGTTTGAAGTCTCTATAGAGGTCTTGCCACTGCTCTTGGGCAAAACGCTAGGCTAATGTCATCTACATAGATAGGTTCATTTCAATATCATTTCAGCATTGTATTCAGGCTTTAATCAGTTTCATCAACAGTGCCATCAGCCGTACAGTCAAAAAGGAAACAGCAGGGTGATCGATCGAAATACAGCCGCGTGGTTTCATCCTTTTGGGGAAGCGGACTGCGAGTCAGAAGTAAAGCTGCTGAAGCAAGACTACAGCCGCTACTTTTTTTATCACACTCGGTTTAATGAGCTTTCGCTTGATCCCAATGTGTTTTTGATTGTGGGGAGGCGCGGTTCGGGTAAGACTGCGCTCGGCCAGTTTTTCTCTTTTCAAAAAATGATGCCCGGTGCGATCGCCATTGATGTAGACGAACCTGCTGCCTTTGAAAAAGTCCTCGAAGACATCACCCTCAAAGCGCCTCACAGCCGAGAAATTGCTATTCCACGCATTGCCACTATCTGGCATTTAGTGGTGTGGTCGGTGATCTTTCGAGAACTCAAAGACTACGATCCCCGCATCCGTGCGGCTTGCATTTTTGGTAGCCGCGACGGCAAGCTCTCTACTTTTATTCGCCACTGCCTTAAGGCTCTACTCGATCGTCTGATTCAAAGCGAAGATGATTTGCTGGACGAACTCGAAGATATTTTTGCCGATGCGCGTATTCGCAATGGCATGAGCGCCGTACTAGAAGTGGCTCGCACGCGCCCGGTCATTATTGCCTTCGACACCCTTGAAAACTACGCCATCCACGATCCTACAATGATGCGGGCCACCGCAGCGCTGATCAAGTGTGCCTCGGAGTTCAACCGCGATTTTGCCTATCAGGGCCTGCATATTAAAATTTTTGCGATGGCCGAGGTGTTTCCCCACCTCAAAGAAGAGGTGATTTTGAATCCGCTTAAGTCTGTGCGCAATGAAGTGCATATGCACTGGCGACCTAAAGACCTGATGCGGCTCATTAGCTGGCGCTTTTACAACTATTTGCAAGCGCTCGATATGCTCCTGCCAGAATCGCGCACCATCAACTGGGATGACTCTACTGATGTGCTCGAAAAAATGTGGTACCCCTACTTTGGTCGCTCATTGCGTAATGAACATAAGCTGCCCGAGCGGACCTTTCCCTATGTGTTGCGCCACACCCAAATGCGTCCGCGTCAGCTGATTGTGCTGTGCAATGCAATCGCGCGAAGGGCCAAAGCCAAGGGCACCTTCCCGCGTTTCCATGCCGATTGTATTGTTGGGGCCATTCAGTCTAGACAAAACATCCTTGCTGAAGAAGTGATTAATTCCTACAGCTCGGTTTACCCTAAAGTGGGCCGCATTTTAGAAGCCCTCTCTGGCCTGCCGATGATTTTTAAGGGCAATGAGCTGGACAAGCGTGCGCCGATTACGGCGTCTGAATGGAGTGGTGAATACTCTCCTCATAGCTTCCGGCAGCTGGTTTCTGAGCTGGGCATTATTGGCCGCGTACGTCACCTCAACCAAGAAGCCGGTTACGCCGAGGCAGATTTTGAATACAGCTACGAAAGCCGCCTGCCCTTGCTGTCTGAAAATGTTTGTGCGATTCATCCCATGTTTTACCGTAAGCTCAACGTACAGTACGCCAACCGCGTGCGGGTATATCCCTTCCCCGACCACGAAGATTTTAAGCCTTGGGTCATGCGTAATAGCGAGAGTGCTGGGTAGGTCATTGTTATGGGCTTTGTGATTCTAATGGCTACTTTTTTAGCCGCCCTGTTACTTTCAAATGCGGTCGATAGCGTACCCTACTTTCTGTGGGATTGGATTCACCTGCCCAGCTGGCTGCTGTGGGGCTTTTTATTCAGCTTTATTGCCTGGTGCATGAAGGACGAACCTTCTGTTTGAATCGGCTATTTTGATCGGCTGTTTGAATCGGCTGATTCGACGAGCCGCTGAAATCAACAGGTCTTATGTGAAGCCGCAGGCTAACAGCTTGTATCAATTCATACCTGCGATTATCTAATAAGATTAGCGGCTGCGTAGCGTCACCAAGTCTTTGTGCGGTGGGTCATAACAGCGCGACGAACCTAATATGAAGTAACAATGAAGATTGAGTCTGCTTTGCCGTCGCTTCAGATGACTGGGTAATGTGGTTTTAAGTGCCCTACTTGAGCCATCGACTCTTTTTACCCGTCAGATATAGCCTTATGCGTAGAAGTCAAACTTCCCTCCAAACTGACTTTGATTGGCAACAGCTCAGGCAGCTTGCTGGTGAGGATGCTGAGTTTGAAGCCGAACTGTTAACGATGTTTTTAACCGATGCCGACAGCAGCTTGATGCAGCTGGAGCAAGCGGTTGCGAATCAAGACGCTGGCACCGTTGAAGAGGTGGCGCACTCGCTGCGAGGCGCGAGCGCTAATGTGGGTGCGATCGCACTTGCAAAAGTCGCTTCTGAGCTGGAGAACACTGCTCGTAGCGGCCAGCTAGCCGATAGCCAGCGCCTGTTGCAGCAGCTACAACATCACTGCGAAAACCTAAAAGTTGCGCTTAACTCACGTGCCTAAGTATTAACGCTTTTTCTAGCATCACTTTTTCGGGCACCACTTTTTTGGGTGACAGGCTAGCTGATGGGCGCTGGCGGCTAACATTTGGTAACGATTTACACGAATAACCCGGTTGGGTAGTTGTCTTACTTCTGCCAAACTGCAACAATTACAGCGGTTTTATAGTGAGCACATCGGCGTGAAAAGAATTGAAGCAATTGTGCGGCCCGAAAAGCTGCAAGACGTAAAAAGTGCACTGGTGAGCATCGGCGCGACCGGTATGACGCTAGAAGATGTGCGCGGTTTTGGTCGGCAAAAGGGGCAAACCAGCACCTACAGAGGTGTTTCATACACTGTTGAGTTTCTCACCAAAAAAAGACTGGTTCTTGTCGTTGCTGACGACCAGCTCGAAAAGATTTTAGAAACCATTGCCACAGCGGCTGCAACTGGCACTATTGGCGATGGGAAAATTTTTGTGTCTAGTGTGGATGAAGCTATCCGGATTAGAACGGGCGAAACAGGCGATATTGCGCTTTAAGATTGCGCTTTAATCTCGTTCTAAGCGAGCCCTATCCACTGACTTAGCCAAAAGCAGATAGCGGCTGTTCCCAGTGGAACGCTGAGGTTATCAACACCATACTTAGAGACAGATTCTAACGCTGTCGCCACAGTGGCTGCCGCTGCGGCTACCAGCCATGTGGCGGCGACGGCTCCCTGCACGCTATACAAAATCCCGGCGCAGACAACGTAGCTGGTCAAAAACATTGTTAACGAGCCTTCCAAGCTCTTTTTTTCGCCCCAAATTTGGTATGGATGCTGGCCGTATCGCTGGCCGACTAGCGCTGCAAGGCCGTCTCCCCAGGTCATGGTCAGTATGCCGATAGCGGCGTACTGCGGCTGTGCTAAGGGCCAAAACCAACTAACGAGCACACCGATACTCAGCGCATAAAAAAAAGTGCCTAGGCTTTTGCGACCCACGCTGTTGATGCCGGGCAGTAGTGGAAAGCGGTAAGAGAGCAGTGCTACAACGCTACACGCCACAGAAGCGGCTATGCTCGCCCAGGCCGGAACCGATAGCCACCAGGCAATTAAAATGACGTGACCTGCGCCGATGTGAACTACCTTACGCGTGATTTCTGGGCCATAGTTTAGCCGTCTTAGCACTTCTGAAGTGCCGCCCACGAGGGTTAGCCATGCTAAGACCAATGCGCCTTGAAATACGATAGGGGAGAGCAAATAAGACACTTAATAAAACGATATCGACAGCACTGCGGGGTATCGCCCAAACACTTTCGCTGCTATCTTGATGTAGAAATTACTGACTTAACTATAGAGCACGCATGGGTAAACCCTATCAGCGAGTACTGCTAAAACTAAGCGGTGAAGCCCTCATGGGTGAGCTAGCTTACGGCATCGATCCGTCGATTGTCGATGCGATCGCCAAAGAGATTGCGGGCGTTGTAGAGCAAGGTATTCAGCTTGCCATCGTCGTCGGTGGCGGCAACATTTTTCGAGGCGTCAAGGGATCTTCGGCGGGGATGGACCGGGCCACTGCCGACTACATTGGCATGATTGCCACCATCATGAACGCGATGACCCTGCAAGATGCCTTGGAGCGCATTGATGTGCCCACCCGCGTTCAAACGGCGATTTCTATGCAGGAGCTGGCCGAGCCCTACATTCGCCGAAAGGCCATTCGCCATTTAGAAAAAGGGCGCGTGGTGATTTTTGGTGGGGGCTCTGGCAATCCGTTTTTTACCACCGACACCACCGCTGCGCTGCGAGCGGCTGAAATTAGCGCTGAAGTGCTCTTCAAGGCGACCAAGGTGGACGGTGTGTACGACAGTGACCCGGCGAAAAACCCGGACGCGAAACGGTATAACTCCCTGACCTATAGCCACGTTTTGGCGAAAGATCTTAAAGTAATGGACAGTACTGCGATCGCGCTGTGCAAAGATAACAACATCCCGATCATGGTCTTTAACCTCTCGGTAAGAGGGAATATAAACCGTGCCATGAGCGGTGAACCTATTGGAACAATTGTGGGAGAGTCTTGTGAAGTTAGCTGATTTGGGCGAAGTTGAAGACGCCATGCAAAAAGCCGTTGAATCCACTCAGCGTGCCTTTAACACCATTCGCACCGGTCGCGCTAGCACCTCGCTGCTAGACAAAATTATGGTGGACTACTACGGTAGCCCGACCAGTCTAAAGTCGTTGGCCAATATTTCTACGCCTGATGCCAGCACCCTGATGGTGCAAGCGTTTGACCCCGGCTCCGTGCAGCTGATTGAAAAAGCGATCTCTATGTCCGATATTGGCCTGGTTCCCAATAGTGACGGCACCCTGATTCGGCTGAATATTCCACCGCTGACCACTGAGCGCCGCCAGGAGTTTGTCAAGCTCGCTTCTAAGTATGCAGAAGAAGGCCGGGTTTCGGTGCGTAATGTGCGGCGGGATGGCATTGACTTAGCTAAAAAGCAAGAGAAAGACAGCGAGCTTTCTGAAGATGAATCTCGCGATATGCAGGATGAAGTGCAGAAGCTGACTGACAAGTACATTAAGCAGATTGATGCAGCCCTAGCTGAAAAAGAAAAAGCCATTCAGACCGTTTAGAGTCCGCCTAAGTTTAGATCCGCCATCATAATGAGATGGTCTCGATGAGACGGCGCAAATGAGACGGCGCAAATAAAACGGTTAGTAAACGGCATCAGACAAATAGGTTCTCCATGTTCGACTGCATCATCGTAGGTGGTGGCCCCGCAGGTAGCTCAGCGGCTTATCACCTCGCCAAAGCACAGCGCACCGTCTTGCTGCTAGAGAAAGCTGCCTTGCCTCGCTATAAACCCTGTAGTGGAGCTGTTTCACCTAGCGTTGCCGACTGGTTTGACTATGACTTTAGTCCGGCTATTGACAGTCAAATTAGGCGGGTACGCTACACCTGGAAGCTGGGGGATGCGATTGATGCGGAGCTAGAAACGGAGCCTATTTGGAGCGTTCGGCGTGATGTATTTGATCAGTTTTTGATTGATCAGGCAAAAGCGAAAGGTGCCGAGGTTCGCGATCAAACAGCTGTTATTGGAATCGAGCTAACTGGCGACCACTGGCAAGTGCAGATAGGCAGCGAGAGGCTCAGCAGTCGCTATTTGATCGCGGCAGATGGTGCCAGTGGCCCCATGGCCAGCTGGCTAGGCTTTAGGAAGCATAAGATGCGTGAAGCCGGTGTTTTAGAAACTCTCACCGATCAGCCTGTTGAAAACGGGGCCTTTAGCTTTGAATTTGGCTTGGCTAAAAATGGCTGCCTCTGGAGCTTTCCGAAGCAGACTGGCTACTCAATGGGAGCCAGTAGCTTCATTGGTGAGTCTTTGAAGCATCCTGAAAAGCTATTGACTCAGTATGCTAAGGAATTCTCTGTGGGTCGTTCTGAACCGGTTTTATCGTCTAGCGCTACGACGGCAGCTTCTGCCACTGGCGTCCCTACAGGTATGCAGGATAACGCTAACGCGATTCAGGTAAAGCGAACCCAGTTAGGGACGATCTACCTATCTCCATTGAAGCTGTGGGATGGCAACTATCCTCTCCACACTGAGCGTGCGCTGATTGCTGGCGAGGCCGCTGCGATTGTGGACCCGCTGACAGCAGAAGGCATTCGCCCTGCAATGTATAGCGGCATGATTGGCGCACAGGCGATTGATAGGGCGCTCAATGGTGAGGCAGACGCGCTAGCAGGCTATACTCAAACGATTCACGATAGCTGGGGCTCAGATATGCAGTGGGCGCAGCGCATTGCCAAGGTCTTTTTCCGTGTGCCTAAGATTGGCTATCGCGTGGGCATTAAGCGCCCTACCGCCACGAAGCGCCTAGGCCAGATTCTGGCAGGTGAGGTGAGCTACGCCGATATTGCCAACCGAGTGATTAAGCGCATTAGCACTAGCTTTATTCCTGGCATGGGCAAGTAGGCAAGCTCAAACCAGCAAGCTCAAATCAATACGGTTAAAAGGCTTGCTAACCCTATAAATTTTGCGGTGATTCGGGAGCAACGCTCATTCCCTGATTACGCTTGATCTCAAACTGATCGGTAATCAGATCTTTGACTTCGTTAAGTGTGACGCCCATCTCGTCACCCGCTTTGGTCAGTGCTGAGCGAAAACTACTGATATCAGTACCGTATCCACACAGGCGAGCAGCCTCAGCAGCCCCTTGGGTGGCATTTGCCTTAGCGCAGTCGATGAGGGCGATGCCTGTAAGTGGTTGAGTCGCAGCCATAAAAGTCCTTGGTAAGTAGTTTTTCTCTAAAAGGAACATAGCGGGTCACTTCTGAATGGAGCGTCTCTCAGGAGACAGATTTTGCTCAGAATTTGGCCAGTGCGGTGCCAGTACGGGGTTAGTGCGGGGGGCAGTTTGGTATCAGTTCGGGGTCATTAAATGCGGCGCAATCCTGAGTACTCAAGGGTTTGTGTCTCTTCAAGTTTTGTTGGTGATTGCCTCAAATTGGGTACCTTTAGCAAGATCTAAGCGGCTAAAAAACTACGTAAGCCTACTTAGAAAAGCTTTGATCATCCATTGCTTTTACCTACCGCTCATACCTTTTTCACGACTATGGCCTTTCAGCAGCTGGCGAGAAGCATTGCACTTATTAGTCTGGTTGGGGGTAGCTCAGTAGCGATCGCGCAGCCTGCTTTAGCCACCGCACAGTCGGTAACGAGTCCTTCCCTCGAACCCACCTTTGAGCCCAATGCCGCAGACGTTCTGACCCGCATGAAGGTGATGAAGCCAGCACCAAAACTGGCCGTGGTAGAACCTTACAGGGAGCCTAGCGGGCAACTTAATCGTCTGACTGAGCCTTCACCATTGCAGCCTGTCCCCGCGCGCCCCGCACCACCCAGCCTAACGAGACTGCTGAGAACCGCTGAAAGACCGCTGAATGCAGCGCGATCGCAGCTCTTGCTGAGCCAAAATGCACCTGCCAGTGAACTGCCTGAGTCAGAGGTTGAGCCAGTGCCGTTACCGGCAGAAGACGTGCCACCGGTTTTGCCAAGCGAAACGCCGCCAGAATCAGTGCCCGAATTAACGCCCGAGCCGCCGCCCGAATTAACGCCCGAGCCAGCACCCGAACCAGCACCGAGCGGTCGTACCCAAGTAGACGTGACAGATATTCAGGTGGTTGGCAGCAGCGTCTTTGATGAGCAAGATTTTGAACCGGTTGTGTCGCCCTATGAAGGACGTAGCCTAGGCTTATCGGAGCTGCGCCAGGTTGCCGATGATGTTACACAGCTTTATTTAGAGTCGGGATACATCACCTCCAGAGCGGTGCTGGGTGAACAAACCATCACCGATGGCAGGGTACAAGTTCGGGTGATTGAAGGTGAGCTAGAAGAGATTCAGGTGGAAGGGACACGGCGACTGGCGGGCTATGTGCGCGATCGCGTTAACCTTGCCAACCGCAAACCGCTCAACCAAGTGGACCTGGAGTCCCAGCTACAGCTTTTGCGCGCTGACCCGCTTGTAGAACGCATCGAAGCGAGCTTGCGGGCAGGGACAGGGGAAGGCCAAAGCCAGCTCATCGTCAGAGTTCGAGAAGCTGATGCGTTCTCAGGTCGCGCTGTTATTGACACCAATTCTCCACCCAGTGTCGGCACCGTTCGCACTGGAATTGAAGGCAGCTACAACAATCTGCTCGGCATTGGCGATCGGCTCTCTGCCTCTGCTTATCGCAGTACAGCGGGTGGCTCTAATACCTATGGCGTCACCTATACCTTGCCGCTTAATGCCCTCAATGGCACCTTACAAGCGCGCTATCTTCCCAGTTCTTTTGATCTGATCGATCCAGAACTTGCCGCGTTGGGTGTAGAAGGCTCTTCCAATACCTATGAGCTAACCTATCGCCAACCCATTGTGCGTAAACCCAATGAAGAATTTGCCCTGTCGTTGGGCTTTCGCCATCGCACAGGTGAAACCCTGGTGAGCGACATCGTGATTGATTCCACACGGACCAGCGTGGTTCAGTTTGGCCAGGATTATCTCAAGCGAGATCGATTGGGGGCTTGGGGCTTGCGATCTCAATTTAACCTGGGTATCGGCCTCCTAGACGCCACTAACCGAGACGATGGTGAAGCCGACGGGCAATTTTTCAGTTGGCTCGGTCAAGTTCAGCGCGCCCAGGTCCTTAATCGCAACAACCTGTTGCTAATGCAGGGTAGCCTCCAGCTTTCTTCTGACGCTCTATTGGGGGCCGATCAATTTATTATTGGGGGTCCTAGCTCTGTACGTGGCTACAGTCAAAATGCCCGTTTTGGCGACAATGGCTTTCGCGCCTCTATTGAAGATCGCATTACGGTTGTTCGCAATGACGATGACTCAGTGTTTGCTCAACTGGCACCTTTTGTGGATACTGCCGCCGTGTGGAATCAAGGGGCAAACACCAGTGACCAAAACTTTTTGCTCGGCACGGGAGTGGGCTTAGTTGTCAATCCTACCGAAGACATTCAGGCCCGCGTGGACCTGGGTATACCGCTGATAAAGCTTGACGAAGCCGGCGATAGCGATCAGAGCGCATTTATTTACTTCACGATGGACTATCGTTTTTAGGAACGTCACTTTTAGCCCTCAAAAACGGTGCGTATACTGTGATTCAGCGAAGCTTGGCGTTTCCTAAGCTAGAAACTCAGGCAATTGAATCTTTTTTAAATCAAGTGATGGAGAGAGATTATTTGGAGCTGGTGAGTGAGTTTCGAGAGTGGTTGAAGACACTATAATTAAGGCGGCAATGAGACCGTAATGAGACCGCGAATGAACAACTTCGCTAATACAACTTTGCCAATAAACGCTGCCTGACTTGCGTAGCGGTTTTTTAAAGACAACTAAAACGGACTTTGACAATGACCCCTAACCGAGTTCGCATCCGTCAGTTACATAAGGCTATGGTTCCTTTTATGGTGCTGCCGTTGTTGCTCACGCTGACGACGGGAATGTTTTTTCAATTTGCGGCAGCGAGCGATCGCGCAAGCGATTTTATTTGGCTGCTCGATCTGCACCGAGGGAAATTTGGTCCCGTCAATTTGGAGTTTGTTTACCCCATCCTCAATGCGCTAGGGCTCTTAACCCTGATTATCACTGGCTCGATGATGTGGCTTCAGTCGCCTAGCCGAAAACGTAAAGGCAGCTAGCCAGTATTCTCTATGCAGGCGTTCACCGCCGCCTTACGAGGGCTACTGCAATCGTGACAGCTTCGTTGCGTTTGCTTGACGGCTGGATGAACGCTTGAAGAATTCTGCTATGTCATCTACAAAAGAATAGACGACAGGCACAACCACTAGCGTTAGTAGTGTAGAAATGACTAGCCCGCCTAAAATGACGGTCGCAATGGGTGAGTAGGCATCCATGCCTGTTTCTGGAAAAAAGGCTAACCGGACGATAACAATGAGCGTTGTAAAGGTGGTCATCACGATGGCCTTCAGCCGGATGGGGCCGGCTTGTTGGATGGCGATCGCCCTGGGGACGCCTTCCTTGCGCTTGGCCAAGATAAGCTCTAACAACAAAATTGCAGCCGATAGCGAAACCCCTGAAAGAATCACAATCCCAAGAATAGAGACGGTAGAGAGCGTGTGATTGAACAGTAGCAGCGCTCCGAACACACCCACGAGCTGTAGCGGTACAGAGAGCATCATGACGAAGGGCTGCACAAAGGAGCCAAACTGAATCACTAAAATAATGTAGAGCAATGCGAGAGAGACCAGCAATCCTTTCAGCAATCTGGCAAACTCGATCATCATGTCGGTCATATCGCCCATAGAATCAATGCCGTAGCCAGGAGGAAAGTTGAGCTGCTCGCCGGCTTGCATGGTCACGGCCATCGACAAATTCATCGAAGCAGGGGCGGTTTTTCGGTAGTAGCCATTGACGTACACCACCCGCTTTCCATTGACATGCTCAATTAGCGTGGGGCCTTGTCGCGGTTCCATGGTTGCGACCGTACTGAGCGGAACCTGCTGACCGTCTTTAGTGGTGATATAGGTGCTGGAGAGATCTTGTAGGGTTTGGCGAGCGTCTTCGTCGTAGCGCACAAGGATAGCGTTTTGCCGGAGGTTTGGGCGATTGTAATAGCGGCGAGTCATACCGCCATTGAGGGCATAGTACGCCTGCTGAGACACCATTTGCACCGTTAGCCCTAGCTCTTGGGCGCGGCGACGGTCAATGTTGAGCCGATACTCGGGTTGGGTCATGGCCGAGCTGGTAAAGGGCATGTAGATATCAGGATTGGCTTGAGCGATCGCAAGTACGCCCTGGGCGAGCTGATGCAGTACGTCCAAATCGTCGCCATATACCGCGAGCTGAATTGGGGCCGCAGAGGTGGCCATCACATCTACACCCATTTCTTTCATCGCGATGCGACGGATGCCAGGAATGGTTTGTTGGGCTTCGGCTTCAATGCCGTCCATAATTTGCCAAATGTCTCGCTCTCGCTGAGTTACGGGTGTGATGGTTACGGTCATTGAAGCCGTATTGACCCCGCCCATGCTGTAGCCCGTAAAGTACGTGCTGTTGCGTGTTAGCTCAAAGCCAATCTGCGCCGAGACTTTCTCGACTTCAGGCTGTTGTAAAATAAGGCTCTCAAACTTAGTCGCCGCTGCATCTGTCGAGGCAAAAGACGTGCCCGCTTCCATTTCTAGGGTTGCCATAAACTGGCCCGAATCCCCTAGCGGCATCATCTCCTGGGGAATAAAAGTGTAGAGAGAAATGGCTAGCACAACAGAAGCACCGGCCATCGCCAATGTGATCTCTCTGTTCTGCATGCAGATATCTAGCAGCCATGCATAGCCCTGCTCCAGTTTGCGAAAGCTGTAGTTAACCGGGTAAGTGAACTTTTGCAGCCACGTATGTCGCTGAGGCTCGAGGGTGTGTGACTTGAGGGTGTGCGGCTTGAGGGTGAACGCCGCTACCAGTGGAATCAGTGTGATCGAGACTAACAACGACGCAATAAAGGCAAACACCATTGGCCACACGAGACCCACAAACATCAGTCCGGTCAGTCCGCCAGAAAGCACCGTAGGCACAAGTGCGGCAATCATTACGCAGCTCGCTGCCGCGCTGGCTAAGAACACTTCTCCGGTGCCCTTAATGGCTGCCTTGACGGGCATAAAGCCGGCTCGGAGCTTTTGATCGATGGCGTCCAGCACGATGATAGAGTCATCGACGAGCTTACCGATGGCCATCATCATGCCGATGAGCGTAGAAGAGTTTAGTGACATGCCGATAGGGATAAACGGCAGGGTCGAGAGGGCCAAACTGGTGGGAATGGAGATCATGATGATGGCTGTGGCCCGAAAGTCTTCTAAAAAGACTAAAATCACTAGGCCCGCCAGTAAGACGCTGATTAATAACTCTCGAAACGTACTGTCAACAATCAGGTTGACCAGGTATGAATTGTCGTAAGCTTCTTCAAAGTCAAGGCCTGGATACTCGCGTTTAATGGTCTCTATCTCCTGCCTTACCTGCTTGATTACCTGGGGCGAGCTAGACTCAGGTTGTTGAATGACATTCACAGCCAGCGCCGAGTCGCCGTTATACCGATAGCCGCTGCGCCGTTCTTCGTAGGTGTCTTTCACGGTGGCGACATCGCGCACGTAAACGACCCGCCCGTTTTGTTCTAAGACGGGATAGTCCATAACGTCAGCGGCCTTGAGCGTACGCTCGTCTGTACGGACCAAAATCTCACTGTCGCCCTGGGTGAGGGTACCCGCACTTTGACTGATGTTGTTGGCATCTATGGTATCTCGCACCTGCATAATCGAGAGTCCATAGGCGGCGAGCTGCTGGCGATTGACGATAATTTGCAATTGACGGCGATAGCCACCAAAGATAGAGACCGCCTGTACGTTTTCTACCTGTGTGAGCCGATTGACCAAATGATTATCGGCAAATTCTCTGAGCTGAAGCGGGTCCCAGTTCTCTCCTTTGAGGGCTAGGGTCAATACGGGTCTATTGAGCGGATCGATGGGGAGCACCCAGTAGGATCGAAAATTGGTGCCGTCAAAGAGCAGGTCTGCCTCGGCGGCTGTCATGATGTTTTGTACAGACTGTACGGCTTTGTCTACATTGCCGCCCCAGGCAAACTGAATGGTGACAATGGAATTGTCTTTTTGAGAGCTAGAGCGGATGAAGCGCACGCCGTCGAGAACGCTTAGCCGTTGTTCAATGGGGTTGCTAACGTAGGTTTCGATGTCTTCGGGGGACGCACCTGGTACGCTGGTGACCACAGACACCAGCGGGCTTTCCACATAGGGCATCATCCGTACGGGCAACAGCCATAGCGTCAGCAACGAGAGCATAATCACGGCGACGTAAATCGCGGTGACTACAACTGGATTTTTGATGGACCAGCGGGTGAGAAACTCTTTCATGGCTCAACAATTCATGGCTCAGTAATTCATGGCTTAACAACTCATGGCTCAACAATGGTCACGGTGCTGTTTTCTTGTAGGCGGCTGTGCCCTGAGGTAATGACGCGATCGCCCACGTTTAGTCCACTTTTGATTTCAATTTGCTCACCGCTCATGAGCCCGGTGACCACTGTTCGCCGCTGTGCCGTTTCTCCATTGGTTATCCACACTGCGGGCTCACCCATAAAAGTTGCGATCGCGCCTTGAGGCACCAGCAGCGCATTGTTTTTTTGTTCGGTCATAATCTCCATATCCACAAACTGACCGGACAGCAGCTGTTGGTCCGGATTGTTGACGACCGCTTCCATCGTGACGGTGCGCGTCGTTATATCCGCTTGTGGAAAAATGCTGGTAATGCTGCCGCGAACCACGCCTGCGGCCTCGGTGCCGGGTATTTTGGCGGTAATCGGTGTGCCGACTTGAATGCGGCTAGCATCTTGCTGAGCAACATTGGCTCGCAATCGCACTTGCTGATAGTCTCCTATCTTTAAAATTCCGGTTCCCGGTTGAACAACGACACCCGGATCGGCCATTCTTGCTTGCACAATGCCGCTAATGGGTGAGGTGATTTTTGTATAGCTTTCAAACGTTGAGGCGCCTGTGAGCTGAGCGTCTGCGCGATTGGCTTGAGCCCAGTCACTGACGACTTCTGCCTGTAGTCGCCCAAGCTTGGCACGGGCCCCTTGCAGCATCGATTCTTTTGCAGTGACCTGGGAGACCAGCAGGTCGTATTGATCTTGAGGGGTAGCTCCTGCGGCGACGAGTTCGGCAAAGCGATCACGCTGCAGTCTTAAATAGTCTAGGTCTGCTTGTACCTGATCAATCTGCTGTTGTTGCTCTTCTACTTCGGCTTGGGTTGCTTGCACATCGGCGCGTAGTGACTGAGCTGCGGCTTCTGCTTCACCGGTTTGAGAGACTCGCTCTAGGGCGCTTAGGGTGGCGAGGGTGTCTCCTGCTGAGACGCGATCGCCCGGATAAAGCGTATAGTTCGACAGCTGACCGGCCACCCGAGGGTACACCGTCACCTCGGTATAGGGATAAATCGCCCCGGTGTAGTTTACGCTGGCCTCTAGCTTGCTGGCTTGTACTTTTTTTACCGTTACAGGCGTGGCGTTGAGGGCGCCATCTACGCGCATCATGTCATCGTGAGACATGCTGCCGTGGTCCATGCCGTCCATACTGCCGTGGTCCATGCCGCCCATGTCATGATGATCCATGCTCATCATTTTGAACATGCCTGCGGTGAGCGCGATCGCGGTGGAGAGCCCCAAGAACACCATTAAGCCCAGCAGTCCCTTTCGAGAAATTTTCCACCAGGGTTTGGAGGGTAGCTGTTTGTACTTGTTTAGTGGTGCTTTTAGCGGTGCCTTTATCGGTTCAGCGACCAGCGTCGGTTCAGCTGTAGGCGTCGGCTTGGCCACAAGCGTCGATTCAACGGCAAATGATGGCTTAACGGTAAAAGATGGCTCAACAACAAATATTTTTTTGGAGAGAGAATTTGTCTTGAAGGTTCTTTGCAATTCAGTCGGTGATGTCGGCGATTTGCGGGGAGAGTTCATGAATACAGTGTCTTGAACAGTGCTCTAGGCTGGCAAGTCGGGACTTATCAGCGCCTCTATATGAAAACAACGACTGAGGATAAAATGAGCTGGAAATTAAAGGTTTGGGTCGTGACCCTCGCTAAGCAGCGCAAACCCTGGCGGTCATGACAAATAACCAAAAAATAGGGCTCGCGTTCCCGCTGTTATTTATACAGGTTGTAATGACTGTATCCGTATTCTTTCTGAAAGGAAGGCAGCTAAAGCCCGATATCTTCATGTGGCAAGCTGTGGACGAGCCGCTCAGTTGCATTTCAGCTACATTATTTTGAAATAGGCAGTCCCTTAAGGTATGAGTCATCGCCCGTAGTTTTATGACACAGCTAGCGGCAAGCTATAATTTGGTCGAAAGCTGGCAGTAACCAAGTCCCTCTCTATCAGAATTTGGCAAGATCAATGGTCACAACGCTTAAGAAACCGTCGTCGCTCATTCATGAAATTCGCCTGGAGGCTGTCGATACGCTACCTCTATTTAAGTTCAGTGAGACCCTCCAAGACCGCATGGAAAGTCTGTTGGATAAAAAGAAAGCAGACCAGCTTACTTTAGATGACATTACTGAGCTAGAAGCGATTTCAGAACTAGACCGCATTTTTACACATATGAATGCGATGCTTGCCGCTCAAAATGCCAATCAATAACGACTTGAGAGAGGCTGTCCGAGAAAGGGCAAAATACTTGTGCGAATACTGCCAGTCCTCAGAGCGATTAAGTGCTAGTCGATTTACAGTCGATCATATTACGCCAAGATCACTAGGCGGTTCTGATAATTTTGAAAATCTTGCGCTCGCCTGTCGCCGTTGCAATGAGAGGCGCTACAACTTTGTTGCCAGCATCGATCCAAACACTCAGGAAACTGTACCTATTTTTAACCCTCGGTTACAAGACTGGGATGAGCACTTTGCTTGGAGCAATCAAGGCGTTGTTATAAAAGGTCTCACGCCGATAGGACGTGCCACGTGCATTCGTCTGGATTTGAATGATACACGTTATCCAGAAGAAGATTCTATCCGAGAAACAAGGCGTTTTTGGATCCAGACAGGGAGACATCCACCGTGATAAAGACAATAACTTTTTCCCGTTTAGTCAGTGCAGAAACAATCATTTAGAACACCGCATCCTATCCGATTTCAACAAGACTATCGCTCTGCCTTTCACTGCAGCTGCCCTTCACTGCATCTATCTTTCACTACAGATGGTCCCAACCGTGTTGAAGCTATATAAATCAGACGATATTAAAATCCTTCAAGCACAATTTTGCCGCGCGTAGAGCTGCTTTCGATTTGGGCGTGTACTGCGCGTAGCGTTTTGGCCTCAATTTTGCCAGCGACTTCGGTTGCGGTAGAACGGATGCGTCCTGCTTCGACCAGTGCGGCGACTTCGTTTAGCAGTTCGCCCTGCTTTGCGATATCTGGTGTGTTGAAGAGCGATCGCGTAAACATGAGTTCCCAATGTAGGGACACCGCTTTTGTTTTTAATGGCATCACATTGAGTGCTTTGGGATCATCAATCAGGCCAAAGCGGCCCTGCGGTGCAATCAGTTCAACAATATCGGCGAAATGTGAGTCGGTGTGAGTTGTCGAGAACACAAACCCAGGCGCCTTGAGGCCCAACGCTTCCATTTGAGGGACCAATGGCTGGCGGTGGTTAATCACATGATGGGCCCCGTGCTCACGCACCCAAGCTTGCGTTTCGGGGCGTGAGGCTGTGGCGATGATGGTTAAATCGGTCAGTGCCCGCAAAAGCTGAAGGGTCATTGAGCCAACCCCTCCCGCGCCGCCGATAATCAAAATGGTATCGCCGCCCTGTGTTGTTGGAGAGTTTACCTGTAGCCGGTCAAACAGCATTTCCCAGGCGGTGATTGCGGTGAGGGGAAGGGCTGCGGCTTCTGCATCGCTCAGGCTGGCAGGTTTGCGGCCCACAATGCGCTCATCGACAAGGTGATATTCGCTGTTGGTACCCGGTCTGGCGATAGAGCCTGCATAGAAAACTGCCTCGCCCGGTTGAAAAGTTTGCACCTCAGGGCCCACAGCTTCTACCGTCCCGACGGCGTCAAACCCTAGCACTCGCCACTCGCCGTCAGGTTGCTTGCTGAGCCGCAGTTTTGTATCCACTGGATTAACCGATACTGCATGGATTTTGACAAGCAAGTCACGGCCTTCGGCGGTGGGTTTTGCAAGGGTGATGTCTTGCAGCGCCTCTTCTCGGTCGATTGACCCCGGCGTTTTGTAGGCGACAGCTTTCATGGTTGGGTTCCTGCTTGGGCTGGTGGCGGTGTGGGCTGGTGAGCGATCGCGAAGATGCGATCGAGATGAAGAGTCGATGTAAGTAGTCGATGTAAGTAGCCGATATAAATACTAGAGCGTTTGGTTCCCTAAAATAGGCTTTATGACGTTTTCCTACTGGCCTCTCTACAACGCAGCATTGTGAAACAGCATTGTGACCTCGTTGCCAACCACTTAATTTTGAGAAAAGAAAACCCGCTGCCTAACGCCGCTATCTCAACCTTGCCAGCATTAAAAATATCTATTAACTCAGTCAAAATCGTTATTAGCCAATCTATCGCTAGGGAGATATCTGTATATCTACTTACAGATGCGTCCCTGTAGGCACCCTTAAATAAGGCAAATCGATAGGAGCTAACCTAGCCATGACATCCCATTCTACCTGGCTTAAAAGATTTTCCCTCACCTGCGCGCTGACGCTTTCGACGACGCTGATTGCCTCTTGTTCCAGCCCTGCTGATCCGACCGCTGCCGGTGATACTGGTGCCGAAGAGAGTACTGAAACAGCCAGCGCCCCGTCTGGTAATGGAGAAACCATTCGGATTTCGATTGGTACCCAGGACCAAGTGATTAACACAGCCGTGGGCGGGGCTACTGTTCGAGAGCTGGGGCTTTTAGAAAAGCACTTGCCGACCACCGGTAAGTATGAAGGGGTAGAGTACGAGATTGAATGGTCGAGCTATACCTCAGGTCCGCCCATTACTAACAAGATGCTGGCTGACCAAATTGACATTGGCCTGATGGGTGATTTTCCGGCGGTGATTAACCTGATTAAATTTCAAGAAGAGTTAGAAGGGGTGACGTCAACCTTTATTGGGACCCTGGCCTATAGCCCTAATGGGGCAGGCAATGCGGTGGTGGTGCCCAAAGATAGTGACGTGACTTCCCTGGCCGATCTTAAAGGGGGCTCGGTGTCGGTACCCTTTGGTTCTGCGGCCCACGGCATGGTGCTAAAAGCCCTCAAAGACGAAGGCATTGATCCAGAAGAAGATGTCAAGCTGATTAGCCAAGCGCCGGAAGTCGGCGGGACGAGCCTGCGCACGGGACAAATTGATGCGCATGCTGACTTTGTTCCTTTTGGTGAACTATTTCCCTATCGGGGGTTTGCTAAGAAGATTTTTGACGGTGCCCAAACAGACGTGCCCACACTGCACGGCATTGTTGTACGTTCTGACTTTTCAGAAGAGCATCCAGAGATTGTAGAGGCTTACCTTCAGGCGATGCTGGAAGCGAATCAGCTGTTTCGTGAAAAGCCTGAGGAGATTTCAGCTCAGATTGAGGAGTGGTCTGGCATTGAGAAAGAAGTGGTTTATATGTTTTTGGGACCCTCTGGCTTGCAGCCCATTAACCCAAGCATTGGAGAGATACAGCTAGGAGCCCTGAAAAACAGCATTGCTACGCTGATTAGCCTAGGAAAAATTGAGACACCTGTAGACCCTGAAGATGTGACCGGGTGGGTCGATGAAGGCTTCTTGAAAAATGCCATGGAGAAATCTGGGTTGGACTATGACGAGGTGATTGCAGAGGGCGAAAGCTATGTGATTACTGGGAAAGATGCCCTCACCGATGAAGAGATTACAGAGCCCAAAATGGCAGCTCAGCTGTGGATCCAAGAGGAGCCAACCGTGACGAACTTTGCCTCTATTCCCAATATGGTTAAGCAGCTGAATACGCTTCAGGGCGAAGGCAAGGCGGCAGATGTGATTTTTGTGCATGATCGCAATAAGGGTTGGAAGCTGTTTGCCGAAAATTCCTACTACGTGACCAACGGTGATGAGGTCTCTGCCTTTTTGCTGGCAGACGATGCAAAGGCCTTTGCGGCTGAGTCTGGCGGGCAAGTTGCCAGCTTTAAAGATCTGTTGCAGACCTATGCGAGTGGACCGCAGCCTGTGAGGGTTAGCCGGCTAACACGTGAGCGGGTGATACAGGCGCTTGAGCGGGTGTTGCCTGTACTAATGGGGTAATTAAAAATGGCGAGTATTCTTCCACAGAGGCGCGATCGCCTCAATCAGCCAGCCCCGGTTGCTCGGCTTCAGCGAACCTTGAAAATGCTCTTTTTTGCCAATCGCTCGGCTACTCGTTGCCTATCGCTCATTCTCTTTTTTGGGATTTGGCAAGTGCTGTGCATGATTGGGTTTAAGCTGTTCATTAACTTTCAGCTGGTGCCCTCGCCTTGGGAAGTGTTGGGCGCCACGATTGAGTTTTTTACCAGCGAGCCAGGCGTGCATATTCGCTCCAGCGTGACGCGGGTGCTGGTGGGCTTTATGGTGGCCTCAGCCTTAGGCATCGTGATGGGTATATTCATCGGCTGGTTTCAGCTGATTGAAGACTTGATGATGCCCTGGCTGGAGCTGCTGAGGCCGATTCCAGCGGTGGCCTGGATTCCCTTGGCAATTTTAATTTTCCCGACGGCTGAAACCGGTATGATTTACATCACCTTTATTGGTGCCTTTTTCCCGGTGCTCATCAGCACGATTCGAGCGGTGGAAAACATCCTGCACGATATTGTTTTGATTCGTGTGGGGCAGTGCTTGGGGGCCAATCAATGGCATGTGTTTAAGGACATTGTTATTCCAGGCGCACTGCCGGGGATTGCCAGTGGGCTGACCATTGGCATGGGCAACGCCTGGTTTTGTTTGGTGACTGCTGAGATTTTGGCAGGGCGGTATGGCGTTGGCTACATTACCTGGGAGTCCTATGTGACCTCTAACTATCCGCCGATTGTGATGGGGATGTTGTTGATTGGGCTGATGGGCGCGCTGAGTTCTTGGGCGGTTGGCCGTGGGATGCAGGCGTTGATGCCTTGGCGCGTTATTAAGAAGCAGGATGCATAGATTATGACGGTTGCAGCAACAACAGCAGAGACCCTCACTAAGGGCGAGGTGAGGGTGGAAGGGGTTTCGATGATCTTTGGCGATTCTCGCAAGGAGAGAGTGCGCCCTCGCGGCCAGTCAAACCAGGTGTTAGACTCGGTGAATTTCCATATTAAGCCGGGAGAACTGGTGTGTCTTTTGGGGCCTTCCGGCTGCGGAAAATCGACGCTGTTGAACATTATTGCCGGGTTTATTCAGCCGACGGCCGGCTATGTCATGGTCGATCAGCAGCCGGTGACTAAGCCCGGTGCTGATCGAGGCTTTGTGTTTCAGCAGTACTCGCTGCTGCCGTGGAAAACAACGTTTCAAAATGTGGAGCTAGGGCTGAAGATAAAGGGAATGCCCAAGTCCGAACGACAGGATATGGTCGGTGAATATTTGAACCTGGTGGGCTTGGCAAAGTATCGAGATGCTTACCCAAATGAGCTGTCGGGCGGGATGAAGCAGCGGGCGAGCATTATTCGTGCCCTGGTGAATTCGCCTTCGGTGTTGCTCATGGATGAACCGTTTGCTGCGCTAGATGCGCAGACGCGGCACATGATGCAGGCGCTGTTGTTGGAGGTGTGGGAGACGCTAAAAACAACCATTGTGTTTGTGACTCACGATATTGAAGAAGCAGTGTTTTTGGGCGATCGCATTTTCATCATGGGCGTGCAGCCGGGTCGAATTAAGACTGAATTAGAGATTCCCCTAAGCCGACCTCGCCATGTTGATGACATGCTCACGCCAGAATTCACCCAGCTGAATCGCCAAGTGTTTGACTTGATTCGAGAAGAAACGCTGAAGAGTATGGAGCAGTCGTAATCTGGCTATCTGTCAGCTGACGCCACAAGAGTAAAGCTAGTCAAAGAGAACAAGACACTGCCTGATTGAGAGGCCCCCTTTAGGAAATCACCATGAGCTTAACCCCAGCTGTTCCCTCTGTTCCTTCTGAAACAACGGCAGTGCCTCAGCAACAACGTCCCAAGCCGGTTTTAATGATTCCAATTCGGCGCTGCGGGAGCCATGCGCTGCGGCTACGGCTGAACTTTTCGGATGATTTCTACTCGCCGTATCCGCTCCACATTGTGGAATTCATGCCACTTTTGCCGCTGTACGGCGATCTCTCTAACGACTTCAATTACTTTCAGCTCGTGATCGATGTGGTGGGCTTGCAAGCTGCCACAATGGTGAAGTGGGATGGCGTTAGCCTAGATCCGGTTGCCATTTTTGATCGGCTTCAGCATCGGCCCCGCAGCATTCATGCGATCACCTGGGAAATGCTCTTTTTGGCAGGGCAAAAGCATCAGGCAAAGGTTGTGATGGATAAATCGCTAGATAGCGTTCACTATGCCGAGGAGCTGGTTTCACTGTTTGATGACATGTGCTTTCTCCATGTTGTTCGCGATCCGCGTGCGCAAATTAGCAGTATTAACCGCGCCATTATTCATGACTTTGACACGGTGTTGAACACGCTTACCTGGAACAAGGCTCAGGTGGCGGCGCGAGCGTTAGCACAGAAATATCCTGAAAAGGTACTTACTATTCGCTACGAGGACTTTATCGCCAACCAAGCTGCGGTCTTACAAAAGATCTGCGGTTTTTTGGGTATTCCTTTTTTAGAGAGTATGTTGGATATTTCATCCTCTCATGAAGCGAAAAGTCTTTCTGGGCTCTCTGACCTGTGGGCAACCAATAGCTCTGCGCCGGTCCCGACGAATGTGGATAAGTTCAAAAAAATGTTGAGTTTAGACGATATTCAGCTGATTGAAACACTCACTGCCGAGCACATGGACTACTACGGTTACGAGCGCATGACTCAGGGCTCTGTGTTAGTTACAGAGGCTGCAATAGAAGCTGCTAAGCAGCAGCGCCAAAAGAATAAAAAAGCCGCCTGGGAAACGATGAAAGTAGATGATCCTCAGGACTATCAGCTGAGAAAGTTTCGCGCGGATTATTTGGCTATGTTGCGCCATAAGCTGACGGCGGTGGCCGCCTAGGCGGCGGGTTTCTGACATCCCCCTTGCAAAAGTCCTCCGCGCAAAGTTAGTGCTTGCGTGCCTAATTGCATCAGCTGCTAGGCAGCACGCTTTTGGCGATCGCACCATGTACGCCCCAGTTTCCATCCACGACCTGCGTCACCCCAAAGTCTACCGCCACTGACATCAGCGAAATCGCTTCATCCTCTGAGAGATTTTGAGTCGTCATTAAAAAGTGACGCATCTTGCGAAAGGCATCTCGCATTGCTCCATCTACAGAAGACTGTTCAAAAATGTCAGACTGGGCCGTCTCTCCTAATTCTGTTAGATAGTTGGTGTAGCTAAATCCATGTACAACATACTCGTTGTCAGTCCTTAGCATCCATCGGCCCAGCGCCTCGCCAGTCAACGCCTTTGGCCTCTTCACTCCAGGCAAACACACTTTCTGCGCCCGCATCACCTTCCACCATGCGTTCGGCATCGTCATTTGCATGGTGGGTGAGCGTTTCTACGGTTACCGTATCGCCAGAGTCGATGGTGAGTTTGGGCGCTAGGGTTTGACTAAAATATCCCCAATGAACAGTCCCTGCATTGGCCGGTAAAGTATGTTCTGTGTGGCCGGCTGCCAATACTTTTTCATACTCTAAAAACAAACTTCCCAGACTCAGCATCACAGCGGCCCACAGCCCGAGTAATGCGTATATCCACCGTCGTGACCCAGTCCAAATCATCGTCTATCCCCTACCACTCAAAAGCATTTGAAAGTTGGAGCTATCGTACGAGGAAGCATTAGGAGAGGTTGTGTTGCTTTATACCTTTGTTAGAAGAGGACAAAAAACGTAATCCTTTGGCGATCTGTTTTAGTGAGTTCTGATGCTACCAGCACCCTTCCTTTCGGGGCTGCTCCATGCTTACGGCTATTTATCTCTCTTGGGCTCTTTTGGGATTCTTGCCCAATATCTGCGCTGACAATCTTCTCTCAAAAACCACCCGTTAGGGTACTGCAATATCTGATCGCGCTTTCTATAACTGAAGCTGTACTTTTGCCTTAGAGAAAAACACACTTAACAAAAAGGATTTTAATATGCGAAAACTCACTTATTATGTGGCCTGTAGCGTGGATGGTTTCATTGCTCAGTCCAATGGCGCGCACGATGGATTTTCTCAAGAGCAGGACTACTTGGCAGAGATCTTTTCGACCTTTCCAGAAACTGTCCCTTCCCACCTCCGTGCGGCGATGGGTATCCAATCGGAAAATCAGTGCTTTGACACTGTTCTGATGGGACGGAAGACCTACGAAATAGGGCTGCAAGAGGGCATCACGAGTCCCTACTCACACATGAAGCAGTATCTCTTTTCTCGGACACTCTCAGAAAGCCCAGACCCAGCAGTTGAGCTGATTTTCCAGCAGCCTATTGAGCGAGTGATGGCGCTGAAGCAGGCAGCTGGTAAAGGAATTTGGCTGTGTGGTGGTGCGACTTTAGCCGCGACGCTGTTTTCACAACATTTGATTGATCAGCTAATTTTGAAGGTCAATCCATTCTTAATGGGATCTGGCATTCCGCTTTTTTCTGAGGCGATCACGCAAACGACTTTGACTCTAACCGAAAGACACGAATATAAAAATGACGTTATGCGGCTGCATTATCAAGTCAACCCACATAACGACACAGTTGAGTGACTGGTTTTTTCTGTTTTTCTGGCTTTGTTTTTCTGCATATAGCGCTGATATTAAGCGCGCATTCTCTTTTGCGAGATCTCTTTTTTAGAAGAGATTAATAACAAAGCGTTAGCAAAAGAGAATGTGCTGAACTAGGGTTGGAGAACAATTGAGCACGCGTTAAGCCGCGTCACCCTCTATATAAAACATGAGCGCTGTTATTGAAATGACTGGCAACAGCCAGCAAACTACTGGGATTAAAATCCAGGGTAGCCAGGAAGCGGTGTAAGTGGCATCCATAATCAACTCCTTAATTGTTGTGATAATAGTCGTGGTAAAACAACTCGAAATTAGTTCACCAAGCCTCTGAAAATAGCATCGACTTCGCTGAAGTGCGCCAGCAACAGGTAGGCCATGTAGGCCCCACCCATACCCCCAATGAAGAAACCACCGGCAAACTCGCTCCACCCTTCAGCGGTTTTGAGTCGGTCGGTACCAGGTGCACTGTTGGCTGCGGTTGGGCAGTTTACCCGGCCATACACATTCATCCCTGTTGTCCCCAACAGCACCAGCGCCACCGCTGTGATAAATCCGCCAAAGTAAGGGGCCTGTTCGTAATCACGTAGGGCGCCTACTACTACTTCTGGACCGACTAAAAAATAGCCGTGGGCCAAGCCAATTTCTAGCCCTCGCATGAGGGGCGCAAGGCCGGGGCGGTAGGCCGGTAAGTTGTTAATAAACGCGCGAACTAATCCAGAATCACTAATTGGGGTAGAAAGGTGTCCCAGTTCAGGATTGCCCTGATAGGGCTTGATAAATTGCTCTGTCATAGGTATTGCTCCAATAACGGAATAGAGTGCTTGACGAGATGGACAGTTGCTGAGGGTATTGCCTATCTCGTAAGAGGTGTCTGTAGTCAAAAAAGAGAAAAGTCCTGGCCTAACTACCCAAAGCGGCCAGGACTTTGTTATGAGACGTAGAGAGGAGAGTCTCAGACCGTCTCAAACTTGTAAAACAGCGGCCTGCTAAACCCCGCCAAACTGACTCGCGGTTGATGCGATCAGAAAGGCTGCAAAGGTAAAGACAAAGCCGACGGCAAAGTGCGTGAGTCCCACAACGCGAGCCTGCACAATGGAGAGTGCCACTGGCTTGTCCTTCCAGCGTACGAGGCTAGCTAGGGGCGTGCGTTCGTGTGCCCACACCAGGGTTTCAATCAGCTCCTGCCAGTACCCTCGCCAGGAAATTAGGAACATGAATCCAACGGCCCAGCATAGGTGAGCTGCTAGGAAAATCCAAGCCCAAATGGCGATGTTGTTCATCCCATAGGGATTGTAGCCATTAATCAGCTGGGCAGAGTTGAGCCAGAGATAATCTTTAAACCAGCCCATCAGGTAGGTTGAAGACTCGTTGAACTGAGCGACGTTGCCGCTCCATATCGCCAAGTGTTTCCAGTGCCAATAAAAGGTCAACCAGGCAATGGTATTTAGCATCCAGAATGCCGCCAGGTAAACAGAATCCCAGGCAGAGATATCGCAGGTCCCGCCTCGGCCAGGGCCGTCACAGGGGAAGCTGTAGCCAAAGTCTTTTTTGTCTGGCATGAGCTTGGAGCCACGAGCATCTAGGGCACCTTTTACTAACACCAGGGTCGTTGTATGCAAGCCCAGGGCGATCGCATGGTGAACCAAAAAGTCTCCTGGTCCAATGGCTAAAAACAGGGAGTTGGTGCCACTGTTAATCGCATCTAGCCACCCTGGCAGCCACACATTCGCGTAGTTTGGCCAAGCGGTTGCAGCTATGCTGTCCGGGTTAGAGAGCAGCGTATCAAACCCATAGAGCAGCTTGCCATGAGAGGCCTGAATCCACTGGGCGAACACAGGCTCGACCAAAATCTGTTTCTCTGGGGTGCCAAAGGCCACAACTACATCGTTATGAACATAGAGCCCAAGGGTGTGAAAGCCCAAGAACAAAGAGACCCAGCTTAGGTGAGAGATAATTGCCTCTTTATGATCGAGAACCCGTGCTAGCACATTGTTCTCATTGGCAATTGGGTCGTAGTCTCGCACGAGGAAAATCGCTCCGTGGGCAAACGCGCCTAGCATCAGGAAGCCAGCAATGTACTGGTGATGCGTATAGAGCGCTGCTTGGGTGGTGTAGTCCCGTGCGATAAACGCATAGGAGGGCATGGAGTACATGTGCTGCGCCACTAGGGAGGTAACCACACCTAGGGCGGCGAGATGCCAGCCTAGCTGAAAGTGCAGCGAGTTGTTGTAGGTATCGTAAATCCCTTGATGCGCATTGCCCAAGCCTCCTTTAGGGGGCTTATGAGCCTCTAGGATTTCCTTCATGCTGTGACCAATCCCCCAGTTGGTGCGGTACATGTGACCGGCCACAATGAAAATAACTGCGATCGCCAAATGATGGTGAGCAATATCGGTTAGCCACATCGCTTCGGTCTGCGGATGAAACCCACCTAAAAAGGTCAGAATCGCCGTCCCTGCCCCGTCAGATGTACTAAATACATGCCCCGCAGTATCTGGGTTTTGGGCATAAGCTGCCCAGTGCCCTGTAAAGAAGGGCTTGAGCCCAGCTGGGTGCGGTGGCGACGTCATCAGATTCCGCCAGGTGACGCTCTGCCCTCGCGACGCCGGAATGGCCACATGAATGAGGTGACCGGCCCAGGCCAATGAACTCACCCCAAACAAACCCGCTAAATGGTGATTCATCCGAGATTCTGCATTCTTAAACCAGGCCAGTCCTGGGCGGAACTTTGGCTGCAAATGCAGCCAGCCCGCGAATAAAAAGACCGCCGCTAACAGCAGCAAAAACATTGCTCCATTAAACAGCTGCGCATTGGTGCGCATGCCAATGGTGTACCACCAGTGATACACCCCTGAATAGGCAATATCGACCGGATAGCTTGCCCCAGCCTGACTAAAGGCATCCACCGCTGGAGTGCCAAACTGTGGATCCCAAATAGCGTGGGCAATCGGTCGAACATTTAGGGGGTCTTGTGCCCACCGCTCAAAGTTTCCTTGCCAAGCAACGTGGAAGAGATTGCCAGAGGTCCACAAAAAGATAATTGCCAAATGGCCAAAGTGAGAAGCAAAAATCTTTTGATAAAGATTCTCCTCCGTCATACCATCATGACTTTCAAAATCGTGAGCGGTTGCAATCCCGTACCAGATCCGACGGGTGGTCGGATCTTCGGCCAGCGCTTGGCTAAATTTCGGGAATTTAGTTGCCATTACTCTCAAAACAGTTGTTTTTCAAACGTAAACAAAACACAATTAGCTTGCGGTCTTTTAACTCACGCACTGCTAGCTAACGGAGATAATGCGAGCCAGGAAAAAGGCCCACGTCGTCGCAATTCCGCCCAGCAAATAGTGGGCAACACCCACCGCCCGACCCTGAGTGATACTCAAGGCCCGAGGCTGAATCGCAGGGGCTACTTTTAACTTGTTATGTGCCCAAACAATCGACTCAATGAGTTCTTGCCAGTAGCCCCGTCCGCTAAAGAGGAACATGAGGCTAAACGCCCACACAAAGTGTGCGCCTAAGAACAACAGACCATAGGCCGAAAGCGGCGACCCATAAGAGCCAATGACCTGCGAAGCCTGAGCCCACAAGAAGTCTCTAAGCCAGCCATTAATGGTGATAGCACTCTGGGCAAAGTTACCGGCGGTAATGTGAGAAACCGTTCCATTGTCAGAAACGCTGCCCCACACATCGGACTGCATTTTCCAACTAAAGTGGAAAATCACAATCGATAGAGAGTTGTACATCCAAAACAACCCCAGGAACACATGGTCCCAAGCTGACACCTGACAGGTGCCGCCTCGACCTGGCCCATCACAAGGGAACCGGAAACCCAGCTCTGACTTATCGGGAACCAGCCGCGAACTCCGTGCAAATAGCACCCCTTTGAGCAAAATTAGAACCGTGACGTGGATTGTAAACGCATGGATGTGGTGAATCATAAAGTCGGCAGTGCCCAACGGAATCGGAGCCATGGCGACTTTACCGCCCACCGCAATCATTTGCTCTCCAAAAACAGGGCTGACTCCAGCGATCGCACCCGGCGCAGTTGCGCCTGCGGCAGCGGCGTGTAAATGCTGTACCCACTGTGCAAACACCGGCTGGAGCTGGATACCCGTATCGGAGAACAGATCCTGCGGACGCCCAAACGCTCGCATCGTGTCGTTATGAATGTAGAGTCCAAAGCTGTGGAAGCCTAAGAAAATACACACCCAATTTAAATGAGATATAATCGCATCTCGATGCCGCAACACCCGGTCCAGCAGGTTATCGACATGGGTAGATGGTATGTAGTCACGCACCATGAAAATGGCTGCATGAGCGCCCGCGCCGACAATCAAGAACCCGCCAATCCACATGTGGTGAGTAAAGAGAGAAAGCTGCGTGGGATAGTCCGTAGCAATGTAGGGATAGGGCGGCATGGAATACATGTGATGCGCCACCAAAATAGATAGCGAGCCCATCCAAGCCAAATGCCAAGCTAAATGGCAGTGCCAAGAGGTGGTGAAAATCTCGTACATGCCCTTGTGCCCTTCGCCAGTGAAAGGCCCCTTGTGGGCTTCTAACACTTCTTTGAAGCTGTGGCCAATGCCCCAGTTTGTTCGATAGAAGTGACCGGCAACAATAAACAGCACTGCCAGTGCCAAATGATGGTGAGCCGTATCTGTAAGCCAAAGTCCACCTGTAAGAGGATTTAGCCCGCCGTTAAAGGTGAGAAAATCAGCATAAGCGCCCCAGTTCAGTGTGAAAAATGGCACCAGCCCTTTAGCGAAGCTCGGATAGATATCGGCCATTAAAGCCGGGGTCAAAATCCAATCATGGGGAAGCGGAATCGCCGCTATCGAATCAATGACTCGGCCACCTACCGTTAACGGCTGACCGGCGTCAATCGCGTTCAGGCAAGCATTAATAGGCAAAGACACATGGATTTGCTGCCCCGCGTAGCCCAGACATCCCAGCCCTAGCAGTCCTGCTAGGTGGTGGTTCATCATGGACTCTACATTTTGAAACCACTCTAATTTGGGTGCTTTTCGATGGTAGTGAAACCAGCCGGCGAACAGCATTAAAGCCGCCATCACCAGGGCACCCATAGCCGTACAATACAGCTGGAAGGAATTCGTAATTCCGTTGGCCCGCCACAGTTGAAAAAGACCAGAAGTAATTTGAATGCCGTGGAAACCACCGCCGACGTCTGCGTTCAAAATCTCTTGACCAAAAATAGGCCAAGCCACTTGAGCACTGGGTTTAATACCGGTCGGGTTAGTCAGCCAAGCTTCATAGTTTGAGAACTTAGCACCGTGGAAATACATGCCACTGAGCCAGATAAAAACTACGGCTAAATGGCCAAAATGGGCGCTGAATATCTTTCGAGAGACGTCTTCCAAGTCACTGGTGTGACTGTCGAAATCGTGAGCGTCAGCGTGCAAATCCCAAATCCAGGTTGTTGTTTTGGGACCTCTGGCCAACGTACGGTCAAAATGACCCGGCTTTGCCCACTTTTCAAAGCTGACGGGCACCGGATTTTGATCAACCACGACCTTCACTTCTTTCCCCGGTTCCGGGGGGCTAATGGTCATTGAACTCTCCTTATTTGCGTTAAAAAACGACTAAAAATCTCTTTTCACCAAAAGCTGTCATCCGCACAAAAATTGCACAACTTTCCTTTTCAAGCACTAGACTGCTGTTATCAAGGTGTGAGCATATCCTGGCAATCTCAAAAGAGAGAAACCCTAATACCAATCCATAGGAGAAATAGTCCTCCATGCGTTTGGCATAGAGAATCACTGACCCTTACTGTTGGTAGAGAGGCAGCAACCTCAGCGGCGTATCGTCAGCTTCATACAGCAAGTTACCTTACTGCATAGCAAATGCCGTAAACCCCTTGAGATATGGGTTTTATGCCTGAGTTCGCCAGGTTGGCGCTATCTAAATAGCGCTGAAGTGAGAACACTGCCTAAGTGGCACTGCCAAAAATATTATTGAGAGGGTGACTTAGTGAAGAGAAAAAGCTCCGTCCTTGGATTGCCAAGAACCTCATGGGCTTCATACAAAACAGAACGAAGCCTGTCAGATCTGAATAGGTTTAAACTTACAAAATGATTAGAGAGAAAAGACTTTCCTGTTATATAAGTTAATTTGCTAATCCAAAGAACGGCACGGTTTACTGGCAACCCTATAACAAAACAGCTGTGCAAAATTTGTGCAAAACGACGAGTATTTTTTAATGCCCACAGAGAGAATTAAGGCTTCCTTTAATAAGCTCACATGCCATTTACGTATCGTCAGGAGAGCGCCCGATGGCGGTATCCTCCTCAGATTAAAGTTTTAGTGAATGACTCATCAGCTCGACGGCATCACCTCAATTATTCGTTAACATTCACTTCGAAAATAGTCGTTATCAGAATTAATTGAGGTAATTAATATGCTTGCTACTAAAAGCGCTCGCTTGTTGATAGCGACGAGTCTTAGCTTTGCGGCGCTTTCAGGGGCTAGGGCTCAAGCCTTTACCTTTACTGAAATTGCCAATACCAAAACATCGGACTTTACCGGTTTTCAGGCGACGGCTATTAATGACCTGGGCGAAGTGGCTTTTACTGCTGAAGCCGCTGGGCAGCTGGGTATTTTTCAGGGAGACGGTGGTGCGATCGCCCCTGTTGTCCCTTTCGGTGCCGGCTTAGTGGATATAGAAGGTATTGACTTCAACAGTGATGGTACCGTCGCCTTTAGTGATAACAGCACGCCGGGGCTTTTCACTAGCGATGGCAACATCATTACACCCATCGTCACCCCAGCGACTGCGCTTGGCCAACTTGGATTTCTTCCTGATGCCTTTTCCGCACCTGATATTAATGAAGCCGGCAGCGTTGCTTTTCAGGCCAGTGATTTCGGCACTGGTGATTTATCACTTCATCTGTTTGAAGGCAACGCAATCACAACCATCGCCAAATCGCCTGGATTTGATATTTTTAGATTTTCACTCAACAACAATAACGACGTTGCCTTTTTTGCGATCGCGGCTGTCGCTGATGACGGGGATGCTATTTTCCTGCGTGAGAGCGCTGGTGCACCCGTCCCACTGCCCGATCCATTAGGGTTTGGTACGATCGAAGGGCCCACGCTCAATGACGGTAAGGCCGTCGCTTTCGACACGCTGTTTTTAAACGACGAGGCTGAATCGCTACAGGGTATTTTTATTCAAGACGATGCGGACATCTCACTGATTGTAGATACGAGCGGTGACTTTAGTACCTTTACCAGACCGGCGATTAACAACGCAGGGGCTTTGGTGTTCGGCGCTGGGTTAGATAATGGCGACATTGGCCTGTTCGCAGGTGCAGATCCGGTGAGCGATCGCGTCATTGCCATCGGCGATGACTTCTTTGGCTCTACCGTTACCGCCTTAAGTTTTACGCAGCAAACTGGCCTAAACAACCTAGGTCAATTCACCTTCAACGCCAACTTTGCAGATGGTTCTGCAGGTGTTTATCGCGCCGATTTTGAACAAGACGATGCGCAAGCAGTTCCGGAGCCTACGTCTGTGCTCACGCTACTGGCGGTTGGTTTGATGGGGCTTACCAGCCAACAACGCCGCCGAAGAGAGTATTCCTAGCGTCGATTGCCGATATTTCGTTGATATTGCAATCTACTGAGAAGCCTTCCCAAAGCGTTCACAACGGCTTACTTAAGAATAAGAATAGGACAAGACGATAGACGCATCACTCGCTCTGCTACTGAGCCTAGCAAAAATCGCTTGGCACCTTGGTAGCCGTGGGAAGGCATCACAATGAGATCAGCCTTAATTGCCTCGGCGTATTCCACAATCTGCTCGGCAGTATCACCAATGACAACTTCCGCAGGAATATTCTCAAAGCCCAGCTCGACGAGCTTCTCACTCAAAAACACTTTTACTTTTTGCTTGCGATCGTCGTCGCTAAGGGTGTCCCACATCGCAGCCGGATCGGCAGGGTGCAGGGGCGATAATACATGAATGAGTTTAAGCGATGACAGAGAGTCAACAAATTCTTTCGCGGGTGCGATCGCCTGGTAAGAAAGGTCTGAAAAATCAATGGGAACAAGAACCGATTCTTTTTTTAACCAACTCATAAAATCTCTCCACTTATTCCAAGACATTATTTCAAGACGTTACTTCAAGATAACGCTTCTAGCGGGCTCTGGTTCTGGCAGCATCTCTCCAGTCTTTAACCGGGCCATATAGCTGTCAAGCTCCTTGGCAATCAGTCCGGACATTAAAAAGCAGCCCATGAGATTAGGCAAAGACATCGCTAGTGCCATAATATCGCTGAAGTCAAGCACTGGCCCTAGGTTCACCACAGAACCAACAAAAACGCAGGCTAAAAAGATAATTTTGTAGGTGTTCACTGTACTCTCACCAAAGAGATAAGCCCAAGCCTGCTGGCCATAGTAACTCCAGGAGATCATGGTAGAAATCGCGAATAGGAACCCGGCGACGGCAATCACATAGGGAAACCAGGTAATGACCTGGGCAAATGACGCGGCTGAGAGCTGCGCGCCATCTAGATCAGCAGCGGTTGGGTCCGCATAAACGCCCGTCAGCACAATCACAATCGCTGTGAGATTACAAATGAACATGGTGTCAATAAAGGGCTCTAGTAGCGCAACAATCCCTTCTCTTACGGGTTCATCTGTGCGGGCAGCAGAGTGGGCGATTGCCGCCGAACCCAGCCCCGCCTCATTGGAAAACGCCGCCCGTTGAAAGCCCACAACAATCGCACCAATCGCACCACCCGCTAAGGCATCAGGATTAAAAGCGGTGCTAATAATTGTGCCAATCGCGCCGGGCAGCGATGGCAAATTCACCAGGATTACCCAAAAGCAAGCCAGAGCATAAATCACCGCCATTGCGGGGACTAAAAAGCCAGCAACCGCCCCAATTCGCTCAATCCCCCCGATAATCACCAAGCCAACAATGGCGGCTAACACCAAGCCAAACAGCCAGCTCAAGCTACTCAAAAAGGGCAGCACATTGGAGACTGCCGCAAAGGCTTGGTTCGCCTGAAACATGTTGCCAATACCCAGGCTGCCAATCGCACAAAAGATTGCAAAAACAGTGGCGAGCCCTTGTCCTACCCTTGCCATTCCCATCGCTGAGAGCCCTCGTGAGAGATAGTACATCGGGCCACCACCGACGGTGCCATCGGGCTTAATTACGCGGTACTTTTGCCCTAGTGTGCACTCAGCTAGCTTACTGGACATGCCTAAAAAGCCCGCCATGGTCATCCAAAAAGCCGCGCCAGGACCGCCGAGGCGAATGGCGATCGCGACCCCCGCAATATTGCCGATTCCCACTGTGCCAGAGAGGGCGGCTGCTAAGGCTTGGAAATGGGAAACATCGCCCTCGTCTTCTGCACTGTCGTACTTGCCCTGCACCACCTCAATGGCATGCTTAAAGGCGCGAATATTGATGAATTTGAGACGAAAGGTGAAAAAGATTGCGCCAATGACCAGCCAAAGCACAATGAAGGGGAATCCGTTTTCACCACCGATTCTAAAGTAGAAAATCAGATTGAGGACATCAACAACACTTTGAAAAAGGGCCTCAATCCCTCCTAGAAAGCCTCCTGTGGCCTCAGCCTCTTGAGCTAAGGCTGCGCGCGGAGAAATCATGGTCTCAACGAGTACAGCTCCAACAAGTATAGCCCCTGAAATAGGGAGACCCAGAGACTGAGGGCTGTTCCGAAGGCCGTTCCAAAAGCGAGTTGTTCGACTGAAAAAATGCTGCCTGAGTCGAGGAAATGCTTGTTTCATGCTAGGTGAGCTCGCAAGAGAAAAGTGTTTGATGAGGCAAAAAAATAGTCACAGAAAATCGGTAAACAAGCCTTGTCTAAAACAACAAGATTATTGCGGCAGGGCAAAAATAGCAGCCTGCACGGTATCGGCTAAGCGGTCTGCTTCTTCATGAGTGATCACCAGCGGCGGACAAACAATCAGTACATTCGTAAAGCCTGGAATCGTATTCGCATTGCGACCAATCATCACCTGTTGTTCCAAGCAGTATTTGTTGACGGCTGCTACCAAATCTCCTTCTAAGGGCGCTTTAGTGGTTTTGTCCTTAACCAGCTCTATTCCTATTAACAATCCTTTGCCCCGCACATCGCCCACGTTTGGATGGGCAAGCAGCCCTTGCCAGCGCGCCATTAGGTACTCACCCATTTCAGCAGCCCGATCGGCGAGCTGTTCTCTTTCAATAATTTCAATGTTGCGCAGGGCCACAGCGGTGGCAGCCGGCGTGCCCCCATAGGTACTAATATGGCTGAAGTGACTGCTTGTACCGGGCTCATCTAAGAAGGCTTCAAAAATATGTTGTTTTACCACAGTGGCTGACAGTGGCATGTAGCCGCTGGTGAGTCCCTTCGCAAAGCAAATGATGTCGGGCTCTACGTCCCAATGCTGATGACCAAACATACGGCCCGTGCGGCCAAAACCGTTGACCACCTCATCAAAAATCAGCAGAATGCCAGTGCGATCGCAAATCTCTCTCACCCCGCGCAAGTATCCTTCTGTTGGCGGAATCACCCCACCCCCAGAGATAACAGGTTCTACAATCACCGCCGCTACAGAGTCGGCACCTTCGTAAAGAATGGTTTGCTCTAGCTCGCGCAAACAGGCTGCATTGTAGTCTGCCTCAGTCCTTCCCTCACCAAATCGGTAGTAGTAAGGCGGATTCACATGAAGAAAGCCCGGTACTAATGGTCCAAACTTGAGCTTGCGATCGGCCTGGGCAGTGGCACTTAAAGCTCCCATTGTAGTGCCATGGTAGCCTCGGTATCGAGAGATGATTTTGTAGCGAGAGCCCGAACCAGCCACCGCTGTTTGAGCCTGGTACTGACGGGCAATTTTAAAGGCGGTTTCATTCGCTTCCGAGCCACTGGTCGAGAAAAACACTTTTCCCTCATAGCCCAACAAGTCCAACAGTTTATGAGCCAAACGGATACCCGGCTCATGACTCATCGTTAGTGGTGAATAGGCCAAGTTCAACAGCTGGGCGTAAGCAACATCGGCCATCTCCTGTCGGCCATAGCCTACATTGACGCACCAAAGGCCTGAAACCCCATCAAAATAATTGACCCCCTTAGCATCGGTGACGTAGCAGCCTGACGCTTGCTGCATACACTTAGGAGGCTTTTGGGCGAAAGGCTTATGCTGGGCCAAGGCATGCCACACGGAGTCAACATCCATTTTTTCTAGCTCAGATGCTGAAACGTTAGATGCTGAAACAGTGCCTTGATTACGACCCTTTTGATCAGTACTCTTTCGATCAGTACCCTGGCGCTGCACCTGGCCTTGATCATCACCTTGGTGGTCGCATTTCTCTGACTCATGAGTTGCTTGCAGAGGACTCTCTTGAACCCGCATTTTTCGACTTAACCCTGTAACCATGGGAAGAAGCTCCTGATATGCAACAAAATTTTTTGAAGAGAAACTAGAGGCTTGTCTTTACCAACAACCAAATATTCAACAATCAAATACTGTCTTTTACAGTAGGTTAACAATCTGACAAAAATCTAATGTATCTTCAGATACGGTTAACACGTTCTGTTCTTAAAGGAAGTCTTGAAGTCCTAACTTTTAGAAGAGATTACATCACGATTATGACTGCAACCCCAGTACGAAAAGCCGAATGCCAATAACCATCAATATCATCAGGACGGCCCTGCGAAACATCCATGGATTAAAGAATTTAGACAGGACAGTGCCTACGGAGAGTCCAACAATAACACTGGGAATGGTGATCAAATATTGTTGCAGAACTGCGATGGGATAATGACTTTCTGCAACGTGGCCCGACACCACTAACAACGCATTGCCACAAAAGAAAATGCTGAGAGTACTTTTAAACTTTTCTTGGCTCCAGCGCTGACTGTTGCCGTACAAAATAATGGGTGGACCTGGAATGTTGTAGCTACCGCCCAACGCACCGCACAAAAAACCAGTGCCGTATAGCCACCGCTGTGCCTTTAATACAGGTATCTTAGGCTCAAACAATGCATAAATAGCGTAGGCCGTAATCAGCAGGCCCAACACTGAAACCATCTGGTTTCCAGGGAAAACTCTCAAAATCAAGAACCCCACAGGAATGCCTAAAATCGAACCCATCCAAAGCTTAGTAACAATGTCCCACTCAAACGAACGACGATAGTACAAGCACAACACTGTATCGTTCGTTAACCCAATAATCGCCACCAGCGGAGCCGCGACATCAATGCTTGTAAGCCCTGAAAGCACAGGCATGGTAATGAGAGCCGCACCAAAGCCAGAAACCCCTCGCACAAACGAGGCGATCGCAACAGTGACAACAATAATGAATTCTGTACTCATTATGAGCGTCGGTTAATGAGCGTGCCAGAAGACTGGTCGGTGGGAATAAGATAAATTTCGCTAATGTTGACATGGGCCGGGCGGGTGGCTGCAAACAAAATACTGTCGGCAATATCGTCAGGCGTGAGCGCTGTCATACCGCTATAAACACTTTTTGCACGGTCGGTGTCACCGCGAAAACGCACGTCGCTAAAGCCTGTTTCTACCAGCCCAGGCTCAATATTGGTGACCCGAATAGGGGTCCCCAGCAGATCTATTTTTAACCCTTCGGTGAGGACCTTAACAGCAGCTTTTGTCGCACAGTAAACGCTGCCACCCGGATAGGTGTAGCGCGCAGCAATTGAGCCGATGTTGATGATATGTCCCGCCTGGCGGGCCACCATTCCCGGTGCGATCGCCCTGGTCATGTACAGCAAGCCCTTAATGTTGGTATCAATCATCTCTTCCCAATCCTGCAAGGGGGCTTCGTATTGTTTATCTAGGCCGCGACTGAGCCCTGCATTGTTAATCAGGATATCAATCTCTGCCCAATCGGCAGGAAGTCCTTTAATTGCATCATGAACAGCTTCTGATTGCTGTAGATCTAGAGGCAGCAGCAGGGTTGTCGCCTGATACTTTTGTTGAAGCATATCGGCAAGTGCAAGAAGCTTGTCCTTGCGGCGAGCCGATAGAATCACTCGAGCACCAGCTTCTGCAAAGTAATGTGCACAGGAGGCCCCAATACCGCTGCTAGCGCCTGTAATTAAAACAATTTTGTCGGTCAGTGAAATAGGCATAAAATACAAGCAACTCCTCTTAGGCTTAAACGCATTTCAAAGCAGCACCCTAACAACAGAAAGCAGGGTGTGATGCTTTAATCATTTTCGGGCGCTTTAAAAAAATGCGTTAATGCCGATTTTTTCCAGCTATCCTCGACAGAATCACCACTTACAAAGCTATGGCGTAACGGGTTCAGCCGCACTGAAAGCTGTGTAAGTAAAGCCTTAGATCACAAGAACATAAAAATCAGCGGTAAAGCAACGCTTTATCGAAGGGCGTAAGCGTAGGGTGAACCGACTCCATTCCATTTGAGGAGGTGCTTATGAAGTCTTCCTTCCTTGGTGTTCAAGTTGTTGGGAGTGTGGCTAGGACCTAAGGCTAAAAAATACAGAGTAGCTGCCAACATTTGCCAAGCCCGCAGAGTGAATAGATGGAGTGGATGGATCAATATGACATTACTATAAAAAATAAATTTGGGAGTTTCTGTATTCTGTTCTACGGTTTTAATCAGGCAAAGGGCGATGAGCCCTTTTGTACCATCTTTGGCACCGCGCCCTTACTAAATAGAAGCTTGATTACATCACAGCCAGTGGGCGATCGCTGAGTGAGCAGCCCTCTGGCTATGGCATAATTCAGGTGCATGATTCAGATGCGTTATCAAAGGGCGTTATCCAATCACAAAATCAAAGTGAGCCAGCTTATTCTCAAGCTTGTCTTCAGCGGTTTCTTGCATCGTCATCAATAACGCTGGCTCAAAGAGAAAGTCTCTTTCGTTGAGGGGCTCTTGAGGAAAATAAAGCTGAGTTGTCAGCATCGGACGATCTGGAGCTTGCACCTTAACGTGCAAGTGGCGGGTCCGCCCTGGATACGCCCCTGGAATAATTGTTTCGAGCCAGTAACGTCCCTCCGCATCGGTAAACTGATGTCCTCGAAGGTTATTGCCGTCGTTGTCGTAGGCTCCTTGGCTATCTGTGTGCCAAACGTCAATCAGGCTGTTGGCCAGTGGTAGGCATTCTGTTGTGAGCACCTGCCCTGTCACAATGAGTTGAACGCCTGCGGTATCTGGTGTGAGTAGCGACTGGCGCAACGGCGAATTGGGCGTGTAAAACGGACCCGGTGTTTGGCTAGGTGTGGGCCCACCATCACCACAAGCTGGCGTGGGCGATAGGCGCGAAGAGGGCTCTTGAGGGGGTGTCTGAGCCTGGCTGAGGCGCGATCGCTGGGCAGTATGGCCACAGGCGGTGAGGGCGTAGGCGAGAAAGAAAGGGGGCGATCGCCGCAGAAAACGGCGACGGCTGGTGCGAGTTAGCCACAGTCTGGAGAACATAAGAAACCGATATGCTAGTCAAATCATACCGATCATTTACCGATTCATAGATGAGAGTCATGCCATCAGGCCAAATTCTATGTCATCTTCGTGGGTGCTGCGCTTGGCAAGAATGTTCTTAACGTGCTTTTTTACGGTGTTTAGACTGATCCAAAGGGTGGTTGAAATTTCGTTGTAGTCTGCGCCGCGTAGGCGGAGCTGCCAGACTTCGGTCTCTCTTTTGGTGAGGCCAAATAGGGCTGCATCAGAGAGGGCTTTATTGCGGATGGTTTGCTGCCTATCTTCTAAGACGATGAGTAAATAGGGCGTTTGCTCAAGGCAGATATTTTGAACGCGAACGCGAACGCTGCCGATATCAGGCAGAATGATTTCGGCGTCAATCCCAATATTTTGAAAGGAGAGCACGCCTTGGTTTTTAAGGGCTGAGAGGCACATGCGCCAAATTTCGAGGGGGAGTGTCTCTGTTTCAGCTGAAAGCAGGCTGCAAATACGTTCGGCAGGGGCATTGATTTTTTCAATATGGCCGGTTTGGCTCGCAACAATAAAGCCATCTTGAAGACCTGCTAACGCCGCGCGTAGAATGCTGAAGTCAGGATTCTTCGGGGCGTTATCGTGGGGGCGGTCAGTTTTCATGTTCTTTTAGAAACGCTGTATAGTGACCTATCGGGGCGAAAATCGGAAATTCTGCAGGTACTCACGCGGGTTATTTTTTTCTTAACATTCACGCTGCCGCCCGACTGCTGAGAACCCAACTGCTTGATGGCCCGACTGCTGAAAATCTAACTGCTTAATGGCCCTCTTCACTAACCTTTATCTCTAGCTCTCTGCAAAACAGATCGGCTATCAACCTCTTCAGCGTCTTCGGCCTCCTCAGCCTCTTCTTCGTAGATTGAGTCTGTCGGGATGACTTCTGTTTCCTCGGGTGAGGCTTCCTCAATACTTGGGCTGTCTGCGCTGGCAAGTTGGCAACAGTCTAGAAGGGGGGCATCGGTTAAGTCAGTGAGATCTAGCTGGGTGAGGAAGGCATTCCAGGTTTGAGAGATGGCCGCATCATCAGGGTTGGTGAGTCGTAAAGAAACCAGCTCGCTTAGGGCATCTTGCACATAGCCATAGTTGGCGTATAGGGCGACGCGGTTGCGAGGGTTGGCTTGGCTGAAGGTGCGGCTTAGGTCTGAGTTGGGGGGGCGGCGCTCTATCCAACCGTTGACGGTGGTGCTTTCGCTCTCATCGCACTCAAGGGTAAGGAACCACCGGTAGGTTTCTTCGGGCTCTAGGCTAATGGCCATCGGGACGCTAATGATGCCGCTGTCGTCGGTTTGACCGGCGATCGCACCTTGAAACAACACATCTTCACGGCTGTTTTTAATGATGAGTTCTGGCGCGCGATCGCTCGAAATCGCCTCTGGTAAATAAAACCACAGCACTGGCTGCGATTGGGTGGTGAGCGAGCCTACATTTTCGTCAGTGCTCACTACGCCCAGTTCTTCGCTGGTGGTGCTATCGGCATAGGCCAGTGCGGTGAGGGGCCGATCGGTTTGGCAGCTTCCCCGCGCGCCACCGCCCCGTCTGCGCCCGCCGGGCTGGCCAGGGTTTAGCCAGTTTCGTCGGCCTTCAAACTGGATGGGCAAAGGCGGTAGGTCTTGGGCGGCAGCGGGCAGTGAGGAAGACACAGCCAGCGAAGAGATCGCTGATAGGACAGCGGTGGTGAGGGTGATTGTAAGAGAACAAGATTTCATGGCGATGCTTAGAGAGTGAGGGATGATAATGTTGAGCGGGTTCTAGAAGTGCTTTAAGAGTGCTTTAGGCGTTGAGCGTTTTTTTATAACGTTGCTTTTGTGGAGAACGGCGGTGGCGGGTAGCGCGATCGCACTCGGCACCCAAGGGATCCACAGCCCAGCGCGGGTAAGCCACAGCCAGCAGGCCAGTAGCAGCAGCCCTTCTGCGAGCAGTAACCTAAGGCAAAGATTTTTTAATCCAAGAGTCTTGCCAATACAGCCACCCAAAAATCCCCACCCAACAATCCAAATAATCTCTTTCCACTCCGGCCAGCTGGTAAGCAGCAGACGATTTTCCTCACCGACTGCGTTAATTAACTGGCTGACCATTTGTGCCTGAAGAAAGAGCCCAGGCGCAGTGTGTTGTTTGGGAGAAATGGCCGTGTAAGGGGTATACCAAAGATCGCTATCTTCAATCAGTGGGGTATCAATCACTTCGGGCGCGGTGGTACCAATGAGCACAATTCGATTTTCCACGAGGCCGCGCAGATCTGACTCAGAGCTGGCCAGAAGGTCTGTGACGGTGATGCAGCGAGCTGGCGCTTCAACCACGTCGCCGCAGCCTGTCTTGTCTATGGCATCTTTGACAATGCGATAGTTCAGCATGATTTGTGGCGCACGTTCTAAGCCGGCATAGCTGCCAAAAGATAGGCTGTTGATGGTGGGTAAAGGCATCTCGCCTAAGTTGTCGCCGTCGAAGGCAAGGCCAGCGGTGGCGGTGAGATAGCGTTGTGCGATCGCTGCGCTAAACGTGAACTCTGGATTGCAGGGTGGATTCCCTGAAAAACCGAGCAGCTGACGGCGCAATACGTATTGCGAGCCATCTCCAAAAAAATCGCTGTAGCCTACTCTTGTGCTGTCTGCCAATGCTGGCGGTGGATTGATCGCAGGTGTATTGGTTGTTGGATCTTCAGCTTTGCAAATGAAGAACAAGTTATCAGCTGTTTTAATTTTCTGTTCTAAAGCGGGTAGTGGCTCAGGCTGATTGTGATAAATATCGAGGCCGATGACTTCTGGCTCTAGCGGTTCAAGTTTGTTTAGAACCTTTAGTAGCGTTTCATTGGACAATGAGGGCTCGTCCTCTGAAAAAGGATAGTTAGCGATGTCTTCAGTGGTATTGGTCACTATCAGCAGCTGATCGTCTAGGGGCTCAAACGCCCGCTGCCGCAGGAGTACATCGTAAGCAGCGAGTTCTAACGGCATCAGTAGCCCTAGCCAGCGAGGGAGCAGCAACAGGGTGCTAATAATAGCTGTTGAAATAAGGCTTGCGCGCCAAGAAAAGGCACGAAGGAGCGCGCAGGCCGGTAGTGTTGGCGTTTGAGCAGGCTGTTGTTGTGGGCGCAGCAGTGCAGTGCTTTGAGTTGCGACGGGTTTAGGTTTTCCTTGAAGAGAGTGCCAGGTAGGAGGTGTCTCGGCAAGATTTTGTACAATGACGGGAAGCCAGGTAGCGCAAGGATAGCGAGCCTCTAGCCCCTGAAGCTTCTCGCGAGCTTCGCGGACGGCTAAGTAAAAGGGAACGCCAGCTGAAAAAGACTTTAGAAAGCCCTGCAAAAAGGCATGGGCAACCGGATCGGGAACAGGTTCGCGCATGACTAACACCTGCGGAATGTGAAGCTCGGCGAGGTCAGCGGCGAGTCCTAGGCCGTCGCAGGAGTTGAATATCGCTGTGTTGAGGCCGCGATCGATAGCTTTTGTGAGCGCGTGCTTTAGCTGAGGGATGGTCAGCGGGTCGGTGGCGTTTAGCATAATGCTGCCTTGTCCACGGTCTCGCTTTTGGGAGGTTTGCGTAAAAGTTTTTTGCTCGTCTTGCAGTGTATTGGGAGTGCTCCCTGGGGATGACTCTGCTTTAAAGCAAGGGTTGTTGCTGCTGCTGTGTCCGGCAAAGAACAAAATATCCCAGCCTTGCTCATCCCATAGGGCCTGGTTAAACGCTTCTCGGCTGGGTTCTTTTAAAACGTGGACATCGGCACCAGGCAGCTGGTTTAGCAGTGCCTGATCGATTTGGGTATTGAGGCCAGTGGCGTTGCCAAGTACGGCGAGTATCCGAACGGTGCCCGATCGAGTGCCGGGATAGTTCACCTGCTGATAGTCAATCGCGCAGATGCCAACTTCGGCCTGACGGTAACGCTGAAAAAAATTAAGTTCGTACCACGGGATGCGCTGGAGAAGCGGGTCTTTGGTTTGCAGCAGGATGCGGGTGATATCTGAAGGGTTGAGCTGTTCGAGCAGCTTTTCGCGAATGGGGCGAAAGTCGTTGCTGTTGAGCCAGTGGTGCACATAATCGCGCAGGCGGCGGCTGAGGGTGCGGCAGGTTTCAATAGTTGCGATCGCAGAAACATTCGTTACGCCGCTGATGGCCTTAATCCGGTAAGCCTGATCGAGCTGATGATAGGACTCTCGCCACTGCTGATATAGCGTCGGTAGCTCGGGTGCGGGTGGCAGCTGGGCTTGAATTTCGACTTGGGGAATGCAGCCTTCTTCACCAATTTGCGCCGCAGCGCTATAGCCTGATTCTAGGCTCCCTGGACCAATCTTAATGACAATTCTTTTGTTCACGGTCCCCGTTGGTTTGCTCACCCTTAACCACTATGAACTAATCGTGACCTGTCACAGCATAAATAAAACTAAATAACGAATCGCTCGGTGAAAACAGCGTCTTTTAAGCTAACGTCTACTCTAAATTGCTCGCCTGACGTGCCGCTGAGCTGAATTTGAATATAGTTGTCAATCGCTCTAGCGGTGGCCGTCATCAAAGAGACGTTTTGGTCGTCAAAGACGTTGAGCTGTAAGCCTTCATCTAAATAGGGAGAGTCTCCGAGTGGACGAACCTGCAAAATAATATCTGTTTGGCCGATCGCAGATTGAGTAATATTAACCACCAAGGCAACCCGAACAGACTGACCCAGCTGTAAGCCTAAATCTACCAGCTTGGCACGGCTGATATCAGTGGCCACATTGCGCGTGGTTTCCGCGACCCCGGTCGCGTTGCGAAAGGCAAAGCTTAAGTCGGCAGGATTAATCAAGGCATCGGCGGCTTGCCAGCTGCTGGCAATGGTCCCGTTTATCCATGCACCCAGCTGAGTGAGGGCTGTACGGGCCTGCTGTGCTGTTGAGGAGATTTGTTCAGAGGTCGCCTGCCCCGTAGATGTTGTTGCTTCAAGATGCACATAGTCAATCAGGGTTTCAATCGGTGAAAAGCGAGAAAGCGAGATTTCTTCTTGATGGTCAACGGTAGGGGTAAATCCGACCAGGGTGGCTTGGTCCATGGCTTCGTCAATGATGACGGCGATATAGCCTGCTCGATTTTGCCAGTCTTCGGGCGGGATATGGCAGGTGCTAGCCTCCGGTAGCAGGGGCCTACAGGAGAGAATACCCACGTCCAAAACGCTGAGGTCGGCAGCATTTGCCATCATCTGCATTGCCGGTTTCCAGCTGTCTCCAGCCGTAATATCAGTCGGAATATCCATCAGCTGTAGATACGCATTAACCGCACACACCGCTAGCGTGTTGTGCTTAATCTGTTGAGCTTTTTCGCTAAAAGGACATAGCTGTGAGAAGCGCTCAGCAATCAGCTTGAATTCTGTCGTAATTGGCAAGGTAATGCCCAGATGCTGAGAATTTTTAGGCTGTTGAGTGTTCATGATTGTGGCTTTTTTCAAGCTGAGGTGAGGAGCAGTGAGCGTGAGCACAGAGAGAGGTTTCCCAGAGAAAGACTTTTTAAAAAAGATGTTGTAAACAACCGCTGTTGTTAGCTGAGTCTTTTAATGAGCGAGTTTTGACGGGCTTAAAAGTAGCCTTGCGATTTGCCGAAGCTGCGCAGTCTGGTGAGGCACTGCCTTTGATAGAAACTGCTGAGGGTCCCTACAGAAATGCCATGGTCAGCGGCCAAGACTTTCCAGGGCGTTTCGGGTGGGAGCCTTTTGAGGATGAGGAGTTGAGCCGTTACGCTGGGGTGCTTGCTCACGTGGGTGGTCGCAAGTTCTCCACTGGGATCTTGCTGCGCCCAAGCTCGGACTTGTTCTAGCCAGGTCGGAATATCTGGCGGTGCCGGTAGTCTGTCAATGGGGTCTAGAGTGCCCTCTTCACCAAAGCTGGCAAAGCTCGACTGGGAAAGGGTGGTCGCCCGCTGACGGTTTTCGGCAATTTGAAAGTCGTGCAGACGGTGCTTTAGATAGGAATTGAGCCAGGTGACGGGGCTAGCGACCTCCGGGTTATAGACTTTGCCGGTGGTGGCTTCGCACAGGTTGCGACAAAAGAATATCCAGGTTTGTTGAAGGGCATCAGCGTAGTAGGGCTGGGGGGCATGCCACAGTTTTGGGGTCATGAGCCGAATCAGCTGGGTCATGCCGCGCTGTCTGCGCGGACTGCCTGGGGCGTGCTGGCAGGTTTCTTGCACAAGCTGCTTGAGCTGTTTGATAAATTGCTTAGGTTGAGACAGTTCTGGCTCAGATTTCTGGGTCTCTTTCTGGGTCTCAGATTTTTTCAGCTCAGATTTCTGGGGCTCAGGCTGTAGGGACCCAGGTTTTTGAGGCCCAGGTTTTTGAGGCCCAGATTGTGAGTCGCCACTAGCCTCTGGTGAGCTATTCATACGCTGAAGCACGGTATGTTGAACGATAAATGCACCCATGCACCCTCCTGTAGAACTTTACGCTTAACTACCTATCGGGCACAACTGAAAACATTCTGCAAAATAATCCGTAATCTTTCAATTTGTTTTGAAGGGGGCTGTGAGTGTGACTTATTTTGCTAGCGTAAGGACACTTGGCGGATGTGCCACCTCATTAGAGAAATCTAGGGCAGCTTGTAGGGTGCATCGCTGTGCGGTGAGTGAGTGCCCATTGGCTAAAGGCTTTAGTGACAGATGGCTTTCTGGTCTATTGAGCTTTACCCCTGTGACAGCTGAGCTTAAAAGTATGAATGTGCATCTATTTTCCATAGCCTTGTGAGGCTTCTAAGGTCTCTTGTTTGAGTTTGACTTAGGGCGTTTGCCTCCTGATACGTGGGCAGATGACCTGAATAAATAGTTGATTTGCAATGAACTTTAGCGAAAGGTTGTGGGTCTTTTTTCCCAATCCCCCTCTTAAAATTGTCTGAGTATTCCTAATGACTATTCAATCCTTACTAAAATCCGCCAGTGATCTTGTGAGCGCTACAGGCTTACAAGCTAGAAAACGCAAAGGCAACAGCCACGGCCCTCGCCCTCGATGGCGGCGGCGGATATCTTCATTGATCATGCCGCCGGCCCATGCTGCGGATATGGAGCCCTCTAATAATGCTGATGATCCGGTTGTGCTAACGGCGATGAACCGAGGTAGCCACGGTCCTCGCCCTATTTCTCGCCCCCGCTCCCGTGGTAGTCGCTCTATCAGTTGATCTGCCAATTGATCCGCCAGTTGATTTGTTAGTCGGCTCCGCAGTTTATGTTGACTGCTGCTTGCCTACCCTTTGGGCCTACACATCCCGTCTACTATATAGGCGTAGACGTGCAGATACCCTGTTTGGCAGCTGGTGAGTTTGATTACCCTTTCTATTCTGGCTTTGGCGGTAGTGTCGGGCTTTGATGCCTCGCTGTCGCACATTTCTAATACACCCCCTATTTCTTGGCTGGTGGCTGAGCTGGGTGGCGATCCCCAGGGGGATATGCCTGCCAGTCTCTTTGCCGCAGACGAGGCTGAAGATGACACCGCCGTAAATGGCACCGCCGTAGATAGCACTGAAAATGACGTTGGTCGTTTGCTAGAGGCTGCCGATGAAGCGATGCATTTGGAAGATAGCGAAGCGGCGATCGCACTGTACCAGCGAGCGCTCACGCTAATAGAGCAAGCCCCCTCTCTAGATGCCAACGAAAAAGGCGAAGCCCTCTCTGGGTTGGGCACGGCATACTTTTACAGCGATCAGTACGATTTGGCGCTGGAGACGTTAGAGCAGGCGCTGAGCCTGTATCAAAGGCTAGCGACTGAAGAACAGCCCAATTTTACGCTGAGCCAGCTGGCTGAGTCGCCCTACGCGAGCATTTTGATTGACCTGCTTGGGCAGCTGGGATCAATTCATCATGAGCGGGCGAATTTTGCCACGGCGCTGACCTACTACCAGTGGGGATTGCAAAGTGAAGATCCTGAAATTCGCGCGTTTGCGCTGCACGACATTGGCGCGGTAGAAACCTCGATAGGGCAGTATGAGCAGGCTGTCGTGACTTTGCAGCAGTCTGTATCCCTGAGTCAGTCGGTTGGTGATTCGCTGACTGAGGCGAGTGCGGTGTTTACCCTGGGCTGGGCTCAGGAGCTACAAGAGAATTATGGTGAGGCGATCTCAAACTATAAAAAGGCGATCGCACTGTTCGACAGCCTAGAGGAACCCGACCGACAGGCGCGCATTTTCAATAACTTAGGAACCGTACACCTCAAGCAGGGAAACCTTGCCGCAGCGCGTGAGGCTTTTGAGCAAGGGTTTGCCCTGATTGCCGACGATGAGGACTCTACCGAGCAGTCTATTTTGCTGGCGAGCTTGGGCGCGCTGTATCAAACTTTGGGTGAGCTGGATCCGGCTTGGCGATCGCAGCTAAAAGCATTGCAGCTGAGTAAGCAAACGGAGTACACCCTCGATGATACCGAGGTGCTGCTGAACCTAGGCGGGCTGATGGAAGAAGCCGCCGAGCCTGCCTTGGCCATTTTCTTTTATAAGCAGGCGATCGCCCGCATTGAAACGGTTCGTCAAGACTTGCAGCAGCTGCCTGTGTCAGAGCAGCAAGACTACACACAAACAGTTGAATACTTGTATCGGCACTTAGCAGACCTGCTGCTACAGCAAGATCGTGTGCCCGAAGCGCTACAGATCCTAGATTTGTTGAAATTACAGGAAGTGAGTGCTTACCTGCACGACGATCTCAGTGATGAGTTGGGTAACAACCTCAATAGCGACCGACCGACCGATGCGGAGTCACCTGAAGAACCCGCTGACCAATTTAACACGCTACCAGAAGCAGGCTTGCGAGTTGCGCTAGCCGAACTGCCAGAGGACATTGCGTTAGAAGATTTTTTAGCGCGTCCGGCAGTAGTCGCACTTTTAGCAGACGACACTCCGAGTGTCGCAACGTTGCCTGCTGTCGAAACCTTTCAATCCGTAATTTTAGAGCAGGGCCTCCAGACGGCTGTGCTGTATCCGCTGATTTTAGAAGAGCGGTTAGAGATTATTTTGATCACGCCAGAGGGCGCGATTAGTCACGTTGCCATGCCTATTACCCGCACCGATATGGTTAATAAGGTGGGTGAGCTACAAAAGAAGTTGAAAAATTCAGCTCTCGACCCGACCGAGCCAGCTGGAGATCTTTATGACTGGTTAATTCGCCCGATAGAAGAACAGCTGAGTGCCCAGGGCGTTGAAAATATTATTTACTTACCAGATAGTGTATTGCGCTACGTGCCGCTGGCAACATTGCACGATGGTGAACATTTTTTAGTCGAGAAGATGCAGTCACACAACATTACAGCAGCGCAGGTGCATGATCTCCTGCAAAAAGACACGTCTCCTCTGAGTGTGCTGGCAGGTGCTTTCATTGATAGCAGCACAAATCATACGGTGCAGGTGGGGCCACAGTCGTTTAACTTTCAGGGGCTCAGCGCGGCTGAGCAAGAGATTGAAAACTTGCAAAAAATGGTGCCGGATACGGAAGTGTTGTTGAATGACGCTTTTGGTATTGAGGAGACCTTAGCAGCAGTTGGCGGGCGACGAATTCTCCATTTAGCGACCCATGCCAAGTTTGTGCCAGGGCAGCCGGAAGAGTCTTTTATTTTGTTTGGCGATGGCGGCACGGTGAATATTCAAGATATTCGTGACTGGAAGCTACCGGGGGTGGATTTGGTGGTGCTGAGCGCCTGCCAAACGGCGAGCAGTTTTGAGGGGGAGGGTAAGGAGATTTTGGGGTTGGGTTTTCAGCTGCGGCAGACGGGTGCAGCCAGTGCGATCGCCTCTTTATGGACGGTCGATGATACTTCCACTGCCGCGCTCATGACCCAGTTTTACGAGGCGCTTAGCGCGGGCGAAACCAAGGCCCAAGCGCTAAGAACCGCGCAGGTCGCAATGATTAACAGCAAACGCTACAGCCACCCTTACGACTGGTCTGCCTTTATTTTGATTGGCAATGGTCTGTAACCTTTTTGACTTGCCTAGGACCCCTTATAAAAATCGACTAGCGATTGTTTCTGGCTGAAGAGAGGACAGTACAACGTGCTCCGAATTCATCACCAGCACGGTTCTGGTGCGTCGTCCATATGTAGCATCAATAAGTTGATTGCGCTCTCTTGCTTCAATAATGAGGCGTTTAACAGGGGCGGACTCAGGACTCACCATTGCTATGACTCGGCTCGCCGAAACAACATTGCCAAACCCAATATTAATTAGTTGCATAGATTAGTTGCATAATTTTTTGACGTAGGGTTTGTCACCAGCCCCTACGCTTTAGACTTATCTTGGCGGTGGTCCTGGCTGTTGCTGGGGTGGTGGTGGTAAGGCGTTTGTCAGCTCTTGTGTGGTGACACCCAGTGTCGCGGCTGCCGCCTCAATATCAAATGGTGGCTGACCTAACGCGGCCATGAGTTCATCGAGCGTGACGCCTAGAGTATCAGCTGCTTCGGAAAATCCGGGCGGCACACCCGCAGCTCTATCACGAGGACCACCATCAGCGCCACCACCGGGTGGCCCCGCCTGCCCGCCCGCTCTGTTGTTTGTTTGGGTCGCATCGCACAGCTGGTTACCACCATCACCCTCAAACTTGCAGCCGACTTCTCCTTTAAAGCAGTCAATAAACGAATTGCTGCCAGCCTCTGCCACATGGTAGTGATAGCCCCGCACCTCGTCGTACTCACCTCGGCACTGGTCCAAGCCACTCGGTGCTTCACCGCGCTTATTCATCAAGGCGTACATCGCAAAACCATCGAGAGCATAACCAATCATCGGGGCATGATCGTCAGGCTGTTCTATTTCTGTTGAGCAGCCTGTATGTGCGTGGTAGTGGTAGCCTTCGTTTAGGTTAATGTGTCCGCCGCAGTCGTCAAAGGGCGCTAGCGTATGGGCACTCAAAATCGCGTCGGTAGGTGCTGGTGGATCAAACGTGACGCCATTGAAGGCAACGCCGATGGCCCTTATGCGATTAACTTCACTGGGTGTTGTTTGTTCTACAGGGGTTACGGGGATGACATAGGTGTGTACCGCAATGCCTTCTTCTACATACGAGGGTAGGCACTGTACGCAATAATTTTGGTAAGCTTCGTCTACATCTGGGCGGGCTGCTGCCGCACATTGTTCTGCTGTGCCTGTGACTTTAATGGTGCCATCATCGTTGTATAGTTTCCAAGTTCCGTCATCGTAAAAGGTGTCTAAGTTTTCAACAAAGGGACCATCTACGTCGTAAACCTTTCCTCCCTCCGGCCAAATCCCACCGGCCTCAGCCGTGTCGGTAATCGTGCCTGGGCACCACGGCCCTGCTTCATGATCGGTCGGCAAAGAGGTAACCGTGATGCGGTAACAGGTTGTGAGTGTGCCGCCAGACAACGTGCAAGATTCTTCAGTAATATCGTTAACTAAACCGGCTTCTAAAAACGCAGAGACGGGTTCAACTGTTGTTGTAGAAGTGTTTGCCGGAAGCGTTTCGGCTGAAGACGGAGGTGCTTCAGCGGTTGTTTCGCTGACCGGGCTTTCGCAAGCCGATAAAAGAAAAACGAGGGTAACTAAGCTGAAGAAGGACAGTCTTATTTTGGGCTTTGTAAGCATAATTTGGCGCAGGACTAACAACACGCGACATTTTGTATATTTTTCTTCACCTTTAAGCTGTCTTCACCTTTAAGCTATTGACATGGATTAGCCAATTACCTAGGCCCGTTTCCCTTCTTTTGCCTATTCATTTCTCTGATGGTACCTGACGAGGTTATCGGAACTTCAATAGGCTGTCATGTGCCAGATGGTGAAAATAACTTAGCCATAGGTCATGTGCCAAATGACCAATACTTTTTCAAAGCTGGTGAAGCACTGGAGATGGATGATAGGCTAACCTGTTACGACTGACGAGAGCAGCCTGCAACTGAGGTCTTCTGCAATGGCTCAAGCCGTAAATCTTCTTTATCAGCGCTATCGCTTTATCGCGATCGCGGTAAACAGTAGTGTGCTTTTTGCCGGCCTTTTGGACTGGCTATATACGGGGTTAGGGCGTAGATCTCTTGTGGAAGCGCCAGAGCCCGTGCGGGTTTGTCTCTTCGCTGTGGCAGTGCTGGGCCTGATTGGACTAGAACTGTGGGCGGTCGGGCAGATGGGCTTTACTGAAGGTGCTAAGGTTCAACCCTGGCCGTTTTTGGCCCGGTTACTCTTGTTTGTGGGGGCGTGCCTCGTAACGGATCTTTCCTATTCAAAGATTCTGTTTTTACCGCTCCTTTTATACAGCTATTTGGCTATTAATAAGCGTTTGAGCTATCTCTTGGCGCTTTTAGGGGTTACCGTGCTTTTGGGCATTAGTCTCTCAAACTTTAGAGGAATAGGGGGATTGTTGCCGCCGCCCCCTGATTTCCCACCACCCGGTTTTCCACTGCCGGATTCCGTGCCAAATAACCGGCCGCCTCGCACTGGAAAATTGCTTGATGAAGGCATGGGCCTGCTCATTATTTTGTTTTTTACGCTGCTGTTGGCCAGTGCAATGTCGCAGGCGATCCAGGCTCAGCAAAAGCTTACTGAGTTGTTTACCTCGCTCGAAGCGTCTCACACGCAGCTACAACACTATTCTGCCCGTGTTGCTGATTTGGCAGCAACTGAAGAACGCAACCGACTAGCCCGTGATATTCATGACAGCTTAGGCCATCACCTTGCGGCGATTAACATTCAGCTAGAAAAGGCAAACGCTTACCGAAACCGCGATCCTAAGCGAGCTTATGAGGCGGTTAGCCATGCACAGCGAACGGTTCAGGATGCTCTTAAGGATGTTCGAGCGTCTGTTAGTAGCCTGCGTCAGGAAGGTGAGCCGTTTTTATTTGAAAAGGCTTTGGATGCGTTGCTACAGCGGATGCGTCATAGTGAACTGGAGATCGTGTTGCGCCAGTCGGGGGATAGTTCGCGGTACAGCAAACTCAAGCTGATGACCTTGTATCGTGTGATTCAAGAAGGGCTTACCAATGTGCATAAGCACGCTGGGGCTAGTTGGGTAACGATTGCGATCGCATTCGAAAGCACTCAAGCAACCCTAGCGATCGCAGACAACGGCACCGGCTTTGACGTGGCCAGCTGGCGGCTCAAAGGCAATGAACAAACAACTCAGGGCTTAGTTGGCTTACAAGAGCGGTTGAGCTTAGTCGGTGGCACCCTAGAGATTGAAAGCCATGCTCAGGCAATGACCCAAGCGCCACCGGTCGAAACGCCTGCAAGAACAGTTCTTACCATTCGTATTCCCCATGCGCAACACAGCACAGCAGACGTCACACCCCACCTGCCATAACATGACAGCCCAAATTCGGATTTTACTTGTAGACGATCAGTACCTGATTCGAGAGGGGATTGCGTCGTTGCTGGAGCTAGAAGACGCCGTTGAGGTAGTGGGTATTGCGGAGAATGGAAAAGATGCGATCGCCCAAGCGACAGAGCGAAAACCCGACATCATTTTGATGGATGTGCGAATGCCGGAAATGAACGGTGTTGAAGCCACTGCCAGCATAAAACAAGCCCTACCCACTTGCCAGGTGATTATGCTCACCACCTTTGATGATGAAGAGTTTATCGTGCAGTCTCTTTTGGCAGGGGCCTGCGGCTACCTCATGAAAGATATTCCCCCCAAAGACCTGGTTCAAGCGATTAAGCTGGCGCACAAAGGGGTGTATCAGCTAGCGCCGGAGGTTGCCGGTAAGCTGATCGGTGCTCTAAAAGACGGTGCCCTAAACAACAATTCAGCCCCTGCTCCGACCCGGCCACCCATAGAAACACCTCTCACCACAAGGGAATTAGAAGTGCTTAAGCTCATTGCCAGAGGGCGTACCAACAAAGGCATTGCCAAAGCACTCAACGTGAGCGAGGGCACCGTTAAAAACCATGTGTCTAACATCCTGATGAGGCTAGAACTTAGAGACCGCACGCAGGCCGCGATTTATGCAGTAGAGAACGGTCTGAGCTAGAGCCGTATATTAGGTAAGGAAGTGAGCCTACCTTATCGTAAAGAATCCGTAGTCCATTGGGATCTTCCAAAATAAGCGCCCGGTCTCTGACACAAAACTCACCGTCATGACTGCCCAGCGGCGTGATTTTCACCTCATTAGCTGAGGCGGTTGCGGTATGCGACCCGAACACAATGATAGAGGCTACTAAGACAACAGAGGCCATCAAAAATGCAAGCCGCTTGCATAGTGACATATTGTTCAAATTCTCCTGAGTTTAAAAACTTAATGACTCTTTGAGGGCTTTGGCAATTGCTTGCGGTGCCTATGAGTGTCGTAGCTGTGAAACAGTGTGTAAAAGCAAGGAATCACCAACAATGTGAGGAGTGTTGCTAGCGAGAGTCCTGAAAAAACAACAACGCCCAAAGGCTGCAAAAATTCTGAGCCCTGCCCTACGCCAAGGGCTAGGGGAAACATGCCTAATACGGTGGTAATGGTCGTCATCAGAATCGGGCGAAGCCTTTGGGGGGCGGCTTGCAGGATGGCACTGGTTCGAGAGCAATTGTCTTGCTCATAAATTTGATTGGCCAGCTCTACTAAAATAATGGCGTTGTTCACCACAATCCCAACGAGCAGCACCGCGCCGACAATTACGGTGGCACCAATCGCCGTTTGGGTGATGAACAAGCCCAAAATGCCGCCTGCTAGGGCCAGCGGGACCGTCAGCATAATCACCAGCGGGTCGATCAGTGAGTTGTACTGTACAGCCATGACCGTAAACACCAAAAAGGCTGCGAGCCCGCCTAAAATTCCGAGACTATCGGTAATGGCCGCATTACTTTGAGCGCTGAAGCTCGGCAGGCGAGCAACGCCCTCTGGCAGCGTGATATCGGCCATTATTTGATTCACTTCTTCTAGGGCTGCGCCTAGGCTAGCGCCCTCGCTGAGGTTGCCTTCAATAATAAATACTTGGCGCTGGCTAATGCGCTGAATTTCACCGGGAGCCTGTCCGTTTTCAATGCGGGCCACGTCGCCGAGCCGGACCAGCGGATTGTTGTTTCCATTTGCGCTGTGCAATAGGGGAAGCTGGGCGAGCGCTGCCGGATTTTGAATGAGAGTCTCGGGGGTTTGAACGCGCACATTCACAAGGCGATCGCCTCGCTGGAGCTGGGTGGGCACCGCGCCTGAAAGCACCGTTTGCACCGTGCGGCCAATGGTCTCAGCGGAAAAGCCCAGGTCGGCGGCCCGCTCCCAGTCAGGGCGGATTTGAATCTCTGGCTGGGGTGGGTCTGCGTCGGGAGAATAGTTGGCTAGGGTTGCCTGTTCATCTAGCGCGCTTAGAACCTCTGCGCCCGCAGCTTCTAAAACCTGTGCGCTGCTGCCTTGCAAAATAATATCGACATCGCCCCGCACGGGTGAGTTGTTCAAAATTAGGCCCCGCACTCTGCCGGGTGATACGCGCATGCGGGTATTGACCAGGTTGAACTGGGCAAACTGGCCGGTCATGCGATCGCTAAATGCTTCAACATCTGTTCCCGGCACTAGGGTGAGCGTGCTGGAGCCTCTGAGTGCATTCTCGCTGGTATTTCCGCCAAAGAGAAATCCGCCTGAGGTACTGAATGCATATTCCACTTCGGGCTGGGCCAGCAACAGTTCATCAACAGCGCTCATCACTTTGCGATTGTCAGTAACGGTGGTGCCTGGCGGGAACTGTACGCGCACGTTTGCTTGGCCGGTGGCAATACTTGGCAAAATCTCTTGGGGAATTTGGCCTACCATCAGTACGCTACTGCCGCCAAAGAGCAAAAATGCGATCGCGACTACTAAAACCCGCCTGCGCAGCACCCAGCTCAACAGTTTTTTGTACTGCATCGTTAATCCTTGCAGCCGCTGGTCGAACTGACGAATAAACCACCAGTTACTCACCCCGCTGGACCCGCGTACTGCCAGCAGCCGAGAGGTCAGCATTGGGACCACGGTTAGGGCTACAACGAGTGAAGCACCCACGGCAAAGCTCACAGTGAGTACCAGCTCATTAAACAACAGCGAAATGAAGCCCCCAATAAGTAGAAAGGGCAGCACGGCGACTAAGTTTGTTGTTGTCGAAGCCAATAAGGCAGACTCTAGCTCCCGGCTGCTAACCTCTGCTTGCCGTACGATTGTTTGAGAGGCCACCGTTTGACGATTCTTCTGTACGCCATTCTTCTGTACGCCATTCTTGTGTACGCCATTCACAATATTTTCGAGCATAACGATGGCGTTATCCACCACAATGCCTACGCCTAAGGCGAGTCCGCCCAAGCTAAATACGTTGAGGGATAGGCCAAATAGGCCCATGACCAAAATAGCAACCAGGGTCGCCAGTGGAATCGCAATTACAATAATCAACGTTTGCCTGAGCGAACCTAGAAATAGAAACACCGCAACGCCTGCTAGGGCTGCGCCAGTCAGTCCAGAAATAGCGACATTGCTAATAGCGTTTTGAATAAAAACAGACTCGTCTAAGGTGGCACTCAAAACCAGATCTGCTGGAATTAAGCCGGAGGCTTTGAGCTCTGTGAGCCGCTGTTTAATGCCGTCTACAACGGCGATAGTATTGGCTGCTGGCTGCTTTTGAATGCTCACTTTAACAGCGGGCTCACCGTTGAGCGTTACAAAAACGCGCTGTTCTTCGGTACCGTCAATGACCTCAGCAAAGTCTCTCAAATACACTTGTTGCAGTGAGTCTGCTGGGCCGACATCAAAGATAATGTTGCCAATGTCATTAGCAGACTCAAAGCGACCCGCTACACGGGTTAGTGGCTCTCCGTCAGGTCCTTGAATACGGCCTCCAGAGGTGTCCTGGTTGCGTTCAGAAAGCGCCTCTAAAACATCTGTAATGCCTAGGCCCAAAGCCTGAAGCCTGGCAGGATCTAGATTAATGCGAACCTCTTCTTGAACGCCACCCGAAACATCGACGCTAGCGACACCGGGGACCGTGTTGAGCTGCCGGCTTAGTTCCTGCTCGGCAAATATCCGCAGGTCTACTCCTCGTAATGACGGTGAGGTTAACGCGGTTTCGTATACGGGTAGCTGAGAAGGGTCAAACTTAAACAAACGAGGTTGATCAATGGTGTCGGGCAGGTTGTTGCGAGCCCGATTGAGCGTGGCGGTGGCATCGTTGAGTGCCTGATCAATATCGCCCCCCGGCTGAAAATACAGATCCAAGCTGATTCTGCCTTCTCGGGTTTGAGACACCACCTGCACAACCCCTTCGGTAGCCGCCAGGGCCTGCTCTAGAGGACGGGTGACTTCATCAACGGCGACTTCTGGTGATACCCCTGGCGCATCCGCCCTGACGCCAATGCGAGGATAGGTAATGGAAGGCAGCAAATCGACCGGGAGCTGTTGAACAAAAAACAGGCCCAGCACAACAACAGCCACCGTGAGGACAAAGGTGGCGATATGCTGACGAATGGCGAGGGTGCTAAGGCTGAGACTCCCTGTGGGTTTTAAGACAGGGTCTTTTTCAGCTTTCTGAGTTGCGGAAGGCTGAGACTCAGAAAGCTGGGAAGAAAAAGGAGGCGACGGGAGTCCTGAATTTGGCGCCGTGTCGGATAGCGGATTGGGTTTTACCATTTACTGACGGCTCCGCTGTGAAGCGTTAACAGAGGGCTGTTCGGGGCGATTTTGATTTGTTTTTCTTTTGCCCGTTTGCCGGTCTGGCTGCTGACTTGGCTGCTGATTTGACTGCTGATTTGATTGCCGCTCTGGCTGCCGCTCTGGCTGCTGATTTGGCTGACTGAGGTTTTCAGATAAAATGCTCAGTCGAACCGGCTGACCAGAGGTGAGAGGGCGATCGCTCTGCACTACAAAAGTACTGCCAGGCTCTAAGCCTGAGAGAATGGTGACCCGGTTTTGATCGTTTTCGCCTACGCGAACTGCTCGCGCTATGGCTTTTGCCTGTTCGCCTTCACCCTCAATCACAAATACCGTACTGCTGTTGTTAGCGATAGTCTCTTCAGCAATAGTCTCCTCAACAACAGTCTCCTCAGCGATAGTCTCTTCAGCAACAATCTCCTCAGCAGTCGCACTTTCATCCGCGCTGTTCTGTTGAAGCGATAGCGCGCTCGCGGGCACCACCACTGAAGCCTGCTGGCCCGTCTGCCCGCCGGGAGAAAACTGCACTCTAGCCAGCAGCCCGCTGCCGATACGGCCCTCAAAGTTCGGAATGACCACCTGCACCGGCACCAGCCGTGAGGTGCTGTCGGCCACGGGGGCAATCTGCTCAATTTCCCCTGGAATAGAGCCTTCTCCTGGAAAGGCATCGAGCTGGACCCGAGCCGCCTGCCCTACGCTGAGCTGACCAATATCTAGCTCAGAGACTTGAACGGTTACCTCCAAGCGGTTGAGATCGCCCAGTTCTAAAATGGCATCTCCTGATTCAACAACGTCGCCAATATCAACGTCTCGAGAAAGAACAACCCCAGTGAGGGGCGATCGCAGGTCGGCATAGGAAAGCTGTTGCTGAGTTTGTGCGAGCACGGCTTGCTGCGCATCAATGCGGTCGGTAGCGGCTTCTGCGGCCTGCTGTTGCGCACCTACTTGGGCTTGAGCCGAGGCGACCTGCTGCTGCGCATTGGTGACCGCTAGCTCTGCGGCTTCTGCGGCCTGCTGCGAAATGGCACCTTGATCCGCTAGCTGCCTAAGCCTGGTGGCATCGATTTGAGCCTGGTCAAATGTTGCCTGGGCCTGCACCACTGCCGCTTGCGCATCCCGGATGGAAACTTGAGCCTGAGCGGTTTCGGCCCGCCGCGCTGACAGTTCGGCCTGGGCCTGATTAAAGCTAGTGGTTTGCTGATTGCCATCTAGCTGGGCTAGCGGCTGGTTTTGCGCGATCGCATCGCCGACATCTACTGCTAGGTCCACTACTTCGCCGGATACCTGCGATCGCAATGTCACCTGCTGACTCGGACGAGTGGTCCCGGTATACGTCAATAATCCGCTAACAGAACCGGCTTTGGCTTGAGCTGTCTGTACGGCCACTGGCCCATCGGCCTGCCTTGGGCGACCTGGCCCTGCGCCTGCTGCACCAGGACCTTCACGACTCGATGGAAAAAAGCTACAGCCTGATACGACAATGACGACTGGCAGCAGTATTCCAGCCTGACGGGCTGTCTGCTTAAACTGCTGATTGAGACCCATGCGCTTGATCCATAAACGGGTACTGACTAGAACGCTTTGAAGCAGTTCTCTCGTATTGTTTGGCTGGCGTTGCTGTAATGACTTTGACAAGTGCCCTTAGCGTAATACGTCTACCTCTGATTTTGCTCCATCAAAAGTCACTGTCAAAAGTCACTGTTCATCCATGACTATTTTCATATTGCAGGTTTTTACGCTGTGGGCTTTTATTACGGTCTTTACCGTGCGTTTTTAATCGTGCGTCTTCAATCGCGTGTTTTTAATCGTGTGTTTTTAGTCGCGTGCCTTTAATCGCGTGCCCTTACCTATGCGCCCCTATTGCCAAAAGCTATCTCCCTCATACGTAACGCCCGGAATAAACCACGCGTTCGGGCTGACATATCGGTATTGAATATCAATATTGTCCAGGGCGCTGCGGGCCTCGGATGAGAGCGTATGGGTGGCGGCAGCGAGGTTTTCGGCAATACGGTCAGGGTTTGTTGACTTAGGAATGACCACTGTGTCACGGTCTATGGCCCAGGCGATCAGCAGTTGCGCTGGGGTGATGCCTTCTTTGGTTGCGATCGCATTGACCACTTCATTTTCCAACAGCGGTGGCTCACCTTTTTGCTTCATGCTCTGGGGGCGATCGCCAGAGCCTAGCGGCGAATAAGCCGTTACCGCAATATTGTTGTCGTGGCAGTACTGCAACAACGCTGTCTGCCGGTTGTAAGGATGCAGCTCTATTTGATTCATGGCGGGTGCTTCATCACTTTCTGCCACAAGCTTTTTTAGGATAGATAAGCCACAGTTAGAAACGCCTACGCTTTTGACCAAGCCTTTGTCGCGTAGCTTCAGCATGGCGCTGAACGTTTCTGAGAGGGGCAATTCAGTAATAGACCAAAAGTCTTCGCGAGAATTGTGTTGTTCTATACCGGGCTTAAAGGCAACAGGCCAGTGAATCAGGTACAGATCCAAATACTCTAGACCCAGGGCAGAGAGCGTTTCCTGGCAGCCGGTTTCCACAGCTTCTGGCGCGTGAAACGTGTTCCAAAGTTTGGAGGTTACAAACATATCCTCGCGGGTAACATCACCGGCTTGAATCGCATCGTTAATGCCTGCGCCCACTTCTGCCTCATTTTGATAAATCCAGGCAGCATCGATATGCCGGTAGCCCACTCGTAGGGCCTCGGCAACGGCTTTACGGACCTCTCCTTTCGGAGATTTCCAAGTGCCCAAACCAAAGGCGGGGATCGTGTTGCCGTCGCGAAGCATGATTGACTTCATAAAAAATGCGGTATTGAAAAATCCATCAATGCCAAAAAGGCTAATGCTTTTGGCGTTGAAAATCAACTGCCTAGAGATCAGTAGCCGCTGACTAAACCTATTTGGCAGCTATTTGGCAGCTACTTGGCGAGGGATTTAATGTGAGTGTTTGTCAAATTTGTGCTGACGGGCAATCTGTACGTTCTATATTGAGGACATCTGATGAGGGCATCTGAAAATTTAGGTCTCACAGAAGGTCATTCGTCGAAGAGCCAGAAGAGCTGATTGTACAGGGGTCTCGCATCGTGACTGAGTTTTCCAATAGTCTTGCTGTTGTTATTGGCATTGACCAATATGGCAGTGGCATTAATTCGCTGCAAACCGCTGTGAGCGATGTGGAGGCGATCGCACAGAGCCTTCAGCAAGACCACGGCTATGACGTGCTGAGCTTTGTGGATCAGCAGGCAACGCTGAGCGTTTTACAGTATTTGATTGCCACTCTGTTGCCTCGGCGAGTAAAGCCCGAGAGCCAGCTGTTGTTTTACTTTGCAGGCCATGGGATCGCACTCAACGGGGAAGAGGGCCCGGAAGGATATCTGATTCCTCAAGATGCGACAGCCGGCGATACTGGCAGCTATCTGGCGATGCCTAAGTTGCAGGCCGCGCTGAGTGCTTTGCCCTGCCGCCACTTTCTCGGCATTTTAGACTGTTGTTTTGCAGGTGCTTTTCGCTGGTCTAGCACGCGGGATATTGGGTATGAGTCGGGGCCGATTTATCAGGAGCGCTACAACCGCTTTGTGCAAGACCCTGCCTGGCAAATCCTGACCTCTGCTGCGCACGATCAAACAGCCCTTGACGCGTTTAGCCTAACAGGCCATCGAGGGCAGGTCGGAGCACATTCGCCGTTTGCGGCGGCGCTGATAGAGGCGCTTGGGGGTAAGGCGGATGCCTACCCGCCTGCGAAAGATCATCGACCTGCGGGCGACGGGGTGATTACAGCGACAGAACTGTATTTGTATTTGCGCGATCGCGTTGAAATTGCTACCACTGCCCGCGCGCTCCGCCAAACACCAGGGCTGCACTCTCTTAAAAAGCATGACAAAGGAGAGTATATTTTCCTGGTGCCGGGTCACCCGCTGAATTTACCCGCTGCGCCAAACCTCAATGAATCGGCCAATCCCTATCGTGGATTGCAGGCTTTTGAAGCCGAACACAGTGCGTTGTTTTTTGGCAGGACCCGACTGGTAGAGCAGCTCAAAGACTTTGTAGAAGTGCATCCGCTGACGGTGGTGCTCGGGGCTTCTGGCTGCGGCAAATCCAGCCTGGTAAAAGCAGGGCTCTTGCCTTTGCTACAGCAGCCGTCAACCCAGTCCTGGCAGGTTTTGCCGACAATTCGTCCGGGTGAGCATCCGCTGGAGGCGCTCAATCAGGCGTTGGCGCAAGCTGGCTTACCTGCTGTAGAGCGCTTTGATGATGATGCCGAGGATAGCGGCAACACATTGGTTCAGAGCGTGGCAGCTTGGGTAGCGCGATCGCCGAACTGCCCGCTGCTTATTTTTATTGATCAGAGCGAAGAGGTGATTACGCTGTGTGCGAGCGATCGCGAACGATATCGCTTTTTTCAACAGATTTTGACAGCGGTAGATACTTACCGAGGGCAGCTGCGCGTTGTGATTAGCCTACGGTCAGATTTTGAACCCCAGGTAAGAGATAGCGGGCTAAAATTTGCCCCGGAAGCGCTACGTCAAAAGGGGCAAGCAGAACTTAAAAGCCGCTGGCAAAAAGGACGGTTTTTGGTGCCTGCGATGACCCGAGCCGAACTACGAGAAGCGATTGAAAAACCGGCAGAGGCGCGGGTGATGTATTTTGAGCCCTATACCCTAGTAGATCAGCTGATTGATGAAGTTGCTAATATGCCAGGTGCTTTACCTTTACTCTCGTTTGCGTTAAGCGAGCTGTACCTGAAGTACTTAAAACGGCAGCAAACCGCAGCCTACAGCGGCAGCATTGAAAATCGGGCGCTCACACAGTCGGACTATGAAGATCTCGGTGGCGTTGTTTATGCGCTGACGCAAAGAGCGACCTGCGAGTACGAGACCCTAGCTACTCAGGAAGCCTGCTACGAGCAAACGGTGAAAAATGTCATGCTGCGCATGGTTGCAACCGGTGGAGAGATGGCCCGGCGCAAGGTTCCAGAAGCTGAGCTGTTGTACCCTGAGCCTGAAGACAGCCGTGTTAAAACCGTCATTGAAAAGTTTCTGGCTGCTCGGCTCATTACTACGGGCACAGATGCCAATGATGAGGTGTACTTAGAGCCCGCTCACGACGCCTTGGTAAGAGGCTGGGACAAGCTGCTGATTTGGAAGAGTGAGGCTGAAGAAAAGCTGTTGTTACAGCGGCGGGTAACGCAGGCAGCTAAGGAGTGGGAAGATGCGCGAAAAGATGAGTGGAAACAGGTGAAGGAAAGCCACCCTCAGCCGCAGATGAGGTGGAAGCTGCAAAGAAAACCACCCCAAAAAGCTGACACTTTTCTGTGGAATGCAAGTCCTTATTTGAACGTTTTGACGGAGATGTTGCAGGCTCGTAATCATGGATTTAACCGGGTGGAAACCGCCTTTATTCAACAGAGCCTTAGGTTAAAACAACAGCAATCGCGACGGCGTAAAGGCATCATGTTGACGGTCACCTCTGCGATCGCCGCTGCGGCAGTTTTTTCTACGGTCCAAGCGGTGATTGCCCAGCTCAATATTTCAACAGCGCTGAGGCGTAGTTCCTCGGCTAATTTTGCCAGCAACCGGTATCAGTTTGACGCGCTGATAGATGGCTTAGTGGCGGCGAATCGCCTCAGTGCGTTTCCTGGAAATCGGTTTATGCACACCACCCAAGCAGAGACCCAAACGGCCCTAACGGTGCCTCTTTTTTGGACCCGAGAGCTGAATCGAATCACGCACCATAGCGATGCTGTTCAGTCTGTGGATTATTCTCCTAATGGGAAGTTATTTGTGACGGGTGGCTACGATGGCGCTGTGATAGTGAGCCATGCAGATGGCCGCTTCTTTAAGCGATTTGGAGAATCAGATAATGAGGTTATGAGCGTTCACTTTAGCCCTGATGGACAGACCGTGGCAGCTGCCAGGATAGGGGGCGATGTAGACCTTTGGACCATCAAAGATGGCTCACGGCGAGTCATTGAAACCAATGAAGCGGTTATTTATACCGTTCGCTTTAGCCCAGATGGCCAGTATTTACTCACCGGTGGGCCAGATAACAGCGCTAAGCTCTGGACCCGACGTGGTGATTTTGTTCAAACGGTTGGAAACTATAGCGAGCCGATCCGTTCCGCTCAGTTTATTGCAGATGGTAGCCAAAATGATAGCCAGAATGGTAGCCGTAAGAAGGCGCGAGTTGTCATCGGCAGTGCAGACGGCACGGTCGCTTTTTGGCAGCTGGATGGTGCAGATTCTCACCTGCTTTCAACCCAAAACAATGACAGCGGGCTGACCATGGTTGATGTTAGCCCTGATGGGCAACTGATTGCCATTTCGAGCTTGGATAATACGGTCACGCTGTGGGACTCAGCTGGTAATCTTTTAGAAACGCTTCAGCATAGTCAGGAAATATGGAGCGTGGCCTTTAGCGCGGATGGTCGCTCTTTGGCGACGGGCAGCGCAGAGGGTGAGATCACGCTTTGGACGAGCAAAGGTCAGCAGTTGGATGCGTGGGCTGCGCATGTAGGACCTATCAACAGCTTAGACTTTAACCCGGACGGCGCAACGTTAATTACGGTGGGTAATGACTACATCACAAAAGTTTGGCGACTGCGGCGAGAGTGGATGCAGGCATTAGAGGGCCACGAAGGATCTGTTGAAAGCGTTGGGTTTGGTGCTGATAGCAGCACTGTTGTTAGTGGCAGTGAGAATGGCGAGCTATGGCTATGGGATGCGACCGGAGGAAGTCCTGTTTTAAAGCAGACTGTATCCTCAACTATTTACGATGTTAGCCTTAGCTCGGATGAGGAAAAAATAGCGTTGGCTAATGGAGATGGCGAGATTCAAATTCTGAATAAGGCAGGAGACTCTCTAGAAACAATCGAAGCACATTCTGAAGCAGTGCGCAGCGTTAGCTTTAGTCCAGATGGGAACAATCTTGCGTCTGCGAGTAGTGATGGCACCGTAAAGCTTTGGTCTTTGGCAAGAACTAAGCCTATAAATTCTGTCAGTTTTGACGAGCACGATGGTAGGGTGCTCAGCGTGAACTTTAGTCCAGATGGGCAAAGGCTGGTGACCGCAGGAGATGATGCTATCGTCAGGGTTTTTAGTGTAGAAGGCTCTTTACTAGAAGCGTTTGAGGAGCATGAGATTCTTGTGCGGGAGGCTGTGTTTAGTCCGGATGGTCAGCTCATTGCCTCTGCGAGTAGCGATCGCACTGTCAAGCTTTGGAACCTTGAAACGGGTAAGGTCACTACCCTAGAAGGTGCCGCAGGCCATAAAACAGCCGTGACCGCTGTTAGCTTTAGCCCAGATGGCGAAATGCTTGCCTCTGCGAGTACCGATCACAGTGTGAAACTTTGGCATCGTGACGGCAGACTGATTACGACGCTGCTGGGCCATACAAGCTATGTGAATGCTGTCGCCTTTAGTCCTGATGGCAAGCAGCTCATTTCTGCGGATTATCAGGGAAAGATTTTGGTTTGGCAAGTAGCAGATATTAGCTTAGCCCAGGCAATCGAAAAGGGATGCGCGCAGGTAAAAGACTACATCAGCAGTGGTCCGCCTAAAGACCTCAGAGGACTCAAGAAAATTTGTAAGCCTGCGGTAGAGGCCACAACAGCCCGCTAGCGAGCCTTGTAAAGAATATTAAAGTCCCCTTAGGGAGATTTCGATAAATATGCAGAATGAAGCTACCAAAGAGCGAGAATATAGAGCGAGAATATCAGATCAAGACTAATGGATTTGCAATGTGTAGGATGCCTGACCATTCGTGATGTCAGCCGTTACGAAAAAGCCTTCTTGCGTAACGCTCTAGCTATCGCTAACCCTATAAAAGCTCTACTAAGCCCCTATGTACTACATCAAAGTCAGCAATCTTCCTAACAACACGCCAGAGTGCGACCTGAAAGCTTTTTTTGCAGAGAATGGCTTTCCTGACATTAGCGTAAAGACTCAGGATGAGTTCATCAATGGCAAAGCGGAAACTGTTGAATATGTCAGAGTGAATGCTGACAATGAGCAGGATGAGAAAAGAGAGAATCAGAGAGCGGTTGATACGATGAATAATAAAACTTTTAAAGGACAACAGATAACGGTTGAGCATGACTATCAGTACCGAGATGATAGGGTTCACCAACCGTCTAAAGAAACAAGACGACAGGATGATTCTCAGCGCACGTCCCAGATACCCTCAAGTAAGAGATAGTTCAGATATACAATGGCGATCGCATCACACTAACAGCAAACACGAGCTACTTTTTACAGGCAGCTCGTGTTTGTTGTTATGTTTGTTTGCCCTTCAATATGCCAAAGAGTGTAAGCGTGTCCGCTCTCAATTTACCGGCTTGCAGGCTCTAATTTGTGAACAGCGTAATCGGATCTTCTGGCTTGATGACCACCACAAACGGCGCGGTGGTGTTGCCCACCAGCACACCCGCAGCAGCACCGCCTACGACTTCTATAACGCCTGCATCGCCAAGTACTTCACCTAGCACGTAGCCACCGGCTGCACCAATTGCAGCATCGGTGAGGATCGCACCGGTTGTTCTTTGACGAGGATCTTTAATATCGCGCAGCAGCTCAGAATACGCATTCACCTGGAAAATTCTATCGGCTAGTTCAATAGAGCTGGCTCGATACACTAGCCCACCTTCGGCAGGCTCAAATCGCCCGCGCACAATCGTACCAACGGGCAGCCGCTGAGCGCCAATGGCCGATGCTGTCCGCAGCACGAGGTCGTAGTCGTAGGTCTTCTTCTTGTCGAGATACAGCGTTTCGTCACGCTCTAGCGTCGTTTGTAGGGTGACACCGCTTTGGTTAAGTTCCCCGGATTGCTGCGAGGGAAAGCTCTGTGGCGGATTGGCTTGGCCGTTTACCTGGCCGTTTACTTGGCCATTTTGAGCATTTTGCTCACGCTGCGATCGAAACACCTGGGCATCGGCACTCGGTGCCACCAACCCGGCTAGCAGCAGCGCAGAGACGCTACCTAATACTAAAGACTTCATGACAACTTTCCTCGGGAAATCGCTCTATCAAACAGGCTTAGCACAGCGCATTTTGGACGGCGCATTTTGGGTGGATATCGATAGCGACTCAATGCAGAGAGCTACATGGATCTATCAACCGTACTCAATATACCCGATAAATTTGCCGACACTGACGGCTGCCAACCGCCTACTATGACTGGCACACTCCCTACATACACTTGGCTTTTTAAGCACTCTTTATTTTGCAACGCTACTGCACAAGTTGACCCAATGCTGAGACCGCTGAGGCTAGTAACTCTGGCTGTAGCCCGGCCACTACACCGCCTGCAAAGCCAAACAAGTGTCCCTCCCAAGAGGTTGTTCTGGCCTTTCTCCCTGGCAGCATTCCCCGCAGTTGAGATCCGTAAAGAACGAGTGCGATCGCAGCAAAGCCTAAGGTCAACAGCGTTTGCCCCGCATAGCCACTCACCAGCAAAAAGCCGATATAGCCAAAAATCAGCCCGCTGGCTCCAATATGAATCGCCCGCCGACCCAGTAGCCAGGTCCCTAAGCCTCCCACTAGGGCAATCATTACCGTCACTGCGTAAAAAGTTCCACTGCTAAACCCACCATCAAATCCAGAGGCTGCTTCCTCTAACGATGCCGTGCCCTGCAAGCTACTGTGAAAATTAGTCTGTAATAGCACCAGCCAGCCCAGCACCAAAAAAGGCACCGTATTGGCGATTAAATGGGCGAAGTCACGATGTAAAAACGGCGAAAATACAATGCCTACTAACCCCGCTAGTCGCCGAGGCCGAATCCCCAGCAGCCGGCTAAGGCTTTTATTAGAAATGATGTTGAGTCCGCTTAAAGCCCAGCTCACCATGACCCCGTTACGCAGCACCCTGGCTTTTTCCTGCCATGCGGAATCGGCGGCATAGAGCGCTAGCAGCAAACTACCTAAAACAAAGGCCAAAACAAGGGCCAGTAAAAGAGACTGTAGCTTTCGGCTAATCATAGGGACCTCTGGTGGGTAGCCACAGAGATGGCAGGCGGCGGCATCCATTGCGCAAAATATTGAGTCAATATCTCTCCCTTGAACCAAAGCGTTTCCGGAGTGATTGTGGGACAATATAACCTGTGATTTTTCGGGTATTGGGCCAAAGGACGCATGAACTTTAAAGGTTTCGCTACAGGTTTTACAACATGGCTACTGGCCGCTTGCATTTCGGTGGCCAGCTGGCTGAGCTTTACGGCACCTAGCTGGGCGTACATTGAAGACGACGTTGACATGTTGCTAACGAACAATGAGTGCCCTGTGTGTATTCTTAACGATGCAGACCTCAGTAACGCGCAGCTGCACCGCGCTAACCTTAAAGTCGCGTCCCTCACTGGTGCCAATCTCAAGGGGGCAGACCTTTCCGACACAAACTTAATGCTCTCTGAACTGGTCAATGCAGACCTTACGGGCGCAAACCTCACAGGCGCTGAGATGAACGGCGCACAAATGCAGGATAGCAACCTCACGGGCGCAGACCTCAGCGGTGCCATTATGACCCAGGCCAACATGGTAGATGCTAACTTTACTAATGCGAAGCTTATTAACACCGAACTCACCGCCGCAGTGGTTGGGGTTGCTAACTTTAGCGGCGCAGATTTAACCGGTGCAAACCTGCGGGGTGTAAACCGTAGCCGTGCTATTTTTTGCCATACGATTATGCCGGATGGAGATGAGGAGAATCGCGATTGTGAATAAGGTTTTTGACCGTAGCAATTGGGGTCGCATCCGCCTGACGGGCGCAGATCGGGTGCGATTTTTACATAATCAAACGACCAACAACATTGAGCAGCTTTCAGCAGGTCAGGGATGCCACACCGTATTTGTCACATCTACTGGGCGCACGATTGACTTGGCGACTGTGTATGCAATGGCAGACTCACTGCTCGTGATTGTTTCACCGGGTATGGACCAACAGCTCTATGACTGGATGGATCGCTATATCTTTTTCTCTGATAAGGTGACGCTCACTAACGAAAGCGAACAAACGTTCATGTTTACGGTGTTGGGTGATGATAGCGCGCGGTTGCAAGAAAGTTTGGGCCTAGCAGAAATGCCCACACAGGCGTTCACCCATCAGCTGTTTCAGATAGCTGAAGAAGAGTGCTTGATGTCTACCAACAGCGATTTGGGCCTGCCGGGGTATACCTTCATTGGTCCAAAAGCCGTTGCTGAGCCGCTGTGGTCCGCTCTGACGCAAGTGGTCACTACCCCTGGGACGGCTGAGGAGTGGGAAACGCTGCGCGTGATGCAGGGTAGACCCATGCCCAGCCAGGAGCTGACTGAGGATGAGAATCCTCTAGAAGCTGGCTTGTGGCACAGTATTTCGTTTGAGAAAGGCTGCTATATCGGTCAGGAAACCATTGCTCGGCTGAATACCTACCAAGGTGTGAAGAAACGACTGTGGGGCTTTCAGATGCAAAAGCCGGTCACACCAGGTGCCGTAATTTATGTTGCAGAAACTAAAGTTGGCAACATAACGAGCGTGACTCAAACGTCTGATGACACACTATTCGCGTTAGGCTACCTGCGGACAAAAGCGGGTGGGGAAGGGCTGAGTGTAGAGATAGAAGGCGTGAGTGCAGAGGCGATCGCACTACCCTTTATCAAGCATGAGTATCAAACGTAAATGCGATGGGGCAAAGGCCACCTCTTTCCGCCGCTCTCTCCACATCTCTACAGACGAAATTGTCAGAAATTGAACGGTGCTTAATCCGCCGATGATTCTGCTTGGCCGGGCTCGCGGTGCAGGGACGTACCTCAGGCTCAACGTCCTCGCCTAACTATTTTTTAATCGCTCGTGAATAGGCAGTCAAACCATCGGTGGTGATGTTTTTGGGTGAGTCCTCATGAAGACCGATAGCTTGAGAAAAGAAGGCTTGAAGAAACGTTAGTCGCCGCCGAGCCAGTATAAAATCTCTTCTTTTAAGACTTTGATATCCCGATAAAATTCTTGTTTCATAAACTGTCCAATGGCATCAAATGGACTAAATGACTCACTGGCCTCCCACTGAATATCTTGAGCGATGGGTGTAGTATGCGTGCCCTTGAGTAGTCTGATGGTGGTTGTTTTGGGGAAGCGTTGAATAAGTACATCGCTTAGGGGCCGGGTTTGATCAATGTTGTCGCTTCGAAATTTTAAGAGCAAATTGTAGGGCGTGTCGTATTTCTCACGAATAAGCTTCAGCGTTTTTTCTGGGCTAGGGGTAAATTCTATCTGACTCTCCAACTTAAGATCTGGAACAAACTGAGTGGCTTGTTGAATGGCTTGCTCCAGAAAGGGAATAGATTTGCGTGCCGGAAAATTGTTAAAAGAGATAAAGATATTACCGTTCCGTGGTGCTTGCCTTTCAGCGCTGAGCAAGCTGCCGATTAGCAGGTGTACTTTGCAGCCCATGCTATGCCCTAGGCCATAAATCGGTAGCGTTTGAAGCTCGGGGCTTTTTTTGCAGAGGTAGGTGAAGCCCTGCTGGAAGGTTATGAGGGTTTCTGAGGCGATCGCGCCATGATCAAAGGTATTGACAAAGGGCGTTGCAATCACCGCATAGCCTTCAGCGTAAAGCGATTCCAGCAGCCAGCGGTAGGTTAGATGCGGTGCCGCTGCGACAAAAGCACCCCCTAAAAAATGCACAATCGCGCGGGGGCGCTCAGGGACCAGGAACCAATTGCCAGAAACTTCTTGCCAGTACATAAAGTCAAAAGTGGGGCCGCTACACTCCTTTATTTTAGTAACTTCGTGCGATCGCCTGCTGGGAAAAATCTAGTATTGCGCCAGCGTAAACCGCTGTGGTATATTCAACATCCACTCTTAAAAACGAGTGATTAAGGACGTATAGCTCAGTTGGTTAGAGCGCATCGTTGACATCGATGAGGTCCGCCGTTCGAGTCGGCGTACGTCCATTCTTTGAAACTATTGACTTATAAGGATTCTCATATTGAGACCCATAAGATTTAGCTGGCTGAAATTGTTAGTTTTCTGAAAGCTTGCACCAATTTTTATCGAATCTAATGCTCTATTATCGAATCTGATGCAGATTATTGCTCATGAACTCGATGAAGGGAAAGGCCTGAAAGCTATCAAATACGAGGCTTTCGTGCAGTATCGTCCTCTGCGAAGCTAAAGAATCGATAAGGGTGACCTCATCGGTAATAATTATCTGCTTGAAAGCACCTCACTACCAGTTGGCGAGTCTTCTGAATGTGTCGGAATTGAGAAGCTACATTTCTTCGATTATTGTTTTCAAACTGTATTGACGTATTGTTGATTGAAGAGCATTTTCTCTACTTTTGATCCCTATCGATACGTTGGAGAAGTTTAGTGATTAGGATGCGATCGCCACAGGCAGGGCCGATGGCACCATCAAGCTGTGGAATCCCGAGTCCGGCCAATGCCTGAAAACAT
>JBCBPY010000018.1:0-128283 GCA_039820525.1 Cyanobacteria bacterium J06634_5
AATATGGCTCAGGCTAAGCGCCGTTGTCAGGCTGGCCTCGACACTCTCAAGCCTCTCTTTAGAATGAAATAGCCCTGATGGATGTCCACACAAAAGAGTGGCCTTCGTCTCTCAACGAAGGCCACTCTTGGTACTCAGTTAGTTTTTTCGACTCTTAGCTAAGTCGCTAGTGACTTAGTATGCCAAGGTCTCTAGCGTTTCGCGTAGGTACAGGCGCACCAGCTGCTCGTTAGAGCTAGTGTCCGTAATGGATGAGGATTGCTCAGAGCACCAGCTTTGAAAACCAGAGCTAGAGGCGATCGCACTTTTCAAACTTTGCCAAAGCTCCGCATCTTGCATCGCGTGAGAAGAATCAGTAGATGAGTTAGCCATTGTGATTAACCTCCGAGTCGGATACAGCCGTTACACCGGCTTTCCTTTTCTATTTCATCATAGCGGCCCTCTCAGCATCTGGCTGTATGCAATGCCACCGTTTTACACCCCTTTTAAGCAATAGTTGCGCTCACAATTGTCTCGGATCCAAAAAAATTAACAATTTTCACTAACCGACCGTTGAGCTATCAGGTTCGTCAGGCTCTAAAACAACAGGCTCTACACTCTCATCAGTGGGTTCAGGATCTGTTTTCTCAGTAGATTCAACAGGCTCTGGTGCGATCGCATCAGCCACCTCTATCTCATTAGCCACCTCTATCTCACTCTTCTCAGGGGCTTCAATCGTTTTTTCCGAGATCGCTTCCAAGACAGTTTCAGAAGCTGTTTCAGGGGCGTCTTCAGGGGCGTCTTCAAGGGCTTCCTCGGAGACAGTTTCAGTCACGCTCTGTCGGATCTCAAGCCCTTTTTTCTGCCGCACTTTGTCAGTTATTGTTGTGGCATTCTTAGCCACCGCAAAAATTTTATTAACGCGAAGTCCCAAAATCAAAAAGTTAGCGGTTATGGCGCTCGCTTCAAAAGGGGTCACCCGCTTCAGCATGTCTTGGCCAATGAGGAGCGATCGCACCACGCTCACCGAGATTTGTAAAAACAAGCAAATGAAGAAAAAGGCTGCGATCGCGCTAATCAGCCCACTCTGCGGCGTCATAGATGGCGTAATCAGCGGCAATCGCTCATATACCTTCGCCAACAGCCATAGGCAAAAGGCCGCCGTCACCGCCGCCAGCGCCTTCATCTGCCAAGACTGCAACACCGTCAGGCAACGCCGATCGTCCTCGCTCAATACGCTGGGCTTTAGCGCTAACGGCGGCAGCGAATAGATGTAAAACGGCTTTTGAAACTGCATGAGCGTTGCAGGCACAATCCCCACCAGCGCTACCGCCCAATACTGCCCACTAAAGGGCAAAGCAGGCCCCGCCGAAGCCAAGCCTGCTAAGCAAATATCTAGCAGCAGCGGCACCGCCGCCAATCCGACGAAATGCACCCACAAATAGCGGTTCTGCTGCAATTTGAACATCTTTTTTCACCGACAGTCTCTATCCGACAGTCTCTACGCGATGACGATACCCTCAAAAGCCCGGCCACCGCTCAAAAAGCAACAACCAGGCTCTCATAGGAAAGGCTATGCCGGAGCCAGCGTACGACGCTGAGAGATCATCTTGAAGGCATCGATCACATCGCCTTCCTTCCAATCGTTGAAGCCGCCGACCTGGATACCACACTCGAAGCCTTGAGCGACTTCCTTGGCATCGTCCTTCATCCGCTTGAGCGAATCCAAGTTGCCTTCAAAGACAGTCTCCTCTCCACGGAGCACACGGACCTTGCAGTTGCGAGTCACCTTGCCAGACAGCACATAGCAACCAGCCACCGAGCCCTTGCGGACTGGGAACACCGCGCGTACTTCGACCTTGCCCAAAGGCTCTTCCACCATCTCTGGCTCCAAGAGACCTTCCATCGCACCTTCGATGTCTTCCAGCAGCTTGTAGATAATGTCGTAGTCCTGAATGTCTACGCCCAAATTATCGGCTTCTAGCCGCGCACTGTTAGATACCGTCGTGTTAAAGCCAATGATCACAGCGCCACTGGCCGCAGCCAAGTCAACGTCTGTTTCACTAATTTCACCCGGTGCGGCCATCAGCACACGAATTTGCACTTCACCTTGAGGCAGCTGCTGCAAGGACCCTAAGATGGCCTCCAAGGAACCCTGTACATCGGCTTTCAAAATCAGGTTCAGCTCTTTAAGGTCGCCCTCTTTGGCCTGTTCTGACAAAGAGTTCAGCGTGACTCGGCGAGACGCCATGGTCTGAGCCAGCCTAGACTGACGCTGCTCAATGGCTTTTTCATCAGCCGCAGCGCGCGCGTCTTTTTCTTCTGCAAATACCTCAAACTCTTCACCGGCAGGTGGCACATCGTTTAAGCCCAGCACCTCTACTGCAAAGGAAGGCTTCGCAGATTTCGCACGCTTGCCTCGGTCGTCGGTCATCGCCTTCACACGGCCAAATACAGGACCTGCGGAAAACGCATCGCCCACTTTGAGCGTGCCATTTTGCACCAGCAGGGTTGCAACCGGGCCTCTGGCCTTGTCTAGGTGAGCTTCAATCACCGTACCGCGAGCCAATCTATCTGGATTCGCCTGTAGGTCTTCTACTTCAGAAACCAGCAGCAGCATCTCTAGGATGGTGTCTACGTTTTGGCCGGTAATCGCACTCACAGGCACCATAATGGTATCGCCGCCGTACTCCTCGGGGACGAGTTCGTATTCCATCAGCTCCTGCTTCACACGGTCAGGATTGGCCGCTTCTTTATCGATTTTGTTGATGGCCACCACAATCGGCACGCCCGCTGCTTTCGCGTGGCTAATTGCTTCAATGGTTTGCGGCCGCACACCGTCGTCAGCTGCCACCACCAAAATGGCGATGTCGGTTACTCGGGTACCTCGCGCACGCATTGCGGTGAAGGCTTCGTGACCCGGCGTGTCTAAAAACACGATTTGGCCGGATTTGCGATCGCTATTTGGATTGGACTCCAAATCAACGTGGTAGGCACCAATGTGCTGGGTAATGCCCCCCGCTTCCCCTTCGGTGACCTTTGCCTGACGAATGTAGTCAAGCAGGCTGGTTTTACCGTGGTCAACGTGGCCCATGATGGTGACCACCGGCGGACGATCTTGCAGATCATCCACGTCCTCTTCGCCCACCATTTCGGTGGTCTTACGCGCTTCAGGCGCTTCTTCAGCGGTCACAGCTTCTACGCCAAACTCCTGGGCCACCATTTCAGCGGTGGGCATGTCCAAAGTTTGGTTAACGTTGGTCGCAATCCCCTTAAAGAAGAGCAGCTTAATAATTTCAGTCTGTGGGACGGTGAGCTGCTCAGCCAGGTCGTGGACGCTGATACCGCCTGTGAGCACAATCATTTCGGGCTTTTCAGGCACAACCTCCTGACGGCGCTCACGACGCTCACGACGAGACGGTGAGCGTTGCTTGGCCTTCTTAGTCGTTGGCGCAGGCTTGGACTGCCGCTGCCCCTTGGGCTTGGGCGGACGCATTAGCGAAAGACTGATCTGAGCGGGTGTCACGTCTTTGCTGTTCGACTCTAGATCATCAAAATCATCGTCGTCGTCTACTATGACGCGCTGACGCTTGGTCTTGTTGACCTTCTTAGGCCGCATTTCCTGCTCATCGTCCTCTTCTCCGGCTGAGCGGTCACGGCGCTTAGGCGGACGAGGCGGCGTCGGACGACGCAGCTCTAAGGTCGGATCAACGAACGAATTATCGTCATCGTTGTCATCGTCGTTGCTACTCGATTCTAGGGCGTCTGCTCGCGAGGGCGGACGGCGCAGCTCAACGGCTGGCTTAGGCGGTGCGGGTGGCGCAACGGTGCTGCCCCCCGGAGAAGGGCGGCTAGGCCGATCATTACCGCCGCTGGCAGCCGCAACACGATCGCGCTTCAGCACCGGTTTAGAAACTCGGCTCGGCTCGCTGGCACCGGCATTGCTGCTGTTGCGATCACCCGCCGAGCGCGAAGGGCGCGAAGGCGGATCTACCAAGCGAGGTCTGAGCTGCTCTGGGCTGGTGGCACCAGAAGTTGTGACAATTCTTTCGGGACTCCGAACAGGTGGCTTAACGGGCTCACGAGACGGCGGCCTGACGGGTTCAGGCGCAGTGGGCTTACTCACAGACGACGCAGCACTCGCAGCTGGAGCGCTAGGCGCATTAGCCGAGCCTGGGCGACTGGGGGGACCTGATAGCGCCGGTGGGGGAGTCGGCTTTGCGACACCACCGCCAGAGGGGGAAGGCTTTGCTGGCGCAGCTGAGGCTGGCGCAGGGCGGTCTGCACTCGCCGGACTATTAGCGGCGGGACGAGGGCGACGAATCTCTAGAATTTGCTGCTCACGAGGACGAACGGGCTTTTTAACAATAGTTGGCTTAGAAGCGGCCTTACTCCGAGGCGGCTTCGCCTTGGCAGGACTCTCTGCTCGGCTCGAGGGCTTGTAGCCATCCGCTTTCGCGATCGCTGTAATCCGCTCAGCCTCTTCTCCTGTAATGGTGCTGCTGTGGCTCTTAACCGCAATCTCCAGCTTCTTACAGATGTCCAGAATATCCCTATTTTCTAATGCCAGCTCCTTAGATAGCTCATAAATTCTTACTTTGCCCTTGTTCATCCTATTCCTCTTAAACCTGACTAATGGATGTGTTTTACATAAGACCTATTGCCCTTATCGAATCAACACGCTCGGCTTTTAAGCCCTGACTCTAAACAATAGAGTACTTCGGGGATATATATCTAGTCCTGATTGCTATATATGTAGTATTGACGACGCTGCGACAACCGTTGAACGCATTCTCACGACGCACGTCTTCTCCAATCAAGCACACTAGATAAGATGTTGATTGTAGTCAAAATATTAGAGTTTTGACTGCCCCTCCTCAGATAATCTTTTTTCCAGGGTCTGATAAATATCAGAGGGCACCGCAGCTTTTAAGACTCGACCCAAGCGATTCTTTTTTTGTGCCAGGGTTAAGCACTGGCGGTTGGGGCACACATACGCCGAGCGACCAATTCCAGTATCTAGCTGGATAGTGCGATCGCCATGGGTGCGCACTATTCGCCATAGCTGATCGCGATGCACTGTTTTACGGCAGCTGATACAAAGCCGATGGTTTTTAGGCGCCATTTCCTGATGTGTCTCTACCCTGACACTATTATCTATCAATAAAAGCGCTACCTAGGAATATTAAATCCCCAAAGTAGCGCTCCCTCTCTCTTCAGACGAGTTCACTTAAAAACAAGCGTAATTACTCCTCTTCAGCAGCTGCAGCCTGCTTAGCGTTCTGACTCTTAGCAGCGTCTCGCTCAGCTTTGGCTTTCGCCCTTTCAGCTTTAGCCTTTTCAGCGGCCTTGGCTTCTGCGGCGGCTTTCGCTTTCGCCTTCCACATTTCCGCTTCAGCTATCTCTTCGGCAGTGGGTTCGTCATCCTCTTCCTCGACCACCGGATCAGGTGCCAGCGCACGAGCTTCTTCTTCAGCGGCAGCCTTGGCTTCTGCCTCGGCCCTGGCTTTCGCTCGCCACTCTTCGGCTTCGGCGATTTCAGCGGCTTCCTCTTCTGCTAACCGAGCCGCTTCTTCAGCAGCAATCCGACGCGTCTCGGCAATTTCAGCGGCTTTTGCATTTTCAGCATCGTAGTCGTACTTAGCCGAATCTTTGATGTCGATTTTCCAACCCGTCAGGCGCGCAGCGAGCCGGACGTTCTGCCCTTCCTTACCAATTGCCAAGCTGAGCTGATCTTCAGGCACTAGCACATGGGCCTGTCGGCCTTCTGGGTCCATCAGGCGCACTTCGTCTACCCGCGCCGGGCTCAGCGCGTTTGAAATATAGGTAGAGGGATCCGGAGACCAGCGAATCACGTCAATTTTTTCGCCGCGCAGCTCGTTTACCACCACCTGAATACGTGAGCCGCGAGCACCAATGCAGGCACCCACGGGGTCAACATCGCTTTCTAGGGTGTCCACCGCAATTTTGGTCCGGGGCCCGACTGAGCGAGAAGGTGGATTGGCTTCACGGGCCACCGCCACGATCCGCACGATTTCATCTTCAATTTCAGGGACTTCATTGGAAAATAGCTCAACTACGAGGCTCGCATCTGCTCTAGAAACCAGGAGCTGAGGGCCACGGTGAGAGCCTTCTGAAACCCGCTTAAGGGCAACGCGGAACGTCGCATTGGCCCGGTAGTTATCGTTAGGCAGCTGGTCGCGCTTAAGCAGTTCAGCTTCGGTATCGGGCTGGCCCAGGCCGCTGCTGACAGCCATAATCACAGACTGACGCTCAAACCGCAGCACGCGCGCATTGAGAATCGAGCCTTCCAAGTCTTGGAATTCTTCCTGAATCAGGCGGCGCTGCTGGTCGCGGAGCTTTTGGGCCAGGACCTGCTTGGTTTGGATAGCCGCCATCCGGCCAAAGTCGCTTTGCTCAGGGGTGACATCTAGGACCACAGTGTCACCGGCCAAGGCTTCGGGGGCCACTTCTTGAACTTCCTTGAGCCCAATTTGATGGTCGGAGTTTTCTACCGCTTCAACGATGGTTTTATTCGCCAGTACCCGGAAGCCCTCGTCTTCAATATCTAGCTCCACATAGAAGTTATCAAAGTATTCTTCATCAAACTGCCCCGCATCAATGCGCATAGTACGGCGATAGCGCTCATAGCCCTTGAGCAGCGCTTCTTGCAAGGCCATTTGCACAGCGGATTTAGGCAGGTTTCGCTCCTGACTAATGCTGTCAATCATCAGTTGTAGACTGGGCAAGCTCACCATTGACATAGGCAATACCTCTTTAAAAAGAGAAAGGGAAAGAGTGGTTTGGGACTTGGTTGGATGAAAACTGTCGGATAAAAATTATTGATTCAGAGAAATTATTAGGGCAATGAGGAAGGTGAGGGAACTGGGGAAAGACAGCACCTAAAGACAGCACCGCCCAAGGCAGCCTGAAACAACATCAGGCGCTTTCTGTACTCAACTGCACAGACTCAACCAGCTCGCGCGGGATCTTAACCGGACGCCCCTTGAGATTGAGCGATAGTTGCTCATCATCTCGCCCCATCAGGCTCCCCTGCCAAAGCTGCTTCTTTTTGTAGACGCTGCTGAGCTGAACTTCGACTGGGAAGCCTTTGAAGACTTGAAAATCGCGATCGCTCGTCAACACGTCAGAAACCCCCGGCGTGGACACTTCTAAAACGTAGGCATCTGGAATAATTTCAGACTCATCTAGCGCCTCCGTGAGGGTGACACTCAGCCGTTCGCAATCGTCTAACCCCGTATCCTCCTGGTTAGGATTACGCACGTCAATACGTAAAACAGGCGGACTTTGGTTGGTTTGAAACACCGCATCTACGATTTCTAAGCCGATGCGGCTGGCCAGCGGGGTCGCTAGCTCAATCACTTGGGGCACTAAAGGATGTGTCATAGAAGCGATAGGTGGGGCTATAGGTCACAGGAGAGTGTAAACAAAACTCACCAAAAAAATCGCCAATAAAAAAAGCGGGCTCTGTTAAAGCTCCCACTTTTCGCTGTAGCCCAATGGGCCAGACGAATTAGGTCAGGCGGCACTTGAAAGCCCCCTGAGCAAATTAGCACACGCCTTATCCGTTAGGGCCTTGGCCCAAAGACGGCGTAATCCAGAAGAATACCCTCTGTCGCTATCTGCGCTCATTAGTCTAGCGCAACACCTCCTAAACGCGTCAACAATCGCGATGGGGCTGGCCTTTTTTCGGGTGTTAACAGCCCTAGGCGTATTTTTACCAAAGCTCGCCTTAAGACAAAACTCAAGCCATGAGGCAACCACACGCAAGGGCCCAACCTATCGTGCTCCCTGCGTTTCCCCATAGAGCTGATAGCGCGATGCCTCTGTGTCTAGCCTGTCTTCAGCGGCAATACCTTCTACATAGTTAATTTTGATTTCTTCTAGCAAATCGCTCAGCAGGATACGCACCTCACCCAAGGTCTCCGCCGTTTGAATTTCTGCGCTGAGATGTTCGCTAAAGCTCGTCAGCAGCTGACTGGTCAGCTCAGCGGCTGTTTCATCGGCAAGGGCATTTTGCAGTGCCTGAGTCAGCGTTTTAGACAGCTCAGCCACCACCTGCTGAGAAATCTGTGCCGACAGCGCATCAAAACCAGGCATAAACTTCAGCCCCTGGTACGCAGGTGCCTGGTGAAGCGCGCCCACCACACTGTGCTGTAAGAGAGCATCTAGCTCGGGCTTCACCTGCGGCAGCACTTGATAAACCACCACGTCTGATAGCCGCTTAGTGAGGGTTTGCACCTCATCCACACCGTTGATGTCAATGTACCGACGGTCTGACGGGGTCCTTAGAAAGCGACCAATATCCCCGGTTTGGACGACACGCTGGACCTGATTAATCACACGCACCAACACAATTTCAGTCAGTTCAATTGCAAACTGGCTAATCAGCGCACGGCTAAGGCGGTTACGCAAGGGCTCCAAATCTACCCAGCGGGCCTGATTGAGCCTGAGGGTTGTGGGAATGATGCGCAGCCACCGCCAAAAGCCCAAAAACAGCGGCACGTCGTAAATTCGCCAGAGCATGGCATCTAGCCAGCTGGTGTTGGGATGGCGGCGACTGAGGGCATAGGTTCTCGCTAAGAACTCAGCGGCAAAGAGCACCATAAAGCCCAAATCAATCTGCCAAAACAAATCGATCGGCCTGCCCCGCTCATTGATTCCACGATGGTAGTTAGCAGCCATCAGCGGACGGATTTTTTCATCAAAGAAGGCGAGTTCGGCAGCGGTCCTGCTTGAGTCTGGAGGGTTACCCAGCAGATAGCTCGAACTCCAAAAACGATTGAACGCCGCTTTTGAGAAAGTGATGTCTGTGCGCTTGTGCATTAAGTTTTTGATGCGCTCTAGCGAGCCCGACTTACCGGCCACCGCAAAGGGATCTTCATTAATAATCAAGGCGCTCTGCTCGCTCAGCTGCGCCAAAATCTCTTGGCCAATTTGAGACTCTATGGCCTGCTGCGGGCCGTTTTCGTCTATTTGCACATCTAGCTCATCGACCAAGGCCAAATAGCCGAGGGTCGTGGGCTCAGTCTCAATGCCCTTAAATCGCTCACCGTACCAGACCGTAAACTCTGGCCAGCTTTTGAGGTGCAAATCACGAAAGGGAATATAGCTCAGGTCAAACATCACCACACACAGGTTCAGCAAAATCACCAGGGCCATCAACCGCTCAAACCAAGTCGTTTGGCGGCGGGTGCTCTGTTTTCGCCAGCGGGATAGCGTCATTAACTTCACTCCCAGATGAGTTGACTTCTCCCACTTTGTGGGGGCGATCGCGATAGACTATGAAAGTCGTTACGTTTCTTTACGATTAGCATGGTTGCCACGGCCCCCACCTATTCCATCCCGCCCGCTAAAGGGGGCGCTTATTTGCAGTGGCGTGACTACCGCATCCACTACGTAAGGGGTGCAGAACAGGCCGCTGTGGATCATCCTGAGCGTCCGCCGTTGCTGCTCATTCATGGCTTTGGCGCCTCAACAGACCACTGGCGTAAAAACATTGCCGAGCTGCAAAATGATTTTGAAGTGTATGCCCTAGATCTGATCGGATTTGGCCGATCGTCCAAGCCAAGCGGTGGCTACAGTAACGACCTGTGGCGCGATCAAATCGCGGACTTTATCACCCGCGTGATTGGTCGGCCTGCGGTCGTCGCTGGCAACTCTATCGGTGGCTACAGCAGCCTGTATATTGGTGCGACTCGGCCTGATGCGGTAGCTGGCGTTTGCATGCTCAATGGCGTAGGCTCTTTTAGCGAGCAGCAAACTGATAAAAGCCCTAATCCCTTTAAAGCGGCCATCGGCCAGCTGATAAAAACCGTGGTTCTATCGCCATTGCCCAGCTGGATGGTGTTTCAGTTTGTCAAAAAACGCTCCTATATTCGCAAAACCTTAGAGCAGGTGTACGTCAACGAGGCAGAGGTCACCGATCAGCTGATTGAAGATATTTACCGGCCTGCCACTGACCCCGAAGCGCCTGCGGCGTTTGCGGCCTTGTTCAAAGCGGAAAAAGGCGAGTACGTCGATACGCTACTGGCAAAAATGACCTGCCCGCTGATGCTCATTTGGGGCGATGCCGACCCGTGGATGGATACCTACGCTCGCGGCGAGCTATTTCAAAAGCACTACACCACGCTAGAAGAGCATCACATTAATGCCGGCCATTGCCCCCACGACGATGCCCCCGCTGAAGTCAACGCGCTGCTGCGAAACTGGGTGCTCAGTACGGTCGTTCCAGCAGCAACGTCTGCAACGCCCTCTATAAGTGGCAATCAGTGGATTCCGCTGGGATAGTCTCACGGGCACCTCTCACGGGCACCAAGGCTTGATTTTGATCCAAACCTGCCGGATTACACCTGCGTCTTGGCCTCAGTCTTGGCCTCACTCAGGCTTGGCCTCAACGGGCATAAACGGCTGCAAGGGTGTCTCTCGTTTGATGTATAGCGGGTGACGGGGCTGGCCAGACTGATTGAGGGCTAGGCAGGTGAGCTTGCTGTGGTGAGGGGTCAACAGGGAAAGCATGGCGCGATCGCGTCCTAGCCAGCTCCCCCAATTGCCCCATGCCAAAACACACTTATCCGCTTGTGCGATCACCTTCAGCACATAGTCGTCATTCTCCGCCCCAATCGGATCGTCAGCCGTTTTCAGCACCTTAGGATGCGGCGTCCGATAGCCAAACAAATTCACCACCGAGAGCGCCGCATAGTCCCACCGCTGCGCAAACTGAATACAGGCACGCAGGGTCGGATCATCACAAGTGGCATCCGCACGGCTCGGGTTAAGCATCACAAAGGCAACCGTTGGACCTTTTTGAGCCCAGCGCCGGTCGAGCCGATAGCGATAATGCCCTGTTGCATCAAAGATTGCTGTTCTTTCAAGGGTACTTTCAGACATAAGAACACTAGCGGTCTATCCAGCTATCTACCCAAATCCAGCTATCTACCCAAAGAGTAAACACAGACCACTTTACAATTGTTAACATTTTCGGTATTCACCTCTCATCTAGGAATGGCCGTTGAGACTTTTTTTAAATCTTGAGGCGTCTTTACGGCGCAACCTCATTATCTTCTTTGGGGCGTCTCTGTGCTTTTGGGGTGGCTTAGCTGGCATGCTGCCCAACCTTGCGCTCTATATCAGAAGCTTTGGCGCTAGCAACCAAGAAGTTGGCTGGGTCATGGCGTCTTTTGCAGTGGGGTTGCTGGGCTTTCGCCCCAAGATGTCTCGCCTAACAGACACACGGGGGCGCAAGCCTGCGCTACTGATTGGGGTGGTCGTGATCGCGCTCGCCCCGATTCTGTACCTCGATATTATGCTGGTGCCCCAGGTGACGTTCACGCTGCCTGGGCTGGGTTGGGATATTAAGCTCGCGGTGCTTTTGCTGGCGCTGGTGCGCGCTTTTCATGGCTTGAGTGTGGCGGCTTTTGCGACAGCCTACACTGCGGCTGTTGCTGACATGGCTCCGCCTAAAAACAGAGGTGAGCTGATTAGCTTTATGAGCTTGGCAGGACCGACGGGCATGGCGATGGGACCGGCACTGGGCGGCTACTTTAAAGACAGTTTCGCCCTAGCCTTTTTAGCAATGACCGCCATCGGCACCCTCGGAACACTGTTGGTGCTCATCAGCAAAGAACCCCCTCGTCCGGCGTTGGATAGGCCTAAAGCCGACGTAAAAGTTGCCCAAAGAACCGAGTCCACGGCCCAGCCGATGCTGACGCAAACAGCTCCCAGCGACGACACTCAAAAGCCGACAAAAGTCGCTAAAAAGCAACCCCTATTCTGGAGCCTGATGTTTGCTGCGCCTATTCGGATTCCAGCGCTGATGCTGTTTATGGTAGGGACAGCCTTTGGGGCCATGGTGACCTTTGTGCCCCTGTATGTGGAAAAAATGGCGTGGGATATCAATATTGGCCTGATTTTTACGGTGAGTGCGATCGCCTCTTTTTCTATCCGCACCTTTTCTGGCACCGCTAGCGATCAGCTCGGGCGCGGCAGATTTATTAGCCTGGGCCTCACCTTTTACACCCTCTCTATGCTTACGCTGTACTTCGCCAACGGTCCAGAAATGCTGCTGCTCGCGGGCGCTTTTCAAGGGGCTGGCAGCGGTACCACCATCCCAATTATCGCAGCCCTAATGACCGACAGATCTCGCCCTGGAGAACGCGGCCTCACCTTTGGCTTATGCCTCACGGGCTTTGACCTTGGCATTGCCCTAGCAGGTCCTATCATGGGACAAATTGCTGACTTAAGCGGTAGCTACAGCCTGGTCTTTGCTTTAGCAGGCATAATGACAGCCTTAGGACTCGCCATCTTCATCACAACCTCTAGTAAAGATCTCCCCCACTCGGTTCAATTCGCGCTCAATGGCGGTAGAGACGTCTACGCGATCAAAAGCGCCACGCCGTAATTCATCCAGACGCCATTTCACTAAGAAACCATTTCACTTCAGAAGCCATTCATCCAGCAAATAGACAAAAAAATAGGGTGTCGCATCTTTCATGCGACACCCTATTTTCGTTAAGCGAGCCTGGAGAGATTCGAACTCCCGACACCGTAGTCCGTAGCCACGTGCTCTAGTCCACTGAGCTACAGGCCCTCAACGGGTTTTAATAGTAACACACCATACTGTCACTCTTACGATCAAAAACGATCAAAAAAATCCGCCCTAAAATTTCAGTCTGAGCGCTTTATTTGCTTGCGCTATTTAATAGCATTCTTGTCATCCCGTCATTTCCGACAGCGCCTCATCACAGCACCTCCATCACAGACCGGTTAAATCATGACCCCACAGAGCCAATCGCCTAGCCTGACTCATCTCGACGCCCAAGGACAGGCTCAAATGGTCGATGTTTCGGCAAAGGACGCCAGTGTCAGACAGGCGATCGCAACCGGCACCATCACCATGCAGCTAGCCACCCTAGAAGCCATCGAGTCTGGCAATGCGCCTAAAGGCGACGTCCTCGGCACCGCGCGCCTAGCAGGCATCATGGCTGCCAAGCAAACGGCTACGCTCATTCCGCTGTGCCATCCCCTCCCACTCAAAAAAATTGAGGTCACCATTGAGCCCGACGCCTCACTACCGGGCTACCGCATTCAGTCCACCGTCAAAACCAAATCCGAAACGGGCGTGGAAATGGAAGCCCTGACAGCCGTTTCTATCGCAGCGCTCACCCTGTACGACATGGCTAAGGCACTGGAAAAATCCATGCAGATTGGCAACATTCAGCTCCTAGAAAAAATTGGTGGAAAATCCGGCCACTGGAAAAAGAGTTAATAGAAAAAAGAGTTGAAAGACTTCCCTTACAATAGGAACTGTAACCACCACCTTGTGCACCGTTTATGCCTCCCCGTTGGCCCCGCGAACCCGACCCCAAAAACGACCCGCCCCTCCGCCGGCTAGAAGATCGCATTAACTTTGCGGTTCACGTCGCTGGGTTCGCCCTCGTCAATTCCAGCCTGTGGTTTTTCAATACGCTCAATCCCGGTTCGCTGCCTGCTGCAAAATACGTCACGCTAGCAATGCTCGGCATTTTAGTGGGCCATGCCGTGTACATTTTTGCGATCGCAGACTACTCCGAAAAAAAAGTAGACGTCGGCAAATAGAAGCTGGGAAATAAAAGCCAAAGAAAGGCACTCACTCCCCGGCTGTAGACAGCAAGCTATAGCCACAGAAGGAGATCAAAGTCTGCTGGCTAAGTGTAAGAGTATTCAAGATGGATAGTTAAGGGGAAATCGGCCATGACCGCTACCAGCTCAGCTGAAAATATAGAATCGCTGGCCGCCGAAATTGGCGAAAACATTTATATCGATATCGCTAAGTGGCATCTGTATTTGGGCGTCGCTAAGCTGCACACAACCCTGGCCGAAAAGCTTTTGCCCATCGTGGCTGACGATGACATTTCTGAAGCCAATGTCATCAAAGTTTTACAAGATATTCCCATTAAGCTTGGCGGTGGCCGTAAGACCCTCCCCCTGTCTGATCTACTGCCTATGCAGTGCCAGGTCAACCTGATTGATCTGCTCGAAGAGTACCAGCGAAATTTGTAGGTAACTATACCTCTGTCGCGCTTAAACTCGAAAATGGCTGCGTCGGATATCACCGCTGCGCAGCCATTTTTTAGGTCCGCGTTTTGGCGGAGTTCTGAACAAATTCTGGGATTTTTCAGCAGAGTTTTGAAAGGCTTCTATCACGGCTTCAATAAATTCATTCAAAAATTCATCGCGATCGCCTTTCTAATAAAGAAAATAAAAGTTAATATTGAACATATATGGTTCATTCAGCGATCAGTTAGGAGAACAATGGGTCTTTTTGAATTTGTGTTTGGTAAGGGTGCTCCAAAAGATGATACACAAGGTAAGCAAGCCTACTACCTTAGCGATGACGATGCTAAAAGCTTTGGCAACATTGAGTACATGCGCTCTACCAAAACCGTAAAGCGCACCTTTGCCAAAAAGAAAGGGCAAGCAGAGCACATGGAGAGCGTTCGTCAAATCTCCGCAACTAAAATGGTGGATGTGGACGGCAATGCCAGCAACGCATCGGTTGCTGCGCCCACCACATTTGGCAACACAGACTTTTTAGGTGCTAGCAAGTCTGAGCCAGCCGCCGCTACTGAGTCTTCTGCACCTGCTGAATCCGCACCTGCCCCTACGCCTCGTCGTAAGTCCACTGGCAGCAGCATGGACATGTTCCGCAACATGGCCAAAGACATCCGTAAGTAAGTCATCACAGATTTGCTTATAGCTTCCTCGCGATGACTGGCACTGGCTGGTCATCGTTTTTTATTGTTGTCTTCTTACTGTTGCCTTCTATGGCGTTCGGCACTTGGCCATACTGAGTTTCCATATTGATTTGCCATATTGTCTGGCCTTATTTTTGGGCCGCTATGCGCCACTATCACCGAGGGCGCTTTCGCCAGCTAACGTTGCAGGGACTTGGCGAAGAAGCGTAATCGCTCGCGTTGCCATCAACCCCGTGAGTGCCAGCCATAGCAAGTTTGGGCTATTGAGCCAGCTCGCCAACAGCGCGAGCGGTAAAAAGCCCGCAAACGCCGCAATCAACGTTGCGTTGCGTAAGGTTCTGCCAGCGGTGAGTCCTAAAAAGTAGCCGTCGAGGGTAAAGGCAATACCGCCCAGTGAAAGGACAGGCAGCAACCAGGCAACATAGGTTGGGATGTTATTAAGCAGGCGGCTATGGCTGGTGAGCAAACTAAAAAACGGAATGGGGAAAAGCATAAGGATAAGGGCGATCGCACCCCCTAGCACCACACTCCCGATCAGTCCAAACAACAACAGCCAATACAAATCTACCGCTGACTTTTGCCCCCAAAAATTTCCCGCATAGCTCTCTACAGCTAGGGCGATACCATCCATAAAGTAGGCCGCCATCAGCACCACCTGAAGCAGCAGCGTGTTTACCCCCAAAATCGTATCGCCTAGCCCCGAACTGAAGTTTGTAAACAGCGACATTGCCATCACCAAGGCAAAGGTGCGAATCAAAATATCTCGATTCAGCCCAAATAGGGACTTTAGCGCGGCAGGTTGCCACAGCTTTGATTGGATAAGGGCCCCCAACTGCCAGGGAATGCCCTCTACAAACATCAGCCCTAGCCCTGCTATCAGCATCAGGTACTGACTCAGCGCCGTGGCGAGCCCCGCCCCATAGCTCCCCCACCCCAGCTGCCGAATAAACAGATAGTCCAGCACGATATTACTGGCATTGCCCACCACCGCCAAAATCACGACCTGGCGTCCTTGCCCGCGTCCTAAGAGCCAGCCCAACACCACGTAGTTAATCAAAACAGCAGGCGCACCGATGATGCGTCCACTATAAAAATCCATCGCCGCCGCTTTGACCTCATCGCCGGCTTGCAGCAGCGCAAAACCAAAGGCTGCAATCGGCGCTTGGAACAGCAAAATAGCCATGCCAACGCCCAACGCCAGCAGCGAATTACGCAGCACAATCAGCCACACCTCAGCCGTGCTAGCAACGTGTCCTTTCATAGGCCGATCTTTCATCGGCTGGTCTTTGACGGACTGGCCTTCGATAGGCTGGCCTTCACTAGCGCGGCCAACAGCCTGGGCGGTCGGCCCTGTGGTGCCCATCCTAAAAAAGTTAAAACTCCAGTAAACGACGTTGAATATGACCGTCGCTAAGGCCACGCCGTTGAGATAGCGAATATCGTCTAAGTGACCTAAAAAGGCAGTGTCTATCAGGCCGGCCAGCGGCACCATCAGGTTGGAGGTCGTGTTTGCGATCGCCAGCTTACAAAACCCACTCAACCATCCTGTCGTCCTGGGCGTTAGGGCAGTGGGCAAGCCCAGAGTACGCCCCAGTCTCAACCCTCTGAGCGCCCCAAACAGTCTTTGAAAAATAGACAAGGAAGATACACAACGCGAGCAGCAGCTTTTAAGTGTATCGCGCAGTCCTTTTTAGTCAGCTTATGGTCCTTTTTAGCAGCCTCATGGGAAGGCCCTCTGACCGCCAGCAATGTCACCGAGACTAAGCCGATTCACAGACTATTTCCAGTGCGATCACGCTGAAGCTACCAGAAGAAATCGCATCTTGTTTAAAAGTTACGTAATCTTTCGGCACACCGATTGGCTTACCACAAGAGACACTCACAATGCGCGCACTCGTATTTTTATACGGCCTACCCTTCTATTTTTTTTGAGCAGAAACGTCATGAATCGCAGCGGTCTTAAGCTCCTAAGCCTCACCACCCTCCTCGGCAGCTTATTGGGCACTCTGCCCGCCCAAGCGAACAACGTCCAATGGAATGCTGAAGACACTGTTGAAACCGTCATTTTGCCAGTTTTCAACGTGGATGCTGAGCCAGAGTCGATGGCCGCACCTACGGTTGATATAGAATCGGAGCTAAAAACTGAGCCGGCTTCAGTACCCGACTTTGAAACAGACTTTGAGACAGACTTTGGTAACGGCGAGCCCATGGAGCCGCCTTTTCTGCCCGGGCTAAATACAGAGGCAACGTCCGAGGTAGACGCCTCACCCACGCTTAGCCAAGCGATCGCAGCGTATAACCAGGGCGTTAGAAAGTACCGTGCCGGTGATTTTGACGTTGCGATGGTGCGTTTTAATGAGGCGATCGCAGCCAAGAGCGACTATGCCGAAGCCTACGTTTTCCGCGCAGCTACGCACATTAAGCTAAACGACAGCGCCTCAGCCCTAGACGACTACATCGCCGCTATCAACGCCCGCCCAGACTACGCCCTAGCCTACTTTTCACGCGGCGCACTCTTTTACGATATGAACGAGAAGGTCGCCGCCGCAGAAGATTTTGCTCAAGCGATTGCGATTAAGTCTGATTACGCAGAAGCGCATGATTACTTGGGCCTGACCGAAGCGGCGATGGGCAACTACGAAGGCGCACTCACGCACTATACCGCCTCACTAGAAGCCAATCCGACCTACGCACCCGCGTTTATGCACAAGGGCGCAGCCCTCATTGAGCTAGAAGAATACGATGCTGCCGTTATTCAGCTCACCAATGCCATTGACAACAGCAAAAACTACGCTGAAGCGTTTCTAAATAGGGGGGTTGCATACTATCACTTGGGCACTCACCCAGCCGCACTGCAAGACCTCAATAAGGCGATCGCACTTGATTCAAACAGCAGCGAAGCCTTCTTCAACCGCAGCTACGTGTACTCAGCCCTCGGTCGCCCTAACGATGCCCTAGCAGATATCAACACCGTGCTTACCCGCCAGCCAAACTCCATTGAGGCTTACATGGCCAGAGGCAGCCTATACAGCGCGCAGGGCAACAACACCGCTGCGATCGCTGACTTTAACCGCGTCATTGAGCTAGATGTTGAGTCCAGTGAGGCTTACAAACAACGAGCAATCGCCCAAATTGGCAACGACAACATCACCGATGCCCTCTCTGACTATGACAGTGCTGTCAACCTCAACCCTGTGGATGAAGATATTTACAAGGGTCGTGCAGATGCTTACGCCATTTACGGCAACCTGCCTGCGGCCATTGAAGACTACACCTACGCCATTGAGTTAGATAACAGCTATTCAGCAGCCTACGCTGCCCGTGGCCGCGCGCTGTACGAGTCCGGCGATGCGCGGGGTGCCTATCAAGACTTCTCCAACATCATTCGCCAAAATCCATCGATTGCCAGCGCCGACGTTTACTACTATCGCGGCCTCACACTCATTGCCATTGGCGATACCTTTGCCGCCCACAGTGACCTGCAAACTGCGGCCGAACGCTACCTCGCTGACGGCAGTGCCGATGGCTACCGCGCTGTGCTAGACCGGATGAGAAAACTGTAAGTAACAGCTGGCCACTGACCCTAAAGTAACAACCGCTTATCGGGAGCTGTACACTAAAGTCAGCTCCCTTTTTATTGTCTTCTTACCCTTTGTGTTGTGAATGCGTCAGTGCCTGTTGTTTTTGTTCAGATTGTTTTTGTTCAGAGTATGGTCTGGTTGTTTATGCAGAGTATTCTCAACTCTCTCAAGAATCTCCCATTCAGTCATCACGACTTTTGCAACAGCTTTCGTCACGATAGGATTGTTGCTGGGACTGACGATATTTCCCGGTGAAGCAACAGCTGCTGGCCTTTTAACTACTGGCTTAACTACTGGCTATAGATCTACCACCGTCGCCTCTATTCATACTTACAACGAGCAACCTGGACAAACCACTTTTCGCTCCAAACAAAGCCTGCGGGATAGGCGCGATCGCTCCTGGCAAGTCATCCTTTTTAAGCGCTATCAGGGTGACGAGCTGCAAGGCCTTTATCTCAGGCTAATCGGCTTTCCTGGATTAGTCTCTTTCGATGTGACAAAAACCTTGAACATCTCAACCGGTGCCAGCAAACAGTGGCAGGCACAGCCTGAGCTAGATCCACAAACACAGGGATTGCCAGAGAATGCCAATCAATATAATGTCGCAGCTGCGATCGCTGATATCACAGGAGACATTCCGCTACAGGTAGCCATTCCCTTGGGCGGTGGCAGCACCGCAGATCTTGTTTTGCCACCGTTTGCCGTCCACGAATGGCGAGCGCTGAACGCGCTATCACCGGATCAAGGCTGAGGTTGTAAGGACTAATGCTGTAAAGGCTAGGGCTGCTCTCCAGCATGATAAGAACTACGGACCAACGGGCCTGAGCGCACGTGGCTAAAGCCCATGTCTCTGGCAATCTCTCCGAGCTGGTCAAACTCTTCAGGCGTCCAGTATTTTTGCACAGGCAGGTGCGCTAGGGAAGGGCGCATGTATTGCCCAATGGTGAGGCGATCGCACGCCACCGCACGCAAGTCTTCCATTGCTTCAATCAGTTCTGCTTGGGTTTCCCCGTGGCCCACCATCAGGCCAGACTTGGTGGGCACCGACTCATTAGCGGCTTTTACATAACGGAGCACATCGAGCGATCGCTCGTACTTGGCCCCACGCCTCACTGGCCCCTGCAAGCGCCGTACCGTCTCTACATTGTGATTAAAGCAAGCAGGTTGAGCGGCCACCACCTGTTCCACTCTTTTCTTTTGAGCCTCTACAGCCTCTTGCCCACTCCAAAAATCAGGCGTCAGCACTTCAATTTGCGTCTGCCGGTTGCTCGCGCGAATCGCATCCATCGTTTTTACAAACCAGCCAGCTCCCCCATCGGCCAGGTCATCTCTAGCAACAGCTGTGAGTACCACATACTTCAGTCCCAAAAGCGCCACAGACTCCGCCACCTTTTGAGGCTCCTCAGGGTCTAGCGGCATCGGTGAGTGGCCCTTGTCTACCTGGCAAAAGCCACAGCTCCTAGTGCAGGTCGGCCCCATCAGCAAAAATGTCGCCGTTTGGTTGGCGTAGCACTCTCCCCGATTCGGGCAGCGCCCCTCCTCACAAATGGTATGAATCTGCCGCTGCTTGATTACCTTTTGCACAGTAGAAAGCTCACTGGCTTTGCCAATGGGCCTACGCAGCCAATCCGGCATAGCCAAAATTTCAGGACGCGGGCGAGGCGTCTTTACCGGCTGATCAGAAGAAATCGTCATGAGGAGCATTCTTTGAGCGAGCCTTCATTTTACAAAGGATCAGCAAAATCCGGCGGAGACTTCCCATATTTACTAGAGAGGCCATAGGTATCCTCCGCCGACTTAATCCATCATGTGTAGCTGATAGTTCATCACTTCCCGGTGTTCCCTCCTCCCTTTAATCTGGGCAACTTTAAAGCACGCGTCTACAGAAGATTCAGCATCTTACAAAAACAGTTTTTGTAGAGCGCAAGCGTCCTTATCTTCATTTTCCAGTCAAAGGAGTCCGTCGTGGCCAGTCATAAAATTTTAGTGATCGACGACAGCAGAGTCATTCGAGCACGTGTAAGAGACATGCTGCCGCAGGGCAACTTTGAAGTCATTGAGGCAAAAGACGGCCTAGAAGGCATTGAAGCCATTCGCGCCCAAAAGCCAAACCTAATCATGCTGGACTTTTTGCTGCCTCGCATGAGCGGCTACGAAGTCTTTCAAGAGATTCAAGCAGAGCCCGCCTTTCAGTCCATCCCACTGGTGATGATGTCGGGTCGCCGCGAAGAGCTAACTGAAAAAATTCAAGAGCCCTTCGAATATTTTGAGTTTATTGAAAAGCCCTTTGAGCAAAAAGAACTCATCGGTGCCATCAAAGGGGCCATGGCCAAAGCCCGCAAGGCTCGCCCGCAGGCAGCTAAGGCGGCAGAGCCTGCTAGCACGGCATCTAGTGGCAATACCCTAGCGGAAGTCGCAGCCCTGCAACAGCAGGTCGCAACCCTGACAAAAGACGTCGCGGCACTCAAAGCTCAGAACAACAAAATTCTGGCCTTCATCAAAAAGAAGCTGGCTTAAGCAAAGCTTTTCAAGCTAACAACATCAGTATTTTTTAACCTCACCCCACAAATGGCGCTAGCACTTCATGTGTTGGCGCTTTTTGTATTGCCTTCAGCGTTTTATATCGAAGGCTAGTAAAAATAATTTGAGCGCGCTACGCGCGCAAGAAAAGGAAGAAAGAAAGAGGGCAAGAAGGGCAAAGGGCGACTAAGGAGTCCTAGGCGCGGCGCAACTCACACGAAAACCGATAATGTTGACGCGGAGCTCGGGCGTACTGTTGAAGCGACAGGCGGAACGGCAATCCCTAGGATAGAGGATCCAGGAGCCGCCACGTAGAAGACGAGGAAAATCCCAATCATCTGTTAACCAAGCGCTACCATCACTGGGCGCACCTTCATAACTGTTGTGCCAATGGTCTGCACACCATTCCCACACATTTCCGTGCATGTCGTACAGACCATTGGCATTGGCAGGAAAGCTTCCCACAACCGTCGTTTCTTGACGATAGTCGCCCTTTGGGCCACCGCCGTAGATTTTAGTTGCATCATAGTTGGCCAAATCAGCTGTCAGAGTTTCGCCTATATGAAACGGCGTTGTTGGCCCTGCCCGACAGGCGTATTCCCACTCCGCTTCGCTAGGCAAACGATACCGCTGCCCTGATTTGACTGATAGGCGCTGGCAAAACTCCACAGCGTCTAACCAGCTAACGTTTTCAACCGGACGCTGGTCTCCGGGGAAGTGAGCAGGCGATGGATTTAAGTCTTGTTCTACTTTCGGTAGGGCCGCAACAGCTCGCCATTGAGCTTGGGTCACTGGATATTTCCCCATCCAAAACGAGGGCACGCTCACGTTGTGCTGTGGTCCTTCGTCTTCAGATCTCCCGTCTTCTGAAGCAGGCGCACCCATCACAAAAGTTCCATCAGGAATCTCTATCAAATCCAACGTTACGCCACCGCCTAAGTCCTCAATGACAAACTCTGCACGATTACGGACTATCCCAATACTTTTTTCCGACACATCAACCGTTGCAACATTAAACTCTGCCGTTGTTCCATCAATTGTTTCAGGCTCAAGGCTCGGCATCTGCCAGTTAGCCTTAGAAAAGACTCCACCTGATTCAAGCAACTCCTTTCCAAGGAAGATAGAAATAAAGCCAGCACCAGAGAATCCAAAAATCTGCAACAAGCTACGGCGACTGATACGATTCGCCCAGTCTTTGAGCGGCACAGCGGTTGAATTCATTGAAGGTCTTGGACGCCGAGGTCTCGGACTAGATGTGGGGGCTACTGTACGAGAGGTCCCTTCAAAATGTCGCTGAATGACACCGACCACCCGATCCATATCGCGACGAAAATCAGGATCGTGGCGCACGCGGGCAGCATTACGATAGGCCAAGGGCTGCAATGCCGTGGGCAAATCCCGAACAGCAGGCATCGCTACCCCGTCGAGCAAAATAGGAATCACGCGCACCTTTCGCCGCAGCGCCGTTTCAATTTCTAACCGGACCCAATCTGCCGGATTATCTAACCGCCGCTTACCTGCCTCATTAGTCACCTGGAACCAGCTTTTCCCAATCACTGCCAGCAACACCTGACACTGCCCCACCGCATCATTGAGCCGCTCTCGAAAATCATCGCCCGCATCAATCGTATCGACATCTTTGAAAATTGCTTTGCGACCAAAGCGACCTTCAAGATAGTCATAAATACGACCGGCTTCAGCAGCAGCGTCACTACGGCGGTAAGAAATAAAAATACGTGACATCGCTTCAGGAAAAATTTATGCAGCTCTTGCTAGGATCGTATTCAAGCACCGGTTGGGGGCTTTGAGTCAAGACACATGCATAAGCTTTTTTGGAAAAACAATCAATGCCTTCTGAATCAAAGCCGCAAAAACACTAGGCTGCAACTTTTTTCAGCTGAATCATCCACTTGTCAGTTCCGTATCGTCCTAGCAAAAGATTATCTATTCCTATAGAGGCATCTAACTGAGGCCAATGCAACGATTCACCACCGGGCCTGATGACTACATCACAGAGTTGCTCAGTAGTCGGGGTGCTAGTTTCTAGCGTAACTTCTTGAATATGCAAAGGATCGAACCGATAGCTAGAACCGTTTTCAAAGGTCAGTACCATCAATCTACTCACAACCGAGTAGCTAACTGATATCGGAAAAACGCGGTAGTTTTTCTCAATATTCCAACGATCGATAGCATCGTCTATTGATTGATCTATGGATGGATGCGACGAAATCTCCATAAGGCTTGTTAGGTGCTAGGTATGATATTTATTCCAAAGGTTCAGCAGTGCTTTACGATGCTTTTTGGCAGCTTTTAAGGATTTCCTGACAGTGGACTTATTTAAGTCACCAGAAATAGGTGACTTGCTCAACATGGAATAAAGCATGACATCTTCTTCTAAAAGTTTAATCTTTACCTCTCCATCTGAACAGACAGCATGACAGTGAGCTGGATGATGATCATCTAAACGAATTTCCAAACGAAACATGCCCTCATCTATTTTTGGCATTGCGATGGCCCAGTATCAGCAATCTATTTATTTGAGTTACTCCCACTCGTTGAAGTCCTGCTTATATGGATTTTCGACGTAGGTGCTAGGAGGTTCTGAGTAGGTAGTTTTGCGGCGCTGTTTGCCGGTTTGTTTGTTGCGAGTATCTTGCCAAGCACTGCCAACCCCCTGAAGAATGCCACGTCCAACGAGGCCAATCCCTCGGCCCAAAACTTCGGTGAGAACATACACGACGGAGCTACCAACGAGAGAGATAGCGGTACGAAGACGAGGCGCGATCGCATCTCGAGTTTCCATCGCTAAGGTCACCACTAACGGCAGCCCGCCTAACCTATCTAGCTCCGCCCGACGCGGCGCATAAATAGAGGTTAAATTAATGCCCCCGGGCGTCAGACGGTAGAGGTGATAACGGCTTTCAAAAATGGCCTTGGGCTCATTGATAAGGTTGTCCCACCGGTAGCGCCAAGAGAGGTCGTTGCGGAACCGCTCAATTTCTCTTGAAGACATGAGCCGACTGGTATACAAGCTTTTTTTAATCGGTTCGCTATCGGCCAGACGGTTCAGTAACGGCTGCACAACCGCGTTGGCAACCTGAATCATTAAGTTCTCAAGCAGGTGCTCGCTTAGGGCAATCGCTTGGGGCGTGGTCGCCATATACGGCGAACTTTCTATCACCATCGGCTCTTGAAACAACCAATGGCCAAACAGTTCCGGCACCTGCGGAATGCGATCTAAAATCTGCGCCTGCACCATCGGCTTTTCCTTTTGCAGTAGGGTAACTACCTCTTCTTCTACAGCACCGATACGGACCGTGTAGTACTTGCCAAAAAATTCGCGATTAACCGCCTCCCACAAGTCACGAATCACCTGGGAAGACCGGCTTGCTAGCTGACCGGGCTGCACCTGCGAAGCCCGCAAATCCGCCAGCAGATCTTCTAACTGACGCAGAACTAGATACAACAACTCCAGTTTTTTATCAGCGCGCAAAATATCGATTTCAAGCGGCCTATCACTGATATTTTTCAAAGGGCGCTGGAGCTTCGCAAATACCCCTTCAAATACAACATTTTGAACATCCTCCGGGCGCTCCTGTAGTCGAAATTCCGTGGCTGCCAGTGCCGCCGAGGCCCTAGGCACCAAAGCATCGCGATCGAGATAGCGTGCGGCTGTCATGTCCGCATAGTTACTGCCATAGCCGCCTTGCTGCGCTATCCGCATCCAATCTGAACTGGCCGAGAGGCCGCCGCTCCGCTGCGGCGACCGACCGCCGCGGGTAGGCCCATCCTCAAAACGAGGCGTCCGCCACAGTGAAGCCACTAGCCAACGCGCGGCGGCTAGCTCACGTTTTCGACCACTGAGAATCGCTTGGTTGAACCAAGAGCTCGTTTGCTGACGTGCCAGGTTTACAGCGTTTATGTTTTGATCAATTTGCTGCAAGCCGGACAGGCGCATACTAATGCGCATTGCCGTGAGCGGTCCTGGGATATCATTTAAGCGGGACAGGGAGGCGGCAGAAGATGGCTGCCGAGAAGATCGCCGTCCCCCCTGCTGAGAGTCTGCTGCTGCTGTGCTCCCAGGCGCAGATGAGATCCCGCCGCCTGGCAAAGGCCCTGACGCATCTGCGGGCGGGTCCCCAGCGACAGCCTGCGAGGAAGCTGAGGAGGATAAGGGACTGGCCGCAACCTGCCGAATGAGCTGCGCGAGCCGCCTAACAGACATACTGCGAGTACCGTAGCCATTGGCTCCCATTCGCTCTGCGGCGGCTTGCAGGACGGGCTCAGCTTGAGCACTCAAGACCAACACAGGCAGTTGAGGAAAGTCTGTTTTGATTTGCTGGCACAGCTGCAAACCCGGAACGCTATCGGGGTCTTGAGCGCCTAGGCCCAAATCTAAAATGATCAAATCGATAGGCGCTTTAATCGCTGCATTTTTTGGGCGCAGGGCGGGGTCGTCTAACGACTGTTGGTAGGCTTGAAAGCGCGATCGCACATCAGACAATGCCTCAGTGGCGCCACCGGCTTCAGCCACCACCGTGAAGTCGCCCTGCTGCTCTAGCCACACTTTCAGACCCAGTCGAAAAACAGGGTCAGCATCGACCAGCATTAATTGAAGGGGACGCTCATTCATGGGGTCTTATGCATCCGGAGCCTAGCGGTTGCTGGTGGCAGGTTGTTGCTTATTCTATAGGTTATTCGCCGTAATCTAAAAAGCTATCGCTGTTATAAATATCATCGCTGTAGCCCACATCGTATCCACCTTCGTAGGGCTCGGGTGCGGGCGCTTCTAACGACCAAATGTAAGCCCGCTCCTTGGCCCAAATGGCAATGCTCACCTCGGCCTCATCAGAGAGTGCTCTGCCCGGACCAATGAGCGCAGCAGTTGCGATCGCATCGGTCAGACGACCCCGAGCAGCAAAGTTTTCAGCCCGAATCAAAATAGGCTGATCTTCGATGGTCTGAATTTCTTCTACCCAGCCTTTTATAGCGGTTTGGGCATCTGCGCGGAGCGCGCGGCCTTCAGCGACTTTTTGCGCTTCAACAATCGCCTCATCCAAGTCGCCTGCGGCTGCCAGCGTTTGGGCCGCGTTCATAATCGGCTGATCTTCAATAATTTCAATGCGGTCCTCCCACTCGGCAATATAGGTTTGCCCTTCGATCCGGAGCGCGCGGCCTTGCGCTACTTTGCTCGCTTGGGCGATCGCACCTTGTAAGTTCTGCTTGCCGCCCGCGTTCGCCAAGCGTATCGCCTGAATCAAAATAGGCCGGTCTTCCAAGCGCTGAATCTCCTTTCTCCAGTGGGAAACCAGAGTTTGGGCTTGGAGACGCTGGGGACGCTCCTGGGTAATTTTTTCGGCTTCTGCGATCGCCAACTCAAGCGTAGAGCGGCGACCCACTTTCGCCAGGGTGCTGGCATATTGCAGCTGCACGATGTCGTCCAGCTTTTTCTCCCACTTCGCCAAACTATCTTGCGCTTCGGTGTAAAAAGGGCTGCTGGGTGAAATCCGCTGTACGGCCTGAATCGCCTCTAGCAGGTTATACACCTGGCCGTAGGAGGGCGCAGCCCAAGGGTCGGCCTCGTCCTTAGCCAGCCGCTGAGCGTGGCCAAAGCTCAACAAATCTTGGGCTTCGGCAGGTAGGGCCAAGTTGGGTGGCACCAGCTGCACGACCTTAATCGCGGCCTCAATGTCTTCTTCCTCCCACTTTTGAAAGCTGTACTGCATCACTCGTTCGGCCCACTGGTCTAGCTGAGGCTCAGCGTCCTTCCAAGCGGCGGTTTCCAAGTTGATTTTGCGGGCGATCGCAAAGGCCTCGCCCAGCTTTGCCAAGTCGCCTGTTTTAGCCAGCGCCTGCGCTTTTGCCAGCTGCCTACGCCCCGTTTCCTCACGGTTGATTTTGGCCCTGAGCTGATTGTGCCGAGTCGTTACCCAGTAGTTAGCATTCAAAATTTTGAGCGACTGAACGCTGCGACGCGCGGCCACCCAGTCTCTGGCTTTAATCGCTTGCAGCACCTTGGACTCGATTTCTTTGCCGGTAGTCCATTCTTTGTCCCAAGTTGCGATCGCGCCTTTCACAGCCGGATAAATCTCAACCCGTTCAGGAATCCTCGCAGCCAAAGCCAGCGCTCGCCGGTTTTCACCGCGCTGCACCATCACTTCTAGCTCGCCTAGCAGCGCCTTCGACCAGCGGTTCATCAGCCGATTAGCTTCTTCATATAGCGGATTGCTCTCGGTCCAAGGCTCTACCAGCTCAATCGCCTCAATCAACGCTTGCGCAGACCCAGAGCGAACGCTTGCCCGCGCACACAGCAGCCGGGCACTGTCCGTATTCAGCCCAGAAACCTGCGTACAGTCTGGCAGGGGCGGATTTTGGGTCATCACAGACACCGCCCTAAAGCTGATGCCGCCAGCCGCCAGCAAAATCGCCATCCAGACTAGAGGCCACACAAAGTCAGATAGCTTGTCTCGAACGCGAGAGCGGATAGTCGGCGCAGTGGTGGGAGGAAGAGAAGTCATGGGTTAGGTAGAGGCCGTGGCGAAATCTGGGAACGAGGATCGTTGAGAGAGGACGTCATCTTCATCAAAGTTATTTGATGAATACAAGCCACCCTACAGTTCCCAAACTGGGGACTGTCTTGCCTAAAACATCAAATAACTTTTATCAAAATTTTGCTGATATTGTAGAGGCAATTGAGCCGTCTACTACCAATTTTTCGGATTATTTTCAAATTGCTTTTTATGCGAATAAAGGCTGCTAATCGCACCTAATGCCATAAATTGCGGGGAATATCCCATTTCTTTCTACTCGCAAAGGCCGCACTTATCCGCCCACCTAAGCACTAAAGCGGGCTTGGATCATTGCAAAAAGCGCACGCATCCCCATCGCATCACCACCCTCCGGACGGCCTGCTCGAGATCGGGTGTTGTACGCCATAAAGTCAATATGGACCCAAGGCGTTTGCTCGCCAATAAATTCGCGTAAAAATAAGGCCGCCGTAATGGCCCCACCGTAGGAGGTACTAGAAATGTTGTTGAGATCCGCTACTTTGCTCTCTAGCATGGCACGGTAGGGCTCGTGCAGAGGCAGCTGCCACAGCGGATCGTCCTGCGCCTTGCCCGCTGCCAGTATCGCTTGTGCGGTGGCTTCATCGTTACAAAAGAGAGCCGCAATTTCTGCACCCACAGCGACTCGTGCGGCCCCTGTTAGCGTGGCGCAATCAATTAACAAGTCTGGCGACTCAGCGGCTGCTTCACTCAGCGCATCGGCTAAAACCAACCGGCCCTCAGCATCCGTATTGCCAATTTCGACCGTTGTGCCCTGCCGCGAGGTCAGCACATCAGAAGGCCGAGTGGCATTTCCGGCAATACTATTTTCAACCGCCGGAATGAGTACCCGCAGCCTCACAGGTAAGTTAAGCTGCATAATCATTTTGGCCAGCCCCAGCACCTGCGCTGAGCCGCCCATGTCTTTTTTCATCAGCTTCATACCGGCGGATGACTTCATATTGAGCCCGCCGGTGTCAAAACAGACGCCCTTACCCACCAGCGTCACCTTAGGTGCATTGGCCTTCCCCCAGTGGATATCAATCAGCCTGGGAGCCTGAGCAGCGTCATGCCCAGCCGCCTTACCCACGGCAAACACCATCGGATAGTTGTTCGCAATGAGGTCTTCACCAACCGTAATTTGGCAGTCTGCCTCGAAGCGGCAAGCGAGCTGCTCGGCAGCTTCTGCTAAGGACTGCGGGCCCATATCCAAAGCAGGCGTATTAATCAAATCACGCACCCAATAGGTGGCTTCAGCCGCCGCTGTGACATAGGCTTGATCGACGTTGTTCGGAAAAGCTAACTCAGGCAAGGCATCGGCATCGGTTTGCTTGTAGCGAGTGAAGCGATACTGACCCAACACCCATCCTAAGCAAAGCTTGGTAGCAACCTCAGCCGATAGCTCATCGGCCAGTTCGTATTTTTGAGCGGGTAGGCTTTGGGCAAGCTGTCCTAACGTCCAGGTATCAAAGGCTTTGGGCTTTCCTACCAGCACACGGTCTAGTTCACCGTCTCTGGGCACCAAACAATAGCTCCCAGGCTGCGCCGTAAAGCCAGACGTCTCAAGCCATACCGACTGATTCACATAGTCGCGTTTAATCTGAGCTTCATCGACAAAGTACAGAGGAATGGTAGGCAAGGGCTTGACTCCTAGAAGGTGCGGAAGGAAGTAAACGTTAGAAGCCGTCGCACTAGGGCTCACAACACCCTAAACACTATCAGAGGATGTACGCGGAGGATGCATAACTCAAAATAAGAAACAGATAGCACTGCCACAACACGAGTCACCTCACAGCGGCAGCCGTCTTTCGACAATGTTGCAGCGGCTCAAGCCGCAAAATCAGGCTTGAGAGCTAGGCCCAACTTAAGCAGCTCGCCCCAACAGTAACAAGGCCCCCTGTTCAAACCATCTCGTTTGAACAGGGGGCCTAAAAATCAAAACCGTAGAAGAGTCACTCCATAGTCACGCTTCTCATCATCACTGAAACCGATTACTTAGCAACAGATTCCGCTTTCTCAACAACGCTCTCTGACTGGAACGCTTTTTCTAAACGCATGACCTGCTTAGCCTTTGCAGAGAGTGCACTAGCGTCGATACCGTTGGCAATGAGGGCGTCAAAGGAGAAGAGGCCAGGACCATTAACCGTGAGGTACAAGAAGCAGGACGCGTAAATTGCAGATAGCTCCAAATAAGGCAGGCTGAGGCCAGCAACTTTAATGTGGTGGTACATCGCAACACACATCGTCGCAAACAGACCAAAGGCTGCGGGGCGTGTGAACAGACCGATCATGACCAAAGGTGCGCCAATCAGCTCTGTATAGGCTGCAACGTAGCTGAGGAAGATTGGGAAAGGAAGGCCGAGGTAGGCAACGTAAGCCTGAGCGAAGCTCTCGATATCAGCCAGCTTATCCAGGCCGTTGTGAATCATCATGACGCCGAGAACGACGCGGACAATGGCAAGGGTCGTTTGTGAAGCGAGGTTCGCGTTGACGTTGGGCTTAAAAACAAAACCCAAAAGTTTAGTAACAGTGTTCATGAGAGGAGGAATTATGAAGAGGTTGAAACATCTATGTAAACAAGTATAACGTTTATGATTAACTTTTGTAAGCGGCTATAACTACTTATTTTCCGCTCTTCTTGATATTTCATCCTTCCGAAAGAAACCTAGACAAGCTGTCTTTCCACCTCGTATAAGCCCTAAGAAGCCTTTGGCTGTTACTTTAATTCACTTTTTTTAATATTTTTAAGACGGGCGACGGCCACAAGAAAAATTATCCCAAATAGGGGAAATCACGTCTCATTAAGTTCACACCATCGTTAGGTTGGTGGATCTACCTTGTTGCAGAGCCGCGTGCTCAAGCACAATGTCACTATGCAGCACCAGCGCAGTGCCCTAATTTGAACTATGAGAGGCCAATTTAGGGGAGGTTAAACCGCAAAAGCACCGATGGCTGAATCGTTAAAAGAGCTTAGTCAATGGTGAAAGGAACGAAGTCGTAGCCTGTACCGGAGCGCGTACCGGGTTGGACTTCTACTAGGCGGTCGACTTGCCTGCGATCGCCCGACGGCAAAAAGTTAACCGGACCGGTTGCACTATCCACGCTGAAGTCAGTGCCATCTAGGGCGGCTTTTAGCCCCTCACGGCTCGGATCGCCAGCCAAACCCATCGCAATCGACATCACCGCATCGTAGGTTGTCGCGGTTCGCCAGCTAACATCGCCCTTCCACAGGTCTCGCGAGCTTTCGACAAATTCGGGCGCTGAATCTTTTGAGAGTAAATGCCAAGGCACCGCAACGATGAGCGACTGGGCATTACTGCCAACCTGCTCAAGCAAACGGCGATTGTATAGCTCATCGCCACCGAGCACCGGCGACATATTTTCATTGACGTTGATGACCTCTGCGGCTTTTTCGAGGGCCCTTGCACTCGCTGCAATCATGAGGGTATCGGCCCCCTTTTCTTCAGCCTCTAGGACAAAGTCAGGATCAAAGCTGCTGCTGGCCAAGTCGTATTCGGCGACGACCTCACCGCCCCAAGCGGTTACAAAGCTTTCAAATTCATCTTTGAGAGAGCTGCTGAGGTCGCTAGTAGAATCGTAGAAAATAGCGGCCTCGTCGTCTTCGCGGTAATAGCGCATGTAAGCGGCTAACGCAGCGGCAGCAAAACTATCGGTGGGCACCGTCCGGTACAGATAGGGGCTGATACCAGACAAATCGACTGCGGTGCTCACCGGTGAAATGGTCACCAGCTTACCTTGCTCATAGACGGGAATAGTGGAGAGGGTAACGTCACTACTGTAATGGCCAACAACGCCCAAAATAGAACTGTCAGCAACAATAGATTGCGCAATGCTTTTGGCCACAGCAGGATCATTCTCGTCATTGACTAGCACGAGCTTCACCGGGACGCCTTCGATCCCATCGTTGCGGTTAATGTCGTATTGCGCCTGGGCGGCACCGCGCAAAATTTCTAAGCCTACATCGCTTTCGCCTTCAGCAGGGGCCACGACGGCAATGGTATGGGCGCGATCGTCGCCGATGCGCGCATTACTTCGATAAATAAACGTTTCCGGATCGTTGGGGTTTTCGTCTAAAGACGCATTGAGGGCAGTGACAGCAGCGCTGTAATTGCCTTGGGCGATCGCAGCAACTCCTTCTTCTTTTTCCGCAGAAGGATCGGCAAATAGGGCTTCTTCACCGAAGCTTACGCGCGATCGCACCGTATCTGGGATGCTGTCATCAGATTGAATGGAGCCAAACTCTGGCTGAAGCCGTACCGCCCGATCAAAACGACTGGTCACGGCCCACAGTAATAGTGAGATTCCGCCCACTAAACCAAAAGCCAGCAAGGTCGCTACAATAGCAAACCGGCTGTTATTTTCCTGCGCCATACCACGAACGTTCCCAGGGACTTAAAAATTAGTTTTTTTTGATAAACAAATATAATATACGGCCTTTCTGTCAAGAACCCATCCGTATAAACAAAATTGTTTGCTGATATCACATTTGAGCACTGTCTTAATCTTCGGTCTTAATCCTCAGTTCTACCGACGCTTTAAAGACTTCTTACTCAGGCACTTTTGCTCAGGCGCTTGATAGTTTGCTGATGCTCACGCACCGAAACTAGGCTATGGGCAGCCATCATGCCACTGGCACCCACAGCCGGTAAGCCAATTCCTGGGAAAGTAGAATCACCGCAGCACAGGAGTCCTTTTATCGGTGTTTTAGGACCGGGGAATAGGGCTTTCCCAGCGGCGATCGCAGGGCCATAAGAGCCTCTATACCGCCGCAAATAGCGCTCATGAGTCAGTGGCGTTCCCACCATAGACAGCGTCGTCCGCTCACGAATATCTGGAATGATGCGCGCTAGCGCTTGCCACATAACCTCGGCGCGGCGCTGCTTTTGCTCAGCGTAAGCCTCACTATTACGACTCAGACCCTCCCAAGGCGCGTAAGGTTCATTCCCTGGCGTATAAACATGCAGCGTGTGTTTTCCAGGGGGCGCTAGGGACGGAGCGAGCACAGAAGGAATAGAGATCAGCACCAGGTTTTGAGGCGCAGTAATCCCTTTTTCCCAGTCGTTCACCACAATGTAATGACAGGCCAAGTCCACCGGTAAGCCCGTAGCTTCTATCCCTAAGTGCAGGTGCATAAAGCTTTCACAAGGTGGTGTTGCCTGCTTTTTTTCGACAAACTTGGGGGGAAACGTCCCAGCCGGCATCAGCTTAAGGGTATCCCAGACCGACGCGTTAGAGACCACTGCCTGCGCAGCGTTGATCATGTCACCATTACGCAAGCGTACGCCCGTTGCTTTGCCATTTTTAGTATTGACCTGGGTGACATGCGCGCCTGTTTTAATCTCGCCGCCGTGCTTAGTGATGCCTCTGGCCAAAGCCTCCACCAGTGCGGCTGAGCCCCCCATCGGATAGTCGAGCTGTACGCCCGGTCGATACCAATCGGCAAACATAAAAGCCACTTCGGCAGTGCTAGTCCCGCTCGCTGGCAGCCCTGAAAGCAAAAAGCACAGCATATCCAACCAGTTGCGGATGAACGGATCGGTAATGACCGAATCCATCACGCGGCTAAAGGGACCTGTGAGCTTAGGCGTATTGGTCGTGTGCTTTAGTAGCTGAGGCGCAAAGGGCAAGGCCGTACGCATCGCGCCCCAGTCAAAGCGGACAGCCGCAGTGGGCAAGGCTACTGCCGCAGCCGCTAAAGGCTTCATGACTTTTTGGAGCGATCGCCATTCGGCCACCGCAGCCTCTCCTCGCAGCCGCTGAAGAACATCACAAAATTGATCGGCCCCAACGGCAGTATCAAAGTCGCCTTCGGGCAACCGGCAGCCCCAGGTATCGTAATTTGCCCAGGTGAGGTCTTCACCGATGATATCGAGCACCTGCCTCAGCGGATTAGGCGAAGGACTATAGGACATCCCTGAATATAGGGAAGGACCCGAGTCAAAATGATGTCCGTCACGCTCAAAACCATGGGCCGCACCGCCGATGAGCGTATGGCTTTCGCAAACAACAACTCGGCGTCCGTAGTGTGCCAACAACGCTGCACAGCACAGCCCACCTATCCCGCTACCAATAACAACAACATCTACCGTCTGTGAAGTAGAGGCCTTTGAAGCAGTACCTGAAGCCATGGATAAGTTGTCGGACACAGCTCTGTTGAGAGAGCGTGGACGAATAAAGATGCTTCGGTTAGTTGTATCAGAAATCGGTCCCCTACAGGGCCCCTTCCCTACCCTCTTTTGTCTCTCTAACGCTGAAAGAAAAGGGCGTCACTCACAATATGACGAACCTGAGCTGAGGTGATCTTCATTTAGGAGGCAGCTAGCTTAGCGAACTTCTCTTCTTCCTTGGCACGGAAACCGACCATCACGGCTTCGCCATCTTTTTCAAACAAGGGTCTTTTTAGCAGCATGGCATCTTTAGAAAACGCTTTGACCCATTGCTCGTCGCTCCAGGTCTTTTTCTCTTCACCCAGTGCCCGGTACGAAAGCCCGGAGGTATTTCGCATCGGTCTTGCAGTTAAGGTGCTTACCCAGCCTTGAATCATATCTTCAGTAGGCGGGTGGTCTTTGGTATTAATAAAGTCGTAGCTGATGTCTTGTTCATCAAGCCACGCTAAGGCTTTTTTGCACGTCCCACAGTTAGGAATACCGTAAACTTTCAACGTCATAGAATTCAACAAGTAGCAATAGAAATAGGGTACAACCCGAAAGGGGCACGAAAAGTCAGCACAGCTATAATATCCCGTGTTTGGTAAGCTAAAAGCAGACTAACTGAAGGGGTTTGTTTGATGCCTGCTGAAACCCTCTCGCGCTATGTTACTCAAAGTTCTGAAATCTTAGGCGGAGAGCCCGTTATCAGAGGCACACGGACTTCTGTTCGGGCTATTGTTGGGTTGTGGAGACTGGGCATTATGCCAGAGGAAATCCTGACCCACCTACCCCATCTCACTCTAGCGAAAGTGTTTGACGCTTTAAGCTTTTATCTTGACAATCAGGAAGAAATTAATAGGTATATAGAACTCAATCGAGTGCCTGATGAATTAGTACATCCCTCTGTAAAATCTGCGTTGAATAGCCTGTGAGCAGTCTCGCACCACTGTACACAGATGAGGACATGTCAGCATGGGTTGCCACACTTTTGCAATCTCGTGGTCTTGATGTAAAAGCTCAAAGGCTCGAGATTTTGGTAGGTGCACTAGCCGCTGACGCGATTACGAATCAGTTGTTGTATGCGTAACTCCCGATTGGGCATTAGCGCGCAGGCTCGTCCGGAGAAATTTCCAGCATGTTATCCAGCGCATCCGTTTCCGTAGCGTCGTCAGCAGCAGCATCCTCTAATATTTCCTCTCCGATCTCAGCAGGGGCAGGTCGCAGCATTTCTTCTGTGAGCGAGCTAATCACAAACAGTGGCAGCGCAGGCTGACCTAGCTGAACAATGGCAGTGCCTTCTAAAACACGCTGAAAATCTGGGTTTTGGGCGACGGCGGCTTCTACAAAAGCTAGGCTAAGCGCTTTTAAATAGCTGTCAGACAGCTCAATGTCAGGGCTTACTAAACCATTGAACACTGCAACGTTCTCACCTTCTAGCTCAGCCGGCTCGTATAGATGGGAGCCGCCTTCAATCAGCGCAAGGTAATGTCCTAAAGGCACCAATGGTTTGTCCGGTTCAGACAATTCACCGGCAGCGGCCTCAGTCGGTGTTTGGTGAAGCCAAGTGTAGGGGCGAATTTGCTCTAGCAGCGCAGGTGCAATCGGATCGGCAGTGCCGGCAACCAGTAGGCTGGGGACTGCCAGCTGAGAAAAGCCTTCTGGGCCAAACAAACTGCTGGTAATAGGGTTCATTGCCATAACCGCTTTAATCCGCCCATCGTACAGGTCCGTGGTGAACTGATCGGGAGCACCGAGGGCCGTACACTGCAACAGCATGGAGGTATTGGCCGCGTTAAAAATCAAATCGTTAGAAGCGCAGTTAGCGTCTAGGGTGTCTATATCTATCTTGGCGCCGGCGACGGCCAGTGCGGTGTAGCCGCCGAAAGAATGGCCAATAATGCCGATTTTCTCTAAATCAAACTGATTGGCCAGCGGGCCATTGGCAACGTTTTGCCGCGTTAGCTCATCCAGCAAAAAAGAAACATCTAAAGGACGCTCAGTAAATTCTGTGGGTTCTGCAATTTCGTCAGCACTGCCTCTGAGCAGGGACAAAAACTGGCGGCGATCGCTGCCAGGATGATCGAGTGCCGCCACAGCAAACCCATGGCTAGCCAGATGCCGCGCCATCACCTCAAAACCTTCTCGATTACCGGCTAAGCCATGAGAGGCCACAATCAGAGGAACCGAGACTGTGCCTTCTGGCAGGTATAGGTCTACCGGCAGGCGGCGTGGCTCAACCGAGTCTGGGGCAATCGTGCGATCGCTATCGACAATCGTGAGTTCTTGCAGAGTGACGGTGTAGTCTCCTGGCTGTGCCAAATCTGGCACAGTCGGCGCAGTGGGTGCAGGCGTTACACTTGCTTGGCTTTCTATCGCCGCGATCGCAATTCGCGTATCTTCAATGAGCCCGGTAAAAGAGTTCAGCGCTTGAAAAGCTCGCCTAGAATCAATGCGAATCGTATTGGTGGGGAAATTCTCAAAAACACCTAAAAGCGACAGACCTTCCGGATCGGTCGCCGCGAGCACGATGGCCCCCCGCAGTCCTTTAGATCCGTTACGGCGGCTTTGAGTCGTGAAGACATCTCCTAAAGAACTCAAAATATTGTCGCCAATAGAAGAGTTGAGAAACTGAGAAACTTCGACGACCCCAACATCTTGCCGCCTTTGCAAGGCGGCTCGAAACTGCGATCGCTGCGCTTCGTTTAAAAAGCGAATGTAGGGGGCTAGCTCATCATTCACCTCACCCCGTTCGCCATAGGCTCTGAGGGCCTCTACAGAGGTAGAAATTTCAGCAAAGCCATAGGTGAGCGTGACGCGCTCAGCCGCTGAGGCGGATTGAGCTAACGCTGCGACAAGTGCGATCGCACCTAGCGGAATACTCAATAGCGTACTTCCCCCTAAACCCGTCACAAACGCCGCTAAGCGCCCCGAAAACGACGGGCCTCTATCACGATTAGAAGCAATAGATGGAAAGGAAATAGGCATAAGACCACTGAACTACGCCTTCAGCGCAGCACTAAACTGCTTAGTTTAGTTATTCTATTCGGATAAGCTCAAACTGTCAGCTTTACGGGTAGCACACCGTCACGTAGCCCCTTTTGTTCGTGCAGCCAGATGTTTTGAGCGAAGGTGAATCTGCCGAACAGGGATGCGATCGCCTTAAAGCCAAAGTGCGGCAAGCCAGGGGTCGAAATAAACTCCACCTTTTTCCATTCCGCTAGCTGCATTGTCTGCACCGCTTCAATTTCAGGCTGCCGCTCTGCCTGAATCGCCTGTAGAACCTGATCAGTCATTGGCTCATTTTCAAGCGCAGCAAAGTGGTTAGCCACCACAATGGCATCTCGCAAGGCCATATTAATGCCCTGCGCGCGGTTTGGGGCCATTGGATGCGCCGCATCGCCCATCAGCAACAGTCCAGGCTTACTCCACTGCCCGCAGCACCCCACCTGCACATCCAAATAAATCGGGCCTTCTAGCTCATCTTTGTGCTGGCGAAAATGCTCGGCAAGTTCGGGCGGCAGCGCCTGAGCAAAGTCTTCTATCCAATCTTTCTCTTTTAGCTGGCTCAGCCCACCTTGCTTGTGTGCACTCTTTTCAACAATCCAACCAATTTGCAGGCGGCCATCCCAAGAGGGGTAAAACGCAAACTGTCGGTCAGGCTGTAAGCAGGCAATAAAAGGAGTTTCTGTTGCTAATGCATCAGGCGCAGGCAGCTTAAACCACAGCACATCAAACTGAGCCGCTGATTTCTCGAGGGTCAACCCGGCTAACTTTCTCAGGCGAGAATACCGACCATCGCAAGCAACAACACACTCAGCAGTTATCTCTTTGCTGTGCCCGCTGTTGAGCCCACTCTCGGTTGCCTTCACACCAGTTACCCTTCCCAAATCGTCATACAACAAGTCGGTCACCTGCCAACCCGCATAAAATTCAAAATTAGGCTGCTGCTGGGCTTTCTCCACCATTGCACGCAGCAACGCCCCTTGATCGATAATCTGTGTTGCGAGGCTATCTGGCTCCATTACTCGCATACGTCGCTGCTGGCCCACATAAAAGTCCCAGGAAGTCAGCGGTCTTGCAGGGATCTGTTCAAACGTCTCTTTTAGTCCCATATCGTAGAGGGCTCTCAGCCCAGCAGGCATTAACCCTTCCCCTCGAAAAACGCGCTCAAAGGCCGTTTCTTTTTCTATGAGGACAACGTTGAGCCCTTGCTGAGCAAGCAACAAACTGGCCGCAGCCCCGGCGGGACCAGCGCCAACAATCACGATAGGCTTAGTCATCGCGCAGAGCCATAGCTACCCATTGACGCCAAGGAATATCTATCGCCTTGGCTAGGCTTTTGGTGTCAGAAACCAAAGAATTATGAATAGGAAGACTGTTTGAGGGATTTGCCATAACAGCTTGTGATTTCTAGGAAAACAGCTTTTCGTAGTATAGCTGAGGACAGGATATCCATATTTCAATCAAGCTGGTAGTGTTTACACAGCGACTGAGGAGGCTGCCTGTCGCTACCTCTCTCCCAAAAGCTTGATGTCCTGACACAGAGTGCAGTTTATGTCTGTTGATCCTTCGCCCAAAGAAATTTTAGAAACCCTACTCCCGTTCCTAAAAACTGCGGGTGCCTATGCCGCTCAAATTCAACAGCGTATTTCGGCGCAACCTGATAAATACGAGGGGACTCATCTTTTTGCCAGTGCGCTCACCGATGCGGATCTCTCTATCCAAACGTTTATAGAAGTTGCGCTACTCGCGAAGTTTCCCAATCTTCGCTTTTATGGTGAGGAGTATGAACAGTCTTACAATACGAAGTATTTTCGTGCGATTGACCTCGGGCCGCAGGGTGACTATTTAATTACGTTAGACCCGATTGATGGCACGCGCTATTACATGGATGGGCATCCCAATTATTTGGTGATGATGACGGTGCTGAATGCCGATGAGTTTGAAGCGGCGATCGCACTGAGTCCTGCGAACAACTGCTACTACTACAGCCTACGTGGACAAGGCACCTTCGTTGGCAGCATGGCCGATGGGCTAGATGAGTGCACACCGCTGAAAATTGACGATCCGGGTGAAAAGGTGTTGCTGGGAACGGCGCTGAGTCCGATTGCAGATGTGGTGCGATCGCACTATCCCGTCATCGATCTCAAAACCGAATACTCCGCAGAAGTACCCGTACCACCGATTAACGGACTGCTCACTGGAGAAGTTGCAGGCGTCATTTTGGCCAGCGCCCAGTTTATCGACACCGCAGCCCTCGCTTGGATGGCGCAGGAAATGGGCTACTGCCTCACGACCTACGACGGCCAAACCCTGCCACCCCTCTCCGCCTGCAAAGATTACCGCCGTTCAGAAATTATTGTGTCTGCCACAGATGCGATGCAGAAAAAGTTGGTTGAGGTGATGCAATCTATCAAAAAATAATGCCTTTTGCCAATCTCCTACCCTAGGCAGCCGGAAAGGCACTGCCGTCTTTAATCGCACGCGTCAGCTTTTTTCGAGCGGCGGCGGCTCAATGGCCGTTCCTTTCATTTCTTCAATATCCAAAAGGCTCACCACAATACTCGCAATCGGAATCGAGAGAAAAATCCCCAACACGCCAGCCACACGAGCACCGACGATCAGGGCAAAAAACATAATCACAGGATTGATATTGAGCGAGCCCTGCATGATACGAGGCATCAGCAAGTTTTCTTCGACCTGCTGTAACACCACGCAAATTAAAGCAGACTGAATGGCCAACACAATACTTTGCGAGAGTAAAAACAGCATGACCAAACCGATACCTAGCGTTGCGCCAATGCCTGGAATCAAATCGAACAGACCGGCAACTACAGCTAACGTAAGCGCGTAGGGGACTTTGAGCACCAGAAAAACGAAAAAGGTAGACACTCCAAAGAAAATAGACAGCAGCAACCGCCCCCAGAAAAACCCCAGCAGACTCTTTTGAACGACATCCGTCACCTGATAGCGGTGAGCGGGCGGCACCGTTTTGAGCAGCAAAGACCACAGCCGCGCGCCATCTAGCATCATAAAAAAGGTGACCACCGCAATCAAAATGCCGTGCAAAAAGTTGCTCAGCAGCGCTTGTAAGATCACAATACCAGCACCCAGCATACCTACTGTTTGCTCGCGAAACTGCGCGCCTAGTGATTGCAAGTCTACCTGTAAGTTCCAGCGCTGTAGAGCTTGTTCTAGGCTTTCAATGCGGGGCGTTAACGCAGTGAGAAAGTCGGTGATATTGTCAATTAATGGCTGCCCTTGAGAGAGAACCGCTAGGCCAATCGTAGTCGCGATGGTACCAATGACTGCTAGTGCAATGATAAAAACAACAAAGACAGCAATGTTGTGAGGGATAAAACGCCGCAGCCAGCCCACAGGATAGCTTAGCAAAAATGCCAAAATGGTTGATGACGTAAAAATAACGACAACAATCTCAAAGTAGTGCAGTAGCTCAATAGCCGCCCATCCGCAGGCAAACAACAACAGATACCTTAGCAAGGACGAGGTGTTGAGATAGTTCCAAAGCGGATGACCTTGCATGGGATTAGAGCCGATGTTGTGACAAGCTAACGCTCGGACTACGAGAAGCCTTCAGCCGTTTTTAGAAGGGGGTTCTGCGGACTCAACAGAGGAAATATCTTGAACGAGCACGTAGGGCTGAACAATTAAGGATGTAAAGCGTTTGTTACTGCCGCTCCATTGGGTGAGTTCATCGGGGGTGGGTTTGACAATAAGCTGCTCGTTAATCCAACGGGTGACGGCTCGGGTGTCGTCGGATGCGATCGCCACACCGACATCGGCCAAGTCCAAATTAGGATTCACCACCACCACCACATCGCGCTGCACATGAGGCTTCAGGTACTCCCACTGCACCGGCCCCATCATCTTTGTTAGCTCTGCGCGTAAATCTTTTTTACCTGAGTCCTCTGCTGCCATAGATGCGTTTACTTTAACAACCTTGAATATACGACCTTAAAAACACCGCGTATGCGCTGCGCCAGGTCTATTTTACCGTGCCAATGCAGCCAAGTCGGGTGCCTTAATCTAGGCATCATTAGCGACCGAGCGCGTGCAGCGCATTAATCTCATCGGCACAGCGCTGAGTAATTGCCCTGAGCCCGGCTTTATCTTTGGAGGTCACCGGGGGCGCAATCGGTTCACCAATGCGAACGGTGACCGCACTCGGCTTAGGGAAAGAGGACCCTTTGCCCAAGATTTTCTCAGTGCCCCACAGGCTCACAGGTAACAGAGGAACCTGCGCTTTGGCCGCAATCATCGCGGCCCCTAGCTTGGGTGAGGTAACGCGGCCATCCGGCGTGCGCACGCCCTGCAAAAAAATACCAACCGCCCAGCCGTTTTCTAACTGCTTCATCGCTTCTCGAATCGCACTGCGATCGGCAGAGCCTCTTTTGACCGGGTAGGCACCATAGGCGCGAATGGCCGGGGCCAGTACGGGCACCTGAAACAAAGATTCCTTAGCCATAAAGGAGACGGGTCGTCTCATGCAGTTAGCGAGCAGCGGCGGATCTACATTGCTAGCGTGGTTGGCCACGACGATAAGCGGTCCTTTTCGTGGGACTTTTTTCGCACCATAGATGCGGCCTCGCCAGTAGCCATGTAGCACAGGGCTAACGACAGACCACTTGAATAAGTGATAGAGGGCAAGGCTGACAAATGGCTCACGATTTCGAATGCTGCGCTCAGGGAGAACGAGGTCGTTGCCAGGTTTACTGGCTGATTCATTGGCTGGCATCGTTACGCGATCGCTTCCAAGCTATTCACATTTTTCAAATCCAATCCCTTACACGTCCGCTTAATTAGGCCAGTGAGAACTTTTCCGGGCCCCACTTCGACAACAGCTTCAATACCTTGTGCTGGCAAGCCCAACGAGATTTCACGCCAGCGCACAGAGCCCGTCATTTGTGCTCTGAGCCGCTCTTTTAGCGCGGCGGCGGCAGTTTCTGGCGTAGGGTCCACGTTAGACATCACCGGCACCTTCGCATCTTGAAAAGGCACCTCTGCCAGTACCGATTCAAACGCATCGGCAGCCTCTGCCATCAGCGGAGAATGGAACGCACCGCTCACGTTGAGCTTCACCGCGCGCTTGGTTTTCACCCCTTCAATCACGGCATCTACCGCTTCAGGCGTTCCTGAAATCACCACTTGACCCGCGTTGTTGTCATTGGCCAGCACGACGCCTTCAGTGTCAGCAATTTTGGCATCTAGCTCGTCGCGCTTAAAGCCCATGAGCGCTGCCATAGTCCCTTCTGAGGCCTGAGACATCAGCTCAGCACGACGCTTTACCAGTCGCAAACCGGCGGCAAAGTCAAACACGCCAGCGGCGTAGAGTGCGGAGTACTCACCCAGGCTATGCCCTGCGACTACATCCGGCTGTTGCCCGTTTGCCATAAGGACGTTTGCAAGCGCGCATTCAACAACATACAAACAAGGCTGCGTGTACAAGCTGCTGGCAATCTTCTCTTCGTTTTGACAAACATCCAGCACAGACCAGCCGAGAATGTCTTTTGCTTGAGCGAACAACTCAGCACTCTCATCAGCTAGATCAGCGCCCATGCCGACGGTTTGTGCGCCTTGTCCGGGAAATACCCACGCAGTTTTTGTCATTGGTAATGCAACAGTTTTACTAAAAAATCAAAGTGAAAGAGAGACTGGCTGGCCGTTAAAACGTGCCCCACTTTAGGAGAGCAGCCCCCCAGGAGAGACCTGCACCAAATCCAGACAATGCCAGCGTTTGACCGGCTTTTATTTTTCCAGCGCGCACCCATTCATCCAGCGCGATTGGGATAGAAGCCGCGTCAGTATTACCGTGCTTTGCCATATTGCTGACCACTCGCTCAGGCGGAATGCCCAGTCGCTTAGCGGCCGCGTCTAAAATGCGCTGATTGGCCTGGTGCAAAATCAGCCAGTCCACATCATCGGTGGTCAGCCCTGCGTGAAACAGCGACTTTTCTAAAACCTCCGGCACACGCTTAACGGCAAACCGATACACCTCACGCCCGTTCATGGTAACTGGGCTGTAGTGGCCTTTTTGAACGGTGACATCGCCGGTCAGCGGCACAGATTCGCGAATAAAAGATGCATTGAGGCAATCGTTCATACTGCCATCGCTATGCATTTCAAAACTCAGGAGGCGATCGCACCCTTGAGCAGCGCGCTGCATCACAATCGCACCCGCCCCATCCCCAAACAATACGCAGGTCCGGCGATCTGTCCAATCTGTTTTGCGAGAGAGAATATCAGCGCCAACGACAACCACGGTTTTATAGGCACCCGTCCGAATAAACTGGGCCGCAGTCACCAAGGAAAAGACAAAGCCCGAGCAAGCCGCTGTGATGTCAAAAGCAACCGCTCTGGTAGCCCCGATTTCGCTTTGAATTTGGCAGGCTGAGCCAAACAAATCATCCGGTGTGGAGGTCGCAAGGATAATAAGGTCAACATCCGTAGGCTGGAGATTGGCTTGGGCGATCGCACTCAACGCGGCCTCCCCGCCCAAAGAGCGAATCGAGTCATCAGACGATGCAATATGCCGCTTTCGAATGCCAGTGCGCGTTGCAATCCACTCATCAGAAGTATCGACAACATCAGCAAGCTGCTCATTGGTTAAAGCAGTTTTAAGCTGGGCCGAACCGCTGCCAACAAAGGCAACACCATACGCTTGCTGAGTCATCGAGATTACTTACCTTCGAGGGGTGCTTGAGCCGGGGCTTTGGCGATCGCAGCAACTTTCTGATACTGATCTCTGATGCGATCGAGCACGTTGTTATCCACCGCATCTTTGGCTAAGCGAACCGCATTGAAAATAGAAGGCGCTTTGGAGCTGCCATGACTAATCACCGCAATGCCAGCTACGCCCAGCAGCAAACCGCCACCACGTTCAGCATGATCGACCCGCTGCTTCACCCGCTTAAGGTTGCCTTTCATCAGCGTGCAGCCCACCTTACCAGAGAGGCCCTGCGGCAATTCCTCTTTCAAAATTTGCAGCACCGAGCCACCTACCGCCTCGGCAAACTTCAATAAAATATTGCCGACAAAGCCGTCACACACAATTACATCAAAATCGCCAGAGAGCACATCTCGCCCCTCGGCATTGCCCACAAAATTAATCGCAGGCTGCTGGCTCAAAGACTTATACGCCTGCAAGACCACATCATTGCCCTTGCTCTTTTCTTCACCAATATTGAGCAGGCCAACCTTAGGGCTCTCATTGCCCAACACATAGCGGGAGTACGTGCTCCCCATAAAAGCAAACTGCTCTAGGTATTTCGGCTTGCAGTCTACATTGGCACCCACATCCAAAATCAGCACGGGTTTGCCCGCAATTACCGTCGGAAACATCGCGCCAATCGCAGGCCGAGCAATCCCCTTAATGCGTCCTAGCCGCAACAGCGCTGCCGCCATCGCCGCACCAGAATGACCTGCCGACACCACACCATCGGCTCGGCCTTCTTTGACCAGATTCATCGAGACGTTGATTGAGGCTTTGGGCTTACGCTTGAGCGCACTCAAAGGCTCCTCGTGCATTTCGATGGTGCCTTCAGCGGGCACAATTTCGATCCCATTGAGCAAGTCTGGCTGTGCTACGGAGGATTTTATCTGCGCCGGATCGCCCACCAGCAGCACTTCTACGCCAAGCTCTGCTTTCGCTCTGATAGCGCCCGCGACAACTTCAGCAGGGGCGTAATCGCCGCCCGTTGCGTCTACTGCAATGCGTACCTGCGTTGAATTCATTAAAGCTCTATCCCTGGCCCTGGCCAAAAATTGGTCAATAGAAACTTTAAGAATTCTATCAGACTTACTCTGCGCTAACGCCGTTGCCCCATCAGATAACCGGACAGATAGCCAGACAGATAATCACGGGAAGCCACAGCAGCTAGCGCCTTACGAAATTAAGCTCTGGCGACAAATAAAATGCCCGACGTAGTGTGACTGGTGGGTCAAAGCTACATCGAGCAAAAGATCTAAGCGCTCCTAGTGAGCGTTCCTTCTAAGCATTCCTAGCGAGCCTCTTAAAGACTTTTACTCTTCACCGGGCTCAACAATTCGCTGGAACAAGTAACCGGTGCCTCGCGCTGTCAAAATCAGTTCCGGGTTGCTAGGGTCATCTTCGAGCTTGGCGCGCAAACGGGAGATATGAACATCCACCACGCGAGTATCCACATGACGCTCGGGTGTGTATCCCCACACTTCCTGCAAAATTTCAGAGCGAGAGAACGGCTCCCCTGAGCGGCTAACCAACAGCTCTAGCAGGCTAAACTCCATACCCGTGAGACGGATACGCTCATCGCCTTTATACACCTGGCGCTTATTCGTATCAATCCGAATATTATTGATGGTGATCACACCAGAACTCGGAATGCCTGAAGCCCCTGTTTTCTCTACCCGACGCAGGACGGAGCGAATCCGAGCTTCTAGCTCTTTGGGGGAGAAGGGCTTCACCACATAGTCATCAGCCCCGAGCTCTAGTCCCGTAATCCGATCGGCGACATCACCTAGGGCCGTCAGCATGATGATAGGAATATCTGACTCTTTGCGGAGTTCTTGGCACACACCGTAACCATCAAGCTTAGGCATCATCACATCGAGCACCACCAAATCAGGAATGGTGTTACGGAACGTATCAAGTGCTTCTTCACCATCAGCCGCTGTGACGACGTCGTAGCCAATCATAGAAAGCCGGGTCTCCAGAATTCTACGGATACTGGCTTCGTCATCGACAACCAGGATTTTTTCTTTAACGCTTTCCAAAGCTCTCTAACTCCTACTAAAAGTCGCGGCTGGTTACAAGTCGTAGCTAAAAACTGAGTGCACAAGCGGCACTAAAAGGTAAAAGACTCAGAAGTTAATGCCTGGTATTACGTTTAGCAAACAACTATGTGTACAGATATATTTCTCTACAGGATGATTATATGCATTAGAACACCCCGAAAGCCAAGTAGCCGTCGGGGTTTCACGGTTTCTTAAGGTTTTTTACCAGTAACAACCAGGTGATACAAAACGCTACACCTCAGACTGGCTATGGTGTTTAGTTTTAGGAAAGTTATCATTTACCAATAAAACAGGCTTTTTCTTCTCATTTTTTACACTAGCGAAAAAGCCTGATTTTACTAAGAAATGTATCGAATCACGCAAATCATCAACCAATTTCAGCTAAGCAATTGTACTCAAGCAACTCAACCACTCCAAAACGGAATAAACGCAGTACGTTTATACTATTTGCGAGTGCCGAATGACTGCGGCAGAAGGATGCAGTGCCGCTAGCAGTTGACAACAGCAGTCTATAAAAACAAGCACTTTACAGGTGAGGTAACAGGAATCACTCATGGCTAAGACTCGTTCTATCTATGTCTGTAATGCTTGCGGCGCTGAATCCCGCCAGTATTTTGGCAAATGCCCTACTTGCAATAGCTGGAACTGCTTAGTTGAGCAAAGGCTGGAGGCGAAGGAAACCAGCACAACGCGGCCTAGCATGAAGTCGCGAGCAAGCACCAGTCGTAAGCGAAAAGCGCCTGCTCAACCGCGCCTATCCCTCACGTTCAATCAAATTCAAGACCATCCACAGGCCCGAATTCCCTCTGGCTACTTTGAGTTAGACAGAGTACTTGGCGGCGGCATTGTCCCAGGCTCATTAGTGCTGCTAGGGGGCGATCCGGGAATTGGAAAATCTACGCTGCTGTTGCAAACGGCCAATCAGCTCGCCAGAGAGACGCCGATTTTGTATGTGTGTGCGGAGGAGTCCGGGCAGCAGGTCAAGTTGAGATCGCTGCGCTTAGGCATGGCAGATAACAACGGCAAAGAAGTCAAAGGCGTTGCTGAAAACCTGTATCTGTTACCCGAGACTAATTTAGAAACCGTGCTAGAGGAGCTAGAGTCTCTTCGACCTAAGGTCGCAGTCATTGACAGTATTCAGGCATTGTTCTACTCCTCTTTAACCTCTGCGCCAGGATCAGTTGCACAGGTGAGAGAGTGCACATCTGCGCTGATGCAGCTAGCCAAAAAAGAGAATATTTCGTTATTTATTGTTGGGCATGTGACGAAAGAAGGTGCGATCGCAGGCCCCAAAGTGTTAGAACACTTAGTCGATACGGTGCTGTACTTTGAGGGCGACCGATTCGCCAGCCATCGCCTGCTACGCTCGGTAAAAAACCGCTTTGGCGCGACCCATGAGCTAGGCGTCTTTGAAATGGTCGATAAGGGGTTAGAAGAAGTGTTGAACCCTTCTGAGCTGTTTATGAGTAGCCAGGAAGAGAATGTGCCTGGGGTTGCCACGATTGTTGCTTGTGAGGGAACACGGCCTCTAGTTGTTGAATTGCAGTCGCTGGTAAGTCCGACTAGCTACAGCTCTCCGAGGCGATCAACAACAGGCGTTGAGCACAACAGACTGTTGCAAATTTTAGCTGTCTTAGAGAAAAGAGTGGGCATTCCCCTCTCAAAATTAGACGCTTACGTGGCGTCTTCCGGCGGGCTGAATGTAGGAGAGCCTGCTGCGGACTTAGGGATTGCGGTGGCTGTGGCGGCGAGCTTTCGCGATCGCATTATCGATCCAGAATTAGTCCTCATCGGAGAAGTCGGCCTGGGCGGGCAAATTCGCCCGGTCTCGCAAATGGAATTGAGGCTAAAGGAAGCGGCAAAGCTGGGGTTTAAGCGGGCGCTGGTGCCAAAGGGTCAAAAGCGAGGTGGGATGGGGATGGAGGTGACGGAGGTTGGTCGGGTTGTTGATGCGATCGCGACAGCCCTAGCCAACTCCACCCAGCACGAACCTGATGAGCCGGTTGAGCACTAAATTTTGTAGGTTCTTTGGGCGATCAGATATCATAGAAGAACCCTGACTTAGCCGAAAAACCCATGGTTCAGTCCGACATCAAATCCTATCTTCCCCCTGGCACTGAGCTACCTGACTCAGACGATATTCCTGTGGATAATGAAGAACAGAATCTGCTGCCGAATATTTTGCTATTCGTCCTCAACACACTGTGGGCAACGCGTAAAGATTGGTACTTTGGCGTGGACATGGGTGTGTATCACGAGACTGGCGGACAACCTAGAATTCCAGTCGTGCCGGATGCTTTTTTGAGCATAGGTGTTCCCAGATTTAGAGGCAATCAGCTCAGGCGCAGCTATGTGGTGTGGGAGGAAGATAATATTCCACCTACGCTGACGATAGAAGTGGTGTCGTGGTCACCGGGTGGTGAGTACGATACCAAGCTCGAAATTTATCGAAAGTTGGGCGTGTTGTACTACGTCATTTATAATCCTCGCTACTGGCAAAGGGACCTGCATCAGCCATTTGAAGTTTATAAGTTGATTGAGGGTGCCTATCAATTACAGCTAGGTGAGCCTTTTTGGATGCCTGAGGTTGGGCTTGGGATTGGTCGACATCAAGGAACCATTGGCGGAAATGCGCAAGAGATGCTGAGCTGGTTTGATGAAAAGGGCGATCACATTCTCACCACAGAAGAACGGGCCAATCAGCTTCAAAGTAAGGCGGATCGATTAGCTGCGCGCTTGCGCGAGATGGGCGAGGACCCAGAAGAAATTTAGGTCATTGAATTATCAAAGCGAGAACTAGACGCCTTGAAAAAGGTCACTCTAGTGACTATGTGAAATTTATCACAACAGATTGTTTCTCTCCAAAAAAACGATGTTGAGCAACCGCTATCTATCTATTTTGGTTGAAATGTTCTTGCTGGAGTTAGAAAAACTACACTGCGCACAGAATAAACAACTAGGTCAGCCTTCCGGCAAGAACACCATAAGAGAGCAGGCAGAAAAATCTGGCTACGAGTTTTCCCATGAGCTGACGCCTGGAAGAGTGAATCACAGTAGATTTCTTTCGTATATCACTACAGGTAGAGACCCTAGTGGACACCAGAAATCATTGAACAAAGGCAACTAAAGTCGCTTGAAACCTTAGAAACTCTGTGGCGTTTGTAAGATGATTGAAAGGCAAGAAGGAGAAAAGTATTTCGTTAAATCATTCAAAGTCTTTGGTCCTAAACCTGTTCAAGTCTTTCAGCAAGCCAAGCCGTGATTATCGATTGACGAGTCACACCAAGCTTTTGTGCTTCGCGGTCCAGCGCATCTACCATCCACGTTGGAAAATCCAAACTTACTTTACTGCTCACTCTTCCAGGATGCCTAACTTTTGAATAGTCAATAAATTCGGATAAATCTTCACCGCAATCAAACCTTTCGTCAGCATCGGATACCTTAATCGTTTGCTTTTTCATAGTTTTCAATCTCCTTGTCTCTAGATCGTCTAACGGAAATCAATCTTATTCGAGCTTAGCGATAGGTGATGATCGCGGACCAATACTTAGAATCTATCTTCCCTATTACGATAAACCGCTGCTCATCTTCTGTATTGAGAGGAAACTCTGCAATATCCCCATCTTTCCAAAGTTGCTGAGCCTTTATAAAATCAATGCCGTGCTTCATTAAGTTAGAAGCACTCTTGTTTTGGTCAAATTCAAACTTCATTCATAGCAGAAGCGTATTGTTTGCGCACCTTAACGTCATACGCCGACTATCTATGTATGCAGCATGGTATGCAGCATGGTTAAAGTCACAGAGTTTATACTGTACTCAACAACGGAGTCGCCCGTGCATTGAAGTTTGCAGCCTTCAGCGAGGCTACTGCGGCTTCCGCATTCAGGACCTGATATTGACTACCAAGCCGCACGGCTTGCCGCTGATCGCGAGTGCGAATCACGGCGATCACAGGCGTTTTCGCCGCATACTTGTTTTCGCCCTGCAATTCTCTAAGCAAGTCACGCAAGCGATTTTGCTTCTTAATATCGCCTGCCATAGAAGGCTCTAAGTCCAGCATCACCATACGTACGGTTTCAATGGGCTGCGCGTCATTGATGATCATTTGTACGCGGTCGTCGCGCCGGTCTACTTTGCCCCACACCATGAGACGCGCATCGGGCTTAATGTACTGACCCACGCGGGCATAGGTTTTGGGGAAGACAACCGCTTCGCAGTGACCGCTGAGATCTTCCATTTGCACCACGGCCATGGAGTCTCCTTTTTTAGTGATGACGGGTTTCACCATACTGAGCATCACAATGGAGCTAAGCGTCACTTTCTCGTTTTGTTCTGCAATATCAGAGAGATTAATCGGTGCGAGAATCTTCGCAGAGTTTTGGACATCTTTCAAAGGATGGTCGGAGATATAGAAGCCAAGGAGTTCTTTCTCTAGCTTCAGGCGCTCCTGTGGGTCGTAGTCTTTAGTAGGGGGTGCTTTCGGTGCCGACTCAAACGTGGTTGCCGGACCTTGACTGTCATCTTCTGCGGCCATGCCTGCCATCATGTCAAAGATGTTGCCCTGGCCAACTTCGCGGTCTTTAGCGCGCGATTGGGCCCAGTCTACAACGAGCTCTAGGTCGTGCATGAGCTGCTGGCGGTTGGTCTCGATGCCTTCAAAGGCTCCGGAGAGGATGAGAGCTTCTAAGGCGCGTTTGTTGACTGAGCGGAGGTCTACGCGATCGCACAAATCGGGCAAAGACTTAAACGGACCTTCTTCCACGCGCGATCGCTCCAATTCTTCAATCGCACCTAATCCCAAATTACGAACAGCAGATAGACCAAAGAGAATCTCGTTATCCAACGGAGTAAAGTCCACACCCGAACGGTTCACATCCGGTGGCAGCACCTGAATGCCCATCGCTAGGCAGCTAGCAATGTACATCTGCACCTTGTCCTGGTCGCCGCTGATGGCCGTGAGCAGCGCGGCCATGTACTCAACCGGATAGTTCGCCTTTAGGTAAGCCGTCTGAAACGTCACAAATCCGTAAGCCGTTGAGTGAGACTTGTTAAAACAATATTCAGCAAACAACACCATCTGATCAAACAGATCGTTAGCAGGCTTACGAGGGAAGTCGTTTTTTCCGGCCCCTTCAATGAAGATTTCTCGATGTTTCTCCATCTCTTTTATTTTCTTTTTACCCATTGCCCGGCGCAACAGGTCGGCCTCACCCAGAGAATACCCCGCAAGGTCTTGTGCGATTTTCATAATCTGTTCTTGATAGACCATGATGCCATAGGTCTCTTTCAAGATGGGTTCAAGGATCTTGTGGGCATAGTCGATTTTCTCTCGACCATGCTTTCGATCAATAAACTTGGGAATTAGTCCAGCATCCAAAGGTCCTGGGCGGTAAAGCGCTAGCACCGAAGAGATATCTTCTAAACCGGAAGGCTTAAGGTCTTTCACAATCTGTCGCATTCCAGAGGATTCTAGCTGAAAAACACCTGCCAGTTCACCGCCTGATAACAGCTGGTATGTCGCCGGATCGTCTAAGGGCAAACCATCAAGGTCGATCTCCACATCGTGTCGTGACTCAATATGATTCACCGCTTTTTGAATCATGGTGAGGTTGCGCAGACCCAAAAAGTCCATCTTTAATAGGCCGATGGCTTCGACATCTTCCATGTAGTACTGGGTAATCACCGCGCCGTCGTTGTTGCGCTGCAAAGGCACGATGGTATCGAGCGGATGCTCGGAAATCACCACGCCCGCTGCGTGCATGCCAAAGGTTTTGTTGGTGCCTTCAATGGTAATGGCTGTGTCAATCCATCGCTGAAAGGTGACGGCAGTCCCTGGGATCAGCTCACCGCTGTCGTATTTCTCTTTAAATTCAGGGTCGGGCGTCTCATCCGAGATCATCACCTTTAGCTTGGTGGGCTTGCCCCGAGCAACCGGAATTAGCTTAGCGAGCTTGTCTGACTCGTTATAGGGGATATCGAGCACACGGGCGACGTCTTTGAGCACTGCCTTAGAGGTCATCCGGTTGAAAGTGATAATTTGGGCGACGTGATCGGTGCCGTATTTTTCGGTCACGTATTTGATCACATCTTCCCGGCGCTCAATGCAAAAGTCTGTATCCACGTCAGGCATGGATTTACGTTCTGGATTGAGGAATCGCTCGAACAGCAGCCCGTGATGCACCGGATCGATATTGGTAATGCCCATGGCATAGGCCACCAAAGATCCAGCGGCGGAGCCTCGACCAGGGCCCACAGAAATATCGTTATCACGCGCGAATTTGATATAGTCCCACACCACCAAAAAGTAGGTTGCAAAGCCCATTTGGTGCATCATAGCGACTTCGTATTTCATGCGTTCTTGATACTCTTCAGAGAGTTCTTCCGCACTAGATACGTTCATCCGCTCGAATAGGCCATCCCAAGCAACTTTCTCCATATAGCTCTCTTTGGTGTAGCCTTCTGGAATCGGAAAGTTCGGGATTTGAGGGTTGCCCAGGATGTTGTAGGTCTCTACTTTATCGGCAACTTCCTGAGTACGGCTGATGGCATCTTCAATCACATCAGGGTCTAAGTGATCGCGAAAGAGACGGCTCATCTCTTCTTCTGACTTAAGATACTCTGTGCCGCTGTAGCGAAGTCTCTTATCTTCGGTGATCAGCTTGCCGGTTTGAATGCACAGCAGGGCGTCGTGAGCTTCTACATCAATACAAGAAATAAAGTGAGAATCGTTCGTTGCAACAATTTTAATGTCGAGTTCCTTAGCAATGCGAACAATCTCTACGTTAACGATGCGATCTTCAGGGGAGCCGTGGTCCTGAATTTCTAAGTAAAAGTCGTCGCCGAGCAGATCTTTATACCACTGGGCTACTTTGCGGGCTACATCCAGGCGATCTTTCATGATCGCCTGCGGAATTTCGCCGCCAAGGCAGGCACTCGTGATAATCAGCCCTTCGTGGTACTGCTCTAGCAAATGCTTATTAATGCAAGGACGAGAAAAGATACCTTTACCCTGAACGCCTTCTAGGTGAGAAACCGTGGTGAGCTTTACGAGGTTTTTGTAGCCAACGTCATTCTTGGCGAGCACCAGCTGATGGTATTTAGGGCGTTTTTCTTGCTTGCTGATGTCACCATTAATGATGTACATCTCATTGCCAATGATGGGCTTAATGCCTTTCTTTTTGCATACCTTCAGCAGCTCGATGGCACCGTACATTACGCCGTGGTCGGTGAGTGCGATCGCATCCATTCCCAACTCCAAGGCCCGATCTGTCAATGGATCGATATGGCTAGCACCATCGAGCAAGCTGTAATCGCTATGGATGTGCAGGCCAATAAAAGACATAAATGTCGTCCTCTTTTGCGAAAAAGAATCTAAAGAACAGCGCCATCAGAGCCACTAGGTTAAAGCACCGTTTGGCGACAGCCCCCACAAAGGCACGAAACAAAAACGCTAATCACGCTTAGTACAAACTTACTTGTTTAAAGCGTACTTGTTCAAAGCGATTGATTCAACGCCCGCATTTCCGAAGCACGTTGTCAGGCTACCCCTACCCTATGAGAAGCGGATGGATTTTAACCACTATATATGGCAATTGTCTCAAAATTTCACGGCGTTTCTACGCTAGCAGTAGCGATCGCACCCAGGTTAGATCCCATCTGGCATAAGTTGCGGCATCAATGGCCCATGGTCAGCAACTTACGGGGACGCAACACCGCTGAGAAACGTGTTTGGCCCCAGCACTCTTAATAATAGATGTTGGATAGATATTTGCCTATCATCTGCATTGACTCTTCAGCAGGCATCTCAAGCAGCTACATCACGCGCCAGCAGACCTCATAAACATCTGTACGCTACAACGGCTCCTGCTAAAGGCATAGAAAATTTAAATCCTGACTACCCCTTTTGGAATAGCTGAGTTAGTTGACTCTACTTCTATAGGATGATACGTATAACTACTGAGTTCGACAGTATGACTGAAGAACTTAAGCGCCCAATAGCTGAGCTAGTTATTCAATAGCTATGGCGCTTTCAAGCATCGGTATCTCATCAGCTGCCAACAGAGGCTGCAAAACCAACGTCGAGATATCCCCATACAAACCAAACGCGCTTGTGCAGCACTTTACGTTTGTAATCAGGGTTTTTTATGAAACGCATTATCTACGGTTCCCTCTCTGTACTCACAGCCATGGGTACAGTTTTTTTAGCCGCAAAAGCAGAAGTTTTCGAGGCAGACAGTCCCTCTCCCACATCCCAGAGCGAAGCAACTATTGACACGGCCTCTCCAGACCTTTCAGGGCTACCTGAAAATCTTCTTGGCCCAGCCATTGCACCATCAACCGGCAATGCCCGTGCTAACTCACTGCTGCAAAGCGGTGGAAAAAGTCTCTTGCAGATACCAGAAAAAACGCTAACCGCCGATAGTTCTGCGACCGATGGGAGTTCTATGCTGGCCCCTGGAAACGCCGTCACAGGGGCCACTGGAAATCTCCCTCTCGGGAAGACACCAGCCCTAGAAAATACGCCAGCGAGCGCAACCCAGCGCACAACACTGCCAACCTATACCCCTGCCCCCTCTCCCCCCACATTACTGACACCAACGGCACCAACATCCATCGTTCAGTCGCAATCAGACCCTGCTCAGGCAGCGCCTACATCAACTACGCCGGCAACGAGTAGCCCTGTTGTAAAACCCACCTCACAAGTATCGGAAACGGTTGACGCAACCCCTCTGACAGCCGTTCCGGCAGCATCCGAAGCAGACGAAATATTGTCTGAGGACATGCCTGAGGCTGAAAAGCTGCCCACGCAAGGTGTCATTGAAAACGGCAGCTCAGACGAGGACACCAGTGGCGACATTTCACCAGACGCGCCTGAAGATATGAAGATTGAGGGCTCTGAAACAGATGAGGACGCGGAAGGTGACCCTGAAGATGCCGACGAGGACAGCGGCAGTGATGGAGCCCCTGTTGACGGCACATTTTCGCCCACGGATACCCCTAGCGGCGTCTCTCCCATTTCGCCTAAACCAGGCGTTTCAGGAGGTGTTGTCCCTGCTACGCCGACTCAATCAGTCCCGACCGGCGTGACACCAGTAGCACCGGGATCAGATTTTCCCGAGACGCCCACTAATACACCATTAGAGGCACCCACCGATACACTAGAGGCACCCACCGATACACTCACTGACACGCCCACCGAGCCAGTGCCAGTGATACCGTCAGAAGCGCCGATTGAACCTGTTGCGCCAATAGCGCCCGCAGATCCGGTTGAACCGCTTACACCGCTGGTACCGGATGCGCCCAGCGAGACAGAACTAGACACTGGCGACGACTTTTCACCAGAGGAATTCTCACCAGAGGGATTCTCACCAGAGGAATTCTCACCGGAAGACGCTGCGCCAGAAAACACTGCGCCAGAGAACACTGCGCCAGAAAACTTTGAGCCAGAAAACACCTTCCCAGAAGAAACCTCACCCATGGAAGGCAGCGAAGAGCCTAGTGAACCGCCTCTCAGCGGTGTCAGCGGCGACGAGCGCCTCATTGGAGAAGGCTTCACGCCTTTCCAGCTATCTTATTTAGCTATCGGTGGTGGCCTTGAAGCAGAAGGCATTCCTGGCGGTGATTTGCTGCTTCAGGCATATGAAGCCGGTGATATCGAAGCCGAAGATATTGTCGCAGCCGGTGCCCTCAGTAAGCGACTCGGGACAGCGGCGAGCGATGAAGCAGACTACACCAAAGGCGTCGACCGATTCCTGAAGATGTTGAAGCGCGATGCTCGTTCTTCCAATTAGCTCGTTCTTCTAATTAGGTTGGGTGAATGGATAAATCACGAAGCACACTAAGCTTCACGTAACACAGTTTGAATAACATCATTCGAACAACACAGTTTGAATAACACAGTCCTAACGCACACTCAGCCCGGCTCGACCAACGAGTTGGGCTGTTTTATTTCACGCCGCCAACTTCATTTGGCCAATCTTCATTCAGGCAAGTTCGCTCTAGAGATAGATACTGAGGCCACGATCTTCGCTTACTGTTCTGTTTTGGCAAACGTATCGTTGTGGTTTTTTCTTTTCAGAAAACTAAACCAAACGGAGTAGTTTAGATATACTCGTACTATTGCCAATCACAATTATTGAGTCGTCCCGGTTTTGCAGGGCCGTTTATTCTAAACGGTTCCGCATTTTGTTTCATTAAGGTATTTCGCCTAGATTAATTGATTTTGTTTTTTCCAAGGCAGCGCCAGGTATTTCTCTTATGACGGCTTCTTCAGACTCGTTACCAGTCTCACCCGACTCTCCTCCGAACTTGGTCATGCCAACCGCCGATGTCACCTCCAATCAAATCGAAGCGTCTGACGGTTTAATGAACCGTCAGGACGATGATGATACTCAGCGATCGCCCAACCGTTGGATGGGCTGGCTGGCATTTGTGCTGCTGATTGCCGGGGGTGGATTTTTGCTGTGGCGAGTCGCCCGAGGAGGTCAGCCGGCAGGCATGCAAGGGCCGCCGGCTTTTCCGGTTAAAGTAGAGCGCTTACAAGAAGCTTCTTTAGAAGACACGTCTGAGTTTGTCGGGACGTTGGATTCTCAGGCAGGAGTCAGCTTACAGCCAGAGGCCAATGGCCGGATTGTTCAGATTTTTGTCTCAGCCGGTGAGCGCGTCTCAGCAGGCGATCCGATTATGCAGCTGAGTCCTGAGCGATCGCAGGCAGACTATAATGCCGCCCTCGCTAGCGTCAGCGCGGCCCGCTCAGCTCGTGATTCGGCCAGGGCACAGCTTCGCGCCGCACAGGAACGGCAAACGCAATTACTCGCCGATTTGGAGCTACAGGAAAACGACTTTCGGCGCACAGCCACCCTCGTAGAAAAAGGAGCCTTAGCCCAAGAGCAGCTGGATGAAGTCAGTCGCGATCGCACGGTCGCCCAGGCCGCTCTCAACTCCGCCATTCAAGAAATCGCCGCCCTAGAGTCCAGCCTCGAACAGTCAGAAGCCACACTGACGCAGACCAATGCTAACGCCAACGCCACCCAGCAAGACCTCTTTGATAAAACCGTCACCGCACCCATTGCAGGCATCGTCGGAGATATTCCCGTCAAGCTCGGCGACTACGTTACCGCAGGCAGCCCACTGGCAAGCATTACTCAAAACCAAAATCTCGATATCGAAATTGCCATCCCGGTAGGTGAGGCTGCCAAGCTGCGGATTGGCCTGCCGGTAGAGCTGATTCCTTTTGGCGGTGAAACTGCGATCGCCACTGGCAATCTCCGCTTTATTTCGCCCACCACCGACGCCACCACCCAAACCGTGTTGGCTAAGGCCCGATTCTCTACCCCACAGCAGGCCCTTCAAGACAATCAACGCCTCGAAGTTCGGGTGATTTGGGACGAACGTCCCGGCATTCTGATTCCCACCACAGCGGTCTCCCGACTAGGCGGACAAACCTTTGTCTTTGTACCGGGTGAGCCTGAGGCTCCCGCAGCAGCAGGAGAAGGCGGCGCGCCTCAAGGGCCACCACCTGCCGGACAAGAGGGCGGTCCCCCGCCTGTGGTCGCCAAGCTTAAGCCTGTAACGCTGGGCGATTTGCAAGGCAACGAGTATCAGGTGTTAGAAGGCTTAAATCCTGGCGATACCATTATCACCTCTGGGCTCCTCAACCTAAGAGATGGCGTGCCCATTGATCCAGAAGCCGGGGCGCAAGGTGACACGGACCAGGCATCAACAGGCCCCGACGCCGAAGGTCCTGCTGATCCGTCAGCCGATGCCACCTCAAAAGGCGATACTACCGCCCAAGAATCTTCACCTTAAATCAGCCGCGACCTGCTTCGATATTCACGATCTTTTGGTAGCCCGACATGTTCGTCAACTACTTCATTAAACGGCCTGTTTTTGCCACTGTCACGGCCATGATTATGCTGCTGATTGGGGCAGTGAGCATTCCAACGCTCCCCATTGCGCAGTATCCAGACATCAGCCCCACCCAGGTGAATGTGAGCGCCCGTTACATTGGCGCGGATGCTGAAACCGTTGAGCGGGGTGTTACCACCGTGATTGAACGGCAAATCAACGGTGTAGAGGGCATGCGCTACATCACCTCTAATAGTAGTAACGACGGTGCCAGCAACATTGTTGTCACCTTCGATGCCTCACGCGATAAAGATATTGCCGCTGTAGACGTGCAAAACCGCGTCTCCTTGGCTCAGCCACAGCTGCCAGATGCCGTCCGCCAAACCGGGGTCACCGTCGCTAAGCAAACCAGCAACATTTTGCTGGCGATGAGCCTATACACAGACAATGAAGAATACAACGACATCTTCCTCAGTAACTACGCTGACCTGTACGTCGCTGACGCGCTCAGACGGGTCAACGGCGTGGGTAATGTGCAAATTTTTGGGGAACGCACCTATGCCATGCGCCTGTGGCTAAACCCGCAGCAGCTCGCTAGCCGAGGGCTCGACGCGGATGATGTGGTCAACGCCTTACAGGAGCAAAACATCCAAGTAGGCGCTGGCCAAATCGGGCAACCACCGACGCCCACAGATCAAAATTTTCAAATTGACCTCCGCGCCGAAAGCCGATTAAAAACCGTCGATGAGTTTGAGGATTTGGTGCTCAAAACCGGCGATAACAATCAGCTTATTCGCCTGCGAGATGTAGGCCGCGCTGAGCTAGGGGCTGAACGCTACAGCTCCTTTCTGCGCTTTCGCGGCAAGCCTGCGATTGGCTTAGGTATTTTTCAGCTACCGGGCAGTAATGCGCTAGAAGTGGCTGCTGGCGTCAAGGAAACCATGGCCGATTTGGCCGCAGATTTTCCACCGGGGATGAAATACGGCATCGGCTTTGACACGACTGAATACGTACAGCAGTCGCTGCTCAGTGTGCTTTGGACCCTGGTTCAGGCCATTGGCCTGGTGGTTCTCGTCATCTACATTTTTCTGCAAGACTGGCGCACCACCGTAATTCCAGCCGTCACGATTCCAGTATCGCTAGTCGCAACTTTCGTGTTCGTTAAGCTCTTTGGCTTTTCGATTAACAGCCTGACGCTGTTTGGCCTTACGCTGGCAACGGGCATGGTGGTAGATGACGCGATTGTGGTGGTTGAAGACATCAGCTCAAAAATTAATCAGCGAGGGCTCTCCCCGGTTAAAGCCGCGATTACCTCAATGGGAGAGCTGACTGGGGCAGTCATTGCCACCTCACTGGTGCTGATGGCGGTGTTTATTCCAGTGGCCTTTTTCCCCGGTACTACTGGCGCGCTGTACCGGCAGTTTGCCCTGACGATTGCGTTTGCGATCGCAGTGTCTACCTTTAACGCCCTCACCCTCACCCCCACGCTCTCTGGCCTGCTGCTGCGCCCCAAGCGCGAACCGACCGGCTGGCGCGCCAAAATCTTCAACCCTTTCAACCGAGGGTTAGACTGGCTGCGCGATCGCTACGGTCACATTCTCAAAACGCTCACTAGCTTCAAACCGGTCGTCCTTGCCGCCTTTGTGATCTCCCTGGTGATCACCGGCTGGCTGTACACTACCGTGCCGTCCGCCTTCCTCCCCGATGAAGACCAGGGCTACTTCATCACCCTCATTGGCGGCCCCGAAGGCGTCTCGCTCAACTACACCAGCGAAGTCATGCGAGATGCAGAAGAAATATTGCTCGCCCAGCCCGAGGTACGGGCCACCTTTGCTGTCGGCGGCTTTGGCTTCAGCGGAAACACAGCCAATAGCGGCGTTATTTTCACCACACTCAAACCTTGGAGCGAACGCAAAGGCGCAGAAAGCTCAGCCTTTGGCATTATTGACCGTGTGCGTGGCCCGCTCATGAGCACCACAGAGGCACGGGTGCTCCCGGTTAACCCACCGGCGATTCAGGGCCTTAGTAGCTTCGGCGGCTTTGAATTTCAGCTGCAAGATCGGCGCGGCAATGCCGGACTTGAGAACCTCACGGCTAGCATGGGAGCGATTATGGGCGCGGCCAATCAGAATCCGCAGCTCCAAAATGTGTTTAGCACGTATGCGGCCAGTACGCCGCAAATTGCGATCGCCGTCAATCGAGATCAGGCCAAAGCTTCTAACGTCGATATTGACGACATTTTCAGCACCCTACAGACCAATCTCGGATCTCGCTACGTCAACGACTTCAACCTCGAAGGCCGCACCTATCGAGTATTCGTTCAGGCCGATCAGCAGTATCGCGCCACGCCGGATGACATCAATAAGCTGTATGTGCGATCGCAAAGCGATGAGCTCGTACCCATGGGCAACCTCATCACCACCACTGACACCGTCGGCGCACAAACCATTAACCACTACAATCTCTTCCGCTCCATCGCTATTAACGGTGCACCGGCACCGGGCGTCAGTTCCGGCGCAGCGATTCAGGCCATGGAAGGTGTTGCCAATCAGGTATTGCCAGCAGGCTTAGGCTACGAATGGTCCGGCACCGCCCTAGAAGAAATTGAAGGCGGCAACCAAGCGCCCATCATTTTCAGCTTGGGCATCATTCTGGTCTTTCTAGTCCTCGCAGCTCAATACGAAAGCTACGTAGATCCGGTGATTATCCTATTTGCCGTACCGCTCGCGGTCCTCGGTGCGCTGCTAGCTCAAACCATTCGCGGATTGCCCAACGACGTTTACTGTCAAATCGGGCTCGTAATGCTCATTGGCCTCGCCAGTAAAAACTCCATTTTGATTGTGGAGTTTGCCAATCAGCTGCGGGAGCAGGGCAACTCCATCACGCAGTCTGCACTCGAAGCGGCTCAGCAGCGTATGAGACCGATTTTAATGACGGCAATCTCTACGCTCAGCAGTATTTTTCCTCTGGTGATTGCGACTGGGGCTGGGGCCGGAAGCCGCCAGTCACTGGGAACAGCTGTCTTTGGCGGAATGCTCGTGGCCACCTTCCTCAGCTTATTTGTGGTGCCGATTCTTTACATCATCATCAAGCAGCTGACAGACCGAGGCGATCAAGATCGCACAACAGGAAACAGGTCTCACCACGATTTCGACGGCTCTGCTAATGGGAGTTATCCAGGACCGCGAACGCCGCAAAACACTCCGCCGGAGACAGCGCCGGCTTATCCTACGACCTATATTGAGTCTGCAACAGACTAGGTCAACAAACACAGAGGTGCTTAGCAAGAAATCGTTCCCTTAGGCAATGAACGATTTCTTACCGCGTCTGCGCTCGATTGACTTCCTGTCTTTTGACTATTGATTTACTCATCTGCACTATAGGATGTTAGGCATCCTACCCCTGGTGTCACAAACGGTGTCACAAAAGCCCTATGCCCATTTACACGGTCTGCAAAACAATCGTTACCAGTCTGGCCCTTGCCAGCGTTACCTTACTCACCGTTAGCTGTAGCCATTCGGGGGGGCATTCTGCCCACTCATCCACCGCTCACTCATCAACAGAGACTGCAACAGCCAATGCAGTGGCGGCGACCGATGGGAAAGCCAGTGAGCAAAGTATGGCCCACGACATGAGCCATAGCGAAGCTGGTGGCGCTAAAGAAGAGCAGGGCGAACACGCTACGCATGAGCACAACGGCGTCAATACAAACCACGACGTCTTTCACTCTAAGTCCATTGAAGTCCCAGCAGGTACCCCTGTTCCGGCGATGACTGTGCGGCTAGAGGCTGACGCGGTACGTGGCTGGAATCTCTATGTGGGCACCGCGAATTTCACCTGGACGCCTAGCGATGTAAATGGAGAAAGCAGCGCGACCGAAGGCCACGCTCACCTATACATCAACGACAAATCTATTCAACGCATCTACGGCACTTGGACTCACTTACCTGATTTACCCAAGGGTCAAAACGACGTCCGCGTTACCCTCAATGCCAACGGTCACGAAACCCTCACAACCCAGGGCAAGCCCATCGAAGAGACCGTCACGATTGATGTGTACAAGCCGGACCCCGCCAACTAAGTCCCCTTGCCCCATCCTCTTTCACCATGCCAAGTCTTCTTGATCTGGGCTTTATTGCAGCACTGGGTTTTCTCGGGAGCTTTGGCCATTGCGTGGGCATGTGCGGGCCGGTCGCCGCCGCCTTTGCACTCTCTGTCAAAACAAAGGAAACCGAACCCACGACGACGCAGCCTAATCGCAGCGTCTCTCAGGTGTGGTTTCACCTGCTGCTGAACCTAGGTCGCTTGCTGAGTTATACCCTAGTGGGTGCGGCCATTGGCGCGTTGGGCTCAGTGGTCTTAGCGGGCGGGCAAATGGCTGGAGTCGGCTCGCTACTGCGGCGGGCGATCGCAATTTTTACCGGCATCCTTCTGATCTGGTTCGGCTTTACCCAGGCCAAACCCGACCTGCTACCAGCTTTGCCTTTTTTACATCCTGCGCGGCAGCAGCAGCTACACGAACAGCTCAGCCGCGTCATGGACCGCATATCACAGCGAAACGACACAGCACCACTTAGCGTCGCCCTCACACCGCTCTTGCTGGGTTTGCTGTGGGGCCTCATTCCCTGCGGTTTTTTGTACGCGGGTCAGCTGCGCGCAGCAGAAACTCAAAGCTGGATAGGCGGCGCGGCGGTCATGCTTTCGTTTGGATTAGGCACGCTGCCCGCGATGGTTGCCATGGGTGTGACCACTGCCCTGCTCAGCCGCGATCGCCGCTCTCAACTCTTTCGCGCAGGGGGCTGGCTCACCATTCTGATCGGGGCCCTCTTGCTCATTCGCACCGGCGACACCATGAGCGACTACACCGGTCACGGCGCGCTGATTTGCTTAATCCTGGCCCTAGTCGCCCGTCCGATTAGTCGCCTTTGGCCCAAGCTCATGCCCTACCGGCGGGTGCTTGGTGTCGGCGCGTTCGTATTGGGCGCACTGCATGTACTGCACATGGCAAGTCACACCTGGAACTGGCAATGGCGAGCAGTGCAATTCATGCTCCCAACGCATCAGTTGGGCGTACTGCTGGGCGTCATTGCACTGCTGCTCATGGTTCCGGCTGCACTGACCAGCTTTGATCGGGCTCAAAAGGCATTGGGCAACCGCTGGCGACGGCTCCACTTACTGGGGGTTCCGGCACTGTTGTTAGCCGCGGCACATACGCTGATCATCGGCTCTAGCTATTGGGGACCGCTGGCCATCACTTGGCACAATCAAGTCATGGCTGGGGGGCTGATGACGATGGTGGGATTGGTGCTTGGACTGCGATCGCGCCGCTTATGGACTGTCCTCTCTCTTAATCAATACTATGCACCCCCCAAAAGTACGCTCGCTCCAGCCCAATTTTCAGACGCGAACGCTGATAACTGCTGCCATACTGATCTTCCTTAGTTCGCTAAGCCCAGCCCAAACAGCCGCCACACCTGCAAGCGCCTCTCCTCACACTATTGGCCACCAGGTAGACATTATTGCCCACCAGGTAGAAATTGTTGAAAACGTTGGCGCAACCTTGCACATAGAACCCAATGACACACCTCGCGCAGGCGAAGAGGTCCTAGCGTGGTTTGCCCTCACCCGCAAAGGCGGTCAAACCATTCCACTGTCCGATTGCGACTGTACGCTCACAATTGTGCAACCCGCGAAGCCAGCAGCCCTCGAGCTGACTCCAGCCCTTAGCGCCGTCGAGGCCGAGGGCTATCAAGGCATTCCGGGCGCAACGTTCACCTTTCCAGAGGTCGGTGCCTACTCACTTATGCTCACTGGCAGCCCCAAGCAAGCGGGCAACTTCAACGATTTTGAAATTGCGTTTGACGTCACGGTCGCAGCGGGCGAAGCCGTCCCGACCATTCCAGAGAACAGCGCCACCGAGCTGCCCGAACCTGAGCTCGAAACCGCCAACCAACCCGTCACAGACGCCGTCACAGGAACAGCCAACGCCGATAAGTTTAACTGGATAGCAACGGGTATCGGTGGTATCGTCCTACTCGGTGCGATCGCCTGGGCCATAGGGAAATCACAGCGCAAGTCGTAAGATAAAAGAAAGCGCCGACACCTTTCAAGGCCCCTTTGTATAAGCAACTGTCTAACCAAACCTCTAACCTGCGATTCAACCGGCCATTTAACTCACCGAACATTTAACTCACCGACCATTCAACTAAGGGAAACCTCCCAGAGACTCAAACCATGCAAACCGTCCAGACCTATCATGACAACCTGTTAGATCGGCTGTTTATTTGGTTGTTTTCTCGCAAAATGGCCAAGGCAATCGGTACGGACACCCCCATTAGCGGCTACGGCGGGTTTGTTGATTTGTCCAAACAAATCATGCAGGGGCGCAGCGCCCCAGAACAACAAGAAGCGGTTGCCCGCGTGCTGCAATCACTGGTCCCCGCACCCGTACTGTGGCTAATTCGAACGGTGTTTTCCCCCACACGGTTAGTGTGCGTGCTCAATGCCTGGTTTGCCGCGCAAATGTTTGAATGGCTCGTGGGCCCTTGCCATGTCGATGAAGCAGACGTCGTTGGAGAGGATGGCATTGTGCGATCGCAGCCCAGCGCTGTCCAAATCGAAAAATGCCGCTACCTCGAAGACTCTCAATGCGTCGGCATGTGCGTCAACATGTGCAAGCTCCCCACCCAAACCTTCTTCACTGAAAAGTTTGGCATCCCCCTCACCATGACCCCTAACTTTGAAGACCTGAGCTGCACCATGGTATTTGGCCAAATGCCCGCTCCCGCCCACCTAGACGACGCTTTTATTGAACCTTGCCTCGCCGACTGCGAGGCAGCCTCACCGGCTGCAAAAGCTTGCCCCAAAATCGCAACATTTCTTAACAAAACCGACTAAACTAGAAGCATCCACCTTGTCATCTTCCTGTTATGGTCAGCGCTGACGCCACCGCTAATTCTGCCGAATCCCTGCTAACCCCCCAGCAAACAGAGACCCCCACGTGGAAAGTCAACCTGCTCTACGATGGTGACTGTCCGCTGTGCCTGCGCGAAGTCAACTTTTTACAAAAAAAAGACGCCGGACGCGGCCTCGTAAAATTCACAGACATCGCCGATCTAACCTACAGCGCCGAAGACAATGGCGGTGTAGACTTTGAAACCGCCATGGGCCGCATTCATGCTGTGATGGCCGATGGCACGGTCGTCAAAAATGTCGAAGTCTTTCGACGAGTATATGGTGCCCTTGGCATAGGCTGGATGTACGCGCCCACTCAGTGGCCCATTGTCGGCCCCTTAGTGAACAAAATTTATGATTTATGGGCCGACAAGCGCCTCGCGATGACAGGCCGAGCCAGCTTAGCAGAAGTGATTGCTGAGCGACAGCAGAAGCTTGAGTGCGGCGACCAAGGGCGTTGTGTTGTTGAAGAAACAGAAACAAACTAAAAGGTGAGCTAAAAACCACACAACAATAAGTTCTGGTTAACAACAGGTATAGAACAGGTCAAGGGCATAGGCAAAAAAGAAGAGAAAACCTATGTGAATCGAGAGAAACAGCCTTGTGTCACAGTTGTTACGATTTTAGCTGCAAGCCGAAAAAGTGTTTTGCAGAACGTACAAATCAAAATTCTGTGCTAGCTTAATACTGTGAGTGAGAATATTAATGAACAAGAACTACACACAAAGCCTATCTGTTTTACATAGGTACAATCATGAACTGAGCTCTCGATAAGCATCGCAACGTATATTCTTTTTAAAGCCTCCGGTTAGAAGCAAAATAAGCCACGCAACACAACGTGAAGTAAGCAGACCTAGTTGGGCTTAAGTTTCATGTGCCTTATTTGTACAACTTCACCAAGCTAGATATGAGAGTATTTATTAGTTGGTCTGGTTCATTAAGCAAAGAAATCGCAAGCCAGCTCTACAACTGGCTACCTTCTATCATTCAAGTTGTTGACCCTTTCTTTTCTCCAGAAGATATCTCTAAAGGGGACCAGTGGCTTCGCAAAATGACAACAACGCTCGAAGAGTGTAGTTTAGGGATATTTTGCGTTACACCCAACAACTTTGAGAATCCATGGCTACACTTTGAAGCAGGCGCTATTTTTAATAGCGTGGGGATCAACCACGTTATCCCTATTCTCTTTGGGGGTATTAAGCCTACCGATATTACTGGGCCACTAGCTCACTTTCAAAGTGCTATCTTTCAAGAAGAAGACATGTTTAGGGTTGTCAAAGCCATCAACAAAGCTGCTTCTGAAGATGGCAAAGGTGTGATCAAAGAAGAGCGCCTAAAGAAGACATTCAGTGTTTTTTGGAGAGACCTTGAAAGCAGCGTAGAAACGGTCTTTTCCCATTACCAAGAGAAAGAAATCAACAAGGCGAAGCCCGCTCGTTCATCAGAAGAATTGCTGCACGAAATCCTCTTAATAGTCAGACAATTTAATGAAGGGCTAATTGCCTCGCGCCATTCAGAAAAAGATGTTATTGAGAGGATTGCTCCTCAAATTTCACATCTGCTAGAGCCTCAGATTGTGAATCTTCTCAGTTCTGAAAAAGAACGGGTGAAAGACAACAGTGATCTGCCTATCATCATGGAGTCCACCGGCAGCTTTTACAATCGCACCTTTGCGCTTCATCAGCTAGTGCACAATGCTCGCGACCTAGGCTTGATGACACTGTCACCGGCTGGACGCTATTCAGCACCCCCCGTCGTGCAGGGACAGCGCCCCTTACCCAATCGTTATCTCACACAGTATCGAGACAAAATTATTACGCTGCTGGAGAATCTTGCTAGCTTATTTGAAAAGCTCGCGCCACCGGGAACAAAAGTTTGGACAGCTTTGCGCGATCGCAGGTCAGACAACTGCTATCACACATTTGCTCGGGGTGGCGTCTTCAACCCCGCTCGTGCGTTTTCATCAGGCGCACTCCCCAGAGACGCCAAGGTTGTAAAGCGACTCAGAGACAGCTATCGCAAAGGCTGCTGCGTACTACTGACTGGCTCTGGCTATGGCCCCCAAATGTGGGAAGAACATGAAAACGACAAATTTAGTGAAGATAAAACGGTGATGCTTGGCGCGGTGCTCACTGGCGCTTGGAGTGAAAACAACGCGCAGTGGTTAGATCCAATGCATGCCTGGATTTTGGCAGTATCTGCAGATAAAGAAAAAGCCTTTAGTGAAGTTCATATTCACCTAATGCAAACCTGTGTCGTTATTTTCTCCTGGCTAGCTAACGCCATGATTCAGCACAATATCCAACACCCTAATCAAATAGCAGCCAGCCAGTCCTCCCAAGGTATTTCTTTCCCCGGAAAGCCAACTCGTTCAAACGGCCAGTCTTGAGTCATCCAATCTCGCACAGCAACCAACAGCCGGTTTTCTAACCCGCTCGCTAGTGCACTGTGCCGAACCCACAAAATAACCTTTGCGTCATAGGCAGTTGGCTGAGCAGGATAAATGTATACGCAACCCAGGCAGCTCGTTTCATCTAACGCCATGACTGTATAGGCAAACGAAGTCCTATTTTGAAACTCTTTCTGATGCCAGCCCAGATCAATGAGGTCTTGCTCTAAGCTTAAATCCGCCGCAGGCCAGGTAGAACCAGGGCCAAAAACACCGCGTAAATGGTCGCAGCTGGTGATAACGGCCTCGTAATCTTTTACCACATCATTAATAGTGAGCATCCGCAGGCGAAATTCATCAGTCACCAAACCTGTCGGAATAGCAAAGTCTGAAGGAACTAAGGGGAGTGTGCCCGACATTTTTTTAAGCTTCCTGCAAAAACGTCAGATAACCAGCGGTGAGTTCTTTCACCGCTAGCTCGTAAAACTGTTTGCCATGCTCAGGGGTGGCTAAGTCTGGATTAGAACCCATGCGCCCATCGGTGTAAAAGTTACGGAAGTCAGTTGCGTTGTAAATGGAGCGGCCAGCCGGGGCGACTTGTGGGATAAGAGGCGCGCGTTTTACAGCATCTGGATACACATACTGCGTCAACGCCACTTCGCTGGGCGTCGCATGGGAGCCTTCCTGATCGCCATATAGCTGCACTGCAAGGTCTCCAACGGCTTTGCCTTGATACCAGTTGGCAAGTTTGCAGCGTACCTTACCGGCGTTTGGACGATTCGCATCTGCGAGCGCAGCTACCGTTTCAGAAAAAGCGGCTTTCATCGTCGCGACATTTCCGCCATGCCCATTAATAAAATAAAATCGCTCAAAGCCATGGCGTGCCAGCGGTTTTACATAGTCCTGAATCAGGGCAATGAGTGTGCTTGGCCGCAAACTCACGCTGCCAGGAAAGGCTAAATGATGAAGTGCCATGCCCACATTAATCGTAGGACCCACTAGCGCATCGGCAGCGTCGCCAACACCCTTCGCCACAACCTCAGCACAGATGGCGTCAGTGCCAATCAGGCCCGTTGGTCCATGCTGTTCAGTAGAGCCAATAGGAAAAATGATGCCGCGCGATCGCTCTAAATACGCTTCAACTTCCGGCCAAGTACACAAATGCAGCAGCATAGTGCTTCTCCTCTATTCGCGATTTCCTCTATCTGTTATTTTCTATCTGCTGTTTAATGACTCACCAAATCAAAAACTTGGCCATCCACTAACAAGCGCGTGATGCCCTTGGCTTCCAAATAAGGGCTCGTCCGCGTAATCAAACTGCCATCAGGCACCTTAATAACCCGCTGCTTATTCCGAGAAAATCGTCTGGCAACGCGATGGTTATCAAACACCGGCAGCGTTTTTGCCTTCTCTTCCGAGGACGGAATTTGTCCCAAATCAGCAAAGTCACTCAGCGGACGTGTAATCAGCTCTGAGCGCATATCTATAACGAGATAGCAGGGCTTAGGCAGCACGGCTTCATCCAAGGGCATAATCGACATGGCCGTAGCTAGCTTAGGCTTGGGTAAGTCAGGCGTCTCTGCATTGTCGTCGTCATCATCTTCAACCTCTTCATCGAGGTCGTCATCACCAAAGTCATCACCCAGGGTTTCATCCAACCCGGTCAAATCATCGTCGTCCTCGTCTTCAGTCACCAAAACGGGACCGTCAACCTCAGAGGCTTCCGACTCAGTAGCGCCCGTCTGAATACTCTCGTTGGTCTCCGCCTCAGTCTCTAGTAAAGGCAGCTGCTCATCGCCACTGTCTCGGCGGCGACGGCTCCGCTTACGACGTCGAGACGTCCCAGTGTTTTTAGCCTCTTCCGCCTTTTCAGCGGCTGTTTTAAGCTTGGGCGGTTCTACGCGAGTCTCTTCTGTCTGCGTCTCTGCTAAGACAGGTTCTTCAGAAGCGAGTTCAGGAAAGGCCGTTCCCGAGTCAGGCTGCTGTGCAACGGCGTCCGGCACGTTTTTTTTCTGGCGGCGTGACCGTCGCGGTGCCTTTTTTTCATCAGAGACGTCGGCTTTACCCTTAGAGGCTGACCGCTTGCGTTTCGTAGGCGAGGCATCCGTTTTATCTGAACTGCCAGCCATGCGCTTTTGCGCAATCAGCGCACTGTACTCTTCAGGCGGTAATGATGTCTTGAGAATACGGCTGATAGTACTGTTACTCACGCCATACTGACCCGCCAAGGTTGACGTAGTTTGGTCAGATTGCTTATACAGATCAATAATTTCGCTTTTATCAGCGTCAGACAGTTTTCGCGGGGCCATGCTGCCGATATCCTTCACACTTGCCTACCCAGTATGGCAGTTTTTTGAGCTATAACCACTGCCGTCGAGGACGTCGTTGATTCATTTTGACAGACATCCGGTGTTCTACCCCAGCGCCTAAGCCAAAAAGCAGTGCTGATAAAATCCAGAAAATTTCCCACAGGGACCCGGGACGATAGCTCCCCTGCCCGACGTGGTAGATCAAAAACATATCCGCAACGTATAAACAAACACCTGCGATCGCAATCAGCTTCCACGCTTCAGAGTAAACCCCACCCCAGAATGCAACCAGCAGGGCTGCCGCTAGAACGATCAGCATGCAGTCGCCCACCACATACAGCAAGCCAATTCGGTTCGTTAGGCGACTCAATCGCTGGTCAATCAGCCGCACCACACCAGGCGCGCGATCAGCCGCATTGGCACTCGAAGCATCATCAGTAGGCGCAATTGCACCGTTTGCAGCCGATCTCGCCTCTGCGCTCAAGGCCTCTGCCCGTAGCGGCTCAACGCCGGGCAGCTCAATCTCAGCCAGTTCGCGGCTCTTTGCGGCTAAGCCACCCTCTACACTCAAGCCCTCTGCACTCAAGCCCTCTGCACTCAAACCCTCTGCACTCAACATATAAAAGTTCAGCCAGCAGGCCAACACAATCCCCATAACGCCCGCTAGCGAGATCCCCAGCGCTTGCACCATGCTCAAGTTGATTTGCCGAGGGAGTATGGCCTGCAATAAGCCAATCACTAAAAAGACATAGCTCGCGCCATAAAACACGTCGCCCAAGGACACCGCAGACGTAATTCCCCACACGCTTCGCCAAATAATCAGGGTAATGTCACCCAGGGCATAAAAAGCCATGCCTGATGCGATCGCCTGCCAAACACTCCGGCCACTCAAAATGTCTAACTTTTGAGCATTGCGCCAGCACAAAAACGCTGAAATTAAAAAAGCGCCCACCTTTAGCAGGCTCACAATCACCGGAAACCACTCAGCGCTTGCGCCACCAAAAGGCGCGCCCCATAGTAAAAAGGAGCCTAACGCTAACAAGGCCCATCCACCACACAGTGCATTGACAAAACCCACCCGCCGAATAGCCGCCCCGCGATCTGTCTGCACCAATGTCCAAAAGGATTGCAGACTATTTAATAACTGATGACTCATAGCCTTCTTTACGTAGAATGTGCACCCGCCCCTACCCAGAACTAAATCGCATTGGGCGCTTGCCCTCTTCATAATATGAATTGGAAATTCTAGGCTAATGGCTGCTTTCAATGGCTTCTTATAGCACTCTGCCCTTTCCCATCAATAGTGGGGTCTTACTACAGCCAGCCGTGACCAATGAAACACAAGCCACTCTCCGTAAGCCACCGCCAGTCAACTGTGGCTGTACGCGGGGCGAATTAGCAATGGGCCGCGACTCACGGCGCACATCACCTTCATCACCAAACAGGCCGCACACACTAAGGCATCCAAAGATGGCCCAACAAAGACAACCCAAGCCAGTTCAAAAATACGGCTTTATCGTTTCCTGACAACTCATCTAGTGCAGCTAACGTACGCTCAACAAACTTTGTCCGCCCAAAAAACTTTGCCCCTAACCGGTGCAGCTCTAGCAAAAGCGCGCTCAACTCATCCTCCTCCCACCTGGGGGGGACCTCCGTAAGAGGGTTAGTACGCAATAGAGCCCCTAGCCCACCTGCATTCTTAACTGGCACCGCAGCGTTAACCTCTAAGGCTGTACCGAAGTTTTTAGCTTGCTTAGCACCTAAAATTTGTTCTACGTCGCCATAAAGCGCCTGCACCAAAAGCACACAAGCTTTGGCATAAGCTGCTGGGGCCACTGGCTGTAGCAACCCCATATTGATCCGCACCTGTCGCCAAACGCTATATCGACACGACTCTTCCAATAAAACGCAAGGTCTGCCCTCATTTTCGGTCAGGTCTTTCCACGACGCATGCGCCTCAGCGTGCTGGTGTGAGCCAAACACGCTCAACAGCCGAAAAGTCTTCTCCTGATAGCACAAAATCGGGACTTTCTTCTCTCTTTTTGGATGCTGAATGCTAGTAATTTCAACATCTTCAGGCGTCAACAGGAACATAACGACGGCTATCTATTTCAGGGAGTCTGGATAAGCACTAGCGTACCCAAAATGCCCCTATCAGCCGAAATCGAATCAATTTCTATCAATGCAATCAAAATTCACTCACCCCTACATCCAACGCAATGTGAAATATGCTCTGACAATGCGGTATATTCGCTATCAGGTTAGGTTAGTAAGAAACTGCCTACACGCCATGGATCCTTAGCTCAGTTGGATAGAGCAACCGCCTTCTAAGCGGTCGGTCACAGGTTCGAATCCTGTAGGATCCGTTGATAAATAAAGGCTTGTAGCCCTTTACTCATAAGGATTGAACACAACGGATTTACCCGGTTGTGTCTATTTTTATCCGGACTTTTAGGGAAAAAGTAGGGAAGATTTAGGGAAGCCCTCAGTCGCGATTGAGGAGCCTACGGGCTGAAAAAAGAGCATGAAAAGTCATGTGGATGAGCAGCTACTTACAGATGCAAACGCTCGATTAAAAGCTGCCAGAATTCGTGTCACTATTCGCTGTCGGGGTGAAGCGCTGTATCTTCGAGCGACGTTACCTCCTAAGCCGGGTAGCCGCCGGGTCAAACCAGGTCAGTATGATCTGAAGACAGGTCTGCCTTTGAGTAGAGATGGACTCCGACGAGCGGAAGCGGAGGCTCAGCACTTGGGCTCTTTACTTGCACTGAGGCAGTTTAACTGGTCAGACTGGCTGGATGAAGAGCCTCCTGAAGAACGTGCAATCAGTGAGTGGATTAGAAAATTTAAGCAGCACTACATGAGCACCCATAGTCTGAGTGAAACGACGTGGAAGCGTCATTGGCAGACGGTTTACGACAATTTGCCACAAGATGGATTGTTGGTGGCGGAGGTGCTAGTGGCGATCGCCCTCGATACACCACCGAATACTCGCAAGCGACGCGAGTACTGTCTGAAGCTTCAAAAGCTGGCAGACTTTGCTGAAATAGAGCTTAATCTGAAACCTTACCGAGGCAATTACAGCAGCACAAAACCTCAGAACGTGAGGAAGTTGCCAACTGATGAAATGTTGGGTGAATGGCTGGCTAAAATTACCAATCCTACATGGCGCTCTTTTTATGGAATTGTTGCTATCTTTGGCCTCAGACCCCATGAGTTTTGGTTTTGTCACTTTATAGATGAGCTGACAATCCAAGTTACTGAGGGTAAAACTGGTGAGAGACAGGTGCAGGCACTGTATCCAGAGTGGGTGGAACGATGGGAGCTTAGGGATATTCAGCGACCTAATGTGACGGCAAAGGTTTATCGCGATTATGGAGATCGCGCGTCAACCCAATTCCGGCGATATGGTCTACCGTTTAGTCCCTATGATTTGCGCCATGCTTGGGCTATTCGAGCCAGCATTACCTTTAGACTGCCAGATACCATTGCGGCAAGAATGATGGGGCACTCGGTGGATGTGCATAACAAGACCTATCATCGCTGGCTCTCTCGGGCGAAGCAGGCAGATGTTTATCAGGCAGCGATACAATCAGGGCCAAAGGCTCCGAAATAAGCAGCCGTACATGATGTGTTGGGCTACGATGTAGATAGAATGGTGACCGTAGCATTTTAGCTATGAGAAATTATGACTGAGCTTCTCCAACAGGCAATCGCAGAGATCGCAAAGCTATCAGATGAGCAACAAGATGCGATCGCCACGCGCTTTCTCGCAGAACTGAAAGATGAACAGACCTGGCAAGAAAGCTTTACTGAAACAACAGACATACAGTGGGACAATTTAGCGGCGATGGTTCGTCAGGATATTAATGCAGGAAATACCGTTCCACTCGATGAAGCTTTTCCTGCTAGCCAATGAAATCGAGCGTCACCAAAGATTTTCGAAAACGCCTCAGCAATCTGCCTAATACAGTCCAAGCAAAAGCTGATAAGGCTTATGCTCTTTGGAAAACAGACCCATATCATCGGAGTCTGCAATTTAAGCAGGTTAGTCAACGTCAACCCATTTATTCGGTACGTATCGATCTCAGCTATAGAGCTCTGGGTTTGCTCGAAGAAGGTCAGATTTATTGGTTTTGGATTGGGCCACATTCAGAATACGATGCATTGCTAAAACGTTTGTGAAGGATGGCCCCTTGTCGAAATATCACCTAGCTCAACCCAACAACCCAACAGATATCAACAAAGTCAAACAGACGGACTTTTGTATTGTATGGTTGCTGATCAGAAACCATACAACCCATAAAACAACACTCAAGCGAGATCTAAAAAAATATTTTAGCCAACACTAGCGATGACTTTTCCAATTTCTTGAGGCGAAGCTCCAGTGGCTAAAATCGCGCGAATCAATAATTCAATAGATACAGATTTATCACCATTTTCAGCATTGGCAACGCGCGGTTGACTGGAGCCGATCTGACTAGCCAGTTCTGCCTGTGTCATTTGTTCTTGCCTGCGTCCTTTCAGGCAGCGACTAAGCGCTAGTTTAATCTCAACTACAATTTCTTCTTCTGGACTGAGGTCTAAAAAATTGGAAACTGTGCCAACTCTCCAGCCCTTCTCTTTTAGTCCCTGCTGAGTTTTCTGTTCCATGAGAGCTATTTCTGTTTATCTGTATCGTATGAGGTGACCTCAGCAATAGGTCTGAGGCAGATTGGCTAAAGTACGGTGGCGAATCTCACTGAATCTCACTGTACGGTCAAACAAAAGATGTAGCCAAATGAGAGGCTGATCATTCTTACGCATGCGTTTATACCATATCTGATATATTTTGATATGGTACCATTCCACCTCAACGCATAAATATCAGCACACCAAGGATGGTTTACTCAGGCAGTGGTAACCGGCTCCAAATCGGCATATGGTCGCTGACTTCATGCTCAAATTTTTGATAGAAGGCTTTTTTTTGCGTTGTGGTTAAGTCGCTAATAGGTTTGTCATTGAGTGCGTCATTAAACAGTTCTACAAAGTTGAACATGCCATAGTTCGGGCCTTGTTTTTGTGAGCCCATAGATTTTCGGTGTTTGTATTGAGGCAGCCGAACATCCTGGTTAAAGAATCCGATGTGATCGAACGTCTCTTGGAGCCGTGCATTAGTTCTAAACAAAGTGTTTTGGACAGGATGGGAATCTAAAAAGGGAAAGTAAACATTCGCGTTAGACTTCGATGCTTTCACGTCAGTGTCAAATGCCTTAATGCGTTTAGAAATTCTTTTTCTATCTGACTCTGGATTGTCAAAGTCTAAATTTAAATCGCCCATAAGAACAAAGTTTGAATAGTAGGCTGTTTCTTTCTGTTTCAAACGACCCAGAATCCATTCCATAAGCGCGTCAAATTCTTGCTGTCTATCTTTGACAGAATCGCCAAAATACAAGTGGGCATTCACAGCCATGATTTTATAGGGTGCAGTTCCTGGGTGCCCGCAGATGCGAAAGCTGGAACAAAAGGGTTGGCGAATAAAGGTTAGAAATACAGGGATGCTGACTTTAGGTGGTTTGGGTTCTTTACCGATTGGATTTTGTTGCCAAGCTTTATGGGTGTCGAGAAAAGTTAGGTAGGGGAGTAATTCTTCTCGCAGGACTTCGTAGTTGTCAATGACTGTTTTGAGGAGTTTACTGCGATCAAAGGAAATATCTGAAACGACATCACCCCGTTCAACAACTCGTGTGTTGTAGATAAAACCAAGGCGCTCACCCATGCCGCGTTCTCCTGGGAAAACACCGGTTCTGTCGGAGACAACAGCATGAAAATCTGGTCCCATGAGTTCAAGCAGGTGATCAAATCCTGCCAGGTCATCCATAATTTCTTGAATGGATAGGAGATCAAACTGTTTGCAGATATGAGCTAAAAATTTCCAGGTGTTGGCTGAGCGACTTTTGGGGTTGCCGAGTTTACGGATGTTGAAGGAGGCGAGTAAGGCTGAACCATAAATACGCTGAGGAAACCCATATTTTTCTGGATTGGCTGCTAGCGTTTGATTGATTTTCTTCCACTCTGTTGCCGTAAACTCTGTGGGCATGCGATAAATCCCTGATTGGAAGCTAGTAGACAGTATGCCCATATGTAAGGATTTACATGTCGATATTCTGTGTCCAGTAATGAAATGCCAGTTTCACTTTGGTTAGCTTTTACAGCTATATGGCTCTACGTTTTTCTGGAATCTGCTTAAGTCTGGACTGTGCCGCTGCAATATCAATGAAATATCGAGGTTTACTGCGGCCTGGTCGCCGTCGATCTTCTACTTCATGGCCCACACGCAGTAGGCCAGCGGCAATATCCTTATAAATTTGTGCTGGCTTTTCATAGCCCAGTCGAGGTGCCGCTTCGGTAATTGGATAAACGCCTACTTCTTGTGGATGGTCGGGTAATCCCAGCATCTTACCCAGCACTTCTTTGACTTTTCGTTCAATGATGGCATCGACGTGACTGAGGGGGACTAATGGTTCGCTCATGATTCTTTTTTCAATTGATTTCCTTTTTTAGTGGGTCGAACAGCTGTGTAGTTTTTGCCTGCGACTGTGGCCCAGCCTTTTTTGACCAAGGTATTCAGCAGTTCTTGGATGTAGGGCGTTTTCCGTTTGGATTTATCTTCAGCGCAGGCGAATACGCCAGCTTGAACAATTTGTCTCGGCGTTTTGCCTTCACCTTTGCGTTCCAAATAGGCGTGGAGCTTTAGGATGTCACCGGTTAAGGCTTGCTGTGGGCTATTGAGTGCGAGGATGAGTTTGAACTGACCGATGAAGTACTCTGTCCATTGCCTTGCGATTTCAACAGTCCTTTCCGAGACTTGCAACGCTGGCGGTTGATCAGCCAAGGCTGTATTGACAATGTGTAGCCACAGGCAAAACCGCCCAAAGTAAGTTTCAAATTTTGGGAAGGCACTTTGGAGGCTGGGGTGGTCGGTGGCGATCGCACGATCAGTCAGCTGATGCTGATACGCCATAAATGCTACTTTGGCTGAGTCCGACAGCAGATAGTCCTGTTCAGGCAATTCATCTAGTCTGTCCAGCAAATTCATGAGAGCCGATTTCAATCCCAAATCACCTACATCCTTGGTGAGGTCAAGATAGCTGGGTGGCGAGTCGGCCGCGCAAAACAGGTAACGTGCCCATTCGCCGCAGTCGTCTTGGTGTTTGCCCATGAGGGTTTTCAGCTTGCTGAACTGGGTTGCGCCTGTGCGGCTGATGGCAGTGCGGGCCATGAAAATAGAACCATCGGCTTTTCGATCGCGGCTCAATGACTTGCCATTGAACTCACTCAAATCCGCCTCAGTTTCACCATTATCGCCTTTGCCTTTTGCATAGCGCCCGCGTTCAGTAATAAAAGCTGAAGCCTCATCCCGATAGAGCAAAAAGCCTCTTGGATTTTCGGTGTGAATCTGGATGCGAGCGGCTAACGTATCGTCATTGCTGAAGTAGCGCTTGCGAGTTGGCTTTCGTGGGCAGGGCTCTCTCACCTTCTCTTTCTTAGGCAGCCTTTCCCAGTGTTCTACCTCGGCCTCGTATTCTGCTTTCTCTAGCTCATAGGTTTGATGATGAATCTCTTCCAATCGAGCTAGGGCATCCATGATGACTGCCTGAGAAGGTGTTTTCTTACGCCCTGTTTTAGCAACAATGATGGTGCGAAAAATCGGCGCGACGGAATAGCCAGCGGTTTCACTAATGGCAAGGCGACTGGATGTGCCAATCCGTGAAGCCACGGCAGGAATGAGGGTCGTAATCAAAAACTCAGGCGCAGTGGGCATAGATTCAGCTACTTGCCGGAATTGACTTGCTAGCTTGCCGCCATCACCATATAGTCCCAACTCAATGGGGAGCTGGGCAGAGGCAATCGTTTCGATTTCTTCTAATCTATCCGCAGCTGTGGCCACATCTACTTTGTGAGTATGTTCCTCGGATAGCGCTCGGTATAGCTGGTCTACTTGGCGCGGGTTGCAGTGGTAATTTTCAGCGATTTGAGCAAGCTGCTGTCTCAGTTCTGCACCGGATACACCTTCTAGCACCAGCGGCTCTAAAGTTTGGCGCACTGCACTGTAGTCAATACGAGGTGGTGGTAACTGAAATGCGTCAGGAGGATTGGAGTTTTGCATTGGACATTATTCCTTCAAAGTTTGAATGCACGATTCTGTCCTTGGGTGGAGGGTTGTCGTGCGCTGATAGAGGGGCACCATGACAGGTTCCTGGCTCAGGATGAAAGAGAGAAAATTGCCTCCAAGCCTTATTCGTTAGTCGTGTCATTAACGGTGGCATTGTTGCCAACATCCACGGACGGCGTAAGGTTTAGTTTGGCAAGCTCAGCGTACAAATAGTTTCGCCAGACCTGTCGCATAAGGGTTCGCAATGGCTGTTGTTTGTGTTGGGCTAACAGCTGCGACAGAGGCAAGTCTTCATTTGCAACACGAACCGTCAGAATCGTTGAGGTGTTTGAGCTGTAGTTCGTCATCGCGTATTACGATCTCGCTAACTCAACTGTATACCGAGATGTCTTTTTTGGACCAAAGTCAATAGCTTTAAGAACTGTTGGACTTTTTTAGACGTTGTTGAACATTTTTAGGTTAGAAGATCGTTGCATCCCTTGATCTGTCGTAAATATAAAAATTTTATATACTTTCTCAAAAATCTTTTAGCGATGGTCAAAAAGTAGGGAAACCAAACCTTTAAAGCAAACTAACCATAATTAACCTATGAGTAACATTAATAGGTTAATTATGGTTAGTTTCGGTCGATTAACGAGGTGAAGCGCTTCTGAGAATTTTTGAAGCTCAATAATGGTGATTGGGAGCGTATTTCTCTTTTGTGATGCTAGTATTTTAGCAGTGGGTTGCGCCCCGAAAAGGGGCTTCACCGGAAAGTTCACACACTACGCCCACTGGGACTACTTTTAAGCCTGTAAACTCCTCATCACATGGCTTTTAAGGATTTCTTATTAGTCTCCTATCTGGCTCGCTTCAAAAGCCAAAAATCATGTTGTCCATGAGCAATGTCTCTGCTGCTCAAGCAGAGAACTATTACGACAAAGATGACTACTACACGCAAGGTCTAGAAACTGAAGAGGAAACGCAATGGGCTAGCTCTCAATGGGCTGGTAAGGGTGCGATCGCTCTTGGACTAACTGGCGAAGTAGATAAGTCAATATTCAAACGCTTGCTACAAGGCGAAGGGCCTAGTGGCCAGTCGCTCCATGCCCGAAAGATTGACCTGACCCAGCATCGTGCTGGTACAGACTACACGTTCTCTGCTCCTAAGAGTGTTTCTATCGCTGGGCTAATTCAACAGGACTGGCGGGTGATGGCTGCTCATGATAGAGCGGTTGAAACAGCCCTGACAGTCTTAGAAGAACGGTATGCCCAGACAAGGGTGCGTACCAAAGAAGGTAGGTTGCGCATCACCACTGGAAATATTGTGGCGGCTGTCTTCCGTCATGAAACAAGCCGCGCCCAAGACCCACAGTTGCATAGCCATTGTGTGGTCATTAATACGACTCAGATGGCGGATGGATCTTGGCGCAGTCTCAGCAATGAGGAGATTGTGGCGAATCAGAAACTACTGGGAGAGATTTATCAGAATGAACTGGCTTATCAGTTGCGGCAGTGTGGGTATGAAATTGAGCCAATGGCCAATGGACAGTTTAAGATTCGAGGTTATGAGCCGAAGTTGTTAGAGGTTTTCTCTACTCGTAGACAACAGATTCTAGACTTGCTTGAGACTTGGTCGGCGGAGCGAGAGGCGGCAGTTAAAGGTAGTGATGTCAGTGCGGCGCGGAGAGAGGCGGCCAATTTGCGATCGCGTCGCAACAAACGCATCGTCCCTCGTGAGGTATTGATGGAAGCTTGGCAGCAGGAAATTCATCGCCAGCAGTTAGCGCTGCCACAGATTCCTCAGCCAGCTCAAAACAAGGTGGATCAGAACCTGTTCCAGACTCGGCAAGCGGTGCAAGGCGGCATTAACCATGCGGCTGAACGGGAAGCTGTATTTCGGCGCAGTAAGGTGGAGCGTTTTGTGTTGGAGAATCACCTGGGGCAGCAAAGCTTTACCGATTTGCAGCGGGCCATACAGGATAGTAATGAGCTGATTCGGGCTGATTCGCTTAAGGATAAGTTCACGACGCAGACGGCCATTCAACGTGAGCTAGAAACGATTCGGTTGATGCAGGAGGGTAAGGGAATGGTGGATGCGATCGCATCCTCATCAGAACTGCAACACCACTTAGCAGAGGCCAATACTCTAACGAAGGGACAGCGCCATGCGATTGAGCTGTCTACATTGAGTCGCGATCACATCCTCGCTTGGCAAGGTGTCGCGGGTTCTGGGAAAACTTACAGCCTGAAACTGTTCAGCGAACTTGCAGTTCAAAAAGGTTACACTGTTCGCGGATTTGCCCCTAGTGCTGAGGCAGCACACGAATTAGCAAAAGCTACTCACATTCCCAGTGATACGGTCGCCAGCTTGTTGGTGCGGGATGTGAAAGATTCACCCAAACCTCAGACTATTTGGATAGTGGATGAGGCTGGGTTACTCAGTGCGAAGGCTGCTCATCAGCTACTTCAGCGAGCAGCTGCCGAACAGGCAAGGGTAATTTTGGTGGGGGATACTCGGCAGCTTTCAGCAGTGGAAGCTGGCAACCCGTTTAAGAGTTTGCAGGCGGGTGGCATTCAGACGGCGTATTTGGAGGAGTCGCGGCGACAGAAGACTGAGGATTTGAAGAAGGCGATCGCACTCATAGAATCCGGTCAGTTAGAAAACGCGATTCAGCATCTAGACCAAACAGGTGCGATTCAAGCTATCCCTTCGCAGGCCCAGCGGTTTCAACAAATTGTCGATGATTATTTGAGTCTGGAACCAAGGCAACGCGACCGGACGTTGCTACTGGCCGGGACGAATGCTGAGCGATTGGCGTTGACGGCTAAGCTTCGGCAGGCCATGCAAGAGCGGGGAGAGTTGGGTGCAGATGTCTTTTGCTTACGTTCTTTGCGGAACAGGAATTTGACGACGGCCCAGGCGAGCTATGCCAGCTACTACGAGCAGGGAGATGTGCTGGTGCCCAGTCAGGACTACAAGCGTCAGGGATTGGTGAAGTATCAGCATTATCGGGTGGTTGAGATTGACCACGATGCGAACCGGCTGAGGGTGGAAACGCCTCACGGCCAGTTGCTGACGATTAATCCGGCTCGATGTCAGCGGAAGACGGCGTATGCGGTGCAGGAGATTGCGGTTGTGAAGGGCGATCGCCTGCGATGGACGCGTAATAACCGGACTGCCAAAATCCGCAATGGTCAGCGATTCACTGTGGCTGACATTGATAGCAGCGGCAACGCCCAGATTGTGGACGACCGTGGCAACTGCTCTCACATTAATCTACGAGGGCTGCACTACATTGACTCTGCCTTGGTGGGCACAACCTACAGCAGCCAAGGCAAAACTGCTGACCGAGTGTTGGCCCTGATGGATACGACCAGTCGCGAGTCTTTTTATGTAGCCGCTTCCCGTGCCAAGCATCATCTCAGCATCTACACCGCAGACACGGCTGAACTGGCTCAGCTGACCCAGCGATCGCGAGCGAAAGAAAACGCCAGTGACTATATTCCTTTATTTCAGGTGGTAACAAGTCATGCCAAGACCCAGAAAGAAAACTATTCAGCCAACACCTCCCGTATTAACAGTAGAAATATCGGGGAGTCTCTTGGAGACCGTATTGCTCAAAACCTTACAGCCACTCTATGGCGAGATAGCAACGCTGAGGCAGGAGAACGACAGAATACAGCGACAGATAACCGACTCCATAGCAGCACAAGCGGATACTCAAAAATTATTGAACAGCTTGAGCAAGCAGGTAATGAGCTTGCTCGTTCAACACACTCAGTTGAACCAGACGCTGACCAAATTGTCAGAGCCATCAACCAACGACGACATTGGAAACAGCTTGGAGAAGCTACAGCACTGCTTGAAGCAATTGGGGAACAGTTTGGCTACCTTAAATCTCAAGTTGGACAGCAACAACAGCTATCAGCAAGAATTGTCCAACTCCTTGGCCAGCTTAAATCAGTCACTGGCATAGACCGACATCCGAGGAAATCGCACTATCAGACATTGTGGAACCACTATAGTCAGGGGATCCAAGCTGATAATCCATGTGCTTTAGATCGGTTGGCGGCGGCGAAGGCCTTGGGTGATGGGAACAGTCGTAAGGATATTGCGCTCATGCTGGCGTCAGGCAGTTTATATGTGAGGCACGTTTACGATCACACTGGACGACAGCAGGCCATGCTATATGTACAAAAAACAGTTGAAGGTGTTTGTCAGCAGGAAAAAAATCTGAGGAAAATTCACAGCAAGCAGGAAGAAATAGCTCTGTAAATGCCTTTTTTATAAGCAGATAAAATTCCAAAAATCACTCTTCCCAAGAGCATTCTAGTTTTTAAATTTTCTGAAGCAAGAAAGGGCTTCTGTCTTAAATTATTAGATTTCTCTAGTTCAAAGGCAACCGAACAAAAGTTTCGTCACGAAACATATTGAGCTGATTTTGATAAATATCTGATGCTTTCTGTATCTTTTTAAGTCAGCACGATAAGATAAAGCCGATCTTTGAGAAGGCTGAGCTCGCTTACCTATGCAGCTAACTGACTACCAGGCGCAGTATTTTGCTCATGAGCTGACTAAACGCTGCTCTTCGGACAATTTGGAAAAGTTAGCGAGTACATTTGCGGGTGCTAGGGTTGATCTAAATCCCCACCAAGTAGAGGCTGCTCTGTTTGCGTTTCGCTCGCCTCTGTCGAAGGGGGCGTTGCTAGCGGATGAGGTGGGCTTAGGTAAAACGATTGAGGCAGGACTCGTTATTGCTCAGAAATGGGCAGAGAGAAAGCGGCGAATTCTGGTAATTACGCCTGCTAGTTTACGGAAGCAGTGGCTGCTGGAACTAAAAGATAAGTTCTTTTTGCAGGGGAAAATTTTAGAGACGAAGTCTTACAATAAGGCAAAAAAAGAAGGTGCTTTTAATCCTTTCGATGATACGGAAAACATTATTTTTTGTTCGTATCAGTTTGCACGTAACAAGGCGAAGGATGTAGAAAGTACGCAGTGGGACTTGGTGGTCATTGATGAGGCGCATCGGCTGCGCAATGTGTACAAGTCTTCTAATGTAATTGCAAGAAAACTGAGAGAGATTTTAAAAAAGAAGAACAAGCTGCTGCTAACGGCAACGCCTTTGCAGAATTCGCTGCTTGAGCTGTACGGCTTGGTGAGTTTTATTGATGAGATGACGTTTGGCGATGTAAAGAGCTTCAAGGAGCAGTTTACGGGGCGTCAGGTTGCTAATGATGTATTTGAGAGTTTACGGGGTCGGCTAAAGCCGATTTGCCATAGGACGCTGCGGCGGCAGGTAGATGCCTATGTGTCGTTTACTGCACGATTGCCGATTCTAGAAAAGTTTGATCCAGAAGATGGAGAGGAGGTTTTGTATGGGTTGGTGTCAGACTATTTGCAGCGGGATAATTTGAAGGCTCTGCCGTCGGGTCAGCGATCGCTGATGACACTGATGCTGCGTAAGCTGATGGCGTCTTCTACCTTTGCGATTGCAGGTGCCCTCACCACCATCGCCACACGCCTACAAGATGAACTCAACAACTCGTTCGTGAATCCATCCGAGCCCTTAACTCACTCACTAGAAGAAGAGTATGAGGGCGTGAGCCAGCTAGAGGAAGAATGGAATGAGGCGGTAGAGGACGAGGTTGAAAAGACCATTATCACGGCAGAACAGAAAGCGGCGATAGAAGCTGAGATTGCTGAGCTAAAAGAGTTCTCGAATCTGGCAGAGTCGGTGACTGAGAACGGTAAGGGTAGGGCGCTGATGAAGGTGCTAGACATCGCGTTTAAGAAAACGATGGACTTGGGTGGGGCGCAGAAAGCTATTATCTTTACTGAGTTTCGCCGGACGCAGGACTATCTGCTAAAGCTGCTGGCTGATACACCTTGGGCTGATGATGTTTTGCTATTTAACGGGACGAATAACGACGAGAAATCGAAGCAGATATATCAGGCTTGGATAGCTGAGCATGCTGGGACAGATTTGGTGACGGGGTCGCGGACAGCGGATATGAGGGCGGCCTTAGTGGACTATTTCCGGCATCAGGGGAAGGTGATGATCGCGACGGAGGCGGGAGCTGAGGGGATTAACCTTCAGTTTTGCTCGCTGATTGTGAACTATGACTTGCCTTGGAATCCGCAGCGGATTGAGCAGCGGATTGGGCGGTGCCATCGCTATGGGCAAAAGCATGATGTGGTAGTGGTGAACTTTCTCAACAACAAGAATGCAGCGGATAAGAGAGTGTTTGATTTGCTGTCGCAGAAGTTCAAGCTGTTTGAGGGGGTGTTTGGCTCTAGTGATGAGGTGCTGGGCGCGATTGGCTCGGGGGTAGATTTTGAGAAGCGGATTTCGCAAATTTATCAGGATTGCCGAAGACCGGAGGCGATTGAGGCTGCGTTTGATGAGCTTCAGCAAGAGCTGAGCGTAGAGATTGACGAGACGATGACGGAAACGCGGCAGAAGGTGCTGGAGAATTTTGATGACGAGGTGCGCCAGATGCTGAACACGCGGGCGGCAGATTCGACAAGCGCTAGAGATCATTTTGAGCAGCAGCTCATGGATCTGACTCGGCATGAGCTAAAGGGCAGGGCTGAGTTTTTCAGCGGGCATGGGTTTCGGTTGAAGGAGGAAGCGGTTTCTTATCTGGGTGAGCAGTTGAGCGATCGCACAGCCTCTTCGAAGGAAAATGGCATTGAAACAGAGGCGATTCCTCCTGGGCTGTATGAGCTGCCGCGAATGTCTGACGAGGCTCATGCTTATCGGCTGGAGCATCCGCTGGCGAAAGCGGTGATTAGCAAGGCGAAGGCGCAGCAGCTTGGCGCGGCAGAAGTTGCGTTTGATTATGGAGCGTATGCTGGAAAAATCACCATTTTAGAGTCTTTGATCGGCCAGTCGGGGGTGTTGGCGTTATCGAAGCTGACGGTGAGGGCACTGGAGCAGGCCGAGGATTATTTGTTATTTGCGGTGCGGACGGATGCGGGCGAGGCAATAGATGCTGAGATGGCGGCGAAGCTGATGACGTTACCGGGAAGTGTGGTGCGCGATCCGGTTGAGATAGGGGCTGAGGTGGTGTCGGATTTGGCGGAGCTGACAGAGCGTCAGCAGCAGATTGAGTATCAAAATATTCGGGAGCGCAACGCCAAGTTTTTTGAGGCAGAGGTGGAGAAGCTGTATGCCTGGGCGGATGATTTGAAGGTGGTGATAGAGCGCGATATTAAGGATTTTGATCGGCAGATACGAGAGGCGAAGCGGGCGGCAACGGGAGCGCTGGATTTGCAGGCGAAGCTAGCAGGGCAAAAACGGGTGCGCGAGTTGGAGCGACTGCGGAATCAGAAGCGTCGGACGCTATTTGACGCGCAAGATGAAGTGGATGACCGTAGAGATAGCCTTATTGGGGAAATGGAGCAACAGCTAGAGCAAAAGAGCGATCTAGAGCGGTTGTTCACGATTCGGTGGAGTCTGGTGTAGTGTCTAAGGTTCCTATTGTAGTGGCTTCCGGGTGCTAAGAAGCTAAAAGGGCTGTTTCACGGTTCGAGTCAGAGTGTGAGTTTGGGGAGATCTATGGATTGCCAGAATCTACGTGGCGCACGACTGATGAGGCTAGTCCAGAAAGTCTAGGGCGTGTTGAACTATGTTTCAATTGGCTTTTCTCAATCAGCTTTGATGGGAAGAGGTGAGCGAAATCAACTGTAGTCTGTCCGGTTTATTGTTTACTACTAATGCAAAGAACGTATGTATGTAAAGCCAAAAGATTCGTAGTTCGAATAAGTAAAGGCTATTAAACAATGAATAAAGACTGGTTCTAATATGGCTGCAACTAGCTTGGGCGCTCACAAAATACAAATTGAGACAATTCTTGAGGCGAATTATTTCCCAATTATTCCAGCTCTAGATAAAGCATGGACCTCGGATCAACTTAGGAAAAATCGCCTGAGTCGTTCGCTTGCTGCATTCTCTATTGAGCAGCTTGCTGGTGTAACCTACGCTGAAGCTGCTAATGCAGTGATTGATGGGGAGAATGATAACGGCATTGATGCGATACACTTTGACAGGCATAAGCAAAAGCTCTGGATCGTCCAATCCAAAGCTGGTAATGCTCCTAACATGGGTGAGAATAAAAAATTATGTGATGGTGTCCGAGATTTAGTTAATTATCGCTTTAGTAAGTTTAATGATAAGTTTTCTCGATTACAGTCAAATGTGGAAGATGCCCTGTCAAGGACTGGAGTGGAGATTGTTGCGTGTCATGTCCACTTGGGTGAAAACCTCGCATCGCATGCAATCACAGATCTCAATCAGTTAAAGGATGAACTCAACAATTTTGAACATCGCTTTGATTGGAAGGAACTTAATCTTGCTTCAATCCATCACTGGTTGACTACATCCCAAGCGATTACTCCTCCTAACGTCAGGGTGACGCTTGAGCATTGGCATCGTGTGAGGCAACCAAGAAGGGCTTTTTATGGCCTAATTACAGCAGGCCAGTTGTCATCCCTTTATCATGAACATGGGAAAGCACTCTTTGAGCAAAATATTAGGCACTATCTAGGGACAGGAGACGTTAACCAGGCTATTTCCGAAACCGTTAGAGAACGACCGGAAGATCTTTTCTACTTAAATAATGGATTGACAGCTATTTGCTCTGAGATCAGCTCTACCGTTGGTTCCAATCAAGATAAAGGCGACTTTGAACTCAAAAGCTTTTCAATTGTCAACGGTGCGCAAACTGTTGGTTCGGTCGCAGCAGGTATCAGCGATGATGAACCTTCGTCCAAAGACGCAAAAGTTCTACTTACCTTGATTGAAGTTGGTAACGACCCAGGCGATGTTGGCACAAAAATTACACGAGCTAGAAATACTCAGAACTCAGTTAAGTATCTTGACTTTGCAGCACTAGATCCAAACCAAGAACGTCTTCGTCAAGAGCTGGCAATATCCGACATTACTTACAGATATCGCCCCTCTGCTGATCACGTCCCATCCTCTCAAGCGGTTTCTATTGAGGAAGCGGTGATTGCTTTAGCTTGCTTTACTGGTAATACAGGCGTTGTCGTGACGGCTAAAAAGGATAGGGGGCAACTGTATTCAAACTTTAATTCACTACTTTTCCCTGAGAGTCTAACGGGTGTCAGACTTTATCGCTACGTTCAGGTGTTCAAGTACCTAGATGGTATCCTTGATGGTTCAGAGAATGCTGAAACCAGCACTCGTCGTCGTTTATTCTATCGTCACAGCCGATTTTTTCTTATGCACATCTTGGCGCGTAAACATAAAGCTCTGTTGAATAAAAACGAACTCTGTATTTGTGAAGACGATAAGCTATTACTTTCTGATGTTGTTACACAGATTGCTGAAACAGTTTACGAAATTGCGGAAGCTCAATTCTCTGACGGGAAAGGCTATCTAGCTATTTTCAGAAATGTGACCGACAGCACCCCGTTAGCGAAAGCTGTTATGGAAGCGTTGGAAGAACAAGAGAGCAGAACCTGAACCCATTATTGAAGGCAGTACACTATCGCAATCGCTAAGGAAATTCATAGTGACTAAAAAGCAAAAGCTGGAGCTGACTTGGATAGGCAAAGAGAATCGGCCCAAGCTGGAGCCGCGAATTCTGTTAGAAGACCCAGCGAAGTCTCACCATGCGGCGCATGTGGTGACGGAGCATGACCGCTTTGATAATCGGCTGATTTTTGGGGATAACTTGCTGGCGTTGAAGGCGTTGGAGGCGGAGTTTTCGGGGAAGGTGAAATGTGTTTTTATTGACCCGCCGTACAACACGGGTAGCGCGTTTGAACATTATGACGATGGTGTGGAGCATTCGATTTGGTTGTCGATGATACGTGATCGACTAGGCATTATTCGACACTTATTGGCGGAAAACGGATCTCTGTGGATTACTGTCGATGACAATGAATCACACTATTTGAAAGTCTTATGTGATGAGATATTTGGCCGCACTAACTTTGTTGCAAATGTCATTTGGCAAAAAGTTTTTGCGCCTAAGAGCTCGGCTAGACATTTTTCCGCTAGCCATGATCATGTTTTAGTTTTTGCCAAAAATGTAGAAAAGTGGCAAAGAAATCTTCAACCTAGAACAGCGCAACAGGACGACCGATATAAAAACCTCGATAACGATTCGCGTGGCCCTTGGATTTCCGATCAGTTAACTGCGCGAAATCCTTATAGTAAAGGTCTCTATGCTGTTACCTGTCCTTCCGGAAGAGTCATACCTGGACCTCCAAAAGGCAGATACTGGGCTGTCTCACCAGACCGATTTAAAGAGTTAGACGAGGAAAACAGGATTTGGTGGGGCATTCAAGGTAAAAACATGCCAAGGCTAAAACGATTTCTCAGTGATGTTCAGAAAGGTGTTGTTCCTCAAACGATTTGGACACATCAAGACGTAGGAAATACGCAAGAAGCGAAGAAGGAAGTACTACCATATGCTTCTTCGCTAAAAGAAGTGTTTCAAACCCCAAAACCTGAGAGATTGATCCAACGTGTGCTTGAAATTGCTACTAACCCCGGAGATCTCGTCCTCGACTCCTTCGCAGGCTCCGGCACCACCGGAGCTGTCGCCCACAAAATGAACCGCCGCTGGATCATGATTGAACTCGGCGACCACTGCCACACCCACATTATCCCCCGCCTACAAAAAGTCATCAACGGCGAAGACAAAGGCGGCATCACCGAAGCCGCAAACTGGAAAGGCGGCGGCGGCTTCCGCTACTACCACCTCGCCCCCTCCCTCCTCGAAAAAGACAAATGGGACAACTGGGTCATCAACAAAACCTACAACCCCGAAATGCTCGCCGAAGCCCTTTGCAAACTTGAAGGCTTCACCTACGCCCCTGATGAAACCCTCTACTGGCAGCAAGGCCACTCTACCGAACGCGACTTCATCTACGTCACCACCCAAAACCTCAGCCACGCCCAGCTCACCCAGCTCAGCGAAGACGTTGGCCCCGATCGTAGCCTCCTCGTCCTCTGCATGGCCTTTCGCGGCAATGCCGACACCTTCGACAACCTCACCGTCAAAAAAATACCCAAGCAAATCCTCCACCGCTGTGAATACGGCCACGACGACTACAGCCTCAAAGTCGAAAACCTCCCGCAGGCACCCGCAGAACCAGAGCCGCCACCGGTCAAAAAAGCCCCCGCGCCTTCAAATCCAGATCAGCTTTCTCTAGGCGTGTAAGCAATGCCTGCAACTCACTGGAACCACCATGACTGTCGAACGACTAGACATCCCCATCGCAAAAGCAGAATACCTTTTTAACAAAGAGGGCGAGCCCGGCAAAGGCGGCGATAAAAAGAAATTCTGGCGTGTGATCTTAGGCTTTGAGAGTCCGAAAGCCATCTGCGAAGCCATTTTGGCACAAGCTGCGCCCAGCCAGCTCGAAGCCATCGAGCCAAACGCTTACGGTCAGCGCTACCAAGCTATCATTTCTATTACAGGGCCATCCGGCAACGTCCGGCGTATCAGAACCATTTGGATAGTCCTGACTGGCGAAACCACCGCTAGATTCGTAACCGCAGTTCCCAGGAGGCGCAAACAGCAACCATGAGCCAATTTCAACTGTTCGATTCCGTCAAGCTGAGATCAGAAATGTCGCTAGAAGAAGGCGGCACTGCCCCAGAAGGATGTGCAGGTTCTATTGTTGAAGTCTTCAACGATGGCGAAGCCTACATGGTTGAGCTATTCGGCGGATGGGTCATCGACACCGCCGATGGCGACTTTGCCCCCAGTACCCGCGAAGCGCCAGATTCCTTCATGGAAACCATCGGTGTAGAAACCCTCACCCCAGAGCAAATTCGATTAGTTACCCCCGCCAGAGAAGCCGTTGGCATCCGCGCGCAGCTCTTTGCCCTAGTCGATGAGCTGCCCGAGAAAACGCTCGAAGAAGTCAAAAACTTTGCTGAATTTCTCAAACAGCAGCGTACTGAATCAAAAGCCCACTAAATGAATAGATTAGTAGTAGATAGCTTCGGCTGATGCGCATACATCGCCCGATCACTGACTGCTGCACCGATGTATCGTCTATTTATACGCAATCCTATATTTCAGAGGCTTTTACTAAAGAGCCATTAAGGAAACCGCTTCTATGAGCCGCCACGTCAACAACATCTCTAACCGCCTCAGCCTCCGCCCCCCTCAACGAGACTCATTAGAATCCCTTCACCACGTTTGCGAACTCATCCCACCCCACCGCAGCGCCGCCCAAAAAGCAGATCTCGAAGCCGCCCTCAAACTCATCAACAGTGAATACCCCACCGTCACCGACTTCGAGCGCGACTTCCCCTCCCTATGCTTTGCCCTCGCTACCGGCGTTGGCAAAACCCGCCTCATGGGAGCCTTCATCACCTACCTGCACCTCGCCCACGGCATCCGCAACTTCTTCGTACTCGCCCCAAACCTCACCATCTACGAAAAGCTCATTGCCGACTTCCAACCCGAGAACTCCAAGTACGTCCTTAAAGGCATCTCAGAATTTGCAACTGACAAACCTGAAATTATCACAGGCGATAATTACGAAAAAGCCTCTACTATCACAGACTTTATTCGCTGCAAAATCAATATTTTCAACATCTCTAAAATCAACTCTGAGGTACGCGGCGGCAAAAGCGCCAAAATCAAACGCCTCTCAGAATACTTAGGCCAAAGCTATTTCGACTACCTCTCTGGCCTCGATGACCTCGTGATGATTATGGACGAGTCTCATCGCTACCGAGCCTCAGCAGGCGTACGAGCCATTAATGAGCTAAAGCCGATACTAGGACTAGAACTGACGGCAACGCCTTTTGTAGAGACAAGTAAGGGGCCTAAGCAGTTCAAGAATGTGGTGTATGACTATCCGCTGGGGCGTGCAATCTCCGATGGATTTGTCAAAGATCCCGCTGTCGCCACCCGCAAGGACTTTAGTGCCACAGGCATGAGCACCACAGAACTCGAAGAGATGAAACTTGAAGACGGTATGCGCCTGCATGAAACCATCAAGGCTGAACTCACCACCTATGCTCGTACCACCGACCAACCACGAGTAAAACCCTTTGTCCTGGTCATCGCTCGCGATACCACACATGCTGCCCATCTCCTCAGCTTCATCGAATCTGACAAATTCTTTAACGGTCGATACATCGGCAAAGCTATTCAGGTAGACTCTAGCACCCGAGGCAAAAAAGAAGACGAGATGATTGGGCGATTGCTAGAGGTAGAAAGCGCTGACGAGCCCACCGAAATAGTCATCCACGTTAACATGCTTAAAGAAGGCTGGGATGTCACTAACCTCTACACCATCATCCCCCTGCGAGCCGCCAACGCCAAAACCTTAGTAACCCAGTCCATCGGCAGAGGGCTACGCCTTCCCTACGGAAAGAGAACAGGAGAAACCGTTGTAGACCGGCTTAATATTGTTGCTCATGATAAGTTCCAAGAGATTGTAGATGAGTCGAATCGCCCCGATTCAGTTATTCAACAGATCAAGCAAGTCTTTATCGACCCTGATGATACGGGTACTAAAGTTAGCATCGTATCTGAGCCGACAATTGCCGCATTGTTAGGACAACCCGCAGCGCCTACACCAGCAGACGCTAACGCTTCTGATACCTCAACAGAGAACAAGACAGAAGGACTAACACCCTATTCCGCCGCTGTTTCGATATTACCAGCTTTCAAAACAGCAGAAGAGCAGCAGGTAGCTCATCTAGCTTATAGGGTTATTCAAGACTTAGAACGTAAGCCCGATATTGCCCCGACAACAGCTTCTCTGAAATCAGACGAGATTCAAAAGTGTATCAAAGAGCAAGTAGAGTCTCAGTACTCACCTTCGCAGCTATCAATAGAAGGCATCTCTGAAAAGCTTGATATCGATTCAGTGATTGCTAAAGCAACAGAAATAGTAGTTCAGAAAACTATTGATATCCCTAGAATTACAGTAGTGCCAAAAGGTGAAATAAAAACCGGTTTTCATCCTGTTACTTTGAATTTTGATGGGTTCAACTATCAACCACCTTCTGAGGAAATGTGGATACAGAGTTTGCAGACTGGTGACCGCGACGTAATCGGCTTAGGTGAGGGTAACATCACCGTTTCCCGTTTAGAAGATTATGTCGTCCTGGGCCTAATGAACAAAGACGATATCGCCTACGACACTCAAGCTGATCTGCTATACGACTTGGCCGGACAGGTTGTAGAGCATCTCAGAAGCTATCTAGAAGACGAAGAAGATGCACGGAGAGTACTTAAGGTTCATCAGAAGAATATTGCTAATTTTGTCCATGCACAGATGGAGTTCTGGGAAGAATCCGACGCTGGTTACGAAGCAAAAGTCAGCAGAGGCTTCACTGAACTAAAAAAGAGTGCCTACACAACAGTAGATGACCAGCCACTGCTGGACTACCGGAAAACTCCTGAAGATAAAAGCAAGATGTCGAGTTATCTATTCACTGACTTTTCCAAGTGTCTGTATCCCATTCAAAAGTTCGACTCCAACAGCGAGCGAATGCTGTCAGTTATCTTAGAACACGATGCTATTAAGTGGTTTCGACCCGTTAGGGGGCAATTTAAGCTCTACTACCGATATAAAGGTAGCCAGCCAGAGTATCAGCCTGATTTTGTCGCTGAAGCGGAAGAAGCTGTGTACATGCTAGAGCCTAAAATGAGCAGCCAAATGGATGATGCAGAAGTGCTCGCCAAAAAGAAAGCGGCTGAAGAATGGTGTGCTCATGCCTCTGACTACATGCAGCAGCATGGCGGTAAGCCTTGGATGTATGTGTTGATTCCGCATGATGCGATCGCCCAAAACATGACCCTAAAAGGACTCGTCAATCAGTACGCAAGCAAGCTTTCGTGAGAAAATCAAACAAAGACACCCAAAAGTAGCTTAATGGATCAGCGCAATTACTGGCTTTGTTTGTTTAATGCAACCACCTGGCAAGAATTCCTTGCAGCAGGCAGCGACACCGTAGGCTTTCCTCACACACAGCACAAATCCGTCTTCAACATTCAACCCGGCGACTACATCTTTGCCTACATGACCAAAGTCTCTAGATGGGTCGCCACTCTAGAAGTCGTTTCTGAAGCTTACTTCGACACCGAAACCCAAATCTGGAAACAAGCCGTTTTCCCCTGTCGTCTCAAAGTGAAAGCCGTAGACACACTAGCGCCAGAACAGGGCGTTCCGGTGCTTTCACTTGCGCCTCAGCTAAAATTGTTCGACAATCTCAAATCTCCTACTCATTGGGGCTTACTCTTTAGAACGGCACCCCGAAAACTACCAGCAGAAGACGGTCCTGTCATTGCTAAGGCCATTAAAGCGCAGCAGACAACCTAAACAAATGCTACTTGCTCCTGCGTAAAAATACGCCTATCATTTTCTACAAGGCTATGGCTACAGTGCCTACGCCTCACTCAGAACTCAATTTTTCTTAGCGCCATCGGCAGGTGCTACCAACACCTAGCCGACAGCTAACCCCCAGGATTCGCATGCAATCCCGGCAGCTAGGGTTACTCTACCCCAGCCACCCCGACTTGCACTACATCTTCGCGGGGTGGCTAGGTTTAGTTGAGTTCTGGTTTCCTCCCAAACCCATACCTGGAGACCAGATCTCATGTTTATCCCTTCCGTTCAGGACGCCCCAGCGTCCACAGCTTCACCTTCCGTCAGCTCCGTCCCACTGCCAAGCAACGACCACGAAACAGTGAGACACCTACTATTTGGCAGCCCTACGGCAGTACAGACCACCATCCGATTACTGCACAAACTCCATTACGCCGAACCCAATGACTGGAGCCAGCCCATCTCCACCGGCAGGCCCAATGAAGTCATGGCCATTTTAACCAAACGGGTGAGGCTGGAGCGTCAATAGAAAACTTCAGTAGAGCCCTAAGAAGCCGATTACGCGGTCGGCTCTACTGGCTCACTCATCTCCTGCTGCCGATAACTCAGAAACTCTGCAAATGTCTGTACTTCTTCAAGTAACTCTTCCGGCATTTCATCCAATAGCCGAAATAACCCAACTTTCACCACGTTGGAAGGCTTAAGACGCGTCATTTGCCGCGTTGGCGAAGCCTCTCCCGTGGAGACTCGCACAACCTCAACGCCCAATGTTTCCTGAAAAGCACCTTCCTCAGTCGCCTGTGCTCGTCGCAAACCTTCGGAAGGTTCCAACTTCACCCAGTCACCAAACAGCTCCACTAAAAACGCCTGCCCCGGTTCCAGAACCTCCACGATAGTACCCGTCGTCCCAATAAGAGCCTCATCTTGAGCCGTTAAAGCATTACTAAAACCACTCTCCAACGCAATCGGCTTTAATAACCGCACTTGATCTAATAAATTGAACTGCTCCATCTTCAACTCTGCGACCTCTCTGGAATAGCGGTTACAAATCTAGCTACCGTCTCACCAAAACTTACAATCCATCCGGTTCTCACCCACCAGCCAGGACCAGATAGGCCCTGCATCCTGATACTGAAACTGTAAACTTGCCACTTCGACACTATATTCTGGCACAGATTACATTAGCGAAGGCAGCCTAGAGTAGGGCCCCTAGAGCCATCAACTAAAATAAATTAATACTGAATCAACCATCTCAAGGAGGCCCCAAGGTTGCAACTTCCTAATTGCTACCAGGCCTACATCCAACCCAATAAACTAACAGGCTATCTTTTATCTGAGACTCATGATATCGGTAAAGCGAAGGCTAAGTTTTTTCTCGGAGTAGGCTTCAGCGCCACAAACCCAGCACCATTGGAGCAAGAACTACTAAATCTAGCTAAAACTCAAGGCGTTAAGGACTTACTGATTCATGATTAAGGAACTCGACGTCATCACCCTCACCCGCGATATCCAAGAGCTGGGCTCAGGCAAAGTAGTTCCAAAAGGAAGCCGAGGTGCAGTGGTGCATTGCTATAGGGACACACAAGGCTTTGAAGTCGAGTTTATGGATGATACCGGCGAAAATTCTAGTGTCCTGACCGTAGAAAAATCTGATATCCAGCTAGATAGAACCACGATTCACTCCCAGGTCACCGAACTACTAAACTATTTGCCTGAAGACTTGTTGGCAGAAGTGCGAGATTTTGCAGAGTATTTACAACATAAACAGTCTAAAAAAGTAGGCTAATCCAGGCGAGCAGGTTTGATTGCAGTTTTCCATGCATGGGGAAAATTCCAATATCTTGAAGGAGTGTGAGTTTCACTTTTGCAGTACCAATAGCGAAATGGGATAACGACGTTCATAACACCCCGGCCTATCCATTAACGGATGCGGCCCGGTATTTGCATATCCCAGCTGGAACACTTCGCGCCTGGGTGAATGGCCGTTACTATTCCACGAGAGAAGGTAAGCAATACTTTGAACCGTTAATTCAGCGACCCGAGCCTGACGTGCCCCAGATTTCCTTCACGAACTTGATAGAAGCCCATGTACTTAGCTCGATCCGAAAACCACATGGCGTCCGCCTGGATCAGGTTCGTAACGCCTTAGATTCTCTAGACAAACGGTTTCAGATGCCTCACCCACTGGCGCGAGTCGAGTTTCAACCCGATGGCGTAAACATCTTCGTCGAGTCCATCGGTCGTTTGGTAAGAAGCGTCTCTGAACATGACCAATTGGCAATCAAAATAGCCTTGAAAAACCTACTAACTCGGGTGGAATGGAATGAGGAAGGCATGGCCGCCCGCCTTTTCCCAACGTCTCGGGATATGCTTGAAACTGCCCCAACCGCACCCAAAAGTGTGGAGATTGATCCGCAAGTGTCTTTTGGACGGCCCGTCATTGTGGGCACCGGGATTCCAACCATTGCGATCGCAGAACGCTACCAAGCTGGCGAATCACCTGACTCTATCGCGGATGATTTGGGATGTGACATTCCCCAAGTTCACGATGCCATTCGATTTGAATTGGTTTGATCTCGGGCGGCGTGAGTAAGAAACAAATACTGATCACGTTTTTCATTGACCATTACGTCAGTCCAAAAGTTGTGCCCGAGGCATTGCGTGCGGTTGGGGCAAAAGTCGAAGCTCACGTAGAACCACATCCCCGCAGGTTATATTTGCCTCTAATAACGGCATTTTTGCTCTTTTCTTTAGGGGATACATCCTCCAAACAAGTATCGAACCGTTGTCCAAAATTCGCTAAATGCACCAGTATCAGATTGTTTGAGATAGCCTTCAACAAAGGCTTGAAAGTCTTTCTCAGAGATATCGTCTTCTAAAAAAGGTGCGATCGCGCCTCGTCGCAAAGCCCTCAACTTAGGAAGATCCAGTTGCAGTTGTTCAATGGTTTTCTGGGAAACCAAATCAGCCTCTTGAGCCGGTTGAATAAAGCCATCCCCAGTAAAAGCAAAACGAGCTTCGCAGGTTTTATCCAGCGGTGAAATGAGCAAGGCAGCATCGTAGCCACCCTTCGCATTGCCACAATGACGAGGTTCCCCAGGGACCAAATCCTTTTGGCAAGAGCACAGCAAATTACTGAAATCTAACGCATCGACAGACGCATCTTTTCTCGGCTTAAAGTGCTCAATATGTGAATCATCATCAGTCAGTCGACGTTCGCAATAGCAACAAAGAAAGCCCTGCTCTTGCATCAAGGCTGCTTTGACAACTTTTTTGATAGATGCAGACTTTTTGAACCGCTCGTAGGTACGCGGCCTTTGCTTCCAGTCTGTAAACGCCTGGGGCTCAGCCTGCTTTTCAATATATTTCACTGACCAATCAGCTCCTTGCGTTTGATCAGGACTTCCGCCCTGACCAAATCAGGATCTTCGCCAATTTCCTGCTTGATATGGGCAATTTCCTGCCGTGCCTCTTCCAAGCGGTTACGTTCGATCATGGTGTATACATCGTGCAGCTCAGCGCTAACCTGCGTTGGGCGAGTCGTCTCTAATCCCATCAGGTCTTCCAAGATACGGTCTACATTCTTGCCATAGGATTCTGAAGGCTTTTGAGCTGTGATGTTGCCCGCCCCCCACTCTAATAGAAAGATATTCTGGGGTTTCACATGGGTGAGCACATGAGGTGAGTGCGTTGACACCAAGAACTGGCAATTAGGAAAAACTTCCAGCAGCTTTGGCACAATCCGGCGTTGCCATTTGGGATGTAGATGCAGGTCAATTTCATCAATTAGGACAACCCCATCTCCTTCTAGAGGATTATCTGCTGCTGGATTTGCGATCGCCATTCTGCGGGCTAAGTCGCTCACCATTGCAATCAAGCACTTTTCCCCGTCAGAGAGCTGATTCACCGTTAAAATCTGCCCCTGCTTTTCAATTTCCATTCTGAGCGGATTACGCCGGACAGTGAGATTGCTAAACTCTGGCAACACCCCATATAAAGCATTGCGGACAGCCACTAGCTGAGGATCTGGAATCTCTGGGGCAGTCTCAGACTCAAACAAGGATGGCTGACCATTTCGGACTTTGATTTCATTCTCTAGGTCTTCTCGCTCGCGAAACCACTCAAAAAACGTGCGAAAGTTAGCGCCTGTGGTGAGGGCATTGTCATAAGCCGTGAGCAAATCAAAGGTGTGCTTACCTCGAATTCGCAGGGGAATATCAAGCACCGCTCGGTTGACCGGGTAGTACACAAACAATGGAAGGTTAGCCGCTAAGGATGGGTCAGCGATTTGCACCTGCAATTGCCGAGTGTAGTCGTTTAGCTGGGTCAGGCTGCTAGGCCGACTGAGCGTGCCCTGTCCCCTTCGCCCCTTCGCTAGTCGCCAAGTAATCGTTTTGCCTCCGTGGACACAAGTCAGCTCCATCGCAGCGGATGACTGCTGGTTGGTAATGTCATCTTCAGAAATAGGACGTCCTGAGGCTCCAGGTGTGCGAATACGGCTAACGACCCAGGAAAGCAAAATAGTCGCAGCATCCAGCACCGTAGACTTACCAGCTCCATTTACACCCACGAACACGTTCAACCGTTCCTCTAGGTCAAGAGACAAGGACTGTGCGCCACGATAGTTAGTGAGGGTGAGGGTTTGGATATGCATGAAGTCAGGGTATCCCCATTGGCGAAGGTGGTAACCTTTGCCGTATCGAACTTAGAGTAGTTTACCTTTCCTCAATCGTCTAGGTTGATTTCAGAGCACTTTACTCGAATTTCTCAGGCCTACCGTTGAGCCAGTTGGGTACTTGTTGGGTCGGAATCCAACGCAACTGATTTAGTCAATTTCCTGACTCTGCGGGCATTGGGAAATGGGTCAGATGATATGTTGGACGTAGGGCAAATTTTGATCTAAATTTCCCCCTGAACGACCGAATGGTTACGACATTTAGGGAAGATTTAGGGAAAAAGCTAAATCTGGACTTACAGAACCTATATTTCAAGGGACTTACAGGCGAATACTGACCGTCTTCTAAGCGGTCGGTCACAGGTTCGAATCCTGTAGGATCCGTTGATACATAAATGAGCTGTAATTACTGTTCTATAGGGAAGACGCGAACTAGGGGGAGCTAAATCATGACAGCCCAAAGTGTTCCGTCTCTCCCTACGATTTTGAGACAGCGATTGCAGGCTTCAGCCGCAGAGATTGTGACGTTTTGTCAGCGCTGGCATGTTGAGGAACTGGGGCTGTTTGGCTCGGTGATCAGAAATGACTTTGGCCCTGAGAGTGATATTGATGTGCTTGTGGTGTTTGAGTCATCGCCTCACCAGGTTGCGCTTAGCCAAATAAACATAAAAGAGCCAATGCAAGACGAGATTGCTGCGCTGTTTGGACGTAAGGTGGACCTTACTGAAAAACGGCTGTTGAAGAATCCGTTTAGCAAGTCAGAAATTTTGAGTACGCATCGGGTAATTTATCCGCCGGAGCGGGCTAATTTTACAACTTTGCTAGAGGCAGATCAGAGCATGACAGATAGCACGCGAAATAATGCTGCTTTGCTCAATATGGTAAATGCGATGAAATCGCTTCAGTCGTTCACGCAAGCTCGGTCTTTTGAGATGTATATGGCTGATGAGTTGCTGCGGTTGGGTACAGAAAGAGCGCTAGAAATATTAGGGGAAGCGGCTAATCGGCTAACCCCTGAGTTTCAGGCGGAGCATGCAGACATTGACTGGAGAAACATCGTTGGAGTGAGGAATGCCATTATTCATCAATATGATGACATTGACTACGAAACGATCTGGAAGATTGCGACTGTTCAAGTACCTATTTTGAGAAAGCAAATAGAACCTTTATTGTCTCCTTTACCGGAAGAGTAAGCTCCTTTAGATGACACGCTCACTTGCAGAAAAATCAGCGTCTACAGAGTCACTTGGGAGCAAGTAGGCTCAAGTATAAATTTTGACTGGATTGAGACTCTGCGACCCCCTAGAACAACAAATCGACAATGCCACCTACAAATCAACTGCCCTACTCAACGCCGTCATGGCTCAGGTATAAAAGCTCAGCACAAACCTCAAGCAACCACCCCACGATATCGCCAACAGTCAGCAATCAATGCAGCTCAAACATAGATTCCTGACCAAGATGCCCAACATAACCTTCCACCAGCACCGCTAGCCGATCCACCCCACCAATATCTATCCAATCATCCACACGCCCCAAATAGCAGTAGCGCTGAGCTTGAAAAAGCCGCTCCTGCTTATCCACCAAAACAAACCGTAAATCACTCGTATAATCCAACGATTGCACCAACAGCGCATCCACATCCGCCTGACTCCGGCCAAACTGAGCCGCCGTAGACGTCAGCAGCTCAGATATCCTTTCAACATTTTGGCTCGGCGTGAAAATACTCACCACATTTTTCTTCGCATCAATCATAAAATGCTGCACCTGAGAGAACTGCTCTACGCCTTGTTTGATGACAGCAATCTCATCATCCAAAATAATTTTAGCCGGAATCTTTCTTAAGAGAACCCGAGCATTCGGACTCTCATACACCTCATATCCATCCGGAATCGTAGCCACCAAAGCCCCTTCAGCCTTCAGCGAAAAAAAGTACTTGGGCTTACCCGTCTTGGTTTTACCCTGATGGAGATAATAGGTCTTCCGTTTACGATTGGTGTAAGTCATTGCCATCTGAATCATCTCACCTCACAACATAAACGCTAAACCCAGCCAAGATAACCCAACTTTTGCCACATGAGAAGATTATAAAAACATCATTTGTTGTGATCACGTAGCCTCTTCTATGGAGTGTCGCACCCGGGCCTTGCCCTGACGAAAGAAGATGCTGCAATGTAGACACAGTAATATAGATTTGGATTAAGCCCTGCCGTCTTGACTGGCCCCAACCATGGCAACCACTCGCCCCACCTACCTCACCCCCCTCGAAGAAGGCCTTACTTTTCACACCGTAGACGATCTAAAAAAGCTCCTCAAACTGCTGCCCATCAAGGAAAATCCCAAACGGAAAGCAGAGCTAATTGAGGCGATCGCACAGCATCTACTCTCCGCCCCCAAACTCAAAAAAATCTGGAAAGACCTCAACGAACTTCAGCAAGCTGCGATCGCCGAAGCCATCTACGTCAACGAAGGCTACTACTTGCCCGAGCAATTCCAAGCCAAATACAATGACCTGCCAGAATGGGAAAGCCGCACTACCTATTATCGATACAATCAGCCAGCCTCCACCCTCGACTTATTTTTCTACTCATTTAGAAACTACGACAGCGTCGGCCATGTGTTGCCAGACGATCTCGCAGAGAAGCTGCAAGCCTTTGTCTCAGAACCCGAAGCCATCACCCTAGAAAGCACCGACCAGCCTCCAGAGAGCATTCAGGTCGAATACCAGTCCTACGACTACGAAGCACGCAAACGCATCAACACCATAGAAGCTGTTCCCGTCGTGTGTTGCCCCACAGAACAAGCTGCCCAGCAGGACCTGCTCGCTGTGTTGCGGCTGGTGCATTTAGGAAAAGTGAGCGTCAGTGATAAAACCCTGATGCCAGGGAAAGCAGCCCTCAAAGCGATCGCACCGCTGCTTCAAGGCGGCGACTACTACAGCGAAACCAAGCAACCAGCAGAAACCGATGCCATTGGTGCGATCAAACCCTTTGCCTGGGTGATGCTCCTGCAAGGGGGCGGGCTCGCCCAGCTCAAGGGCAAAAAGCTAGAGCTAACCAAAGCTGGCCAAAAAGCCATGAGCGCAGACCCCGCCAAAACCCTCAAAGCGGTCTGGAAAAAGTGGCTCAAAACCACCCTGCTCGACGAGCTTCGCCGCACTGAGAACATCAAAGGGCAAACGGGAAAAGGGAAACGAGGGCTCACCGCCGTCAGCGGACGGCGTAAGCACATCGTGGATGTTCTCAGCCAGTGCCCCTTAGAAAAATGGGTTGAATACGAAGAACTGACCCACTATGTCATTGCCACCGGTCAGAGCTTTGAAGTCAGCCGGTCTGCCGAAAAGCTATACATCAGTGAGCCAGGCTATGGCTATCTCTACGACACCAGCAGTTGGAGCATTTTGCAAGATGCCTACCTCAGATGCTTTTTGTTTGAATATGCAGCCACGCTGGGCCTGATTGATGTGGCCTATGCCGCCCCTTACGAGGTGCCACAGAGCGAGTTCCATCAGCTTTGGGGCGCAGACGACTACAGCTTTCTCAGCCGCTATGATGGCTTGCTCGCCTTTCGCATCAATCCCCTAGGGGCCTTTTGTATGGGCTTTGCCGATAGCTACACCGCTGCTCCCGTCACGGTAGAAAGCACCCTGCGCATATTGCCCAACCTGGACATTGTGATGACGGGCAAACCGCTCAGCCCAGCCGAAGCACTGATGATGAATACCTTTACGGTTAAATCTTCTGATGCGGTGTGGAAACTCGATCGAGAAACCGCGCTCAAGGCGGCAGAAGCCGGTCATGCCTTAAAAGAGTTTCAAGACTTTTTGACTCAGGCCAGTGCAGACGCCTTCCCTAAAACGGTAGAACAGTTTTTTGAAGATTGTCTGAGTCGTTCAGAGAGTTTACAAGATAACGGCATTGCTCGCTTAATTGAGTGCACAGATGCGACCTTGGCCGCGCTGATCGCCCATGACTCACGCACAAAAAAATATTGTCAGCTGGCCGGGAAGAAACATTTGGTGGTACTGCTCGACCAAGAGACGCGCTTTCGCAATGGGCTGCGAAAGCTGGGCTATAGTCTGCCGCTGAGTGCTAAATAATTAGGAGAACAACAACTCGTGAGCTATTCTCCTGACAATGCGCTGATTATTCAAAGCGATCGCACTGTATTACTCGATGTCCATGCCTCCAGGGCTGAAGATGCCCAGGCAGACATTGCACCCTTTGCCGAACTGATCAAAAGCCCAGAGCATATCCACACCTATCGCCTCAGTCCGCTAAGTATTTGGAATGCCCGTGCAGCTGGAATGCCCGTTGCCGATATGGTCACGGCTCTGCAAGCCAATGCCAAATATCCTATGCCCGAGTCGATTGCACAGGAGATAGAGACTTTAGGCGATCGCTATGGGCTCACGACGCTTAAACCGGGTTCAAAAGATGACTCATCAGCACTCTGTACACTGGTGTTACAGGTAGAAGACAAGCCCTTAGCAGAACTGTTGCAACGTCATGAGCAGGTGGGGCCGCTATTAGGAGATCGCCTATCGCCAACAACATTTGCCATTGAGCTGGGCGATCGCGGTCTGCTAAAGCAAGCCTTGCTGGCCGCAGGCTATCCAGCGGAAGATCTCGCAGGCTATCTCACCGGAGACGAGCTAACGTTATCCTTACGGTCGAAGACAGACGCTGGCGACCCCTTTCACCTCCGCCCGTATCAAAAGACGGCGGCTGAGTTGTTTTACCAATCTGGAAGAGCCAAAGGGGGCAGCGGTGTGATTGTGCTGCCCTGCGGAGCAGGTAAAACCATGGTCGGCATGGGCGCAATGGCAGAGATCCAACAGAAAACACTTATTCTCACCAGTAGCCTGACCTCCGTGCGCCAATGGCAACGAGAACTGTTGGATAAAACCACCCTCACAGAAGAACAACTGGCTGAGTACAGCGGCAAACAAAAAGCCACGGGCCCAGTAACCCTAGCTACTTATCAAATTCTGACCTACCGTGCCAGCCAAGATGATGACTTTCTCCATCTAGGACTCTTTGACCAGCAAGCCTGGGGACTCATTATTTACGACGAAGTCCATCTCCTGCCCGCTCCCGTCTTTCGGATAACCGCGCAGCTCCAAGCCCGTCGCCGCCTTGGACTTACGGCCACACTCATTCGTGAGGATGGCCGCGAAGGGGATGTGTTTACGCTCATTGGCCCCAAGCGGTATGACGTGCCCTGGCGAGAGTTGGAAGGTCAAGGCTTTATTGCTGCTGCCGACTGCACCGAAATTCGAGTATCGCAGACTGAAGAGAGGCAAATGGAATATGCTACGGCAGCCCGCCGCTACCAGTTTCGGATTGCAGCGGAGAATCCTTTAAAGCTGGATGTTGTTCAAGCCCTGCTGGAAAAAGAGAACGGTCACCGGGTGCTAATTATTGGTGAGTATCTGGATCAGTTGAATGCGATCGCCGAGCAAGTTGACCTGCCCCTCATCACCGGCAAAACCAGCCAGAAAAAGCGCGACCAGCTCTACGCAGACTTCCGCAGCGGCGAGATTTTCGGCCTCATCCTCTCGCGAGTCGGCAACTTTGCGCTCGATCTGCCCGATGCCGACGTGTTAATTCAGGTCTCTGGGAAATACGGGTCTCGTCAGGAAGAGGCCCAGCGCTTAGGTCGGATTCTTCGACCCAAGAAAGATGGCCATAGTGCTCAGTTCTACACGCTGGTTTCATGGAGAACGTGTGAGGAAGAGTTTGCTCAACATCGTCAGCTGTTTTTGACAGAACAAGGCTACCGGTATCACATTCAGCAGTGGGATGATTGATGTTTTGAGCCAATGGCATGAGCGATCGCTTCTACAGCATGTCAACGCAAATCAAAGCCGAACGACTAGCCAAATGCGCAAAGGATTTTGATTAACCGGCTTAAGTTCAATCAGGTTGCAACGGTAAGGTGCTCACCTGGCATTGCCAGCAGCCGCTACATTAGCCCTATACAGTTAAGTATCCCTCTAAAGAGAAAGCCCGTCGCTCTGTCGTAGCGCTATCCTATTAGGTAAGTCATTCTGCTTTTTCCAGCGCTTTTTTCTTTTCTATGGCCCATTCCATTTGCATTCTTGGCGGCGGCTTCGGCGGCCTCTACACAGCCCTCGCCCTCAGTAAGCTCAATTGGGAAGACGGCCAGCCCGATATCGTCCTAGTCGATAAGCGCGATCGCTTTGTATTTGCCCCACTTCTCTATGAGCTAGTCACCGGAGAGCTGCAAACCTGGGAAATTGCGCCACCCTACGAAGAAGTCCTCGCCAACACAGGCATTCGCTTCCATCAAAGCGGCGTCGATAGTATTGATTTAAACGGTCAAACCGTATCACTTAGCGATGGCGAAACGCTTGCCTATGACCGCATTGTTCTTGCCCTAGGGGGTGAAACGCCGATGGATATGGCCCCTGGCGTCGCCGAACACGCCATTCCGTTTCGAACGCTGGAGGATGCCTACAGGCTCAAAGAGCGCCTTCGCCAGCTAGAAGCAGCGCATGCTGAGAAAATTCGTGTAGCCGTTGTCGGCGGTGGTTACAGCGGCGTCGAAATTGCCTGCAAAACCGCAGAACGATTGGGCGATCGCGGCAGAGTTCGCCTCATTGAGCGAGCCGATCAAATCTTGCAAACATCCGCCGAGTTCAACAAAGACTCTGCACAAAAAGCCCTCAGTGACAAAAACGTTTGGATTGACTACGAAACCACCGTTACTGAGGTCACCGCTGATGCAATCTCCCTCAGCTACAAAGATAAAATCGACACCATTCCGGTCGATATCGTGATGTGGACCGTCGGCAACAAAGTCAGTCCGGCCCTAGATGCGTTGGACTTGCCTCGCAACAAACGACAGCAGTTTTCCATTGAGGCAACGCTACAAGTCAAAGGCCATTCAACCGTTTTTGCCCTAGGCGACTTGGCAGACGGCCTCGATGGAGACGGAAAAACAGTCCCGACCACCGCGCAATCAGCCCTTCAACAAGCTGACTATGCTGCGTGGAACATCTGGGCAGGGCTCACAGGCCGGCCCCTACTGCCTTTCCGCTACCAGCACCTAGGCGAAATGATGACCCTCGGGACCGACAACGCAACGCTTTCAGGTCTGGGCGTTAAGCTCGAAGGCAACCTTGCCCATGTCGTTCGTCGACTAACCTACCTTTACCGCATGCCCACCCTAGACCATCAAATCCGCGTCGGTCTAAACTGGATTACCCAACCCCTGCAAGATTTGTTGGCCCACGCGGAGAAATAAAAGAAGCTTAATGCCGACCTCTACAAACTTACCTAAGGTCATCTACCTCGATGCCTTTGGCACACTTTTCGGTGTCAAAGGTAGTGTCGGCGAACTCTACAGCAATCTGGCCCGTACCGCTCAGGTCGTTACCGACCCCCACGCGGTCAACCGTGCCTTTTATCAAAGCTTTGCCGCTTCAGAGCGCCTAGCTTTTCCCGAGGCAGCACCCGCCGCCGTCCCAGAGCTAGAGTATCGATGGTGGAAAGTCATTGTCGCTGAGACCTTTGAGCGTGTAGGTGCTCTCGATAAATTCAATGACTTTGACACCTTTTATGCAGGGCTATACGGCTACTTTGAAACAGCGGCTCCTTGGCAGGTGTACCCCGACACAGTCACCTCCCTCAGCCGCTGGCAAGCCATGGGGATAGAACTAGGCGTTATTTCAAATTTTGATTCGCGATTGTACCGAGTCCTCAGCGTGTTGAACTTAGCGGCTTATTTTCAATCTGTGACGATTTCTACAGAAGTCGGTGCCGCTAAACCAACCACCAAAATCTTTGAAGTTGCTTTGGCCAAACATAGCTGCCCGGCGCAGCAAGCATGGCACATTGGTGATAGCGCCTCCGAAGACTATGCAGGTGCTCAGTCCGTTGGCATGCGCGCTATTTTGGTCGCGCGCTAAAGTATGAGAATTATGGATTACCTTTTAGCAGGGAGTCTTCCCAATGAGCCCAATAAGATAGATTGGCGAGCTTTTTGGAGAATTTTTTCTGAATAGGATAGATTGACGTCGAATAATCAACTGTGATTGATTAGTGAATACCCTTATCTGATCGCAGAGCCGTCTTCTCCATCTTATGGGGAGCGCCGTAGCGGTCTGCTCTGCTATGTGCTGTAAACAAAAGTTGATGATTCGGGAACATTACAGGGCAAAGCTTCTTAGTGTTGTCGCCATAATGCCTTCCCATCATCCTCTGCTATCTCTGATGAGTTTGTGTGCTGTTTGCTGGGCGACACCTGCACTGGCCACCAGCACCCCTCAGCCAGTACAAACGCCTGCTCAGCGTCCTAACCCTACAGTCAATAGCCAAAAGACAAACCCTTTAACATCCTTGAGGGCCCAAGCAGAGTCCCAAACCATTGCCCAGGTTAATCTACCCTCGTCTATCCCGCCCGATCAGTTACCCTCAGAGCCACTGCCGCCAGCAGATGTTAATCCAGATTTACGCCCTGAAGAGTCCTTTCCAACCGAGCCTGTACCTAAGTTGCCCCCAGTGGAAGAACTCTTAGGCGATCCAGAGGGTTCTAATAATCCGACGGGGGTGACTAATGGAAGTGACGAAACCTTTGAGGTGAATGGGATTCAACTGGAGGGTAGCACGGTCTTTACCAATGAAGACTTTGCCGATTTGTTCGAGCAGTATGTCGGTAGGCCAGTGTCTTTCAATGAGCTGTTGCAACTACGCTCAGCCGTCACGCAGCGCTATGTTGATGCGGGGTTTTTAACCTCTGGGGCTTTCATTCCTCCCCAAACGCTAGAAAATGGCATGGTCACGGTGCAGGTTATCGAAGGCGAGATTGAAGACATTGAAATTGTAGGCACTCGTCGGCTCAACCCTCGATACATTCGTAGCCGTTTGGGCCTAGCTGCGCGCCCACCGATCAATGCCGATAAGCTACTTGAGGGCTTGCAGCGGTTACAAATTGATCCGCTCATTGATACGGTCTCTGCCGATTTGCAAGCTGGCGTCAGACCCGGAACCAGCATTTTACGGGTAGAGGTCAGCGAAGCTGATTCGTTTGACGTCAACCTTGGTTTTGATAATGGGCGATCGCCTAACATCGGCAGCATTCGTCGTCGCATTGATATTTCTGAAGGCAACCTCTTTGGCATTGGCGATCGCATCTCTTTAGGTTACGCCAACACCAACGGTAGCAACAGCCTAGACGCTAGCTACTCTGTACCTGTGAGCCCGTACAACACACGGATCAATATTGACGCTGGCATTTCAGAAAGCCGCGTCATTGACGACACCTTTGATGTGCTCGATATCAGCTCTGATGCCCACTACTATGAAGTGGGCATTACGCATCCACTGGTTGAGAGTCCGACCCAAGAAGTGTTCTTGGGGCTGGCGCTGTCCCATAAGGAAAACCAAACGCGCCTAGGCATTGATGATATTGGTCCTTTCCCCCTTTCTCCAGGGGCTGATGACAACGGTGAAACCCGTGTCACCGCGCTGCGGTTTTCTCAGGGCTGGACGCAGCGTAGTCAAAAGCAAGTCTTGGCCGCCCGATCACAATTTAATGCAGGGTTGGGGCTGCTCAACGCAACCGATAATGAAGGGGATATTCCAGACAGTCAGTTCTTCTCCTGGCGGGGTCAGGGTCAGTGGGTTCGCCTACTAGGGCAAGAGTCTCTTTTCTTCTTGCGTAGCGATGTACAGTTAGCCACCGATAGCCTGCTCTCCTCTGAGCAATTTGGGTTGGGCGGTCAGCAAACGGTCCGTGGCTACCGGCAGGATGCGCTCTTGCGAGATAATGGCGCACTGCTTTCAGCCGAAGCGCGCTTTCCAATTATCCGATTCTCTGAAAACAGTACCGTTCAAGTAACACCCTTTTTAGAAGCTGGCGCAGCCTGGAACCATACCAATACACCTGCGGGCAACAATGTATTGGTCGGTACAGGGGTCGGCTTTCTATGGCAGCAGGGTGAAGACCTCACAGCCCGCCTCGACTGGGGAATTCCGCTAGTGGATATAGACAGTACAAGCGACAGTTTGCAAGATAGCGGGATTTACTTTTCTGTTCAATACAATTTGTTTTAAGCAGGCGGTTTGAGCCAGTCGAGTTGAGCCAGTCATGAGTGCTCAGGCTGCGATCGCACTGCAAAGTCCCAGATTTCCGTGTTTATCGCCTCGCACTTGTCCTAATCGCTTGTCACGATATGACTTAGGTTCTTGGGCCTTATGGCTTTTGAAGCTGTGTATCTATCACAAGCTGCTTGTTGGTAGGAGCCACATTGGTGGCCACCCAGGGAGGAGCTATCAGGGAATAAATAACGATGATCGTTTTTGATAAATGCCGGCAGCTAAAGCTGCTAAGTTGTGCGGCTGTTGTCACTACTGTTGCCACCGTAGGATGGCTGCCAACCAAAGCTATGGCTTTTGGGTTTGTTCCACCACCTGACAATCAAACCCCTCGGCAAAGCTCAGCAGGCGGTGCCGCCCGAGGTAATAGCAGCTGCCCTAGCGCGTCCATGCTCGCTGGCGTCCCAAACACTGACGTCACCGAACCCCTCTCTGAGTCTGCACCTACAGCTATTACCCGTAAAATAGTTGCCAGTGACATAGCAACCCGTTCAGCGCATCCTGTTGCGATGCTCCCTGCCGGCAGCAGCTACGGTAAAACGATCAAGTCTCACCCAACCCTTTTGGTGTACGTGCCCCCTTCCGCCATTGACGGCTTGTTGTTGGTCTTAAAAGACGACGCTGACCGCATTCTGTATACCCAAGAAATGGCCATCTCACAGCATGCCGGCATCTTGCCGATCATACTGCCGGATGAAGCGCCGCCCCTAGCCGTTAACCAAAGCTACCGCTGGCAAATTGTCTTCAAGTGTAATGGCACACTATCCCCTAGCAGCTACTTTATTGAAGGCTGGGTAGAAAGAACAGCATTACCAACAGAAATGAGCTTTGAGACCAGCCTTCCCATAGATATCGAGAATACCTTTGCCCAAGCAGCCTCACTCAGCGGTGCAGGTATTTGGTACGACAGTGCGTCTACGCTAGCATTACTCACTCACCTAAACACTCAAGACAACAGTGAACACGGGCTGGTGATTTCTTCTTGGCAAGCGTTTCTAGAATCTGTTGGGCTTGATGGATTTATCGATGTCCCTATTTTTCAGACAGAGCGTTTTTGAGCGGCGGCGTTGAGCGCCAGACTTTGAATCATCTCAGAAGCCTTTACTTAAAAGAAAGCACGTTTAGACGCTAGCAAAATACTCGACGACAGCTTTTATAAGCTCCCTTTTCAGCACTATGAGGCAACTTTTACGCACACTTTATCCCTGGCGTCGTAGTTTGCTCATCGTGCCAAGCGTTACGGCGGTCGTGGTCTGTGCGAGCGCGCTGAGCGTATTTGACCTTTTGGAATGGGCTGTTCGAGATAGCTATTTTAGAATCCGCACAGCCGAACCCGTTGACGATCGCATTGTGATCGTCGCCATTGATGAGGACGATCTTAACGCGGTTGGAGACTGGCCTGTTCCAGATGGCGTGATTGCCAATGTCGTAGAGCGACTCAATGCACACTCGCCTAACGTCATCGGTTTAGATTTGTATCGGAACCTGCCAGAAGAACCCGGGCACGCCGAGCTCTCAGAATTATTTAAAACAATGCCCAACCTAGTGGGCGTTGAAAAGGTTCTGCAAAACCGGGTAGCGCCGCCGCCTGAATTATCGGGGAGCGATCGCGTAGGTGCCGTTGATTTGATGTTGGATGATGACCAGAAGGCGAGACGAGCGTTGCTGTCGTTTGTTGATCCCAAAGATGACGCCTTGAAGTCTGGGTTTGCAGTGCACTTAGCCCGCTTATATCTAGAGGAGCAAGGCATCACCTTAGAGATGCTAGATGCTAATTCTCAAAAATTTCGTTGGGGAAAAGCTATTTTCACGCCGCTGGTTAACGGTCAGGCCGGCTATCAGCGCGGTGAGCTAGGGGGCTATCAAATTCTATTGAACTGGCGAGGCCCGTCAGAGTCTTTTGTCAGAGTTTCAATGTCTGATGTGCTCTCAGATAAAGTGCCTGAGAGCTTAATTCGAGATCGAATTGTCCTCATTGGCTCATTTGCAACCAGCACCAACGATTTTTTTGAGAGCCCTTTCTCACACTCCTGGCAAAACTTAGACAACCTCACGCCGGGTGTGGTCATTCACGCCAATATTGCGAGCCAAATCATCAGCGCGGCCCTAGACGACCGACCCTTGCTCGTCAGTTGGAGTCGGCCATGGCAATATGCCTGGATTCTACTATGGACCAGTGTTGGCACCCTTGGAACATGGTGGTTATGTCAGCTTGCAGAACGGCCTCAGCGATCGCGGTTAGACCGCTGCGTCACCCCTGTTGTCATCACCCCTCTGATAGCAGGTGCCGTCGCCCTCTTAGGCTATATCACCTTTTTATCAGGTGTCATCGTACCGGTTGTGCCGCCGATTGCAGCACTGATTATGAGCGCCTCTGCAACCACCAACAGCTACAAGCGCTATCGACTCAGCCTAGCTAACGACCAGCTCGAATTTGCCAATCAAGCACTGTTGGACTACTCAAGAACCCTGCAAGACCGGGTCACTGAGCGCACTCAGGCATTAGAGAAAGCAAAGCAAGCCGCAGATGCCGCCAACCAAGCCAAAAGCGATTTTTTGGCCAATATGAGTCATGAGCTACGCACACCGCTCAACGGAATTCTGGGCTACGCACAGCTCTTAGGAGGCTCAACAGCAATCGCCCCCAAAGAACAAGAAGGCTTGAGCATTATCAAACAGTGTGGCAACCATCTCCTGACCTTAATCAACGATATTCTAGAGCTGGCTAAAATAGAGGCCCGAAAGTTAGAACTCTATCCCACCGAAATTCATCTCTTTAGCTTTTTAGAAAATGTTTGTGAAATCTGTCGTTTGAGAGCAAACGAGAAAGGACTCAATTTTTATTTAAACTTGCCCGACACTCTACCAGCAGGCATCTACGCCGATGAAAAGAGACTACGTCAAGTCTTACTCAATCTCTTAGGCAACGCCATTAAGTTCACAGAGCGTGGCAGTGTTATCTTCAGCGTAGACGTGTGCTTATCGCCTGACGATGGTTCTAGCCTTCAGCACTCAAGAGGGGCTACACACCTGCACCATCCTGCCACTATGTCACTACGATTTAAAGTAGAAGATAGCGGCATAGGGCTCTCTCCAGAACAGATTGATCAGATTTTTCTCCCGTTTGAGCAAGTCGACGAGACGACTCGAAAAAGAGAAGGCACAGGACTCGGATTAGCGATTAGTCAACAAATCGTCAATCTCATGGGAAGTGAGATTCAGGTAAACAGTGTCTCGAATCAAGGGAGCAGTTTTTGGTTTGACATTGAATTACCTGTTGTTGAAAAAGTAATGAATACAGTCCATCAAACAATCTTGGGGATGATCTCAATAGCAGGGAAGCCCGTGGAAAAACCACCCACTATCTTAGTGGTTGACACAAGAGAAGAGGATCGATTGTTGCTTAAAGAGATGCTCACACCACTAGGGTTTAACGTTATAGAAGATGATGGCACCATGCAGGCCGATTATTTTTCAGCACACACTGAACAGACACTGTCTCATCACCCATCTCAGCTGGCTGTTCCTCAGCTGGCTATTGTAGATATGAGCCGTCCTGGCAACAGTGGCTATCGGTCTATTTCCACGATTCGCCATCACCCTCAAGCAAAAGAGATAGCGGTTATCGCAACCAGCGCACACGTCTTCGAATCAGACTCTCAGCATTACTTAGCAGCAGGTGCCAATATTTTCTTACCAAAGCCGATTGAGCTAGGCACACTGCTCAGCGCGATCGCACAACAGCTCAACATCACGTGGCAGTACGCACCATCACACAAGGCATCAGACCATGGCAAAAGCCCTCGCCCCACAGTCAGCCCAACAAAAAATCCATCCATTAAGGCCAGTGATTTAGTCCTAGCGGAGCATCCGCACAGTCACCTTAAAGCTGACCTCAAGGGTCTAGCTCAAGATCTAGACCCTGACCTGGTTCGCTACCTTTATCATTTGGCGATGATGGGCAACCTAGAAGCGATACGCTCAGAGCTAGAAAACATTCAGCCGACGACGCCCGCCCTGCAATGCTTTGTTGATACGCTACGGGAATGGGTTGATAGTTTTCAGGTGAATAGAGTGAAAGCTTACCTCAGTGAGTGGATGCCACAGGATACGAATGTTGACCTCTGACCCTTCAACCTTTCCTCAATCGCAATTAACGTCCCATCCGCTCTCGTTGCCTGCAACTTCATCGGCATGCCTAGCCGAGGATGAATCACCCCGTATTTTGATTGTTGATGACAATCCTACTAACCTCAAAGTTCTGACGGATGCTATCCGTGGTAGGGGTTTTACAACACTCGTTGCCAACGATGGGACCAGCGCGATCGCACAAATCGAATACAGCCATCCCCATTTGATTTTGCTCGATGTGATGATGCCAGGCTTAGATGGGTTTGAGACCTGTCAGCGCCTGAAGGCTAATCCAAAGACACAGGCCATTCCCATCATTTTTATGACGGCGCTTTCGGACACAGTCGACCGTGTAAAAGGACTATCGCTCGGCGCAGTAGACTACATCACCAAGCCATTTCAGCCAGAAGAAGTAATCGCTCGCGTGACACTTCACCTACAGCTCTCTCTATTGACCCAAAAACTCGCACACAAAAATGCAGCGCTAGAAGAGAAAATTGTTGAAAAAGAGGCCGCAGAAAGTCAGTTGCAAGCCTTAAACGCAAGCCTAGAACAGCATGTCCAGGAGCGAACGGCACAACTGTCCACATCACTGCAACAGCTTCAAGAAACGCAGCTCAGGCTTATTCAAAGCGAAAAGATGTCGGCGCTCGGTCAGCTAGTCGCAGGGGTGGGGAATGAAATCAGTACGCCAGTCTGTGTCATTAGCGGCAATTTAGACTGTATTCAAGGCTATATTGAGGGGCTATTGGAGTACATCACGCTGCAGCAAGCTGATAACGAAGATCCAAGCCCAGCGGTGCTCAAAAAAGCAAACAGCATTGAGTTAGACTACATCATCGAAGATTTACCAAAACTGATGGCTGCCATGCGGCAGGGCACAGAACGGATAGAAGATATCAGCGCTTCGTTAGGGACCCTATCTAGAGGAGAGAACCCCTCTCAAATAGCGTATTCGTTGCACGAATGCTTAGAGAGTGCATTATTACTATTGCAGCACCGAATTGGGGCAAACGATCAGCGCCCTGCGGTACGCATTGCCAAGCACTATGGCTATCTACCAGCTGTAAAGTGTTATCCAGGGCAGCTGACTCAAGTCTTTATGAATCTATTAGCCAATGCGCTGGACGTTTTTGATGCCGCCAGCGTAGGGTCCAACTACACAGAACTCGAAAAACACCCTCACGCAATTACCCTCAAGAGCTACATTGATGAGGCTAACCATCAGGTCGTTGTCTCTGTTGCGAATAACGGACCTAGCATTCCCGAAACGCTTAAAGCGAACTTATTTAAACCGCTTTATCCAACTGGGTCGTTAAAGCCTTCATCAAAACAAACAGGGCTAGGATTGGCCATTTGTAAGCATATTGTGGAAGAAAATCATCAGGGCTATTTGACCTATGAGTCAGGCTTTGATGATTCAGACTCTAACAAAGGGGTCGTGTTTGTCATTACCTTACCGATAGAAGGGGCCGATAGAAGGAACCGATAGAAGGGGCCAAGACACAAGTTGCCGGTAGAAGAGTTGCAGAGTTGCAGAGCAGCGTGATGACCCAACTTGATGATTCAAAGGGCGCAAAATACGATGACGCTCAGTATCGCCAGTATCGTCTCCCCTGCGTAAACGTTCCAACAACCGTTGCCATCAACGTGAAGTAATCGGGACCGGTCACAAATAGTGTAGGAATCATCCGAAATTGTGACTTTATGAGCAGTGCTAGCAAAACGCATCCGACTAAAGCCCATAGGGTGTCGGCTCTGAGCATGATTTGTGGAAAGAAGTTGCTAGTGAGCACAACGGAGAGTGTGCCAATACCAAAGGCGGCAACAATACGGAAAAACCACTGACCAAAGAGCGAACCTAACAGAAAAAAGTTAGCCAGTACTGGCACACTCGCCATGGCAAACTGTAGGAGAATATCGAGCGCAGTCGCCACAAGTACGGTCAGACCTGCGCTGAGTAAGAGCGTCGTCCAGGGAAGGTGATTGAGCGAGCGAAAAGGATTTGACATAACCGCTAGTAGGGCGAATATTGCAGTAGCCTACCTCTTTTGAGACGGCTTCCGCTCGTTTTATCTCGATTTGGTTGAATAGCTGAGCTTAAAAAAACAAGTTGCCACCCTATTGTCAGATAATGAGGCTTAGACCAGCACGCCAAACTGCAACGCCTGACCACGCACCGTTGTATCTAGCTGCCCGTGATCGTAAACCACTTCTCCCCCCACTAAAGTCACAACAGGCCAGCCCGTGAGGTTCCAGCCTTCAAAGGGACTCCAACCACATTTGGTTTTCAGCTCTTCTCTAAGGACCGGGCGATATGTGGTGAGATCCACCAGCACAATATCAGCGTCGTAACCTGGTTCGATGAGTCCTTTATTAGGAATATTGTAAGCCTGCGCAACCGCTGTAGACATCCAGTGGGAGACTTGGGCCACGGTGCAGCGGCTTTCCTTGGCCTGGGTGAGCATCAACGGTAACGAGGTCTCTATGCCAGGTATGCCAGAAGGCGTATGGGGATAGCCGCTGCTTTTTTCTTCTAGGGTCTGTGGGTTGTGATCTGTCGCGATAAAATCGATAACGCCGTCAAGGAGAGCTTGCCAAAGGAGTTCTCGGTCGCGTGGAGACTGAAGCGGCGGATTCATTTGCGCTAGCGGGCCAATTTTTTGGTAGGCGCTAACATCTAGTAATAGGTGCTGAGGGGTGACCTCGGCAGTGACCCAGCTAGGTTTGTCGCGTCTGAGTAATTCGGCTTCTTCACCAGTAGACATGTGCAAAATATGCAGGCGTCTTTGGTACTTTTTTGAAAGCTCCAGAGCCATTGCCGTGACCACCGGTGCCACTCCATTATCCTGAACGCTTGTGGCCGGATTGCGCTTGCTTGCAAATTGCTGGCGGTGCTGCAAGCTTTGGGCTGGGTTTTCTACCTGCACGGTAATCGGTCGAGTCTCGTGTAAAGAGGCCGCGTCAACGCCCGCTGCAAAAATCGGTTCAATCGTTTCAGTCGGATCGATAGAGCGCGGGCCATGGGCTGAGCCCATCACGGCTGAGTCCATCGTTATCGTGATCCCGCAGGTAGGATTGTCATCCGGAAAACCCGCATGATTATCCGCCATAGCGCCCATAAAAAAGCCGTAGTTTACAAGGCTTTTAGCCGCTGCGATCGCCAGTTTTTCTGTCAAATTAGCTGGGGTTGTTCTCAGCGATAGCGTATTGGGCATTTCTAAGAAAGAGGTCACGCCGCCTTTTACACAGGCGCACGTGCCCGTGAAGAGATCTTCCTTATGCTCTGAGCCTGGCTCGCAAAAGTGGACGTGTGGATCAATCACACCTGGCAAAAGAGTTAAGCCGGTAGCGTCGATCGTTTTAGTATGGCTAGGAACTTCTAAATGGGTTCCCACCGCAGTAATTTTACCGTCGGTAATCGCAACTTCCCTTGGCTCTATTTCTCCGGAGGGCAGTAGAACCTGGCCCCCCTGAATAATGATGGGGGACGTGGTAGGGGAAGAATACGCCATAGTTTGTATCCACTTTGCTTGTGTCCATCGCTTTATTGTCCACCAGCTTTGTCACAGAGGGACTAAACCTATTATGATTGATGCCACTTGCCTGATTTCAGTTGTTTATTTACAGCGTCTTACCTAGCTGTTTCTCAATTAAACAAGGTGTCTCGTTCTAAAGCGTCTCGTTTTACAGTGCCTAAGCGCGTTTAGTTTAGATTAAGAGTGCTTAATTAAAAAAAGCGCCAATACCTTCAGGTTTTAGCGCACTCCATCAATTTTGTATCGCTTCTTTCCCCTATTTGTTTACTAAAGCCGTGTCTGAAAAACAACAAAATCCGTGGATCGAAGGGCTCCAAACCATTGGGCTTAGCATCGCTTTAGCCTTTGGGATTCGTCAGTTTGTCGCAGAAGCCAGATTTATTCCATCGGGCTCCATGATTCCAACGCTGCAAATTGACGACCGCCTCGTCGTTGAAAAAATCAGCTATCGTTTCAATCCACCTAAGCGCGGGGACATTATCGTTTTTCAGGCACCACAGCGGGCACTAGATGCGGTGAATTCTACAACCAATGATGCCTACATTAAACGCGTCATCGGTCTACCCGGTGAAACGGTAGAAATTAAAGAGGAAACGGTTTTTATTAATGGTGCTCCTCTGGAAGAGGAGTACATTAACGCGCCACCTTCCTATACCTGGGGGCCCAAAACGGTGCCGACTGATGAATATTTAGTGCTGGGCGATAACCGCAACAGCAGCTCAGATGGACACGTGTGGGACTTTTTGCCCGGTGACAATATTATTGGCCGAGCCGTGGTTCGATTCTGGCCACCTAGTCGGATTGGCGGACTAGACAAATAACTTTATTTTAAAAATAACAGATAGGCTCTATGAGCTATTCATCCATATGAGCTATCTATCCATGAGCTAATTTCTCCATGGACTAACCTTCTATGACCTGGCACTGTAAACAGCACGGTAGGTGTTGGAGACCTTGCCTTGCACAGGTTGGTTCAGCCACGGTGTGTTGCTGGCAAGCGAGTGCAAATTTTCTGGCGAAGCTATCCACTGCGCGCGCGGGTCGAATAGGGTTATTTCGGCAACAGCCCCAACCCTAAGTTCATAGGGCGGCTGGCCTAAGCACTGCATGGGGCCTTTGCTCAGCGCTTGCCATAGCTGTGAGGGCGTCCACTGCTGAGTAGCCACGAAGGTTTGCCACAGCACAGGCAGCGATAGCTCTAGGCCAATCGCACCGGGTGGGGTCGCATCGAAGGCGACGGTTTTCTCTTCATAGGTATAAGGGCTGTGGTCAATCGCGATCGCATCGAGCACGCCCTCGGCAATCCCGGTAATGAGGGTCTCACGGTCGGTGGGTGTCCCTAGCGGTGGATTATGACGCAAGTTAGGGTCGTATTGTGCCAAGTCATGGGTGTCAAATAGGAGATGGTGCCAAGGCACACTGGCGGTAATGGGTAACCCCTCCGCTTTAGCTCGGCCAATGAGGTTAACGCCCCTAGCCGTAGATAAGCGCATCACATGGACAGGAGTGGGCGTTTGAGCCACACACTCAATCAGGGTTGCTAAGGCGGTGGTCTCAGCGAGGGCACTCACGCCGGAGAGTCCTAGCCGGAGAGAATCATACCCTTCACGCGCAACGCCGTGGCCAGTCATTTTCCGGTTGCAAGGCCAAAGCGCAATGGGTTTGTTAAGCGGTTGAGCATATTCTAAAAGGCGGCGCAGTAGTGTTGGATTCGCGATCGGCCGCCCATCGCTAAAGCCAAGCGCACCAGCGGCAGCTAGCTCTGATAGTTCAGTGAGCTGTGTGCCCTCGGTGCCCAGCGTAATCGCAGCCCAGGGCTGGAGTTCTACGGGAGCAGTCAGCATCACTGGGCTTGCAGCAGCAGCGATCGCAGCAATCGCTTTGGCATTGTCTGCCGCAGGTTGCGTATTAGGCAGTAGCCCAACCCGCGTAAACCCACCGGCTGCCGCCGCTTTACTCAGCGAAGCCAACGTTTCGCGAGACTCGTGTCCAGGCTCACCGCTTTGACTGTACAAATCGACCAGTCCAGGGCCTAAAAACTGTCCGCTAGCGTCAACCGTTTCTATTTCGGACGTAGGATCAGCCAACAGCGGGGATAGAGAATCGGTGCGTGATGTCAGTGACTGTGCAGACTGCTCAACCAGCACTGGTGCGATCGCGACAATTTTCCCATTGTCAATCAGGACATCGGCGGTGCCCTCTGCGCTCACCGAATCAACAGCCTCAGCTGCAAGGCCCAAGAGATGTGCCTGTCTAATTAGCGTTGCCATACGTCTCGCCGCGGAATTTAGCTGCAAAGTAGATTGTCAAAAATTGGTTGTCAAGCCACAACACGGGTCAACCATTGACGCTCAACATCTGGCTACAAAGCCCCAGCAGCTGTTTTATCAAAGATACTGCCTGATAAATGCGTTGTAATATTCGCAGCGCTCAGTACAGGTAAGCTGTCTGGTCCGGCATGGTAGTCAATCACGCTCACCGCGCCATTCCCCTGCTTAAACTGCCAAAAACTCTTTGGACTCAAGCCAAACACCTGACACAGAATAGCTTTATTAATCGCATCATGAGCCACCACCATCACGACTGGCTGAGTGCCTTCATACGGGCCTTCGCTGTAGGTTTTGACAATGTCAGCCCAGCCTTTTTTGGCCCGTCGCCAAACGTCCTCTAGGCTTTCTCCACCCGGCATTTGTACGGTTTCTGGGTTGCTTTGCCACTGACTAAGCATCCCTGGATAGCCCGAGTCAATCTCGGACTCTAACAGGCCCTCCCACTCACCGTGGCTAATTTCCCATAGCTGCTCGGTCGTCTCTAGCATGACATCAGCGTGATGCTTCAAAATACCTTCGGCGGTTTCTTTAGGCCGCTTCATAGACGAACTCACCGCAGCATCAATCTTGACCCCTTTAAGAAAGTCGCCAGCCTGGGCGGCTTGCTGATGGCCATTTTCATTCAGCGGAATATCAATTTGCCCCTGAAAACGGCCATCGCGGTTCCAATTCGTTTCACCATGGCGAACCAGCAGCAGCCGCGGACCTTTGAACCGGCTGCGCTTTTGTGGAATAGGATCCCCCAAGTGACTGGTTAGGTTGAGTGATTCTAACTGCGCGCCGTCTTCAAAACTACCTAAAAAGTTCAAAACATTGATAGCGCAGTTGTCTTGGCCCATGCTGTTCAGGCTTTCTGGCCCGACGCCAATGGCTGACCCCACCAAGGCTCTATTAATAGCGCTATGGGCAACCAGCAGAATTTTTTTACCGGTGTGCGCTTTGAGTATACGCTGCCAAAATTGGGCGGCACGCTGCCAAATTTCACGGGCAGGATAAAAGTCAGTGGTGGTGCCATCGTCGTTGGGCACAGCCATTTTGAACGCATTCGGATCGGTCCGCCAAGCCTTATATTCTTCAGGATAGTTAGCTTCTACCTCATCGAAGGCTTTGTCCTCCCACAAGGGCAGATTGATCTCTTTAATCTCATCGGTGGTCTGAATATCGGGTAGGGTTGCACCATTGCTTTTCAGGGTTTCGACCACAATTTCGCAGGTGCGTTTGGCGCGCTTGAGCGGACTAGCGTAAATCGCATCAGGTGTAAAGCCACCGAGCATTTCACCCACTTTTTTGGCCTGCTGTTCACCCAACTCGGTTAGGACAGCATTGTCGTGATGGCCTTGGATAATACGGTTTAAGTTAGAGGTGCTTTGACCATGACGAACGATGATGACTTGAGTTTTCAACGGCTGTATGACCTCGCCAACGGATATGCCAGAGCTATCTTATTACACTGCCCTACACCCACAGCCTTACACTGGCAGCTTAAAGTCAGTTTATCGAAGGAGGTCTATGGAGCAGATTGTCACCTACAGTCCGGCCTACACCCTTGTGCCGACCTACGAATGTTTTAACCGCTGCACCTACTGTAACTTTCGCCAAAACCCAGGAACAGATGAGTGGATGACGCTCGCTGCCGCCCGCGATATTTTACAAAAGCTACGGTCGCAAGACGTCATTGAGATTTTGATTCTGAGCGGGGAGATACACCCGCAAAGCAAGCAGCGCTCTGAATGGTTTGAGCGCATTTATCAGCTGTGTGAGCTGGCTTTGACGCTAGGGTTTTTGCCTCACACTAACGTCGGGCCGCTGAGCTACGAAGAGATGGCTCAGCTGGGCAAGGTGAATGTTTCGATGGGGCTGATGGTAGAGCAAGTGACGCCTGCGTTGCTCAAAACAGTTCATGAACATGCGCCCAGCAAGCTGCCTGAGGTGCGTTTGCAGCAGTTAGAGTTTGCCGGCGCGCTCAAGATTCCGTTTACGACGGGGTTATTGCTGGGGCTGGGGGAAACCGTAGAAGACTGGAAGGAAAGCTTGCAGGCGATCGCACAATCCCACCGTAGGTGGCACCATATTCAAGAAGTCATTTTGCAGCCTCACCAACCAGGGAAAATGCAAGCGGAAGTGCGCCCTGCCTGCCAAGGCGACACACTCCTGCAAGCCGTGCACATTGCCCGCAATATTTTGCCTGCCGATATCACAATTCAAATTCCACCCAACCTGATCCGCTCGGATGAAGCGCTCCTAGCCTGCATCGCTGCCGGTGCCCACGACCTAGGGGGCATTGGGCCTGTAGATGAGGTAAACCCCAGTTACGACCATCGCCGCCGTGAGTCCATGGCCGAGCTTTTGCAAGCTCAAAGTTGGACCCTACGGCGGCGATTGCCTGTGTATGAAAAATACGATGATTGGCTCTGTAACGAGCTTAAAATCGCTGTAAAACGATGGCGCGATCTCATAATGTGACCCGCCGCCGTCCTTTGAGTGTGATCCTACACGCGACCGCGTAGCATCTGTGCCATCTCGTTTTGCTTAGGAGACTGCTCCAGCGCAGTTTCTTCAGTAATCCGGCCCGCTTCGTATAGGGCATACAGTGACTGGTTCATCGTACACATCCCGTCAAAGGTACAGTTCGGCAAAATCGCCTCTACTTCATCGAGCTGACCACGCAAAATGTAGTCCTTAATCGCATCGGTATTGATCAAAATCTCGTGGAAGGCCGCGCGCTTGCCGTCAGTCGTACGGCAGAGGCCCTGAGCTACAACGCCAATGAGAGATTCTGAAATAGCCACCCGAATCGGGGCCTGTTGCTCCGGCTCGTACATACCCAAAACTCTTTCTACGGTTTTTACCGCACTGTTCGTGTGCAGAGTCCCAAACACTAGGTGACCAGTTTGAGCCGCTTTCAGCGCAATTTCAATCGTTTCTCTATCCCGCATCTCACCGACCAAAATAATATCGGGGTCTTCTCGCAAAGACGCTTTGAGCGCATTGCCAAACTTGAGGGTGTGCACGCCGACTTCCCGCTGCTTAATCAGGGATTTGCGGCTAGTGTGCACAAATTCTACCGGGTCTTCAATCGTGATGATGTGCTTAGGCATCTCCTTGTTGATGTAGTCGATCATGGCCGCCATCGTGGTGGACTTACCTGAACCCGTAGGTCCTGTAACCAGAATCAGGCCCTTGTGGTAGTGGCACATATCTCGAATCACATCAGGCAAGTTGAGCTGCTTCATCGTCAAAATTTCGACCGGAATGAGTCGCATGACGATGGCAGGGCCATTGAGGCTATCAAAAATATTGATTCGCACTCGGGAGAAATCGTATTGATAGGCCCCGTCAAAATCCAGGGTTTCCTTAAACTCAATGATTTGATCCGGCGTCAGAATTTCTGTAAGCCAGCTATCGAACACCTCAGGCGTCGTCGTTGGATAGTCCGTGGTGGTAATTTCACCGCGATTTCGGTAGCGGGGGACTTCTCCAACACCAACGTGAATATCGGAATAGCCTTTGTCAAACGCTTCGCGAATAATTTTCTCGAGGGTGGGACCACCTGTCGCTGCACTCACTGGCATCGGCGGGGGTGTCGCCGCACGGTGCCCTGCCGCACGCTGTGCCGGGGGTGCCTTTACCATTTCTGTTTGGGGCGGAGCGGGCGGCTGAGTCGCGGGTGTGGCCGCAGGCCGAGGGGGTGCCGCAGGGGGTGCCGCAGGGGGCGGGGCGATCGCAGTATTACCATTGTTAGCCCTTGGTGGTGGCGGTGGTGGCATGCCGGGTCTGGGTGCGGGTGGCGGCGATTGCAGATTGCTCATGAAGCCCCTTGGGTAAAAGCGTTTGGTGTTCTCTAAAAAAGATTGCGTTCAGCCGTTGGCACGGGCGAAACGAATCATTCGGATGTAACCGAAGTTTTCCCACCGGAATACTCAAAACTAGGGATCGTTAATCACCTAAAAGCACTGATAGAAAAGGACGAATAGAAAGGGATGAAATGGTCTAGAGAAGAGTGACTGAACGGGCCATTAGATCATCACGACTAGATCATCACGACAGAGCAGGCCCACCAGATCACCAAAACTCCAGGGTCCAAAACTCTGGGGTTCAGTATCAACACCCTGTGATACCCTAGTAAAGTTCTATTAAATTCGCACATCTGGATTTTCGGGTGTTTGATGCTATTTCCCGTAGGGATGGGCCCTTAAGCAACAAGTACTTAAGCAGCCCTTTCATACGATGTCATCAGATGCAGCCAGATGGAGGTTTAACCCGGAAGGAGAAAAAAACAATATGGCAGCTGTAACCCTGTCTGACCTATTAGAGTCAGGCGTGCACTTTGGGCACCAAACGCGTCGCTGGAATCCGAAGATGGATGAGTACATCTTCACCTCCCGCAACGGTGTACACATCATCGATTTGGTGCAAACTGCAACCTTGCTAGAGCAAGCGTATCAGTACGTTTTAAAGTCCGCTGAAGGCGGCAAAAGCTTTTTGTTTGTGGGCACTAAGCGTCAGGCTGCGGGCATTGTGGCTCAAGAAGCCGCTCGCTGCGGTTCTTACTACGTGAACCAGCGTTGGCTAGGTGGCATGCTCACGAACTGGACCACCATTAAGACTCGCGTAGAAAGGCTCAAAGAGCTGGAGCGCATGCAGACCTCAGGTGCTTTGGACCTGCGTCCTAAGAAAGAGGGCGCGATGCTGCGTCGTGAGCTAGACAAGCTTCAGAAATACCTCGGGGGCATCAAAACCATGCGCCGCATTCCAGATGCGGTGATCATTGTGGACGTTCGCCGTGAGTACAACGCGGTACAAGAGTGCCAAAAGCTAGGCTTGCCAATCATCTCTTTGCTAGATACGAACTGTGACCCTGATGTGGTTGATGTTCCGATTCCCGCTAACGACGATGCGATTCGAGCCATTAAGCTGGTAGTGGGCCGTTTGGCCGACGCCATTTATGAAGGGTCTCGAGGCGGCGGGACGTCTAGCGGCAGTGGTAATGCAGCAGCTCACGCTAAAGACATCTACGATGGCTACGATGGCTCAGGTTATGACGAAGAAGGTGCTGAAATTGCCCCTTCTGCCGATGCCGCTGCTGACAAGAGTTAAGCCCATAGCCCACTAGCTAAATAGCTCATAGCTAAATAGCCCATAGCTAAATCAGGTTTTTCTCGAACAGAAGGACCCCTCATTCGAAGGAGACTGTAAGGCGAGCTAGTAGGACCAGTCGGTACAATGAGGTCAGCACTGAGGCATTAAGTCGCATTTTGCAACTGGCCTTCATAGTGTTGGCCTCAACGCTAGGTCAACTGTTTACTTTGGTGAGTTGGGCCTCCAACATTTTTTGTGAGCTTCTTGACATTTAAAATCCTCCTTGTTGAGGTACGAAAGAAGCCTGATATGCACACTTGCAAACAACGATAGGACTAAGGCATAAAATGGCGGAAATTTCTGCAAAGCAGGTTAAGGAACTGCGCGATCAGACTGGCGCAGGCATGATGAACTGCAAAAAGGCACTGAAAGAGTCTGGTGGCGACATTGAAAAAGCCAATGAATGGCTTCGCCAAAAAGGCATCACCTCAGCGGCCAAAAAAGAAAGTCGTGTTGCGTCAGAAGGATTGGTTCATAGCTATATTCACACCGGTGGTCGCGTTGGTGTGCTCGTTGAAATTAACTGTGAGACAGACTTCGTTGCTCGTCGCGATGAATTTAAAGAGCTAGCTCGTGATGTCGCCATGCAAATTGCGGCGTCTCCCAATGTAGAGTACGTGCGGGTGAGCGATATTCCCGATGAAATCGCTGAAAGTGAAAAGGCGATTGAAATGGGTCGTGATGACCTCGGCAAAAAGCCTGATAATATCAAAGAAAAAATTGTGAAAGGCCGTATCGACAAGCGCCTGAAGGAACTTTCTTTAGTCGATCAGCCCTTTATTAAGGATCAAAACATCACCGTCGAAGAACTCGTCAAGCAAGCCGTTGCTAAGCTAGGTGAGAACATTCAAATTCGTCGCTTTTCTCGCTTTATTTTGGGTGAGGGCATTGAGAAAGAAGAAGTCAGCTTTGCTGATGAAGTCGCAGCTCAAACCGGGAAGAAGAAGTAGGCTCTGCCCTACTTGATAGTTTTGAATTTACCTGGGGTGCATGGGTGTTGAGCGATTCAATGGGTGCCCTCAGATATTCATGATATTGAGGTCGGGCTCTTCGCTACGTGTGAAGAGCCCGATTTTTATCAGCACTCTAACAAGAAGGTAAGCACTCTAAAAGAGCATTTTTGATACAAAATCGCTATGGTATAGCCAGTGTTGATAGCCTCTGTTGCTGATGAATACTGACGATATCTTTAGGGGCAAAACATCTTTGAACGTAATTAATGTGGCAAGAGCTGTATAGCGCATGGTTAAAGCAAGTGGCCAAATCGAACAGGAGCTAGGAGCGCTTCAGCAGCGGACTGAAGAAATGTCGCGTGCGCTAGAGCCCTTATATGAGGGCTATTTGAAAGCTTTAAGCGAGGCCAGTGGCAGACAGCTCATGCAGGCAGCTTATCACCTGTGTACACAGGCCTATCCCGATAAGTTTTTGGCCCTATCGTGGGATCAGCGCAATCAGCTACAAAAGGCTTTTCAGGTACTATCCGCCAAGATTTATGATGAGTTTTTGGCACAGCGCGATCGCGCCCAAAAAATGAGTCGCCGCCCTCAGCAGCACAGCGGCCTAGAATTTTTGCAGCGTTTGTTAGAAGCGAGAACATCCGGCATAGATATCGCTAAACTATCGGAAGAACAGCCGAGCAAAAAAAGCCAGCCTGATGATGAAGCGCAAGAGGCCCCTAAGGGAGGCATTGAGGAAGCTGCAAGCGGAACTGGAACAGAGGCTACTCATAAGCACTCTTCAGGCAAAGGCTGGAAAGGAGAAAGCTCGTCTAGTCCGGAGCAAGGAACCACAGACTTTTCAGACGACCTTTCAGAGCTAGAGTCGTTGCGCCTTGATCCGCAGGATAATAGCGATCTTGATCCGCAGGATAATAGCAATACAGACCTAAACACTGAGCTGGACTCAGCAGGCAACTTTATAGACAGCGTTGACGCTGGTAGCCCTGACGCTGGCGATCTTAACGCTAGCGACCTCGACGCTGGCAACTTTAATGAAACTGAACCTGTAGAACGTGAGCACGACAAGAGTGGCTTTGACAGCGAGGATGACTTCGACTTTGAGATGGAGGTGCCTGCGGCCGATCAACGGTTAACGCTCTCTGAAGAAGAAGATTTGCTATCGGCCTTAGAAGGCTTGGCTCGGCGAGGTTTGGAGCAGTCTCAAGGGACTGTTGGTCCCAAGAGCGTGGATGACGACGATGAGACACCGCAACCATTGGTTCCCTTGCATTTGGTCAAACAGCAGGTGTTTTTAGAAAAAGCGATTCGAGACGTCTTTGTTGAGATTTCAGAACAAGCCAATGAACTGTTGCAAAAAGCCGCAGTCATGCCATCGTTTCCCAAGGCACTACTGGCAGCAGCAGCTGATTCCTATGGCATGGGAGAGTCCGTGAATTCGGTACCCAATGTGGTGAAACTCTCTGTGCGAGTGATGCATGGTGAAGCGTTGCTAGAGCTCGGGGAGGAGGATGACGAGCCCGAGGAGCGCGCGGGGCAAGAGAAACGCAAGCCCAAGCGTCCTGACGATCGCGTTAACGGAGCCCAGCGGTCTGAAGACCGAGCCATCAGAGATGATAGCCATGGAAGAGCCTCGCGTTTTTCTGAAGAGCCGATGTCGCGATCGCGCCGTCAGAAAAAATCAGACAGCGCTAAATTTCCTCGCAACCGCGCGTCGTCCGCGCGTCGCATTATCGCCCAAGAAGCCATGCCCATAGAGGCGCTGCCGGAGCTAGCCGCCATTAGCCTGAGGCTAAGCGAAGTTGAATTTACTGACCCAACGGTGTCAGCTTGGCGCAGCCGATTACGCCAGAAACTATCAGAGCTTAAGCAGCTAGGCAGCCGCTATAAAAAGACCCAACGCGCGCTAGAGACTGCGCAAGCCGAAGATGCGTGGCGATCGAGCTGGACAGTCCATAATCCAAGCGAGGAATAGTCTGCTGACGGGGATTTCAGGGTTGTTATTGTTGTTGTTTCAGCTGTTGTTTTAATAGGCCGATCTTAATTACTCATCTCTCGATTCTTCAGTTCTTGATTTTCCTGTTATGGAACAAGCACCCTCAACTCAATTAGCGTTAGATACGCCAGTGGCAACACCAGCCGCCGCTGCCCCCCAACACGAGCCCTCAGAAACGCGGCCTGCTTTACCGGATTGGGTGCGCTTGCAAAAAGCGCTCAGCGTGGAGTCGGACCGAGGATTTAACAATATTGAGGGCCATCAGCAGCTGTTTAGTGAGTTTGTGGCGAGCAGCTTGTTAGAGGGCGCTGACGCGTTGGTTGCGATCGCAGGTAAGCTTCGTGACCGTGAAAAATGGACCACTTTAGCCGAACGATTTCACGATTACAGCGACCTCTCCTTTTCCCAGCGTCAGCACTTAGTAGCTGATACTCGGCGATTTTTGCACAGAGCAAGGCAAACAGCAGAGGCACTGCCCCTCCTATCGCAAAACGCTTTGCAAAACGCCGCTGAACAAAGCGGAACCTACGATGGCCAATCGGCAAAAGCGCCTGGCGCAAGCGCTGCAAAGAACGTTTCAAAAGCCGGTAAACCAACAGCCGCCAAGCGTAAATCCGCTAGAACCAAATCACCTAAAACAAAAGATGTCACCGGCTTAGCCCACAGACCCAATTCAACCCATCCTTTAGATAAGCCCCTGACCTATCTCAAGGGCATTGGTGCTTACAAAGCTGAAAAGCTAGCTAAGCTAGGGTTGCTGAGTCTGCGCGATGTGTTGTTTTACTACCCGCGTGACTATATCGACTACGCCCGCCAGGTCAAAATCAAAGACTTGGTCCCCGGAGAAACGGTCACGATCGTTGCCACAGTAAAGCGCTGCAACTGCTTTAACTCGCCGCGCAATCCTAAGCTGACTATTTTTGAAATGACGGTGTATGACAGCACCTCTCGGCTGAAGATCAGTCGATTTTTAGCGGGCAATCATTTTCGCTCACGCGGCTGGCAGGAAAAACAAAAGCGGCTGTATTCCCCCGGCTGTATCGTCGCGATTTCTGGGCTTGTCAAACAAACAAAGTACGGCATCAACATTGACGCCCCTGAAATTGAAGTCCTGGGCAGCGAAGGAGACTCAATTGAATCATTAAAAGTGGGCCGTGTGGTACCGGTGTATCCGCTGACAGAAGGGGTCGGTGCAGACTTGGTTCGCAAAGCCGTCGTGGCGGCGTTGCCTTCAGTGGTAGAGCTACGAGATCCGCTTCCTAGAGGGCTAAGAGAGAAGTATGAGCTAGTGGATTTGGCAGTGGCGATCGCACATATCCATTTTCCACCCAGCGCCGAGACGCTTGCGATCGCCCGTCGCCGATTGGTTTTTGACGAATTCTTTTACTTGCAGCTTGGCCTCTTGCGCCGCCGCAAAGAACAACAAAAGCAACAAACGACCGTTCAAATGGCCCCAACTGGTGAGCTAATAGATGCCTTTTATCAGGTGCTGCCCTTCCAGTTCACAGGAGCGCAGCAGCGCGTCGTGCAAGAAATTCTGAACGATTTACAATCGACAGCCCCCATGAATCGCCTTGTACAGGGCGATGTTGGCTCAGGGAAAACAGTGGTTGCCGTAGTAGGTATACTCGCCGCGCTTCAAGCAGGCTACCAGGCAGCGCTGATGGCACCGACGGAAGTACTCGCTGAACAACACTATCGCAAGCTGGTCGAGTGGTTTAATCTGTTGCATTTACCTGTAGAGTTGCTCACAGGTTCTACCAAAGCCGCCAAACGCAGACAAATTCACAAAGAGCTAATGACTGGCGAACTGCCCGTATTAGTCGGCACCCACGCCCTGATAGAAGATCCTGTTAAATTTACAAACCTTGGGCTAGTGGCCATCGATGAGCAGCATCGCTTTGGCGTAGCCCAACGAGCAAGACTCCAGCAAAAAGGAGACAATCCGCACGTACTAACACTAACGGCAACACCAATTCCCCGCACACTCGCCCTCACCATTCATGGCGACTTAGATGTGAGCCAAATCGATGAGCTACCACCGGGACGAAAGGCCATTAATACGACAGTTTTAAGCGGAAGAGAACGACAGGATGCCTATGACCTCATTCGCCGAGAGATTGCGCAAGGTAGGCAAATCTACATTGTGTTGCCGCTGGTAGAAGAATCAGAAAAGTTAGATCTGCGCTCAGCCATCGAAGAACATACGCGCCTACAAGAGACTATTTTTCCAGAATTTAATGTGGGCCTATTGCATGGCCGCATGAGTTCAGCCGATAAAGATGCCGCCATCAGCGCCTTTCGCGATCAGGCCACTCAAATATTAGTGTCCACCACAGTGGTGGAAGTGGGCGTAGACGTCCCGAATGCCACAGTGATGCTCATAGAACACGCGGAGCGGTTTGGCCTTTCGCAGCTTCACCAGCTACGCGGACGGGTAGGCCGTGGCGCGGCGCAGTCTCACTGTTTGCTCATGACCAGCAGCAAAAGCGAAGTCGCCATGCAGCGTCTGCGGGTGATGGAGCAATCGCAGGATGGCTTTTTTATCTCTGAAATGGATATGCGGTTTCGCGGGCCAGGGCAGGTACTGGGCACGCGTCAGTCAGGCTTACCAGATTTTGCACTGGCCAGCTTAGTAGAAGATCAGGACGTGCTAGAAGTTGCCCGCACAGCAGCCACCAACTTGCTAGCAGCCAAAGCACCTACTGGAAAAGATGGCTTAACTCAGTGGCCACTCATGGAAAAAGAGCTGGCAAGGCGCTATCAAAAGCTTATGGGTGGCGCGATTTTAACGTGAAGTTTGAAGTTCTGGGTCAAATTGAAAATCAGGAGACGTTCGCAAGTGGAAGCTCTATTCGTGAGATTGCTAGACTAAGACGTACTTATGGACAAGGTCGCTGGCGTAAGCGGAAAGGAATTGCTGAGGTTGTCTTCGACGATGGTTTGGTGCGACGAGTCGAATTACATTGGTATGAAGCCACTGGCATAGGTAAGAAAGAAGGTAACTACTCAGCCTGAAGTAGCGGAAACGTAGGCTTTGCGATGAAGGCATTTGTCAGTGCTTCCAGCAAAGGTT
>JBCBPY010000019.1:0-128066 GCA_039820525.1 Cyanobacteria bacterium J06634_5
CTATGAGGCTGCGCCACTGGCGTTTTTAGCAGAGCAGGCAGGCGGAAAAGCCACTACGGGCAAGCAGCCGGTGCTACAAGTCCAGCCCGACAAAATTCACATGCGATCGCCCCTGATTATCGGTAGCCTAGACGACGTAGCGCTAGTCGAATCCTTTATTCAAGACCGGCAGCTAGACCAGCCGCCAGCACCCGTTCATTCTAAGGTGTAGCCTCGTTCAACTTGGGTACCCCGTTGGAACAGGTGCCCCGTTTGAATAGCATCGCCCCGATTGTTTTGTTCGCACCGTATCATCCAACACTGTGTCACCCAACACCGTGTCATCCAACCTACATACACAGATTTTTTTAACAAATAGAGTCGGAAATAGATGTAGAAGTAACAGAAGCGGGACACCGCATTTGAATAGTCTTCCAGTACCCGCTTACGGCAGCGGTCTAAGCATACGGCTCTAGCATCCAGCTGTTTTCGCAGCGTTGCTGAACACACTCCATTACGCCCTCAATTCCACCTCTTTTTAAGCTTGATATGGTCTCCATTCTCGAAAATCCACTTCGCATCGGTCTCCAACACGATCGCATCCCTGCGCCGCAAATTCTGGTGATTTTTGGGGCCTCGGGTGACCTCACGCAGCGAAAGCTTGTGCCCGCCCTATATCGAATGCGCCAAGAGCGCAGGCTGCCTGCGGAACTCACCATCGTGGGGGTAGCCCGCCGCGAGTGGAGCCACGACTACTTCCGCGAGCACATGAAAGAAGGTGTCGAGGAATTTGGCGGCGGGATCGGCCCTGATGAGTCCACCTGGAATGAGTTCGCCAAGGGCCTCTTTTATTCTCCTGGCAACATAGACAAGCCAGAAGATTACAGAAAGCTCAAAGAGTTTTTAGCCGAGCTAGACGAAAAAAGAGGTACGCAGGGCAACCGGGTGTTTTATCTGTCGGTAGCGCCTCGATTTTTTGCAGAGGCCGCTCAGCAGCTGGGTGCCGCAGATATGCTCGCCGACCCCAGCAAGCAGCGCTTAGTGATTGAAAAGCCCTTTGGCCGCGACTTGGCCTCGGCCCAGTCGCTCAACTATAAAGTGCGCAATGTGTGTGACGAAAAGCAGATCTATCGCATTGACCACTACCTGGGTAAGGAAACCGTTCAAAACCTGCTGGTATTCCGCTTTGCGAACGCCATTTTTGAGCCCCTGTGGAACCGGCAGTTTGTGGATCATGTTCAAATTACAGTGGCTGAAACGGTCGGGTTAGAAGGCCGAGCAGGCTACTACGAAACCGCTGGGGCCATTCGTGACATGGTGCAAAACCATCTTATGCAGCTGTTTAGCCTAACGGCGATGGAAACCCCCAACTCACTGGATGCGGCCAGCATTCGCAATGAGAAAGTAAAGGTATTGCAGGCCACTCGCCTAGCCGATGACAGCGACTTGTCTAAGTCTGCGGTGCGCGGCCAGTACTCAGCAGGCTGGATGAAGGGCAAGCAAATCCCTGGATACCGCAATGAAGAAGAAGGGATTGAAGAATCAACCAATAACACCTTTGCCGCGCTGTCTTTGCGGGTCGATAACTGGCGGTGGCAGGGCGTGCCTTTTTACCTAAGGACGGGCAAGCGGCTGCCCAAAAAAGTCTCTGAAATCTCCATTCACTTCAAGTCTGTTCCTCACCTGATGTTTCAGTCTGCCACTAAGCAGCTAAACAACAACATTTTGGCTCTACGCATTCAGCCGAACGAAGGCATTGCTATGCGCTTTGAAGTCAAAACGCCGGGCTCCTCTCTTAGGACCCGGTCTGTAGAGATGGACTTTCGCTACGATGCGGCCTTTGGTCAACCCAGCACCGATGCCTACTCCCGCCTGCTGATAGATGCCATGCTCGGCGACCAAACGCTCTTTACTCGAGGTGATGAGGTAGAGCAGTCTTGGCGGGTGCTGACACCCCTACTAGAAGTGTGGGATGCCCCTGCCGCGCCCGATAGAATCCCGCTTTATGAGGCGGGAACCTGGGGGCCCATTGAGGCCGAACTTCTGTTGAAGCGTACACGTCGCCGATGGAGAAAGCTATAACGTAAGAGATATAAACAAGGAGGCCAAGATCTTCAGCTCAGCCAGTCTCTTTTGAACAGTCCCAGCCTCTTTTGATCAATCTTCAGTGTGTCTGCTTTCCTGTACATCTGATTTCCTGTACATAAGATGGAAAAATATAAACCGCCAATGGCAACTTCGATTCTGGCAATTCAAAAGCCCAAAGATATCTCACTCGATGAGATCGATGCTGAACTTCAAAAAATCTGGCAAACTCAAAGCGAAAACAGCGGCACACCTGGCGTGAGCCGCGCCAAAAGCTTCAACATTGTCATTTACGAGCCAGAGGAGATTCAGCAGCTCTTAGGAACACTCGGGTTCTATACTAACGATATTGACGGCCTACACCGTGCAGAAACCCGAGAGGCCATTTTAGCCGCTCAAAAAGACTACGATCTCAGGCTTACCGGACGCGTGGACCCGCCCACGCTCGCACGCCTCAGACAAGAGGCCCAGACCCTACCGCCTGAAAAACGACAGTTCAAAAATGCCGATATTCGAGGGTTCAACTTCGACGGTCCTCTGGCCGCTCAAAACCCTTCTCGGGTAATTACTCTGTGTCCAACCTTTGGCGAAGATGAGGGTGTCACCGCACAGGTATCAGCCTACTGCCCTGTGCAAAAAAACAGCAGCGGCAAGCTGGTTTGCTGCGAGTACATCACGCTGCGCGGCACCAAAGAAGCCCTAGAAAGGGTTGGAGATTTGGTCAATTCGCTGACGCTCCCGAACCTGCCAAAGTTTGTGTGGTGGAAAGGTACACCAAACCCTGAACAAACCCTCTTCCAAAAGCTAACAACCAAAAGCAGCTGTCTGATTTTGGACTCCAGCTACTACGGAGATGCCGGATCTGAGATTGTCAAAATTCAAAAGCTGGTCGACCAGCACACCAATATTGCTGATCTGAACTGGTATCGCTTAGCCCCTTGGCAAGAGCTGGCCGCCGCCGCATTTGACCCACCAGAGCGACGCATGGCGCTCAAAGATGTCGATCGAGTAGGCGTGGACTACGAGAAGGGCAATCCTGCCCAGGCCCTAATGATGCTGGGCTGGCTAGCCAGCCGGATGGAATGGTCGCTAAAGCGCTATGAGTACGAAGGCGGTGACTATGACTTAGAGCGCGTTTATTTTGAAGGCGAAAGCGGTCGTGAAATTGAGGCGGAGCTAGCGGGCGTCCCTGTGATTGACCAAGGCGAAGTCATGGGTGACCTCACCGGGGTGCGCTTACAATCGACCAATCCTCAGGCTAACTGCAACACGATTTTGTGTTCGGAAACGGTGGGCTGCATGCGGATGGAGTCTGGCGGTAGCGCGCAAAGTAGCCTGGTTGAAGAGGTGACCTCGCTCTCGGATCAGCGTTCGGACTTGCTCTTAGGTCAGCAGCTTCAGCGTTGGGGAGAAGATGTGCTTTTTGAAGAGTCTCTGGCGATGACATCTGACATTCTTGAACTGATGGCGACTTCGAGTTAGCGTTACCCGAATTAACTCTGTACTCAAATGAGGCGCCGAAATGAGGCGCTGAAGTGAGGTGCCGAAGTGAGGTACAGAGTCAGAGCCTATTAGCTCGAGTTGATGTTATCAACAAAACTTGATATTCAGTGAAGGAAAATTGCCTACATATCTATTGATTCAATCAAGAGATGTTAGGCAAGTTTTATGCGTTGTGTAGCGATTGCGCTGAGGCAGCTTCACTGGTTTGTTGTGATGCTCTTTCGTGCTTTCAAGAAAAACTCTGTTGTTTGCAAACGACTTTAAAGAGAAGCAACAAAAGTGGAGAAGGCTAAAATGACACAACAGCTGTTAAACCAACTGACCTCGAAAGGGATTTTTTGAACGTGTGGTCGTTGAAGACTTAGGCAAAAGCTAAGAAGCTTAGTCGCCGTAGCCGCTGAGGTAGCCTTCTAAGGCGTGAAATCGGTCTTGATTGAGGCTGTAGTACATCCAGCGGCCCTGCTGTCGGGCAGTTACAAGCCCTGCTTCTTTGAGTGTTTTGAGGTGAAAAGACAGTTTAGACTGTGCAATGCTAAGGCGATCGCACATGTCACCGACGCAAAATTCTCCTTCCTGCAAAAGCTCAATTACTTGAATACGAATCGGTTCAGAAAGTGCGTGAAAGCCAGAAAAAACAGTATCCGATGATTTAGCCATTGTAATTTATTAAGATTTGAACTGAGATAGCTCCGAATATCCGCGTGCAGGGTGATCCCATGTGACGCTAGATACTGACAGCTTAAACAAGTCAAATCGGTTTGGCCATCCGAGCTTATACGATGAAATCAAGCTATATCAATAGGTCTCTTGCCGCTACCACTAGAGATAGTGCGGTAATAGGAGCCGTCACACTCCGTAAAATTACGGAGCCCAAAGAGACCGCTTCATAGCCGTAAGTGATGGCATCCGTAATTTCGTTAGAGGTCCACCCACCTTCTGGCCCAATCGCTAAAATCACGCCGGGTGGTTTTACGGACGTAAAATGCGTCACAACCTGCTTGTCTTCTCGCACCTGATTGGCCTCTTGTGCCATCAGTCGAGTGAGTAAATGCGCACTTTGATGCTCGGACCTTGCAACACAAATGTAGCGAAAGCTCTCTTCTGCACCTTCTTGTGACTTTTCATTGTTACCTTCCCAACAGGGATGCTTTAAGCACTGTTGAAAGGTGACAGGAACCGCAATTGTGGGGACGGTAATTCGCTCACATTGTTCAGAGGCTTCCTGGGCAATCCGCTGCCATCGCAACAGCCGCTTCTCGCTGGGTTTTAACAGGGTGCGCTCAGTAATCACCGGATAAATGTGCGTAACACCTAGCTCTGTAGTTTGCCTGACAACTTGGTCAAACGCGTTGCCTTTGGGGAGTGCGGCCACTAGGCGAATCGGCGCGGACTGAGGGAGGCGAGTGTCTAGGGCTTGTAAAATGTCGGCTTGGCTGACGTCCTCGGTGAGGGCCGCTAGCCACTGCTTGCCTTGGCCGTTTTGGGCAATGAAGCGATCGCCTAAGCCGAGCCTCAGCACGCGGCATAAGTAATGAGTCTGGTCCGGTTCAAGATAGATAAGCGAGCCTTGCTGCTGCCTATTGCTAATGGTGATTCGCTGAACCATCTTTAGGCTACTTCCTTATATGAGTAATGCGCTGACCTTTAGACGTCATGCCAGAAACCTAGCCCCAGAAACCTAGCTATAGAACGCTAGCACTGACTCATGACAAAGAATAATAACAACGTGACTGAGAATCGACGAGACAAGGTCAAGAGTGATGTCAAAAAATAAAAATCTTGATAGGTTAAGTCACAATATCTACGGATAAGCCTCTAATAGGATAGGCCTCTAACTAACAGGCGTGATAATTAATGACAGGCGCAATAGTAACAGGAGCGATAAATCAATACGAATACAATAAAACCCATAAAACTGTTGTAGACAGCTAGGTCAGTGACGATTTCCAAAACTGCGGGCTGCTTGACGCTTGAAATCAGGGTCTTAAGGGACGGTCTTAAAATGATGCCTGCAACACAGTTCAGATAAACCAGTTCAAACAGACCAGTTCAAACAAACCAGTTCAAATAGGCCAGCGAAAACAAATAAAAACAAAGAACCGAGAACAAAAGACAACAAGATCCGAAATGTAACTAGCTACTCACCCCATTGAACAATCTCAACATCGACGGCAGTAATACCGGCATCGTAGGTTCCCAAGTCGCGAGCAGCCTGTTCCGAAATATCGAGTGCACCCCCCGAGCGATCGTTAATCCGAACGGTTACCTGACTACCCGTGTAAGGATGAGTGAGCTGCACCAGTGTGCCAAAGGGCCAGGTGGGATGGGCAGCCGTATGGCTGTAGCGGTCAAAAATTTCACCGCTGGCGGTGTAGCCACCATCAAAGCCGGGACCGTACCAGCTCACGCGCATTCTTTCAGCGATCGCACTCATCGGCGTCAGCAAGCCCATGGCCAAACAGCTCGCTAAGCTACTCAGAACGCATAGGCGAGTCAAGAAAATCATCTAAACATTCCTTAATGAATCTGCTCGAACATTATCCCAAGGGATGAAATCAAAAGCAATGTTCCGCAATATTGGCCGGAATCATTAGGATGAGACTACCCACTTTTAAACACTATGCACTTCCACCATCTGCACTTTTACGTCAGAGATGCGGCATTTTGGCGAAATTGGTTTGCGAGCAAACTCTCGTTTGAGTCTGTTGAGCAAGCTACCTGTGTAAGCTCGCCGTGTGCTGAAAGACTTAGGCAGGGCAATGTGGATATTTGCCTATCCGATCCGGCCAGCTCTGTGGAAGCGGCCCAGTACCTGAGAAAGCATCCACCAGGGCTTGTAGACATCGCCCTGGCAACCGATCGTTTTGAAGAAGACTACGCCCGGGCAAAATCACAGGGCGCTAGCCTGACAAAGCCCATCACCATCGGCCCTGATGGCATGCGGCAGTGTCAATTGCACGGCTGGGCTGACTTACGACATACGCTGATCGAAGTCTCTTCATCGACCTATGCATTAGCCGGCCAGCATCATGAGCCAGCCGCCGTATCGCCTTGGCTTTCGGCAATTGACCATGTAGTGCTTAATGTCGATAAAGGCGACTTAGCGATCGCAGCGAGTTGGTATCAGCGTGTGTTTGGCTTGCAGCGCGGACAGCAGTTTGAAATTAGTACGGCCAATTCTGGATTGCGATCGCAAGTCCTAATCCATCCCACGGGCACCTTGCAGCTACCAATCAATGAGCCCAGTTCAGCCAATTCACAAATCCAGGAGTTTTTACACCATAACCAGGGTGCCGGCGCACAGCACGTGGCCCTGCGCAGCCAGGATGCCGTCAGTGCGATCGCCCATTTCCGTCAGCAAGGGCTCGCGCTCATCAGTGTGCCTAAAACCTACTACGACGGGCTACATCAGCGAGCTGACTGCCCCCTGCAAGACACCACAGCCGCCAGTCGCCAGCAGCTCCTGCTAGATTGGCCCAAAGGCGGCCATCAAGGGCTGCTTATGCAAACGTTTACCAAACCAATTTTTACCGAGCCCACTTTTTTCTTTGAAATTATTGAGCGGACTGCGTACCTAGAGCAAGGCCAGCTCAAAAGCGCCCGAGGCTTCGGCGAAGGCAACTTCCAGGCACTCTTTGAAGCGATTGAACGCGCCCAACTAGAACGCGGGAGCTTACGATAAGTCCCCAGGACTTTCAGATATGGAAAGCCCCGGGGATTACTCAGAAGATTAATTCAATATTAAGAAACTAAAAAGAGCGGCAGGCTATCGCAAAAAGCCCGTAATAAACCACAATACAAGCAGCGTAATCGTGGCCGACAGTGACGCAATTTGATCGGCGGGGAGCACCGTACCTTGAGCTTTAAAAATGGCTACAACCAGAGAGCCCAGTGTCAGCCCTACCACCAAACCCAGTGCGGAGAGTCCCATTGCTCGCCACAGCTTTCGGCTTTTCTGATTGAGAAAATAAATGCTGCTCATCATCCCCAGTGCCAGGGTCAAAGAGGCACCCACCGATTCTGCCGGACCCGGCGCAACTTCAGCGGGCTTAAACACCCAGCTAAGCGCGGCAAGTCCTGCAAAAATAATTGATGGCCACAGCAGCTCACCGGTGCTTTCTGGCTGGTCTAGCAAGTCAGCAACCCACTGGGGCCGGCTGCTTTCAATAGCGCCTCCCGCTGAAGCGGCCTGCACCTTGGGCTTTGACTGCTTTTCAGCAAAGCGAATTCGGTCGGGCACCTTGATTTTATTTTCCTTACGCAGCCTTAAGCGCTCCATCAAAATGGCATCGTAGGCCGCTTCAATGGACTCTCGCTTTTGAGGATTATCCTCATTGTCTGCAACCAAGCGCTTGCGAGCCGACTGTACCTCTTCAAAGGAAGAAGCCTCTGTCAGTCCTAACGTTTCGTAGTGGACGTTCTGTTCGCTCATTCCTAACCCTCCGAATCGATCGGGTGTGTAAAACCCGACCTCTACTAAAAAAATGCCAACCTAAAAAATGTAAATTTGCGCCGACACCTACCAAAAACGCTTAGCTACCAGTGTAACTTTAGCCATCAGTGTAACTGTGGATCGCTCGAAACGAAAATGAGTTTCGAATGAGTTTCGGTAGAGCCTTTGAAAAATTTGATACTTTGCGAGTTTATCTATATTAATAGGTGTGAACTGAAACCATGCGCTTAGGCACGTTAAGCGCCCTATTCTTTACTTTGTCCTTAACGTTGGCATTGGCCTATTGGCAATTAGCCTACTGGCAATTGGCTTAAGTGGAGTGAGGCAACTACCGGGACGCGTAAGAGCCAATATCCATGTGAATCAAGATATATCAGTATATATGCGGATTTTCGGGACTTACCTGCTGGACTTAGCATTTATTAGACCGGTAAAAGATGCTTTTTTTGCTAAGGTGTGAATGCATTATAAAAAAGTTTGCTGAACTCTCTGATATGCTCCGAAGTTAAAGTAAGTAGCATCACGTACAGCGTCGTAAATCGGCAATATACTATAGTGCTGCTGATCTGACCCCTTGTCTTTTATTTGCTTAGTACCAGGATTGTTAAATTATGGCCGCAGCCAAAATCCTTGTGGTTGACGATGAACCCGCTATCCGTAACCTTATTCATCGCTTTTTAGCGAAGCAAGACTACCAAATGGAGTCCGCTGAAGACGGGAAAAGCGCCCTTGCGGTGTTCGAGCAGTTCAACCCTGACCTTGTCATTTTAGACGTGAATTTGCCCGATGCAAACGGCTACGACCTCTGTAAAGAGATGCAGTCGCGGACGGGTGTATTCGTGCTAATGCTCACCAGCCGCACTGACGAAGCGGATAAAATTCGAGGCTTTAACACAGGCGCAGATGATTACATCACCAAACCGTTCAGCTTAGGTGAGTTGGAAGTTCGTTTGGGCGCTATTTTGAAGCGTCAGCGCCCTGTCACCGTCGCTGAGCAGCAGTGCCTGACCTTTAATAAGCTCTCTATCGATCCGATTCGCCGCGAGGTCACCCTGGCTAGTGATATCGTGCCACTAACGGCCCTAGAGTTTGACCTCCTGCATTTTTTGGCAGGGCACCCTGGCCGCGTATGGCGTCGCTCTGAGCTGATTCAAAAGGTTTGGGACTATGAGTACGTGGGCGACCAGCGCGTTGTCGATGTTCACATCGGTCAAATTAGAAAGAAGATTGAAATTGACACCACTCAACCCACCTTAATTCAGACCGTGCGAGGTGTCGGCTACAAGTTCGAGCCCCCAGCAGAGATGACGGCTGAAGCACAGTAGATCTAAAGCTTTGAGGGTCTTATTCGAGGGCCTCAAGTGCGCGGTTAGTCATCGCCAGTAAGCATCTAAAAGGCATCTAAAAAGCAGCCACGTTCTTATAAGAACGTGGCTGCTTTCATTTTGTAGGCTTAAGCGCTGCCGTGTAAAGAAGTCATCTCATCTGTGTCATCTGTGCTTTGTCATGAAGACATCACACGACACGGGCATCAATGTTTAGTGTTGCTGATTTAAATCAGAGTTACCTCAACAAATAGTTCGCTTCAAGCTGAAAAAATTTTATAGCGTTTTAAATAGATAAGTTCGGTATTAATAGCCGGCGTCCATAACCTGACACAAGCATCGGTCAAAATAACCCGTGGCTAGGGCACAGCCAGACACAGCAGACGCCTTTCTCAACGGCCTCTTCTAGCTAGATTCCTAACAGATTGCCTTGCCAAAATGGTGAGAAAGGGTCTTTTATACTGTGACTCATTTGCTGGCTTTCTTCTTAGTAACGGGCTTTTTAGCATCAGACTTACTGTGCTGATTGCGGACTTTCCAGGCGAGGCTGATTAGCTTGCCCCAGCGGCGTTCTACACGCTTGGGTGTCCACTTGAGGGCTTTTGCGATCGCAGTGTCGGTGGGTCCATTCTCAGGATCTTCCATTTGCGCTTGCTTAAGCGTCAGCAGCTGAACCTGTTCTTCTGTGAGCTGCTCTAAGTAAAGGCTCCACTCACGAGGCGAGAGCCCAAAGTTTTTGTCGAGATCTGCACCGAGCCACTGGTGAACTAGCTCCCAGCGGTGGAACTGTGCAAACTTCTCAACATGGTACTTAAAACGCTGCTGAAGGTAGTCTCGCTGGCGAGAGGTCAAACCTAGCACCTCATCAATTTCAGAGGCCGCCATGTCCTGTAAGCGTAGAGTGAGATAGTCCACGCAGGCTTGCTGGTCTTGCTCTTGGAGATAATCGATCAGTTCTTGAATAATGCGATCGCGCAGCACAGCTTCGGAGGGGTCTGTGGTGTTGGCCACCATCTTTTCGCGAATTTGCTGAATCGCAGGCGAACGGAAGAAGCCATCGGCATCGTCACCTTTGGGTGAATCAACAGCCATTTCGATATCGACAGAGGTCTCAGCCGGCAGACGACGGGCAAACGCCTGAGCGCGCAACACAACCAGCTGCTGGTTGTAGCAACCGGGCAGTGAAATCCGACGCTTAGCATAGTGCTCACTAAAGGCCATGTACTCAGAAAGCTCTAAGCGGGTACGGGGCGTGTACTCAGCGCTGAGGTGGTTTTCGCGGCGAAAGGCTTTGAGCACTTCAATGTAAAACCCTTGAAGAAAATCTTCTAGCAAGGTGCAGCGGCCCTGAAAACCAAGCTGGGTGCGTGCAGGGGCAATGTAGCGATAGGCAATGGCACTGAGGCGGCTGTGTAGTTCAACACGGCCCTGGCGAGAGCCAAGTTCGTAGTAGTCGAGATACTTTTTGATGCGGTTTTGAGCCAGCGATCGCTGCCAAGCATTAACCTCACCAGAGGCTTGAATGCGCGCGCTCTTGCGACAAATGCGAGCCACTTCAATCGCCAGCCGAGTGGCTACAGCATTCACCACCTTTTGACTGGTTGAAATGCGATCGTTAATCTCAAAAATCAAAAAGTCAATCAGCTTTTGATCCACCGGACAGAGCATCTGCTCATCGCCTTTGGCCAGCGCGGGCGTGCTGCTGCTAATAATCTCTTTGTCATCACTCTCAGAAGACCTGTTCTCAGCAGGCGCATCGGCTTGCGTATCTTTCTCTAAAGAGTTCTGTTGCCCAGCGTCTTTAGAAACACCCTCTTTAGGGGCAGATACCGAGGGTTTTTCACTCTCTTTCGACGTGATAGCATCAGGCGCTGCAAGGGATATAGAGGATTCTTCCGGATTGTTCTTGTTGGTATCGGTAGTATAAAAGGTGACGTTGACAGACCGATTTTTAGTGCGAGTCTCTAAAGGCTTATGAGCGTTTTGTTGATGAACAGGTGACGCATTTGCTTGAGCATTAAGTGGGTTGTCTGTCCGGTTGTCGGCGGGTAATGGATTAAACATGGTAGATGGATTCCTAGTTCTCTGTTGTGATGCACAAGTCGCACAGGCTAGCTGCGTCGTTAACTGGTGGCCGCCAAAAGATGGCTGTTAAAAAAGATGGCCGTGGAAAAGATATATTTTTTCCGGATTCGACTGTTTCACTTTAGAGAATGTAAATCCAATCTTTGAGAGCATCTGTGGCAGTATCCCAAGCCAACTGTCACATAGCAACTGTCACATGCGTGAGCTGCCGCTGATAGATATTTCATAGATCAACCTGAAAGCTTTGCTAAATAAGAGTTTTAGCATTCTGAACCAGAAAAATATGGTGGGTATGAGGGGTCTTAACCCGCTATGACAGTTGCCCAAGGGGTCTATCACAAGGCGAGTAGAAAAGCTTACTTAAGGAACCTGCTGGCACAGCTCAAGCGTTTGATAAGCCGCTAAAGCTCCACATAACAAATCACTGAAACTCCAGGCAACAAATCACCATAGCTCCAGGTCATAAATCACCACAGCGCTGAGCAATTTATTGCTAACGCTCTGCCAGGTAAGTCGCTAAAGCGCCGGGGAATAAACCACTAAAACTCCGCCAAATAAATCGCTAAAGCTCTGCGCCCCATTCCACTGCTTCTTGCCAACCTTGGCCCTGCCGCGTTACTCGAGGAGAGCTTCCCGTTAGATCCAAGATTGTAGACACCTGATACCTAAATTCAGAATCACTGTCTATAACTACGTCTACAAGTTTGTCCATCCGGTCAAACAGCTCTGGCTTAGATAAAGCTTCTATATCGTCTTCAGTAGAATTACGAACAACAGATAAAGCTGAGGTCGAAATTACGGGATTTTCAAGGGCGTCAATTAGCGCTTTGCACAGCGGACTATCTGGAACCCGGATACCGGTTGTTTTCCGTTTGGGATTGACGACCAGTTTTGGAACGGCCTTAGTAGCCGGCAATAAAAAGGTGTACGGCCCTGGAATCAGATGCTTGATAATACGATAGGCCGGATCGCTGACATGGGCGTAGCTAGCAATATTAGAGAGTGACGAGCATAAAAAAGTTAGCGGCTTATCGTTGGCGAGCTGCTTGAGCTGGCGTACCCGCTTAATGGCGTTCTTGGAACTGAGATCGCAGCCAATGGCGTACACCGTATCGGTGGGGTAAAGCATAATAGCGCCTTGCCTAAGGTCATCTCGAATCCGCTCGATTTCCCGAACCTGGGGCGTTGTGGGATGGATGTGGTAGGTGGTTGCCATTATGATTTAAAGCTTATGCCTTCAGTCATCTTCTCTTTGAGTCATCTTCTCTTTGAATAGAGAGTATTTATCCTTTTGCCATCAATGCTTATGAAAACGTTAGCCTACTTAGATTGTCCAACGGGTATTGCGGGCGACATGTGCCTTGGCGCACTGGTGCATGCGGGCGTCCCGCTAGCTTATTTGCAAGCACAGCTCCAGCAGCTAGGTATTCAAGATGAGTTTCAGCTACGGGCTGAGAGCGTGCAGCGTAATCAGCAAGCAGCCACAAAGGTTCATGTGAAATTGTTACGGCCTAATCACCTTCGGAAGAAGCATAGCCACAGTCATAGTCACAATCACGGTCATCAACACAATCACGGTCATCATCACGACCACGCTCATGACCACACTCATGACCACACACAGTCTCCACACGCTCCGCACCCTCACAACCATGATGCGAGGGCGGATGGCGGCCATTCCCATGACGGACGGCGACTGCCTGATATTGAGACGTTGATTCAACAGGCTGACTTGCCGGCACGGGTGGTTAGCTGGAGCCTGGCAATTTTTAGGCGCTTGGCCAAGGCAGAGGCGGCGGTCCACGGGATTCCTGCTGAGCAGGTGCATTTCCACGAGGTAGGGGCGACCGATGCAATTGTCGATATTGTGGGGACTTGCCTAGGACTGGACTGGCTAAAGGTGGACGCGATGGTGTGCTCGCCCTTGCCAACCGGCAGCGGCACCGTGTGGTGTGAGCATGGCCGGCTACCAGTGCCTGCGCCTGCGGTACTGAGCATGATGGCAGAAACGCAAATGCCGGTGTATGACAATGGCATCGCTAAAGAGCTTGTGACCCCAACAGGCTGTGCGATCGCAGCCACCCTTGCACACTCTTTCGGCCCACCTCCGCGCTTCACTCTCCAAAAAATTGGCCTCGGCGCAGGCACGCTCTCGCTCTCAATTCCCAATATTTTAAGGCTGTGGATTGGCACGGTAGAAGACCTATCCATTAAAGCTCAGCCTGTTGCCGTGAGTGCGCCCAGAGCACTTCATGAGCCAGAGCCGCACAAGCCAGAACCGCATGAGCCAGAACACAGCAAAACAGAACCCAGCAAAACAGAACCCTATAAAACAGAACCGATTACTGAATTGCAAACTCAGCTAGACGACAGCTCACCTCAGGTCATTGGCTACGTGTTTGAGCAGCTATTCGCAGCTGGTGCGGTGGATGTGTTTACACAAGCGGTAACGATGAAAAAGAATCGATTGGGGACGCTGATCACGGTGATTTGCCCTGAGTCAGCCGCAGCGGCCTGTGAGGAGTTGCTGTTTCGAGAAACGACAACCCTAGGCATACGACGCACTCAACAGCATCGATCAGTTTTGGACCGACACATTGTCAAGGTGAGCACGGCGCATGGTGAGGTCGCCGTCAAAGTGGCGCGAAACTCAGCAGGCTCAGCAGATCCAACCTCAGCGGGTGCGGTGCTCAATGTGCATCCCGAGTATGAGGACTGCGCACGATTAGCGCGATCGCACAATATTCCGTGGCAGCAGGTTCATCACGCGGCAATGGTCGCCGCGCAGCACTATTCTGACTGAGACTGACGCTGCTGCAACTCAATTTTGGCGCGTTGCTGCTGCGCCCTAAAGCTACGGGAAAAAATCCGAAACTCCTCTGGCGTTTCCTGTGAGCTGCCCGTGCCTTGCTGAGGGGCTTTTTTATGAGGTGACACCTGCACCAGGTTGTATTCCACATTGTCACTGTAAATAGCAAACGTGACCCCGCAAATTTCAAGGAACTGAATAATGCCCCTGCACTCAGCCTCCATAAACTGCTTGTAATAGGCAATGAGGTTCGATAGGCGCGCTTCTAAATACAGTTGAGAGTTCGGCGAAATTAGAATAATTTTTAGCAGCACCACCACCACATTCAGCGGATTTCCCTGGGAAAGCAGCTGCACAAATAGCTTAGAAGGCGTGGTCTCGTCCTCTGTCGTGAGGTAGTCAATCAGGCGGTTACAGATCCTCAGGTTCAAAGACGGATCGACCTTATCGGCGTCATGCTCTGTATAAAGCAACGGCAGCTTGGCACCTAGGTGAGTTTCCACCATGCCACGAAAATCGCGATCGCCAATAGAAAAGCACAGATACTCAATCAGGCTTTCTTTGTAATCGAAAAACTCGGTCCCATAGGTTTGCTGCTGAAAAATACGCGCCACATTGCGATAGCTGTACTGCCCCCTGCGCACCAAAATAGCCTTAATCAGCCTCAGCACCTCATCACCGAGCACCGTAGGGTTCAAATACTTGTGATTTAGCCGAGAAGAATTTTGCGAAAAGGCTGTGTACATGGCCAAGTCGTGTTTGAACTTGTTCTTGAGCCGTTTTGAAAGCGTCCGAGCGGCTTCCCGCTGCTCTAGCGAGTTCCGTTCATTAATAGATTGAGCAATCAGCTGATAGGTCGCGTAGCGCGCACTCCAGCTACCGGCATAGGTAGAGCCCACGCGCTGAGTCGCAAACAGCTTTAGCTCGTCAAAATCTGGGCTGTCGGCAAACGTTAGCAGCCATCGGCGCAATCGTTTGAGACTAGGAGAATGAGTGGACTTGCGCAAACTAGGCTGCTGAAACAGCTCTAGCAGCGTGTGTACCATCTCGCCTTCTCTAGCCAAGTCCCAATTGTTGACAAAAATGTAGCAGGCTCGCTTAAGCGTATTGCGAAATTCAATCTCGTTATCGGCAAAAAGAATCTTGTACAAGAAAGGAGAGACATCTGCATCTAACGAATTGCTATGGCCAAAAAAGGTACTTTCAAATTCTGCCAAAGCTTCGACAGGAGGCAGCTTTCGGACCGCTTCTAGCAAGTCATCGTACAGCTGCTGCTGCGCCAAATAAAACTCCGTGGGCAAGTGGCTATTGCCGATGCCAGCGGTCTGAGCCCTTTCTGAATTTTGATTTGAATGCTGGAAAGGACCGTCAACAACCATCACAATACGCACGTTACCTTTAACAGCCCGTGCAACTTAGATCGTTTCTAGCTTGCCCGACCTCAGCTGCAAAAATCGTATTGAGGGGTTGTTATATTTATTTTTTTTGCTCTTACATCCTTCCGGATCCTCTTTGTAAGTCAAGAGGCTGCCAAATATGGGGGTGGAGGGACTTGAACCCTCACGATTTTTACAATCAACGGATTTTAAATCCGCAGCGTCTACCATTCCGCCACACCCCCTCTTGCCAGATCCACGCGCTAAACGCAAAAAAATAGGCCAGAGGTTTGCAAGTAATGCCTCAAACAAAACTCACAGATGTCTATTCCACCACCATGTGCGCGAGGATGCAACCGTTTTTTAATTAAATGAGTCATACGCGTTGAACCAAATTCTGGGCGAACTCGCTTTTCAAGGGCTACTTGCGGTCTACTATATAGAGAAGCAAACGTCTAGACACATTACTCATGACCTTTCCTGCGCTCGAAACTTCGACCCTGCTTGGTTTGGCGACCTATGCCACGCTGGGCGGACTGTACCTAGTGGTTGTCCCCCTGGCGCTGATGTTTTATCTCAAGGGGCGCTTTCACTCGGCAGGTTCTATAGAGCGGTTGGGTGTCTACGGCCTGGTGCTGGTCTTTTTTCCTGGCATGCTACTGGTGAGTCCGTTTTTGAACTTTCGGCCTAAAAGACGCGAAGTGTAAAGGCGCGATCGCCTTTTACTCGTGCATGAAGGGCACACGCAAAACGGCATAGCGCTAGCCAAGTAATAACGGAGAGAATCCCCGGATGCGAAGAATTGACGTAATTGGCATTGGCATCGGCGTATTTGCCGCTGGTGGCTTGCTGTACTTGGTGTTTGCCTTTGCTGGGCTAGACGGACTCTCCGCAGGCATTTGGAGTCAGGTAGTGCTAGTCGCAGGCCTATTAGGCTGGACGGCAACCTACCTATCGCGGGCGCTGGGCAAAAAGATGACCTACTTTCAGCAGCTAGAGGATTACGAGAATGCGGTGCTGCAAAAGCGACTGGAAGAAATGAGCCCCGAGGAAATTGCTCAGCTTCAGGCCGAGGTAGAGGCAGAGCGGCAGGCAAAGGCTACGCAGGAAGAAGCTAGAGAAGGTGTAGGGCGCTAGGGGAAGTAGGGGAATTGGGGAGCGTATTGATAAGCGTTTCCCCTACTTCCCTAATCCCCAATTCTGATCTGGTATGGTTATTTTTGACCTTTGAATATATAGATAAACCGGTAGATAGATAAACCGGCGAATGATTATGGTGTCTGTTAAAGAGCAGTTTGATCGATTGCGTGCCAATAAAGACTGCGCGCTGATTCCGTTTATTACGGCGGGCGATCCTGACCTTGGCACGACAGCAAAAGCCTTGCAAGTGCTCGATAAGAATGGCGCGGATTTGATTGAGCTGGGGGTACCTTATGCGGACCCGCTGGCGGATGGACCGACGATTCAGGCGGCGGCAACGCGATCGCTCAAAAAAGGCACCACACTTGACGCCGTCCTGGGCCTAGTCAAAGACGTCAGCCCCAAGCTCTCAGCCCCTATTATCCTATTCACCTACTACAACCCGGTGCTAAACCGAGGCGTAGAAACCTTTTTAAAGGACATTTACGAAGCGGGTGCTCGGGGCTTAGTGGTGCCTGACTTACCCTTAGAAGAAATGGACACCCTGCTCACCGCCGCAGAAAAAATCGGCATTGCTGTGATTTTGCTGGTAGCCCCCACCTCACCGATGGCGCGAATCAAGTCTATTGTTGAGCGATCGCAAGGCTTTGTGTATTTGGTGAGCGTCACCGGTGTGACCGGCGTGCGTGTAGAAATTGCCAACCGAGTAGAGGGCCTACTGGCGGACTTACACCAAGCAACCGATAAGCCAATTGGGGTGGGCTTTGGCGTATCAGAACCGGCCCAGGCCAAGCAGCTAAAAGACTGGGGCGCAGATGGCGTGATTGTGGGGAGTGCGATCGTGAAGCGGTTGGCTGCGGGGTCACCGGAAGAAGGATTGGCTGCGGTAGGTGAGTTTTGCGGGCAGTTAAAAGCCGCCATTCAGTAAGCCACGGACAAAGCGTTCCTTAAGCAAACTTTGGGGCTATCTTGGAAAAAGAATCGAGCAGACATTTAGATCGGTCAGCGCTATGAGTAAACCTCGTATTCTCGATCCGCAGGCTAGCTACACTTTTGGCAAATACTTTGAGCTAAATTTTGACGCAGAGGATATCTTTGCAGAGCTAGGCTGTAGCTACGAGCGTCTCCCGCTATCTTTGCAGCCCGCAGCTGGGCCGCTACCGTTTGTAAAAGATTTGCACCAGCGGTTAGAGCTGGCTTCACGACTCACCAACTTAACGAGCGAAATGGCTAGGCGTGAAGCAATCATCGCGCCGATTATGTTCGCGGTGTGTGGCCAAGCCAATCAAAAGCTCAAAATCGAGTATCGAGTGGATGTCGGCAATCAGCTGAAGGGGACCTTGGATTACTTTATTCCGAGTCCCCACAACCTGCTTGTGGTTGAAGCGAAAAATGCTGATCTGAGTCGGGGGTTTACGCAGCTGGGTGCGGAGATGATTGCGCTCGATCAATGGACGCGGCAGGATACTCCGATTATTTATGGTGCGGTGACTACAGGTGATAGCTGGCAGTTTGGACAGTTTTTGCGAGCTGAACGCAAAATTTTGCAAGATACAAAGCTATATGCCGTACCGCTGGAATTAGAAACGTTGGTCTCTATACTCCTTGGTATTATTCAACCTGTTGGCGCGATCGCCCAGTCTCTTTGCTAGGGTAAAAGAATAGTTGGGAAAGAACGGGCACTGATGTTTTCTCGTAGGCTGAGTCAGGAAAGATATATCAATCCGCTGACAGACTTTGGCTTCAAGCGGCTGTTTGGCACCGAGCCCAACAAAGCGCTGCTGATTGATTTTTTGAACGTCATTTTGCCAGAGCGCCACACCATCAGCGACTTAAGCTATCGCAACAGTGAAAATTTGGGCAACACGCCCATAGATCGAAAGGCCATTTTCGACATTTACTGTAAAAGTGAAAACGGCGAGAGCTTCATCGTAGAGATTCAAAAGGCCAAACAAAACTACTTCAAAGATCGCAGCGTTTACTATTCTACGTTTCCGATTCAGGAGCAGGCCCAGCAAGGCATTTGGGATTATCGGCTATCACCGGTTTACACCGTAGGCATTTTAGACTTTGTTTTTGATGAGCATAAAGACGACGATACGATTTTGCACACCGTTGAGCTAAAGGACCAAAAGTGCGACGTCTTTTATGACAAATTGAAGTTTATCTATTTAGAGCTACCCAAATTCAAAAAAACTATCGAGCAGCTAGAAAGCCATTTTGATAAGTGGCTATTCTTGCTAAAACATTTGCCAGAACTTGGCGATCCGCCCAAGGCGCTCCAGGAGCAAACATTTAGGCAGCTATTTGAAACCGCTGAAATAGCAAACTTTTCGCTAGATGAACAAGATGCCTACGAAGACAGCCTGAAATACTACCGAGACCTCAAAAACGTAGTCGATACCTCCAAGGAGGAAGGCCGCGAAGAAGGCCGCGAAGAAGCGACCCTTAAACTGGTCATCAGGCTACTGGAAAAGCGCTTCGGCACGCTGCCGAAAAATAATCGTGCGGCCATTAGCTCAGCCCCCATTGAGGCACTAGAAGCCTTGAGCGAAGACTTACTGGATTTTGCTGACTTAAACGATCTATCAGCTTGGCTAAAGACACGTCTTGCACAATAATAGCCTTCGCACTAGGAGTCGCATACAGAATTGCGCACTAAGAGATAGCACTACGACCTGGGTTAGGCAGAGATGCGAGCTGTAGCGCGATAACGATTAATAAAAGCTGATGAAGTGAGTAGGGTTATTTTCCATCCAATGGGAGAATACGGGCGTGGACTGTGAGAAATAGGCGATGAAGGCAAAGGAACTGCTGAGGCGCTACCAAAAAGGAGAACGAAACTTTCGAAAGGTAGATCTTAACGGCGAGTCACTGCGAGGAATGAATCTATCAGGCATTAACCTCTCTGGTGCAAACCTAAGCCGAACAGATTTGCGCGGAGTCAAATTCAACCAGGCAATGTTGATTGAAGCTCAGTTATGTGAGTCGAAGACAGGCATTCAACGGCGATGGCTACTACCTATTGTCTTGTTCGCTTTAATAATTGCCGGACTAGCTTCAGCACTATTCGGAATATTTGTAACCCTTTTTCTCGATTCTATTATTTCACCAAGTGACGCTGCGGTGGAAGATATTACCTTTGGAATTGTTGGCTGTGTAATTATTACAACCGCTATTTATTTCAATTATCGTCAAGGTATTTCAGCAACAGTAGTCGCTTTCGCTTTCGCTCTTGCTCTTGCTCTCGCTGGCGCTAGTACTTTCGCTCTTACTGGCGCTTTCGCAGGAACTCTGGTTCTGGCTCACGCTGGCGAAAGTGCTTTTGCTCTTGCTCTCGCTGGTGCTGGCGCTTTCGCAGGAACTTTCGCTAGTGCTTTCGCGGATCTGGGCACCGTCGCTCTGATTATGGCTAATACTGGTTCTGTTTTTGGTGCAATTGCTTTCGAGGCACAACCTCTTGTAGTAGGCCTAGTAGCTATTGTTGTTCTGTTACTCACTAAACTCAATTTGAAGATAGGTCACAGGGCTCTTTCTGGAGATCCCCGTGACAAACTTATCCGCGATTTAGCTGTAGGCCTGGGAGCTCTCGGAGGGACCCGGTTCGATGGAGCAGATCTCACCAATGCCAACTTTTCTAAAGCCACCGTCAAAGGAGCCCACTTTTACAAAAGCAAACTCCATTGCACTTGTTTTCATCTCTCTCAGCAGCTTCACCTCTCACGGACATACAGTACACTCCTCTCAAATCCTACGGCACTGAACCTATTAGTTTGTCTGCGCACTGGCTCTGACAAATCTTACACAAGTCTAAATCTAAAGGGAGCTTATCTTGCTGGCGCAAGTCTTGCAGACTTGGATATGACTGATACTAATCTAAGCGGTGCCAGCTTAGAAGGTGCAGACCTACAGCGAGCCACGCTCACTAGCATAAAGGCACTGGGTACCAACTTTCATCAGGCTAACCTCACCGCTGCTTGCGTAGAGTCTTGGAATATTGATAGCACCACACTGCTCACCGGAGCCCTGTGCGAGCATGTGTACTTGCTGCGCAACCAGCAAGAGCGCCGACCCAACAGCGGCACCTTTGAACCCGGTGAGTTTAGCGAGCTGTTTGAAGAAGTACTCAACACCATCGATCTCATCTTTCGCGATGGCATGGACTGGCAAGCCTTTGTGCAAACCTTCCAGACCATTCAGGTAGAGCACCAAGGCGCAGACCTTGAGATTCAGAGCATTGAGAAAAAAGGCAACGGTGTGATGGTGGTCCGCCTAAACACCCATCCTGACGCAGATAAGCCTGTGATTCATGGCGCATTTAAGCAGGAATATGAACTGAAGCTGGCGGCGGTGGAGCAAGAGTACAAAGCGCTACTGGCCAGCAAGGAACAGGCGATAGGGCAAAAAGAAGAGATTATTGAACTGTATCGTCAGAAAAGCGCTGATATGACCACGATTGCCCAGTCTTTAGCACAAAGGCCGGTGACGGTAGATGTAAAAGCAGTGGCCAACAGCAGAACAGGCGATGAGACTATTAACATTCAGGGCAACGTAGATGGCTCCGTCGTGCGGATAGGCGACGGTGATGACGCACCATCCGCATAGAACCCATCTCGGCCTCTGCTACGCTTCAGCTACGCCTGTCTTGGTAGGCATTCCTTGGCAAAGCAAAGCGACGCAGGGACTGACATTACTTAGAGTTGCCTTGTCCCTTAGCCTCAGTCGAGGCCTGAATCATTTTGTCGATGGCCTGAGCAAGATCAGAAGGCGGCTTTGGCTTCTTTTTGACGGGCTTAGAAACAGCGGCGTGGGTGCTAATAAAGACAAGGACAGCAGCGATCGCAAAAATCGGAAATAGAGCTGGCATGGCGGTATACCTATGGATTAGGACTTGGATGCACCCTGCGTAAGCGTTGCTAGCCAGTGTCAAAAATAAAGACCCAGCTGCAACTGATTGAGTAATCCTACTGCCCGTATTTTCTCTAGAGCGCTGCGCTTTACTCTTTCTTAGGTATTGTGAGTAGTTTTATAACTGCATCCACAACGCAAGCGCGGCCCCGTCAATAAAAGAAACGGGGCCGCGCCAGTGGTGAAGGCTATTGAGTTGTGTGGTTAATCCGTAGGATTAATGGCCTTAATAGCGATTACGGTCGTATTGCCTGGAAGACCCTCTAGAGCCTCCTCCTCCTGAACGACTGCTGCCACGGTCTCTGTCATAGCCACCGCCGCCACCGCCAGAGGAACGGCCTCTGCCGCCGCCGGAGCCACCGCGTGAACGGTAGTCGTCGTAATAGCCTCTGCGGCGAGGTGGATTGGTGGCTGCGTGGGCGCTAATGAATACAAACACAGCGATGATGGCAATAATGGGAAGAAGTGCTGGCATGATAAATATCACCCTGGTATAAATTATGGTCTGTGCGATCGCGCTAGACGTTACCTCTAAAAAAGGCAACAGTTCGGTCGCTTGTATGACGAAAATTTACATAGATACCTGTGTAATACTACTGCCTTTGTAAAGAATTCGCCACACTTATCGATTTTCTAAAGACGTATTTAATGCGTATTTATACGCAAATTGAAACGCCCTAAAAGGCCAAAACCTTTGTCTCTAGAGCGATTGAGCGATTCGTTTAGCCCGCTTCAATGAGCGGTCAAATGAGCGGTCAAAAATCGGAGCAAGGAAATACTTTTATGACTTAGTAACCAAAGCGACTTCATAATTCCTTCATTAGTGAATAGGTAACCACCGTTCGCTTTAGCACATCAAAAAAGCCGCTAGTCTATCTCTAAGACCAGCGGCTTTTTTTATTCAGGCTTTAGTCAAACCTTCTATTCTCAAACCTTCTATTAAGGGAGCAGATATCCTTAAGGGAGCAGATATCCTCGCACCTACTGCTCAGGGACTGCCGCCGTATCTTCAACTTCACCGACCGTGATGTTGAAACGTAAAGCAGAAAGCTGGTCTGGGCCAACGTTGAAGCTATTGGTGACAATGCCGCCACCTGCGCCCTCATCCAACCCGCCGGTGGGGCCGGGTGGGCCAGAAGGAAACTGTCGGTCCGCATCAGACCCGGCAATGACGCCAGCACAGTCAGCCGGTGCTGCTGACAAAGGCGCTCTGGCAAAGCTAGCGTTCTGTACAAAGGACAGGTTCAAATTGCTGCTAGGTGCCGAAAAGCCAACGCTCTCTGAATTCAAAATGCCTGGTGGCTGGATAGGGTCACACAAAACCGCATTGTTAACAGTCGCCAGCGATGGATTGTAGACATACACGGTATATTCCACCTCATCGCCCGTTTCAAGCCTTGTAGGAGATTGCAGCACACCCGCCGGGAAATTAGCGCCCTGGTTGGGGAACCTGGCAGTAATCAAATCGCGCAGCGTATTGTCGTCTGTCTCTCCGGCTTGATCAACAAAGTCATTAAATCGGGTTTCTTCACCATCTCGGGTAACCGCCGTAATCCGCTTGACTAGGATTAAGTCCCCTGGCCCATCCACAACATCACCTTGCGGCCTTAAGCAGGAAGAGGCTTCAAAGTCCGTGCCGCCGTCTTGCCCAAGCGCAATGACATCTGTCACCGGTAAAGGCGTGCCATCATTCGCTGATAAAGGAACAAAAAAGCCGTTGTCTTGGAATCTAAGGTTGTTACTTCCCGAGCTGGCAAACAGGTTGCCTCCTAGGTCAAAGCTGATATCTTCAACGTCTGGAATAACGCCAGCACCGTCTACAAAGTCGCCTAGCTCGGTGAGTACGCCTGTGGCTTCATCGATAATGACCAGCTTTTGAGGAGAACTTGCACCGTTGTTAGCAATCCCCAGAAGCGTGCCATCCGGCGATAGGGCAATACCATCAATCGAACCAGTGCCAGCTGGGAAATTCGTTAGGGTAGGCCCTGCAGATTCACTCAAAATACCCACCGCCTGGTTAGTCGCTGGGTCAACATCTAAGATGACTTCGACCAGCACGTTAGGGTTGTTCCCTTTTGAAACGGCCAGCAGGCGATTTTCAGTCCCGATGAGCTCAATCACAATCGCATCAAAGTCAGAAGAAGAGGTGAGCGTGCCTAAAAGGGTGAATACACCTGTCGTCGGATCCACACGACCGATTCTGTTCTCATCGGCCACAATCAGTTCGCCAAAATCAGGGCGGGAGGTCATCGCCTCAACGAAAGTCACCGGCGTGCCGTCGTCAGTGACGATAGGGTTTACCAGCGACACGCTGTTGGCAGCCACTGAGTTGATTCTGACCAAAAAGTCTTGGGCCTCAGCGCCACTGGTGCTACCGTTACTCGCACCGTTGTCCGCCACAGCAAAACAGGCTTGGGCAACATCGTCAGGCCGGATGGTGGGCCGGGCAATCTGTTGGGCATAGCTGGCGGCGGGGGCTGCGAGCAGCGAGGTGACCGCTAAGGTCGCTGCGGCTAGGCGCTGAGAAAGCGCGCGCTTTTGACGAGTCGCAGCGTTGGCCATGCCTTTTGCCGGACTGTCTTTGGCCAGACTGTCTTTGGCCAGACTGTCTTTGGCCTTACTCTGATGACCGCTTCGGTTAGGAGATGTAGAGGTCAACATAGACTGGACGCGGTGTCGGTTAATTGGATACATGGGAGATAACAAAAGCGGGTTTGTTAGCGGGTTTGTTAAGAGGGGTAAAGCGCGTTTAGAAGACCTTAAGAAGATTTTTATCAACACTCTTTTAGCAACAGGTCCAAGCCTCGCCGAAGCAAAGCTTGGACCCCTGCCCAAGGCATTATTCAATCTGCAAGTCAGTCTCTAGATCTTCAAAAGTGATATCGAGACCTCGAGTATCGAAGAACATAAATTCGACGCGGCGATCGCGTGCATAGTCCACGACATCAGGCACCGTAGAAATCAGCTGAGATTCTCCAAAAGAACGGATCCGCATGCGCTCTGGGGCAATGCCTTTTTGCAGCAGATAGTCACGGGCCGACAGGGCACGCCGTTCACCGAGTGCTTCGTTATAAGCGTTACTAGCACGAGGGTCTGTGTGGCCCTGAAGCTCAATCGTCAGTGAAGGATAAGCCGCCAAAGCCCCGGCAATTTGATCCAAAATGTTGGCACTTTCTGCGCTGATAAAGGACCTATCTAGCGCAAAGTGAATATTGCGAGGAATGCGCAGGTTGATAGGAACCTCCATTTCGACGGGGTCTGGCTGAGGTTCGGGCTCAGGATCTTGGCACACTGGCTGGTAAGGTGCGGCGGCCAAAAGTGGGGGCTCAACGCCTAGGGCGGCCACTGGGGAGGGCTCAGAAGTACCGTATCGGGCATCGGTTGCGATCGCGCTCACCAACGTCCCTTCAGGCTCATCAAGGCTCACGCTAAACGTCCCATCTTCAGCGACCGGAACGCTGGTGACCAGCTCGCTGAGTTCACCATAAATGCGGCGCTTGCTAGCCACCCGATAAATATCAACTTCCGAGCCTGGATCGGCATAGCCAGTCACCATCGTGCTGCTGCCATCCATCGGGAAAACATAAGCCTCAAACTCAGGCGCGTTAATCGCAGAATTGGCAGAATCGCGACGGCGGTTGCCGGAATTTCGCGGTGGGTTAGGACCATCGCCAAACTGGTAGTCGCTGGGGCGCGCTTCGTGGTTGTAGGTGAGGTCTACGCTGAGGCCATCGAGCTGACGGAACTGGTTGTTGCGAATCAGGTTTTGCTCACTTTCAGGGTAGGCTGCGATCGCCACGCCGGGCCCTGGCTGATAAGCAATATAGTTATCCCTTACCTCATGGCCATTCCCCATGAGATACACACCTGGTCTGCGCAAGCGACGCCCGTTAAACCGAATGTCATTGTCATAAATACTGGCGGAACCTTGGGGCTTGAACATATACAGGCCGCTGCCGTCATTGGCGCACATCAGGTTGCCGTACACCTGGGCACCATCAATATCGCCATCAAAGCGAATGCCATCGGGCATACCTGCTAGGCCATTACCGATAATGGTGTTTTCAGTCACGACTAAGCCCTGAGCGAGCGCGCCGGTAATAATGCCACTCCCTTCGTGATACTCAATCCGATTGCGCTGAACAACGGCGTCTTTTGCGTTGAAAACAGACACGCCAAAAGCAGACATCTCGTCCGGAATTGGAATGCCGCCTGCCGGAGAAACCCCTAGCCAGTTATCTTCAATCACAACGTTCTTAGGTGCCTGCTCATATTCTGCGGGCGTGAGGCGCAGCTCTCTGGCCGAGGGAGAATCGGGGCCACTGCCGCCGATGCTGTCATTGCCCTGCGGAGGAATCGAGTGCGAAATAAAAATATCAGCGGGCGGTGTGGACACCGTACGCCGATGCTCTGACGAAAAGCCGTACAGGCTCAAGCCCCGTACCGTAACGTCATCGGCACTGATGGTAATCCCTCGAAACACCTCAGCCCCTGAACTTGGCGTAATAGACACCGCAGGCACGGGCACAGGTACAATCGCAGGCTCATCCGAGTCTGCACCATAGCCAGACTGGGTGGTGCCGTCGATGGTGAGACCACTCGCAGTGATGGCCGGTAACACTTCGGTTAACTCAATGCGCGTGTCACCCAAGAGGGCAAAGTTGATGCTGGGTGATGCGGCAGGGCTTAGCAGTGCAGACTCAGCGTTACTAAGTGCGGTAACGGGCAGCGTACCGTTAGCAATTTCAATGGCCTCACGCAGTGTAAGCGCCTCATCTGGCGTGATCGGGCCGTCGCCATCACTGTTTACGGTAATACTGACCACTGATGCAGCAGCGCCAGCAGGCACTTGAACCGGCAGGGCCTCTTGTGCAATGGTGTCTGGCGCAATGGCGTCTGGTGAAATGGCGTCTGGCGAAACGATTTCAGAGGTACCTTCTCGAAGGGCCTCGTCGGACTGAGCCTGGGCCGCCAGAGGACCGCTTACCAGCGCCACAGCCCCAAACAGCAGAGCCGTTAGAGACAGCGAGCGAGCAAACAGTAAGCGACCAAACGGTGAGCGGTCTACTCGGTGAGCACAAGCGTTGGACAGAGCGCTGTCAGGATGACGCCGGGGGGTGTTCGTTGACATTTCAGGTCTGTGGGTAAATCGGCTAGTAAATCGACTGGTCATGGGCTGGTTGTTCACGTCCTCGGGTCGCGATTTCTCTACGATCATCACCAGAGACCTCTAATAGGCTCTGAAGCAGGGGTGGGTTCTGAGGCAGGGGCAGGCGTTGCCTCTGAGCCAGCGTCGTCTGAGCCAGCGCCGTTGAAGCCGCTGGAACCGTCTGAAGCTGAACCTTCGGTATCTGAGCTGCCTGGGAAGGCACCGTCTGGAGAAGTACTGCCTGGAGAAGTACTGCCTGGAGAAGTACCGTCTGGTGTAGTACTCCCTGGCGCAGAACTACCCGGTACGGTACCGCTGGGAGCCACATCGCTATCTGGAGCCGTCATCCCCGGCGAAGTACTGCCGGGTGAGGGACTACCTGGAGCAGGTCCAGTCGAACCAGACGGTAAGCCCGGCACGATAGGAATGTTGACACCTGAACCGCTGGTGCCTGAACCCTCAGAGCCTGAACCCTCAGAGCCTGAACCCTCAGAGCCTGACCCTTCAGAACCAGCGCCGCTGGTGCCTGAACCGTCAGCATCCATGCCACCAGGAGCAGAGTCGTTGAAGCCAGATCCATCTGAATCGAAGCCATCTGAATCAAAGCCATCTGAATCGAAGCCGTCTGAACCAGGAGAACTGGAGCCAGAAGAACCATCACTAGGCGCTAAATCCACCTGAGGCCCGCCGAAGATGAGTAGTTCTGCATCGGGAAGACCAGTGCGATCGCCCTGAGACGTCGGACTGGCCTGTCCTTGCCCATCGACCTCATCGTCACTCACCAAAGACTCCGTTTGTTGCACGGGCGCTGGGTCTTGTAAGCCAAAGCCGTTAAACAGCTCATTGACCTTAAAGGTGGCCCCCACATAAAAGCCGTCGTCATCGCGGTAGCCGCTGCCTTGGAAACTGCGATCATTGGCAGCACCAAAGCTATAGCCCACGCCCATTCTTAAGTCAGGCGTGATGTAGTAGCCGGTTTCAACCGCAAAGGCCGTTTCATCAAAGTTGATAGAAGGTTGAGAGACATAGCGAATTTCACCCGCCAAATCCCATCGGTAGCCCAGACGATAGGTCGTTCTCATCTGCGCTAGGTGAATTGTGTTCGACACATCACCAACGCCCAGGGAAGCAAGGCTCGCATTGGTGTACCGTAAGCCGTACTTTCCGTAGAACTCCCAGCGATAGTTCGGCGCATAAATCGCCTCTGCCGCCAGGGTGTGCTCGTCAATATCTTCATCACCCGTTGAGTTGATAGAGAGCCCAGGGTTGGTCGCGTACTCGTAGCTCAACAGCGCATTGAACTTATCGCTGTAAGGGTTGCGATAGGCCATGCCCACTCTGAGACTGCTGGTGTCACCGAAGCGCTCAGTGAGAGTTTGGTTCGCGTAGTTGGCGTACTCGTATCGGGCCAAGGCTGTGAGTGCAGGCGATAGCTTTCCAGCCAGAGCAGCAGTCAGCACAGTGTTGTCGCCATTGCTGTCGCTATCGCGGAACTCAGCCCGCGCGCTGGCCTGGAAGCTGGAATTATCAATGTATTCGATCCCCGCAGAGTAGGTGCTGCCCGGAACAATACCCAGCGCCGCTGCCGACTGACCCACCGCAAAGGGCTGACTAAAGCGCTCACCAGTACCGATAACGCCTAAGCCTTCGCCAACGACACGCTCATAACCCAGGTCAACATTTAGCCCTGGCGCAATGTTCCAACGATGATTCAGGCCAACCGCACCTTGTCCGACCAGCCCTTTGTAGCCGCCGAGCACCGAATAACGTCCTGTGAGCTGGGTGTTGTCGGTAATGTCGTAGTTGAGCAGCGTATCGAGTGAGGTGATCGAATCAGGCGCGACATCACTACTGCCAAAGAACTGCTGCGCGAGGCGGACGGTCACCTCAGGAATAGGCGTATAGTCCAACCCGAGCACGGTGCGGTCAGGATAGACCAGGTCGTCACCGCCGCCTAGGTTCAGCTCGTTTTGAGCGCGGAAAGACAGGTTGCTCGCCAGCGGCAGGGTCAAACCAGACACGAGCTGAGAGCCGCTAAAGTCAAGATCGTCAAAGGTTCGATCTTCTCGGTCGCGATACAGATAGGCCAGATCTACAGTGGCTGCGCCTATCTGCTGCTGAATGCCCGCTCTAATGGTTGTGAGCGAGTTGTCAATTTCAGCTCCAGGTGCGGCAAAAAAGCCAGGATTACGCAGGGCGTCAAAGCCAGTCAGAACCGCGGGCGCTGTCCCGCGATTTTCTTCTTGGTCGTAGCTGAAGTCCAGCAGGGTGTTTTTGCCCACTAAAGCAGACACTTCTGCACCCCACCGGGTTTGCCCTGGGCGGAAGCTCGTGGTTGCGTTGTTGCTAAACTCACTGTCCGCGCCGCGCAAGTAGGCCAAGGCAGAAATATTGTCGGTAAACTCGCCTCTAGCCTCGATTCGATAGGCCGAACCGTCGCCGCTATTAAAGCCTGTGTTAGCCCCGTCTAGAGAAGATTGAGCATATTCTGCAATCAGCTGGCCATAATCACCGAGTGAAAATAGAGCGTCTACGCCATAAAGCGTAAAGTCGGTGTTGTTGTTGTCTTCGGTAATAACCGATGCGCCAATCCAGCTAGGAGAATCTATGTCGTAGGAGAAGTTGTACTGAGCGCGACCACCAAAGAGTTCGCCGCCAGTTTCCTCACCTTCTACCTGATAGGACGCCACAATCCGGCGCACCAGCGTGCGGCCAAAGGGGTTTGCATCGGTGATCGTAACGGGCTGCGTGAACAAAATCGCGCCGCGATCATAGTCGATGCGGTAGTCAGCGCCTCGACTCAGCGCCACCCGCTCAACCACAGTACCAGGGCGGTTTAGCTCTTCTACTTCAATGTAAATCTCTTCACTGCCTGCAAGGACCAAAGGCTCAGAGAGGAAGTAGTAGCCGCTAGTGCCATCGGGAACGATGGTGTCTCGCTTGAAAGGACGAATATTGTCGGCATACATTGCCGTGAGCTGAAGGCCGCTGTTGCCACTACCAAAGGTGTAGTTACCCATGAAGCCGTGTAGCTGACGGCTAGTGGCGGTAAACAGCTGCGAAGGCCGAGAAAATTCGTTGGTGCTGTAGTCACCCCACATGAAGAAGTTGGGGTCGGCCCCTACCACCGAGGCATCCTGCTGAAAACGCAGATACAGGCTGTCCTGAGACGGCGTGAGGAAGTCCTCACTGGAGCTGTCCCCGTACACCGGATACTTTGACTTGCCGCTACAGTCGCTGCCGCTGTTGTAAAGGGCAGTGCCTAGGTTGTCGCAGCGCTCGTTGAGATTGAGATCGCTGTTATACGCCCCGGTAAAGAGCCAGTCGCCCAGCGCCCCGGTTGCAAATACAGCCGTTCTGGCGCTGAACTCAGTTTTGCCAATGTCTTCGGGCCTGAGGAAGTCACTAAAGCTACTCCATAAGTCTGTAGAAGCCGGACCCCAGCGAAGATCGATAACACCCGTGACCAAAGAAGGTCGCAAGTTGGTTGTGAACGTAATTTCCGTATAGGCATCAATCTCACGGGGCCCGTCTACCAAGTTGTCAGGTAGCGGCAGCGGCGTTGTGGAGAGTAAATCATCCCGCGCAGCGCTAGCGCGAACCACCACCCGCTGAGCATCTAAGCTAGAGCGCAGCTCAGAGGTAAATTCGCCTCGGCGAGCCAGCACCTGGAAACCAGCCCGGTCAATGTCGTAGTCAGCGCTAATAAATTCACCAGCGCTCGTACTCAAGGTGACGACAATGTCGTTATCGAGCACATTGCCATCGGCGTCGGTAACGCTACCCCCAATGAGCACAGTCGAACGGCGGTCTGCCTGAACTTGAGCCTCACCAACGGGCGCGACCTGAATTTTGTAGGCGGTTAGCTGTTCGCGCAGCAAGGCCGGATCGGGCACCCGACGAATCACTTGCTCATCAATAACGCCTTCTGCTTCATTTTGAGTGCGCTCGTACAGGATCTGGGTATTAATCGGCGTGCCGGGAGGCAGTACCTGCTGGCCTTCTTCTGTGAGCGCTTCTGTCGCTGACTGAACAGTTTGTGCCAGGAGCGGCTCAAGGCGAGGTGCCGACGCTGCCTCAGAAACCGCATCACCGCGCTCGGGGGACGCCATCAATGCTTGCAAAGCATCATCTTGATCCTGATGACTGCTCTCTGCGGCAGGGGCCTCCAACTGGTTCAGCTCAGCCTCTGAAAGGCGCATTAGCTCTGAAAGCGCCAACCCCTGAGACGCGCTCAAAGGCCTAGCAGCATCCGCCGATGACAGAAGCTGCGTCAAGGTAGAAGAGGGCCCTTTAACCTGGCCTTTTGCCCCAGAGTGAGAGAGATCAGCTTGAGCAAGGGAGCGGGCGTTTTCTTGGGTACCCGCCTGGATATCTTGTGCCTTTGTAGGGGTTGCAACGAGGAGAAGCAAACCAACAGCAGACGTGAAAAAACTGAGATTTTTTAGTAAGCGCATGTTTAACCTTCTCCTTCACCAAATGCGGGGGTCACAGCGAAGTTCATCCGAGCGAGACCGCCAGTAGGTAGATGAACTAAACGAGACTGACTGTTTTCCTCTATTCGGAAGAGGTTTGGCGCTAACGTGTAGCCCGGCAGGCTGCTGAGGTCTAGCGTGCCAACGCGGTTGCCCGATAGCGCATTGGCTACGGAGAACAGGCCATCGGCATCCGTAATGATGCGATTACCGCTTTCTAAGAAGACCACTGCGTTAGGGACACCCGCCTCCCCAGGCTGCTGCTGTCCATCAAAGTTTTTATCCACAAACACACGGCCAACAATGGTGCCGCAGTCCGACAAGATACCTTCTCCAATGGCCAGCCTAAAAGTGTCTTGGTCACTGTTGAAGCCCGTAGCTGAGGCCAAGGCAACGTTACGACCGGTGCCTCGAACGGCATCTGGGGTCATAATCGTTGCGTAGTTGATACTCAACTGCTCGCCAGCCCCCAAAGGCGGCAGACTAATCAAAAGGTCTCGGCCATTTGCAGTCGTGCTGAGATCGCCAGTAACAGAACCGTCTACCAGCTGCACACCGAGCGGAAGTGTATCGATAATCTGTAAATTGTTAGCAACTTGGCCGTTGGTGGCTTCGTTGCGAACCAGCAGCTGATAAACCACCACATCGCCGGGCTCAGCAGCGCCCTTATTAGCCGACTTAACCAGGGTCAGGTTTGGCAAGCTAGGGTCATTGGGCGGTTCGCCAGGAATGTCAATACCCAGCACGGCATTGAGCGGGTAGGTCACAGTGTTAGAAGGGGTGTTCGTGCGAGTAACAGCGCCGGGGTCACCAGGATCTCCGGGGTCTCCGGGGTCTCCGGGACCGCCGGGGTCACCAGGATCGCCAGGGTCTCCGCCGTCGACAGGTTGGTCGAACTGAACGGTAGCCTGGTTAGGGATAGCGACTTGCGCAGCCGACGGCGACGCTAGCAAGACATTAAGCGCAACGCTTAAGACAATGCCTAACGCTACGAACAGGCCAAATTTGAGCGATCGCCTTACCACCTTGCGGGGAGCGGAACTCAGTAGCCTACTCAGGGTTTTGCGGCTAAGCATTTTTCTCGTGAACATTTCTAAAACCAATTAATTAACCTAATTAGCCTCGGCTGGAATAGCTGCTTAGAGTTCATTAGAGGTCTGCCAAGCGATGACAGACTCCAAACAGCTCAGTAACTAGCGTGTGCATTCGGGCGTGTGCATTCGGGCGTGTGCATTCGGGATGCTGATTCTCTTTTAAGTGCGATCGCCAACAGGTACCTTGAGCTTTCGCCACATCGCCTGACTCACAAGCGCTGTGGCGAAATGCCATCGCAGTTTCTTAAAGATGAACTTGAGTTGAAACAGAACTGGCTTTAGCGCTACGTATCGAATTGTTTGACCTCGAGCCACACATAAAACAGCAGCCAAGCCGTACAAGTACGAACACCATGCGAAAGGGGAATAAACCCCAGTCGCTAATGATCTAGATGTCCTAGCTAAAAATTGCGTTTTGGCGCGGCCTCAGTAAATACTCGCTCGTAATTACACCTAAATCCTTCTGGGGAATGATTATTACACTGCGAATTGCACCAAATCAATCCTTGAGCCGCTCACTTTTTGTATCAATTAGCACATCGAGGCGGTATTTGCTCAATTTTTCGCTGAAGAAAGTTTTTTTGAGATGTGCCAAAATCAGGCGGTTGAAACGGGCTCAGCTAACGAATTATCAACTTTTACCGCAGATGAAGGCGCTAATCTCAGGCGTCCTTAACGTTGAACCTTAAGACAATCTAATTTGTTTTCCTATCTGTCCTGAATCGTCACCAATCTTTAGTAGCGCAGCTTTTAAAGCTGTAAATCTTTACGAAGCTTTTGATGATTTTTCAAGAAAAATGCTCCCAAAAGATGATATGTCGCAGAATTTAGGACAGCGACGTTTTGAAGAGCTGAAATGGGTGAAATAGTTTCCCATTTCTCCTGCTGTTGAGAAACCGGTTAGCTGAATGGTCAACGAGGTAGACACGACGCTGACTTGGGACGGTTGTTGCTGTTAGACAGTTGTTTGTTGTGGCTAACCGAGATGATGTCCGAGAAAGACGCCTCGGCCATCTAGAGCCTCAAATGCCTAGAGCCTCGACCATAAGGCTGGCCTTAGCCATTCTGGGCTGTACGAACGGGAGTCAAAAGCGTTGTTGTCCCAATCCTGACCGAATGTAGGTACTCAGAGGGCATCCCCTAGAGGGTTAGTTCGTTCACTAGGGTGATTTAATACTGAGTGCTAATCGCTACACACAATACTTCAAAGCTGAGTAATTGCCCCATTGAAAGTGATATTAGTCAGTGCCGAGGCAACTCTACAGCTGTGATAAATATCACTGACGCTAGCGCAAAAGTGAGCGGTTTTGAATAATCAAAGGCAGCGCCGAGAGCGCCATTAAGCCAATAAGGCAGAGTATTAAGGGCGTTAGGCTGCCGCCGCTGAGCGCTTCCGCCCCCGTGACGCCTAGCCAGGTATAGGCTAGTGTGCCAGGAATAATGCCAATGAGCGTGCCCGCCGCGTAGTATCTCAAAGAAACAGGGGTCAATCCCAAAGCAAAATTGACGGCATTAAACGGCGAGATCGGTGAAAACCGGATAATCAACACGCAAGCAAGGCCGCTTTTACAGATGGTTTGATTGATCTTTTGAAAGAAGGGGCGCTGGGAAAAGCGCTGCTTAAACCAGTCATAAAAAAGATGGCGCGCGAGCCAAAAGGCCGCGATCGCACCCAACGTTGCGCCAATCACAGACCACAGCGTGCCCCACCACAGGCCGTACACCGCGCCACCCACTACCACCAGGAGCGTACCGGGAACGCCCACCGCATTCGCCACAATATGCGCCAACAAAAAAAGACCGATGCCCCGAATCGGGGAGCCATCGGCCTCTGAAAAAAAATGAATTAAAGCATCGCGGTTTGCCAGGACGGCAAGCGTGTCCCATCCAACCCTGTGAATGCTCACAACAGCGCAGACGGCCACTAGGCACAGGCCCCAGAATTTTTGAGTTAGCTTCATGGGTAATTGCTTAGCAAGTGTCTTTGCGAGGCTGCTTTAAACGCTGCCGCTTAAGCCATGTCGGTTGAGGGCTCATCTGCAGCGGGCACAGAAGCCTTGAGCGCCTTACGCGCAATTTTAGAGATGTAGAGTGAGATGGCCACAATCGTGACGAAGATGAGGATCCTAATAATCCAGCTAATAATGGGATTGGAGGGCGCTTCCCCGGCCCCTAGCATCGCTAAGTCACCGACAAGCGACCCAAGATAGACGTACATAATAGTGCCAGGAATAATGCCTGTGGTGCCTAAAACATAGTCTTGCAGAGAAACTTTGGTAAGCCCCAAGGCATAGTTGAGCAGGTTAAACGGGAAGGCAGGCGATAGGCGAATGAGGAAAATGAGCTTGAGGCCCTCTTCAGCGATCGCATTATCTAACGCATTGAAAAAGTTATTGCCCTCAACCTTTTTAGAAATCCAATCGCGAGCCGCAAACCGGCCCACTAAGAACGCTGCCGTTGCCCCTAGCATTGCCCCGATAAAGACCAGGATAGAGCCTTTAACAACGCCAAATACAAACCCTGCGCCGAGGGTCACCACAGAGGCCGGCAAAAACGCGACCGTAATGATGACGTAGGCCAAGATGAAAACGATAGGCGCGATCGCGCCCAACCCGTTAATCCATTCCACCAAGCTCACCAGCTGCGCCTGCAACTGTCCAAAAATGGCAAACGGCCCCGAGCCACTGCTAGCCCCTTCTTGAGCCAGCGCCGGCCCCGCAGCCAACAGCAACCCGCCTAACAGAGAAAACGACATAAGCTGAAGGCCATAACGAAAAAGCTTAGAGCGGCTCATTAGAGAAGTTGACTGGCCGCGTCGAAAAAACCGTGAAAAATCAGTCCGTTTCATAGGAAGGTCCTGAGGGTAAGGGTTTGTTTATCTTGATTGGCGACAGCGTTAATTCGCTATGGCAATGCTCGCTACAGCAATCTCACTACAGCAATGCTCGCTACAGCAAGGAGCCACCACAGCTAGAGCCAGCGCCCGCACTACAGCCGTAGCAATAGGGCCTTGTGGCCACCTGCTCAATCACGTCAAGCGAGCCAGCAGCTAGCAGCTTTTCAACCGTGAGCGCACCACCATCAGGCGCGGTGGCACTCAGGTTTTCCATCTGGTTAAAATCGCAGTCGTACACGTTGCCCAAATAATCAATCGAAAGTTCATTTCGACACATTAAATGGTCAACCGTGCTGGGATTATGATGCGCAGATAAGAACTTCAGGTAAGGCTGATGAAGGTTGCGATGCTGCAAATGAAACTTGGTGCGGCCAATGGGCAAGTTGGTAATCGTGAACAAGTTGTTGAACACAATGCCAAAGTGCTTATTTAAGTACACAGTGTAGTCCTGCTGTAGTCCTGCTTGAGGCGGCGTGAGCGAAAAATCAGTATCGCTAGGGACCGGCGGATTGTAGACCAAATCCAACACCAGATTAGGATCGCGGCCATAGCCCAGCGCATTGAGCATTTGAATCGCATGCACAGAATCGTTGTAGACGCCCTTACCACGCATGGCATCGACGTTGTCTTCGAGATAGCACGGCAGCGAAGCGACTACATGCAGCTGATGGGCAGCAAAGTACTCCGGCAAGTCTTCATAGCCCGGCTCAAAAAATACCGTCAGGTTAGAGCGCACAATCACGTCTTTCCCCTTAGCGCGAGCCGCCTCCACCAGCCGCCGAAAGCCGTTGTTCATCTCGGGGGCCCCACCCGTCAAATCCACAGTCTGGATTTGATCAAAGCGCTCAATCACCTCTAACAGCTGGCCGCAAACAGCCTCGGAAAGCTGTTCAGTGCGATGGGGCCCAGCCTCTACATGGCAGTGAGCACAAGAGAGATTACACAATCGACCTAGGTTAATTTGCAGCACGCTTATTTGGCGCTTGCTCAAGGGCGCGCCCAAAGCCTTATCAAATGGGACAATTGGCTGCAATCGGCTGCTGTCATCAGTAGCGTTCTGAGTTTTGGTGGGCAAAGTGGGCTGCGAGACAGGTTTTGAAGGAGACGTTTGAACCATAATGCTTGTATTGAGAACCGCGAGCTGTGAGCTTAAAGTGTTTGATCTAGAGTGTTTGGTCTAGAGGGGTTGACTTAAGTCATAGGGACTTAAATCACAGGGATGCAATAAGAGACTCCTTATCCTATATGTTTGCTTACGCCCTAGCAGAACGGCTTAATACTTTCTGCGGCCCTAAAAGCACTTAAGAGGACTTACTTGAGCGCTTAAAATCCACCGGTAGATACTTTCAACTGTTCGAATGATGATTGTATTAAAGGGGTTGATGCTGAGTTTTTCCTTAGAGTTTGATGGGAAGATCCCATGGCCTACCCCCTACCGGTCACCTCATCAACTTACGGGCTGACTATCAGCGTTTTCTCAGGGTCGGCAAGTATTGTTTTACATACGTTATCCCTTACGGGCCTTTCATGAAATCTGTTGTCGATCCCAATTCAATTCAATTCCGGCTGACCGTAGGCATGGTGCTGGCCTCTGTTTTGGGCATCGGCTCACTCACAGGCTGGATTAACTGGCGAATGCGGCAGCTTTTAATTGACAACCATAAAGACAGTGCCGTGATGATTGCCGATCGTCTGAGCGACGATGTGGATCTTTATGAGCAAAAGATGGCGGTGTCAGAAGCGCTGATGATGGCGATTGACTATCGGGATAAGCCCGATTTAGCGATTTGGGTCGTGGCCCCTGACGGTAGCGTGTTTGCAAAGTCTGACACGCTGGCAATGGGCTCCTGGCAAAAAGATAACTTCTCCAGCGAGCTGATGGCTGAGGTCAACGGGAAGGCTGCGGGCCTAGATGTGTTGCAATTGCAGGGTCGGCATTTGGTGACCTGCTCTAGTCCGCTCAAAATTAGGGGAGAAGAGGTTGGCACCCTATACGTGGTTGATGACATTACAGAAGATCGCCAAAGCCTGTCGCGGATTACTAAAACGCTGGCATTATCGAGCTTGCTTGCCATTGGCGTCGGTGCGATCGCCACGGCCCTGTACATTCGCCGCTCCCTACAGCCCATTGTCAAAATGAACCGCTTAGCGGCCAATATCTCCGCCCATAACCTAGCCGATACCCGCCTAGAATTTGAAAACGCGCCTACCGAAGTCCAAGAGCTGGCGCAAACTTGCAACATGATGATCTCTCGGCTCTCGGCAGCGTGGGATCAACAGCGTCGGTTTGTCAGCGATGTTTCTCATGAGCTACGAACACCGCTAACCCTTGTACAAGGCTACCTACAAAGTACGCTGCGCCGGAGTGGCAACCTCAGCGCCCCGCAAAAAGAAGGACTCGAAATTGCCGCAGACGAAGCCGATAGAACGATTCGGCTTCTGCAAGATCTGTTGGATTTGGCACGCGCAGACGGCGGCCATTTAAGATTTAAAGTGGCCTCTGAGCCGCTGCATCAGGTCGTCGGTGAGATTTTAGAAATGAGTCAAAGCGATCGCATTCAGGCCCATCTTCAGCCGGTCCAGGCTAAGTGCGATCGCCATCGCCTCAAACAGGTCTTAATTAACCTCATCGACAACGCCTTGAAATACTCTGGTGACAGCAAGCCCGTTAAAGTGGATGTCAAACAATCTGGAAACATGGCCTGTATAGAGGTCAAAGATCATGGCTGCGGCATCCCTTTGACCGACTTAAATAAAATCTTTGAGCCCTTTTACCGCGTCGATGAAGATCGCTGCCGAGCCACCGGCGGAACGGGCCTAGGCTTATCAATTGTTAAAACTTTAGTAGAGGGAATGGACGGTAGTGTAAAGGTGCATTCTAAACTGGGCGAGGGCAGCGTATTTACCGTTTGCCTGCCGATGTAGAAACCACGTATTCCTAAATCCTGACCCCTCACCCACTTTCTGTAGGAGCTTTGCTAATGTCTGAACCGGCAGCGCGCATTTTAGTCGTAGAAGATGAGGAAAAGCTCGCTAAGTTTGTCCAGCTAGAACTCGGTTACGAAGGCTACGAAGTCACCGTTGCCAACGATGGTCTTAGCGGCCTAATGGCTGCTCGTGACAGCGAACCCGATTTGGTTTTGCTCGACTGGATGATGCCAGGACTCACTGGCGTAGAGGTGTGCCGTCGGCTGCGAGCCACCGGGGCCACCATGCCAGTGATTTTGCTCACCGCAAAAGATGGCATTGAAGATCGGGTCGCGGGCCTCGATGCCGGCGCTGACGACTATGTAGTAAAGCCCTTTAGCATTGAAGAGTTGCTGGCGCGCGTGCGGGCGCACCTACGTCGCAACCAGTCAGAAGATCCAGAGGCGTATCAGTTTGCTGATTTGACCTTGAGCCGCAAAACCAGAGAGGTGAAAAGAGGCGATCGCACTATCGAACTCACAGCCAAAGAATTTGACCTGTTGGATTATTTAATCTCGCATCCCAAACAGGTGCTTACGCGCGATCGCATCCTGGAAGAAGTGTGGGGCTACGACTTTATGGGCGACTCCAACATTATTGAAGTGTACATTCGCTACCTGCGCCTCAAGCTAGAAGCCGAAAACGAAAGCCGCCTCATTCAAACCGTACGCGGCGTAGGCTACGTAATGAGAAGCTAGCGCTATCCTAAAAGCAGGCAAGCTATGACACGCATTATCAGGGCTTAAACGTTATGGACATGCAGACAGTTGAATTTCAAGGGAAGGTAAAAAACGGCGTTATTGAAGTGCCTGAGCCTTATCAAACAGAACTAAACGGTGAATTTATTCGAGTCATCGTGATGCGCCCAAACCGTAAAAAGACCAACCGAGATTTTATTGACGAGCTGATGGAAAACCCTATCAAATTTGAGGGTAAACCTCTAACAAGAGAGGAAATTTACGACCGTGGCCTCTGACAATCAGCAGTGTTTTCTAGATTCCAACATTTGGATCTATGCCCTAGCCGAGCATCAAGACCCTGAAAAGCAAGAAGTCGCTCGTCGATTAGTCAGCGACAAGAGTACTGTCATCAGTACTCAAGTAATTAATGAAGTGTGTCGTAACCTGATCAAAAAATCTGACTTCCCAGAGAACCAGATACAGCGGCTAGTTCAGACGCTTTATAATAGATGCCAAGTCACTTCACTCAACGTCACCATTCTCCTGAGGGCATCGGATTTACGGAGCCGTTACCAGCTGTCTTTTTGGGACAGTTTGATTGTCTCTAGTGCTTTGACGTCAAAAGTATCTATGCTTTATTCCGAAGACATGCAGCATGGTTTAATCGTTGCTGAGCAGCTCACAATTATCAACCCGTTTTAGTTAGAGAAGGCATTCGTTGAAGCGTAGAACACTTATTTCACTCGGCATAGGCAGTTTGGCATTTGTCGTGGGGCCACGCTATGTTCCGATGCAAGCCCGTGGAAGCTCTGTTGCTATCGATCAGGATTTTCCACGTCCTGAAGAAGCCCCTTTGCTGCGCTTTACCGCAATTGGCGATGTTGGCACTGGCAAAAACGGACAGTACAACGTCGCCCAGGCCATGCACCAACGCTGGCAGTCATCAGCTTTTCCGCTAGTACTCATGACGGGAGACAACATTTATCCCAACGGTGAAATCGAGAGGATTGGTGACACCTTTGAGCAGCCCTATTCGGCGCTGTTAAGTAACAACGTTAAATTCTACGCGTCCTTAGGCAATCACGACGTTCGCACCAACCAGGGCGAAGAGCAGATTCGCTACCCTGGCTACAACATGGCTTCGCGGTACTACACCTTCACGCAAGCGGAAGGCGCTATTCAGTTTTTCGCATTAGACACCAACCAGGCATTTCCACAACCCAGCAGCTCTCTCGATGCCTGGAACGCCCAGATAGAGTGGCTTACCACCGAGCTACAAGAGTCTCTTTCGCCGTGGAAAGTGGTCTTTGCCCATCATCCTGTTTACTCTTCTGGACGTCATGGGTCCAACTCTTTTCTGATTGAAAGCCTCGCGCCCGTGCTAAAAGCTCACGGCGTGCAGCTGTATCTCAATGGCCACGACCATCACTATGAGCGATCGCACCCTATAGAAGGCATCACCTATCTCACCACCGGTCACGGCGCAAAACTTCGCCGGGTCGGACGATCTGCTTGGACCGCTCAGGCCACCTCACAGCTAGGATTCACGCTGTATGAGCTCTATGCAGATCAGCTATTGATAAGCGCCGTAGATGCCCAGAACCGGGTGCATGATCAGGCACGAATTGTGCAGAGCATATCAGCCAAAGCTATGACGATAGACTCTACGGCAGGCCCTGCGACAGGCCCTGTAGATTGCTAATAGTAAAGACTTCTGCTGTTTTCCCCGTTAGCGGCTATAGTGTTGTCGAACAAATCTAATTTATATACCTTGAACTGAGGCGAAACCTATGAAGCAAGTCAATTTCGTAGTGATTTTCGTAATTTGTCTGGCCCTGGTTCTCTTTGGCATCGAAAACACTACACCGTCAGTCATCCATGTGGTCAACGGCGTAGATTTTGAAGCGCCGCTGAGCGTAGAACTAATCGTTGCTGCGGGCATTGGTGCAACGCTGGCTTGGGTCTTTAGCGTGTGGGTGCAGCTACAAAGCATGGCGCAAAAGAACCCAGAAATCGAGCAGAAAGAGATGCGAATTCAACAGCTCGAAGAAGATGTAGAACGCTACAAAGTAGAGCTAGAGCAGCTGCCTATGCTCCCTCAAGCCAACGAAGCAGAGTCTGACGAGGCTTACGTTTAGTCGCATTTTTGACCAGAGACCCTAGGGAATTTACTGGGAAATTAGCTGAAAATCCAATAGGATGCGTGTACTATAGTCCTGTAGTACTATGTTTGACATGGGCCTTTTTCAGGGGCTACAGCGCTGGGAAACAGGTTTTGGGTGCTTTTTTTAAGTCGAATATCAACTGAATATCAACTTTTTTTGCGCTTTTTTCTCACAGGTTTCTGGACAGGGGGTTGTGCTTTATAACATTCGCGTATAAGCTTGGCGCACTGTTAGGCAATTCAGTTAGGCATTTGCTAAGCGATGTTTTGTCAAGCAATCTGTTAAGCAATGTTTATGTTGCCGCTGTTTAGGCTCAGTTGTTCGGGCTCCGCTGCTCAAGCTCAATAATGTTGTCTCCGTTGCACACCGGTTAAAATCCAGCGACCGAAACTAGCTTGTCTCTCTCTAGCTAATCGTCATCTTTACAGCTCGTCTGTTCTCTCAACTCTAGGTCTCTCAATTCTAGGTAAAGTAGCCTAGCTTTTTATGTCCAGTTCTTTGGCTCAAGGCGCGATCGCATTTCTCATTGACCTTGCTGAAAAAGGTGAAATAGATCCCTGGGACGTACAGGTCATCGACGTTATAGACCGATTCCTAAAGTCTCTTCAAGACCAGCCCCTGGTCAAAAAGCCCACAGAACAAGGCCAGTCTTCCTACGAAGCAAGCTTGACCGAGTCTGGTCAAGCATTCCTCTACGCCTCTATGCTGGTACTGCTCAAGGCCGATACCCTGGTTCGCCACGAGCTAGAGCAAGCCGAAGAAGCCAAAGACGACTTTTTTGATGACGATCTCGACTTTAGTACCGACGAGCTGCCGCGCAATTTGGAGCAGCACATTCACAGACGCGCGGTGGCTCCGCCCCCTGCTAAGCGGCAGGTAACCCTTAGTGAGCTGATCGATCAGCTAGAGGCGATCGCAGCGGCGATGAGTGAGCCCTCCCGCGTGCGCAACCGCCGAGCCAAGCCCCATTCCAAGCGAGACGCTGTAAAAGCCATCTCCGCTCTGGCACACCAAGAAAACCTCAGCGAAATCGCTGACGCTCTCAACTCCTTTTTAGAAGACCACTGGGACGATGTTTTTGAAGACACCGTCAACTGGATGGACTTTGAGCTACTGCTCACCCACTGGACCAACTTCCGCCCAGAAGTCCTCGGCGGGCCGATCACCGGAGATCTTACCGAAGCAGACTACCGTCATGAGAAAGTGGGCGTCTTTTGGGGACTGTTGTTCCTCACCTCTCAATCCAAGGTGGAACTACTGCAAGAAGACTTTTACCAAGACCTAAAAGTCCGACAGCTCAACGAAATCACCTTAGCGGAAGTTCCAGCCTATGCGCTGCCTGACTAAGCGCTTGTACGCCTAGCTGCCCGCATCAAAAAACTGTTGGGTCGTTTCATCCGCCGGGAACATACACTCTAGCCGCAGCTCTTGCAGAGTGATGTCCTGCGGTGTCCCGAGTGTTGTCAGCGTTGTAAAAAAACTCAGCGCTCTATTTTCTTTTTCAAAATTGACAGTCAGCAGCGGCAGCTGCCAATTTTCTGGGATAGGCGCTTTCCACAACGCTTGAACATCAGGATAGGTCAGCAGCTCATCAAATAAGCGCTGAGAGGGCTCATCTTGCCCTTTAGCGAGGGTCTCTCGGTGGACACGGTGGATGAGGTGGGGTGCGATCGCGCCCCAGTTCGTCACATGTTTTTTAACTCCTTGAGGATGCAGCATCAGTTTCATCAAATTAGGCCCAATGCCTTCCGGCATCTCTTGAGCGGCCAGCAACCAGCCAAGCAGCGCCTTGGTCCCATCATTTATTTTGAGCTGATTCCAATAGCGATCCATCACCAACGCCGGATAAGGAGCCTGCTGCTTCAGCGTAAAGTCTATAGCCCGTCGGATAGGAGCAACTTCTGGCGCATCTAAGTCAAATTCTGAATAGACCGGAGCAAATCCGGCAGTGGTAAGCATTTTGTTTTGCTGCCGCAGTGGCACATCTAGCACGGTAGCCAGCTTAAGTACCATCATGCGACTGGGCTGGGCTCTTCCAGACTCAATAAAGCTGATGTGCCGCTGGGAAACGTCGCTCGCCATGGAGAGATCCAACTGGCTGAAGTTTCGCTGCGATCGCCAGTACTTCAGCAGCAAACCAAATGCTTTATCACCGAATGCTTTATCAGTAGACGACTCTAGAGGCATAAACAACCGCCGGGCAAAATAGTGTCCCCTCCTATTATTACCTCACAGGTAATTGAAATGATTATCTGTGGCAGGCAACATGAAGTCGTTGAGGCAATCACGCATCGCTTCAATCGTTTATCGATCTGAGGCTTTATCGATCTGAGACCTTATCGATCTGAAGCCTTATCGATCTACTAGCTTATCGATCTAATCGATCTACTGGAGACTTCACATGACTGATTTATCTGTTCAGAACAAAACGCACCAGAACCCAACACGGCCTCAATCCTTAAGAGGACTGTATCTTGTTCTTTCAATTTTGAGCCTCGTCGTCTCGTGGGGAATTGCTGGGCAGTTTCTCGTTTTAGAGACTGCGTCCGTTGGCACCTTTTTTCAGCAGGCTTTCGGGAGTCCAGTCGCAACGCTTGTCTCTAGCGACGTTGTTCTTTCTGCACTGATTTTGCTGGCTTTTATCCGCGTAGAACTCAAGCGTCTAGGCCTGCCTCAAAATCGACTGATCGTGTACGTGTTGGCTACGTGTTCAGTAGGCGTTTGTTTCGCCCTTTCTCTTTTTCTCTATCAAAGAGAGAAGTGGATAACGAACCCATAGCGGCAACAGCCATCTGCTCAGCAAATTTTTACACAGGTCCAAGTGAAGGTAGGTTGCCATGAAAAATTTTATCTTTCACCTTGGGTTTGCAACCCTCATTACGCACGAGCTAGATGCTATGGCCCAGGCAGAATGGCGGCTACTGTTTGTATTACGCCATCTGCCTGATGATGTGGCAGCATCTGTGTTCATCTTGCTGCATGTCCCTTTACTGGCTGGTCTCATCCAACTCACTCACTGCAAATTCCCTCTGATTCAAGAGGGTTCTCGGGTTGGGTTGTCAATTTTTTTCATGGTGCATGCAGGTCTTCATCATCATTTAAGGCACCACCCGGCTTACACATTTACGTCACCGCTGTCTCTATCTCTGATTTATGGTGCTGCCCTTTTAGGTTGCCTCTATGTGGCTACAACAGTGGTCTCTTTTTTTCTTTCAAAGCAGACTATTGCCACTTCGTAAATACGCTAGGATTAGGCTAGCTTGCTCTAAAGGCGCTTTTTTCTGGGCATCGCCGTGAATGTTTTATTTGTTTGTAGCCGTAATCAGTGGCGCAGCCCAACAGGTGAAAAAGTATGGCGTAACCGGGCAGGACTATCGACGCGTTCAGCCGGAACCAGTCGCAGCGCTCAGCGTAAGGTATCCATGGCAGATATTCGCTGGGCCGACGTGATTATGGCCATGGAGCAAAAGCACAAGGACCGACTCACCACAGACTTTAAGCAGATACAGGAGCATGCGATTATTCATGTCCTCAACATTCCAGATGATTACCAGTACATGGACCCAGAGCTGGTTGAGCACTTTGAAGCTGTGGTTCCTTTGCTTCTAGAGTTGTAGCTGTTAAATTTGTAGTTGCTAATTTATAGTTCTTCATTTGTAGCTGTTGTCGCGCTTAAACCCTCTCTTTTTACGCTAATGATGGACCTAAATGCGCTGCAAAAACCTGAGGTTTTGAACAATGCCAGCATCGAGGAACTTAAAGCCTCTTTGCTAGAGCTAGTAGCACAAAAAGATGAAGAGCCGGTTGCAACAAAGGTAAGATTTCTCAACGACAACCTTTTGCCTCTCTTTGAAGCGCTAGCGGAGCGCAACCCAACACCTGATGTCACCCAGCAAATTCCACTGGTGCAGGGCTTGTGGCATTCGGTATGGTCTACGATTCCATTTCAAGACATTTTGCCCGGTAGGGTGAGGGCGCAGTCCTATCAAATCTTTGCGGATAACGGCCTGTATGCCAACATGGCCCGCTACCGGCCCGGACACAAAAAACCACTGTTGAACTGGCTATCCCGATGGCTGCTCAGCTACGACCTGATGATTCTACAAACCTATGCGGTGAGTGAGGATTACGATGCAGAGCGGGCGGCTGGAGCTGGACCTGTGGCACAGCACTGGGATATTGAAAATGTTGGCATCCGGCAGCTATTACGGTTTGGGCCTGCCCCGTTGGACGCGCAGGCTGCGATCGCATGGTTTCAAACATCGTTAGACAAGTACCAACAATCCGAAGCCGCCAAACAAGCCTTGGCAATGCCCACCAACGGCATCAGCCGCACGATGCAAAAGCGCTACGAAAAAGTCTCTAAGGCAAAACCTCAGCTAGAGCATCTGTATATCGACCGCGATTTTCGCCTAGTCAAATCCATTCGGGAGAAAACCCAACGCCCCTCCTACACAATCGCCGTTCGGATAGCTGACGCCTAAAGCCGCTCTGCGACTTCAAAGTCCTTCCCTTAGCCCCTTCTGCCGCGCTAGTCAGCGTCATAAAAAATGGTCGAGTCGCTAATCGGCTTAAGCTCCGTACCGGGGTAGTAAAACTCCAAGATTTGCTTGCTGGAGTAGCCTTTCTCACCCAGGTTGTAAGCGCCTGTTTGGCTCATACCTACGCCATGACCAAACCCGCCGCCGATAAAGCGATAACCTTTCAAAACAGGCTGCGCAGGGGGCGTGTTTGGCTCAGTCTCATTTTCAGTCTGCTGTCCATCGGGCTTAGCAGGATTTTCAGCTGTTCCTGGGCCCGTCCCTGGATCTGTTCCTGGGGCCTGTGCCGCAGCTGGCGTCCCTGCGGCGGCCACTCCGGGTTTAGGCTTGTCCGCCACCGGCATTTCCATAATCGGCTCCAGGTAAAAGAGCAAACTGCGCGGCGGTATCAGCGCTTTTACAGACTCATCCTTAATCAAATCAAACGAGCCGATGTCCGTTTCTACCTTCAGCTTTTGCACGCGTCCAGAAGGCGCACGTTCAGTGACAGTCAGGCTGACAATTTCGTTAAAACCTGAGAGCGGATGTTGACGCTTGGAAAGGTATTCCTTCATCGTGTCGCCAATCTCTTTGAGCGAGGCTTGACGGTTCCAGCGAAACGCAGGCCAGTCGTCTTCATTAAAACCGCTACTCAGAGCAATGAAGTCACGAAAGTTGACTTCGTTAGAGAGCGGACGCGTGGCCAGATTCCAGCGGTTTTGGAGGGAATCGATCACAGGGCGCAGATAGGGGCGATCTTCACCGTTCCAAACGTCGGTAAAGCTGGCAGTAACGCCGCCTGTCGTCGAGGAGTAGAGCGCGTCTACCAGCTCGTTATTATAGGTGAGCACTTGGCCTGAGGTTGCCGCGATCGCACTATCTGCCACCGGATCGGTCTCAGCGAGGCCAAAGTACACCTGACAATTCGTATCCGCACAAATCTCATAGTCATCAATCGCAAATCGCCTGAGATTTCTCAAAGCATAGGTACGCGCTAAAATTGCCTGAGCTTCAATCGCATTGCGCGGTGCGCTCGGGCCGATCTCATGGGGAACCACCCCTCGTAAATACACATCCACCGGCACCTGATTCACTAAGGTGTAGCTACCGTAAGAATTCGACTGAATGTTCAGATCACCTGCATAGATGTCGCGGTACTTTGTGCTGTTGCCCTGCGCCATCTGAAAACGGCGATTGCCCGAAGTAATCGTGAACTCGTCACGGGTAAATTTGTACCCATTCGCCGTAAACGCAGCCTTGGGCACTTCTTTGACAACTTCGCTATCGACAAAGGCATTGGTGTAGCCAGCTGCATGCAGGTTTTGTAGCAGCAAGCGGCGTAGCAAGGGCGTATGGTAGTCTGCGCGTTTTGCCCACACTTGCCAGGCATCTGGCTGGGCAATTTCAGCATCTATCCCAGCAGCGCGCCAGCGAAGGGCGCTGTCCTCAGCACTTTCAAAGCTGCGGTGGTTGCTGAGTACCACACGTTCATCCAAAACTGGCTGCTCCAACGGCTGCATGACGATATCTATTTGCAGCTGATCGGTTTCCAGGGTTCTAGTTTCAGCCCCGGTTTTGTAGGTAATGGTCATTTGGTCACCGGCTAGGGGAGCCAAACGAATTTTGTCCGTCTTTTCCTCGCCAAACCGTTGCACAATCCCAACCTTTATTTCAGGATTGCGAGAGGCTGATTGGGCCTGGGCTGGCCCCAGGGCGTCATCAACGACCGCTATGCCAGTTGGCACAGTGCCCGTCACTACAGCGCCTGCCATCACACTGGCCACCACACTGGCCACCACATTGGCACCACCAACCAAAATGCTAGTCGCCACGCCCAGGCTCAACAGTCTTGAAGAGCGCCTTCGTGAGCGGACGGGAAGAGGTGGAGCGTATTTTAAGGTTGTGCTCAAACGATTCATAACAGGCATGTAGTTGGAAATCCCAATGATTCACTAGCTTAAAAATTAAAGCGGTATGGCGTCAGTGATTTGAGCGGGCCCTTGATGAAGCGGCTCCTGAAACAATATGGCTGTCAGCTACTTTATTTATTCAGCCCAGATTTAAGTCAACCCGTCCATTTACATCAAGTTTTTTAATGGTGAATTGCTAAGATTCTTCGCCCAGGATCAAAAGCAGACTGCTCTAAGTAGTCCACAGACGAGGATCTAGGCAACTCCAAACAAAAATACACACCCATGAAATACTTATAGGCTTTCTTTTATTTTAAGGTTTCTTTCCTATTATCTCCCAGCCCTCACAAAATCTGGGGCTACAACAGACAGATCAAATAGCGTCAGCACTCTAATTTTTTCCAGTCAGCACCGTACCCTTTGCAAGGGTAGTAGACATTGGACAATTGAACTCTTATCTCTCAATCAAAACCAAACGAGCAAAACCAAACGAGCAAAACCAAACGAGAGTAACGAAAAATATTCTGTACTGTCCATAGCACGGAACCAACGTTGGGATGAAAGTGGGATGGTTGATTGATCCTAGCGAGCGAACGTGTTCAGCTATCGCCCAAAACAAGAACCTGAAGCGTTAGATGAGCCAGATCAGATTGTTCCTGTACCCTCATTTGCAAACGAGTCAAAGCTTACGGTCCAAGAATTATTTGCTTGGCTTCTGGAATAAAATTTGCCTGAGTGCGACAATCACACAACTAGGCGAAGCTTGAGATTAGCTGAAATTCTTGACAGCAGAAACCAGAGTGTCGTCACTCTAGATTGAGTAGAAATTTAACCACTTACTACCCCAAACGGCTTCTACAACGCCTCCACGGCCCCCTCTTAAAGCATGCTTCTGGAACGACGATTTGAAACGCAATTTCAATCAGAACTCAACTGCTCAGACCTCACACGTCCGATGTGGATGCTGTGGATACTCTCAGCGGGCCTCATTGCCCTAGATGGCTTCGACTTTTTCATCATTGGCGTGGCCATGCCGTTTATTCAGCGAGACTTTGGCCTGAGTGCGGGATGGGTCGGCGCGATCGCCACAGCGGCCCTAGCCGGCGCGCTCATCGGCTCACTCACCCTCGGCCCTATTACCGACAGCATAGGCCGTCAGCGCATGCTGGTGATAGACATCGGTCTATTCGTCATCGCTTCTGCCGCCACAGCCCTAGCCTGGAACGCTGAATCACTGCTTATTTTCCGCTTTTTAGTCGGGGTTGGCATTGGCGCAGACTATCCTATTAGCGTCGCCTATATTACCGAAAATATCCCAGCACGCTTGCGAGGCCGAATGGTGATTGGAGCCTTCAGCTTTCAATCTATCGGGGCTCTGCTCGGCGCGCTAGTCGGCTGGCTCACCATTCTGTTGTTTCAACACTTCGCACCAGCGCTAGCTATTGGCTACGCTTGGCGATGGATGCTCGGCGTTGGCATTGCCCTCTCTATCATGGTGGGCGGATTGAGGCTGTTGTTTTTGCTAGAGAGCCCTAGCTACTATCTGGCAAAAGGAGAATACGCGCTCGCCTCAAAAGCCGCCTCAGAGCTGCTGGGAAAACAGATTCACTTTGACCCCGAAAGCATTTCGCCTGAAGAAGAAAACCACAAAGACGCTCTTAAATCCGACGCAGACGACGCTTCTGAGGAGAGAGCCTTAGGCTATAGGGACTTGTTCTCTGCTCGCTATCTCCAGCAAACTGCGCTGGCCTCCGCCCCCTGGTTTCTTCAAGACATTGCCACGTATGGCATAGGTATCTTTACGCCCGCTATTATTGCTGCGATCGCATTCTCTCAAGAAGGCGATTTACTCAGGCAAGAAATGGCCTCTGCAAAAGGCGCAGCCCTTGTGAACGTGTTCTTAGTCGTTGGCTTTTTACTAGCCGTGCTTTTAATTAATCAGGTAGGGCGAATAAGCCTACAGGTCATAGGTTTCATAGGAATGGCCCTAGGGCTGTGGATACTCTCTTCTGCAGGTGCAAGCCTTACACTGTTGTTTGCAGGCTTTATTCTGTTCAATGTCATGATGAACCTAGGGCCAAATTCAACCACGTTCTTGCTTTCAGGCGAAGTGTTTCCCCCGGCCATTCGAGCCAGTGGCGCAGGACTAGCGGGCGCAATCGCCAAATCAGGCGCAGTCCTCGGTGCCCTAGCGCTACCCATCCTGCAAGAGAGTATCGGCGTGCCAAACTTGCTGCGATCGCTAGCAGGCGTGTGTATACTCGCCGCGATACTAACCTACAGCTTACGCAAGGCAGCACCAAATACCTAAACAACTCTAGACCGAAACAACTCTAAAATTGAACAACTCTAAAATTGAACAACCGCCAAGGAAACTGTGACTATGCCAATCAAAGAAGAACCGTGGTACATCGTTAAAGCATCCTCTGAACACTGCGAGCTGATGGACGCACAAGCATTTTCAACGCTGACGGATGAGTCCTCTGCGCAGCCGCCCTTACAGCACTGGGGACCCTTTGATACTAAAAATCAGGCCATCGCAAAACGCGTTGGCCTGATTAGAGCAGGTAAGTGTCAGCCTAAATAAGACCGACCCCAAATAGCATTGAAGCTAGATACCTACTGAACGTCTGCTGTGGTTTCAGCACTTGCCGCACTCGCAGACTGACGCCCACCCCGAATAGAATCGGTCAGTACGTCAATCGCTTTCGCGTACTGCGGATCTTCCAGTGTGCCAATCTTATCTCTGTCTTCTGTAAGCGCATCACGCTGCTCATCGGTGAGTTCTACAATAAAGTCGGGCTCAATGCCTAACTTATTGATGTCTCGGCCCGAAGGCGTGAGGTATTTGGCAATAGTCACGGCAACACCAGAGCCATCTGCCAGAGGCCGTACAGACTGAACCAGGCCCTTACCAAAGGTTTGCGTACCGACCAAGACCGCGCGCTGGTTGTCTTGCAGTGCGCCGGAAAGAATTTCGCTGGCGCTGGCAGACCCCCCATCTACCAAAACAACTAAAGGTCGTTCGGTGAGAGATTGGTTTTTCGCACTCTCTTCGCTGCTCACGCCGTTACGGTCTACGGTAGAGACAATCACGCCCTCTTCCAAGAACATTTGAGAGATATCAATACTGGCAAAGAGCAAACCACCTGGGTTAGAACGCAAATCCAACAAATAGCCAGTGACGTTGCGTTCTTCTAGGGCCTGAATAGCTTCACGCATCTCAGAAGCCGCATTCGCGCTAAATTGCGTTAGGCGAATGTAGCCAACGGTGCCTTCAGAGCTATTCTCAACCGAGTAGCGAACAGGGTGAATCTCAATGCGGGCGCGGGTCAGCTCAAACTCTAGCGGATCTTCTTCACGGCTAATCGTGAGCTGTACGCCGGAATCTACCGGGCCACGAATCAGATTTACCGCATCGCTAAGCTCCATGCCTTCGGTACTTTGCCCGTCAATGGAGGTAATGATGTCTCCCGAGAGCAACCCTGCTTCGTAAGCAGGCGTATCCTCAATCGGGGCAACGACGACAATCTCGTTAGTCTCTTCGTCCTGCGTAATCTGAATACCGACCCCGGTCAGCTCTCCCGAGGTGTCGATTTGCATGTTGCTAAATTCTTGCGGATCCATAAATCGAGTGTATGGATCTTCAAGCTGGTCGAGCATTTCACGAACAGCCGTATAAGCCTGCTCCTGATCGGTATAGGTTTCATTCAGATACTTTGTCCGAACGTCCGTCCAATCTAAGGAGTTAAAAGACCCATCAACATACTCATTATCAATGAGCTGCCACACCTCATCAATGAGTTCTTTTGGGCTTTCCTTAAAAAACGCCTGACCATCAGAGAGATGAATACCGGTGCCAGTAATGACAACGGCGGCACTCGCTAAGGCGGTGGCTCCAAGGATTAAACCGCGCTTTGTAATTGCCATAAAGAATAGAAATCCTGTGTGGAGGATGTTAGGTGGAGGACATTAATTCTGTTTAATACGCCCAATTTAACACACACCCTTTTGAGGATAGCTGAGTATTGGGTAAAGTCCACCTTAGCTACACCTTAGCTACATATGAGCGTGGGTAAAAACCAGGAGAACTCCCACCAGCCTAGGTTGAACTTGTGACATTGAGTTCTAGTTTTGGGCCAGTTTTATAAGCGAATGTGCCCTTCTCTCAGGTGCTGCTCGATACATCAGCCTCTGTAAAATAGCCTTTATGAGTCGTTTGCAGAAGTCATTTACAGGGCCTCAGGGACCGGTTAGGCTCTGTGTTATTTCATAGCCCTGTTATCTCATAGCCGCTGTGAGGCAGCCATTATGAAGCAGCAGCAGCCGGGACTTTGGCCTTGACGTCTTCAGGCTCTACCCAGCGTCCGTCAGATTTAATGAGTGCAATAAGTTCCTCTACGCCTTGCGCTTCAGGCACACGCTTAATTTCTTCCCTACCGCGATACAGGGCAATGGTTCCCGGCTGTTTACCGACGTAGCCGTAGTCAGCATCGGCCATTTCGCCAGGGCCATTTACAATACAGCCCATCACCGCAATATCGAGTCCGGTGAGGTGGCTGGTGGCGTCGCGGACTTTGTGGAGCACCTCTTCTAGGTTAAACAAGGTGCGTCCGCAGGAGGGGCAAGCGACATATTCCACCATGGTTTTGCGCAGCCCCAGGGCCTGCAAAATGCTGTAGCACACCGGAATTTCCTTCTCGGGGGCTTCGGTAAGCGACACGCGGATGGTATCGCCAATACCCATGGCGAGCAGGGTGCCAATGCCTGCGGTGGATTTTATGCGGCCATATTCACCGTCTCCTGCTTCGGTAACCCCGAGATGCAGCGGGTAGCTCATGCCTTCGTCGTTCATGCGCTTTACCATTAGCTGATAGGCAGCGAGCATGACGGGCACGCGGGAAGCTTTGAGCGACAAAATAATGTTGTAAAACTCTAGAGACTCACAGATACGGATAAACTCTAGGGCCGATTCAACCATGCCTTCAGGCGTGTCACCATAGGTGAAAAGCATGCGCTCGGCCAAGGAGCCGTGGTTTACACCTATGCGCATAGCTTTGCCCTGGTCGCGCAGTGAAATGACTAAAGGCTCTAGGGTTTCTCTAATTTTTGCGCCGATGGCGTCGAACTCGTCTTGGGTGTATTCGGTGCGATCGCCCTGGCTGTTTTTAGGGGCTTTTTCAAAGACGTACAGCCCCGGATTAATCCGCACCTTATCTACATGCTTGGCCACTTCAAGGGCAATTTTCATCCCGTTATGATGCACATCGGCCACCAGCGGCACGCTCTGATACGTGTCGGCTAGCTTGGCTTTAATCTCTGCCAGCGCGCGAGCATGGGCCATGCTAGGCACCGTAACGCGGACAATTTCACAGCCGGCTTCATGGAGCCTGCGAATCCCTGCCACTGAGCCATCAATATCGAGGGTGTCCTCGTTAATCATGGACTGCACAACCACCGGATGGCCGCCGCCAATGGTGACATCGCCGACTTTTACAGGACGGGTTTTGCGTCGAACAATCGTCGTATCGAAGGTTTGTTCTTCTGTAGCGCTAGCGGGGGCGTTGGCAGCAGGCGGCATAGAAAGCGTTTGCATAATGGTGCGGTTTTAGTTCAGGTGAGATCAAGCTCAACTCTCTTTTAGGTTGCCACAGAACGGCCTGCTTTTACGGGCAAATGATAGATGGCGTCGCAAGACGCCGCTATCCATCTCCTATATATGTCGTGCAGACAACAATCCTATTCGAAAATTCCTGTCTTTTATGCGCTGAGATCGCGAGTCTAGAGCGTTTAATCCATTTCATCTAACTGGGCAGTGCACTCTAAAATCATGCGCTGATTGGTGAGTGCATAGGGCTGCACGGCTAATGCCTGCCGAAAGGCCTGAATCGCCGCGACGTAGTTACCCAGCGCGCAGTGACACAAACCCAAGCCGTGCAGGGCACCAAAATGATGCGGAATCAGCTGAATCGCTTGCTGGCAGTCGGCAATCGCAGGCCAGTAGTTAGATTGGGTGTAGTGCAACACGGCTCTGCGATTCCAAGCCTCTGCAAAATCTGGCTGGGCTTGAATAATGTCTTGCAGTAACGCCTCAGCCCTGGTGACATGTCCAGCTTTCAGCAGCGTTTCTGCCTGCATAAGCTGCTGGGCACCGTAAACACCCTTTTGGTGAAACCACGAATGCCACAGGGTTGCTGAAGCGCGATCGCGTGTCGATATATCTGGCTGTTTTAGATCCGTTAATAGCTGTTCAACTCTGTCGTGATCCATTGAAACCAGTGAAAAGTGCTTGGGACAATTGTCATCTCAATTATAGCTTTGAGATAGCTTTGACCTACAGACGTCTACCGGATGCGGCTGTTGAAAATTCAAACACAAAACCGATAAAGAACCGATAGAGAACCCATAAAAAAGCTCGGTGACCAGGTGGGTCACCGAGCTTTGGAGCTTAACTAGCTAGCATACAAAACCTAATCTCTAACCTTGGCACTAGCGCTTGAGCCGCTAAACAAACACTCAGTAAAGCTGCCCCCCAATGACAGGCTCACCAAGTATCTGTTTTCGCAGCGGGCGTAGAAGACATTGCCTTATCCTTAAGCTCAGCACTCACTCAACAGTCAGCCCGAAGCAACGATAGGGAGTAATATCTACGCCGACTACGCTAGCGCCTTAGAGAAACTAGGACTTAAGCAGACTGCTTGCGCTTGATAGCGCCAAGGCCGAGAGCTGCAACGGCTAGACCTGCGATCGCTGTGGGCTCAGGAACCTTAGTAGAAGGCTCATCAGAGAACGCAACAGCGTCTAAGTCGACAGCTTTAGCTTCTGCAGATTCTGGCGCGGAGAAGTCCATGTCGCCAATAGCAGGAATACCGCTATCGTTAGACTCAACAGCAGTCACGTCGCCATCAGAAGCGGCACCTGTGACAGCATCAGCCTGGAGTGCAGCCGAAGGACCGTCGCCACAAGCAGTTGCGAGCAGAAGTAGAGGAAGCGCAGCTTTGACGCCTTGCTTTTTAAGAATTTGGATCATGTGATTTATGAATTCTCCTATGGTCGAGTATCGAGAACAGACAGAAATACACACTGAGATAAGAGGCAAACGCCCCAAAAACCTCAGCGCTACGTCTATCTATTCATAAATCGAAAGAAAGATCCGCAAAAATGACCAACCTTTATAGAGGCTAAATATACGGTTCCGTACAACTACGGAAGCCTGAAAGTACACAGATAACTTGATTTGAACTAAATGGCTCTACTCAATTCAATTTCGAATAGCCACAAGTTTCTGTTTTCGACCATTTTTGACTGTTTTCCCTAACATTACCCGGTTGTATATCTGCGTCTTAAACCTAATTTAGACCCACTAAATAGGGTTTTGAAAGCTAACAGTAACCTCATAGAAAATAGCCAATCATTCCACGGCTAAAGAGACTTTTCGTCCACCGATTTTTCGCAGCTCGCCAAGGAGGCTGGCAATATCGTCGTAGGGCAGTGCCCGGTCTGCCTTTAGCATGAGGCTGCCGTTCGGATTTTCGGCAAAGTAGGTTTTGATCACCGGGGCAAGCGATCGCAAATCGGTCGTTTCCCCTTCCAAGCTCAGCTCCTGATTTTCACTCAGCCCAATCACAAGGGGCTTGTCAGCTTTAGTGTTGTCTGTGATGGCCTCATCAGCGCCCGAGACGGATTGAGGCAGCGTCACGCCGTTAATTTGCACCCCTGTCAGACCCATCGAAATCACCACGAAGAAAATCAGGACCGTCATCAAAACGTCCATCATCGGGACAAGGTTGACCTCTGGAATACGAGAGGACTTGGGGCGTCTGGTACGCATAGTGTTACGGATTAATATCGGCAGATTAATTTGCTGTGACTTTAGAATGCTGCGATTTTAAGAAGAACGCTGGGATATTAAGAGGCTGTGATGCTCTTGAAAAGCCTACGGCTGGGCAAGTGCCGGTTGAGCCTCTTCTGAGTCTTCTAGGGCGAGTGAAATGCGATCGCCCCCAATGCTGCGCATATCGCCCAAAAACTGCATCACCTGCTCGTAGGGCAGCTCGCGACTAGGCACCAAATACACCACGGTGTCCGCATTGCGCGCCAAATAGCCCTGAACTTCAGCGTTAAGCTGCTCTGTCGCCACGGGAATGCCGTTTAGCAGCTGCTGACCGCTAGCGTCCATTTCTACAATAAAAGGCTCCTGGGTCGTGTCATCAGCATCAGGCGTATCTTCGGTTTGCTCGGGGGGTAAATCCACCTGAATAAGCTGTTCACTCCCCAGTGATACCGAAATGACGACGAAAAAAGCCAGCACCCCCATCATCACCGTGAGCATAGGGATAAGGTCAATAGTGGGGATGCTGGTGTCTTCGGAGGATCGGCGAAAGCGCATAGATCAATAGATCAAAGGAAAAGTGAGAGCGATGTAGAGGAATCTCGCGGGGTTGAGAAAAGACACCTGCTTAGGTTGTCCTAGGAGTTTGAGGCGAGGGCTGAGCATTTGGCGCTGAAGGGACCTGAGGAAAGGCCGGAAGGGGAGACGGCGGCAGGGGGATTTGGCTACCTTCGACCCAGTACTCGCGGTAGATGAGTTCTAGTTCGTTGCCAGCTTCAGAAAAGTAGTCCATCTGCTGGGCCTGTAGGGTGACCATAATGCGCAGCACTAATAATGCGAGAATTGCAACAACCATGCCTGCGGCGGTAGTGATCAGAGCCTCACCAATACCGCCCGCTGCTTCGGTGGCACCAACCGCGCCACCGCCACCCCCAATGTTGAGGTTCTCAAAAGTATTGATCAGACCGGTCACGGTGCCGAGCAATCCCAGCAGGGGCGCAACAGCAACAACGGTTTCTAGGAGCTTGTCGCCTTTTCGCATTTTGACAAATTCCTTGTCACCGGCGTTTTCCAAGGCCAGGCGGAAGGTTTCTGGAGAGGACCGCTTTAGGCTCAAGGGGGCCAGTAAAAATCGGCCAATGGGTAAGTCGCGGGCTCTAGATGCGATCGCTGCTGCACCGTCTAAATCTCGACGCGCCATATCCAGCACTTCGGTGACAACCTTGCCTTCTCGCTTGAGTAGGTTTGTCCAAAAGGTAGCGCGTTCTAGGGCACAAGCCACCGTAAAAACTGATGCGCCAACGATAGGCACCATCACAGGACCGCCTTTTGCCAAGAAATCAAATACAGTGCTCATGCGCTTCTTTTGTCAGAGGATGGGGTGGAGGAAACAAGAAAAGTAGATACTAACTAAGGACTATAGGCTGCGAGTTCTGCAATCAGGTAAACAAAAGATTAAGGCGAATCAGTCTCTAGCGCTATATCAATGACTGGACTCGCATTTCACTCAACAGCCAATTGGCCATAGTCGCCCGCCGCGTCAGCCTAGGCACAAGCTGATCAACGGTGTAGCCTTTGAAATTCAAAACGGTTTTGAGCAGCTGTTTATTGTCTTTGGGAATAGCGCGAGTGAGCTGAACCGTCGCAGGCCGACTTTCGATAAAATTCGGAGGCTCAGGATATTTTTTGGCCCAGGCTTCGTCTACTTCATCTAACTGCCAAGTTTGCGCCCGTTCATCATAGCGATAGCCTAGGTGATGCCACACAAGCTGGTTAACGGTATCGTCCGGCAGCTCGTTATTCAGGATGGCCCACAGGGTTTCGGTTGTTAAGGAAGGAAGGTTTGTCATCAGCAGGTTTGTCATCACAAGTTCGATCATACCAATCCGTAATCCCTCTAGTTTCGTCAAGGGTGGGTTCATTCAAACGGTTAGCCAAAAGACCGGTGAGCTAATAACCGGTGAGCTAATGGGATTGGGCCTGTGGAATTAGAGTCGCACCGTCAAGCATCGCACCGTCAAACATCACACCGTCAAGCCAGGCTGAGCCTGCCAAAAATTCAGGCGGCATTAGCGACCAATGGAGCAGAGTTAGGGGTTCTAAAGCAGTTCGAGCGCCTTCAACCTCAGTTTGACATCCACATTTTCGATCAGCTGACCTCTACCAGTGCGCAGCTTTGGTCCATGCTGGAGGCTGGGGCCGGCTCGGGAACAGTTGCGATCGCCCACCAGCAATCAGCAGGACGCGGGCAGCGGGGCCGAATTTGGCGCTCAGAACCCGGTGGTCTCTATTTATCTTTGGCCTTAGAGCCCGACTGGCCGGTCGCTCATAGCGCACAGCTAACCTGCCTGAGCGCCTGGGGAATTGCGATCGCATTTAACAACCTAGGCATTCCCCTCAAAGTGAAATGGCCTAATGATTTATTTTTTGAAGGGAAAAAGCTAGGCGGCATTTTAACCGAGACCAAGCTGGCACACTCTACCGCATCATCTTTGGTTGGTGAAAATCAGGCAAAACCCTTGCCATGCATCAAGCAAGCCGTCATTGGGGTTGGCATTAATTGGCACAATCCGGTGCCCGAAACCGGCATTACTTTGCAAAAAATACTGGAGGGAAACCCTAACTTGTATGCTAAAACCAAAATAAATTGTTTGGAAATGCTGGCTGCGCTCGTACTTAAGGGAATTCTACAGGGCGTGTTCTTTCAACAGCAGGTAGGGAGTCAAGTTTTCATGAAGGTCTACGAAAGGCTACTGACACAAGTCGGTAAAACTGTTTCAGTGGATAATGACCTTCTAAAACTTGCAACCCCTGCATCCGTCGCCCACACGGCCCATGTACTGCGCATGAAAGAAGGCCAATTCGGAAACCATTCCGGAGAAGTACTGGGTGTTTCAGAAGAAGGTTACCTAAGGGTAGCTGTGCAGCGCGGGGCTTTTGAGCCTTGGAGTGAAGCACCTTCTGAGCATGTTGTGTTGCTCAAGCCCACCGAAACCCTGTTTGTGGGGGAAGCGGTGGATCGCGTTGATTGAGATCATCTTCATTCAAGTCTGTTCTTCGACTGTGTTCGATTAAGGATCACATCCCTTTTCAAGGGGGACGGTGAAAATAAGCAGAAGAAGCTTTTGATGGGCTCATCTTCATAACGCTTACGTTAAGATTAATTTTGGGATTATTTAGGTTATTGACTATGACTGCGCCCCAGCATTCTGCCAAACCACAAAAAAACCGAGAAACACTCGGTTCTATTAAGCACTACAAATTGCAAAGATGCTGGTTCCTGGGGATGGGGCTACTTAGTAGCTTTGGCTTTGTGGCCAGTCAGATGGGGTTTGCCTTTGCCTACAGCGCTGCTGACCTTGCGCTCAATGACTACGCCGCTGAGGCTGGATTACAGCCGATCAACTACTCAGTTACCGACACAACCTTTGCCTTGGCAGAGCCTGCCTACGAAGCACCGACAGCCCAGCCGGTTCCCGACGCTTTTATTGAAGCCCCGACTGTTTCTGTAGAGTCTTGGGCTGTAGCACCAGCACCAGCGCCCCCTGCCGTTGATGAAACCGCCTTCATAGCACCAGCTTCTACCTACCAAGCCCCTACTTACAGCGCCCCAGCGACGCCTCCGGCACCACAGCCTACACCGGCTGCAACAGCGCCCTCTGCCCCGGCAATAGAAGCGCCAGAACCTTCTGCGGCCAGCGTGTCACCGGTTGAACCTTCTGCGGCCGCGTTGACCCCAACGGTACCAGCAGCAGCCCAGGCTGCACGGCCTGCGATCGCGGCTGAACAGGCACCCGAATCATTGATAGCGCCGCAGGTAACGCCGGTAGCGGCCCCCGCCTTTAGTGTGGCGCGCAAGGATGTAAAGGCTAAGCTGGTCCGTCGCGGTAACCCACTTATCGGCATGATAGAGGCCAGCGCGGTAGCCACACCGATTATTTTGGCCATGGACGCTGGGGGGTTAGAGATATCTGCTGACGTACCTGCCGCTGGCGTACCTGCCATAGAGGTTGCACCAGAGATTGCACCCCCGGTTGAAGCCGCTCCGGAAATTGTTACACCGCCCGCAGCGATTCCCGACATTGTGCCAGCAGCGCCCGTCGAGGCGGCAGCGCCACCAGCGGTAGATATCGCGCCTATCGCTGAAGAAGCTGCGCCAATTCAGGCCACAGAACTCGTCCCGGCTTCACTGCCCGAAGGCACTAATTTACCTGAGGAATACAACAGCGTATTCGTCGATCCCACTGACTACAGCATCGGAGCAACGCAAGCGCCAGATGTAGTGGTTTCTGAGCGGTCTACGGGCTGTGAGTTTACAGTGGGAGCCAGTCAGGCTGTTCCCAACGGGGCTTGCGGTACAACCACGGCGAATGGCACAGCAAACGGCAGTAATGGTCTAGCCCCTGCACCTGCGCCTTTGGCCGCTACAGGGGGTCAGCAAACAGGCGGGCAGCAGGCGCCTATCGCTGCGCAGCCAGCAGCACCCGTCGCAAGTGCTCCGGTGGCAAGCTCGCCTTCGGTGAATGTGGGTCCGGTTAGCTTCAGCGCCTCAGGCATCCGCTACTCAGCGCCGTCTACCACTGCGGCAGGTCGTGATTACCTCAATCGGTCTGTACGGCCCTTGGTGAATCTTCAGGCAGCACAGCAGTTTATCTTCCCACTGTCGGTGCCTTCTCCGATTACCTCACTCTTTGGTTTCCGAGTACACCCCATCACCGGCGACTACCGATTTCACGGCGGTACTGACATTGGTGCGGCTCAGGGCACGCCCGTACTGGCCACTCAAGACGGGGTTGTGGCGGCAGCGGCCAATGCTGGGGGTTACGGCTTAATGGTGGTTTTGAACCATGAGCTTGAAGAAATGCAGCTTCAGAGCCGCTATGCTCACCTCTCTGAAATTTTGGTGGAAGCGGGCTCAAAGGTGAAAAAAGGCGACGTCATTGGATTGGTCGGTAGCACCGGCAACTCTACGGGCCCTCACCTACACTTTGAAATGATGCAGGCCACCGCAGATGGCTGGGTACTGGTAAACGCCGATGGTTTGGTTCAAAACTCTTTGGCTAACCTGGTGAAGGCCCTGAATAATCCGATGCAGGCCGTTAACTTCAGCATGGCAGACTTCAAGCTGAATCGAATTGATGCGTCACAGCTTGACAGCAATCCTAATTCTCTCATTAGCGTTCCAAGCCCTGGTCAAGATGGCATTCCCTTCCGTCCGGCTCAGCCCAACGCCAGCTAGGGTAGCGACGGCGGGCTGAAGCCTTATCGCTAAAGCCTCATCGCTAAAGCACTGAGAGTGCACTCCAAGGTCATATCAGGCTGGGGTCCACCTCTACAATTTTGTAGGGGTGGACTTTGCTATCTGGGATTGTTTGCCTGGGATTGTCTGTCTGGGATTGTTTAGGTTTGGACGGTTTTCAATGACTTTTACGTACACTCGGACGATTCGTTTTCATGAGACCGATGCGGCAGGGGTTGTGTACTTTGCTAATTTGCTGACGCTTTGTCACGAGGCCTATGAGGCGTCTTTGGCCGAGGCGGGGATAGCACTGAAGACTTTTTTTTCGACGAAGGGTGGGCTAGCCGTACCGGTGGTTCATGCCGAAGCAGATTTTTATCGACCGTTGCACTGTGGAGATACGATCGCAATTACGCTCACCCCCACCCAGCTCACGCACAACAGCTTTGAAATCGACTACAAAATCACACCCCAGCGGTTTGAGCAGGGCTCTGTAGAGATCTCGAACCCAGATGACTTGCCTCCAGATAACTTGCCTCCAGATGACTTGCCTCCAGATAACTTACCTCCAGGTGACTCAAACGATAAGCCGCTAGCAACAGCCCTTACCCGGCATGTCTGTATCAATCCTAAGACTCATCGTCGCCAGGAGTTAACGGCCCCGTTGCTGAACTGGATGCAGGCTGCGTCAACTGACGGAACAGACGCGGACGATTGAGCTTTCCCTGTGCATTTCGAGGCAGGGAGTCTTGCTGAATCCAATGCTTTGGATGCTTGTAACGACTCAGCGTTGGACCGTGGTTTGTGCCTGTAGGGATCGTCACCAACGCCTGCTTTAGGGTTTGCGCTGAAACGTCGCTGCTAGCCGGAACGTATACGGCAGCGACAGCTTCACCCCAGGTCTCGTCTGGCAAACCCATGACGCAGACATCTTTCACTTGCCCCGTACTGAGAAGGGCCGCTTCGACCTCTGCTGGAAAAATGTTTTCACCGCCGCTAATAATTTTGCTGCTCGCCCTGCCGACAATATGTAGCTGCCCATCATCACTGAGGTAGCCTAGGTCGTCGGTGTAGAAGGTATTGGGCGCAAAGGTCGGTGAGGGCTGGTTGTAGTAGCCTTGGGCGATCGCGTGCGATCGCACCACAATCTGCCCAGTCTCACCCGTCGTCACCACTTTGCCACCTTGAACAATTTCAACAGCGGCATGGGGCAGTGCTTTTCCACTGCTGGGTGACACGACTGTTGTGTGACGCATGTCGGTCGCTGTAACCATCGCAGCAGTTTCGGTCATGCCGTATGAAAGATAAATCGGCAGGTCGGCAGCCATTGCCCGCGTGAGTAACGCGGGCCAAGGTGGCGCGCCCCCAAGGAGAATCGCGCGGAACTGTTTGAGCCAACACCCTTTATCGGCAATGAGCAGACGGTGAAGCTGAGTCGGGACGAGGGAAATGAAATGGTCGCCCAAAGCAGAAAGGGGCGGCGATTGAGTTTCTAAACGCTTGAAGGGTGTGATGAGGACCTGGGCGTTGCTGGTCCAGGCTCTAAGAATTTGGAGAAGGCCGCTAACGTGATACAGCGGAAGCGTACAGCAGGTGTTGATCGCGCTAGCATCAGGCGCAAACAGTTGGCGGAAGCCGCAGACGGCACTCATCAGGCTTTGCCAGGTGTGATGAACCAGCTTTACATGGCCCGTGCTGCCGCCCGTTGGAATTAAAATGGCAGGCTCACTGCCAAGCTGACAATCGCTCGCGACCTGGGAGGAATTGGGGTTTTCAGCCCACTTGAGTGAGTGTTGAGTGCCCTGTTGAGTGCCCCAGAGGACACGACCCCAGATGACGTCTGGGGCAATTAGCTGGCCTAGTGACTCCCATTCCTGCTGGCCCCAGTTGGGATTGGCCAGAGCGATATGCCAGCCGGAGAGGGCAGCTGCGAGGAAGCTGGCGAGGAAGTGCTGTGGGTTTGACTCTGCAATCAGGACAAGGCGGGAGTGGGGGCAGGGAGAGTTAGGGGGAGTGGGAGAATTAGGGGACGTTGGAAAAACATGGGCATTGAGTTGATGGCGGCGATCTTTTACGAGCTGTCTCCAGCGTCGTCCGCCTCCCATGTCCTCGCTCTCTATTAACCAGTCCGCCCTTAACTCGGCCCAAACCTCCGCCACCGTCGGCCCGCTCATCCCAGGACCGCTCATCTCAGGCCCGCTTATCTCAGGCCTGCTCATTTCAGTCTCTGCCACAGAGCCTCCCAGTTGGGATCGTCTAGGCCATCATTGGGTAGCCACTGCTGAGTGCCCATTCCCAGCACTCGGTGGGGAGCGTATGGCATCAGGGCATCAAGTTCTCTGGTGAGATCGATCAGGGCCTGACGGCCTATGTCGGTTTCAAAAACGGACGAAATGACTAAATCTATCGGATGGTCCAGACAAAATTGCTTGAGCTGACTGGGTGAGCCGAGGATGGCGGCTTTGATCACGTAGATGCCTTCCCAACCTCGGTAATAGTGGGCTCTGAGCTGATCGAGGGTGGTGACTGATTCGTCTAGGGCGATGGGGGTTTTGTAGCGATTGGCGAGTTTGAGGAGGTCGCAAAAGCTGCCGGGTGGGAGGGGCTGTTCGATGAATTCTATGCGGTGGCCGAGGCGATCGCACTGGTCTAGCCAATGATGCGCAGCAAGTTCGTTAAGTCCGCCATTGGCATCGAGCCGCAGCTTCGCCCCCAAGGGTAACTGCTTCATCAGCTGAGAAAGCCAAGCCAGCTCCACAGCGACCGGGGCAACGCCGATTTTCCACTTAAAGGTGCGATGGCCCACGGCCCAAAGGGCACTCCAGGCAGACAGCGCCGCTTGGCCAGCCGGTAGCAAAGCACTGTATTGATGCGTTTTGAGTCCTGCGCAGTGGATGTCACGGGCGATGTTGTTGAGGGCGACTTCAAATCCAAATTTGCAGGCTGGCAAACTCGGCAAAATGGTAAACACATTTTCTTTGGCGCCGAGCTGCGCGGGCAGCTGCGCACAAAAATCCATGGCCTGCGCCTGAGTTTCGGTGCCAAACCACGGCAGCGGAGCCACTTCACCAAATCCCGTACGGCCCTGCTGATCGGTAAACTTTAAAATGATGCCTTCGCGATGCTTCCACGCGCCATGGCTGGTTTTAAGCGTTTGGCGAAACGGCCTTTTATAAGGACGAAACTCGAAAGTAAGAGGTTGTGGATAGGTCATGCTTTGGCCGGTAATTTAGCCGCTAGATAGGCGATTAGAGTGCTAAAAAGGGCCAAAAGAAAGGGCCGTTGAAAAAAACGCTGCCGGATTACAGTTGCGGCAGTATGAGGCCCACTATCAGCAGTAGGCCGCTGGCAACATGGAAGCGAATCGCTAAAAACTTAGCAGTGCTCACCTGCTCGGGCTGATCGTGAAAAGTCAGTACGTGCTGACACAGATTAATCGCAGCTGGCAAAGCCCCGCCTATGAGCAGTGTACTAATGGGCAAGCTGCCCTGGATGCTCCCAATGAGTGAAATGGTAAAAACAGTGCCGCAGGCGATAGGCAGTAGCTGCGCGCCACGCTGGGTGCCTAAACGAACGATGGGTGATTTTTTCCCAGCTTTTACATCGTCTTCGACTTGGTGGAAGTGAGAGCAAAACAGGACAAGCGTGGTCGCAATACCCGTAATGCAAGCGGCTGGAAATAGCGGATGAGAGGATGATAACGCAGGGCTAAGACCGGTGGAGACGGCATCCCAGCGTTGAACCTGGGCGTAATAAGCTGCGCCCACGGCGAGCGGACCAAAGCTAAAGAAGCACAAAATTTCACCGAGCCCCTGGTAGCCGAGGCGAAAGGGTGGCCCCTGGTACAGGTAGCCTAGGGCGCAACAGGCAAGCACCATGGCGAGCACGGTGAGGTCTTGCTGGCGAAGGGCGATCACAAAAATACCGGCAATTCCCAGTAGCAGGCAAAGATTCCCTATCCAAAAAATTAACGGCCTATTTTGGGTAAGGTTCACCAGGGAATGATGCTTGTTTTCATCGATGCCTGTGGTGGCATCAAACACATCATTAGTAAGGTTTTCCCAAACCAATAGCAAAATGGCCGAGAGTGAGAAGGTCGCAAACACGCCCGCTTTGAAAATGCCGGTATCGGCATAGGCGACTGCGCTACCGACCGCAATCGGCATCACGGCGACAAAGTACATCGGGGGCTTAATCGCGGCCATCCAAAGCTGCTTTTTGGGTGGCAACGCTGGCGATGCCTCTGAAAACTCTGAGGGCTCTGGGGCCAGCTGATCGGGCGGGTGGTTTTGCTTAGCCGTTCGAGTCGCCATAAAAAACAATATCTAGAAATCGCGCAGAAGACAGCATAGCTTTTTGTCTATGGGTTTCACCTTAGATGGCAAAAAAACTCAAGGTTGTGCGATCGCGATTGCCCCAAGCATTCCACCAAATAATTTTGATAGTTTGAGGGTTTCCACGGTCCCTTTTGTCAAGTTCTTTGGTAAAGTTCATTGCGACCTTGCTGCATTTGCCCCACAAACGCTGAGGGCTCTAGACCTAAAAGCCAAAGGTAGATAGACACTGTGACCTCTAAATTTTCGCTGCGATTGCCCAAAAAGCTTCCACCAGCCGTGGCAAAGTGGCTACCCCTCGGCGCAGTTTTTGTCATTGGCGGTGGGGTGATTGCCACCCTAAATTTTTCTCAGCACGCCCCCAAGAGCCTATCGCCAGCCGGTACGCAGCTGGTACCGCAACAGGCCCTAGCGACCGTTACGCTCACCACTGACGAACTCACCTGGACAAAGCTGCGGCAGTTTGGCACCCCTGACACACAGCAGCAGCTTGATGAGGTGCTCGCGTCCTGGAAAGCGCGGCTGTTCACCGATAATGGCTACAGCTTTAAGCGAGATATCAAGCCTTGGATCGGCGATCGCGTCACATTGGCCATGCTGCCGGGGAAATCCACGACTAACCCATCCGGCGGGGGGTTGGCTGCCGCAGCCCAAGACCTTGTGCTGGTCGTCCCGATTGCTGAACCGCTCAAAGCAAAATCTCTATTGGCAGACGGGCTGGCAGACAGGTTGGCAGACGGGCCGAAAGCATCTGATGTGAGCGTATCCCAGCGGAGCTACAAAGGCGTTGAGGTGCAGACGCTTAAAACACCTGATAACGAAGCCATAGAATCGGCGGTAATTGGCACAAAATGGCTGCTGCTCAGCAATACCACCGCAGGCATTGAGCAGGCCATTGACACCCACAAAGGCGATCGATCGCTGTTGGACTCAGCCGGCTATCGCAAAGCAGCAACCCGTATTGAATCACCCCAGCCCCCCGGCAAAAACTTTGCGCAAGTCTATCTCAATATTCCAGCAGCAACCCAGGCACTAGCCCCTCCCACCGGGCCCTCTGCCCCCGAAAATACGTCTAGCATCTTGCCCCTACAAGGGTCCGACGGCCTAGTGGCAACTGCGCTCATTGAATCTGAAGGCATCCGCTTTCAGGGAACGAGCTGGCTGGCACCTAAGAACGATTTGGCCTATAGCGAGCTGCGCAATGAAGCCAGTGAAATGCCCAGACGGTTGCCCGATGACACGCTGATTATGATGTCAGGCAGTAACCTTCAGCAGTTTTGGCAGGGGTTTAGTGAAGGCAACACCTCTCCCCCATTTTTTCCGAACCCGCAAAATCTAAAAGCGGGCCTGTTAACGCAAACGGGCCTGGATTTAGATGAGGATGTGATGCCTTGGGCAGCCGGTGAGTTTGCCTTGGGGTTGTTGCCACCGGCAAAAGGCAATGACGATTCAGCCAGTGAGGCAGCGGGTGATGCCGCCGGTGGGGCAGCCGGTGGGGCAGACGATGATGAGACGGCCAATGCCGAAGAGGCCGCAGGCATAGCCCCCGAGACTCAGGAGACCGAACCCGCCATAGACAGCGCCCCGCTGATGATTATGGTGCAAACTAACGACCGGAGTACAGCAGAGTCTGTATGGGGACAGTTAGATGATGTGATGGCCAGTCGCTATCGATTCACAGTTGAGACGGACACCTTTGAAGGCGGCTCGCTGACCCGCTGGATTTCGCCGTTTCAGGGGGTACAGTTTAGTCACGGCTGGCTACCGGGCAACGTCACCTTTTTTGCCGTTGGAGACAGCGCCGCCGAGGCCGTAGCGCCTTCTCCACCACGCACCTTGGCAGAAACTCGCACGTTCCAAACGCTAACCAGTCAGGCACCACAGCCCAATAACGGTCACTTTTATATCGATCTGACTCAAATAAACGCGCTAGAGGGCGGCGTTTTTCCATTGCCACAGCTGGCTGACGAGGGACCAACAAGGGCGATTCAGGCGGTGGGGCTGACCACAACGGTAGACAGTCGCGCCATGGATTATGACCTGTACGTCAAACTCGCAAGGGGTAGTAAGCCCAAACCATTGTAGGCAAGCCACTTTAGGCAAGGTCCTCATCAGGGCTCTATCAGAAACGACCCGTCATACGCAATCCGTCACACGCAGTCCGCTATGAGCGACCTGTACATAAGCGATCCATACTGCCTTGATAGGAAACCTTGATGACCTAACGCCTTGAGTTGTCGCCTCAATGATGAGCGACGAGATGAGAACCATTGATATGAAAGGCTTTGGAAAGGTTCTTCAAGCTGTTATGTCAGGAAACTGTGCCGCCTTCTTACTCAAAAGGCAGGGTAGGGGACGGGCCGAGAGGTGTTCGCTGTGAGCATTTTCCTACGCCTCTGTCAGCTTTAGCTGATAAACTCAGAGTTGGCCTTATAAAGATTTAAAGACTCTTTTAAGATCGGCTAGATTTCGGCAGTTTGGAGGATAAATACCCCGTGGAAACCACCCTCGGTTTAGAGATTATTGAAGTCGTCGAGCAGGCAGCGATCGCATCTGCCCGCTGGATGGGTAAAGGCGAGAAAGACATCGCTGATGAAGTCGCTGTAGAAGCCATGCGCGAGCGCATGAACAAAATTCACATGCGCGGCAAGATCGTTATTGGTGAAGGCGAGCGCGACGATGCGCCCATGCTCTACATCGGTGAGGAAGTCGGTATTTGTACACAGCCCAACGCGGCTGAGCTTTGTACACCTGACGAACTGTTGGAAATTGACATCGCAGTTGACCCTTGCGAAGGCACTAATCTTTGCGCATATGGCCAGCCCGGCTCCATGGCCGTGCTCGCCATTTCTGAAAAAGGTGGCTTGTTCGCAGCGCCTGACTTCTACATGCGCAAGCTCGCTGCACCCCCAGCAGCAAAAGGCAAGGTTGACATCGACAAGACACCAGCTGAAAACCTCAAGATTTTGGCTGAGTGCCTAGATCGCGGCGTTGATGAGCTTGTTGTTATCGTCATGAAGCGTGAGCGTCACAACGGCCTCATCAAAGAAATTCGTGATGCAGGTGCGCGCGTTCGCCTCATTAGCGACGGCGACGTTTCTGCGGCCATTTCCTGTGGCTTTGAAGGCACTAACGTCCATGCCCTAATGGGTATTGGCGCAGCCCCTGAAGGGGTGATTTCTGCTGCGGCGATGCGCTGCTTGGGTGGTCACTTCCAAGGTCAGCTGATTTACGATCCTGCGGTTGTAAAAACGGGCCTCATCGGTGAGAGCAAAGAAGCTAACCTAGAGCGCCTAGCGTCCATGGGTATCACCGATCCTGACAAAATCTACACCGCTGAAGAGCTCGCTAACGGTGAGAACGTTCTCTTTGCAGGCTGTGGTATTACACCCGGCACACTCATGAACGGCGTTCGCTTCTTCAACGGCGGCTACCGCACTCAGAGCTTGGTTATTTCTAGCCAGTCTAAGACGGCTCGCTTTGTGGACACCGTTCACATGGGTGGCAATCCTAAGCGTGTGAGCTTGAACTAGACACAGAGAAGAGTGGGGGACCCTGATAATCCCCTACCTACAGCTCTTTAGAGGAAGTGCCAGCGCTTATCAACGCACTGGCACTTCTTTTTATTTGTGTTCTTTTTTGTTCACACTTATTTTTCGCTTGATATTTATTAAATCACTCACTTGTCAAGTTAAGAATTGATCGGCTTTTAGTCTCTTAAGATGGAGTTTTGTTTACATTCCTTGAGATAGACCTCAGTTATTTAATACTTTGGGAAGAGAGCCCAGTGCTCACCGACTCTATTAATAGAAACCTCTTCACAACAGATTTTTGTAGGAAGCCGAATGAATATTGCTGTCATTGGTCTCAGTCATCAGACTGCGCCGGTTGAAGTTCGAGAAAAATTGAGCATTCCGTCTGCTCAGGTCGCCGATGCGATCGCTCACCTTAGCGGCACGCCCACCATTGAAGAAGTTTCTATCCTCAGCACCTGTAACCGCCTAGAAATTCACATCGTTGCAAACGAAACCGAAGCCGGTGTCCGCGATGTGATGCGTTTTTTAGAAGGTCACAGCGGCATTGTGCTAAACGAGCTGCGGCCTCACCTATTTGTTCTCCTTCAGCAGGATGCGGTGACCCACCTCATGCGCGTAGCGGCGGGTCTCGACAGCCTGGTCCTAGGCGAAGGCCAAATTTTGGCCCAGGTGAAGCATGCCTTGAGCTTGGCACAGCAACACAAGGGCGTAGGCCGTGTGCTCAACCGCCTGCTCAAGGACTCTATTAAAGCCGGTAAGCGCGTCCGTACTGAAACGAACCTGGGCACTGGCGCGGTATCTATCAGCTCAGCGGCGGCTGAACTGGCCCTGATGAAGGTAGAGAGTTTTGACGACTGCCACATTGCGATTTTGGGCGCAGGCAAAATGGCCAGACTGCTGGTGCAGCACCTGATTTCTAAGCGAGCTAACAAAATTACACTGCTCAATCGCACTATTAAGCGAGCCGATGAGCTAGCAGCGCAGTTTGGCGATGTCGAGATTGCCACAGGCACCCTCGACAACATGCTAGAAACCGTGGTCGCGGCCGATGTGGTGTTCACCTGCACCTCCGCAGTAGAGCCCATTTTGCACCGCGAGAACTTAGAGCCCTGCTGTAATGGTTCGCAGACCCTGGTGTTTGATATTGCCGTGCCTCGTAACGTACACAGCAATATCAGCGCAATTGAAAAGGTCTTTGCCTTTAACGTAGATGACCTCAAAGCCGTTGTCGCCCAAAACCAAGAGAGTCGTCGTCAGATGGCGATGGAAGCAGAAGCGCTATTGGATGAGGAAGTTGAGGCATTTATGGACTGGCAGCGATCGCTCGCCACCGTCCCCACCATTAGCAGTTTGCGTAGCAAGGTAGAAACTATCCGCACTCAGGAGTTAGAGAAGGCAATGTCTCGCCTGGGCTCAGAATTTTCGGAGAAGCATCGCGGTGTGGTGGAAGCGCTCACCCGTGGGATTGTGAATAAAATTTTGCACGATCCGATGACTCAGTTGCGATCGCAGCGCGATATGGATGCGCGCGACAACGCCATGGAGACGTTGCAAGTGCTCTTTAACCTAGAAACTGAGGCCCGTAAGAAAAAAGGAGTTAGCAGTAAGCGCTAACGTTTTTCTCGTTTTACATTACAAGCGCTTCGTTGGTTTGTTGAGCAGCCAGCGAAGCGCTTTTTGATGGATGGAGTTTGATACAGTCACTTTTCTGGTTGCGGAAATGGCAACCACTCCGAAATTACAGTCATTCTGCTGGTATCTTAGCGAAAGCCTTTTCGAGAGGGTCAAGGTAGCAGCCCTTGGCTAATCTGTTATGTTTTCTCGGTTTCGCCGGTCTATCAGCCGCTTTTTTAACAAGTCTCGCAAAATCAATCATGAGCCAATTAACAAGGCCAGCCTGATTGTTTTAATCATTGTGGATTTGTTCATTTTGGCCAACGTCTTTGCAGGGCTTGATGATATTAGCCGCTGGCCGATTAGCCCGCGGCAGGCTTATCCTTGCCATAGTGAGTGGCAGCGTTACCGGCAAAACGAGTTAGCCGATAAAGACTACACTCTGATTGCTGGAGCCGTTAGACCTGCCGATATTTGGCAGGAACAACAGTATTTGGAGAATCAGAACTACGCGGACGGGGCCAGAGGGCACCTCGGCCAAGTGAGTGATGTGTGCTTGCAGTATGGCGGGCTGCGAGACGGGCTCTCTACGCAAGAAAATAATGCGATCGCCCAGCGCATTAACGATGCGCAAGCCGAAATTAATTCATTTCGCAACAGCAATGCGACCATTCGCCAGCAGTACGATTCCACCCTGCTAGAAGAGATTGCCGGTCAGCCCCGTGAGCAATCTATCAACGCGGTGGAAGCCGCTGCTGCAAAGCGAGAGATTGAACAGAACGATCGGGCGATCGCGCAGCGCGAAGACACGTTAGAAGGGCTCAAAGACTCCCTGCTGAAGGCACCTGAGAGTCAGGCTTTTTTAGATTTTTTAGCCGATAATGCCGCATTTAGCAGCGTGGATAGCGGCTATAACAAAGCACGCTTTTGGTATCCGAGCATTCAGCTGCTATTTCAGGGATTATTTTTACTGCCGTTGATTGCGATCGCCTCCACCCTCCATCGCTTTGCCCAGCGCAAAAACTACGGTTACATCGCCCTCATCAGCTGGCATTTGCTCGCTATTTTCACCATTCCACTAATTTGGAAAGTCTTTGAGTTTCTCCAAATCGGCTTTATCTTTTCATGGCTCGCCGACGTCATCCAAGCGCTGTTTGGCGGGCTCCGCTTTTTGTTGAACTATCTACAAATTCTGATTATTCCAGTGATTGGGTTTGGCATTATTAAATTCTTTCAAAAAGTGGTTTTTAACACCCGATTGCAAGCCGCCAACCGTGTGCAAAACAGAAAATGCGTCAGCTGCGGGAAAAAAATCCGCAAGTACGATGTGCATTGCCCGCACTGTAGCTACCGGCAATATCAAGAGTGCAACCACTGCCACAATCTGACCTACCGGCACTTACCCTACTGCAAACACTGCGGCGAAAGCCAACTGCTGGAGCTATAGCCTGAAATAGCTGACAATAGAAAAACCAATGCTATTTCCTTACTACTGGCAACTTGTTTATGTCTCGTTCTGCTAAAAGCGCATTCTTTCGACTGGTCACGGGCCTTTGCCTATGTTGCCTACTGGTGAGCACTGCAACCGGTTGCACAGCCAATGCCACAATGACAGCAGAGGGTGGCTACAGCTACAAAAGCCCCAGCTCTGACGGCATTGGGAAGGTGTACTATGGTCGCGAAATTGCCAATGTAATGGGCTATCAGGGCGCAAACTGGCTCGCTCGCCCCAGCCGCGCAACCGAAGAACGCTCGGATATGGCAGTAGACGCGCTGATGCTCAAAAAAGACGATGTTGTTGCCGACATTGGGGCGGGGCTTGGCTACATCAGCTTTCAGCTATCGCGCATGGTCGCAGACGGCAAGGTGGTTGCCGTCGATGTACAGCCAGAAATGATCGAGCTACTAGAAGCTGAACGAGATAAATACGGCGTCCAAAATATTGAGACGGTACTCGGCACCGACGCCGACCCCAACTTACCCGCTGAAAGTATTGATATGGCCGTAATGTTTGATGCGTATCACGAGTTTGCCTACCCTGAAGAAATGATGGCAGGTATTGTGAAAGCGCTCAGGCCCGGTGGTCAGGTCGTATTAGCCGAGTATCGCGCAGAAAACCCGCTGGTGCTGATTAAAAAGCACCATAAGATGACCCAGAAGCAGGTCAAAAAAGAGCTGACAGCAGCAGGACTGACCTGGGTAAAAACAGACGACCGGCTACCTCAACAGCATTTGATGTTTTTTGAGAAGGCTGCCGCTTGAGTCTTTTTGTGATGGCGCGTAAAGGGCGCACTGTAGCGTACGTTATGATCCAGTTGTAAGCACTCTGGTGGGCAGGCGGTTTCCGATGACAATTGCCAAAGAGCAACCCAAAACCCAATCAATGACTTTGGACGAGTATCTGGCCTACGACGATGGGACAGATACTCAACGCTATGAATTATGGAATGGACAATTAGTTGATATGGGTGCTGAGAGTGATATTAACGTTGTCATTGAAAGCCTGCTTTCATTTGTGTTCTCTCAGCTCGTTCCTTACTACTGCGTACGTCGTGGAACAGAAATAGTTGTCAAGGGAAATCTGGCGAATACTCGCTTTCCAGATTTAGTTGTGCTTACTGAAGAAGGGGTGGCGGCGCTAGTGGGCAAAAGCCGTTCTATCGTGACGCTGGAAATGCCTGCACCGGCTTTAGTCGTAGAGGTTGTGTCTAGTAGCGATACTGATAGGCGATCGCGGGACAGAGACTACATCAATAAGCGCGAAGAGTATGCCCATAGAGGCATTGCAGAGTATTGGATTGTCGATCCTCTTGCTGAGGTTGTTTTAGTCCTAAGCCTTGTTGACGGGACCTATCAAGAACAGAAATTTACAGCCGCCGCTCAGATAACATCAAAAGGCTTTCCCACGCTGTCATTAAGTGCGGCGCAGGTTTTGAGCGGCAGACTGTAGCGTCAGACTCTAGGATGCCTGTAGATTTTGCACTCTTTAACGACCGGCCATAACGCCCCCATCAACCGGAAGAACGGTGCCGGTAATCCAGGCCGCTTCGTCCGAGGCTAAAAAGAGAAGGGCATTCACCACATCCGCCGGCTGGCCATTGCGACCTAGCGGATGGAAAGCGTTGAAGCTCGGCAGGGTTTCGGTGACCTGCTCAGGCGTCAAGAAGGTGCCGTACACAGGCGTTTCTATAACAGCAGGGGCAACCGCGTTGATGCGAATGTTGTCAGCCGAGAGTTCAATGGCGATATTTTTCACCAGTTGATGAACGCCTGCATTGGCCACAGAGTAGGCACTGGAGGGGGTGGCACCCACAGCTTGCAAAGCCCACATAGAACCGGTTTGAACAATTACACCACCCCCGTTTGCCTTCATCACTTGAGCGGCGGCTTGGGCCGTAAAAAATTTGCCTTTGAGAATGATGTCAACAAACTGATCGTAGTCGGCTTCGGTGTGCTCTAAAAAAGGCTTTGGCGCAAAGATGCCCGCATTATTCAACAGAATATTGACGGTGCCAAACTTTTCTACGGCAAAGGCAATCAGCCCCTGTGCGGTGGCAACACTGCCGATATCACCCGCGTAAATAGCAACGCGATCGCCGCTCGAGTCAATTTCCTGAGCCGCCGATTGCAGTTTGGACGCGGTTCTACCGTTAATCACCACGCGAGCCCCCTCAGCGACTAGCTGACGTGCCGCTGCCTTACCAATACCAGAACCGCCCCCTGTGATAACAGCGACCTTGTTTTCGAATCGATTTGCCATAATTATTCACCTATCAAGTACTAGGTAGTTACCTATCAGAGCGTAAGAGCGGGCCTCGTGTTTCGTCAACCTCTATCTAGTAGAAGGTAGGCAAGCCAAAAGGCCTGTAGAATGGGCATGTGTTGATAGGTCTGCGTTTGGCATGATTGCCTGAGGCAGCTCTAAATTTTTGTGAAGCAGTATGTCAGACGCGTCTGAATCAGTCACTTCTAGGGCGGAAGAAATCTTGGTGGTGGCACAGGATTTTATTCAAACGCGGGGCTATAACGGCTTTAGCTATCGCGATATCGCTGCGGCCATTGGGATTAAGAGCGCGAGCATTCACTACCACTACCCGACTAAAGGGGATTTGGGGCGATCGGTGGCGGCTCGATATTGCGATCAGTTTGGCTATGCATTGCAGACGATCGCAGCGTCGCAGAAGACAGCAAAGGCGCGGCTAGAAGGTTACTCGGATCTGTTTCGCAACACCTTAGTGGAGCGCGATCGCCTCTGCATGTGCGGCATGCTAGCCGGTGAAGTAGAAACCATTCCCGAGGCTGTCAAAAGCGAAGTCGCTCGTTTTTTTGAAGAACAGCAGCGCTGGCTAACAGACGTTTTGCAGGCCGGGATAGACCAAGGTGACATTAGCGCTCAGCAAGACGCGCAGACTTGGGCAACAACATTTTTAGCCGCTTTAGAGGGGGCCATGCTGGTGTCTAGAGGGCTAGACGACTCTGCCCATTTTGACGCGGTGAGTACAAAGTTATTAGAGACGATATTTCTTTGAATTGCCGCTGCGTGGCACAATTGGAGCAACCAGAGGATATAGACAAGGCCACCCGATAATGAAAGACACATTTAAGATGCTGAAGCGAATTGCCGCGCTGTTTGTGATTGTGCTTGCCTTGGGGCTGCAAAGCTGCTCTAGCGGCGTCAGCTTACAGGCGTATAACAACAGCTACGAAGGCTACGAGTTCAAGTATCCAACGGGCTGGGTGGAAGCAGATGTACCCGGTGGGCCAGACACCGTATTCCACGACATTATTAACGCCAGCGAGAATGTCAGCGTGGTTGTGAGTCCTGTTTCTGGTGGCAAAACCCTGCCTGACCTAGGCACGCCCACTGAGGTTGGCTACAAGCTGTCTAAAAGCATCACATCGATGAGTACGGACGATCGCAATGTAGAACTGGTGAATGCGCAGTCCTTTGATGCAGGCGAAAAGCTCTATTACATTTTGGAATACGTCGCGAATTTGCCGTCGGGGACGCGTCACGATTTGGCCAGTGTGATTATTCGTCGTGGGCAACTGTACACCTTCAATGCATCTATTCCTGAGCGCCGTTGGGAAAAGATGAAAAACGCCATGAAGCAGACAGTGGCTTCGTTCTCGGTTTACTAAAGGTTACCTGCCGGGTTTGGGTTCTGCGCTCTTCAGAACTCAGTGAAACCAGCATTGGGGCTTTGTTGCTAAGGTGGCAAAGCCTTTTTGATTGCTTTCTCGCTAGACTAGATTTCTAATTTTTTTAACGGTTCCTTTTAATCCTCATGGCTGATACTCAATTTGTGCTGGCGTCTCAGTCTGTTGCTCGGCGAAAGCTGTTGGTAGAAGCAGGCATTCAGCCGTTTGTGTGCCCGAGTAACTTTGACGAAGATGCCGTCGTCGTTCGTGACCCGTATGAGCTGGTGCAGGTGCTGGCGTTGGGTAAGGCCGAGACGGTTGCGCCGCAGTTTAGCAATGCGCTGGTGTTGGGCTGTGATTCGGTGCTGGCAATTGACGGGATTATTTACGGTAAGCCTGAGAGCAAGCAGGAGGCCATCAACCGCTGGCAGCAAATGCGAGGCGGCTCGGGCGAGCTGGTAACAGGCTACGCGCTGATTGCGCCGGCGCGAGAGCCTTTGGTGAAATACCGGGTGACGAAGGTATTTTTTGCGGATCTTTCTAACGATGAGATTGAGGCATATATCAATACCGGGGAGCCGATGCACTGTGCGGGAGCATTTGCCACAGATGGCAAGGGCAGTATGTTTGTTGAAAGAATTGAGGGCTGTCATACCAATGTGATTGGGCTGAGCATTCCGCTGTTGCGGCATATGATGGCGGAGTTGGGGTATCGGGCGATTGACTTTTGGGGAAACTAACTAACTACACCAGTGGATAACTTCTCGGCGCACCTAAGCTTAATGATTCTCATCCGACAGCAGTAGGAAACTAACTAACTACGCCAGTGGATACCCTCTCGGCACGCCTGAGCTTAAAGTCGTAGATTTTTGAGACTACCCGGTATAGCATTCAGAAGGTGCCCCGCAGTAATTGAGTAAGACTATATGGCCAGGGTTGATCGCCAGCTGCCTCAACAGCCTTTTCAGGAGCGTCGCTCACGCACTCCGAGTGCGCGCTTAGTTGGGTTTGGGCGATCGCACACCGGCCAAGCGATATTACTGGCCGCCTTAGTGCTCATCACCGCAGCCTACATTGCCACCTACTACTGGGCCGAGGGCCTGTGGTTTGCAGAGCTAAATTATTTATCTGAGTTCTTGTTGCGATCGCGCACGCAGCTGGCCTTGGGCCTCACCACACTGCTGCTCAGCCTAGGCATCGCTTTTTACAATCTCAACTTAGCCAATAAGCTTCAGATCAATCAAAATTGCCTGCTACCCAATCAGGAAAACTTACGGGTAGGGCTGGGCCTCAAGACGCTGCTCGCAACCCTAATGGCCCTGGGCATCTTGCTCAGCTCGGGCCTGTTTTATCATCTGTATCTGTCTGTTGAAAAAGTTCGAACGGTGCACTCAGCCGTGCCCGCCCCGTTTGGCATTGACTTTGAGCTAGACTGGGCGCTGGCAAAGCAGCTGGCGCAACAGCCAGTGGGACTAGCCATTGTGGCAGGGGGTGCGATCGCCATCGTGACCTTCCCGCGCAGTCTGGTACGACTCGGCGCAGCCGTACTCAGCGTTTGCTTTAGCATTATTGCCGTAGACGAATGGGCGCGGGTGCTGCGAGCCTTAGATCCGTCTTTGTTTAACCAGGTAGATCCTGTCTTTGGTCAGGACCTAGGCTACTACATTTTTAAGCTGCCGCTGCTAGAGCTCATCAATTTTTGGATCTCAGGGTTGCTGCTGTACGTACTGTGTGCGGTGCTGTTGCTGTACGTGATGGCCGGAAATACCTTTGCCCAAGGGCGCTTTGCTGGATTTTCATCGGCTCAGCAGCGGCACCTGTATGCGATCGCAGCAACCCTGCTCATATTTACCTCCATGAGCCACTGGCTCGATCGCTTTGAGCTGCTGTACTCCGAGCAGGGCGTTACGTACGGAGCCAGCTTTACCGATATCCATGTAGATTTGCCGGTGAATTCGGCCCTCAGCCTGATTGCGCTGGCCCTGGCCTTATTTCTCATTTGGCGAACCATTTTTTGGCCCAAGGGTGGGATTGTCCCCGTACGCGGGGCGCGGGGTCTGCGGTTTGTGTTTGCCCACCCGATTATGGTGGCCATTGCGGTGTACTTACTGTTTGTATTGGCGGGCAATACCCTAGTGCCCTGGCTGGTGCAGCGCATTGCCGTACAGCCCAACGAGCTGGTGCGTGAGACGCCCTATATTGAACGCACGATCGCCCTCTCCCGCGATGCTTTTGGCCTCACAGATATTGAAACCAAAGCCTTTGATCCGCAGGGCACCCTCACCACCCAAAGCCTCAAGGACAATGACCTAACGGTGCGCAACATTCGCCTGTGGGACACCCGCCCCCTGCTAGATTCCAACCGTCAGCTTCAGCAAATCCGGCTGTACTATGAGTTTGCCGATGCCGATGTCGATAGATACAACCTCATAGATGACAACGGTGGATCAGACCGCAGGCAGGTGCTGATTTCGGCGCGTGAATTAAATTACGAACAGGTCCCCGCCGAAGCCCAAACCTGGGTAAACGAACACCTCACCTACACCCACGGCTATGGCTTTACCATGAGCCCGGTCAACACGGCGGGGCCCAGTGGCCTGCCCGAATACTTCATTAAAGACATTGCCCACACGCCAAGTACTGCCAGCGTAGCGCGCTCTATTCCGGTCAATAAGCCGCGCATTTACTACGGCGAGCTGACCAATACCTATGTGATGACCGACACTCGCGTAGCCGAGCTGGACTATCCCAGTGGGAGCGAAAATGTGTACAACCGCTACGACGGTCAGGGCGGAATTAATATTGGCTCTTTTTGGAAGCGACTGCTGTATGCCAAGCATTTAGGCGACTGGAAAATGCTGCTTTCCGATGAATTTACCCCCGAGACCCGCCTGATGTTTCGCCGCAACATTAAGCAGCGGGTGGCCCGTATCGCGCCGTTTTTACAGTTTGATGGCGACCCATATTTGGTAGTGGCCGATGCCGATGACGCCTACGCCCCAGCGGGAGAAGAGTCTGGAGAGAACTATATGTATTGGATGGTGGACGCCTACACCACAAGCGATCGCTACCCGTATTCAGACCCTGGGCAGTACGACTTCAACTACATTCGCAATTCGGTAAAAGTTGTTGTTGATGCCTACAACGGCTCAGTGCACTTTTATGTAGCCGATGAAGCCGACCCTATGATTCGCACCTGGGCACAAATTTTCCCCAATATGTTTGAGCCCTTGCAGACGATGCCACCTGCGCTGCTCTCCCACATTCGCTATCCTCAAGACTTCTCTTTAATTCAGTCGAATCAGCTGCTGACCTATCACATGACCGATCCGCAGGTGTTCTATAACCGAGAGGACCAGTGGCGCGCACCCAATGAGATTTATGCCAATGAAGAACAGGTCGTAGAGCCCTACTATTTAATTATGGAGCTGCCAGGAGAAAAAGCTGGAGAGTTTGTGCTCTTGCGCCCCTTTACCCCGGCTCAGCGTAACAACTTAGTCGCTTGGCTGGCGGCCCGCTCAGATGGAGAACAGTATGGTCGCCAGCTGCTGTATCAATTTCCTAAGCAGGAGCTGGTGTTTGGCCCAGAACAAATTGAGGCGCGAATTAACCAGGAGCCCGAGATCTCTCAGCGAATTTCACTATGGAATACCCAAGGTTCAAGGGCTAACCAAGGGAATCTGTTGGTGATTCCGATTGAAGATTCTTTGCTGTATGTAGAGCCGCTGTACTTAGAAGCCGAGCAAAACCGACTGCCGATTTTAGCGCGGGTGATTGTGGCCTACAAAAATCGGATCGCCATGGCTGAAACGCTTGAACAAGGCTTAGAGGCCATTTTCAATCGAACAGAGCCTAGCAGTCCGGCCATTATTAGAGAGTTAGATGAATCGGATGAAACTGACGGAGTAGAGCAGCTGTTGTTGCCTAGTGAGGAGGTGTCTACACCGCTCGTCCCACCGCCCGCAGGGAGTTAATCATCTTTACTGTTATTGTCAAATTTTTGTTGTAGAAGCTTTTTTACGATGGAATGGTTCGCTGGTAAGTACCCATTTGGGTGCTGTAGTCGGCGTTTATCTCTGTCATGGTAGAGACCGTTAGCGCTGTGGAACCGCGTCAGGCGGAATGGAGAACGATGACAGTATTGAGTGAGCGTGTGTTGAGAGAGTGTGTGTTGAGAGAGAGAGCATTAAGTGCAAGAGTGTTGAAGAAAAGAGTATTGGGGTTAGCCTTGAGTGCGATCGCCCTTGGCACCTTATCGGTGGCCTGTACGCCCATTGATGATGTTGCAGCTTTACCCGATACCGAGGATGTAGAAATGCCCGCTGAGGAAGCACCGGCTGCTGAAGAAGTCTCTTTGGACGGTACAGTATGGCAGCTGATTAGCTACGACCAGCAGCCCGTGTTGGCAGAAACCGAGGTGACCGCTGAATTTGCTGACGGACAGGTAAGCGGCTCTGGGGGGTGTAATGGTTATTTCGCAGAGGCTACGTTAAGTGGCAATCAGCTTACTGTTGGCCCCATCAGCTCTACCAAAATAGCCTGCGCAGTCACCTTAGCGCAGGAATCAGATTATTTTAACTTGTTGGGTCAGGCACAAAGTGTAGCGATCGCAGACAACGTACTCACCATTACAACTACAGGCGGAGACTTAATTTTTCAGGCTCAATCGAGTGAGTAGAGCGAGTGAGTAGAGCAAGTGAGTAGAAGCCTTCAAAATGTCGCCTAACATGTCGTCACTCAGACGGGTCTATTGCTTGGACAGAGCTATTTTTTTAGAGGCCATTTTTTAGGGCTTATTCTTTAGATTAGTGTGCAGAGGCAGTGTTCTTCAAGAAGACTGCCTTTTTCTACACCGGCGCAGACACACACGACCCTCAAAAAAAAAGCCAGGGTAATGACCCCGGCTTTTTTGAGTTAATTGGCAAAGTCAGAATTTGTGCGCGTACAGCACCTCCGCATTACAGAGATAGGCAATACCCGAATAATCTTCAAAAAACTGTGCAGCAACCTCATCCGAAATCTTTATGGCCAGATCACGATTGGGGGTGAGTATCTCGAACTTTATATTCGAGTAGTTTTCGGAAACGGTGGGCCGCCCTGACGAGCGCACGTTGCGACTGCCTTTACCGCCAGCGTCTACCACTGTATAGCCGGTCGCTCCGGCTTCATCAATGATTTTGGCGATCTTTTTTAACAGCAACTTTTCTGTGACGATAACGAGCTTGCTGGCTTGCTGGGTCATGTAGGGTTACCTCTCGACTTGTGTATTGGTTGAACTATATAAAAACTTGGAACAACAACAGGACCATAAAAGACTTTACTGAATTGAGTCGTCGCGCTGGTCGCCGAGACCAAGGAAGTACTGGCAAAACCGCGAGTTGCCTGAAATTAGCCGCCCATTAGCGCCTGGGCGAGTCCGATGTAGAGCGGTATTCCGATGGCAAGGGCTACCGGCGTACCCACGGCTGTAGACGAACCGATGTAGGCAGAGGGATTGGCCGATGGAATCCCAGCGCGTAACGTGGGCGGTCCTGAGATGTCTGAACTAGAGGCAGCGATAACGGCCAAGATCACGACGCCGCCAGGCGTAAATCCTGTTACGTAATGGGCAATCATGCCGAAACCGAAGGCGATGAACCCATGCAGCAACGGTGCTATAAAGGCATATAGAGCGTACCACTGGCCTACTTTGCGCAGCTCGCCGAGCCTTGCGGTGGCCTCCATACCCATGACCAACATGAGTATCGAAAGCAGACCGCGGAAGAGAGGATTGAAGAAGCTCTCATAGACACTTTCTGGCCGGGTAAGCACACCTAGAGCAAGGCCGAGCAACAGTGCTGATAGGGCAGAGCCTTGAAGACTGTCTTTGACAATGGGCCAGATCTTGACCTTCTTGCTGGCGGCAGGGACTTGTTTGTTGGCATAACCGCCTGCCGTAATGCGCTGCTCATCGGGATAGCCGCCACCTGCGGCAACGGGCTGCTTACTGAGGTACGCCTGCTTGCTAAGAGTCTCGTCTGTGACAAAGCGCTGTTTGTTGGAATAAAGGCTGGCCAAAACAATCGCGGTCACCAGTGCTGGGATATCCATAAAGGGATAAAGCGCAGCGGCCCAGGCTTCGTATTCGATGCCTTCTGTTTCCATAAGCGTCAGGGCGGCGGCGAGAGTAGAACCACTAACAGCCCCGAACAAACCCGCCGTCGCAATAGCATCTACGGTTCTGACGTTTGGCAGCTTGGCTAAGGTGTAACGCCCAATAAATACAATCAGAATTCCCACTATTACAGCAAAGGCTGCGGGCAGCAGCATCTCCGCCAGATTGGCATTGCGGATGGCAATGCCGCCGCTCAGGCCGACTTTTATGAGCAGCATAAAGACGATGAACTTATAGATCGCATCTGGAATAGTCAGTCGGCTGTTGACAGCGGCAACCACCATACCGCCAATCAGAAAGCCGAGTGTCGGAGACTGCAACTTACTCAGAAAGAGCGTCAAGAAATCGGATAAAAAATCCACGTTGTAATTCCTCCTTGATCAAAATAAACCGACACCAGACAATCCGAAGCATCCGGCACCGAGTAACTAAAAAGAGAAGATACAAATTGTTCATAGACATAAATCAATGAACAATTTGTATTTCATGTACATTAGTCTATCACCGGGCTCATCCATTTCAAAGATTCAAAAGGCAGATTTGGAATGAAATATCAAATCCCATTCATAAGCTTTGCTTTTGTTTTGAGCCAATATATATTTCTCTAGCTAATTAAAATAGGGTTGCTGCATTGTGTCTTCACCTGCGGTCACAGACACTCAGCGTCTGTGACCGCAGGCGGTTGCAGGAATCAATCCGAGTGTGTTCTTTGATGTGGTTAATCGATTTGCATCTGAGGGATTTCGGTGGGTGGTGCAGGTTCCACCGGTGCACTATAGCGGGCCATATTAAACCAGAAAACAGTCAGCAAGCCCCCAATACCAAGGCCCAGCAAAAAAAGCCAGCCATGAGAGGCCTCGAGCACACACAGTAGCCGACGATTCCGACCATACACCTGAATAAGCCAGCCTTCATCGGCCTCAGAAGAGATGGGCCGAGATTCTTTTGACTCAAATTGATTCATTGTTTTCGCTCCATAAAAATAAATAACGGAGATCAATGACGGAGATCAATGACAGAGACCAATGACTATTTGCTACTGAGCTAACCGTTGGGAGTCAGCGACAGACAGCCGTGAATTCATTCACCTGTCAACAGAGTCGCCGTCGCCGGTCATCCGGCGTCGTGACTGCAATTCTGCGAATCCCTAGGCAAAATTCTATGCTCGCCTAGGCAGTCATATTATTTAGTCTATGTTCTTATCTTGTTGATCAACCACCTACTTGGGGCCGAAAACCCATACAGTTTTTTGGAATAGCGGCATAATTGCGGCTTATGATTGGTGGCTAGCGAAGAGCATGCGGCACAACCAATGAGACCTGAAAGCGCCACGCGGCAGGGCAGTAAGCGAGAGCCTACCGCGTGGCGCTTTGTTGTCGCTTGTTTTTGATAAGGTCGCTGCTTGTTGTATATCCGGATTGTTATAGACTATTAAACCGCCGAAAAAAAGCTTATAAGCTTTTGAACGGACGCTCAGTCACAGGTTGCCAGTCTTTTTGAGTCAGGGTGTAGAGACAGTGTTCTTCGAGAAGGCTGCCTTTTTTGACACTGGGATGATTGAAGGTGTTGGGCGATCGCATCATACCGAGCCGCTCCATCACAGCTTGAGAGCGCACATTCACTAGCGCCGTAAAAGAGACTATTTCTTCTAAATTCAAGGTTTCAAAGCCAAAAGCGATCGCAGCTTTTGCCGCTTCTGTCGCATAGCCATGCCCCCAGTAGGAATAGCCCAGTCGCCAGCCCACTTCTACGCAGGGACCAAAAGGCAGCTCGTAGGCGGGGCGATTGAGCCCAACCATGCCAATAAAAGGGTGTTTACCTTTTACGTCAACGGCCCAAAAGCCCCAGCCATTTTGAGCGATCGCATGTTGAATCTGAGTCGCCACAGCATCGCTGCGTAGTTTTGAGAGCGTATTTGGGAAAAATTCCATCACTCGCACATCGGCATTTAACTGGGCAAAGGGGACTTTATCCGCATCGATCCATTGGCGCAGGCGCAATCGAGTCGTTTCTAACTCATGAATTTTTGTCATAGGAAGCTCACTTCAATACGCTCAACACATCAGTGATTTTGACGACATCATTCTCTTAGATAAAGGGTTGCCCGCAGCTAGCGGGTGAGGCAGTCTTAAGCGAGTTGATGCTGTTGCTGAGAGCGTCAGTCGTCGAGCTTTAAAAGGACGTGCCTAAAGTTACAAAGCGGCTCACCGGCTGGCAACCTAAGGTTTCACGATTGGCTCCGCGTTTAAAAACTGGGCAGTCTAAAACTATCGACAGTTCGTAAAACTCGTTATTGCCCCTTCCTTTCACAACCATGTCCGATAGCCTATCGACATCATCAAAGCAAACTCATCAGACTCATTACTGGGAAGCCAGACCAGAACAAAGCACTATCCTCGTGGTAGATGATAACTTAAACAATCTTCAGCTCATGTGCGATGTTTTGGAGAAACAAGGCTATCAGGTTGCGATCGCACAAACAGGCGAACAAGCCTTGGAAATTGCCCCTATTACCAACCCTGACATCATTTTATTAGACATCATGATGCCTGGGATTGACGGCTTTGAAACCTGCGAGCGGCTACAGGAGCATCCTCAAACCCAAGCGATTCCGATTTTATTTATGACGGCACTCTCCGATACCGTCAGCCAGGTCAAAGGGCTCACCCTGGGCGCGGTAGACTATATTACCAAACCGATTAAACAAGCAGAAGTCTTAGCTCGTATCGAGGTTCATTTGGCGTTGCGCAAAGCGCAAGTTGAACTCATTCAAAACGAGAAAATGGCAGCTCTGGGGCAAATGGTCGCGGGCGTTGCCCACGAAATTAATAATCCAGTGAGCTTTATTCGAGGGAATCTGGACCCTGTTCAAACCTACGCAGAATCCTTACTATCTCTGGTGAAGCTCTACGAAACGCGCACCACACCCTCCACCATACAAGACTTTGAAGAAGAGATAGATCTGCCTTTTATTAAACGTGATTTTGTCTCTACCATCAGCTCCATGCAAGCGGGTACTGAGCGCATTCAAAAGATTGTTCAATCGCTAAGAACGTTTTCCAGGCTCGATGAATCTGATCAAAAAGCAGTCGATCTCAACGAAAATATTGATAGCACGCTTTTGCTTGTCAGGCGTCGTCTAGAGCCAACAGAGACGAAAACAACCACTCGCCCTGAGATTTCTATTGTCAAGCGCTACAGCGCATTACCCTCTGTCGCTTGCTATCCAGGAAAGCTGAATCAGGTCTTCTTACATTTAATCAACAACGCGATAGACGCACTCGATGAGGCCTTTGCGCAGCCTTTATCAGAGTCACTCTCAGACCCAACATCAGACTCAACATCAGGCTCAACATCAGACTCACTATCCATATCAGACTCACCATCGGAGGACTCAAAGCCACCGAGGTCAGCACAACCGACCATAACGCTTTCTACCGCCCTCGAAAATGGACAAGTCATTATACAGGTTGCCGATAACGGCCCTGGCATACCGAAAAATCTTCAGCACAGAATCTTCGATCATTTTTTTACAACCAAGCCTGTAGGGAGTGGCACCGGCTTGGGCCTAACTATTTCACGCACGATTATCTGTGAAGATCACCGGGGTCAACTGACGCTCCAATCTCAAGCTGGGAAAGGAACCAACTTTACAATCACGCTGCCCCTCAGTGAGGCGTTCTCCTAAGCAGACTCACCTCGCCAGAATCACCCCGTCTATCCTTGAGCTGGCTCTTTAGCGACAGCCGGTCCTTGAGCCACAGCTGGCTGCTGCTTCGGAATCTCAATGACAAACTCTGTTCCACGATCTGGGCTGGAGTCAAACGTAAGCTTGCCCTGATGCTTTTGCGTGATAATTTGATAGCTCACAGACATGCCCATCCCTGTGCCTTTGCCAACGGGCTTAGTAGTGAAGAAGGGATCGAATACCTTACGCTTAGCGGACTCTGAAATGCCGGGGCCGTTGTCTGCGATCGCAATTCGAACCCAGTCTCCCACCACATCTGTACGCAGCGTCACCGTCGGCAGCACGCCCTCTGGTAGGTGCGCAAGGTTCTGTTCTATTGCATCCACCGCATTGTTTAAAATATTCATCACCACCTGGTTCAACGCACTGGGAAAGCACTCTACTAAAGGCACTTCGCCATAGTCTCGCACAAGGTGAATTTTAATGGGTTTACCGGGTAGCGATAGCCGGTGCTTCAAAATCAGCAGCGTACTTTCTAACCCTTCATGAATATTGGCTAACTTCAAGTCTGACTCGTCCAAACGTGAGAAATTCCGCAAGGATACAACAATCTCTTTAATCCGCTGGGTGCCGACCACCATTGAGCTTAAAATCTTTTGAGTATCGCCTTCAATAAAGTCAAGATCGGACGCTTCGAGAATGTTTCGTAGCTTGGCATCAGGCTCTGGGTAGTGCTGCTGATAGCTTTTTATAACGCCCAACATCTCTGCGATGTAATCTCGCATGTGCTGGATATTGCCATGAATAAAGTTCACCGGATTGTTGATTTCATGGGCAATGCCTGCCACCATTTGCCCCAGGCTGGACATTTTTTCGCTTTGAATCACCTGTGCCTGCGCCTGATGTAGCTCTTGCAAAGCACTGTTGAGTGATTGATTTTTACGATCGAGTTCCTGGGTTCGGTTCGCGACGCGGGCCTCTAAGTCTTGATTGACAGTGGCCAAGTCTGCGATCGCAATTCTCAGCCGGTCTTCTGCGTGCGATCGCTCAGCCAATACCGCAGCTAACACCAGCGCCGTAAACACCGTCACCGCAATAAAAGACTGTAGCTGCGTCAGAGACTGGTTGAGATCGTCACTGGCAAAGGTGCCCTGCGATCGCACCGTACCTAAAATGGCCATGGTCGAAATGCCCACCGCCGCTAACGTAGCCCCGCGCTGACCAAAGCTAAACGTCGCCCAAATGAGCAGCGGAATCAGCACGTACTCTAGCGAGTAGCCCTGCCAAAATGAAACCTCACCGACCAGGAGGATACCCCCTGTGAGCAACAAAGCTTCTACCCCTTGCTTCCGATAATGTTTGAGGCGGCGAGGCCACTTGCCTAACCGTTTTTTCAAGAGCCCATATTCTCCTGGCCGCTTCAAATGCAGCCAGTACATCCAGCTAATCACCGCAGGCGTCACAATGAAAATACCGGCCACGTTAGAAATCCACCATGTCAGCCAAACCTCTTGGTACATCGGCCAGGGGACCACGCCTAGGCTACACAGCATGGCAACACCCACCGCTGCGTTAATGGTTGGCCCCATGAGACCTGCCAGCAGCAGCAGCCTCACTACATCGCTCACCTGCTTAAGCGGATATCGCGACCCAATCATCTGCTTTAGGCCATATACCCCAACCCCTGTGCCCAGCGTTGTGCCCAAAGCGATGCCCAGTACGCCTGAAACAGACCCTAGCAGCATGTCCCAACTACTAAGATCCCAAAACGCCCAAATATTGGAGAGAAAAGAGCCTAGACAAACCCCTGGCAACAATGCATAACCATACAAAAAAACACCAGCCACAGCGAAGCCATCGGGAGGCCACACAGGGGTGACATTTTGAGGCGTGGAGGCGAGCCATCTGGAGAGCTCGGCAGTGCCGTAATAAGCGAGAGCAAGCGTGATATTTGCACACAGGTAAAAAAGACGTGCGCGGGTCACAGTAAGGGTACGCATGATGCCAGCTGAGGATTGTTGCTGACAGTATGCCCGACTAAAATTCTTAAGTTAAGAAACCTTGATGTGTGGCTTAAAGAGAGAGTCCGAGGGGGCTGCAAAACCCAATACAGCCCCAAACCGCCTAAACTCAACCGGGAAAGGACTGTTTGGGGTTGTTAAATCAGCACTACCGTTGCAGCTGTTTACTGACAAGATGTCAACATGGCCATTGATTTCAGCTCAAATGCGTCGCCTGCGGCGACTGTGCCATTCAACTTTAGTAAAGTACAAGCCTGGCCTGGGCAGTTGCCAGCCTGCAAACACTGCTCAACAAACCCACAATGGCCGTACCCGCATAGTGTATGGACTCCTTATGTTTGGCACTAGCGCAGGCTTTATTAGCTTTGCTCGACGGCAATAGTTTTTCGGGCTATGGATTTTACAGGCCATAGACTCTACAGGCTATAGACTCTACGGAGGAGAAGGTCAAACTCTATTCAAAATAAAGAAAAAGGGTTGTTCCATTCTCTTCCAGTCCATTAGCCCCAGCAGGGTGTTCTCATCCACTTTTCTAAAGATGTCATTAATCGGCAAGTTGTCATAACTCATCGTCGCGCTGAGCTTGCCGCGATAGTCCATCATCCGAACGCTCGCTTTGCTGTCTTCGGTTTTGAGCAGTTTGCTCATCGCGCTATACATTGGCTTAAGCGCTGCATTTTGAGGAATATGGATGCTAAGTCCCAAATTGACAGCACTAGGATTGGGATCGACCTTGAAAATCGTATTGCCATCAGAAAATAGCAGAGGATGAACACACTCTGGACTCACAAATTCTTTGCCATACCAACCCATCGTCTCTAGCAAACCGTCCATTCGATGCTGAGTGCCAAATCCAGAGCCTTTCCATTGACCCATTACAAACGCTAAGTCCACAGCCTCCAACTCGTCAAAGAGCTGTAAGGCTTCATCGGTCGTCGTCTCGCCCTGTCGCAGGATCGTGTGGAATTTGTCTAAGGTGTTCATAGTTCTCGCTCAGCAGTTTGTCTCGATCTCTTTTTCACTTGACCATTCGCTCCGGATTCTGCGGTTGGCCTCGATAAAGGCGATCGATGCGTTTTCGATTTTCGCCTAAAACGCGATCATAACGACCCAGCTGCATTTCGCTCAACGGCATTTGCTTGTCTGCAAGGTTTTCTAGTATTTCTTTGTCTTTCTTAAGCTCGTAGTCCACAAAAAATCTGACAACAGGTCCGGCCAAAAGGTAAAACGCGACCTTGCTTAGCGTATTTATCTTAGGGGGATTTGCAAAAACAAATATCATCAATCGCGTTTTTTCAGGGCCAACAGGGATGTAAAAAACGACGAGCTTTACCTGAATTCGTCTTTTCTCATCAGTCGCCGGATCAATCCAAGATTGATCGAAAATGCTGTAAACAGGAGAGAAGTGAGTTGTCCAATCGTTTAAAAACCAGTCTCCTGAGTGTACGTTGAAAAATATTTTTTCAACCATTCGAGGTAAAGGCTGTTGAGAGCCCTTATTAATAACGCGAACAGCATCATCTGTGGTTTCAATCCGGCTGACAACGTTGGAAATATTATCGTAAGCATATCCAAAGTAAGTATGTGTGGTGGGATTATGCTCAATGTCTGAAAAGTTATCGACCACCACTTCTAAAGGGGCCTGGATTTCTTGACTGACTACGCCAGCAAATAAGTGATCCTGGATTTTGAATTCAGGAAAACTGGCGGATGACTCAGCCGATTTAATCCAAATGACGCCATAGCGCTCAATGACCTCAAACGATGGTGCGCAAGGCTTTAGCTTAGGCGTGCTGGGACTAAACCCCTTTCCGGCAGGCGTATATCGCCAAGCGTGATACGGACAAACAATGTCTTCATTTTCAACCCAACCCTGGCTGAGTCGCATACCCCGATGAGGGCAACGATTCTTCAATGCGCCAACAGTGCCTTGGGACGTACGGAACAAGACAATTTCTTCGTTGCAGAGCTGAACTTGAACTGGTTTTTTCTTCAGCAGCTTGCTGGCAATTGTTGGATGCCAATGCTTAAGTAATTCCATGACAAATTATGGTGGGTTTCGCGTTTCGTGTGTTGCTTTATTTTCTGAGATAGATCCTTTCCATCAGAGGATCATAGCCATTTCCCGAGGGTTGTTGTTGGCATCAACAAAAAGTCAAGACATCCTCGATTGAGAATTTTGTGATAGACAAAGCTGGCCAGCTTTGGATACAAAGTAGGAAACGTTCTTTTGCACCACCAAAGCAATTGCCAATGCCATTCGACACAAGAAAGCTTGAACGCGGATGATCGTTCAAGAGCTTGAATAATATCGACAGCCACTCGATCAGGATTGGCACCATTTTGTATGGTTTGGCGGAGGGTGTTGGCAACTGTAGAACTTGAAGAAAATACGCCATCTCGGCCAAGATTAGTCTTCACAGAACCCGGACAAATGGCTGCAACGTGAATGTTATCAGCGGCCAATTCAATCGCCAAAGATTCTGTCAATCCTAAAATTGCAAATTTGGACGCATTGTATACAGCCATTTCAGGCGCACCAATCAAGCCTGCAATAGAGGCAATATTAATAATATGACCGCCTTGCTTCCGGTTCCTCAGCTGGGGAAGAAAAGCTTTGATACTATAAATGACGCCTCGTAGATTTACATCTAGCACCTGATGTAGTTCCTGATTGGATGTGGTCGCGATTTTGCCTTGATGCAAAATGCCCGCACAGTTAATTAAAATGTCGACCTGTCCGCGTAACGTTGTCGCTAACTGCTCTAGCTGCGCTGGAGAAGTAACGTCTATGGTGTGGCCGTATAGTTTAGAATCAGAGGACTGAGAAGAGAGTTTATCGATTACGGTCGAAATTCGCCCTTGACGAAGATCTACCAGATGAACCGTTGTTCCTCTTTTAGCGAGTGCGATCGCAACTGCTCGTCCAATACCTGAACCGCTGCCTGTAACGACAGCTGTCTTTTCAGCCCATCTCATGTCATGTTTCAGCATTGGATAAAGGGAGCTTTCGTTTGCGGCTCCGGTTAACGGCTCTATAGTTTCAGTAAACCGGGTGAGCGGCTACGTTAAGGGCTGAGAAAGGCTAACTTAGGGCTAACTTATCGCTTGCAGCCCGTATGAATACATTGGGAATGTTAGAGGTAACCGGCACTATGCGTTACCTTATGGACACTTCTAATATTCTCCGATTTAAGTGGGGAAAACCTCTTTTTAGCTCAATATTGTGTGCCCTTCCATTGATGGGCCTAAGTTGGGTACCCAATACCCATGCCGGAGTAGCCGTTGCCAGCACAAACCATGCCGCCACAGAAGATAAGAATGTGCTCGTTATCCATTCTTACAACCCTGAATTGTCTTGGACGCAGTCGCAAAAAGACGGCATTGACCAAGGCTTTCAAGAAGCAAATCAAAACGTTACGGTATACCACGAGTTTTTAGATGCTAAACGCTATCCAGGCTTGCACTATCAGGAAACGTTTTTAGACTACGTAAAACACAAATATGAAGATACGCCTCTATCTGTATTGATGGTTGCCGATGATCCGGGATTGAACTTGCTCCTAGAAAAACGAGAGGCGTATTTCCCCACCCTGCCAATTGTGTTTATGGGTATTAACCAAGTACAAGAGAGATTGCTCAATCAGCCTTTACTCACAGGCGTATTCGAGAAGCATAGCACCGTTGAAACAGTACTAGAGGCCGCGCGTCAAACAGGATCAGATCGCGTGATTGTCATTAGTGATTCTAGCGCATCAAGTCAGGGCAATCTCCGCACCATTGAATCCGGACTCTTGGACTATGAGAAAGCCCCGACAGTCATTGAGGTAAAAGATGTGGTCACCTCAGAGATTGAAACTCGATTAGGAGAGTATACAGATCACTTACCCATTTTCTTTATCGGTCAGCTCCGTGAAGATAGTACAGCAGGGGCGCTATTACCCTTTGGGCAAGAGGCTCAAATTTTGAGATCGCAACTACCCAACCCGCTATATACAAAGACAATGATGCTGATTGACCAGGGCACTGTTGGCGGCAAGGTGATAGATGGCAATTACCATGCTCAGCAGGCCGTACAGCTTGCTCAAGCTGTCTTAGAGGGCACTCCCATTAGTGAGGTTACGCCTGTCCTTGAAGCCAAGAATCAATGGATCTTTGATGCGCAAGAACTTAAACGTGCCGGGATCAATACAGAGCTGCTGCCGCCAGAGAGTATTCTCATCAACGTTAAACCCTCTTTTTACAGTCAATATCGCACGTTGGTTTGGGTGGTGAGCATCCTGTTTGCCAGTGGAATTGTGACTATCACCGTCATGACCTATGCCATTAAGCGTCAGCACAAAGCCGAGAAAAAGCTCAGAGAACACGAAAAACAGTTAGAACAGCGCGTCAATGAACGGACGATTGAGCTGAGCACTGCGCTGGGAAGATTACAGCAGACTCAAACTCAGCTGATTCAAACCGAAAAAATGTCTAGCCTCGGTCAGCTCGTAGGCGGCGTTGCCCATGAACTCAATAATCCGCTGACTTTTCTGTCAGGCAATGTTCACTGCATAAAAGACTATATTCAAGATCTTCTAGATACCGTTCAGCTTTGTTTAAACCAGTTTTCCTTGGCAGATAGTCCTACCGTTGAAACGACTTCTGTGGAGTCTATCCGTCAACATATTAAAGAAATTGATCTTGAGTATATCCAGGAAGACATCCCAAAAGTGTTGAAATCTATTTTTGAGGGGTCTAACCGCGTCCAAAAAATTGTTGCAGATTTACAGTCTTTTTCTCGCTCAGATGAACAAGGCTGTAAGCCCACTGATATTCATCAGAGTATCGAAAGCACGCTGAATATACTAAACTCTCAGCTCTCTCAAGATATTGAGGTTCATAAAGACTTTGGAGAGTTGCCCAATATTATTTGCAATCCTGGTGAGATTAATCAGGTGCTATTGAGCATCTTGGTCAACGCCATTGATGCGATGAACCATGACAATACGCCTTCAAAGGAAATTTTTATTAGAACTTGGGTGAGTGAGAATGCACATATTCACATCGGCATTAAAAATACCGGGCCTAGTATTCCAGCTAAGATTCAGACCAAGATTTTTGACCCGTTTTTTACCACGAAGCCCATTGGGGATGGTACTGGGCTAGGACTGGCGATCACCTACCAAACCCTGCAAAAGCATCACGGCAGCATCCGAGTGAATTCCGCAGAATCTCGTGGGACTGAATTTATCATCGACCTGCCAATTGAGGAGAGCCAGCCCATTCAGCATCATTCTGGCACTGCTACCACCCAAGAACCGCCGATTGTGCCTCAATAAAACGTGGGATAGGTTGCGATGTCATGCCAACCCCAAGGCTGCACCGATAATCCAGCTCTTTGCGCAGCCGTGTCTTTGGTTCGACTATGCCGGCATACCCAGTTGAAATAACTGACAACCAAGCAAGCGGTTACTTCGGTCTGTTCCCACAGCTTACCAAATTTGTTCTGTCGTCGATGCCATCGCCCGGTTTGTTGTCGAACAATGCCATTAGTTCGCTCCAACCGTTGTGTGTTCTCTTTGCCGATGTAATGCGTGGTCTCTTCGGGCAGCACACGCTCATAGCCACCCCAATCATCTGTACACCATAGCTGACAATCTGTTTTCCCCTCTGTGTTAGCGACCAACTCTTGCAAGAATTCATCGGTATGTTTCCCAACGCGTAAGCTGAGAATTAACCCACTTTCATTCGCCAAACTGATGCCTAGCCAACAATCACCAACCGCTATCTCATTCAGTTCACATCGTTTCTGTTTTTTTACAAATGACCACATCTCATCTGCCGTAATTTGACGACACTCAACATCTTTGACTTCTTCATTATTCACCAGTTGGCCTTTGTAGCTTGCTTTACGAACGATATCTACAACAGCGATATCTACAACAGTGCCATAGGCTCGCTTCCCAATTCGGCTAATCCCTCATAAGCTGCTGCCTTCAGCATGCGCTTGTAAGATGATTTCGACTTGTTCTAGCGTCACTTGCCGCCGATAGTACAGCGTATCGAATGTATCTGTAAACGTTCGACGACAAGCGGCACAACGATATCGCTGACTACCTTTGCTAGTCTTACCGTGCTTGTGAGCTTTGGGGCGATCGCAGAAGGGACAGTCCATGACGCATAACCTCATTCGTCATCATAGAAGACGTATCCCACGCTTCTTTAGTTCACGACCGAATGATTGGGCTAGGTGAGCGCGATCTCATCTAAGACACGTTCCCAACTCTCAACTAATTTTTCCACTGACGTTTCTCAACTATCACTTCGTAGATATTTCCCGAGCAAGCCACTGTTCTTGAACGCTAGAGAAGTGGCTTGGGCAAAGGAAATGCTCTAAAGACTTTTGAGAAATCGCCTGATTAAAAGAGCTGAGGATAAACGCTTGTTTTTTCCTCATGCAGGGGGAAGGAGAATGAACTTTATATATATAAGGATTGGGCATAACGGTTGCTAAGAGACAAGCTTCTTCTACCGTCAGGTTCTGAGCACTCTTCTTAAAAAAATGCAGTGATGCAGACTCCACACCAAAAATATCAGGAGAGAATTGCACAATATTCAAATATATTTCTAAAATACGCTTCTTGCTCAAAACAGCTTCAAAAATCAATGTCAAATAAGCTTCTATAATTTTTCTGGAAAGGGTTTTTCCAGGATAAAGAAAGAGGTTTTTAACAGTTTGCTGCGAAATTGAGCTTCCTCCCACCAATAGAGAAGAAGATCGATTTATTTGAAGCGCGCGCAGAATTGTTTTCCAATTAAATCCGGAATGATTAGGAAACTGACCATCCTCAGAGAGGATGACAACGATAGGCATGAAGGGGGATATTTTTTCATAATTTATCCATTCATGTTGAATTCGTTTTTTATTTTTAGAGCTAAAGAAATGAGTTGCCCTTAGCATAAATGCAGAAGTTGGTGGATTAACCCAATTCAAGGAAAATAATGCAAATGTTTTCAAGACTAAGATTGAGAGGACACTAATCAGCAGTACTTTTTGTATATCTGCATCATTTCTGGCTAGGTATAGCAATGATAGTATTAGGAGCAATATGTATATCCTGGCTATATTTTTGAGCATCCAGTCAAAGGCATATGCAAAAATTGCTATTTTAGATTTGTTTTCTCTCATCTTGTTTCAGTTGAATCTAGTTCCGTAAAAAACGCAAATAAATTAGCAGTTCCAAATTCCAGAGGGCAGACAGTAGAGGGCAGCTAAGATGAGTTGCTAATAGGTTCAGAGAATTTAGCGTCGTCGTCTAACACTGCCTAGGAATAACTGTCTTGTGGCTGACTTTGTTCAGAGTTGTGAGTCTCAGGATGAACAGAAATAAAGCAAATATCCTGATACATTAGGGCATTTATGCAGAACAGTTGCTTGTTGGATAAGGGGGTGTAGTCTCTAGTTATCAAAAGCTACAGAGCGCCATTCATCCTGAGATCAAGAAACAGTAAAACGAGCTGAGCGCCTGCAAAAAATGCTGGCACTAGAGGCAAGGTTGCTCACCTGCTGTCCCATTGACAAAGCCATCGTTGGTCTCAATATCAGCGGGGTTAAAGGTGCCAACATTCCTGCTGGTGACGTTAGCAAGGTCAACCACCTGGAATTGCCCCGCTCCATTGCTGATAAGGTCAAAGCCATCGCTAGCAGGGTTGATAACGGTATTGTTATCTAGCGCGAGGCACATATCAGCGTCGGCAGTGTGGGTAATGCGGACACCATCGCCGACGGGCTCAGGTGTCGCAGTTGCCTCTTCGGCTGCGATGACATTGGCAACGACATTGATACTAGCTTCAAGCTCCTCTAGCTCATCCTCATCTGGCTCATCATCGTCTGGCTCATCATCAGTTGTGTTTGGTGGATCGATGACGATTGATAGAAAGTCAGCGGGATTAGTCGTCAGCGTATCTTGAATACCAGGATTGATAATCGTGTTGTTGGTTACCGTTGCGGTAACGTTGGCATCGTTTTCAATCAGGGCAAACTCAATGCCGTCATCGCCTGCATCGGTGATGGTGTTGCTATCTACCGTGATGACTGCTGTAGCCGTCTCTTGAATGTCATTAAAGAAGATGCCTTCTTCGCCCACATTTGAGATTTGGTTGCCCGCGATGTTAATGGTGGCATTGGCATTATCTTCAATCACGTCAAATTCAATGCCCTCTGTTGCCGCACCCAGGATGTTGTTATTTGCGATGGTAATGTTGGAAACAGTATTGTTTTCAATGTCGTCAAAGAGAATGCCTTCTTCATTAGCGACCGTAATCATATTGCCCGCTATGGTGATGTTGGCATTAGCTCTGTTTTCAATGTTGTCAAATTCAATGCCGGTCTCCCCGCTGATAATCTGGTTGTTCTCAACGTTAATCGTTGCGACAGCATCATTTTCAACATCACCAAATTCAATGCCTTCAAAGGCGACATTGCTAATTTGGTTATTATTAACGGTAATGGTGGCATTGGCATTGTTTTCAATGTTATCAAATTCAATGCCGTCTCCCCCGGCGATCTGGGCATCCACATTCTCTGCATTGATGATGTTCTCCTCAACCGCAATCGTGGCAACAGCGTTCTGCTCAATGTCATCAAAGAAAATGTTGTCGAGTTGAGCATCGGTGATTTGATTGTTGGCAACGGTAATGTTAGCGATCGCATCCCCCTCAATCAAGCCAAACTCAATGCCTGCTGCGCCAGTGGCATCTAGCGCATTGTCAGTAACGATGACTGTCGCATTATCTTCTCCTTCAAGACCACCAAAGAAAATGCCGTCGTCGGAAGTGTTCGAGATCTGATTACGAGCGATGGTCACGTTGCCATCAATGTCAGGTAAGTTAATGCCGCGATCAACATTGGCAATCACGTTGTCTGTAAGGGTGATATTCTCCCCACTCACCTCAATACCATTGATGATTTCCGCTGCCTCAGTTGCCAAAACCGCTTCTATACCGTTCTCAATCCCGTTCTCAAAACCGTTCTCAAATTTAGTCGGATTAATCTCTAGGCCAGAGACCAATGTGTTATTACCAATAGTGACTTGGCCAGTCACCGTAGGCAGGTTGCCACTGCCTGAACCTGGCAAAATCACTTCTCCAAACTGAGTATTTAACGGTTGGACTGGCCCCACTGAGCGCACCTCTACCCCATCTGGCAAGGTAAAGCCACCACCTGCGTTGCCTTCCTGCACAAAAATAATATTGTCAGCATTGGCATCGGCAATGTTAGCGGCACTGGCAATCGTAGCCACCGGATTTTCAAACGTCGCCTCCGCAAGCGCGGCCTGAAGACCCACAGGTTCCGCTTGAAGACCCACAATGCCTGTATTAAGGTCCGGGTCTACATGCCGAAAAACAAAAGCATTTCCCGTCTCTGGATTAATCGCGGCAACGTCTGCTTGAAGAATCTCAACATCTGTTCGCTCTTCAACCAAAACTGTATTGGTGCGAGCAATGGGTTCTGCGGCTCTGGCCCAAAGCTGCGATCGCTCTTCCACAGGGTTTGCCTCTGTACCATTCTCTTCTTCGTCATAAGCTCGCCGAGAGGAAGAACCCAACGACGCGTTAAAAGAGAAGATCACGTTAGTGTCAAATATTCCGTCATTTTGTACGCCGACACCCACGCGTAAATTGTTTTTAGGGCGGTAGTCTAGCGAGGCTCGGAAGCCCAAACTATCTTCAGAGGCTTCTCCACCGAGGAAATACACACCGCCTCGGCCCCACAGGCTACTGCCCGAACCAAAATCGAACAGCTCAAGGCCACTATCGAGTGAAACGGTGGTGAGAGCGGCCTGTACTTGGTCAACTTGTTGCTCATCTATGAACAATTGATTGCCACTAAACTCAAGGTTTCTCGCTTGAGTCTCGGAGGAGATTACCTGCCGGGAATCGCCCAAGGGAAGGTTGGCGTTGAGCGTGACATCCCAGTTATCGCCCAAAAGTTCGGTGCCAACGTTTGCCTGGGTAAAGGTGAAGTCTCCCGTATCGCGAACATCTAATCCGGCGAACGCGCCCCATATCGTGCTGTCATTTAGCAGGGAGCGGTAGCCAGCTTGCAAGCCACCACCAAAGTCACCGTCAGTGTCTACACTCACTCGGCCATCAATAAAGGTGACATTTTCTCCAGGCGTTTGAAATAGTGGGAAAAAGCCGCCAACACTGCCAAAACCGTCGTGACCCGCGCCTTCGGTAAAGTTGATGTTGTAGGAGGGGCGCAGACGCAGTGCCTCTGTTGAGGTCGTCTCGGGTGTAGTGGACTGAGCAACTTGCGTTTGGTCGGTTTGATTTTGAGCGATCGCAGCGTCCCCCTCCAGGAGGCTTGCATCAGGAGCAATCGGCATTGCCATTGCTTCAGCAGAAATCGCCAATACACTTGCTAAGGACAAGCAATAGCTTAGACCCAGCTTCAGGTGCTTTTGGATACGTGATTGAGTTTGGCAAAAACGAGTTTTCATGTGAACGATTCCTAGCGGTAGTCAGTAAAAAAAGAACGAAGTAACCAGCGCAACAAACAAATTGGTTTTCGCCGGTTTCTATATATTCAGTAAATCGGCTGAGAGGCTACGTTAGGGGCTAGGAAAGGCTGACTTACAGCTGACTTTTCGTTGACCTCTAAAGAATTGACGCAGGGCAAAAGTTAACCCTCCGTTCTGACAGTGAGAACGGAGGGCTGATTGCTTGAACGAATAGCGTTGTCAGAGCTGATGAGCGCGGAGGCACTGTAGCCAGCTTTTTAGAATGAGCAGCTATCTTATCGATATTGTTGCAGTGCCTGAAAAAACAGTGTAAAAAAGCAGTATTCCAAAAAACGACGCCCTTAGCGGATTAGGCGCTCAGCACTTGCCGTAGTCGAACAGGATCATCTGTAATGAAGTAGTCAAGGCCACTGGCGGTCAGTGAGTGAATGTAATTCAGCTCTTGCTCGGGAGAAATTGCATCTCCTAACCATTTAGAATCTTGCGAAAACACAGTCCAAGCGCCTACAGCCAGCCCACGCTTGTGCACCTTTTCTACGGTGTCATCGTCGAACAGATTAAGGCTCATGTTAGTAAGGGTTGAGCCCACCAGCTTCCCCACAAGACTAGACTCCATAATCCATTGCAGTGTGCCGTTTCTGATGATTTGTGGCGCATAAGTGAACCCTGATTCGATATCGGAATGAGTTCTCTCCAGCCCAATGAGTGGCCAAAAGTTAAACGAGGTAACAAACACATCAGACTCAAGGCCCATGCGACGAACCAAGTTGGCGACTGCTGTGCCCGTATGGCGCTGGCCAAAGTCGAGCCCATAGGCCTTGATTTCAATATTCACCAGTAGTTTTCCTCGCATTTCTTCGAGGACGTTTTCTAAGAGTTCAATCTTTTCCGTACGGCCATAGTCAATGGTTTTATCGCCGACATTGATGACTTGCTTAATCGTGAGCTGTTGGATCTCTGGCCAGGTCATCTCGGTGATGATGCCAGGGACACCGGTTAGGCGCTGAGTGTCTAGATCGTGGAAAACGACGAGTTGTTTATCTTTGGTAAGGAAGACATCAAGTTCAACGCCGTCAATGCCTAGCTCTACAGCTCGCTTAAATCCGGCCATCGTATTTTCTTGATGCTCTTCAGGCACGCCTCGGTGACCCAAAATAACAGGAAGTGTAGGTTCTTTTTTGAAGGTCTGAAAAAATGAAGAGCGGATAGTTTTTGCTGCTGGTTGTTTCATGGCTGTTGGAGAACGTATTGAGAGTAAGCGATAGGATGTGGCATCCACATCCCTATTAGACAAACCGCAAGGCTACGATAAAGGCCAAGAATGGCTAACTCATGGCTGACTTCTTTCAGCCATAGCTTTCCGCGCTTTGCTATGTTGTCCGTTTCGAGAGACAGCTGTTTTTCACTAATAGGTAGACAGTATGAAGCCCCCTCGAATCGATTGATTCGAGGGGGCTTCAAGCTTACTCTTTGCTCTCCTAGTACATTTCTAGATATTCGGAAACTTCCCAGTCTGTAATGTGCTCGTGGAAGCGATTTAGTTCGTAAGCTTTCACCGTAGAGAATAGATGACAAAACTCGGTTCCCAGCAGCTCTTTCATTTTGTCATCCGCTGCTAGCGCTGCTAGCGCAGCATCTAACGTTTTCGGGAATGGCGTGAGCGACTCATCCTCTTCGCTAGGACCCTCCGACATTGGCTGAAGGTCGCGATTTTCTTTTAGCCCCAGTAGGCCTGCGGCCAATGTTGCCGCCGCGCTGAGGTAGGGATTGCTTAAGCCCGATCCTGCTCGCATTTCTAGATGCGTTCCGTCGTCCTTTGTTGCTTTTACCCGCACCATTGCTGTGCGATCTTCAATTCCCCAGCTAATGTTGGAAGGGGCAAAGGTATGGGGCTTGAGCCGCCTGTAGCAGTTCGGTGTCGGGCCAATCAGCGGCATCATCGCAGGCGCGTGATCAAGAATTCCCTGCGTAAAAGACTTTGCGATTTGGGAAAGTCCGTCAGGTGTAGACGTATCTAGAAACGCGTTGACGCCATCACTGTTCCACAAACTAATGTGAAAGTGACAACAGCATCCGGCTAGTCCTGGAAAGGGCTTGGACATAAAACTAGCATGATAGCCCAGATGGTGGGCGATCTCTTTTACGGCGTTTTTGAAGGTGAATGCCTTGTCAGCGCCTTTGATACCTATGGCTGGGCCAAAGTTAATTTCAAACTGAGAGGGCGCATATTCGCAGTTGTGAGTAATCACGTCAATTCCCGACGCCTGCAAATAATCCAGCATTTGGTTTATTTCAGGCACATATTGGTTGCGAATGTGGTTGAAGATATGCAGCCCCTCAAACAATGGTTTGTGTGTTTGCGCATCGAGTAAATAAAATTCAAACTCGTGACCCATCATCACATCGAAGCCCATTTGCTGAGCCAAATCCAGCAGAGACTTAAGTACGTACCGAGGTGCGCCCTTCAGCGGATCGTCTGGGCTCCAGCAGGCATCGCAGACGACCTTGACTGTATTGTCCATCCAGGGAACGGGCGCAGTACTTGCAAGATCGGGAAATAGCAAGTGGTCTTGATATTTCCGTTCTTCGTGGTAGCCGGAGCCGCCAACAACAGAGGATGCCGTGTCGAGTGCAAGCGTTCCGCCATAGAAATTCAGTCCCTTCTTGGCGTAGCCAGCTGCTTTTGCAAGGGGCACTACTTTGAGCCGAGACACGCCGTGTAGATCGGGCAGCTCAAAGCGCACATACTTGGTGCCGAGCTCTTCTAATGAGGTAATCCATTGTGCGATCGCCTCTTCCGTCGGGACAGCTACAACCATGACCGTGTCCTTTGTCAACAACTTCATCCAATGTCTCGGAAGATTCGGCTTTCTGTTGTATCAGGAGGGACAAAATGGCGTGCCATTATCCCAGGATGAAATGCGGAAGCCTTTTTGAACCAGTTTGTTTTGCAGCTGAGGGATGCTTTTGGATGGGCTGAATAGCAGGATGCCGCCTTGGGTGGATTGCTGGGGGCGGTGTAGGGATTGGGCGATCGCATCCAATGGCTGCAAATGTAACCCATTCCACCCAAACTGAGGATAGGTATCGAGAATGGCATAAAGCCTTCTCTCTATACCCTTCTCGATACCCTGAGCTGAACCCTGAAGATGGCCAGCCAGCAGGGCAAAGTGCCCCACACGCCAATCTGGAGACGTGACAGGTCTCTCACCGTGTTGCAAAAATTGGGCCATTGCTGAAGGCGTTAGCTGAGAACCCCAGAAATAACTGGTATGAACATTCAGCAGGGGAACCGTATCCCAGTCTGGATAGTCGTGGCAGAGCTGCACAAGGGTATCTAGTCCCGTTTCCCAATCCTCTGTTTGCAGTGGCAGCAAGCAAAAGTGTCCTTGACTCAGCCGCTCAGTGGCTTGGATGAGGCCATCTACAGCCGTACCGCACTCGTCAATATTGGGAACCGTTGGAATAGTGCTGTAGCCTTCACCTGTGCGCGATGTCGCTCCAGGCGGAAGCCAATCGGACGGATTTCCCTGGCTCGGAAGAATCGTAGACGCCGCTCTAGCCACCTCTACAGCCGACAGCGGCAGTTGTCCGTATAACTGTAACAGCAGAGATACCCAATAGGGCCCACACAAATTGTCAGGCTGTTGCCCTGCTCGCTCATGCTTTTGTAAAAGCGAATGAGTGCTGGGTAAAAAATTCAATGTTAGGTTCATAGGCCAAGCTAGCTTTTGTTCCTTCTTCGAACGATCCTGCTCCGAACGATCCTGAACTGTGGTAGTTCTGCTGCATAGGCTACCGAATATGAGAGTTTGGATAGTGCTAGATGACAGCATTCAGATAGCACCTAGCCTAAGTCCAAAAGTCTTCTGGATCAATACTAGCGACTTTTTTCTACACTGCTTAAAATTTGTTGGGTCTCTGCACTGACTATGCAGCACAGAGGCCCACATCCGGGTTTACAGTACGGTTTGTGGTGAGGTTTGTGTGGAAGGTTGTGAATAGTAGGGCTTGGAATTGTTTTCAGATTTGTTGCGAGCATCGAGTTCTGCCAATCGCTGCGAGTGAAGTTTGAACGTAGGCGAAATGGCACCTTTATTACGAGCGTCTAACTCAGCTAAACGCTGCGACTGAAGATTGAAATCAGCATCAACTGGCTTTAAGGCCAAGGCCTCGGGTGTGGTTGCTGCCGCTGCGAGCAATACGGTGAAAGCAGAAAGGATAAAGCGTTGCATAGTGATACCTAAGTTGTTGTTACATTTGTGTCGTTCGAGCCGTAGAACGCTTGTGCATTCGTCGATTGCTCTATATCTCTATTAGACAAGGCAGAAGGCTACGTTGAGAGCTAGGAAAAGCTGGCTTATGGCTAACTTATCGCTATCTTTTACAGCAAGTGCCGAGGTCAGCTTCTAAGAAAAAACCGCCAGGACGGTTAGAATCTGGCGGTATCATTGGGTTATTGATTAGGCATGCTATATTGCTGCTTCTGCTTCATTTAACGCTTTGTTGGCTTCTCGGATTAGAATACCGCCCGTTGTAGCTGTCACCACCGCTGCGACAACATCGGTTGCGACATGTCCCACATGAAGTACTACCGCAGTAATTGGGTCCACCTTATCAGTAAGGGACCGCGCAATGCTGGCGAGGTTAGGCAGCGCTGAGAAAAACTCATTACTGATGTTAGCTCTCCTAATAGCATCATTTTCTTCCTCCACAGCCGCTAGATAAAACGAATAAAGACTCACGTCAATAACGTTTAATAGAGCCCAAACGATGTTGAGGCCGTTTTCTTCTAGGCGTCTCATCCGCTGACGAGTAAGCAGCATGGTTAGTGCAGCATCTAACAACAATGTTCCTCCTCGATAACACCACAAGGTGATCTCTCTACGTTTCTCCTTGCTATCGGCTCCAGGCGCAGGCTTACTAAAGCTCCAGCTCATTAAACTCAGAACAACGCTGGTGACCTCTAGCGCCTTTAAAGGATCAACACTTTTTTTAATGGCCTCATCAGGCAAAGTGTTGGGTTTAGTGGACTTTTGAGCATTCCCAGATTTCGGGACGTCAACGGCATCTAGAATGCCAGCGATGAGGTGATCAACAGTACCTGCCAAAGTCCCGATGATTGTGAAAGTCAGATCCTTACGCAAGTCACTGAGACTAACAGGTTCATTAATCCCGTCTAGGCTGGCGAAGTCATTCGACGCATTGATGCTGTCGGAGGTGCGCTCAAAGAGAGTCGCACTCGCAGCCGTCACGTTAGCAAATGCCCGCGTGGGTCCCTGCTGATTGGCTAAATCTAGTGGCACAGGCGTGCTATCCGTAAACAAATTTTGGCCAGTCACCAATTTTGCTGTCACCGTGACCGGAATGGCCAGAACGATGGTGGCCAGATTCAGCACCGTTAGCTTACCGACGCCGATGAAGTCCAACAAGTCTGAAATAAAGGGGATTCTGATTGCTGCATTCAGAAAATCCTTAAACAGATCGATGGCGGCTCCAACCACATCCAACAAGCCCAGCGCCACATTTTCGACCGCATCCAATACCTGAATAACGGTGTCTCTAAACGCTTCGATGATGACAATCAGGGCAGCCTCCGGCTCGCGTGGGTTTGCAATCAGGGTCTGGATGCTATCAAGCATGCCTTCAGAGAGCCGAAGCCCAGCACCAATGGCATCTTCAAATGCTTCTAGCATTTGACTCACGAAGCTAACTAACGGAGAATCCTCGCTCTCTGATTGGTTTGATCCGCCTCCCAATAGCTCCGATATGATCCCAAAAGGTGATTTGGTTACGACCGCCAAGAGCTTTGAAAGAAACCACTCCAGCGCTTCAGGGATCTCAAACCCAGACGCTTCTACCTCCGAAGGCTTGCCTCCCAATGTTTTAACGAGGCGATTCATGCCGTCTTCTACGCTATCTTGCAGGTCATCTACAAAGGATGTGACGTGGGGTTTGGCATCTTCTGCGAGCTGCTTAGCAGAATCGAGGCTTGTGTTGATGGTCTTTTTTAGATAGCGCTGAGTGTCTAAAATGTCGTCCCAGTTGAACAAAAATTGGAGAAACTCGATGAACTTTTTGATGCCCTTCACCACCTTTTCTACCACCGTTTCCACAAACTCAGCGACCTTTTCAGCGGTGTCAACCACAAAGTCAATGATGCCTTCAGCCGTTTTGACCAAGACATGTACGACATTTTTAACCGTGCCAATCACAACTGAGATGGCTTTTTTAATCGCCCGCTTAAATCTTCCGCCAATGCGTTTGCCAATGCGTCTACCACTGCGTCTACCAGAGACACTTCTAGCCGCCAGACTGCCAGTGTTTAGACTGCCAGTATCTAGATCGCTATCTTCTTCACCGCTGGTGGCTAAAGAGCGCAGTTGTTTCCACTCACTCGGACTAACTTTGCTTTCTCCAACCGTGCCAAATGTAAGCTCCCAAGGATTGTCGATAGTGTCAGCACCCACAGAGCGGTTCAATGACTGAACCCGCTTTCCCGTATTCGCCACAGGCGCACCGTCAGCATAGGCAACCGTCGCCATCACCCGCTTGATAGTGTTTTGCACACTCGCAACTTCTTCTTTGCTGTGGGCATTGCGATCAACAATTAAGTTGCCCTGAGCATCTGTTGCATTCCAAATCGCCCCATCTTCTAGTGTAGCGATTTGCTGATGCGCTTCTTTATTAGGGAAAATCACTACCTGCGTGCCAGGTGCCATTTGGCGGGTGCGCAGCTTTAGTCCAGGTGTGTTGAGGCCATCAGCCTCAGAGGTAATCATAATAACATTAAGGGCATTGGGGCTAAGCGTGACCGAGCGGACCTCATCTATCTGGTAGGTTGTGCCTTCTACTTCGATTTCGGTCAAGTCAGTTGCTGACACCTCTACCTCACCCGCACCTGGTTCAAACCTCAGCATGGTGCGATAGGACGAAAACTCTTCAAGCGTATTCCCGACCATGCGATAGTCCTGGCTCAGCTTGCTGGTAAAAGAGGTGAAAATACCTTCAGGGGCAATCGTATTAAAGATCCTGAGAGAAGATGCGGTATCGTTACCAATCTGAGTTTTTTTAAGATCTGGCACGTTTTTGACAATGTCTTCAATCGCCTCTTCTCGATTGGCATCGGCTGCTTGATGATCGAGGTTTTTAAACAATGTCACACCTGTATCGGGTCCTAATCGAAGGGATGATGCCTGATCGTTTAACCCTTGAAAGTCTGTAAAGCGTGTGTGGTTACCGTCTGCTTTTTCTTTGCTACTATCTTTGGCATTGTTGGATAGAATCCAGGTCTTTCCGTGATAAGCCACATTCTCGTATAGCGCTACTTCTCCTGGTGCCAACTCTCCTACTTGGCCTTCATGGTCTGCTATTTTCACTTGGCCGTTGGGTGTTTCGATGATCTGCCCTCCGGTAAACGGTTCTCCAACGGCAGAGAAAAGACGAATAGAGGATGGAAACCTTTTTAGTTTTGAGAGCCGGATATCTGGGATGTCTGCATAGAGCTTTTGAGAGACACTCTCAAAGTTAGTTCCTCCGTACAGAGTCACACCTGTTCCTGGGCCAAGCCGTAGTTTCTGAAACTCTTTGGAGAGGCGGCGTAGATTGTTAACATCTTGCTTTAGAACAACAGCCGCACCGTCTGCTGCAACTAGCTCAGCTTCACCGGCACGTAGTGGTGGATTTCCTGTGGGGAGAAGGGCTTTAATCTCTTCGGCACTAAGGGCCTTGTCATAAATTCGCAGGTCTTCATATTGTGCCTTTGGGGTCCCTCTTCTGGAATGGCCCAGCTTCACATCAGTGTCGTTTTTAATGTTGGCAACACCTGTTTTTGATTCTGCTTTCGCTGCCAAAACGCCATCAATATAGATTTTGATTTTTCGGCCTTCTCTAACAGCAGCGATATGAAACCATGTTTTATTCGGCAGCACTGATAAGCGATTAGTTCGAACCTTCACATAATGCTTAGCCTTGCTATTTTCATCGACGTGAAAAAATATTGTCCGATCGGTTAGCCGCAGCGAGAAAAAATTACCATGCCCTTTCATTGACTGGCTACCGATGATATCCAGCTCTCCGTCACCGTGGGTGCTAATATTTTTCATCCCGAAGGCCACCGTAAAGTCGCTAGTTCCGAATTGACCGACCTCTTTTCCCAAGTTGATATGGGAGCCTTTTTTAAGTAAGTGAACGGCAGGCCCGGTGCGACCATGTCCATCAAATTCTGCGTTAGAAAACGTGGCTTTAACATCGCTCGCGTTATCGACTGTGATTGTGCCTTTTTGTTCTTCAAACTGCCAGTGAAATTTTGGTTGAACGGTCATTGGATTTTCCCTGTTGTAGATCAGTAATGTGTATGAGCAGTAGAGCGTTGGCTATCTGTTCAACATCTCCATTAGAAAAGGAGAAAGGCTACGTTAAGGGCCAAGAAAAGTTGATTTATGGCTGATTTAAGTGCGACATAGAGCCATCAGTGTGGAGCTAGCACCGCTTGGCGGCGCTGTATAACGTACACTGAGCCGTACACTATAAATGCTTAGGGCGTAAGGCTCTGATGTCTTGTCTGCCAGCTCACAACGTCTATGGAAAAATCATCGTATCAACAGCGGAAACTAGCCCTGATTCGGGAAATCGTTGACGCATTTGAGGGGGTTGCGCGTGGAAATGGTGTGACACTGCATGAAGCCCTTGTGATTGATGATTATGGCGGGCCAGACGCGAGGGCCAAGGCAAGAACAAAGGATACAGAACCGTGTTGGCAGGCGGTGCCTGAGGAAGACATTCGCTGCAAGCAGGCGGTGCTTAGCTTTTTATATGATGAGGGCTTTCACTATTACATCCCGGCCTACTTGGTTTGGTATGTGCAAAATATTGATAGTGAGGGCCCTGAGTACGAGTCCAATACGTTTGACTCGGTAATTTTTCATCTCACTGGGTTGGGAGACGAGAGGCTTTCTGGAAGGTTTAAGCGGTTTACAACAGAGCAGTGTAGAGCGATCGCACATTTTCTCTTATTTGAAGCAGAGCGTCAGGAAGTGCCTGAAATAGAGTGGATGCGAGAGTCTTTAGCAAAAGGCGGACTCTCACCCGAAGAGATTGAGCCTATTTTGCGATCGCACGATTTTTGTGACACTGACATCAGAAAAGCCTTGGACCAGTATTGGCAACAGTTTCTATAACTGCCCTTCGGTTTATCTATCAATACCAAGCCTGACGTGGATCCCTTCTGGAGCGGTGGGACCCCACGTCGCTTTGCGGCGCTGGGAATGCCCACCAAGAAAAGGGTGGCCCGTAGGGTCGGGATGGGTCTCAGCGTGTAGCGTTAGCAGCTGGCACACACCTCGACCTCCGCTACGCTACGGCCACTCCTCTCTAGAGGAGATCTACCTCAGGTTTAGGGCATAAAAGTGCTGATGGAATAGGCTTTTTATAGAAGTTTCTCAGCACAAGATGACGCTACTCACAGTCGTTCGTCATCTTGTAAATCGTCTAGCTGATCGCGGAAGTGCCTTTTTAATCCTTCGATGGAGTCGTACTCTGTCCAGAAGTGGCCGAGTTCTTCAAGCTTTTCTTGAAAGTCCCACAGGGACATAAGCGCTTTTTTGTTACTCGGACTGGTGGAAACCTCAGCTTTCTGAAAATAGGTGTAAATCAGTGGCTTATTTGTCTCTTGGAATGTTTTATGGGCAACATCAAATTCTTCTTCTGTGTATTTCCCCGTCTTCGTTTTGAATAGGCTCACAAACACGTCGCAGTTTTGGATTGCTGTGTTGTATTCATCTTGTAACCGTGTGTTAGACATGGCATCGAGGAAGTTTTCCCAGCGGACAATTTCTAGGTACAGGCCCTGCTGTAGCAGACGGTCGTTTTGTTGGCGAAAGTACAAGTCAAAGGCGTCGCGATCTTCACGTAGCTCGGCGGAGGATGCAAGGAAGATGCGGATTGTTTTGTGTGGCTTAGCGGCATCTGGTTTTGAGCGTTCTGAACTCGCAGAGGCTGTTGTTTCGCCCTCATCTCTCGATAGTGTGTTGCCTGCTTGCTCCAGCCAGCGTTCTAGGTTCATGCCGTCAAGCAATTTCAGCACGCTGACGGTATTATAATCAGGCGGTGTGGGACATTCGATGGTTCCTCTGCCCAGGTGCTTGCGTTCGATTAATCTTTTTTGTTCAAATAGGGCCGGTTCTTTTAGGCTGGCACAGGTATCGCAGATGCAGGGCACCCACTTACCGACTTTGTCTTTTAGGCCTTGAAAGCTGTCGTTTAGGGCATCTAGGTCGCTGGCGATGACGCTTAGGAGGGATTTTTTCTCAGGGCCACGGCTGCGGAGGGCAATTGCGTTACCGCGCAGGGTTGTTTCTACCAGGACCTGGGTGTCGCCATGTGAAAATACTGCACCGTTTGCCCAGCACAGGTCCGGCTGAGTGACAAAGCGGTGCATTCGCACGATGAGCCTGCTCACAAGGCCCCGAGGCAAAAACTCGTAGCGGTAGGTGAGCATTAGGTCGCTAGTGCTGGCCCAGTCGCTGAGTGCTGGCGGCTTAGAGGGTGACAGGTGTTGGGGGACTAGCCAGGTTTCTGCGGTTGTATCTGGCAGGCGGTAGCACAGTTCGAAGCGGATCATGAGGGCGCGCAGCTCTATTTCTTTGTCTGCGAAGCCTTGGTCGGACCAAAGCCTGTCGCAGTCGGTGAGGGTAAAGCGGCCTCGCTGTGCTTTGACTTGTTTATCGTCTAGGATACAGAATACGGCGTCTGTGACCCATTGGTTTTGTAAGAATACGGTTCGCCGCAGCTCTCGCGGCTCGTGAAAGTGTAGGAATACGCCCAGGTCGTGCAGGTATTGACTGAGCTTTAGGGCTTTGCCCTCATCAAATTCAAGATGGCGCTTGTAGAGTGCACAGTATTCGCTGAGTGAAATATAGGATTTATCTTGCGCTAGGTCTTTTAGGTCGTTGCGGATGGCGACCCATTTTGCGGGGACGTCTTCACCAATGTGTGGCAGCAGCTTCGCAAAGTGTTCTACGGCTTCGCACAGGCTGTTGGCTGCATCTGGGTGTTCTAGGTTGCCTTTGTGAATGTCTTTTACGTTAGGGAAGCGGCCTTTGATGCCAGCTTCGTCGATGTCTTTGCTGCGTCCGCCTTTTTCATTTTGAAAAATTAGCAGAGGGCTGGCTTCACTGAGAGTTTCAACCACCTCTAGCCAAAATCTAAAGCCTTCGTCGTGGATGGAGCGGTTATCGCTGCGGGTGTCGTCTACTAATACGTATAGTGATCGCTTGGTGAGAAAGAACTGGTGGGTTGCGTGGTAAATTTGCTGGCCGCCAAAGTCCCAGGTGTTTAGCCGGAAGGTAGGTCCGTTAGGTGTGGAAAATTCATGGCGGTGGATGTCGATGCCGCGAGTAGTTGCTTCTTCAAGGGGCAGGCCCATGTCGGGTAAAAACATACGTCGGAGGAGACTGGTTTTGCCCGCGCCGCCTTCGCCGACGATGAGTAATTTTGCTTCAAATAATTGCTCTACGCCGTGGGCTCCGATTTCTTGAAAGAAGTTAAAGACCGCATCCGGCCCCTGTTGTGCAATTTCCAGTGGTGGATACGTTAGCGGACAGTCCTCAATATAGATGCCCGGCCCCTCCGATGCATAGCTAGACCATTTGACTGGCAGTTCGGAAAGTACAAGCGATTTTAGTGGTGACAAATCCGCTACCCCAGTTTCCGCAATGTCTAGTGTTAAGAGTAGTGGTAACTGAGCTAAGGGATCGATCGTTGTAATTTGCTCGTTGCCTTGCAAATTGAGCGTGACGAGGTTTGTTAGACTTTGTCCGATGACTGCGACGGCCTCGTTACTTACCTGATTTTTGCGCAAATTGAGTAAAGTGAGTTGTTTGAGATGCTCTGCGATCACCCGTGCCCCGGCATTACCTACCTCATTATTAAACAGATTGAGTGAAGTAAGTTGTTTGAGATGCTCTGCGATCACCTGTGCCCCGGCATCACCCACCCGGTTGTTGCTCAAATCGAGAGAAGTGAGTTGTCTAAGGTGCTCCGCGATCGCCTGTGCTCCGACCTTGCTTACCTGGTGGCTGTGCAGCCATGAAGTGCTGCTTAGACCGAGATAAGTGAGTTGTCCGAGATGCTCTGCGATTGCCTGTGCCCCGACATCACCCACTTGGTTGTTACTCAGATCGAGAGAAGTGAGTTGTCCGAGGTGCTCTGCGATCACTTTTGCTCCGGCCTTGCTCACTTGATTGTTGCTCAGATCGAGAGAAGTGAGTTGTCCAAGATGCTTTGCGATCGTAAAAACATCTACATCCTTCAGTCTTAAATCCCTTAGGATAAGGACTTGCAGCCACTCAAATTTCAACAACTCATAGGGCAATTCCGACAGCCAGCCAGATAGTTGATACACATCATGCCTCTGAAGCTCCTCAGGCCAGTCATCCGGCGATGCAGGCAAACGGATAAGCGGTCCGATCAGAACCAACTCAGTTGTCTTCTCATCAAGCCCGCTCAACAATTCAGGCAACACCTCTGGAGCAATGCGATGCAGCTTCGATTCTCCCGCCATGTCACATACTCCCGCAACCGTCCCCAAGCATCGTATCCAACTCCAGGCCACCCTTAACAAAACCTTCCACATATTTTCAGATACCCCCTCCAAATTCCACCATACGCAAGCTGCTCTGTAGCTTTTACAACAGCATCTTCCTGCAATAACAAAAAAAGCCCAATACCATCGGTCACTTAAAAGCTGAAGCGCACGATGATATTGGGCTGGCTGGTTCCATGTGAGACAAAAGAAGCTAGCGCATTACTCTATAAAGCTACTCTAGCTGCGGTCCAGTGACTCATGGCGGCGATTTGTTACTGACACCGTTGTATCAGCCTCTTCTTCCTGCGCTTCAGGTGCGTCCCACTTCGTGGGCTTTTGGCCGCTATAGTCTTGATAATCAGCCTCTGTCGCGGCTTGAGAAGACTCAGCTTGTGGCGTAGGCGCAGAGCTATCGCGAGTATCAAATTCATTGAGTCGCAGCGTCTGAAGATCAAAATCTTCACTGACTTGGGGCAGGGCCTGGGCCGTGGGGGCAACCGCTGCGGTGACGAGCAAGATGGAAAAAGCAGAAAGCATGAAACGTTGCATAGTCGTAGTTCCTAAAACGAAGGTGTTGGGCGAGCGGCAGAACATCTGCGCGTTGCTTGTTCTGCCGCTCTATATCCCTATTAGACAAGGTGGAAGGCTACGTTAAGGGCTAGGAAAGGGCTAACTTATGGCTAACTTAAGGGGCTCTGTTTTTTGCTTAAGTTGGCTATGCAATGCTGTTGCGATCGCACATACCTCTATCTCAAAAAAACGCCTGCTTTTTACTTTTTCGCAGGACGTATCAGGACGTATCAGACGGATTGTCTAGTTTCTTGCAGAAAAGTGCGATCGCGAACGCCCTTCCAAAGGAAGATCGCACATACCCATCGGCACTCAGCATCGCTTAGTCACAGAAGAGCTAGTCACGTGAGGTAAGGAAGCTGTGTGCAGCACTGTAGCTATACGCTTCCATATCTTTTGGCCATGGAAATGTTGTTGACTTTGCCTCAGCGGCAGTGACCAATTTGAGCGTGCCCTGGCTAAGTGCTTGGTAAAGTGCAGTAAAATCACCGACTTGAAGATTGTTTTTGATAAAGCTTTGCCGCAGTAGCTCAATGGTGTACATGATATTATGCGCTTCAGAGTCTCCCGGTTCAAAAATCGATTCGAATATGAGAAATTGAATATTATAAGATGCGCATCTTCGCATGTGCTTGGGTTCAATTCCGAACTTTGAGGTGAGGTGATCACGCGAGATAGACACCATAATATACTTAGGCCCCTTAACCCATGCCCGATAACAATTCCCAAAGGCAAACACATTAATGAGCTGATGTGAGAGCTCTTCCCAACGTTTCTCCCAATATCGGCGTTCCTTAAAATTCAAAAAAGATGTATGGCTTAGGATGAATTTTTTCTTAGCCGTGCGCAATCCACGGCCCAATAAAATAGTGCCATGACTATTCGCCGAGAAGTTAAGCACCTGGTTGTGATGAATCCCTTCTAAAATAAGCCGTGCGCAATTATCAATCACAGGTCCCCCGGAAAGCCCCAGACGATGAATGACGGCATCTATCCAGTCTAGGAAAGGATTTATGCGTTTAAGGACAGGGTTCTGTTTTAGGTAGGACGCATTATTGAGATTGGCAATGCCCATACATAGCCGCGCTGCATATCGACGACTCCGGATTGAGGAGGTTGTTTCTATTTTTTCTAAGCCTGGGATAAAGATGGTGTATGGCGACTGTGCATCCCCTGGTGGATAATGAACAATATTTTTTTCAATAAAGTCGAATGGGTTGGGTTCCACCATGACCAAGTCGTCAAAGTCAAACACCTGCTCTGTTCCAGGGTTTTGAAATTGGCCATCAAAAACCTTGTCCGGAAACAGCGCTTCCAACGGGCGACGCCACCAGCGAGAGCGAATAGCGCGTCTTTTTTCTTGGGCTGTTTTCGGACCGTCCATAGTGCATCTCAAGGTGGTTTAACGTATTCACCAGAACTCTTTTCCACACTTAGCAAGTCGAGTCGCTTCATCAGCCAAAGACAAAAAGCCTTCAGATCTGTTCAAAGCAACTCGACGTAAGCCATCATTTAGGGAGCCAAGCCGCCTTACACGATTTCAACATCCGTATTGAAATTAAAGAAGCCCCTGTTTCTAATCAATGCAATCTGCTCACCATTTAGTGGCGACGCAGGCGGCGAGTCCCCGTACCGCCGATTAGCACATCGTCACCTTTGCATCCTAAAAGCGTTTGGCTACCTGGACCGCTTCTAAGAATGTCATTGCCAAATGTGCCCGAGATTATCTTGTTTGCCATGATTTTCGTTAACTTTTTTCAGGTGTAGAGCAGTTGTTGTGTTTTGCTCTATGACTCTATTTAAGGAGCCAGGTAGCTACGTTAAAGGCTACAAAAGGCTAACTTCTAGCTGACTTATACGGGTTTTTAAAATTGCTAAGCCAGCAGCACAATGTATTGCGCTGCTGGCTATAAGTTGGCTAATTTATCTGAACCAGGTGAAAGTTTAAGGTGCGTCTAAGGTGCGTCTAAGGTGCTAGGCGTTTCACTGCAACAACTTCCTAGAATTGGCCAGTCACGTTTTGGCAACCGTCCGTAAAGGCACTTCCCTTGCGGACAGAAGAATCAGCCCGATTGCCTTCGAGGCATTCATTATTACCCCAAAACAGCGTTTTTAGTCGCCTGATCACGACGACGCTTCATCTGATGAGCTAACGCACCAATCGCCATCATTCCGACCACAACAGAAGGTTCAGGCACCGCTTGAGGCTCACCATAGATAAAGTTATCCATCACCACAACATCTACACCGTTATCTGGATCATCATCAGGACCAATCGGCGTGTTGCCACTGATAATTCTCACACTAAACAAGTTCTCCTCGTCGAAAGTCTCTCCGTAGAATGACAGTCCTTCTGATGCTGCTGGAACAAAACTAGACCCTAGCAGATTGCCCTCAACATCATAGAATTCTAACGTTGTACTATCGGCCAAATCAACATCCGTGAAAACGGCCCCAAAACCATTGGTTGTAGCGGCAACATCAGATCCAGAGACAAAGAAATTCACGTCTAAAACATTGGTTCCAATCGGTGTAAACAACCGCTCGGAGCTAAACGTTATAAACTGCTCTGGATAAGTCGGGTTGATGCTGTTGAACTCGTTGTCGGGAAAGCTTGGATCATCAGGATCAACGGGGTTACTGACCTTGAAGGCTGACCCTGCCTCCGTGCTGAACTCAGCGCCGCGCGGCACAGTAACGTTAAAAAAGTCTCCTGGCATATCAACGGGAACAATACCTGCATCCCAGTTAATTTCACGACGACCGGCAGCAACCGGCCCTAGGGCGTTGCCATTGTTTGGTTCGCCTAAGGCCGCACGGAAGGCTTCAACGGTACTTGTAATTGAGGCAGCGTTTGCACCAGAATCTGCAAATACGGCTGCTGAGGAGTCGGTAGGTACTAGCAGCAAAACAGCCATTGAGGCGGCGATACCTTGTCCAATTCTAATAAGTTTCACTATTTATTTCTCCACTCTGTAACTATATAAATCGCCTGGCTTACTCGACACTCATCCTAAAATTTAGGAGCCGAGGCTAAGCCCGATGCTTACTTCACGGCAATACCTATGGCAATACTGTAAATTTACTGATTCCTCTCACCGGAGTATATCTGAGTCATTTTCGCTTGAGGTTGGCAACGCGTCTCAATGTTCTTGTCTGTCTGTCTCAGTCTTTCGAGGGCCAGTTTTAAGGACCAGTCTTAAGGACCAGTCTGAAGGGCCAGTCTTAAGGGCCAGTCTCAATAGCTGAGCTGCAATCATTTATCCAACCACTGTCGCAAGCGCTCGCTCTGGCACCAGTAGCTAGCTTTTGTATCAAGCACCAGATTCACGGTTTTATCGCTATCTGCACCTACATCTGAGGGCGATAGTCCATATTGCTTGCGAAAGAGACGGCTAAATGAGGCCGCATCCATAAACCCCCAGCTGTTAGCAATGTCACTAATTGTTTTCCGTGAGGAGGGGGGCAGTTCTCTGAGTGATTGGTAGCAACGGGTCAGGCGTTGTTTTCGCACATAGGCATGAACACCGCCCTCGGCTTTGAACAAGCGATAAACACTCGCGCGCGAGCAGTGAAATACCTCACAGAGGCTATTTACACTGACGTTAGGCTGATGGAGATTATCTCGTAGATAGGCTTTCATTGCGTCTTCAGTCGCTGATGCTACCTGAGCAGCCATATTCTCTTGAGCCGGTAACAGGCCATTGGGCAAGCCACTGAGTAAGCCATTCAGCAAGCCAATAAATCCCTGAGCGATCGCAGGTGCATCTGTCTGCGATATATTCGGAAGCGTTTCCCAAAGCGTCAACCAAGCCTGAGTCAGGACTCGCCCCGCAGGCGACGTGATCGGCCAGGAAAACATGGGATAGCGCTTATAAATTTGATCATAAATAGCGATCGCATGGCGAGGAATCGTCACGCTCATAAAACCATCCGATTGGCCAACGCCCTCAAAAGGATAAGCAAAATCTTGAATCGAGATCACATCATTTGCCATTTGCAACGGCGCCCCGCTTTCCAACGTCCCTTGCATGCTGCCCGCAGGAAAGTAGGAGAGTGTAATGCAATCAGGTCTATGGCGTGAAAGATGACGTGAGGTACGAGTCATCTGCATCTCATCAAAGGATGCTTGAGTAAAAGTTAGGTGCTGGACTAAATAACTGGTAATTGAGTATGAAAAAGGCCGCGAATTTACTGTTGGAAGCACATCAAAGAGTGGGGCGGTGGTCTGTTTCAATACGTCGAGTCGATGGTCCAAGGGGATATCTGTTGCGTTTAGACAAACCGCAGGAATACCTTCCAATAAAGAGGTGTGGTTCATAGCGTCTCCCTGTCCCAGGGCACAATTGAGAAAAAGAAAAGCGTTGAGGCCATCACAAGGCCACTGCTAAAAAATTGCAAGTTCATGGCGTAATGAGGTAGGCAGCTGAGTGTATTTCCAAGGCCGATAACCGCACCCAAATGCACAAAGAAAGCCGCCGTAAAACAACGAGATTTCATGCCTATGGCCATTGCGCCATACCCCGCTGCGCATAGGCCCAGCCACAACACACATAAATTCGACAAAATCAAGGCACTGCCGTAAAAAATGCCGTAGGCCGTAACCACTGTCCCTAAGCTCATCAGCGCGGCCCAAAGAAAAATGACCCAGCGTAGCTTTGCGGTGTTGGCGATCGCCCAGGTCAGCCCCGAGGTCACTGCAATGCCGGCTCCTGTGAGTGCTGAATCCAACAAGGATTGAGTGGTCCAACTCATCGTAGAAAACTGCGCCAACGAGAAAATAAATAACGTTAAAGCGCCCCACACTAAAAAAGCTTGGTCAATCGCCGTAAAGCAGATGCTGGGGAGTGCTTTTGGCCGGTGGGTGTGATGAAGATCAAACGTAATCATGACGCTCTCCTAATGAATAAAAACGCTTTGTTCTGTGGCGCTTATCTCTATTAGACAAAGCGAAAGGCTACGTTACGGGCTAGGAAAAGCTGACTTATAGCTGACTTGTAAGACGTGTAGTTAGACGGGTGACTTAATAGTCAAATTCAGATGGATTTTGCCCTAGGAATAGCTTCCAAGATAGGAAAATGTCTCCTCTATTAAGCCTTCTACAGTGCCACGACTTATAGAGGGTTCAGAGAAAGCAAAATTGAATGTCATCTTATCTCTGAAAGTAGCGACTGCGGCAAAAAACACCCCGCCAAAGATGCCTTGAGAGGGCATAAAACAGATGTCTTCGAGTTCTAGCGAGCCATAGTTCACAGGGATGTCAATTTTCCCAACATTAGACACGTCAACCGTTAAAGGTGCCTTATTGGCCAAAGGAGAGTTATCAGGCTCGACAAGTAAATCGTTAAATAGCGCTTTAAACAGGGTCATAATGCTAAACATCTCACCACGAGCAAGACCTTTCTCAATCGCTTGCTTCACGTCTCTAGCTAACTGCCAGAAATCAGTCCTATCGGTGACAGTATGAAATGTAGAGATCGCAGAGGCTAATTCTCCTAAGTTTTCATGCCCTACAATAGGCGACAGACGCCGTCTTAAATCCACCATGGAACGACAGACAAAAGACGAATTCTGGGTTCCAGTTTTTTTAAGATGCTTAGCAACTGCCAACAGCATGGCGGCGCATAGGGCACCTTGAACAGTGGTCTTTTCGGTTCGACATTGCTTGAGTAGGGTCTGGGTGAGTTCTGGTTCAAGTTGTCTGTAAATAACATTACAAGTGCGCTCTTCTACAGGCACAAGCTTTTCAAAACCAAGCATTTTGGGCCTGAAGTAAAGCTGTTTAAGTGACGCCCTCAACAACCATAAAGCACCTGAAATTTTTCCTCTATAGCCCTGATATGCATTGGGAAACATCGCTTCAGGGGACGGCAGAAAGGGTAGGGCCCGGATGTGGGAGGGAACAGCAATTTCATCTTGGATATCCCCGCAGTACCTGAGTATCTCTGAATGGAGTGAAATCGTTGATATCCCATCACTAATCGCATGATGTGTGGTTGTAATCAGATGACTAACATGATGATCAGCGTGGCAAACAAGTGTTATGCGCCAAAGATACTGACGGCTATTAAGTGAATGGTTAAGTTCATCGAGAGCAACTTGCTCCCAAGTATCAGCAGCAGCAGCGTCTATTACCTGAAGGGGGACACGCGTCTCTAGCCTTTTACTAAAACTAGACGACCCAATCGAGCCGTCAATACAGCACTGTAGCTGAGAATGACGCTGCTCAACAATCTTTAAAGCTTGTTCAAGTGTGGCTTTACGAATAGAGCCTTTAACCTTACTAATCGTCACTACATTGAGTGAGCTTGCAATCTGATTAAAGGCTTCAAAGCCTTCTTCTATCGGTGAAAGTGCACGAATAAGTGTCATGGTTGTGTAAGTTATGAATTGCTAGGTTGTTTCCAATTTTTCGTTAAGAGCTGATGTAGCAGCAGTCCGACTGCGATCGCCCAGCCCAATGCCAACGCCTGCAAAAAGCCAACAATGCCGCTCACCACCCAAATCAACTGCACAATGCAATAGTCTACAGGGGCCATCTTTTTACGCGATCGCCATGCCCACTCTTGCAAACAAGAGAGTCCCAAATAGAGCAGAAGTCCACCCAGAATAGAGGTTGGGAAATAAGTGAGCCAAGGAGAAAACAGCAAAGGCAACAGAATAAAGGTGGCGCCTCCAATCATTGTTACCCAGCGGCTGCGGCCTCCTAATGTGTGCATTAATATGGAGCCGCCCATTGAGTGAAAGGAGAGAATGCCGCCACCCATCCCGAGCAGGACGTTGGCACTACCCGCGACCTTGAGCTCGTGGTTAAAGTCAATCTCCTCTGCGGTCACAACCTCTATCCCCTTAACATTCATCAGCAGCAGCACCGCTGTTAAAACGCTGACCGTTCCAGCGCACATCCACTGACTGCCAATGGCCTGCCAGTTAATTTTCAACAAATCAGACCAGCTCAGCAGCTGCCAAGTGGTTTGCAAGGAGGGAATGCCCAAAGTGAGTCCCTGAGCATTTGCTTGGGTGGGTGACATGCCAAAAAAGGATAGGGTGCCGTAAAAGAGGGCGATCGCGCCTACCAAACTACTGGCAATGACCCAAGAATGGCGATTGCGACGGGTCACGACCAGCAAATACAGTGCGAGCAATAGTCCAGGCAACCAGTGCATTAGCGTTGCAGACTGGCCAAGACTTCGTATTGACAGGCTGCTGAACGGTTGCTTCATCAATATTTCAACCGCCCCTTTGACCAAGAGCAATCCACTACTGGCCACAAAGCCCCCAATCACTGAATTGGGCAATAAGCGAACAACATTGCCTAGCTTAAGTTCTCCCAGGGTCCAAAGAAACAGCCCTGTGAGGAGAGAGGTTAGGGCAATAGAGACAATGACAGTAACTAACAGTTCTTCTGGCGAGGCCGTTGGCGGCAGCTCACGAACCACCATGCCTGTACTCCAAGAAAGAATCGCCGTTGGAATCGCCGCCAAATCTGACACCGTGCCAGGGAATGAACTCATGAGTGCCACCATGATTCTGGCAGCGGCGGCACTAAAAAGAACAAAGCCGATGCCTGCGGACAAATAATCTGACAGGCTATTAGAGAAAATGAGGGCCGCAAAAGAGATATCAAAAAGAACGCCTAACGTGCCCGTAGTAATGCCAACAGAGAGCGTAGACGCTCCGCCCCTAAGCAGCGTAGAACGGAAAGTAGAAAGCATAGTCATAGGTCAGCTGGGGGTCGAGGACATAGAAAGTAACTACCCATAGTTATAAAATCCAGATGGCTACCTTAAGGGCTAGGAAAGAGTGACTTAGGGCTGACTTGTAACTGGGCAATAGCCAAATTCAGACAGTCCATTCAAAACAGCGCATTCAAAACAGTGCATTCAAAACAGCGCAAAGCCAGGATCCCGTAGTCATGAGCGTGTGCAAATAGGGGGGTGCCGCTACAGAGGCCGGGGGTGACTCCCGGAGGCATAGAGTGGCGACAGAGTGGCGACCCGAAAAAAGTTACTCAGTCAGGCAAATCCGATTAAGGCGGGCTGACAGCCCAGAGTATCTAGCCTTTGTGAGGGTCTTTTTCGGGTCATTTGTGGGCGCTTAGTCGTTGTCGTCATCAATGAAGTCATCGCGGTTAACCCATTATGGAAATGGGCCGCTCTAACTACGATCGAGTGACTGGTGACGTCGCTGTGTGAGTGAAAGCGCTGGGGAAGGGGCTTCTTCCTGAGCCTTGGGCGCTTTCCATACGGTGGGTTCAGTCGTTTGGAGACTGTCTTGTTCGGCAGTGACGTTTTGAGGTGATGCTTGGGTAGAAGGTTGCGGATAGTAAGGCTGCTGACTATCTTCAGACTTGTTGCGAGCATCGAATTCGCTCAAGCGTAGCGACTGAAGTTTGAAATCAGCATCGACCTTAGACTTGTTGCGAGCGTCGAATTCGCTCAGACGCAGCGTCTGGAGTTTAAAATCAGCATCGACCTTAGACTTGTTACGAGCGTCGAATTCGTTCAAGCGTAGCGTCTGGAGCTTGAAATCAGCATCGACCTTAGACTTATTGCGAGCATCGAATTCGTTCAAACGTAGCGTCTGGAGTTTGAAATCAGCATCGACTTGAGGGAGCGCCTGGGCGGTCGGTGCCATTGCGCCAACTGCGAGCAAGATAGAAAAAGCGGAAAGTGTGAAGCGTTTCATAGAAATACCTAAGTGTGGTGTATCAGAGCAGAAGAAGCTTTGTTCGCTGCTCTGTAGGTCTATTAGAAACGTCGGAAGGCTAGGTTCAGGGCCAAGAAAGGCTAACTTATAGCTGACTTTGTGTAACCGGGGTTGGAATAGCCGTGTTGTCAGATGTTTTATGGGATGTAACGATGCACTGAACCATAATAGGAATAGGCTGGTTTAATGAGAGGGGCCCTGCAAACGTTTGTGGGGTTTGAGCTTATTTCACTGGCTTATTTCACTGGCTTGTTTCACTGGCTCATTTCACTGGTTCATTTCACTGGCAGATTAATCACGATGCCCCGTTCGATTAAGGTGCATACCGGCTACGTTGATACCATCCGCATCGCGGTGCGGCGCAATGGCTTCCAAACCCAACGCGCTTTGGCAGAACGAGCGGGCTACTCACTAGCGACGGTAAAGAAGTTTTTAGGCGGCAAGCCCGTTGACTTCGCGACCTTTACAGAGCTATGCGAAACGCTCAATACCGACTGGGAAACGATTGCGGATTTGGGCGATGGCTCGCTTGCTAACGACTCGTCTGCTAAGCGGTCGCCGGCTGGCCCACCGGCTGGCCCACCGGCTGATGATCTGGCTGATAATCCAGCTGACCAAGCAGCGGCCCCCGTTTCGCCAGTCCAGACGCAAAAGAGCGCCCCTCAGGACTGGGGCGCAGCGGTCGATGTATCCATTTTCTATGGCCGCAAGCAGACGCTAGCAACGCTGGAAGACTGGATCGTGCGCGATCGCACCCGCCTAGTGGCACTCTGCGGTATTGGCGGCATCGGCAAAACCACCCTCACCGCAAAGCTCGCCCACAGCATCGCCAACCACTTTGACTACCTAATTTGGCGCAGCCTCAAAAATGCACCGCCCGTGCAGGAAACGCTGAAAAATCTGTTGAACTTTTTTCTAGAACAGCCAGACGTTGAGTTGCCTGGGAACGAAATCGCCGACACCTTGGACGATCAGCTGCGGCAGCTGATTGGCTGCGCGCGCACCCATCGCTGCCTGATTGTGTTAGACAACGTGGAGCCACTGTTTGAAGAAGGTGATCGCGCAGGCACCTATCGTGCAGGCTACGAAGGCTACGGTGACTTATTTAAAGCGCTCGGAGAAACCGATCACAATAGCTGTTTTATCATCACCTCACGCGAACTCCCCAAAGAGATCACGCTCCAAGCCGGTGACTCACTGCCCACTCGATGTTGTCAGCTCTCAGGACTCACCGAAGCCCACGGCCAACAGCTTTTAAAAGCCACCGGCGAACTTACCGGAACCCCTCAAGAGTGGGAACAACTCATCCAGGCATACAGCGGTAATCCGCTGGCCCTCAAAATGATCGCAGCTGCTGTCAGAGACTATTTTGACGGCGATATTTCCAGCTTTTTGGCCCTCTCTCAAGAAGACTCGTTAATTTTTGGCGATATTCGGCAGCTGTTGGTCCGGCAAATTGATCGTCTAACGCCGCTAGAAAAAGACATTATGTACTGGCTGGCCATCAACCGTGAACCCGTTGCGTGGCAAACCCTTCAGGCTGACTTGGTAGAAACGGTGCCCTTGAACAAAGTCCTACAGGCGATTGACTCTCTCGAACGGCGCTCTCTCATCGAAAAAAACAAGTCCAGCATCACCCAACAAGCTGTGATTATGGACTACTTTACCGGCGAGCTAATCCATCAAATTTGCCACGAAATCAGCCAGCAGCAGGCCGACACGCCCTCAGCCGCTTCCTCAGCCGCTTCCTCAGCCGCTCCATCGGAGATTCCCCCAGGCTTTCTTTGGCGCTACGCACTGGTAAAAGCCAATGCGAGAGACTACATTCGCCAGGCCCAAATCCGGCTTATCTTAACCCCTATTGCCAAGCAGCTGCGTGAAACCTACGCCTCTGATCAAGCCATCACAACCGCGCTCACAGACTGTCTTGATAAGGCCCGTCAGCAGCCGAAAAAAGATGGCTATGTCGGCGGTAATAGTCTCACGCTGTTACGTCATCTCAAGGTGGATCTGACCGGCTACGACTTCTCTAACTTAGCGATTTGGCAAGCCTACCTCCAGGGCATGAACTTATACGAGGTGAACTTTACCGATTCAGATCTCGCTCGCTCTGTTTTTAACCAGCCTTTTGGCAGCATTCGCACCATGTCCTTTAGCCCGGATGGTCAGGTGCTCGCGACAGGTGATACCAACAGTGAAATTTGGCTCTGGCAAACCGCCTTTTCGCCAGCCTCCGGCGACATCAAATCGCATATTTCAACGCTGCAAGGGCATCAAAATTGGGTGTGCTCAGTAGCCTTTAGTCCTGACGGAAACCGGTTAGTGAGCGGCAGCGCCGACCGCACGATTAGGCTGTGGAATGCACACACAGGCGAGTGCCTGCAAACCCTGACCGGACATGAGAACTGGGTGATGTCTGTGGCGTTTAGCCCTGACGGAAACCGGCTAGTGAGTGGCAGTGCCGACCGTACGATTAGGCTGTGGGATGCCCACACAGGCGAATGCTTACAAACCCTAACTGGACATGGCCACGGCGTATGGTCTGTGGCGTTTAGCCCGGATGGGACGCAATTAGTGAGCGGCAGCGCCGACCGTACTATCAGGCTGTGGGATGCCTGTATGGACAATAAAAAGACAGGCAATAAGAAGACGGGCAATAAGAAGGCGAGCAATAAAAAGAAAGGCAACAAGACGGGCAACGAAACAGACAGCGCCCTGAAAATCCTCAAAGGGCACGAGCACGGGGTATGGACAGTGGCCTTTAGTCCGGATGGGCGATCGCTCGCTAGCGGTAGCGCCGATCAAACCGTGCGCGTGTGGGACGTAGCAACCGGCCAATGCCAGCAGACACTCACCGGACACAACAACTGGGTGTGGCTCGTGGCCTTTAGTCCGGATGGGCGATCGCTCGCCAGCGGCAGCGCCGATCAGACCGTGCGCGTATGGGATATTGAAGCGCAACAATGCCTGCGAGTGCTCTCAGGCCATAGCAACTGGGTGTGGTCTGTCGCCTTTAGTCCAGACGGAAATTATTTGACCAGTGGTAGTGAAGATCGCACCATGCGGCTGTGGGAGCTACGCCGTGGCCAGTGCCTAAAGACATTGCAAGGCAGCAGTAACTGGGTGTGGTCTGTCGCCTTTAGCCCGGATGGCAAAATGTTGGCCAGTGGCCAGGGCGATCGCCTGGTTCACCTCTGGGATACCCCTTCCGGTGAAACCGTCGAAACGTTAGCAGGCGCTCAAAATGCCATTTGGTCAGTGACCTTTAGCCCGAATGGGAAGCTGCTGGCCAGTGGCAATGAGGACGGCAATGTTCATTTGTGGCAGCTGTCTAAAACCAAGGCTAACAATAAAACGCACCGCAGTTTGTCAGGCCATACCAAATCCATTTGGTCGGTGGCCTTTGATGCCAAAGGAGAGACTATCGCCAGCGGCAGCGCCGATCAGAGCATAAAACTTTGGGATGTCCGTAGCGGCAAGTGTCGTCACACCTTTACAGAACATCAGCATTGGGTTTGTTCTGTTGCTTTTCACCCTCATAAAAATATCTTGGCAAGCGGCTCTTACGATCGCACTATCAAGCTTTGGGATCTTGATACCAGTGACTGCATAAAGACGTTAACCGGCCACACGAGCGGGCTTTGGTGTATTGCCTTTTCACCCGCAGGAGACTTTTTGGTCAGCAGTAGTATCGATCAAACCATTAGAGTTTGGGAGGTGGCAACAGGGACATGCCAAAAGGTATTAGCCGGACATGAAAACTGGGTGATGGCCGTTGCCATAAGTCCAAACGGACAGTGGATTGCCAGTGGCAGTGCCGACCATACCGTGAGACTGTGGGCAACACAGAGTGGTGAGCTAATACACACCCTAACCGGCCATACGAACAGCGTTTGGTCAGTGGCCTTTAGCCCCGATGGGAAGCACCTCGCCAGTGGTAGTGATGATAAAACGATTAAGCTATGGGAGGTAAACACCGGGGCTTGCGTCAATACGCTCAAAAACAAAGAGCCCTATGAAGGCATGAACATTGCAGGGGTCAGTGGGTTAACTGAGTCCGAACTGTCCACGTTAGAGCAGCTAGGGGCCCTTAATTTGCTTCAATAAGACTCACTATGACGACTCTAGATACACAACATTCTCAGCAACGGTCCAGTTCTGCCGACTCTTTAGATAACACAGTGGCGCTGGTGACCGGAGCAACCCGAGGCATTGGGAAGGGCATTGCGATCGCACTCGCTCAAGCCGGAGCCACTGTGTACATCACAGGCCGTAGCCTCAATCAAAAGACCAGTCAAAAGACCAATCAAACGGCCAGTAAAAAGAATGACGAAGAGATAGCGACCGAAACCACCGAGACCATGGCAGGCAGCTTAGCCGAAACCCAGGCCATTATGGACGCTTCAGCAGGGACCTGCATCCCCTGCCAGGTCGATCACGGTGACGATGAGCAGGTAAAACAACTTTTTGAGCGCATTAAAACAGAACAAAACGGCCAGCTGGATTTGTTAGTAAACAACGTATACGGCGGTGTCCGTGCCCTCCGCACCCATCAGGGAAAGCCCTTTTGGGAAGCCGAGGCCAGCCTGTGGGACGCCTGCAACAATGTGGGATTGCGAAGTCATTACATCGCCAGTCGATTAGCCGCTCAACTCATGGTCCCCCAAAAAAAAGGGCTGATTGTCACGATTTCTTCCTGGGGCGGACTCTCTCCTATTTTTGGGGTGGCCTATGGTACGGGAAAGTCTGCCTGCGATCGCCTTGCTGCCGAAATGGCCGCTGAGCTCAAACCCAACAACGTCACCTCTATTGCCCTGTGGCCTGGTATTGTTGGCACCGAACACATCTCAGAATTTGTAGAAGAAGTCAAAGCCCAAAACACATCAGATGCGCGCATGAACATGATGAGCACCCGATTTAACTGGGAGACGCCTATTTTTACAGGGCGCGTGATTGTAGAGCTGCTGAAAGAACCCAACCTGATAGACCTCAGTGGGAAGCTGCAAATTGTGGCCGAACTCGCCGCTCGATACGGCATCGTAGATGAAAAGGGTGTCCGTCCGGCGTCGTTGCGATCGCTCAAGTTTCTACTCCCTGCGGGCTTACCGAGGCTTCAACCCTATACCCAGCTGATTCCGGACTTACGCATACCCTGGTGGCTGCTGTTGCTAACGGCTCTCAGCGCGCCTAAAAAATAGGCTCACAACGCATCTACGCTAGCACCGCTAGAGAACATTAATTTGCGCCATCATCATCAACATGAATAATCCACACACACACCACTCCACACACTCTGCCAGCGTAGCGACTAACACAGTGACTCAGCCCTCTCAGCTTAATCAGTCCGCCTTGGGCTCTTCTGCACTGCCACCGATGCTTTTAGTCATGGTGATGGTCTCAATTGTGTTGTTAATCCTGGTGGGGGGCAGCCTGTTTTGCTTTCCTGCCTTTGCTCAGTCCTACTGGGTCTGGCCGCTCAAACCTTTCAACACCCGATTTTTAGGCGCGATTTATCTCACGTCGCTAATGGGCTTAGTCAGCCTGGTTTTATCCAGGCGCGTTGCGCTAGCGCGGCTGATCATTCCGATGATGGCCGTGTTTACGACCATTGTCCTCATGGTGTCGTGTTTGCAGCTCCAGCAGTTTAATGCGGAGCGACGAGCGACCGACCTTTGGTTTTGGCTGTATTTGGTGGACTGTGTGGGTGCGGGCTACTACTGTGGCTACTTAAGAACTCAACACTGTCCTGGCTTGCGCCGACTGCCAACACCCTGGGCGGTCGGGCTGGGTGTGCAATCGGGCATTTTGGGGGCCTATGGGTTGAGTTTGTTGTTGGCCCCGGCAGCGACCGGGAGCGGCTGGCTATGGCCTTTGGATGTGTTTCATGCGCAGCTATATAGCGCTATTTTTCTGGCCGGGTCAGTGGGGTCTGCGCTACTATCCCGCTGGACAACCGCTATTGCAACAAAGACATTGGGCGTGATTCAAGTGACGTTTAGCAGCTTGGTATTGTTAGGCACTTGGGTGGTAGATAGAGATGTTCAGGGGATCGATTGGAGTCTTGTTGTGAATTGGGCTTGGGTGGGCGCGATCGCGCTACTTGGCCTAATGGGGCTGGGGCTCATCAAACAATCCGTCGATGCTGTAAAAAGCGCAGCTGATGGCTGATGCATAGGAACCACATTCAGCCAGTTATCGGCGCATCACCCCTCACAATTATTCAATCCTTCTATTCTCCATTTTTTACGTACCCTATCCGGGCCTGTGCTTGTGCGATCGCGCAAAGCCCGTACAGACCACCGTTCGTTGCTACACATGGTTGTGTAAAACTCGCGTCTGATGGGCTCTTCTAACCTGATTAGCTCAACGAAATGCGACCAGCTCAATTGTGCCGACAGTGTCGCGACAATTGACTCCTCGGAAAACTGCTCGTAAAAACGCATCATCCGAAACAAGTTGCTTCTTCCAAAGCCAGCCCCATATTCCTGCGAAAGTCGTTGGCCCAATCGTTTGACAGTGGCCTTACCATAATCAGCTCTTTCTGACGTGACCAAAGTGGTTTTTATAGCCCTACCGACGTGCCAATAAGTAATCACCAAAACCCGATTCACTTGAGTGACCACTTGAGATTTTGACTGTTCGATTAAGGCCTTAATCTCTTGATACAGCTTTTCGTCGTCATTTTGCTGGCCTGTCAGTTCACTATTAGGCATCAAATTCTCCCAGTTCTGCTTCGATTTCCTCAATACTGGGCAAAGACGACTTCAGCTCATCGGGGAGCTGCTGAGTAATCACATATTCGCTCACGCCAATCGGCTTGTTCACATCTCGCAGTGCGTATTCCATCACCGTATCGTTCTTAGACTTGCAAATCAAAATCCCGATGGTGGGCGCATCTTGCTCCGCTTTTAAAATGCCATCCACTGCTGAAATATAGAAGTTCAGCTTACCTGCAAATTCGGGTTTGAATTTTACCGTTTTCAGCTCGACCACCACGTAGCAGTGCAGGCAAACATGATAGAATAGCAAACCTATAAAAAACTCATCGCCACCCACTTCCAGGCGGTACTGACGCCCCAGGTACGAAAAGCCTGCGCCTAATTCCAATAAAAAGCGGGTGATATTTTCAGTGAGTGCGGTTTCTAGCTCTCGCTCATCATGCTTCTCGCGCAGCATCAAAAAGTCAAAACTGTAGGGACTTTTAACGGTTTGCTGAGCGAGGTCGGACTGTGGCTTGGGTAAGGTCGCTTCAAAGTTTGTGATTGCTTTGCCTTCGCGCTGGTACAGCTGGCCTTCGATTTGGTGCGTAAGAACAGCGCGTGACCAATTATTTTGAATCGTTTTTTGCACGTAGAAAGCGGCTTCCTGTACGTTCTTGATTTTGCCAATGATGACTAAATTATGGCCCCAAGGAATTTGCGCAACAAGCTGTTGCGCAATTGGAGGCTCGACAGACCAAAAGCAATACCATTGACGCATGGCCTCAAGATTTCGTTTTGAGAAGCCTTTCATGCCAGGAAATTCAGCCTTCAGATCTTTGCTCATTTGCAGGAGAAATCCGTCGCCCCAGGAGGCTTCTTTCTCCTTGGCTACGATACGACTGGCTAAATCCCAGTACAGGTGTAGGAGTTCTTGGTTGAGGGAAATGGCTGCTTTGATCTGCGCAGACTGAATCCGCTGCTTGATGTCTTGAATGAAGGCTCTGTATTCGTCGTCTTTGATTAGCTTTGCGCTCATGCTTACTTCCTCATGCCCGCTTTGCTTTGATGGCGTCTATGGCATTTTTGATGCCGGTTTCTACATTGAGCCAGGCAGAATCGCGATCGCTCCACTGTGTCACCGCTTTCATATCTGTCGGAAATCCTTGCAAGTCCTTAAAAGGCGTTCCACTAAAGTCTGCAGCTCTCACCAAAACGGGAATCACTTTGGCTTTGCCTGCCTGATGCCGCTCCATCGCCTGCTCCATTTCAATGTTGTAGCAGTAGTCGGAGGCAATAAAGTCAGCGCTAATGAGAAGAAGAACAATATCGGCTTGCTGTAGGTTGGTATCAATTTCCTGCGCCCAGTCTTCACCGCCCAGGATGCGGCGATCGTGCCAGCTTTGAATCAGGCCCTGCCGCTCTAGGATTTTCAAGTGTGTATCGAGCTGATCGCGCAGGATTTCGTCTTTGTGAGAGTAGCTGTAAAAGAGGCGAAGCGCATCTGTTCGTCTTTCCATGCCTGCTGTTTGCCGCTGCCGACTGCCTTCAAGGTCCACGCCATTGAGCAAGTCTTTAACGTTGAGTTCTAGCAGGGTGTCGTCGCCTAGGAAGACTTCAAACGATGTTCGATTTTGTTTTTCTCTGGCAAGCAGCTCCTTATAGCTGACGGTGACGGTGGGATGGCCGGGGACGGGTACTAGCTCTTTGGGTTTGAACTTAAAGCTGCTGTGGATGCGGTCAAAGTCTGAGCGGATGACGGCGAGTAAACGGCGGCGGCTGGCAACGGGGCCTTCTACGCTGATGGTGACGTAGCGATCTTGCGGGTCGGCTTTGACGAACGTGAGTTCGACGCTAAAACATGGCGGCAGGCAGAGCTTCAAGCTCTTTCTGCGACAAGTCTAGAGAGGGCTTGGT
>JBCBPY010000020.1:0-120336 GCA_039820525.1 Cyanobacteria bacterium J06634_5
AGAGACTTTCGGTAGGGCATCCGCCTTTGAGGCGGTCACACTCATCAAGCCACCGGCTTTGCCGGAGGTGTCTGACTTGAGCTGGTTTGAACGGAGCTGACCTAAACGGAGCTGGCCTAGCGTTGTGCTGTCCATAACTACGGCACTGTATAAGCCACTATCGCGCTGGCAACAAAAGGCATGAGGAAATATCTGCTGGGGCTTTTAAGTCTTTTTTATCAGCTCTTTTTATAGGGTTTTTCCGTGTAAATCATGAGATGTGTTGTATTTAAAAAAACGCTTTTTTATACCTGATCTTTTTATACGGAAAATTATTAATACTCATCGCTTGGGCGATCTGCCCGAAGGCATTCTATAAAAATCAGACGATCATGGAGGCATCTACAAACGATTTCTCGTTCGATTTTAAGGATGCATCTATGACAGCTCTCTTTAGACGTACTATTCGAAATGTTACTGCGCTCTCTTTTTTGATTGTGGTGAGTGCTTCAACATCGCTGGTGCCGCAAGTAAAGGCAACGACTGTTGAACCTAGTGATGTTAATGTTCCGAAAAGCGTTGTTATTTTGGACACAGAGGCCGGGGCGCAAGTATCGGAACCTGGCGCGATCGCGCCCCTGGCTATCCTTAGTCTAGGTCTCTTTCTCAAGCGAAAAACTCAGGGGTAGGTCAAGGGCCTCAACAAGACAATAAGTCAGTCTGAAAATATGCTGACTTGTTGTCTTCTCTTTGTTACACGGATGACTATTCGTACTTGTTGGTTTGGCAATTTCCCCGAAGCAATGAAGCAGAACTCGGGCCTTAATAGAGATGTCTGGGTGCATGTATATTGTCAGAAAAACTATTCAAGAATCCCTATGACTTCTCTTTTGAAAGCTGCGGCACTGTTCTCTGTTGTTTCGGTCGGACTGGTTGGCCTGTCTAGCACGCCTGCTCGTGCGATCGATGTTACCCAAGGCCCAGTAACGACCCCTGTTGTCGCGCCTGTTGAAGTGCCGGAGCCTAGTGCGATCGCGCCACTGGCTCTCGTAGGCGCCGCCTTAATCCTTCGCCGCCGCTCTGTTCATTCAGATGCTGCCTAAACAGCCATAGTCAATATCTCTAAAAAAAGCACTCTTATTGCTGAGAGTGCTTTTTTGTTGTGCTCAGGTACGCTTGGTGGCCTAGCCCAAGCCATTGCGTATGCGTTGAAAATAGTAGCCTATGGTAGTGTAGGAAGCAATATGGGTGCTCATCAAAAATACATTGATGCATAGTCAATTCATTAGTTGTTATTAATGACCGTTTCAAAGAACCTAGAAAAGAAGCCCCATGAATAGATTTTTACGACCCGTGGCTACGATAGGTGTCGTTGGCGCAGTGCTCAGCCTCACCACCAATCCCTCAAAAGCTGCGGCCCTAACACCTGTTGACTTTGACACACTCAACCTAGGCGCTAAGATTGTGGGTCCTGTTGGGCCTGAGGTAGAGACCACCTTTATCACGACTGATGGCGTGGGTCTTGGTGACCTTATTAGCAGCGTATCTTGCCCAGCTGGATTTGCTAGCTGCCTGCCACCGACCAATCCAGCTGGCACCCTTTATACCTATCTCCATCAGGTGACAACGGGCGTGAATTCTCCAAATGATGCACCGTTTCCAGATGCTTCCAGTTTCAAGCCTATCACTGGAGAAGTGTTCCGATTGAACTTTCCAGCGGCGGGTTTTAATGGCGTTGCGGGATACAGTTTCTCTGAAGCGGCTACGGCCTTAGACAGTGACGATGCTTTAACGGTAGAAGAAACTGAGGATGGCAGTTTGGTATGGAGCGCACCTGCCGATGCGGGTTGGGCGCCGTTAGAAACGGTCTCCTTTTTCTGGCAGACGACTCAGAACCCCAGTGGTCCGGGTGGGATTTATGAGCTGTCTGGCGATGGCGAGAGTGGGATGGCCAATGGACCGTTGCCAGCGCCTGTTGCTGTTGTGACTCCGCCTGCGACTGAAGTGCCGGAGCCGAGTGCGATCGCGTCACTTGCTCTTGTAGGCGCAGCCTTAATTCTCTGCCGCCGTTCTACTCATTCAGATGCTGCATAAGTAGCATTTCAATACTTTTCAGAAAAGCACTCTCAGCCCTGAGAGTGCTTTTCTAGCTTTCTTATGTACTTTCTTCGAATATTGATAAGAGATTACGGCGACCGCTAACAACCCTCAAAATTTCAATTCCACGATCATCTAATTGTCTGTAGAAAACGATGTAGCCTTTGAGAGGAAGCCCACGTAATCCAGGACGTATGGAGGCGTAGCTTTTTCCACTACTTGGGAAAGAGACGAGCTGCTTACATTTTTTGTTAAAGGCGCTGAAGAATTCAGAACCTGACTTAACATCTATAGTGGAAAAGTAATCAGCAATATCATTGAGATCCCGGCTAGCGAGAACGTTGATAACGTAGCGGCTCATGCCTTATCAGATTCTTGAAACCGTTCCAATATTCCGGCAACGAACGTCTCACCATCTATTGGCGGTGTGTGAGTTGAAGTTTCAATTGCAGCATCGATTTTATTTTTTACAGATTGAGTCCATTCCGCGTCAGTACGTTCAAACTCGGTTAGTAAACGCAATGCTACATCAAGGATCTCCTCCGCGGAGTTATACTTGCCATTTTGAAGCCTTATTCGAATTAGACGTTCTTGATTAGGCGTGACGCTAATGTTCATAGGAACCTCGTCGAAGTGACTTAATTACATCTTAAGCGAAAGTCTGAATTTATGGCTATGGATAATTAGCTAGGACACGCATATTGTTAGGTATGACGCTGTGCAATGGGCAAGCGAGCAATTTCCTTCAGCGAGAAGCAATTTTTAGGTTGTGCAAAATCGAGCTTGTGACTTAGCATTTCTACAAAATCTAGAACCTGTTTTTGGTGAACATCTGTCAGGGAACTAACTGTACTAGCAATTTTCTGCTCAATCGGTAGAGTAATGTGGACTTGAAGTTGTTCTTTTACGGTGATGGTAGCTCCCGTGTGATTACTGAAGAGATCGAGGAACAACACAACTTATGCGAAAACCCAAATTTTGGCTACGTTTGTCGGGTGAAAATCCAGCGCGATAAGCCGAGCGGCACTTCATTGGGCCATCATTCCAAGAACCGCCACGTAATACTCTTTTTTCACGAAATACTTGCCATGCGCTTCCATCGTTGGGTGCCCCTTTCTAAGAGTTATACCACCCGTCAAGGCACCATTCGGCGATGTTTCCATGCATGTCATATAGCCCAAAATCATTCGGGGGAAAGCTGCCAACTTTTGTGGACTGTTGACGATGCTCTCCTTTTGGCTCAGCACCATATATTTTTCTTCCATCATAGTTTGCGAACGCCGACGTTATTGTCAAACTAAAAGAGAAAGGTGTTGTAGTTTCGCCTTGACAAGCATACTCCCACTGAGCCTCGCTTGGTAAAGCATACTTATGACCAGAATTCTGAGAGAGCCGCTTGCAGAACTCTATCGCATCGTCCCAAGAAACCTGTGAAATCGGATATTGCTCGTTACTCAGAGATGAACTCCGGCCTCGAATGTTTAGCTCTCGAGTTACTTTTTTAAGGCAGCTAATGCATTCCATTGTGCCATTGCATAGCTTCTACGCCATTCACCGGGCAGCGTAGGGATTTTAAGCCCTCACCGTATTCCCCCACGCCAATCAGCAGTGCCACCTTTCTTGCCATCTAATCCAGCTGTCTCATCAAAATGTGCTCAAACTACCGACGGCTACAACCTCCCAAAAATAGTAGCCATTCCCGGTCAAACTTAGACTACCAACTTATCTGTTGTCCTACCTGTTTTAAAGGGGCAATTCGACTACTCTACATCTTTCAATTTTTGAGCTGCTGCCGCTACTTTTTCCGCTACAGCGTCAATATCATTCGGGCGAATGCCTTTTACTTCCATTTTTCGCCCGCCTTCTAGCTCAACAACAAAGTCAATAGGTTTTCCTGGCAAGCGGGCGAACACTTCTTGCAACGCCAGCTTAATGCCATTGCCTGGAATCTCAGCGGTGAGGATGCTCCATAGCCACTGGGCTCCCATGCCGCCGTCTGGCACATCTGGGTCCGGCACACGTTCCACTGTTTCCACTGCGTCTGCGCGGCGCAAGTCCTGAAATAGGGATTGAGTGAACGCTTCTTGCTGGGCTTCTGGCATGTCACTTATTGAGGTGCGCCAGTCAATGGTGAGTCGTACGGTGTCTGTCATGAAAAATTGAGGGTAGAGCGGATTGAGGTTGATTTTACAGGTAGCAGGCATGACTTAGGAGAAGGTGGCTACAGCTTTGGGGCGAGGCAAACGACTCGAAAGCCTGTGTCGTCGATGCGGTTGTGGAAGGGGTAGTTTAGCCGGTAGGCGGAGCGGCAGTTGGTGGGCAGGTAAGACCAACTGCCGCCGCGTAAGAACTTTTTTTTGCTGGAGAGCTGTTGGATGCGATCGCGCCCATTCTCCACAGTAGGCAAGCTATGCCAGCCATCCACGCACCACTCCCACACATTTCCATGCATGTCGTACAGGCCAAAGGCATTGGGGGGAAAGCTGCCTACTGCTGTTGTTTGCTGCCGGTATGCGCCTCTAAGACCCTGTCCATAGGCATAGTTGCCGTTGTAGTTCGCTAGGGCTGGGGTGATGGTGTCGCCAAAGTAAAACGGCGTTGTTGTGCCTGCGCGGCAGGCATACTCCCACTGGGCACTGCTGGGCAACTGATAGGTTCGCCCGCTGCGCTGCGATAGCCACTGGCAAAACTCCACAGCATCCGTCCAAAACACATTTTCCACTGGGCGACGGGGCGCTGAAAGAATCGCATTGGGATGATGCGATGTGCGATCGCGATTGAGAAAAACCTGCCACTGTGACCGAGTAATCACCGTTCTGCCCATCCAAAACTCAGGCACGCTGACCTCTTGCTGCGGCCACTCTCCCTCACGCGCGCCCTCCTCGCCAGCCGGTGCCCCCATAACAAAGCTGCCGCCCGGAATGCACACCATTTCTAGCGTGACCCCATCAGCAACAGATTCTGTAAAGGCAACAGACTCACACCCAATTCGGCTCACTGTTTTTCCTTGCGGATCGATTTGCACCGTTTCAAATTTGAGAGACTTTCGCTGTACGGCGATAGGGCGCAGTGCGAGTGTTTGAGCGAGCGGTGTAGATATTTGGATGAGGCACTGGCTGGGTGACTGGCTGGGTATCTGGCTGGGTGTTTGACTGGGTATCTGGTGGGGCGCGGAGCGCAGATGACGCCCGAGCACCTGTTGTTCTACCCGCTGAATATCTTCACTGCGGAGTTGCAGCAGCCGTTGCAGTTCGCTGAGGTTTTGTACGGCGCCTTCATCCAGCGGGTAGGCGTATCCTTTTTCGGCCTCCAGCGCTTGGGTGTACAGGGCCAAATGCCGCTGGCGTTCTTTGTACGGCTGCAAGATTTCGGCTTCAATCGCTTTAGCCTGCTCGGTAGAGAGCCCTAAGCGGTGCTGCCACTGTGCTAACACGGCCATGCCCGCTGGCCCAATTTCACCATCTTTGATCTTTTTTCGCACCTGTTTTCGATAGCGCTGCGCGTTATCAACCTGGGCTTTGGCAATGACAATGTCGTAGCCCTGTGCTCCGTTAAAAATGGCAGGCTCCATTGCAGGTGCGGCGACTTTTACCTGGGCCTGGACGTATTCATGCAGGCTCAAGGCCGAAATGACATCCTGTCCATCGGGCGCAGCGGCCCCGGTTTTAATGCCTTCTACCAGGTAGCGGGTATACACAGAGAGATCTTCTCCCTCTTTTTCTAAGGCGTATTTGGCCGATGTTGATGAGGTGAGTATGCACCATCCTTTGCCGCCAAGCTGGGCTTCTAGGTCAATGCTGTTGTCGTTCATGCTTAAAAAGCCATCGGCAAAGGCTGCGCCAAAGCAACAGTCCAGAATGATGACTTTGCGAGAGGCGAAGGCGTTGCTAATTTCTCTTCTAAGGAAGGCGGCTTCTACTGCGGTGCCTGCGTTAGGCCGACCGTTTTGGAATAGCTGGCTCTGGGCGGTGGTGAGGTAAAAATTCCCGGTCATGTCTTTAATGCCGTGACCGGTGAAATAAAACAAGACAAGGTCTTGCTTCGTGAGCTGGGCAAAGACTTCGCAAATGCGCGATCGCATTTCTCCAACCCCTGGATTGATGAGCGTGACCACTTCATCGAAGCCACCCAGGGCCGGATCGTTCAAAATAGTGCGCAGTGCCGCGACGCCATTTTTGGGGCAACGCAGCGGCGAGAGCCCAGTGCCAAAGTCACCGACCCCAATCAGTAATGCAATTTTTCTAGCCATGTAACCATTCGAGAGATGTAGATGCTGATGATGCTTAGCGGATGACCCTGTTGTTAATCCTTGTCAGCAGCTGGGTTGCGGTTTACAAAAGCTAGGCGGTGATCGGGACTTGTGCGTGTGAGGGGTGTTGCCCTACATTAGAGATTACCTGGGGAGAGAAAATGATAGGGGGCTGCGTGCCTAATGGCTGGCTGCGATCGCCGTTACGCTCGCAGCTGTGATGTGAAGGGTCATTAGGCCCTCGATGTGGCCAGTCAACAGGGATACAAAATAGGGCTGTCATGGTCTTTGCACGGTTGAAAATGTAGATGCAGCGCGCAAGTAGGCTATCGATATTGACTGCCAGTTTGTCGCTACATACCAATTCTGTTTGATTTTTCAGATAAGCCATAGTTATTTGAGCCGTCTTTGCACAATATTTATCCAGATACCCAGAAGCTACTCAAAGCGGTTTCCTTTCATTGGAGAAAAGAAACCGCTTTGAGTTGATGTGATTGGATTAAAGCCGAATTGACTAATTGTGAAGCGGCATTTAATTAAGTGAAATGATGGCTCACCTCGCTAAAGTGGACTGCGTTATGGCCAGGGCATAATCACAGGGACGGTGATGTTTTATTGGTTACCTCAATTGTTTTGTGTTTGTGGTTCGTGAGTGTTCTTGAAGTATTGTCACGTTAGCTGAAGTTTGCGAGAGCGTATTTGCGAAGGCTGATTCGCCCAAAAGAGACTTTCTATTGGATTGCGGGCATTAACCTGCACCTCAATATGCTGAATACCTCGCTGCTTTAGCCGCTGCGATAGGGCTGAAACCAGCCGAGTGCCATGGTAACAGCGACGATATTTAGGGCTGACATACACCTGTTGGATGATGGCTGTTTGCGGTGAAATGAGCTGGGCGATCGCAACCCCTTCAATGGCACTCTGCTCTCCGGTAACTTTCAAACAAGTCGCTTCATAGGTTGGCTGTAAGTCCTGGGAAAAACTGTCCTGGCTGAAAATATCTTCTACGCTGTAGTTTACTAAAGGCAATCGCCGTAACAGTGTGTAGTCGTCCGAGGAGACCGTGCCGACGTCTAGTGGCTTGTCAAGATTCCTCAGCTTTTCAGGCTGTTGCCACTGCTGAATGAGTCCGGGCAACAGTGGACACAACAACAATCCAATCATAAAAAGGCCACAGCCAAAAAGATAGGGATCGTCAGCTTTGAGCAATAGGCTGGTCCCTAGCAATGCATTGTAAACGCAGTGGCCGACCATCGTGGTTAGCAAGCCAAAGCACAGAAAAAAGACGCCATAAATCAACACTGCTGTAATAGAGAGCTCAATACCGCGCAGATAGATGGGATAGCTAACGTAGCCTAGATGAGCAAACGCCCAAATCATCCCCGGTATAATCAGGGCTAGCCACCATCTGCGAAAGAGTAAAAAGGTCATGCCAATACCCACCAAGCGGGCGGCTAATTCCTCAGAAATAGCCGGTAAAATGCCATTTCTTAACGGGCTTAAAAACGGAAATGGGGTGGAAAACAGTGTGCTGTAGTTGATACTCATCGGTGACCAGCTGCCGAAAAATCGCGTGGAGATGCCATAAAATACAACAACATAGCCCAAACAAATGCCCGCCATCATGATGCCTCGCCAATAGGACTGGGTAAACGAGTTCAAGCGATTTGGACTACGAGGAAAAATCATGTCTCGCTGTGGCCATACCCGCTTAGCGATTTGCACGCCGCCAATCCATAAAAAGTACATGGGGATTGCTGCGATCGCAGCATATAGTACGTCGTTGTAAATCGCCTGAATCCAAAACAACAGATAGCTTTGAGTGGTGCTGTAGTAGCTTTTGTCGAGTGGGAGCGTATTGAGGCGTGCGAGTAAACTAACCGCGAAAAAAATAAGTGCAGGCGGTAAGCCTGCGCGCCAGTTAATTTGTTGCCGTACGAGCGCAATGACAAAAAAGATAAACGCGACGCTCAGTGGAACATTAACGTTGATGAGATAAAAAACATTGGAGAAAAACCATGCCTTGTCTCGGTCTTTGCGAAAGTCTCGTGAAAAGGATTCTGGCGTTTTTATCCAGTGGCTGTAATAAGCGACCTGATCGCCCTGAATGCCCACGGTAAGCCGTAGCTCAGCGTCTTCGGCTGCGAAGTCACGCTGCTTCCAATTGAAGGTGTGATCGGTTCGATTAGGCCGTTGCGTATTAGAGGCATCTACCAGCTCCCAATCGTCTAGGGTCCACTGGCGATCTTCTCGGAGAAAATTTTCTGCGATCGCCTGCGCATCCGATTCTGTTAAGGTCTTTCCGGGTGCGGCCTCCGGAATCAAATGATCAAAGCTAATGACCTCTCCTGCGGGTGAAAACGCGGCTCGAAACTCTTCCTGCTCTGAGGGTTGAAACCACCGTAGGCTCCAGTAGTAAAGCGGCAGATGAGCGGATTGCGTCAGTTGTTTTGTCTCAGGAATGCCCAAGGTTCGCTGTAAATAAATGGACCCACTGCGGTCGTGTCCAAATTGCTGAACCCACTGATAGGTTGAGAGATCAAGCTTTGCTGGCGCTGCTGGCGCTTCTTCTGTTTTTGAGGTGTTCTCTGATTCAGCTGCGTTGGCCAACCTCATATGCGACTCTAAATAGTCGCTTCCCTGCTGATGAATCGCTTGGCGCGGCACACTCAAATCAACAGCTGCATTGGGAAAGATTTGTGGTGCCAACAAACTGCTGGCGATAAAACCAGCAATGCCTAAAAAGGTTAGAAGCTGGTCAATTTTTGAGCGAAATAGCATAGACTCGCAGCTATAAGATAGATGGGCATGAAAACCATCTTAAACCCTTCTAAACTCTAAAATTTAGTCTGATATAGCAAGCTGCTGACTGCAGACTCTGCGAGAAGGCTATAGTTGCTAATTTGTCAGAATTTTTTATGAACTGTAAGTGACGGGCAGCTGCCCAGGCTTTAGCGTTAGCGCCAGGGTCGATTGATAAATGGACTTGTAAAACCAAATGCGAAACTTAATAGCTTCTTGGATGAGCACATAGGACATCCCCATACTCAGCAAGCTGAGTAAAATATAGGGGAGCGTGCGGGTTCCCACCATCGCCTTTCCACAAAAAACAACTGAAAATAGCAACAACCCCAGGCTCAGTCCTCGCAGCATAATATGGGTGACGTTTAGCTGCTCTATTTCTTGAGCCATCGGCAAATTCCGGCGCTTGATATAGGCTAACAGCACATACCAACCCATCGCCTGAACCTCTATGCGGATGCCTGGATACAGCTGACAGAGATCTTTTGCTGCTTGTGCAGAAATGCCGTACAGCGGAATGTTGCGTCGAAAAAAGCGATACCAGCGATTGCCAATCGGATCGACCACGTACCCTAAAACATAGGAGATTAGGGCGATGCCCATGAGGGGTAGCGTACTGAGCTGAGCAAATTCGGGCGATCGCAGCCACGCCTCTGCAAACGCGTACAAAAATGCCGCTAAAAAGACACCTCCCGGCACCAAATGCGCGAAAAAATCGTAGAGAGAGAGCGAAATTCCCATGGTGTTGCGTGTGAGCTACTCAGCGCTGCTATACAACAGTAGCTTAGGATGCTCTTTAGCTTAGGATGCCCTTTCAGATTTTCTTGATTAGACTGGCAGGGTAGGTGCCTTGAGCCCATCAACAGCAATGGTTGCAACAGCGTTAATGATTAAGGATCACTAATGCTGTTGCAACCACTGAAAGTTGGCGCTGTTTTGGTCTCTTTTATCGAGCAAGACCCACTATTTTAGATCGAAGCGATCGAGGTTCATCACCTTGTCCCAAGCGGCCACAAAATCACGTACGAACTTTTGCTGTGAGTCTGCGCAGCCGTAGACTTCTGCGATCGCACGCAGCACAGAGTTAGACCCAAAAATAAGATCCACGCGGGTGCCGGTCCACTTGGACTCGCCAGTTGCGCGATCTCGTCCCTCAAACAGGTTATCCGCTTCAGAGGTGGCCTTCCAGGTCGTGCCCAAATCAAGCAAATTCACAAAGAAATCATTCGTGAGTGTCTCTGGCTGCTGAGTAAACACGCCATGCTGAGCCTGCCCCGTATTGGCATTCAAAACGCGCAGGCCGCCGACCAGCACCGTCATTTCAGGGGCTGTGAGCGTCAACAACTGCGCCCGGTCAACCAGTCGCTCCTCTGCCGATAGCTTAGATGTTTGCTTTAGTTCGTCGCTAAGGTAGTTTCTGAACCCGTCTGCGAGCGGCTCGAGTGCCGCAACAGAATCGACTTCTGTTTGTTCTTGCGAGGCATCTGTTCTACCTGGCGAAAAAGGCACCGTGATATTGTGGCCAGCATTTTTCGCGGCTTGTTCAACCCCTGCGCAGCCACCCAGTACAATCAGGTCTGCGATCGACACTCTCTTTCCACCAGGCTGTGCGCTGTTGAACTCGCTTTGAATGCCTTCAAGGGTTGAGAGCACCGTTGCCAGCTGGTCAGGATTGTTCACGTCCCAATCCTTTTGTGGTGTGAGGCGAATGCGTGCGCCGTTGGCTCCCCCGCGCTTATCAGAGCCTCGGAAGGTTGCCGCTGAGGCCCAAGCGGTTGAAACCAGTTGGGAGATAGAGAGTCCTGAAGAGAGAAGCTTTCCTTTGAGCGCGGCGATGTCCTGAGCATCGATTAGCTCGTGGGTAACCTCGGGAATCGGATCTTGCCAAATGAGTTCTTCCGTCGGTGCTTCTTTGCCCAAATACAGGACGCGAGGGCCCATATCGCGGTGTGTGAGCTTAAACCACGCGCGGGCAAAGGCGTCTTCAAACTGCTCAGGATTATCGAGGAAGCGCCGTGAAATGGTCTCGTAGGCAGGGTCCATTTTCATGGCCATGTCCGCTGTGGTCATCATCGGTGCGTGCCGCTTAGACGGATCGTGGGCATCGGGCACGGTATCTGCGCCAGCGCCATCTTTTGGTTTCCATTGATGCGCACCCGCAGGGCTTTTGGTCAGCTCCCACTCATAGCCCAACAGATTTTCAAAATAGTTGTTGTCCCACTGCACGGGGTTGTTTGTCCAAGCGCCTTCAATCCCGCTGGTAATGGCATGAACGCCCACACCGGAGCCAAAGTCACTCTTCCAGCCCAGCCCCTGTTGTTCAATGCTGCTACCTTCAGGCTCTGGGCCTACTAGCGACGCATCCCCGGCACCGTGGCATTTACCAAAGGTGTGTCCACCTGCCACTAGGGCAACCGTCTCTTCGTCGTTCATTGCCATTCGGCCAAAGGTTTCCCGAATGTCTCGGCCTGACCCGACCGGATCAGGCTCCCCGTTAGGCCCTTCGGGATCGACGTAAATCAGGCCCATTTTCACGGCGCCAAGTGGGTTTTCGAGTTCGCGATCGCCGCTGTAGCGCTCCGCATTTGTCAGCCACTCGTTTTCAGCCCCCCAGTAGATATCGTCTTCCGGTTCCCACACGTCTACGCGTCCACCGGCAAACCCAAATGTCTTGAATCCCATGGACTCTAGCGCGCAGTTACCCGCCAGAATAATCAGGTCAGCCCACGAGATTTTTTGGCCGTATTTTTGCTTGATGGGCCAAAGCAAGGTGCGGGCTTTGTCTAGGTTTGCATTGTCGGGCCAGCTGTTGAGCGGTGCAAATCGCTGGTTGCCTGTGGCCGCGCCACCCCGACCGTCACCCAAGCGGTAGGTGCCCGCGCTATGCCAAGCCATCCGAATAAAGAGCGGCCCATAGTGACCGTAATCAGCGGGCCACCAAGCCTGGGAGGTGGTCATCAGCTCAAAAATATCTTGTTTTACGGCGTCTAGGTCGAGGCTTTTGAAGGCTTCGGCGTAGTCGAACGCCTCATCCATTGGATTAGACTGGGGTGAGTGCTGGTGAAGGATGTCTAACTTCAGCTGATTAGGCCACCAGTCTCGGTTCACGGTACCGCTGCCCGGTGGGAATTTTTGAGGTGTGCCGCCCATAAACGGACATTTGCTTTCACTACCCATCGTGTTTCCTCTCTTGTTTTTTATTGTGGGGCTGGCCTGTTTTTGGCCTGGATGAACTTTTGGATAAGCGATTTTGCGTTGCCTATCCGGCTAGTGTTAGTCGCTCTATTCACCCGATCTTTTTTCGGCTTAAGTCATACTCATTACGAGTTGTCATAACGAAATCATAATCACTCGCGCTTGTTTTTGCGTGCGATCACTAGGATTGTTTTACAATACGTTATCTGTTCAAACAGTCGACCGCTTTGGTCGTATCGGTGCTGCGTCGAAAGTGATTAAACTTTCAAAATAGTGGAAATTGCCGTAATATTTCAGCTCTCTTTTTGAGAAGCCAGCCACTTTTGAAAAGAGCGTTGACTCTCACTGCTGCGTCTACCGGCAAGTAACCCTATAAATAGTAAATATTGCTACGTTCAAGGGCATTACAAAAGCTATTGAGGCTATCGAGCAAGGCATTGTAGTAAGGATAGGCATCCTCTCGGGTGCTTTGAAGATGCGCATACAAAGTCATTTCTGGCTCTAATACGAGATTATTCTTAGGCACATCTAAACCTGCTGCGGATAAGCGATTTGATGCGATTGTAATCAGTAACGCCCCCACCGTATCGGTCTTCCCGCTGTGGAGATCTTCCAGCCCAGGAAGAATCAACTCTGCACCGGGCAACTCACTTAAAATCATGCTTACGCCTGTTTAGCCTGCTTAATAAACGTTTCAACTCTACTTTTCAATACATCGGGGTCAAGGGAAGGAAATCGAATCAATTTTGGTTCAATCGCCTCAAAGCAATATTGATACTAGAACGCGTAGCCAATTTGCTTTAATAAATACTCAAAAGGTAGCGGTTTGTAAAAAAAATAAGTAAAAGCCCTGCTTTGAGTAAAATTTACCAAAGCAGGGCCAGCGGAGTGCAAATAGGCTGAAAGTTAGGGTAATTCAGTAGTGCCCATCAGATAGCGATCGCACTCCCGTGCCACCCCGCGCCCCTCATTAATCGCCCACACAATTAGGCTCTGACCACGGCGACAGTCCCCAGCGGCAAAAATGCCAGGCTTATTGGTGGTATAAACCTCGTGCTCAGCTTGAACATTACTCCGTGCACTTTTTTCAAGTCCCAACGCATCTAGCAAAGGCGCTTCAGGACCCAGGAAGCCCATCGCCAATAACACTTGCTGCGCAGGCATAACAATCTCCGTACCCGCCACGTGAATGGGGGTAAATCGACCGTTCTCATCGCGTTCCCACTTCACTTCTACGGTGTGTACAGCCGCAACATTGCCATCAGCATCACCTTCAAACTTTGTTGCCGTTCTCACGTAACCGCGAGGATCGTCACCAAATACAGCTTTAGCCTCTTCTTGGCCGTAGTCCAACCGGTAAATCTTAGGCCACTCAGGCCAAGGGTTGTTCGCCGCGCGTACTTCCGGTGGCTTCGGCATAATCTCTAGCTGATTGATGCTCTTGCAGCCATGGCGAACCGACGTACCCACGCAGTCTGTTCCAGTATCACCACCACCGATGATCACAACATCTTTACCCGCGACAGAAATATAGTTGTCGCCGGGCTTGCCATCTAGCACGGCCTGCGTATTCGCTGCTAAAAACTCCATGGCAAAGTTGATGCCTTTGAGTTCTCTTCCCTCAATCGGCAAGTCTCTGGGACGTGTGGAGCCTGTGCACAAAATCACTGAGTCGAAGTCATTCAACAACTTTTCAGCAGGAAGATCTTTGCCGACTTCGGTATTACAGGTAAAGGTGACACCTTCAGCTCTGAGAATATCTAAGCGGCGCTTGACGATATCTTTTTTGTCCAACTTCATGTTGGGGATGCCGTAGGTGAGCAAGCCACCAGGACGATCGGCTCTTTCAAATACGGTGACGGTGTGGCCTGCCTTGTTGAGCTGGTCGGCAGCGGCGAGGCCAGCGGGGCCAGAGCCGACAATGGCAACTGTTTTTCCTGTGCGCTTAGCCGGCGGACGCGGCACAATCCAGCCTTCTTCCCAGCCTTTTTCAATAATCGAATACTCGATGTTTTTGATGGTTACAGGTGGATTGGTTAGGCCCAGCACGCAGGAGCCTTCGCAGGGCGCGGGGCACACCCTACCGGTGAATTCAGGGAAGTTGTTGGTTTTATGCAGGCGGTCTAGCGCCTCACGCCAAAGCCCACGATAGATCAGGTCATTCCACTCGGGGATGAGATTGTTCACGGGGCAGCCGCTGGCCATGCCGCTGATGAGTTCGCCCGTGTGGCAAAAGGGCGTGCCACAGTCCATGCAGCGAGAACCTTGAGTTTGCAGAGCCTCATCGGGCATGGGCAGGTGAAACTCTTTCCAATTGCCGATGCGATCTTGCGGTGGTGTTTCGGTGGGTGCTTGGCGCGTGTGCTCAATGAAGCCGGTTGGTTTTCCCATGATTGGTTAGAAAGATTGCAATTGATATAGAAGACTGTGATAAAAGCGGAATACTTCATAGACCCTCACCCCAACCCTCTCCCGGAGGAGAGGGCGTCAGATCAGATCCCCCTTCTCCCGGAGGAGAAGGGGCTAGGGGATGAGCGCTCTACTTAGCCTCCGCTGATGCGGGCCAAATCTTTGGCGTTTTCTTCGAAGGCGGCGGACATGGCTTCATCATTACTGAGGCCGTTATCCAGGGCCTTTTGAATGTGTTGTAAGACGCGTTTGTAGTCGCGAGGCATCACTTTCACAAACTTAGGAACCGTGGCCTCCCAGTTTTCTAAAAGGCCCTTTGCCTTTTTACTGCCGGTATAGTCAGCGTGCTTTTGAACAATCTCACGTAGCTCCTGACCTTCTTTGTCGGTGTCGATGCGCTCCAAGCCGACCATTTCAGTGTTGCAACGAGACGCAAAGTCTCCGGCTTCATCTAAAACGTAGGCAACGCCACCGCTCATGCCAGCGGCAAAATTACGCCCGGTACGACCCAACACAACCGCTTTACCCCCGGTCATGTATTCACAGCCGTGGTCGCCGATGCCTTCTACAACCGCCTGCGCGCCTGAGTTGCGTACACAGAAACGCTCGCCCGCTTGACCGGAGATGTAAGTCTCTCCACTGGTCGCGCCGTATAGGGCAACGTTACCGGCAACAATGTTATCTTCTGCGGCGAAGGTTGCAGCTTTAGAGGGATACACAATCAGCTTGCCGCCGCTCAGGCCCTTGCCCAAGTAGTCATTGGTATCACCCTCTAGCTCTAGGGTCATGCCCTTGGGTACAAAAGCGCCGAAGCTTTGTCCCGCCGTGCCTTGGAAGTGCAGATGAACGGTGTCTTCTGGCAAGCCCTCCCAGTGCTGCTTGGTGACTTCGTTCCCCACAATCGTGCCGACTACCCGGTTGATATTGGTAATGGGCAGGGTTGCTTCAACCTTTTCACCCTTTTCAATCGCGGGCTTACAAAGCTCGAGCAGTTTGGTGATGTCGAGAGATTTATCAAGTCCGTGATCTTGAGTCTCGGTGCAGTAGCGACCGATTTCTGGACCGACATCTGGCTTGTGGAGTAGGGGAGAAAGGTCGATGCCTTTTGCTTTCCAGTGGTCAATGGCCTTTTTCGGCGCGAGCTTGTCGGTACGGCCCACCATTTCATCGAGGGTGCGGAAGCCGAGTTCGGCCATGATTTCGCGGGTCTCTTCTGCGATGAAGCGCATGAAGTTGGCGGCGTAGGCTGGATCTCCGTTGAACTTAGCGCGCAGATCTGGATTTTGGGTGGCCACGCCCACGGGGCAGGTGTTGAGATGGCACACGCGCATCATGATGCAGCCGAGGGTGACCAGGGGCGCAGTGGAGAAGCCGAATTCTTCTGCACCGAGCAGAGCTGCGATCGCAACATCTCGTCCGGTCTTCATTTGCCCATCGGTCTCAATCACAATCCGGCTGCGCAGATTGTTCAATACCAGGGTCTGATGCGTTTCTGCTAGGCCCAGCTCCCAAGGCAAGCCCGCGTGCTTAATAGAGGTCTGCGGAGAGGCCCCTGTTCCGCCATCAAAGCCTGAAACCAGAACAACATCCGCGTGTGCTTTTGCTACACCCGCTGCGATGGTGCCCACGCCTACTTCCGATACGAGCTTAACGCTGACTCGCGCGGCTCTGTTGGCGTTCTTTAGGTCGTGAATCAGCTCAGCGAGATCCTCAATAGAGTAAATATCGTGGTGCGGCGGTGGCGAAATTAGGCCCACGCCTGGGGTGGAATTTCTCACCTTGGCAATCCAGGGATATACCTTTCGGCCTGGGAGCTGTCCGCCCTCTCCTGGCTTGGCACCCTGCGCCATTTTGATCTGAATCTCTTTGGCTTGGGACAGGTATAGGCTGCTCACACCAAATCGGCCAGAGGCGACTTGCTTAATGGCACTGTTTTTAGAGTCGCCCTGCTCATTCGTCCAGGTGTAGCGTTCGGGGTCTTCGCCACCTTCGCCAGTATTGGAGCGGCCACCGATGCGATTCATTGCGATCGCTAACGTCTCATGAGCCTCCTTAGAAATAGACCCGTAGCTCATCGCGCCGGTTTTAAAGCGTTTCATAATCGCTTCAACCGGCTCCACTTCGTCAATGGAGATCGGCTCACGATCCTGAAACTCCAACAGATCGCGCAGACGGAAGAACTGTTTGCCCTGCTCGTTAACTAAGCGGGAGTAAACCTTGAACTTGTCGTAGTCACCCTCCCGCGTGGCCTGTTGCAACAGATGAATAGACTGAGGGCTCAGCAGGTGCGCTTCACCGCCTTTCCTCCACTGATACTCACCGCCTGCATCCAAGGTTGCCGCATTGTGCAGCTCTGTGGTTGGGCGATCGGGGAACGCGTGGCGATGACGCATAACCGCCTCTTGTGCCAGCACGTCCAAGCCCACACCCTGAATGCGAGAAGCCGTCCAGGTAAAATACTTGTTCGTAACAGATTCATTTAGGCCAATCGCTTCAAAAATCTGCGCGCCTCGGTAGCTCTGAATGGTAGAAATGCCAATCTTCGCCCCGATTTTAACCACGCCCTTTGTCGCTGCTTTAATGTAATTTTTGCAAGCGTCTTTGAAGTCCACGTTTCGCAACAGATTCTCGTCAATCATCTGTTGGAAGGTTTCAAAGGCCATGTAAGGGTTAATGGCCCCGCAGCCATAGCCCAACAGAACCGCAAAGTGATGCACCTCACGAGGCTCGCCCGACTCCAGCACAAGCCCAACGCGGGTACGAGTGCCGTTGCGAATAAGATGATGATGCAGGCCCGCAACCGCCAGCAGCGCAGGAATCGGCGCACGATTTTGAGAAATCTCTCTATCGGAGAGAATCAAAATCTCGTTGCCTGCGGCAATCTCTTCATCGGCTTTCATGCACAGTGCTTCCATCGCGCCTGCTAAGCCTGCCTCGCCCTGGTCAGGGTCGAACAGAATGGGCATCACTGTTGTTTTGAACTGATCGTTATGCTTTATTTTGGCCAGCTGCTGGTTGGTGATGAAGGGTGTTTTTAGCTGGAGAAGATGGCAGCTGTCCGGATCGGGCTCTAGAAGATTTTTCTCCGAGCCAATGGTGGTGGTTGCCGAGGTGATAATGGCTTCGCGAATAGAGTCAATCGGCGGATTAGTGACTTGGGCAAACAGCTGTTGAAAATAGTTGTACAGCAGCTTAGGCCGGTTAGAGAGGACCGGCAGCGGCGTGTCTGTACCCATGGCACCAATCGCTTCCACACCGTTTTGGCCCATGGGTGCTAGCAGCATTCTGAGTTCTTCAAAGGTGTAGCCAAAGGCCATCTGACGCTTGGTGACCGCCGCTTTGCTCGGGCTTTCTGCTTGCTTGGTTGCTACCTCAGGCAGTTGGTCTAAAGACACCAGATGCTTATCTAACCAGTTTTGGTAGGGCTCAGCTGCGGTAATTTGTTGCTTGATTTCTTCGTCAGGAATGATGCGGCCTTCGGCAGTATCTACTAGGAACATTTTTCCGGGTTCCAGCCGACCTTTTTTCACGACGTCTTCCGGGGGGACCTGAAGCACACCTGCCTCAGAGGCCATAATTACGCGGTCGTCTTTAGTGACGTAGTAGCGGCCAGGACGAAGGCCGTTTCTGTCGAGGACCGCGCCCATTTGAGTGCCGTCGGTGAAGGCAATGGACGCAGGACCATCCCAAGGTTCAATGAGGCAGGAGTGATACTCGTAAAAGGCTTTCTTTTTGGCGTCCATGGTCTTATGGCCTGACCAGGGTTCGGGCACCATCATCATCAGGGCATGGGGAAGCGATCTGCCGCTGAGCGCGAGTAGCTCCAGGGTGTTGTCAAATATGGTTGAATCGCTGCCTTCTAAGTTAATCAGCGGTCTGGCGCGGTCAAGGTCTTCACCAAATAGCTCGGAAGAGAACATTGACTGGCGGGCATTCATCCAGTTGATGTTGCCACGCAGGGTGTTGATTTCGCCGTTGTGGGCGATGTAGCGATAGGGGTGCGATCGCTCCCAGCTCGGAAACGTATTCGTACTAAATCTTGAGTGCACCAGCGCCAGCGCACTTTCAAAATCAGGGTCGGTCAGCTCAGGGTAGTACTTAGCGACCTGCTCGGGCATGAGCATCCCTTTGTACACAATCGTGCGGCAGGAAATGCTGGCGGTGTACCAGTAGTCTTCGATTCCGGCATTAGCGCCCTTTCCACGGATGGCTCGGTGCGATCGCTTCCGTACGACATACAGCTTTCGCTCTAATGCCAGCTGGTCTGCCAGCTCGTCATCCAAGCCGCCATTACTGATGAACGCCTGCTGTATAAACGGCTCGCTGTTTTGCGCAGTTGGCCCCAGCGACGTATTATCCGTCGGCACCTCTCGCCAACCCAGCACTTTTAATCCGGCCTCATCCACCGTTTTTTCAAACGCCGCTCGACCCTTCGCGCGTGCGTCAGCATCCGGGCTCGCGTAGATCATCGCCACGCCATACTGGCCCGCCTCAGGCAGCTCAATGCCCTCAGCTGCCGCGACTTTCGTCATAAACTTGTGCGGAATCTGGGTCAAAATGCCCGCGCCGTCACCGGTATTCGGTTCTGCGCCGACTGCCCCACGATGGTCTAGGTTGAGCAGGATCGTGAGGCCCTGCTCAACGATGTCATGGGAGGTTTTCCCTTTCATTTGCACCACAAAGCCCACACCACAGGCATCGTGCTCATGCTGCGGGTTGTACAAACCCTGACGAGACGGCGACGCCTGCGAAGAACTCAATCGCGAGGCATTAGCAGACGAGGCGACAGAAGCACGGCTGACGGAGTGGGTTAGAGAGTGCTGAGAAGGGGCCATCGCAAAATCCCGAGAAAAGAGTAGTAAAACCGCCCATAAAGGACGAAAAAGACACCTTTCAAGAAAGCCTTATGGAACTGTGGATTGAGTGACTCAGCGAGTAAGCTCCAAACAAAGGGCCAAAGACAAAAAAGCCACAGCGGTTGCAGTGGTGTAGGTGCCTAAATGTATAAATTGTGTTTACCATTCTCTATCAACAGAGAGGGGAGCTGGGCTAGGCTTAACAAAAACAACAGATGCCTTAATAAAATATCTAAAAATGTTACAGAAAGTCTGCTGTTTCTGACATCCACAGGGCGAATTAGTCGCCGTCTATACCAAAGTTCGAAAAGGCCATCGACAGCGAAGAGCAGATTCTCGAAAAACGATTATACCCAGTCGGAAATTCACTAAGCTTTACTTGAAGGAGGGCAAATGACAGAGAGTCGACTTTCAGAAGAAGAAAAGCAGCTGCTTAGTGCCGTTGAATCCGGAAACTATACTTCAGTACTGACGGAGTCGCGAAGAAAAGAGCTGGAGCAAGTTGCTAAAGACACCACTCGAAAAGATAAACGAATCAATATTCGGATATCAAATCGGGATTTAATGGCTATCCAGTCGAAGGCGGCTGAAGAAGGAATTCCTTACCAAACGTTAGCCTCTAGCATTATTCACAAGTACATTTCAGGTTCTTTGCAAGATGTGTCAGCAACGACATCTTAGGATGCTGAATATGCCCAAACCTCGTGCGTAAATGCAGCCTACTTAGGAATAGAGGGTAGCGGTGAGTGGCCTGTGAGCTGGCGGATACATCCGAGCAAATGACGCTGGTAGTCCTTTAAGAGGCTGGCCTGGGTGGACATTGCCCTAATCAACAGTCCATGACAGCCTGGCAAAGGCGAACTACATACCTGTAGGCGATCGCAGGCAGGCTTTTCAAGCTGTCGAGCCAGTTGGCCTAGGTCTACACCCGGAACAATGGCGACGAAGTTTCCCAGGATAGGCAAGTCGCTGAAAAGGGCGCTGTGCTTAAAGCCATTAGCTTTGCCCAGTAAGCGTAGCGTCTCGGCAAAGTACACTTTGCCTGCGGGCGATCGCACAACCAATCGACTTAAAAACTGTTCAAAGTCATAAAACTCTCCTCTGGCTAGCCGCCCTGGCACAATAATTTCACCGAGAACAAGGGTCCCTTGAGGGTGCAGCGTAATGTTCATCTGCTGCGTTAAATTCGCCGCCGAGAACAGAATGATCGGCTCAGGCATATATTCAAAATAGGCCCCAGCGCCAACCTTAAAGGCGTAGGTCATCTGGGCGATCGCACCATCTGTAGGCTGGCTATGGACTTTCGTCGCAGACTGATCGGTTAGATAAAAAGCAGCGCGATCGCCCACCTCCACCACCCACCGCAGGTCATCCCCTGACAAAAGACCCGGTGCAGCTGTCATCACGTAGGCATAGGCCCGGTGGCGATCGCGAGAATCTAACCGCAGATTGTTCGAGAGCCGGAAGGGATAGGTCGCATACTGATACGCAATAAAAGAGCGGGCATCTGCCGCTGCGCACGCAACCTGAATAGACAAATGCGGCGCGGTTTTCATAGGTGCCGGTTTCACAGATGCCGTTTTCACAAGCTCCGCTTTAGCCGGTGCCGTTTTAGCCGGTGCCATATTCACAGGTGCCATATTCACAGGCGCTGTCGCGGGATTAAGCCTATCTACCATTCGCAACTCTCCGTTAGCGGCCCTCCCTTAGCGGAAAACGTACAGACGACCCAAAGGCACCTTATCCACGGGATCGCAGGTGGCCAAATCGCCATTGACCCGCACTTGAAACGTATCGGGATCGACTTCAATCTCAGGGCACACATCGTTGTGCAACATATCGGCCTTGCTCAGGTTTCGCGTGTCCTTCACCGGCAAGAGCGCCTTGTCCAAATCCAGCTTATCTGCCAGACCCCTTTCTAACGCTAGCTGCGTGACAAAGCAGGCAGACGTTGCGGCTGGCGCACTGCCAAAGCTACTCCACTGCGGGCGATACACAATCGGCTCGCAGGTCATCAGCGAGGCATTTGACTCGCCCATGGGCGACCAGGCAATAAAGCCTTGCTTAATTACCAGCTCCGGCTTAATGCCAAAATAACCGGGCCGCCACAGCACAATGTCGGCCATTTTTCCCGGCTCAATAGAGCCCACATAGTCCGCAATGCCGCAGGTGCGTGCCACATTAATGGTGTACTTGGCCAGGTAGCGCAGCACCCGAAAGTTGTCATTGCGAGGACTGTCTTCTGGCAGCGTTCCCCGCTGATCTTTCATCTTTGAAGCCAGCTGCCACGTCCGGCAAATTACTTCGCCAATCCGGCCCATACCCTGGGAGTCAGAGCCCAGCATACTAATCGCGCCCATGTCGTGCAGGATATCTTCGGCGGCGATGGTTTCTGCGCGAATGCGAGATTCGGCAAAGGCAACGTCCTCCGGCACGCGCGGGTTCAAATGGTGACACACCATCACCATATCCAGGTGCTCATCAAAGGTATTGACGGTGTAGGGATTGGTGGGATTGGTCGAAGAGGTGAGGCAGTAGGGAAAAGAGGCTACCTTGATAATGTCCGGGGCATGGCCGCCGCCTGCGCCTTCGGTGTGATAGGTGTGAATGGTGCGGCCTTTAATGGCGGCGAGGGTGTCTTCCACATAGCCTGATTCGTTCAGGGTATCGGTGTGAATTTTTACCTGAAAGTCGTACTGGTCAGCCACGCTTAAGCAGGTGTTAATCACCGAGGGCATGGCGCCCCAGTCCTCGTGAATTTTTAGGCCCATTGCGCCATTGGCGACTTGCTCTACAAGGCTTTCTGGCAGGCTAGAGCTGCCCTTGCCCAAAAAGCCAAAGTTAATGGGGAAGGCTTCTGACGCTTTGAGCATGACGCTCATGTTGTGGGCCCCACTGGTGCAAATGCCCACGGTCACTGGGCCAAGCCCGCCACCGAGCATGGTGGTAAGTCCGCTAGAGAGGGCTTCTGCACAGAGTCCGGCGCTGTCGAAGTGAACGTGACCGTCCAGGCCGCCGGGGGTGGCGATGAGGCCCTCGCCGGCGCGGACATCGGTGTTGGCGCTAATGATTAGGTTGGGTGTGACGCCCGCCATAATGCCGGGGTTTCCGGCCTTGCCGATGCCGACAATATTGCCGTCTTTAATGCCGATGTCGGTTTTGACAATGCCCTGCACCGGGTCTACAAGCAGCACATTAGTAATGACAATATCCAGTGCGCCGTCAGCCGCCGTCACGCCAGCGGCCATGCCGAGGCCATCGCGCAGGGTTTTCCCGCCGCCGAACACGCATTCATCACCGTATACGGTGTCATCGCGCTCTACCTCAATTACGAGGGAGGTGTCGGCGAGGCGAACCCGGTCGCCTGTGGTGGGGCCGAAGAGTTCGGCGTAACGCTCGCGGCTAATGTCCATGGGGCTTGTGTAAAGGGAAAGGGGAAAAGGGAAAGGGGAAAAGAGAGCGCAGTAAAGAGGAAAGGAGAAGGCTCAGGACGTGCTGTAACCTTGGGCCTCGCAGCGGGCGATCGCATCTGCTTTGACCTGCGGGTCGTCCACAGCGCCGTTGACCAAATCATTGAGCCCCAGAATAATGCGATCGCCTGCCAGCGCCACGACGGTTACCGTCTTCGTGTCTCCCGGCTCAAACCGCACCGCTGTCCCGGCTGGAATATCTAAGCGAAAGCCCAGCGCTTCAGCTCGCTCAAACTGGAGCATTCGGTTCACCTCAAAAAAGTGAAAGTGAGAGCCGACCTGGATAGGGCGATCGCCTACATTGACCACCGTTATCGTCTTAGTCTCTCGGCCCGCATTAAGTTCTAGCGTCCCCGGCTCACAAATCACCGCGCCCGGTGCGAAAGACCGAATCTCTAGCGCCTGTGTCTCTGAAGCCTGACCGTCCGCAGAACTTTCCGCTGAGGGTGCCATTCGCTAAGCCTCCTGAGCTTGAATAGAGGGCTGAGGTGACGGCTGACTAGAGGACTGAGCGGCAGGTCGAATGGGATTGTGAATGCTGACTAACTTGGTGCCATCGTTAAAGTGAGCCTCTACCTGAATGAGGGGAATCAGCTCGGGTACCTCTGGCAACACGTCGTCAGCGCTTAGTAAAATGGCCCCCTCAGCCATTAGCTGAGCGACGGTTTTATCTTCCCGTGCGCCCTCGACAACATAATCGCTGATGTATGCGATCGCCTCCGGCACATTCAGCTTAATCCCCCGCTCTTTTCGCCTGCGAGAGATTTCCGCAGCCGTAAACAAGGTCAACCGTTCAGACTCTTTCGGCGTCAAATACATGGGGCCTTCTTTTTCTTCTTTTTCTTACCGCAAAGCAACAACAGAACACCCTACGACACAGGCTGTGTGACAACAACCGGCTCAGCTTTGGTCACTGAGGGCATTACGGGGCTATCCGTTTGCGGATTAGGAATGCCTTCAATCGGGCACTCCTCGGTTCCTACAGTGCCACGGGTGAGCGCCTCTACTTTCTCTTTTGCCTTTTGAGGGTCATTCACCCACTCACGGTAAAAGTCATAGGGACACTCCATCGCGCCCTCATCGCCTTCTCCGGAGTTCATCATGCCTGTGTAGCCACGGTGCAAGAGCTTAAAGAGATGATTTTGTGACTGAGAATGCTTGCGAAAATCACGAATCGCAAACTTAGAGAGTGCCGCATACTGAATGCCGTTTTCTTCCTCGCCACATTCCCCTAAGGTGCGCCCGTCAAAGCCCACAATCGCAGAGTGGCCAAAGTAGCTATACACCCCATCAAACCCAGCTGCGTTGGCCACCGCCACGTAGGTATTGTTCATCCAGGCCATGGCCTTAGACACCATCACCTGTTGTTCTTTCGCTGGATACATATAGCCCTGGCAGCGAACCACCAGCTCAGCGCCCTTCATTACACAGTCACGCCAAATCTCAGGGTAGTTACCATCATCACAAATAATCAGGCTCATCTTTAAGCCTTTGGGCCCTTCCGAAACATAGGTGCAGTTGCCCGGATACCAGCCCTCAATCGGAGTCCAAGGCATAATCTTGCGATACTTTTGAACAATCTCGCCCTGGTCATTCATCAAAATCAGGGTGTTGTAAGGCACCTTGTCAGGGTGGGCTTCGTGCCGTTCACCCGTGAGTGAAAACACGCCCCACACCTTATTTCGAATACAGGCTTCTGCAAAAATATCGGTCTCAGGGCCAGGAATGCTGGAAGCGGTCTCCATCATTTCATCCGAGTCGTACATAATGCCGTGGGTCGAATACTCTGGGAAAATGACCAAATCCATTCCCGGTAGACCCAGCTTCATTCCGTCAATCATCTTTGAGATGTTTTGACAGTTCTCAAGGACTTCCTGGCGAGTATGTAAGCGCGGCATTTTGTAATTCACTACCGCCACACCGACAGCATCATTGCTCGAAGAAATATCACCATGAAAAGACATCTGCTATTCTCCTGAATTAAATAAACAGCTAGGCGAGTCATTACCGTCATGATGATGATAAAGCGCCTTTTTTAATGAGGACTCATCTCAATGTCGTACCCCATATCTATGACAACCCGTATCTGTGACAAGAGGTAATCCTAGAAAAGGCCGTCATGAGGTCAGTGCTTTAAGAACACATCTCTCCTCAGCGTTGACCTCTCCTTAGCTCTGACCCTCAGTGCTGCCCCTCAGTGCTGACAGGGGGCGTTGACCTCAGGGGTTAATGAGGCCCGTATCATCTTGAAAACTATTCAACAACATATGTTGTTCTTAACCCTACTCTACGCGCCGCACCTAGGTTCTGTTCCTACAGTTAATTTCTATCACTTGCTTGTTTCCTAAGAATGTCACTCTAGATACAAACTCATAGGAGCAATGCCAGTAGACTCTATTTTAATTGTTAAGAATCAAACGCTTAAAAATCAGGCATTTGAAATCAGGCATTTAAGAATCAAACGTTAGGAAAAGCAAGATATAGACAACAGTCGAAGGAAATGGTTTACATCAGGGGTGCGTTCTCTTGGCACTGCAACCATTGAAACCGCTATCCTGCGGTGATTTTCAGTGATGTGGGAGCGGGCTTTATTGAGAGGTCGCCTGAGGTTCGGCAGCGGCGCTTTCCCGTGATGTGATAACAACGCAACAACAGGTCGATTGCACTGCCCAGAAGAAGGCAGGTTAGGCTGCATTTTTGTATCGTGCGATACAATCTGCCGTCATTGCACTCTTTAGTATAAATACCCATGAAAGTCTTTAGGATAGGTGGGTCGAGGGAAACCTCATCGTCTGAGACTTTTGTGCACCCTGCCCTGTTTAAGGGCAATTAGCGAGTGTGCTGATTCATCGGCATCATTTTCCTGGTTGGGTGAGTTTTTGGGCAGTTTCTCTCACTTGAGCATGTTTTCTTCAGTTTTCTCTGGATGAATATGATTAAGGGCTCGGTTCTTTTGTGTGTGGTAAGGAAACAAGATTAAAATGTCAAAGTCCCCAATTATTTCAAGCGGCCTTAGTCGGCGGAAGTTTCTTCAGTACAGCTCTCTGGCGGCCGGTACCAGTATCTTGGCAGCCTGTACGGGCGGCAGTGGTGGTGGCGCATCCCAAGGAGATTTGGGCGAAAACCCTATTAAGGTTGGGGTGATGTACTCCACCACAGGGACCATCGCAATTGTTGAAAAATCTTTGCAGGATGCAACCTTCCTCGCGATTGAGCAAATCAATTCGGGAACAGGTCCTTGGGAAGGTAATGGCGAAGGTATTGCGGGTCGCAAAATTGAGCGGGTTGTTGTTAACCCCAACTCTGACTGGGACCTTTACAACCAAATGTCCAAGCGCTTAATTGATGAAGATCAGGTGGTTTGTGTCCTGGGTTGTTACACCTCAGCGAGTCGTAAGTCCGTACTGCCAGTTTTTGAAGAGAAAGACTCCATTCTCTATTATCCGGTTTATTACGAAGGTAACGAGTGTAGCTCTAATGTCTTCTACACTGGTGCTGCGCCTAACCAGCAAATTACAGACTCCATTCCTTACTGTAATGACAACTTTGGACCTAAGGGCTTCTTCATCGGTTCTGACTACATCTACCCTAAGGAGAGCAACCGGATTGCGATCGCTGAGCTGAAGAAAGCAGGCGGCGAAGCTGTCGGCGACGAGTACGCAGCGCTGGGCACAACAGAATTTATCACCATCATCAACAAAATCAAGGCCGCTCAGCCTGATTTTGTCCTGAGTAACTTGGTGGGTGACTCTATCCCAGCGTTCTACCGTCAGTTCAAGGATGCCGGGATCAACGCCGAGGATATTCCTATCATGGCTTATCCCACTACCGAAGAAGAGATTCAGGCCATGGGTCCTGAGTACTCAGCCGGTCACTACAGCAGCTTTAACTACTTCCAAAGCGTAGAAACGCCTGAGAACGAAGCCTTCGTTGCTCAGTTCAAGGAAATGTTCGGCGATGGCCGTGTGACCAATGGTGTGATGGAAGCCGCCTACATCCAAACCTTCTTTATGGCCCAGGCGATGAAGGATGTTTTAGAAGCTGGCGAAGAAATCACCACAGCGACGCTGCGCGAAGCCACTCGCGGTCAGGAATTCAACGCGCCTCAAGGGCCGGTGAAAATGGACCCCGACAACTACCACGCGTACCTCTACTCCAGAATTGGTAAGTGGCAAGAAGACGGTCAGGCTGAAATCGTCTTCGCGACTGATGCAGCTGTTAAGCCTATTCCTTGGAGTCAGGCGCTGTACAAAGGCCGCATGTGCGTACATGCAACGCCCGACGATCGCAGCGACCCAACCAAAGAAACCGGTAAAGACTTAGAGCCTAAGTTCCTCTAAGAGCTGCTACGAACAGCGTGCCAGCCAGGCACGCTGTTCGCGTTTATGGATTTTCTCTTTTATTCCTCTGCACGCGCTGTTAAACGCTGTTAAACGCCTATGTTAGATATTGCTCTATCTTCAATGCTATCGTCGCCCCTCTATGTGTTGGCGCAGGAAGTCGCTGCAGAGTCCGCTGGCGAACCCTTTTCATTTGTATCCCTGGCGAACCAAGCCCTAAATGGGATTGGTATTGTCGGCATTTTGTTGCTCACCGCCATGGGGCTGGCTATCACCTTTGGTGTGATGCGCATTATTAACCTTGCCCACGGCGAGTTCATTATGCTGGGTGCCTACATCACCTTTTGGATGCAAGACACGTTCCAGATGGACCTGATCATGACGATTCCTTTTGCGTTCTTAGGAACCGCAATCGTCGGGGCCATTGTTGAACTCACCATTATTCGCAGGCTGTATGGCAGGCCGCTAGAAACACTGCTGGCCACCTGGGGCTTGAGTATTGTGCTGCAAGGGGTGATTAAGCTGATCTTCACTGCCCAGCTTAAATACGTAAAAGCGCCTCCCTACCTCTCCGGCAGTATTGACCTACTCAAAAACGAGGCGGGCTTAGTTCAGGTCTCTCTCTCTTACTATCGCTTCTTTATCGTTGTGGTGGCTCTGGCACTGCTGGGTATCACAATGTTTCTGTTCTATGGCACCTCTTGGGGGCGTCAGGTTCGCGCGGTTACCCAAAACCGGACGATGGCTCAGTGCTTGGGCGTCAACACTAAGCTGGTAGATATGGGGACCTTTGCCTACGGCTGTGGTCTGGCAGGCATTGCAGGGGCGGTCATTTCAGCGCTCAAAACAGTGGCTCCACCCATGGGTCAAGACTACCTGGTAGACGCTTGGATGGTCGTTGTGACTGGCGGCGTTGACAAGCTCATTGGCATTTTGGCCGGGGCGTTCTTAATTGGCGAATCCAATGCAATTATTGCCTTTTTGCTCAACGATCCCACCGCAAGAGTGTTGGTTTTGGGAGCTGTGATTGTGCTGATTCGATACCGCCCTGAAGGCTTATTTACCGTTCAAAAGCGGACGTAACAAAAGCGGACCCTTTTATGTCCGCTTTTAAGCTGATTTATTTGATCTAGGTGTTGTGAGTATCTGTTGAGTTAAGTGCCCCCTTTTTTTGTTGAATGCTTTGTTAAACGCTTTCTAGGAGCTTGGCTATGTCGAATGTAGTAATGGGTCATAAGCAGTCAACCTTCCCCAAAAGACTGATTGCAATTTTCGGGATTATTTTATTGGGCTTTGTCATCTTGCCCTTTATGGTGGGGAGTTTTCAGCTCTCACTGGTGTCTAAACTTTTGTTGTTTGGCACCTTGGCGGTCACTCTGGACTTGGTGTGGGGCTTTACAGGGATTTTGAGCTTCGCCCACGGCATTTTCTTTACGCTCGGAGGCTATGCCGCTGCCTACTATCTCAAGCTCAACCTCTCGGCATCTAACAACACTTATGGGGGTGAGCTGCCCGACTTTATGGTGTGGAACGGGTTAGAGGTGCTCCCTTGGTTTATTGCACCGCTCAAGTACTTTCCCATTGCGATGATCGCCGTTGTCGGTGTTCCCGCGCTGTTTGCCTACATCACGGGCTCTTTTATGTTCCGCTCAAAGGTGAGCGGGGTTTACATTACCATTATCACCCTGGCGCTCTCGTCGGCACTGACGACCTTTTTCATCAGTCAGCAGGCTTATACTGGCGGCACTAACGGCATTACAGACGTCAGTAAGCTCAGTGTGTTTGGCACGGTGATTCCACCTGTGGGTATTTACTTTTTAATTCTGGCCTACACCGTTTTTGTGTTGGCGCTGGGCTGGTGGCTGACCCAGTCTAACTTTGGCCTGATTCTGCGCTCTATTAATGAAAATGAAAATCGGATTGCTTTTTTGGGTTACGACGTCGCCCAATACAAGATCTTCATTTGGACACTCTCTGCGGCCTTAGCAGGCGTAGCCGGTGGCTTGTTTGTCCCACTTAATCGCTTTATTTCGCCGGTGTATTTGGCGGTGGCGTTTGGTACTCAGGTGGTTATTTGGGTGGCGATTGGGGGCCGAGGGACGCTGGTCGGCCCGATGGCAGCAGCGATGATTTTGGGTCAGGTCCAAAACTCTGCGGAGAAGGTTACTCAAGATTGGCAGCTGATTGTTGGCGTATTGCTGCTGGTTGTGGTGCTCTTTATTCCGAATGGTTTGATGAGTTTGCTACCCAAGCAGCTGAGGCTCTCTAATTTGTCTAAACCAAAGCCTTTGCCAGGTGCGGTAGGTGCATCGGCAACGCCGATACCGCCAGAGGTTGCCTCGGAGCCACAGCCCGAAGCTGCACAGCGCAGTTCCTGAGCCTTTTCACCTTCTTCTATAAGTTTGTGTTTTTCCATTATTTTCGTAACCGCCTAAAAGGATTAGTGCAATGACAGCGGCCCCTATGACAGCAGCACCCACAGCCTCAACAACCCAGTCGGTCTTGTCTGTAAAAGACTTAAACGTTGTCTTTTCAGGATTTAAGGCCCTAAGTGGTGTCAATTTGGAGGTTTATGACAACGAAATTCTCACCATTATTGGCGCAAACGGAGCCGGAAAAAGTACCCTGTTAGATGCGATCGTCGGGAAGTCTCCGGTGGCTTCTGGACATGTTTATTACAGCGGTAAAGACATTACCAACAAGCGCCCCTATGAGATCGCTCGTCTGGGCATAGGCCGAAAATTTCAAAATCCAAACGTTTATAACGAACTCACGGTTTTTGACAACATTTTGCTGGCACTTAAAGGTGCTCACGGTATCTTCGCCGCCATGATGGCCAAGCTGACGAAGGCCAAAAAGGGCAAAATTTATGACGTGCTAGAGCGTACGGGCCTGCTCGATCAGGCGTTTGAGGAAGTCTCTTCGCTCTCCCACGGGCAAAAGCAGTGGGTCGAAATTGCGATGGTGTTAGCGCAAGATCCTTCTATTGTGCTACTCGATGAGCCCACTGCTGGCATGACGGCAGAAGAAACCCACGCCACGGGAGAAATTATTAAAAGCATCGCCAAATCTCATTCTATTGTGGTGATTGAGCACGATATGGAGTTTGTAAAACAAATTGCCGAGCGTATTGTGGTGCTACACCAGGGTGCAGTCCTGGCAGAAGGGTCTGTGCAAGAAGTTCAAAGCAATCCTAAAGTGATAGAGGTATATTTGGGTCGTGAAACAATCAACGCCGCTGCTTGAGAAAAACGGGGCACAGACGGCTGCTCAGCCGCTGCTCGAACTAGATAATGTGGTCGCAGGCTATGGGCCAACGCCGGTTCTCTTTGGCGTCGATATGACGGTGAATGACGGTGATATTGCCTGCTTGCTGGGCCGTAATGGGGTGGGGAAAACTACGCTGCTGCGGAGTGTAATTGGCTTAAACTCGCTCGATAGCGGCAGTATCTCTTTTGGGGGTAAAGATATCACCAAGGCCGCGACGTATCAGCGGGCGCGCCAGGGCATTGCCTACATTCCCCAAGGCCGGGAGATTATTCCGTACCTATCTGTACTGGATAACTTGAAGATGGGCTTTAGCGCCAGTGGGAAAAAGGCCCGAACCAAAGGGGATGGGATTCCCACGGAGATTTATGACTTTTTTCCAATGTTGAAAGAGCATTTGAGTCGTCAGGGCGGCTTACTGAGTGGAGGACAGCAGCAGCAGTTGGCGATCGCACGCGGCCTGATGTGCAATCCTAAAATCATGCTGCTAGACGAACCCACCGAAGGCATTCAACCTTCCATTGTGCAAGAAATTGAAGATACGCTGCGCCGAATCAACAAAGAAAAGGGCATCACAATTGTCGTGGTGGAGCAAAAAATCGAATTTGCTCGCAAGCTAGCGCAAAAGTTTTTCATTATGAAAAAGGGCACCATTGTTGAAAAAGGAACAACCGATCAGCTCTCGGATGCACTGTTGCAAAAGTATCTAGCGGTATAACGACACTGTCGATACGCCCTATCCCAGAGCCGACCCCGTCTGCACTGCTGCAAGTTCACTTTCTCAAGCCGAGCGTCTGTAAGTAGACGCTCGGCTTGATTTTTAAAGATGACGACGACAGGCCAGACCATAGACCTCCAGAAGTAGGACAAAACACATAATTAGGACAAAACACAAAACACATAATTAGGACAAAACACATAAGTAGGACAAAACAAGGGTGAACTTGTCAAAAACAAATCTGTTTTGTCAGAAAAAATCCTTTTGTATTGGTTTTTACATATTGTCTGACGCAATAAAAGCTATGTTCTGCTTAAGTGGATTCACGGAACCAATAATCTCTTAAATAAGAGACAGGTTTGTTTCTTTCAAAACTGTTTTATGGCCTCTGGAAAAGCATTTCAGCCAAGTTTTAGCGGTTGGGTTTTAGCCATCAGCTCTTAGCTATTAAAAGCTCTTAGCTCTTACTCTTAGCTCTTAATAAAGTGCTGATACGATAAGCGCGCTCAGCCCCAAACAGCGATCAGCCCTAAACAGCGATCAGCCCCAAACGACGATCGCGACAGAGATGCCATTCACTTTCTCATTCGCTCACTTCAACATCGAACATAGTCTTGTCAACTAGAGGAGTACCGCTATGCCTGAGACTCTTTTTAAGATAGATCTCACGAAGCCCATGTCAGAGCAGGAGCTGCCCGGCCACAATCGGTGGCACCCTGACATTCCGGCGGTGGTCTCTGTCAATCCTGGCGATGTGTTTCGCATTGAGTGCAAAGACTGGACCGATGGGCAAATCAAAAATGACGACAACCCAGATGATGTGCGCGATGTAGACCTCACCAAGGTACACATGCTCAGTGGCCCTATTTGGGTCAACGGTGCACAACCTGGCGATATTCTTGTTGTTGATCTGGTAGATATTGGTGCGCTCCAGGGTGATGAGTGGGGCTTTACCGGTATTTTTGCCAAGGAAAATGGCGGCGGCTTCCTTACAGACCACTACCCCAAAGCCGCCAAAGCGATTTGGGACTTTGAGGGTATCTACACCGCATCTAGGCACATTCCAGGGGTAAAGTTTGCAGGTATTACCCACCCCGGACTTATCGGCTGTGCCCCCTCGCAAGAACTGTTGAACACATGGAACAAACGCGAAACAGAACTGGTGGATACAGCGCCTGATTTGCGGACCTATGGCGCTGGCCTCTCCGGAGAAGATCCGGTACTGGCGGCCTTGCCCAATCCCACCAATGCCGTGCTGGGACAGCTAGAGCCCAGTGAGTATGAGCGTGTCGCGGCTGAAGCTGCGAGGACCGTTCCGCCCAGAGAGCATGGGGGGAACTGCGATATTAAAAATCTCTCTCGCGGCACCCGCATTTATTTCCCCGTGTATGTGGAAGGCGCGAAACTCTCCATGGGCGATATTCACTTCTCTCAGGGTGATGGTGAAATCTCTTTCTGCGGTGCTATTGAGATGTCTGGCTATATTGATGTACACGTGGACATCATTAAAGGCGGCGTAGATAAGTACTCCATGGTGAACCCCATCTTTAAGCCCGGTCCGGTTGAGCCAAACTATTCAGAGTATTTGGTCTTTGAAGGGATCTCGGTCGATGAGTACACCGGCAAGCAATATTACATGGACACGCATATCGCCTACCGGCAGGCTTGCTTGAATGCGATTGAGTATCTTAAGAATTTTGGCTACACCGGAGAGCAGGCTTATTTATTGCTGAGCTGCGCGCCGGTAGAGGGTCGGATTAGCGGCATTGTTGATATTCCCAATGCCTGCTGTACGCTGGCGCTGCCGACGGCCATCTTTGATAAACCGATTTTGCCCACTTAAGGAGGTGACGAGTAATGCCACTGTATGACTATAAGTGCGATCGCTGCGGCCCCTTTGAGGTGTGGCACGCCATGGCAGAAACGGGGACACCCAAAGCCTGCCCTGACTGTGATGATAGCGCTTCGCGGATTTTCACAGCGCCTAATATCAGCCTGGGCTCTGGAAGCCTGATGAAGCGAGTCGGGTTGAAAGAGCCTCGCATTGTCAAGCGTCAGGGAGAACCGGTAAAACCCAAAAACCAGAGTGCCAAGCCAGGGTCGCGGCCTTGGATGCTAGGCCATGCCGCCGAGAGGCTGTAGGGTGCCACTGCCTCATAAAGGTGTTATTTTCCTAACAAAACAGTTTCCGTTCCTATTTTCAGTGCTTGATGCCCCCTACGAGTCTTTGTGCTCCTCGTAGGGGCTTTTTTCTTGGCTGGGCGCGTTGTTTCAAAATAATCTATTTTTGTATCGAAATATACAGAAATAATCTTTTCTGCTTTGTTTTGGCTTAGACTCGAAGAGTAAAATTGCGAGTCTATATCGGAGGCGCATCGCAACCATGACTTACACGACGGCTACTTCAGCGAATTTGAGTTCGACGCATCAAGCAAATTTGCTGACTTTGCTCACCCGCCGATTGGAAGTGGCCAAAGCCCGCCACGATGAGCCCCTAGTGCATGCCTTAGAGCGCGAATATGCACAGATTACGACCTTGGCTAGCCCTGCGGCTAAACGAAGTAGTGTCCCAAGTAGCGTCCTGAGCAATCAGCTAGCGCGTGTATGGATGCGCTTTAGCGAAACGCTGAGTGACTGGACTAAGGTCCACATCCAGCAGACGGTGGATGCGAATGGTCAGCCTAGCTGGCATGCCTACAATCCTCAGGCCGGTTTGGCGCTCACCACAACCTCTCAGGACGAATTGCGCCAATGGTTGAAGCGCACTTACTGGGAGCAGTAACCTACCTAAAAAACGCCATAACCCAAAAGGCTGAGCCTTAAAAGAGAGATCTTTTAGGGCTCAGCCTTTTCTGTGGCTGGTGGTTGGTACTTTCCCCCTTTGCTGTTGTCTGACCAGTCACAGGCATAGCCTTTGGTGTCAGCCACGTACTGATTCCAAGGCGTTGGCGGGATTGGCTCCTCGGTAGTCCACACAATTTCAAACAGGCCATCTTCTCGAATTTTGCCAATCCGCACCGGTTTAGTCAGGTGATGATTAGGCTGTAGGGTCACGGTGCCACCGGGTGCCTCGAAGGTTTGACCGTAGGCCGCTTCGCGCACTGTGGAAATGTTGGTTGTTCCTGCGGCTTCTACGGCCTGCTTCCACAGGTACACCGCTGTGTAGGCCGCTACCATAGGGTCGCTGGTGACCCGGCCCTCGCCATAGGCTGATTTAAAGTTGGCGACCCAGGCGTCATTCGTCTCACTCTCAACCGTTTGAAAATAGTTCCATGTGGCATAGTGCCCGGTTAAAAACTCAGGGCCAATTTGGCGAATTTCTTCTTCGGCCATGCTCACAGACATCACCGGATACTGATCGGGCTCTAGGCCATCGCGCTTGAGCTGCCGGAAAAAAGACACATTGTCGTCACCATGCAAGGTGTTAATAATGATGCCACCTTCAGGCAGGTCCGCTTTTATTTGTGCGATCGCCTTGGCCACATCTCGGCCAAACGGCACAGACACCTCACCCGCTAGCTCAGTCGCTTTAGTAGATCCTTCGCCAGCGCCTTCATCAGTGGCCTCATCAGTGGTCTCACCAGTGCCCTTAACCTTCAGCTGCGCCTGAATAATATCGCTAGCCGCCCGGAAAAAATCATCCTCTGCGCCCACCAGGAAAAAAGCGTTCTCTTTTTCATTCTCTAGCAGCCAGTCTATAGCCGGCTCCAGCTGTTGGTTAGGGACAGCCCCCGTGTAAAAAACATTTTTAGAACACTCTTGGCCCTCGTATGCCAAGGGATACCAGAGCATGTGGTTTTTATCTTCAAACAGGCTGAGTACAGCTTTTCGACTCGCCGAAGTCCAACAGCCAAAGACGGCGGCAACATTATTGACCTCAATCAGCTTCTCTGTCTTTTCGGTAAAGGTGGGCCAGTCAGACGCCCCATCTTCTAGGACAGCAACAATCTGCCTGCCTAATACCCCACCTGCTGCATTAATTTCTTCAATCGCCAACTCTTCAGCATCAACCAGGGCCGTTTCACTAATGGCCATCGTGCCAGACAGAGAATGCAACAGCCCGATTTTGATCACGCCCTCTTCGTCCATGCCGGGGGCACCATCGCCGTTTGCCGTCTGCAACGTTCTGTTGGCGTCCGTCGCTGAGCTGCGATCGCCACGGCCATCTTCCTCAGAAATAGGTGCTTCCTGCCGACCTTTCAGCAGCTGACCGAGGGCTCCAAAGGCAATCAGTCCGCCACCTGCCAAAGCTGCCCATGTCAGTACTTTGCGCCGCGCCGGATAGGATTTTGTTTCAGCTTCCTTGGACAGATCTGCCTCAGGTGATGTTGCTGCTGCTGAATCAGCCGATAGATCCGCCGGTTTATCAGCCGATAGATCGGCTAATAAGTAGTCATCGAGCTTCTGAAGAATTTGTTCTGTGGGGGCTTCATCATTAAGCGCCTCCATCGGCTCCAGCGTCGCTAGCTCAGGCCAGGGGTCTCCTGCTAAGAGGATCAGCAAAATAGGCTTTGCGAGCTTTTGTGCGATCGCTAGCTCAGCAGTCACAGCCTCAGAATCCTTCGCCTCCGGTGTCATCACCAGCAGGTAAGTCGCACACTCGCCAATCTGCGTTTCTATGTCGGGCGCTTCCAGGCTACTCTCGTCATCACTGGCTGCCATCTGTACTGACATCTCCCGCGCTTCCAAAGCCGCTTTTAGCTTGTTAGCGTAGATTTTGCCATCAGAGGCATGGCCAATAAAAAGGGCAGGTTGTGCTTCAGTCATGATGCAACGAGGGGAAACAAAGGGGAGCAAGTCGGTTGAAGCATACCAAACTATAGGCTGCTCACGTTTGTATGCTCACGTTTGTAACAGGGTAGTGCAGCCGTCAGGTTAATCGGCAAGAAACGAGTAAGGGCTTCCCCTATAATCCAATCGTAGCTGCCCACCGAATCAAACTTGAAAATGTCTAACTTGCTGGTGAACCCTGCTCTACGGTTTGGGGTGCTGATACTGGCGATAGCCGCCGTGGGCTTTAGTTTCGATCCGGTTTTACGTTTGCTCAATGCCGTTCCTATTCAGGCAATCGGCGTGATTCTTGCTTTGGTGGCAGGGTATGTCGGGTATCAGCTTTTGGCTGTTGGGGCCGATGATGTCGTGACCGAATCTACCCGGCTAGTTCATGACCATCAGTGGTCGCCCGCGCTAATACCGGGAATCATTGCCTTTGGCACTAGCTTGTCCGAGCTGGGTTTTGTGATTGTCAGCACCGTCAACAATCAAAATGAGATTTTGGTGCATTCAATTATTGGCAGTGATGGCTTTCAGCTCGGGGGTATCTTTTTCGTTTGTGTGGCGGTGGCCAAGGTCTCCCAGTGGGATGCCAAGCTGCTGAGAATAGATATGTGGCTGCTCTCTTTGATGACCTTTTTTGTGCTCTCAGCGGTGAGAGTTGGCTTTACCCGTCCGATGGGTGTCCTGATTGCCGCTACAGCGCTGCTATCCGCTTGGCAGTTTTTAAAGGATGCGCCTGAAGATGTCTTTCAAGCCGATGACTTAGACACCACTCAGGTTGCGGGTTCCCCGTTTAATCTGGTGACGGGTTTTGGCTTTTTGTTGTTGGGAACCGTTTGGTTTTTTGATGCGATTGTTTATTCGGGGGGTGTTTTTGGTGTTCCTGCGTTTGTGCTAGGGATTGCGGGTGCGGTGATCACCTCATCTGGGGAGGTGTTTACAACGTTTCCCTTGGTGAAAAGCGGTGAAAAGGGGTTGTTTTTTGCTGCGATCGCCCTGGCTGGAAGCAATGCCTTCGACACCTCTTTTTTAGGACTTTCCGCTGCTTTCCGCCCCTTTTCACTAGAGCCCGCCATCCACAATGCCTTACCTGCTTTGGTGACCATGGGCCTAACGTTGTTGCTGTTGGGCTTGACCTATCGCAACAGCATTCCTCGCTGGATTGGAATGGTTGTTGTCCCTATTTATATGATTTCCTTTGTCGCGCTGGCTATCCTCTGAGTTTTACATTGTCACATTGAATCACTTTGAGCATGTCCTCGGAATCCTTCAGCTATACTAAAAGCCTTAGGTTTCTGAGTTGTTTACGTACGCATACACCATGTCTATCGATCAGCTGACACAAGAAGCACTATCCCTGCCTAATGACCTTAGGCTTCAGCTGATGGAAGCGCTGCTGGAAAGCTTTGAACCACCACTGGATGAAGCTATTCAATCTGAGTGGCTGGCAGAGGCTAAAAGTCGGCGAGATAGTATTCGCAATGGATTGGTTCAGCCTGTTGCTGGAGAAGAGGTTTTAGCACAAGTTAGAGGACTCCTGAACTAAACCGTGAAGTACGTTTTTCATCCCGCAGCCCTGACCGAATATTCAGAGGCTGTGAAGTACTACGCTGAGCAGCGAGTTGAGCTAGCACAATCCTTTATTGATAGCATCGAGTCAACTATTTTCAGTATTCGCGAATCTCCGCAGCGATACCCAATCATTGAATCAGATATTCGGCGTTGTTTGACACGGAAATTTCCGTATGGAATTTTATATACGATTGAGCCAGATTTTTTACTCATTCTAGCTGTAATGCATTGTAAGAAGGATCCTGGGTATTGGCGAGTACGTTTGGAGTGAATCCAGCTCTACTTTTCAGTTTTTTAGTCGTGATAGGTCGAGAGTCTTAAGAGCCAAAAATTAGGGTTAGCACACAAAATCGTGTATCGATTTGGCTCACAATGGACTTCAACAGGTTCCAGTCGATCTGTCTGCTTACAAGTTTCTAAAGCCACTCAAGTTGCGAAGCTTGCAAGCGCTATCATAGTTCTTATTATTTTGAACGTGTAGTGATAAATGGCAGAAGGGAAGAACAGTAACGGCTTAGGCCAAATTATTGCAGCTATTGCGATAGCTCTGCTTGCCGGAGGTACAGCACCTTGGTGGTGGGATAAATTGATTGACAACGAAACTCAGGTGTCGCCTACTACTGAGAATCCTGAAGAGGTTCAAAATGATAGTGATAGTTCCGATGATTTTTCTCAACCCACAGAGCCAAGTCTCAATAGAGATACTAGCCAGCCTCCATCTGACAATACTCCATCTGACAATATTGGTGTGATTGCGATCTCTTGGAATGACTCACCGTCCAGCTTAGGGATTAATAAGAGCGAAGCCGAAATATTTGTTTTCAGCTGCGATGCTAACGATACAAGCACTCGCTTATATGGAACAGAAATGTATACAGGGAGTTCTAGTATTTGTGAAGCCGCCGTTCACACAGGTGTATTCGCCAGAGAACAAGGGGGAAATGTCTCAATTGAGGTAAAGGGGAAACAGCAATCCTTTAAAGGTAGCCAACGGAATGGTGTACTTAGCAGAGGGTACGGCTCATACAGTAGTTCATTTATAATTTTGCCTTGACAAATCTCCTTTGTAGTCGATATGCAAGAGCAATAATTACAGGTTGCGCAATGCCTGAACCACCTGATCTTGATATTGAGGGCAGTAGTAAGCAGACCCCAGATTCATTACGCTGCCAATGTATAGCCCGACGCTGTAGTTGAGCCGCTCGGTGGCTGCTTGGGTGGGTAGTGACCCTGCCTGCATTGCTCCAGCCATAAACTCGGTATAGACCGCCTCTGTGTTGCCACCGTTGGCTAGGTCCTGACAGAAGGATTGCGCCATCCAAACATTGAGATCATTGCTGGTTTCGTAGTAGGTTGCTGTCCGATAGGCCAAGGTGTCCTGCCCCTGCAAAAAGCTGTATAAATCGTTCAAATAGTTTTGCTCAGTGGTCTGCGCGATCGCACTTGTTGACACAGAAAGCGGCACAGAAAGAGCAAATGCGCCCAGCCGCACAAACCGCTTAAAGCCACACTGTAAAACAGACAACTTCAGCACTTTCATAACACTCTCCTCGTAATCCCAGCCTTGGCAAAGCGCCTATTAGCTGTTCTGTTCGTAAGTTTCCACACAAGTTTTCCCAACAGGTCGTATCAAAACGCTGTTGGCACACTTGGGAAAATACGCAATGACAAGTGCTAAATCACTAAGCTTTATCGCTACCGATGAAGGCAACAGAAGACATCAAGTTAGAACAGAAAATACCGCTGGGCCATCGGCAGCACCTCTGCGGGCTCACAGGTAAGCAGCTTGCCATCAACCCGTACTTCAAAGGTCTCTGGTGTCACTTCAATATTGGGTGTTACGTCATTTAGCTTGAGGTCAGCCTTGCTCAGCTCGCGCGTATCAAACACAGGCTGCACTCGATTCGCACTCAGGCCAAGCTGCCCTGCTACGTCGTTATCCATCGCCGCTTGAGAAACAAACGTGTAGGACGTCGCCGCGATCGCACTCCCATAAGCGCCAAACATAGGCCGCATATGCACTGGTCCCGGCGTGGAAATACTCGCATTCGCATCGCCCATCTGCGACCAGGCAATAAAGCCGCCCTTCACCACCATCTCTGGCTTCACCCCAAAGAATGCCGGAGACCACAAACACAAGTCTGCTAGCTTACCTTCTTCTACAGAGCCCACACAGTGAGAAATCCCGTGGGCCAGTGCTGGATTAATGGTGTACTTGGCCACATAGCGCTTGGCCCGATAGTTATCGTGCGTTTCACTCCCATTCTCAGGGTTTGGCAACAACCCTTTTTGCACCTTCATTTTGTGTGCGGTCTGCCAGGTCCGCGTAATCACTTCACCCACACGACCCATCGCCTGTGAGTCCGAAGCCATGATGCTAAACGCGCCCATATCATGCAGCAAGTCTTCTGCGGCAATGGTTTCTCGGCGAATGCGAGACTCTGCAAATTTCACATCTTCTGGAATGTTTTTATCCAGGTGATGGCACACCATGAGCATGTCCTTGTGCTCATCAAACGTGTTGATGGTGTAGGGCCGGGTGGGATTAGTAGACGCGGGTAACACATTGTTGAGTGCGCACACCGTGAGAATGTCAGGCGAGTGTCCGCCGCCTGCCCCTTCAGTGTGGAAGGTATGAATCACTCTGTTTTTAAAGGCTGCAATCGTTGTTTCAACAAAGCCAGATTCATTCAGTGAGTCGGTGTGAATCGCCACCTGCACGTCGTACTGGTCAGCAACAGAAAGGCAGTTGTCAATGGCGGCGGCGGTTGTGCCCCAGTCCTCATGCAGCTTTAGGCTCATCGCCCCGGCGTTAATTTGTTCTATTAGCGCCGCTGGCTGACTAGAGTTGCCCTTGCCCATGTAGCCCAGGTTCATTGGGAAGGCTTCAGAGGCTTCCAACATTCGGTGGATATTCCACGCGCCGGGAGTGCAGGTGGTGGCGAGTGTCCCTGTGGCAGGGCCGGTGCCGCCGCCTAGCATCGTGGTGACACCGGATGCGATCGCTACTTCAATTTGCTGCGGGCAAATAAAGTGAATATGCGAATCAATCGCTCCTGCCGTAAGAATCTTCCCCTCACCTGCAATAATCTCGGTGCTGGGGCCAATAATGATGTCAATATCATTTTGCGTGTAAGGATTGCCCGCTTTCCCTAGCTTGGCAATTTTGCCATCCTTAATGCCCACATCCGCCTTCACTACGCCCCACCAGTCCAGGATGAGTGCGTTGGTAATTACCGTATCCACTGCGCCATCGGCTCTGGATATGGGCGATTGGCCCATGCCATCGCGAATCACTTTCCCGCCGCCAAACTTTACTTCGTCACCGTAGTAGGTACCGCCATAGGTGGTGAGGTCTTGTTCTACTTCAAGAAACAGTTCTGTATCGGCCAGGCGAATGCGATCGCCCACCGTAGGACCAAAGGTATCAGCATAGTCACGGCGGCTAATGTAATTACTCATTGTGAAAAATCGTCAGGCTAGTTTTTCCAAGGGAAGAGCGACCGTAGGGCACTGCCTTCATTGGAGCGGGATATTGACGATTGGGAAATACATGTAACAGCGATGTCAACAAACGTAAGCTTGCTTAGTTCAATCGCTGCATTAGTTGATGTTGCAGAAAATAAGGATGCCAATACGACTTACAGCACTAAAGGACGACATGCTGTGCCATGCTACTGATGTGCGATAGTATCGAAGTGCGATAGTATTGTGTTGTGATTAATAACTTTAAGTCTGAAGAAACAAAACGGATTTTTGAAGGCGAAGTGTCTCGGTCGTATCCATCGACTATACAAAGGACGGCATTGCGTAAGCTCCTCCTTCTCAGCTCCTTCTTCTTAATGCAGCCGAGTCAGTCAATGACTTGCGTACGCCACCGGGTAATCGACTGGAAAAGCTAGTTGGAAGCAGAAAAGGACAGTACAGCATCCGTATCAATAACCAATGGCGAATCTGTTTTACTTGGACCCGAGAAAACAATGCTGAGCAAGTCGAAATCGTAGACTATCACTAGCGGACGCTTACCATGAACGACAACAAACTACCCAATATCCATCCAGGCGAAATCTTACGAGCAGAGTTTCTAGATCCTTTAGACATAACACCCTATCGTCTCAGTAAAGACTTGGGTGTTACCCAGACGCGCATCAGCGAAATTTTAGCTGAAAAGCGAAGTATCACCGCAGATACAGCTATAAGGCTATCTCAATACTTTGGTAATAGCGCTCAGTTCTGGATGAACTTACAAACCCAATACGATTTACGTGAGGCACAAGACGCCAATAAAGATCTCTATAGCCGCATTCCCGCAATCCTTTGAGACTAGAATCCAAACAAATGCAGGGGATTATCTGTCTTTTATGTTCCACAACGCATTAACCGCAAGATCGATATGTTCCCAGCCCTTGTGCTCACCTATCCACCTGACTGACTCAAGAGAGACCTGACAGCATTCAAATGTGGAACTTAAAGGCCCCTAAAATTCAAAAAAGCCTGGTTAATCGATCGTCTTCTGGCCAAGGAAAACCCGAGGCTAAGCAGTTGCTTGACGGAGAGGAGCTGCTAATAAACGCGATTGAAAAGGTCAACTGGGGAGAGGATGCCCTTCAGTTTGAAATTTGTCACTGTGGGATTGTGGGCTGTCAACCGGGTGGGTGGGTATCTCTTCGGCGAGTTGGTACGCATATTGTTGTAACGCCTGCTTTTACCAAAATAGCTGAGGCGAGCCCAGGGTGGGAAACCCTTGAATTTTCGCCTCCAAAATATCTGCTCAAAAAAGGCGCTCTTTGGATAAATCAAGAGACCTACACAAATACACTTTGTTCCGTAGCTCCCTTCCCAACTTTTGAGACTGTCTCCGAACTCACGGGGTGGGAAGCTGCCAAACTTTTCCAACTAGAAGCCCCTAACCGACTTCTAGGGAAACAAAACCAGTCACCGACGTTGCCCTCCGATATTATTCTTGCCTCATCAGATGGCAGCTTTTTGCAGCAGGTTCCTGAGCTTACTCGTTGCCTCGACAGGCTCACAAACAGTCTGCACCCGGTCACTCTCCACCCAGTTACTGCGCAAGATTCGCTCATCACCTTTTACGTGGATATGGCTGGCCTGCCTGAATGGCAAGCACTGAGCTACAACGGGAGTCACTATTCGCTAGTTCTTGGGCCAGGGTATCTTATTCGCTAACTGTAGGCCCCTCAATTCGATTCGCTCAAATGATTTGGGGCCGCCCTGAGTCACTCTCTTGCTTTTTTGTCGTCTAGCTGTCGCTCTCTTAATAGAGTTGTCCTACACGGCTAATCTTAAACAAGAATTTTAATCGCTAAATTTTCGGAATAGAATCTCTGAACCTTGAGGTAGTACTTGCCCTATTGCAATAAAATCAAGAGTACAGCTCATGACCGACGATCAAAACAGACTGTGGCAAACGGTATCTCAAGAAAGAGCCGACTTTATTGAAAGCCACATCGGCAAGCTGCCAAACGATATTTTAAAGCTTGTTCATTTGACTGGGGTATGGCCCGGTGGCGGTATATATAAGCTAGAAGCTCCTAATTTAGGTCAAGGCCTGTGGGTATACACGACGTTTGGATTGTCTAATCCAGATATGCCGACTACGGTCACTGTTGCTGATTCCAGTGTGGACAACCCACAAGGACGGGTCGCTAGTTTCGATGTCAGCTTAGCGAAAAAGGAGAACGTTCCTGTCTATCCCGGTAGGCCAGGATATGGCTACGAAATGCTGGTTGTAACCCAGGGGCCCGCAGACTGGCCCCTGGTTTTTTTGCAGTGGGCCGTTGATACTGAGCTGCTTTATGATGCTGATATTTTAGGACGCGTTGAACAATACGGCGGGCTGACAACAGAAGATATTGCCGTCGGTCAGGGCGACTACGTGAATGTCTTAATCTCAAAAGCCGCCTCTCCTATCCCTAGTGCGATGACCTTATCCAATGGAGAGGCTACAGTATTAATCGCTACTGTCATCACGGATGATGAAATGGTTTGGAGTATGAGCAATAGCCGTGAAGCGCTAGCAGCGCACTTGCAAAACTCTGAACTGGGTCAAATCAGTCAGTTAAACCGGCAGTCGCTGTTTCATCCAAATGCTGTTGATCTATCCACCATTGACAGCAGAGAAGCTGCCGAGGGGCTAGCACAAAAAGGCCTTTTGAGAAGCGTTCACATCTTCCCATTAGAATTTGGCGGGAAGGACGCACCTGAAAACATAGTGTACATGCCTAAAACAGCTGCACTGAAAAAAAGAACAATTGACAACAAGATTGCAGTGTTGGTGCAACAAAAGAAAGTGAAGGGTTGCTCAATTAAGCCAACCTATAAGGGAAAAAGCTTTATCCCGTCCACACTGTCCTTTGAACTTTCTGGAGAAGCTGGGTTTCAAGAAACTCTTGAAATTTGGTGACCGGCGAGAGTCCTCCGTTGAGATGCCTCGAAAGATTGATTGAGCCTACAATAAAACCAGAAAGCCCAGGGGTAATCTTACCCTTGGGCTTTCTTTGTAAGAAGCCTACGATGCTTATTGACAAAAGCTGCTGAGTGGTTGTTCTAGTAGCTGTCGTCGCCTGTCACGTTTTTAATGGCTAGCGTATGGTTCGCTTCGTGGAGACGCTCTGCGATCGCATCTCTCCAATTCAGGCTGATTTTGGGATTTGCTAACACCTGCTGTGCCTGTTCGCGACACCGCGCACCTTGTGTCATATCCATCTGATCAATATTGGCGAGGTCTTCGTATAGCTTTTGAAGGGGGATCTTTTGCTGAGAAACCTTCTTTAAGGCATCCGAAACAACATTAGCGTTGATATTGGTCGCGTTTACGTCGGGCACGGTCTAATTCTCCTTAGGCTACAGCCATCCATTGGCATTGTGGCCTGCTTGCTTACAATTGGCCGATCCCAGCTAAGAAGCTTCACACAGAAACATATAAATGAGGAACTTATTTGTATTTCTTAAAAGAAAAACTATTGAAGTTGAATTAGCGTGAGAATGCATCAGGAGTTAAGTGACCTAATTTTAGGTACTCAAGAAAGCTGGTAAGTTAGGGAACGTAATGCTGCTATCGCCCCAAGAGAAAGATAAGCTGTTGATTTTTACAGCGGCACTGGTCGCCGAAAGGCGAAAAGACCGAGGGCTTAAGCTCAATTATCCCGAGGCAGTGGCCTATATTTCTGCGGCCATTATGGAAGGGGCCCGCGATGGAAAAACGGTGAGTGAACTCATGAGCGAAGGCACTACGCTGCTCGCGCGCGAAGATGTGATGGAGGGCATTCCAGAAATGGTGCACGAGGTTCAGGTAGAAGCCACCTTCCCAGATGGAACAAAATTGGTAACTGTGCATAATCCTATTATGGATTAGTGATGTTTGCGGGTTGCCCATTCGCTAAGACCCTCTGTTTTTGGAACGTCGTTTGTTAAACAAGCTTTGAAAAATGTACAAAGAGAATTCTGTTGAAGCAATTCCGTTGGTGCCAGGGCAGATTATTCCAGGCGGCTCGGACCTAATTGAACTCAATGCATCCCGCGAAGCCATTAAAATGGTGGTGAGCAACGTGGGCGATCGCCCTATTCAGGTGGGGTCTCATTTTCACTTTTACGAAGTGAATGAAGGACTGCAATTTGATCGCGATCGCGCCAAAAAAATGCGGCTAAACATCACCGCAGGCACTGCCGTCCGCTTTGAGCCAGGCGATGAAAAAGAAGTCGAGCTAGTCCCCTACGGCGGCAGTCAGGAAATCTATGGGTTCAACGGCAAATACAATGGTTCAGAGCTAGCTGATTAGCGCTAGCTATCAGGATGCTGACCCGTCCACAACACACTAGGCTGAAAACCCAATGTCAACATCAGCAGCAAGATTAGGAATTGGCGGACCCGTGGGCAGTGGCAAAACAGCCCTGATTGAAGGCATTGTACCGCTGTTAATGGCGCAGGGCATTGAGGTCGCTGTGGTGACGAACGATTTGCTCACCACCGAAGATGCCGACAGGCTTAAGCGCAAGGGGTTTTTGCCACCGGAGCGGGTGATTGGGGTCGAAACCGGCAGCTGCCCGCACACCGCGATTCGCGAAGATCCCACGATGAACCAGCTGGCCGTACAAGACTTGGAGCTGCTGTTTCCCCAGCTCGACCTGATTTTGATTGAAAGCGGGGGCGACAACTTGGCCTCTACCTTTAGCTACGATCTCGTCGATGCCTACCTGTTTGTAATTGATGTAGGGGCCGGGGACGATATCCCTCGGAAAAACGGGCCGGGGTTCGTGCACTCTGACCTAGCGGTGGTGAACAAAATAGATATTGCGCCTTATGTCGGCGCTGACTTGGACCTTATGCGATTGCAGTCTGCTCAGTACCGGCAGGACAAGCCGGTGGTGTACACCAACTGCAAAACGTCTGAAGGCTTAGACGACGTGGTTGCTTTTATTCAAAAAACGCTGTTGTTTGGCCGTCTACCGGCTGAAACAAACTCGACTGAAGAAAACTCGACTGAAACCGTCGCTGCTTGAGGTAGCTTGTCATGATTGCAGTTTCTCAGGCTAATCGTAACCCTCATCTCGATAGCGCGGTTGATAGGGCTCAGGGAGGTGACGTGCGATTCTCTGAGCGAGAGGCTCCGCCAACGCACTCAAACCAGTTGGCTATACAACTATCCTGCGACCGCTCAGGCAAAACCATCGTCCAGCAGCGTTACATGGCCTACCCCCTGAGCATTTCGCCCGTGTTCCGGCGAGAAGCGGATAATCCGGGTGCGAATGCCAGCCAGCGTGAGCTAAAAGCCCTGCGATCGCGGGCCTATTTGTTCCGTATGAATACGTCGCCGGGGCTGCTCGCCGGTGATGAACTCGGCATTTCATTAAGGCTAGGAGCTGGGAGTCAGCTGTATTTGGCCGATCAGTCAGCGACCAAAGTGCATCAAATGCCTCAGCCTGGAACGCAGGCTCGTGTCCGATACGATATTGCGCTGGCTGCGGGCGCTACGCTGGAGTTTTTCCCCGAGCCTCTGATTTTGTTCGCTGAGTCGGACCTTGCTCAAACAACGGACATTACGGCACACCCTGATGCGGCCTTGAGCCTTGCTGAAATTATTCTGCCAGGGCGGCTAGCGCGAGGCGAGTCCTATCAGTTTCGCCAGTTTATGAGCCGCATTCGGGTGAGCGCTCCAACGGGTGAGCTGTGGTTTCAGGAGACGATGAAGCTAACCGGCCAAGACAATCGGTTTGTCACCAGCGCGCTGTTTGCTAGTGGGCCTGTGCTAGGCGGGTTGTTGTTGCTATTGCCTTCCGAGGTACCTGCGGCGGCAGATGCGCTTAAGGCGCTGGGAACAGAAATAGAACAGCAGGTAGAAGCCGGTAGCTCTTTGTCCTTAGCTAGCTCTATTTTGCCAGGGGAAAGGGGGCTATTCATTCGAGCGATCGCAAGCACTACCCGAGAAATGCAGGCAGGCTTTAAGGGCGCGCTAAACTGTGTGCGCAGGCACCGCAATCAAGCGCCGTTACCCTATTCGGTGTAGTCCCTTTTGGTGGCGCAAGTTTGGACCCATAGCTGAGACCCATAGCAGTAAGCACATGACAGCCATAGAACTCGCTGAGCATTATTTGGGCAACGTGAACGAGCGCACAGATGTGGCCGCATGGGTCGCGTTAGCCAAGCAGTCGGGTCAATATTTAGAAGTGCAGGTTGAGCGCAGCGATCGCATCAAAGGCCGTATTCGCACGCAAACCGCAGACGGGCAGGCTGTGGGCATTGTGAAAAGTCGAGACTGGCTGCTAAAAGAAGGGGATGTGCTAGAAACCGCCGAGCACAAGCTCGTGTTCGTGACCATTCAGCCCCAAGAAGTGATTGCCCTTAAGTTTGACGAAGGCGCGCGTAACCCGGCGATCGCACTCATTCATTTGGGCCACACCCTGGGCAATCAGCACTGGCCCATTAGCGTCCATCACGACACCCTTTACGTAGAGCAGGTCGCCGCCGCTGAAACGATGGAAAAAATCATTCAAAACATTGTCGAAACGCTATCGATTCAAGGACTCAGCATTCACTACGAAACCAAATCGGCTGCCGACGCCGTAGATTTTTCTGGCCCCTCAACAGATATTTCTGCCCACAAACATCACCCTCACTAGGGGCTCTTCAATGACTCAGTCTCTTGCTTCTCCCGCCTCTGTCTCTTCTTCTTCTTTAGAACAGCCGTCTTTAGAACAGCCGTCCTTAGCGCAACAGTTTGTTTTAATGCAGCTGGCAGATTCTTTTTTCCCTTCTGGGGCCTATACGCTTTCCCATGGCTTAGAAAGCTTGGTTCAAAGCGGACGAATTGCCGATGCTAAAGGCGTAGAACAGTTTGTTCAGCTGCTGTTGTGTAACAAAGTGGGCAGCACAGACTTGGTGGCGCTCGCCCATGCGCATACGGCGAGTGTGAATATGGCGAGTGCGAATGGTGCTTTGACAGAAAGTTCGGCTGGAACTGCGGCTGATGATTTGTCTGGCAGCGTTAGCGCGATCTCCGCAATAGACAACCGACTGTATGCGCAAACCCCAATCGAAAAAACACGCATCGCTCAGCGCCAAAGCGGACGTGCCCTGCTGATGGTCGCGGGGAAAACCTGGCCCCATCCTCAGCTGGAGACTGTGAGTCGGCAAACCGCACAGGGCCGGATGAACTGCCTTCACCCAGTGGTTTTTGCGGTGGTGGCTCAGGTCGCAGGGCTTTCACAGCAAGCGGCACTGGTGGCTTTTACCCATGGGTTTGTCACTGGATTACTTGGCGCGGCCATTCGCCTCGGTGCCATTGGGCATTTAGATGCGCAGCAGATTCGCTTATCGCTAGCGACCGATATGGCGAACATTTGTCAGCGTGCACCTGCGATCGCTCTGGACGATATGTGGTCATGCACGCCGCTCATTGATATCGCTCAAATGCAGCAGGCCAAGCTCTCTCGCCGCTTGTTTTCCAGCTAATGACCTGATCTGTTTGAATCAGCAAGGCTTACCGACAAAACTTATTAGATCGGTTATGCAGCACCTAATTATCGACGCCTTCAATCGGAGCGAAGCCCTGACGCTGAACGTTTTCAGTGATGGTCCGTGGGTCCATAAACTGGGTGAGATAGTCCGGCCCGCCTGCTTTGGAGCCCACCCCAGAGAGTTTGAAGCCGCCAAAGGGCTGGCGAGCAACAATTGCCCCGGTGCAGGTGCGGTTGATATAGAGGTTGCCAACTTCAAAGTCTTCGTAGGCTTGTTCAATGTGTGAGGGGGTGCGGGAGTAGAGACCGCCGGTGAGTGCAAAGTTAGTGTTGTTTGCGATCGCAATACTCTCATCAAAGCTCTCCGCTTTTATTACCGAGAGCACCGGTCCAAAAATCTCTTCTTGGGCCAGCACGCCATCGGGCTTCACCTCTGTGAAAATCACCGGTCCAACAAAATACCCAGGTTCAGGAGACGGCAGCTCTAAGGCCAAAGTCGCCTCTTCTTTGCCTTTGGTAATGTAGTCACGAATTTTTGACTGCGCGGCCCTGTCAATCACCGGCCCTACTTGCGTCCCCGGATGCAGCGCATCGCCCACGTTAAGCGACTTGGTCGCTTCTACTAAGCGCGCTACAAACGTATCGTAAATTGACTGGGACACAATCACTCGTGAGCAGGCAGAACACTTTTGCCCGCTGTAGCCAAAGGCTGAATACACCACGCCCTGCACGGCCTGATCCAGGTCAGCGCTCTCATCGACGATGATGGCATTTTTGCCCCCCATTTCAGCCACGACGCGCTTAAGGTGCTTTTGCCCCGGTCGCAAAATTGCCGCCTCGGCATAAATCTGGCAGCCCACTTCTTGCGAACCTGTAAACACAATCATGTTCACATCAGGATGCTTTACAAGGTGGCTGCCAACAGTGGAGCCCCTGCCAGGAATGTATTGGAATACGCCTTTGGGAATGCCCGCTTCTATCAAAATCTCGCTGAGCTTGGCGGCAATCACGGATGTGACTGCTGCGGGTTTTAGCAACGTGCAGTTGCCAGTCACCAGGGCTGCTACCGTCATGCCTACGGGAATGGCCAGCGGGAAATTCCAAGGAGAGATGACTAGGACGATGCCTTTTGGCCGGTAGAGGTATCGATCGGTCTCTCCGGCTACGTCGTAGACGATTTCCGTATCTAGCCGTTCCATCTCGGCGGCGTAGTATCGGCAAAAGTCGGCGGCTTCCGAGACTTCTGCATCGGCCTGATGCAGCGGTTTCCCGCCCTCAAACACCATCCAGGCGTTGAGTTCATGGCGACGTTGCTCTAGGAGGTCAGCCGCTTTGTTGATGATGGCTGCGCGATCGCCCGCAGGCGTTTTCTTCCAAGTGGCAAAGGCGCTTTTAGCCGCAGCCATCGCGTTATCCGCTTGCTCAATCGAAATTTGACCGATCGACCCTACCACTTCAGAAGGCTTGCACGGATTGACTGACTCAATCGTTTCCTCCGTTTCGACGCTCTCGCCGTCAATCAGCGGCGCATAGGTTTGCCCCAGCTGTTGTTTGACCTTATCTAAGGCTGCATTGGCCTCTTTGCGGTGCTGCAAAACGGCGTAGTCCATATCCGCCGAAGGATTGATTCGAGTGACGGGTGTTTTAGATGGGGATGTCTTGGATGAGACCGTTTTTGGCAGTGCAATTGGTTCGGGCAATACTGTGCTGCCATCGGCATCGCCTTCGCCCCATTCGGGAATTGCCAGCAGCTCTTCAGCAGGCCGGTCTTCTAAGCTCTGGCGTAAAAATGAGCTGTTGGCCGTGTTCTCCAGCAGGCGGCGAATGAGGTAGGCCATGCCTGGGATCAAGTCGCCGTAAGGGCAGTACACGCGCACCCGATGGCCTTGTTTTACCAGGGCCGTGGCAATGGTGTCGGCCATGCCGTACAGCACCTGAAATTCTACGCGGCGCGGCGGAATGTTGAGGGCTTTGGTGATGGCCAGGGCCAGGGCCTGCGATCGCACATTGTGGCTCCCAATCGCCGCATACAAATGCTCATTATTCTCCAACAGCAGCTGCGTCATCCGCTCAAAGTTCGCATCGGTTGAAGACTTATGGTTATACACCGGCGTCGGCCAATAGTTTTGCCGTGCGGTGATGGTTTCCTGGTCCCAATACGCCCCTTTCACCAGGCGAACAGTGACAGGATGCTCTCTTTTCTTTGCCCACGCAATCAGATCTTTTAGGTCTTGATAGCTGTCTCTTAAGTAGGCTTGCAGGGTCATGCCAATGTCGGTTCGCGACCTAAACTCTTCTTCCATCAAGAGCTTTTTCAGGATGGCGAGGGTGGCCGCTTTATAGCGGTATTGCTCCATATCAAAGTGGACCGCTGCGCCCAGTTCTTTTGCCCTACGCAACAAGGTCCGAATATGCGTGCCTACTTTCTCCTCAGAGCCTTCCACATCCAACGGGTCAAACTGGGAGTAAAAGGCTGTGAGCTTGACAGAGACTTGGACTCTGGGCAGCTCAACGCCATCGGCAACGTCTATTTGCTTGACGTTGCTCCAGCGCTTTGCGGCGTCTGTCAGCTGTTCCATCAGCTCCAAATACTGATTGAGATACGCCTCCGCTTCGGTTTCTGTAATGACCGCCTCACCTAACAGGTCCATGGTGAAGGCCATAGATTGTTTTCTAAGGCGTTCAATACTTTTGAGGGCTTGGTTTAAGCTCTCTCCTGAAACATATTTTCGCGCTAAGGTTTCTACGGCGGTGGAAAGGGTGGTTGCGGCAACGCTGGCGGGCATGGAGTCCGCATCGGCGAAGTTCAACAGCTTTTTCAAGGCTTGGGGCAGCTCAACGCTCTCGTCACCCAAATATTCTTGCAGGTGGCTGGCAATCTCGGGCTTGGTGGACAGCGCTGGCAGGCAGTCAATCAGGCGAAACATTTGCACCCGCAGGCCCGGATTTTCCATGGTCCAGCCTAGGAGCTTGTCATCCCATTTCAGCTGGTCTCGCATTTTGGAGAAAATCGACTGCTTACCTTTGCTGTCAGCGAGCAGCTGTCGTGCGATCTCCTGCGTTTGTGCTTCGTATTTTTCACCCGCACCTGCGCTTGATGATTCAGTGGGCTGCGTGTTTCGAGTTGCGTTAATAACCATCCTACAAAATCTCCTACAGCTGCTTTGGATAACCTAAGAAATTAACTGGGAAAAATGGTGATTTATATAGCCGGCTAAGGACTGAGGAGAAAATAACTTGTTGGTCTCATTCTTATTTCTATAGCCCTCAAGATAATGAGACCACTCTTCTATTAAGAACGATCTCACGACGTATGCCTACTTATCTTTTGTAAGATTCTTTTTCTGTGCTCTATTTTGCTGCCTTAGTGAGGCCAACGCTACTGCCTGGAATCTCAGCAGATATGGGCGTGCTAGGAAAGGCCATGCCCTTAGGCGCAAATACAACTGCTTCGTCGGTAGTACTATCGCCTTCAACGATAGGATTCCGCGCTTTGATCAGCTCAATTACAGAGCCTACTTTCTCCGGCAAAATCACGACAAGGCCACCTTCTGGCGCATTGTCTAGCGCCCACTCAATCGCCTCCACCTCATCTAAAATCGTCTGATGCGGAATACTCTCCTTTAAAGGAGCGGTTGAGTCAGTTGCTTCAGACGAAATACTGACCCCATTCTGAGTGCTCCCATTGGTGCTCTTGCTCCCATTAGATGGCGCGTTACTCTCGGCAGCAGCGGGTGCTTTCCCATTCCCGCTGCTTTTCCCGTTGGTTTTACTATATGGCGTTTGCCCAAACCCAACGCCATTGGTTGAAGCACTCTTATCTGATGGCGTTGCTGAGTCTTTCTCTGCCGCCGGGGTGTGACCGTTACTCTGCTGGCTGTTCTGTGGGTGGCCGTCATTCGCAGGCATCTCATCTAGCTTCAGCCAGTCATTGGCGTTCTTTGGCTGAGTGTCAGCAGCGGGCGCTGCTGTCAGGGGGGCCTGTTGAATGCCCTGAGCAATCAGTTCCGCCACAGCGCCCGCTTCTCGGCCTCGTCTGTCCGCGTCTTCTTTGATCACTACCTGGTCAAAAATTTGGGCAGAAAGCTCGCCTAGGGCCACAAAGTCTTCATCTCTGCGATCGCCAGGCGCCCCAATCACGCCAATTGCCTCACCGGGCCAGTTGTTCACAAAGCTGCCTACAGCTGCGTAGCCAGCAGGATTGTGAGCGTAATCTACTAGCGCATGGAATCGGCCCATGTTAAACAGGTTCATCCGTCCTGGAATTTGTTGGTCGGAGGCTTTGAAGCTCTTGAGCGCGCTGCGAATATCTTCTATTTTGACGCCCTGTACAAAGCCCACTAGGCTAGCGGCCAGTGCGTTCGCAATCATAAAGGGCGCGCGTCCGCCCATCGTGACGGGCACATTCTGGGCCTGTTCAATTCTGAGCAGCCAGTCGCGCTGCAATATAGAAAGGTATCCCTGCTCGTAAACGGCGGCAACTCCACCGTTTTGTACGTGCGATCGCACCAAAGCATTCTCTGAATCCATCGAGAAATAGGCCACCTTCGCCTTTACGTGCTCCGCCATGGCCACCACACGCTCATCATCGGCATTGAGCACTACATAGCCATTGGCATGCACGGCTTCCGGCACCACCGCCTTCAGCTTAGCGAGTTCGTCAATGGTGTTAATGTCGCCAATGCCTAAGTGGTCAGCTGCTACGTTAAGCACCACGCCCACATCACACTGTCGAAACGCTAATCCGGAGCGTAGCAGGCCGCCTCGCGCAGTTTCTAGTACGGCCATTTCTACCGTCGGATCTTCTAAAATCATCCGCGCGCTCATTGGCCCGGTGGTATCACCTTTTTCTACTAGATGATCGCCTAGGTAAATCCCATCGGTGGTCGTGAAGCCCACCACGTCATAAACCTGGCGAAAAATGTGAGCGGTCAGGCGTGTGGTGGTGGTTTTTCCGTTGGTGCCGGTAATCGCCACAATTGGAATTCGCGTGGGCTCATCCGGTGGCATCAGCATATCCAAAATAGGCGCAGCCACATTGCGCGGTACCCCATTACTGGGCGCAATATGCATGCGTAATCCAGGGGCCGCATTGACCTCTACAATCACGCCGTCTACTTCTCGCATCGGCTGCGAGATATCGTCGGTCACAATATCGATGCCCGCCACATCTAAGCCAATCAGGCGAGAAGCCCGTTCTGCAATCCACACCGTTTCAGGATGAATTTGATCGGTTCGATCAATCGCAACGCCACCGGTGCTTAAGTTGGCGGTTTCTTTCAGGTAGCAAATCTCGCCGTCATCCAGCACGGTGTCTATGTCGTAGCCTTTGGCCTTGAGTAAACGCTCGGCAGCGGCATCTATGCCAATTTGAGTGAGCACATTGTCGTGGCCTTCTCCCCGCTGTGGGTCTTGGTTCACTTGCGCTACAAGCTGCTCAATGGTGTCTTCACCATTGCCCACCACATGTGCAGGCACGCGCTCTGCAACGGCAATGACCTTGTGATTGACCACTAAGACGCGGTGATCTCGCCCTTTGTAATAGTGCTCTACAATGACACCCGCAGAAACGCTGCGGGCCTTGTCGTAGGCAATTTCGGCCTCGTCCCAGTGGTGAATATCTAGGGTAATTCCCCGACCGTGGTTGCCATCTAGCGGCTTAATGACAATCGGATAGTCCAGATAGTCTATGGCATCTTCCAGCTCGCGCAGAGAGTACACAACGTTGCCTTTTGGTACCGGAATGCCGGCGTTCCCCAGCATTTGCTTCGTGCTCTCTTTATCGCAAGCAAGCTCCACGCCCAAAATATTGCTGTGCGCGGTCAAAGAGGCCTGAATGCGCTTTTGATGCTTGCCATAGCCAAACTGAATCAGATTGCGGACCTCTAGCTCCAGCCACGGAATGCTACGGGCTTCGGCCTCACGCACCAGTGCTTCGGTGCTGGGCCCCAGTGAGGCCATAATTCGGAATTCTTGCAGGTCAGCGAGGTCTTGCTGTAGCTCGCTGTTTGGATAGCTACCGGTTTCTACAATGCTCTGACACAGTCTCAGGGCGGCTCTGGCGGCGTAGCGTCCGGCCTGTTCGTTTTCGTACTCAAACACCACTTGGTATACGCCGGGTGTGGCGGTTTCACGGGTGCGGCCAAAGCCCACATCCATGCCCGCTAGGGTTTGTAGCTCTAACGCCACATGTTCCATAATGTGACCCATCATGGTGCCTTCTTGAACGCGGTGCAAAAAGCCCCCACGACACCCTGGCGAGCAAAAGTGCTCCATTAAACTTGGTAGCGCTGCTACTAGCCCTTCATAAAATCCTGGAAGGGTATTGGAGGGTCTCTCTGCCAACTCTGCCAAATCGAGTTTGGCAACAATTAACTTGGTATAGCCAATACTCCAGTAATTGGGGCCGCGAAGCGTTTGAGTCTTGAGAATTTCCATAAGTTTTGTAGGCGATGAGCCTGTGCCAATGAGCCTATAGAGGGTAGAGATGCAAACAGAACGGTAGCGTGTAAGCGGGCTGACGTCAGTGGATATAGGCGTTAAGACCGGTTGACGAGTAGCCGGTTAACGACCAGTTGACGACCGACCAATTTAAACAAGCATACGGCGATTTCTTCCCCGATTGAGTCGAGGATTTTCGCCGATGAGTACCCACTGTCAGGAAACACTAACTTTCACAGATGCACTAGGTAATTGTACGGTTGAGGTAATCATACCTATCACCCTTATTGAGTACATGTACCTTTAGGTTGTGAAGGCTCAGCGGCGCATTGTCCGATACGTTGGCATGGTTGGTATGGGTTAAGTTACCTGGGTCAATAATCGTGATGGATCCCTTGCCTAATACCTGAAACGTGCCGTCACCAGAGGTGGCCACGCAGGTATCTTCATCAATGCCAATGCCCAGCTTCTCGGGGTGTGCGGCCACCGCGCTCAACAGCCTCGCCATCCGATTGCGGTTGTGAAAATGCTGATCGACTAGCAGCTCGGGCATGATGCCCAATCCTTCTGTAAGATCTACCAGGGCCTGATTTGGGGTTTCTCCACTGCTGCCGCCCGCGATCATTTTGGTGCCCATAATGGCCGCCCCTGCGCTAGTGCCTGCAACAACCAAGTCACCGCTTTTTACCTTTTGCTTAATCGACTCAATCAGCCGGGTGCCGCCGATCAGATCTCGGAGTCTGAGCTGGTCGCCGCCAGTGATAAAAATTCCGGTGCAGTCATGCAGAATCTCTAGCCATCGGTCTTCGTCGCACTCTTCTCGATGGCGAATGTCTAGCACCTGCACTTGCTTAGCACCCATCCGAGTGAAGATTTGGTAGTATCGGTCGCCTACGATGGTCGGCTCGCGGGAGGCTGCTGGAATAATGCCGATTGTCGCACCTTTGCCACCTGCGCTTTCAAAAAATGCGCTGAGGATTTCGCAGCCATTTACCTTATCTTCTGCCCCTCCAATAATCATTACTGGGTACTGGGTCGCCATTGTCATAGACTGTTGAGCCAAACGAGATTCTAATTCCAGCATAAAACTATCCCAGCACCTTATTGAAAGCATTGTCACCCAGCCGTCCGATTATTTTGGTCTTATTAACCTGGCTTAAACGGCCTATTCGGAGGGCCAATTTACATCGACGATAGTCACATTATCAAGGTCCTTTGACATAATTTCGTATCGGATGTGACGAGAACTTTTTCCTTCGAAGAATATATACAGACACTAGGGGGCAACCTAACTTTTGATAGACACGTTTGCATCGAAAGGTATAGACGTGCGGTCAAGGGACATCGCTTAAAAGCTGGAGTGTTACGCTGCTTAGCGCTTTTCAAAGAGCTACCCGCTGAGTATTACAATAAAGGAAGGATTTTCCGCACACAGTTTCTCTAAAGAACGCAGCTATGAGCAAAGAAGACATCAATAAGTCCTTGGAAGCGCTCCATGCAGAAATTGGGAAGCTCGACACGCCCGATAGCGCGGTGAAAGACAAGCTGCTAGCGCTGATTGCTGATGTGGAAGCGCAGATGCAAAATCCTGACGCTACAGAGCAGGCTGGCGCGGCAACCCAAAAGCTCCCTGCGCTCATTGAGCAGTTTGAAGCGGACCATCCTAAAGTGACCGATACGCTAGGTCGCTTGCTCACGACACTGAGTGGCATGGGCATTTAGCGTGGCATGGGCATTTAGCGGGCTATTTTGTCAGGCTAATGTAGCAGGCTACCCGTGACACTGCTTAAACTTTTTTCCGCTGCCACACCAGCAGGGATGGCTGCGTTTCGGCTGATACGCCGTCAGGATATCGCCGTCTGTATACAGCCACTGGTCGCCTTTTTTAATAAAGCGCGATCGCTCATGTAGCTGCGCCATGGGTGAGGCTTGATTGGGTAATGTGCTGCTGGATGGCGGGCCAGCAGGTTGAAGCGTCAGTAGGTTTTGTACGCGATGTATCTTAGGCCGATAGGCTGCAACGAATTCGACGATCCCTTTGCTGTCCTTAGCCGTACCTTGTTTTGTGCTAACCACAATTAAGTTTGTCCATTCGGTGCTGTTAATGCTTTGGCGCAAGCCCATGCGGTCGTCAGCTTCATTGGTTCGGTTGAACCGTGTGGCCATTAGGTAGTCGATATTGCCTGTGCAAAATGCGCTGTAGCGCGATCGCATTAAAGCCTCAGCCGTAGGGGCCAGCCGCTCGCGGCTAAGGTAAGGGCCACAGCACTCAGCAAACAACCTCTGAGAGCCACACATGCATCGATCGGCCATTTTTTGCTATCCAAAAAGTTATTTCAATCAGCTTAACTGCCCGTCCTTAACTGCCCATAACAGCAATGTCTTTGATACAAGGTCTCTCGTCGGTAGGCGCTCAGGCTTTTCCACCATCTACGCTGATCAAGCCGGGGCCGTTCGCAATGGTCATTAGCAATCCGCCTATGAGTGCAAGATTTTTAAGAAAGCCAGTGAGATCAGTGGCTGGTGGGTGAAATAGAAGAGAAGTAGGGACTAAAAAAAGAATTAATAGCAGCGCTCCGATCTTTGTTTTATACCCCAGTAATAAAGAAAGTGAGCCCAGTAGTAAAAAGGCAACAGTCGCTACGGCAAGTACGGATGCCCCTGGCAACCCCTTGCTGGCAATGGTCTCGACAAACGATGGAAAGCCTATAAGGTGCTTTACCCCAGCATTTAAAAAGATCAGGGCGAGGCAAATGCGAGCAGCGAGTGGAACGTAGGTCATCGGTGGTGGTTGAACCTCAACAAGGGTCGGTAAAGTGGGTAGATTGGAAAACTGTGGACTGTCATGGTCGTTGCAATTCTAGCGAGTCTTGGGGCCAACGAATCACGACTTGCCAATAGTGACCAGCGAGAAGCATCACTGCTAAAATGATCTCACCTGCTCTATAGTACTTATGTCCCAGTCTGCCCCAGCCAAATCAGAGGTTGCTGACGCGATTCCAGAGGTCCTGCCGGGGCTAGCGCTCTCTCAGCAGCAGTGGCAGGCGCTGCAAGCGCTGGAAGAGTTTGTCAACGGTGACGAAAAGATTTATTTGCTTACGGGCTATGCCGGGACCGGGAAAACCACGCTATTGCAGGCCCTGATTACCCGATTGCAGCAAAACTACGATGGCCGGCCTATTGCCCTCACGGCGCTGAGTAATAAGGCGACTAAGGTTTTGCAGGCGATGGCCTACCGCTGGGGGACAGAGGTCGATTGTATGACCTGCTGCAAGCTGCTGGGCCTTAAGCCGGTGATTGATAAGGAAACGGGTGGGCAAAAGTTTGAGCCAGACCGCGATCGCAAAAATCTCACCACCGAATACGACTTGGTCGTGGTAGACGAATGCTCCATGATCAACGCCGAAATGTGGTCACTCTTGGTCAACGCGGTCTCTAGCTTTACCCAAGGCACCCAGCTTTTATTCGTTGGAGACTCCGCGCAGCTGCCCCCTGTGGGAGAAGCCGAAGCGCCGTGCTTTGACCAAATCTTGTACCGTAGCGACCTCACCGAGGTCATTCGCTACGGCGGCGCTATTGGCCTCCTCGCAGAAGACATTCGCACTAACCTGGAGCGGCCCACCATGCCCCAGGCCCGTAACGACTACAACGACACCCACACCGAAGGCATTTTCACGATGCCCCAGCCTCAGTGGGAAAAGCTGATGCTGCGTGCGTTTCAAAGCGACGCCTACGAAAAAAATCCCGATCAGGTGCGTGTACTCGCCTATACCAATGCCCGAGTGAACTATCTCAACAACAAAATTCGCGCCACTATCTATGGCGATAAGGCCGCACGATTTGTGTCTGGAGAGCGACTGATCGCCAAAAATGTTTGTATGGGAAAAGATCGGATCCTGTTGCAAACGTCTGAAGAATGCTTGGTGATGGAAGCCTACCTAACGCGGTTTGAAGGGTGGCTGGTGTGGGAGCTAGAGATTGTGACTGAAGAGCACCAAGAGAGAAAGCTCAGAATCTTGCATGAAGATGAACAGCAGCGATTTAAAGGGCTGCTGTCAGATTATTCAGAGAAAAAGCAGTGGATGGCCTTTTGGGATTACAAACAGCTTTTCCATGACGTTAGCTATGCCTACAGTCTCACCGTCCACAAGAGCCAAGGCTCTACCTTTCAAGATGTGTTTGTAGATGTTCCTAACCTCATGCTCAACCGCAAAGTCACCGAGCGCAACCAGCTGTACTATGTCGCCTTTACGCGCGCGGCTCAGCGACTGTTTTTGTGCCAATAGTCAAAAGCAGCTGCCAGCTTATGGTTCCATGGGGAAACCCCGAGAACGGTCTTTCGTTGAGGTTTCTCTCTTCGGGGCTTCTTTCGGTAGCGCTTCTTCTTTTGGCCGGTTTTGTACGATCTCACGCTCCAATAGCCCATTGGCGTTTTCTCGGGATCTGAGTGAATTCGCTGGCAAGCGACTGCTTGCCGCACCATATACCGCTGGCGGTAGCAAGCTTTGATGAGCCCTGCGAAGCGCCTCTAACCGATCGCCCAGAATGTTCTCAGGCGGAATTCTATCGAGGACATCCAGCGCATCTAATCGCTGTTTTACAAATCCCTGAGCCCCGACGATAAAAACAGGACGGTGCTGCGCGCAAGCTTCTTGCACCATATTTTCAATGGCCAGTGAGGCCGTGACGCCAACTCTTGGCACATCAGCCAAGTCTAGGAGCAAGACTTCAAACTTATTGACGATAGTCATCCGCTGGGAAATCGTTTTGGCTGCCCCAAAGCTCATGGGTCCGCTAAGCCGAAACAAAAGCACCCGGCCCTGTACGGCTCTGAGCAATTCTTTTTCCTCAGTGCTGAGGCTCTCATCTGCAGGACTCACAATTGCCTGCACATGTTCTCTTTGTTCATCGGTCAGGCTTTTTATGGTCAGCAAGTTGGCGACAAAGGCACCCGCCGCAACCGCTGTAATCAAATCCACAAAAACAGTCAGCACCAGCACGCCATACATCAGACCTGCCGCTTTCAGCGAGACCTTATGCGCCCGTTTCAAAAAGCTCCAGTCGATAATGTCGATCCCTACTTTGATTAAAATACCCGCGAGAACTGCTAGCGGGATCTGCTCAGTAATCGGCCCTGCGCCTAGCATCACTGTGAGCAGCAGCAGGGCATGCACAATGCCAGATAGCGGCGTTTTCCCACCTGACTTGACGTTGATGACCGTCCGCATAGTGGCCCCTGCACCTGGCAGCCCGCCCAGCAAGCCAGACACCATGTTGCCGATTCCCTGACCAATCAGCTCACGATCAGAGTCGTGCTGCGTCCGGGTAATGTTATCGGCTACCAGTGAGGTTAACAGTGAGTCTATGGCCCCTAGCGCGGCTAACACAATCCCGTAGCCCAGCATGTCCTTAATGGCGGCTCGATCAAATGCGGGCATGTGTAAGGCCGGTAACCCTCTGGGGATCTCTCCGATGCGTGGAACCGCATCGCCAGCGAGCAACAGTGAGACCAACGTACCCACCACCAGGGCAACTAAAGGTGCCGGGAGAATCCGGTTTAGCCGCTTGGGCATACCAAAAACAATGCCTAAAGTCAGCAACCCTAACCCAACAGCGGCCAGATTCGCGGTTGCTAGCACATCTGGTAGCTTCTGCAAGGAGTCCCAAACGCTGGCAGATCCTTCGATGCCGCAAAGAGGGGCCAGTTGCAGAATCAGAATGATGACGCCAACGCCAGACATAAAGCCGGAGATGACGGTGTAGGGCATGAGTGTAATGTATTCACCCAGGCGCAAGAGTCCAAATAAAATTTGGAAGAGCCCGCCGAGCATTACAACGGTAAAGGCCAGGGCGAGGCCGGTTTCGGGATATTTGGCAATCAGCCCCGAAAACACAGTGGCCATCACCACCGTCATGGGGCCTGTAGGGCCAGAAATTTGAGAGGGGGTCCCGCCAAACAGAGCGGCAAAGAATCCAATGGCGACCGCGCCGTAGAGTCCGGCGATCGCACCTGCGCCCGATGAAACTCCAAACGCCAAGGCCAGCGGCAGCGCAACAATCGCTGCGGTGAGTCCACCAAAAACATCACCCCGCAAATTGCGTAGGTGTAATCCGTTAATCTTAATCGTACGCACCATGGATTAAACCTGTGAGTAATCCACCCCGATAGTAAACGCAAAAGGCGATTTCAAAACTGAACTGATTCAGCACATCTCGACATAGTGATTAGGAGACATTTGAAGGGCGCTGGATCTCTAAAAGTGTTACGAAGACCTACTTTGACGTTTATTTGCAACAGAGCAGTTCACGGATATAGACTCTATTTGTCTGATTTTTTCAATTATTCTTAATAGTCTTGCGTGAATACGTAACAATTCTCAGACGAGAGATTAAGACTTCATAAACTCCATTTTGAAATCTCCATACACAAAGTATTCCGTCTATCGCGCATCGTATATTAACTTGTGCTGCGGCACTGTAAATCGTGCTGTAAAAAATGTGTTGTAAAAAATCGCCTCGAAGCGCTGCCGTTTTAGCCTCCTTCCATTGTCCCCTTTCTCTGTGAGTTCTTTCAAAATTCCATGAACAAAAACATTCGCCGCTTTTGGCAGTACGTCGCCCTGTTGTTTGTAAGTGTTGCTCTATGCGTTGCTTGCAATGCTCAATCGAGTAATGATTCAAACACCGCTTCTCGGCCCTTGGTTGTTGGTAATTCTCCCTGGCCTGGATTTGTTGCTCAGTTTGTTGCTGAGGAAAAAGGCTTTTACGAAGAAGAGGGGGTCACTATCGAAGAAAGCTTTTTTCAAGTCTCATCCGATGTCAACACTGCGCTGCTCAGTGACAAGCTCGATGTCGCCTGGACGGGCGTCCCTGATATGGTCGTGATGGCTAACAACGACCCGTCACTCAGGCTCATTGCGGTGTCTGACTATTCTGATGGGGCCGACGGCATTTTGGCCAAAGACGTGACCAAACCAGAAGATTTGCTTGGAAAAACTATTGCTTGGGAAGAGCTTCCCCTTCAGGCACTGTTACTCGAAGCCTACTTAAAAGGAACAGATATTACCTTTGATGAGCTCGACTTGCAGGTGATGCCTGCCGCAGAAGCCGCTACGGCTTTTGCGGCCAATAGAGTCGATGTCGCCATTACCTTTGAGCCCTGGCTATCGACTGCGGTTGAAGAAGAAGATGGCGATATTGTGTTTACCTCTGTAGATACTAACCTGATCGCAGGTGGTTTAGTCGGTAAAGCTGTTGTGGCAGAAGAGCGCCGTGAAGATTTGGCTGCTTACTTTAGAGCCTTAGAAAAAGGCTTTCAATTTTATGAGGATAGCCCTGAAGAAGCCTTGGAGATTGTGGCCGCTAAGCTTGAATTAAGCGCGGAGGAACTCCCTCCTATTATGGAGAAAGTTCGTCTTTTTAAGCCTTCTGAGCATCAAAGTGTGGTGTTCAATCCCGATGATTCACTCAACATTATCGACAGTATTAACTTCGCTGCTGAAGTCGGCAAAGAGATGGGTGTTGTGGAAGAGTCGGTCGATCCCAGCGTGCTATACGATGCCTCTTACACAGAAGGTGTCGCGGTAACAAAATAGTGCTTGAAAGGTCGTAAGTCGAAAGTGTGGCGACCTCAAGTATGTGATGACCTCAAGTATGTGATGACCTCAAGTGTCTCTACCTTTCTGCGATTCAAATTTTCTACACAGCGCCCTTCATTAAAGGGCGCTTTTTCATGAGTGATGGTCTGTTCAATTACATATCAATTACATATCAATGGCCTGCGCGATCGCATCTACTGTTTCTGTAATCTGTGTGCGTGACACCATCAAGTTGGTCACAGCTCGAATTTTACGCGGGCCGGTTGCGAGCACAGCGACGCCTTTTTGGCCGAGAGTTTTGACCATATCATCAGCTGATCCTGCCGCAGGTTCTAGCTCAAAGTTAACGATATTGGTTTCTACCGCAGCCACGTCTATGTTTATTCCCTTTATGCCTTGTAGGCCTTGGGCGAGTCGCTGGGCGTTTTTATGGTCTTGGGCAAGGCGATCGCGGTGATGCTTCAGCGCGTACAGTGCGCCAGCGGCGATCATCCCAGCCTGTCGCATGCCGCCGCCAAACATTTTGCGAAACCGTCTGGCCTTAGCCATTTGCTCAGCAGTCCCGACCAACGCTGAGCCTACAGGTGCCCCTAATCCTTTCGAAAAACACACGCTCACCGTATCGAAGGGCGCGGCATAGTCTGCTTCGCTCACGCCTGTTGCGATACAGGCATTCCAAAATCGAGCGCCGTCCATATGCAGCCGCAAATCGTGACGCTGACAGACCTGAGTAATTTCTCGGATAGTTTCTATTGGGAAAATACGGCCACCGCTGCGGTTGTGCGTGTTTTCCACGCAGACCAGCTGCGCCTTAGGAAAGTGCGGATCTTGGGGGCGTAAAGACTGTTCTACAGCCGCTGCAGAAAAGACGCCGCCTTGGCCTGGAATCAACCGGCAGCTGACCCCAGATAGCGCGGCAGGGCCACCCCCTTCGTAATAGTAAATATGCGCTTCGGCTTCTAGGAAAACTTCATCTCCGGGCTGAGTGTGCGATCGCAATGCGACCTGATTGGTCATGGTGCCTGATGGCATGTACACCGCAGCCTCCTTGCCCAATAGCTGTGCAACCCTCGCTTCTAGCTCATTCACGCTGGGGTCGTCTCCCAGCACATCGTCTCCTACAGGCGCTTTTACCATGGCCTGACGCATGTCAGGCGTAGGCTGTGTGACGGTGTCACTTCGTAAATCAATCATTGTTGTTCTTTTTGCTAGTAATCCACAGCTTAAGGTAACAGCCTCAAGCGATATTAGCCTTTGAAAAATCGCTTGAGATCATCGCCATAAAAGTGATTGAAAAACGGACTAAAACCTCGGACCTAACATATCAACGATTGTTATTTTTTATACTCACTGCTCCAGACTGGGCACTTTGATCACAGTGCTTACCTTCGTCCATCACGCTTCTCATCACTCGTGTTTTCCCAGTTTTGCGCATAGCTATGAGTTCATTATTTCGCACCAGTCCCAATGCTTACCGTATGCTCCAGCGGATGCGTAAAGAGGTCGCCAATACGTTTACGACTGTTCAAATTGAGGCGATTGAAATTGCCTTGGTGCCGCGCACCCATATGGTGGATATTCGTTGGGGGCTGCCGCTATTAGGCACGGGCGCTTATTTTGTGTTTTTGGCAGGACCCAACCGACGCCAGAACGTTCGCGGGCAGGGCTCACAGGATTTGCCCATGCGCGATCCTTCGATGATGCAAGAAGCACTGGCGAATGCCATTAACGTTAGCCATGCAGTCCGTAGCAGTCCTAACGCCTATCGCATGTTAAAACGGATGCCGCCCGAAGTCAGCGCATCGTTTAGCCCTATGCAAATTACGGCGATGGAAGCTGCGCTCATTCCCCGCGCGCATGTTGTAGATCTGCGGTTATCGCTACCGATGCTAGGCAAAGGTGCTTACATGGTGTTTGCCGCTGGGCCTAATCGCAGAGCCCGCTACCACAACAACCTGCAAAACCGAAATCCCTTCGTTATGCCTGCTGTCGTTGCCAGTGTGTTCGTGGGTGGCCTGTCTATTTTAGGGCTGGTGCATTTGAGAGGGAGCGACTTGCTCAAAGAGCCCGACCCAGTATTTGCTCAGGGCGAAGAATTTCACCCCACTGTTGTCCCTTTCAAAAAGACTCGCCAGGAATGTGAAGAAAGTGACCGGCAGTGGATAGATAATAAGTGTGTTGACACCCTTCACGATCCGACCTTCTAGTGGCTTGGTAGGAAGGAGTGGGTTTGTAGTTCCGTACATTCACCGCTTTAAGAAGACTTTGTGAAACTCTCTTGGGAGCTTCTGTTTGTTCGTATTACTGTGCTCGCCTCACTGATGATTTTGGGCAAATTAATGCTCACACACCCAGTGTCTAGACCTATGAATTCCCCCGCGCATCCTCAAATTCAGAGAACCTTAGCTGCCATTGTGATCACAGATGCGGTGGGGTTTAGTAAGCGCATGTCACAAGACGAAGACAGAGCGCTGGCTATTATCAATAGGGATCTTCAGCTGATTGGTGAGCTGTGTGAGTTTTTTGAAGGTCAAATCTTAAAGACCGTCGGTGACGGCATGCTGATGTATTTTGTCAGCGCGGTTCAGGCAGCCGCTTGCGCGATTGAGATGCAAAAGACGTTTGCGAGCTTTGCTAAAACCGGCAAACAAGATGAGCACTTTACGCATCGGGTAGGCGTTCACTTAGGTGATATCTTTTTTAACCAGCAAGACATGATGGGCACTGGCGTGAACATTGCTGCTCGCCTAGAGTCTGAAGCTAAGCCTGGTGCGGTGTGTATGTCGCAGGTAGTATACGACGTTGTGAAGTCTCGCTTAGAGCTGGATGCCTGTTATATTGGCAAGCTAGCGCTTAAAAATATTGAAGAAGCGGTTGCGGCCTACCACGTGTGGCCACTGGGCATGAAGCCTGAAGAAAACAATGGGGAGAGTACTGAGGCGATCGCACCTCTGAAGATGACGCCTCTGAGTACCGCTTTAAAGGCGTTGTCTGAGCATGCGAACGGTCGCCGCATCAAAAAGCTGTTGTACGGAACACACAAGGCTGCCTGGGAAAACAGTGCTGCTGTTTTAGAAGCTGTGCCGATGAGGATGTTGCTAGAGTCATTGACCGATCGCAATCCGACCCTTCACGATTGTCGCCAGAGTCTGTTTCAAATTGTGAGAACACTCAACCGTCAAGACGAGTATGCACAAGTCGCTGAAGTTATTTTAGAGAGTCTGGCAATTTTTTATGCGGGGCCTGAAAGCGGCAGCTTGCAAAACGATAACCTGCAAGAGGGTGATTTAGCAGGTCATGAACTGGGGCTCGAACTGGGACTTGAACTGGGGCTGGGCAGTGGCGATTTTGAAAGCAGCCCGCTAGGTTCTGACAGCGGGACGGTCTCTTCTGGCCTGCTAGAAACACCCAGAAACGCGCTTTATCACGATATTTCCGAGCGGTTGGATCATATTTCCGATCCGATTCGGATGCGAAAGATGCTGTATTGCTTGTGCTACGACAGCTGGGAAAATAGCAATGAGTGCATTGCAAAAATTAAAACATTCACCCTCATAGAGACGCTTTATCAGCAGGTAACGACCATTCAGGGTTTGCAAAACCGTCTACGTGCCATTTTGCTTCGGCTGAATCGCAAAGCTAAGTACGCGCCGATTGCCGATGTTATTTTTAAAGAGTGCCGTGTGCTCTATCCGGAAGGGAATAGTCAAATTTCTATGCCTGGCGCGGTCAACATCGATGATACGTCGTCTGATAATACGCAAATTAACCTGCGAAAAAAGCCCGCTAAGCGCTGGATAAGTGCAAAACACGCGGTGACTAGCTCTGTTGCAGCGTCTGTTTTAGCGCGCTCGGCAGCTTTTGGGAATTAGCTTTTGGTATCTGGTCCGATAAAATATGCTTTAAACCGCTAGAACAGCGGACGCTAGCTGCGAGGCAGCAAGGTTGGCATATGGGCAGCACTCCGACGGTCTTTATTGATGGTGAAGCAGGCACAACGGGCTTGCAAATATATCAACGGCTGGCTCAGCGTGACGACCTGGAAGTTGTCAGTATTGCCGCAGAAAAGCGCAAAGACCCGGACGAGCGTGCCAAATTACTGAACGCTGCGGATGTGTCTATCCTTTGCCTGCCGGATGCTGCTGCTCGCGAAGCGGTGAGCTGGATAACTAATCCTCAGGCCAGGATTTTAGATGCGAGTACAGCCCACCGTACTGCGCCGGATTGGGCTTACGGCTTTGCTGAGCTAACAGCTCAGTCGCGCGATCGCATTGCGGCGTCTACCCGCGTGAGCAATCCTGGCTGCTACCCAACCGGATTTCTAGCGGTGGTCGCACCCTTGGTTTCTGCTGGCGTGCTACCTACTGATTTTCCGCTGACGGTCAATGCCGTCTCTGGCTATACTGGCGGCGGGAAAAAGCTGATTGCTCAGTACGAAAGTATGCGGGCTAAGGATCCAACCGGCGAATCTGCCGCACCCTATAGCCCCTATGGTCTAAAATTTGGCCACAAGCACGTCAATGAAATGCAGCGGTATTCTGGGCTCAAGCACGCGCCGCTGTTTGTTCCTTCGGTGGGTGATTTTGCCCAGGGGATGGTGGTTCAGGTGCCGCTGCCGCTGTGGCGCTTAGAAAAGCCGCCGACAGGCCAGCAGCTACACAGCACCCTAGAAAAGCACTACGGCTCAGAGCCGTTTGTCAAAGTGATGCCCTACGGGGATGCGGCTCAGCTTCGCGACGGCAACTTTTTAGAAGCCAAAAATGCAAACCATACCAATGAAGTGCAGCTGTTTGTGTTTGCCAATGACGAGACTCAAGAAGCGCTGTTAGTAGCTCGCCTGGATAATTTGGGTAAAGGGGCTTCTGGCGCTGCGGTTCAGAACTTAAATATCATGCTGGGTTTACCTGAAGGTGCTGGGCTGAGCGCGGTGTGAACCGCAGTGAGCTTTTTGTTCTGGCTTAACAGTTCTGCTTTGACGGTTCTGCCTTGACGGTTATTCTTTGACAAAGGCCTGCACGGTGACGTTTTGTACTTTGGCATTGTTCATAATAAAAGAATGCAGTGCGGCGACCGTCACCACCTTGTCGCCGGGCTGCATTTTGACTTCTTCAAGTCCTACGATGAGGTCATTGGGCACATTGTCAAAAGGACTCCATGCTCCTACAGGGCCTAGGGTTCCGGCCACTAGAGTGTAAGGGCAACTCAACGCGGGCAGCCGTGTGTAAAAGTCCCGACTCGCGAGGTTGTCTCCGCTTTGTCCTGCAAACCAGCGAAAGGGTGGTAGCCGATGGGCCAAGCGCCCTGCTAAAGGAGATTGGTTTGGAGGGGCGAGCATGACGACATGAGCCGGTAGGGGAAAGGTTGCGTCTGCGAGGGCTGCTCGTGTGAGGACGCCGCCCATGGAGTGGCTGACAATACCGTAGGGCCCCTCACTTGAGAGGCTTTGGAGGCGATCGCGCAGTCGCTGGGCAATGTCATCGAATGACTGAATCACCGTCGTGTAGCCAAATAATTCTGTTGTATGCCCTGCGGCTTGCAATGCTTTTGACAAAGGCCACATGGAGAGGGGCGTACGACCTAAACCATGGATTAAGAGAATGTTCATTTCAAGCGCGGGTTCTGTTCAACAACAGAGCTGAAGATTAGATTGAAAACAGATCGCTAAAAACAGGTCACTGTAAAAGGCCTACTGTAAAAGGCATAGTGATAAAAGGTACGGTGGAAAACGGCGCGGGAAAAAGACACGGTGAAAACGGGCTACTATTCTAACGGCTCTAGTAGCTTTAACAGCTTTAACGTATTGGATCACTATTTTTATGGTACAAGTCAAAATTACGGGATGCGTAGATCAGCTAAATCCTATCAAGGCTGAGCTTTCTGATGTGATTCATAGTTGCTTGCAGGCGGCCATTGGTACGCCTGAAAACAAGCGCTTTCATCGATTTTTCCCGCTGGCACCGGAAGACTTTTACTATCCTAGCGATCGCACTAACCAATACACTATTATTGAAATTGTGATGTTCGAAGGGCGCTCCATACCCGTCAAAAAGAAATTGACTCGACTATTGCTTGAACGGATTAGCCAAGCCTTTGAGATTGCGATCGCAGATATTGAGATAGTGATGTTTGATGTGCCCAAACACAACTGGGGTATTCGTGGACTGCCAGGCGATGAGCTAGTGTTGAACTATGTTGTAGAAGCCTGACAAAAGTATGCTTTTAGGATGTGTTGACGCAAGAGTGTTCTTAACTGCGATCACAAAAGCCTGTCGAGCGGTAGAGAGAAATTGCAAAAACATGTGTGATGCTGATCACAAGCTGATTGACCACTTCTCTTGCGCAGTAAGGCTAAAACTTTAAGAACTTATTGAGCAACAGAACTGGCAAGACCAGCTGTTAAACACACTATGAGGAGATAGCATATATTATGCTGAGCACATACTTAAGCAAGCTTTTGGTCATTTCTGCATCTACTGTTTCTGCCCTGGGATTACTGATTGCGGTTCCCCACGCTGCAACCGCCCAGATGTCTGAAGATATGACAGAAGATTCAATGGTGACAGAGTCCGTTGAAGATGAAAGCATGACAGAGGATATGAGTGTCACCGAGGCCGATGAGACTGAGGACGGCTTGGTTGGTCAAACCATGGATGGGTCTGAAGATGTGGACGCAGTTGAAAGCGACAGCATGGAAATGGAAGCGGAGAGTTCAGACATGGACGCCGTTGAAGCCGATGCTGTGCCTGAAGCAACAACGACTTCACCAGCGTATTCCAGCAGCCCTCGCGCACTCTGGTAAAGTGCTGTTATAAGGCTCAAACGGATTAATTGAAGAAACGAACCAAGGCCCTCTGCGAATGCTAGAGGGCCTTGGTTCGTTTATATGCTATGAATAGCAATAGGTGATTTTGGAAGGATTAGACTCTACGGTGAGAGCCCAAAACTCTCCAGAACTCAAAGACTCCACAGAAAAAGTCTTCTGTCAAAAGACTTTCCCTATTTCCCGAGAGGGCGTCACGGCTCAACGATCACTGGAGTGCCTACGCTGACCATGCTGTAGAGCTGGCGAACATCTTCGTTGTACATGCGGATACAGCCGTGAGAGGCCGCTTGCCCAACAGACTCTCGATTGGGTGTGCCATGAAAGCCAATGACGTTGGTGTTATCTGTCCAAAACGCAATCCAGCGATCGCCCAAAGGGTTGTTTTCTCCTGGGGGCATTATTTCCCCTGTTAGCGGATTGGTCCACCCAGGCTCAACAACTTGATGAATTACAGAAAATTCTCCTGTAGGCGTTTCCCATCCGGGCCTACCGATAGCCACCGGATAAACAACTTCTACAGCGTCTCCGCGATACACATACACTTGCCTTTCGCTGAGCTTGAGGACAAGCCTGATGGTTTCAGAGTCGGCTTCTTCTTCTGTAGTGCTGTTAGGTATACTGTCCGGCGCGTTAGCAGGCGTTTGGGTTGCCTCGGGTGGGGCGCTTTCTGGGGCGGAAGCCGGTGCGGTGCGGCGGCTAGGTACTGTTAGAAGGAGGTTCCTGAGTGTAGGCGGTTGTTTTTGCTCAAGTTGTTTTTGCTCAAGTTGTTTTTGAGCAACGGTTGCCTCAACGGCCTGATGGGTTGTCTGCTCAAGCTGCTGGGCTAGGATTGAGCCCGCCGGTGAGAGGTGCTCTGGAACGACACTGGCCTGCGCTGGCCCTGCGCTGGCTAGCCAAAAAACGCCTAGGCAGGCACCTAGCGTAGGATGCAAGGAACGATTAAAAAAGTGCTTTAACCTTGACCCTGAAGAGAGTGACTTTGAGTCCATAGCGGTGATAAGTCTACACAAGCTGAGAGAAACCTAGAGTCAATCATAGCTGAGGGCTATGCGTTGATCTCTCTATCTTATTGCCTATCCCTTTTGCGATATACAGTACTACGAACATCCTTTATGCACTCTTCAGTTATGAGCCCTCTTGTTACAAGCTCTCCAGCTTACTCTTGTACTGCGAAATCTTAAACCAGGACCCCGGACCCACTTCTTTCTCAAACTCTTTGATAACCCAGTCTCCTGGTTTGCCGCCGCCTCTTTTGGCGCTCTCGTATAAGTAGTCCACAATGGCGAGCTGTTCGTCCCAGGTAGGCCGCGCTCCAAATAAGGAGCCAAAACACCAGCTGGGATGGGCTTCGCGTCCGCACTGATCGAAAAAGGCTCTGTCGGCCCAGGTCGGGCTACGATTCGCTTTGAAGGCTCGCCGGCGATGGCCGTGGTATAGCTCCATTAGGGTGGGAACATCGCGAATTTGTCTGGCCTGGGAATTGGAGTAAATTTCCACCATGCTTTCGGTATTTATCGGGCGCTCGCTAATCCACTTATGGGCGCAGTCTGGACATTTCACAATGAAAGAGAGCACAATTCGCCCGCAGGCAGGGCAAGGCTTAGTGGGTGGTGCGCCGCCGCCGCCGGTTGAGGCTTGTCGGGTGGGGAGTTCATAATCCTCTACGTCTTCTGGAAAGCCGAGCCGCTCTAAGTTCCCGGCCTGATCAAGAATGATGCCGTATTCTTTTCCGGTTTGGGGCGAGATGCGCATAACGCGTCCTAGCTGCTGAAAGTGCATGGCGCTGGACTTGGTAGGCCGCAGCATAAGCCCCACTTCTACGCTGGGCTCATCAAAGCCAATGCTAATGACATTGCAGGAGGTGAGCACCATTAGTTCGCCCGTTTTTAGCGCGTGGTACAGCTTTTTGCGGTCTTTAATCGAGGTGTTGCCATCGACGGTGTCGGCGGTGATGCCTGCTTTGCGAAACTCTTCCGCAACATTATTGGCATGGCCAATATCGACACAAAAGGCGATAGTGCGTTTGTTGTGACCAATGCGAAACCACTCTTGAACAATTTTTTCGACCAGTTCGGTGCGATCGCACGCATTTTTCAAGTCTTTTTCGTCGTAGTCTCCTCGGGCTGTTTTCACCTCTTCTAAGTTCGCCATGCTGTCGCGGGGCATGCTGTAGTACTTCATTTGGGAGAGATAGCCCATATCTTGCAGCACGCTGGGCACAGGCGAGGCGACTAGCGTCTCTAAATAGTCTCCTAGTTGCTCTTTCCCCAGGCGCAGAGGAGTTGCCGTCATCACCAGATGCACCGCGTTTTTGTGCGTTCTGGTCATGACCTTTTTACCGACCTGGCTAAACAGGGTAATGTGCCCTTCGTCATAAAACACGACATCAGCGGGCCAGTTGTGCCACCATTGGCGTTTGGCCATGGTTTGAATGCTGGCAATCTGAATCGGCGCGGTGCGGTTTTCTTCCCAGCCAGCTTTAATAAAGCCGCACTGCAAGCCAAACGCCTTCATCTTTTCGTAGGTTTGGCCCACCAGCACGTCTAAATGCACCAAAAACATCAGCCGCTTGCCGGCTTCCTCGGCATGGGCGCAAATCTGCCCGCTAATAATGGTTTTTCCGGCTCCGGTGCCTGCAATAATCGCAATCCGCTTGTGCCCCTCATTGAGCGTGCGGTACAGGTCATTGACCAAGTTCACCTGATAGGGGCGAAGCTGGGGTGGCTGAGGGCGAGGCTCAGGCTTCGGTGCGTGCTCTGTTGTTGCCTCAGCAGCCATTGCAGACTCAGACGAGGTGGCCTGAGCAGAGGTGGCCTGAGAGGCAGATAGAGAAGAATCGGGCATAAGGCAGTCGTACGGTTACTGATGCAGGGTCAGTAAATTTGTACTTATAGAAAGCTATCGTACATTAGGATAGACGCAAATGTGCGGTAGCGAAGCGTTTATCAAAAAAAAACTGAAGCCTCGGACTCAGCACTCTTCCTACCTAAAGTGTCTTTATTTGTTTTTTGAGTATCTGTGTTTACGGCATTAAGTCGTTAAGCGTTAGCTTCAGCTGAGAAAACACTTTAGACTCGATCGGTTCATGCAGACGATATTGTTTCTCTACATATTCATCGCTTTTTAGCTGGAAAATTGTGAGCGTTGGCTGTTTGGGCTTGCCAATGAAGGCGATGCCGCCTAACCCCTTAAAGTCCACAATCCAGTATTCTTGAATGCCTAAAAATCGATATTCTTCAATTTTGCGGGCGTAGTCATCTTGCCAGTTACTACTGACGACTTCTGCGACTGCAACAATGGCCTGTCCAGAAGAGATGATCGGCTCGCGCGACCATAAAGGCTCTTGGGAAAGTTTTTCTCTGTCGAGAAGAATAACGTCTGGTCGTAGCACCGTCGCCTGAGTTGCCGGTGGTTGGATTAGGCAGTTTTTGGGGATTATCCATGCTTTTTTCTCAAGGGATAGTGCAGAAAACCAATGCCCTGCGAGTGTTCCTGCTACTGACTCATGTGGTCCCGTCGGTTCCAAATTACGTAGCTCTCCGTCGATGAGTTCGTAGCGAGGATCGCCTGCATACTGTGTCAGGAAGTCTTCAACCGTTAGGGTTTTTACAGGCGTGTATGTCACGGGTTGGCCTCTGCGCTACGGCGTTCTAAGCTCTGATTCTCTAACTTGAAAGCTCCCTAAATGTAGGGCTCCTAGTTTTAGCTAGATTATAGATGACTCATCAACCGTTAAGGTTCAAGGTTTCCAACTTGGACGGGCTCGGTATAAGTTTGAATGGCTACTACAGGTGATGGTTTTGACGTCTAGTAAGCCTCGCTCAAATCCGTTCAGTTTTTTGCGATCGCGTCTCTCTCAGCGGATCGTGTTGTCGGTGTTTGGCAGTATCTTAGCCATTGAAGGGCTGATTTTGATCCCTTCAGTCATTCGGCGCAAGCAGGAGCTGCTAGACGGGCTTGCCCGCCAGACGACCTCTAGCCTAAAGGTGGCGCTGGTTGATGTGAGTACGACCGATGAGGTGGTGTTTCCTGAGCAGCTGGTGGCTAAGCTCAGCCGGTTGGATGCGATTCCGATGGTGGTTGGTGGCGCTATTTACAACGAGCGTGGCGAAGAAATCGGCCAGTTTGGAGAAGCGCCCAAAATGGCGTTTGAGACTTTTTCGCAATACGGCTTAAATGAAACGGGTGCTGGCACGGTGGTGAGCACGTTTGATGCGCCAGCAGACCGTTATGAAACCGCTCAGGTGTTCCCACTAATTGGCATTCCCTACTGGGTTGTAATCAATCACGATGCGACCTTTGTGCGTCAGGAAGTGCGGGCGTTTATTTGGCGAATATTTGGCTTGGTGTTGCTTATTTCAGCAGTGGTGACCCTAACCACCATGATTGTTTTGCGCTCAGTGTTAATCATGCCGATTTTGGCCCTTTCAAAAGATCTTTTGCAGGCCGCACCCGAAGCTTTGAAGGCTAGCAATAGCGGGCGTCAGCCCTTTATTTCGGCGCGCTATCAGCATCGGAACGATGAGCTGGGTGAAGTGATTAGTGCGTTTAAGCAAATGTTTGAGCGGATCTCTTATGCGATCGCGCAGCGGCAAAAGGCTGAGGACCAGCTGAGAGAAAGTGAGAATCGGTTTCGTACGCTGGTCGATCAGGCCGCAGAATCGATGGTCGTTTTGAACAAAGAGGCCAAGATTGTAAGTGTCAATCAGTTTGCGCTTCGTTATTTGGGCTACAGCCGAGATGAATTAGTGGGCAACAGCGTATTGGAAATTAATCCTCTGTTTACTTTAGAAAACTATCAGGCACTGTGGCAGCAGCTAGAAACAGGCGAGCCAGTAACGCTTGAGAGCCGTCACCGCTGCAAAAGCGGTGTGACGTTTCCGGTCGAAATTCGCAGTAGCTTAGTGGCGATTAATGGTGAAGACAGAATGCTAGCGCTGGTGAGGGATATTAGCGATCGCAAGCAGGCCGAGAAAGCCCAAGCGCGCCTAGCCGAAATTGGTGAGCTAGCGGCGATGATTGTTCACGAAGTGAGAAATCCGTTCACCACGGTGTACATGGCGCTCTCTACTTTTCAGAGTATGGAGCTGCCGCCGAGGGGCCAAATGCGGCTGGCGCTAGCGATGGAAGAGTCTGAGCGGCTAAAGAGATTGCTCAACGAGATTTTGGCCTATTCTAAAGAACAAGCGCTGGCGGGTGAACAGATTGATATCCGCGCGCTATCGCAGGAACTGCTCGGGCAGCTCCAGGAATCGCCAGCAGCCGAAGAACGGTATATTCAGCTGTTGGGCTGTGAGGACACTGCGATAGTGATGGGCGATCGCGACAAGCTTAAGCAAGTCTTTATTAACTTAGTGACCAACGCTTGCGAAGCCATTCCACCGGCTGAAACCGTTACCTGGACCCTGACGTTGACTCAAGAGCAACAGATTGAAATTAAAATCCACAATGGCGGCGATCCGATTCCACCAGATGTTTTGCCTAAGCTGACACAGCCTTTTGTCTCTACTAAATCCAATGGGAATGGCTTGGGCCTTGCCATTACGAAGCGAATTATAGAAGCGCATGGCGGTCACCTGAAAATTCAGTCCACTCCGGAGGACGGGACAACTGTCACCGCACGGCTTCCTCTGATCTCAGTGTAAAAAAATGTTGTGAAAATTGAGAAATTGCAGGCGTAATAGGATGCAGGCGTCGAAGGTCCAGAACTAGACAGCTCAGAACCAGGCAGCTCGGAACCAGGCAGCTCGGAACCAGGCAGCTCGGAACCAGGCAGCTCAGAACTAGACAGCTCAGAACCAGGCAGCTCGGAACCAGACAGTGGCTAGACTTTTTGGGCAGAACAAATATACTGAAGCTGGGTTGTCTGGTCTATTTTGTTAGGCGTTTACTACGGTCGGCTTTTGCGCTCAAAACTTTCCCTATGGTCAAAATCCTTCATCTGTCAGATATTCATATGGGTAGTGGCTTTAACCATGGGCGCATCAACCCGGAAACAGGGCTGAATACGCGGCTGGAAGATTTTACGCTGGCGTTGAGGCGGTGTGTGGATAGCGCGATCGCACAAAAGGTCGATCTTGTTCTTTTTGGGGGAGATGCCTTCCCGGATGCTACACCGCCACCCTACATTCAGCAGGCATTTGCCGGTGAATTTTGTCGGCTAGTGGCGGCGAATATTCCAACGGTGCTGCTGGTGGGTAATCATGACCAGCATGCGCAGGGGGCGGGCGGCGCTAGCCTATGCATTTATCGGACGTTGGGTGTGCCCGGCTTTATTGTGGGCGATACGCTCACGACCCATCGAATAGAGACCAACGGTGGACCGGTGCAGGTGATTACCCTGCCCTGGCTAACGCGTTCTACGCTGTTGACTCGCCCAGAAACCCAGGGCCTTTCGATGGGCGAAGTGGGAGAACTGTTGTTGGATCGGCTCAGAGTTGTTTTAGAAGCTGAAATTCGTAAGCTAGATAAAACCCTCCCGACCGTGTTGCTGGCCCATTTGATGACGGATACCGCTCGCTATGGGGCGGAAAAGTTTTTGGCGGTGGGTAAGGGCTTCACCGTGCCAATGGCGATTTTGGCGCGCGATTGCTTTGACTATATTGCGCTGGGCCATGTGCATAAGTATCAGGAGGTTTGTCAGTCTCCGTTGGCAATTTATCCAGGTAGCCTGGAGCGAGTGGATTTTAACGAAGAGAATGAGGAGAAAGGCTACATTCTGTTAGACCTAGAGAAAGGCCGTGCTAGCGCAGAGTTTTACGCGTTGCCAGCGCGCGTGTTCAAGACCTTGACGGTGGATTTGACGGCGGCGGATTTGCCTCAAGACGTTTTGGTGAGTGCGATCGCTCAAGAAAACATTACTGAAAAAGTTATCCGGCTTATTTACAAGCTCAGAGCCGATCAGGTTGATGACATCGACAGCACAGCGCTAAGCGACGCTTTAGCCGAGGCCCATAGCTACACAATTCAGCCGCAGCTAGTGAGCAAGCTTTCTAGACCGAGACTGCCCGAGCTAGGGGTAGATAGTTCACTATCGCCCATGAGCGCCTTGGAAGCCTACTTAAACAATCGTGAGGATTTGGATGCGCTTGCGCCTGATATTTTAGAAGCGGCGCAAGGGCTGCTGAATCAAGACCCGCACGGCGATAAAAAGATCGTTGCACCCGATATTGATGCAGATGACTTTGCTGAAGTTGTTGAAGACGATACGAGACAGCTGAGGTTGCTCTAAATCCGTGGTGTCTTGCTTTTAGCGCGAAAATAGTTAGGAGAAATAATGGCAAAGTATATTCTCTCACTGGATCAAGGAACCACCAGCTCACGCGCTATTATTTTTGACCGTGCAGGATCTATTGTGGCGACTGCTCAAAAAGAATTTCAGCAGTTTTTTCCCCGTTCAGGCTGGGTGGAGCACGATGCCAATGAGATTTGGTCTTCGCAAATCGGCGTTGTGAATGAGGCCCTGGCCAAAGCCAGCATTGCCGCGATTGATGTTGCTGCTATTGGCATCACGAATCAAAGAGAAACCACCATCGTGTGGAACCGGAAAACAGGGAAGCCTATTCACCCCGCCATTGTGTGGCAGGACCGGCGCACGGCAGAAGCCTGCGATGCGCTCAAGGCCGCAGGACATGAGGCCCTGGTGCAAAGTAAAACGGGGTTGGTGATAGACGCATACTTTAGCGGTAGCAAAATTCAGTGGCTGCTAGATAATGTTGACGGTGCGCGATCGCAGGCTGAGCGCGGCGAGCTAGCCTTTGGCACGGTGGATAGCTGGCTTGTGTGGAAGCTGACCCGTGGGATGCTGCACATTACTGATGCCAGCAACGCCTGCCGTACGATGATTTTTAATATTCACACTGGCGATTGGGATGATGACCTGCTGGCGCTGCTGGACATTCCTCGGAGCCTGTTACCCGAGGTTCGGTGCTCCTGTGAAGCGTATGGAAAAACAGCAGAGGGACTTTTGGGTGCGCAGGTGCCTATAGCCGGTATTGCTGGAGATCAGCAGGCGGCGACCTTTGGCCAGGTCGCCTTAGAGCCTGGCATGGTGAAAAATACCTACGGTACTGGCTGCTTTATGTTGTTGAATACAGGGGCCGAGCCGATGGCTTCAAACAACAAACTGCTCACGACGGTGGCTTGGACGCTGGATAATAAGACGACCTACGCCGTGGAAGGCGGTATTTTTATTGCGGGCGCAGTGGTTCAATGGCTGCGAGATGGCCTCGGTATTATTCAGCGCAGTGAGGAGGTAGAGACGTTGGCCCGTAGCGTGCCGGATACGGCGGGCGTATACCTAGTTCCGGCTTTTGTAGGGCTAGGTGCGCCCTATTGGGATAGCTATGCACGAGGCACGATAACCGGGCTCTCTCGCGGAGCGACTGCCGCCCATATTGCGAGAGCTGCGTTAGAGAGTATTGCGTACCAAACGGCTGATGTCCTGGAGGCCATGCGTCAAGATTCTGCCATAGAGATTGTTGAACTGCGGGTAGATGGGGGCGCTTCTTGCAATGACTTGCTGATGCAGTTTCAGGCCGATTTGCTCGGGATTCCTGTGGTGCGACCCAAGGTCACTGAAACAACGGCTCTAGGCGCAGCCTATTTGGCGGGACTCGCCGTAGGCTACTGGACCAATCAGCAGGAGTTGGTTCAGCTGTGGCAGGTGGGCAAAAGATTTGAGCCCAATATGGCCGCTGAGCAGAGAGAACGCCTGCGTGACGGTTGGCGGCAGGCCGTATCGCAGACACTACATAGGAAAAACCCTGCGACTCAAGAATCCACCACTCAAGCATTCACTCACCTGCCTCGTGAGATATACAGCGACGAACCTGAAATGGAATCAGACCTTCACCTGCGACAGATGTTGCTGCTCATTAGCTGTCTGGACATGCTGTGGGAGGACCGGACTGATTTTTATTCGTCAGGCAATATGACGGTGTACTACAGCCCTCAGAAAATAAAGAATCGTGACTTTAGAGGGCCAGACTTTATGGTGGCCTTAGACACAGAGCGCTACCCCCGCAAAAGCTGGGTCGTGTGGGAAGAAGAGGGCAAGTATCCCAACGTCATTGTGGAAATTTTGTCAGACAGTACGGCCAACGTAGATCGCACTACGAAAAAGAAGCTATACCAGGATACCTTTCGTACGCCAGAGTACTTTTGGGTCGATCCAGACACTGGAGAATTTGAAGGCTTTATTTTGGTAGGCGGGCACTATCAAGCCATTGAACTAAACGAGCTAGGAAGACGTTGGAGCCAGCAGCTTCAGCTGTTTTTAGGGATGCACAATTCGCAGCTGCGATATTTTACGCCAGACGGTGCGCTGGTTCCTACGCCTGTTTAAGCTGCTAAAGAAGCCCAGAAGACTGCTGAAGAAGCCGAGAAGAACGCTCAAGACATTCAGCAGAAGAATGACGTATTGGCTGCTAAGCTGCGCGAGCTTGGTGTAGATCCCTTATCCCTGTAAGGCACTCGCTGGTATTGGGCGTATGCCTGAGACGAAACGGGCAAACTAAGCTCAGTTCGTTGCGCCCTAAAGCATCATGGAAGCTCAAGTTAAAGCCGCGCTGGCTACTCGCGATTACAAGCAGGTGAGTCGACTGCTAAAGCAATGGCAAACGAGTGAGCCGCAAAGCCCTTTGCTGCGCCTGTATGCAGCGCAGATGCAGGAGAAAACGAACCGGCTAGAGGCGGCGGAAAGGAATTATTTGAAGTTGCTGAAGCAAACGCCAAGTGGCAAGCTGATGAGTCAGGCACGGGCAGGGCTTCAGCGGATTGAGCAGCAGCGGAAGCAGGCAAAAGCCGCGGCGCTGAGTGAGGCAAAGCAGACTGAAGGAGCCGATGAGCTGGCTATTTTAGCGATCGCATCTCCAGCAGAACAAAATCGTAAGGAAGCGATCGCCGGGGTTGCCAAGGTATTCAACCTAGATGCCTACAGCGCCCGGCTGAAAATCCCACCCAGTGGATTTCGCATTCATCGCTTGGGCGCTTGGGGAGAAGTGACTTATTATGCCGATCAGCTCAAGCAAGTGAAGGTCCCTACCCTCTCAAACAAAGTGTGCGATATTCAAGCGCTACAAACGTTTCAAATTTGCTACTTTGAAGCGCTCACGCCTCAGCCGACGATTGTGTGCAAAAGTGCCGATAACCAGCTGGGAAAAATCTCTTTTGATTGGTCAGAAGTGAGCCAGCGCGTGAGCGGCCAGCTGCCGATTTTTGAGCAGGTGGTGGATATTGGTAACTGGGGGAAAACCATTCATAAAGAGAAAATTCAGGACTACGCGCAGGTGGTGGATTTACATTTAGCGGGGCGGCAAATTGTGTTGCGGTTGTGCGATCGCCTCTATCAATACAGAAAAGGCCAGGAGCAAAAAGGCCAAGAGCAAAAAGGCACTGACCTTGTAAAAGGCCCCGAACTCAACAGCCGCATTCAGTGGAACCAGCTGCTGAGTACCTTAGAGAACGCGATAAAAGCACCCGAGCGTAGCGACTTTAAACGGTTTGGTAAAGGCGCTTTAGAGTTTATAAACCTGCTTCCCCTCATTCACCCAAACTTAGATATTGACCGCCGTGCGCCCAGTGATTGGGACCTAGCGTTTCATCTTTACAGCAGCCTTTGCTACTTGAACAGCCGGCGGTAATAGCCGGCGGTAATAACAATAGACATCCCCTCATCTGGAGTGATAGGGTCTTTTTTGAGCTGTCGCTAGGACTTGGTTAAAAAGATGCAAACGCTGACCCTGACCCGCCCCGATGATTGGCATCTGCACCTACGCGATGGCGAGGCGCTGCGCGCGGTGTTGCCTCATACGGTGCGTCAGTTTGCGCGGGCCATTATTATGCCAAATCTGAAGCCACCTGTGCGATCGCTGGCGGATGCTACGGCCTATCGTGATCGTATCATTGCCGCCATCCCTGTGGGCCAAAAATTTGAGCCCCTGATGACGCTTTATCTTACCGATAACACAAGCCCAGACGATATCATTGCTGCAAAATCCTCAGGCTTTGTAAAAGCGGTCAAGTACTATCCAGCGGGCGCAACCACCAATTCAGAGTTTGGCGTAACCGATATTCGTAAATGCGATGCGGTCTTTGAGGCGATGCAGCAGGTAGACATGCCGTTATTGCTGCACGGTGAAGTGACCGATGCGATGGTGGATGTGTTTGATCGAGAGAAAGTATTTATTGAACAACAGCTGCGCCCTCTCAAGCAGCGACTTCCCAATCTGCGTGTGGTGATGGAGCACATTACCACCTCAGAGGCAGTGGCCTTTGTTCTATCCGCTGACAATATTGCCGCTACTATCACCCCTCAGCATTTGTTGTTCAATCGCACCCGACTCTTCCAAGGTGGCATTAGCCCTCATTTTTATTGCCTGCCTATTCTAAAGCGTGAAACGCATCGTCAGGCGCTTTTAACAGCAGCCACCTCCGGCAATCCTAAGTTTTTCCTAGGGACCGATAGTGCTCCCCATACTCGCAACAGCAAAGAAAGTGCTTGCGGCTGTGCAGGTTGCTTCTCAGCGCTGCATGCTATGGCCCTATATGCAGAAGCGTTTGAGAGTGTAGATGCGCTTGATAAACTCGAAGCTTTTGCCAGTTTCTATGGACCCGATTTTTATCAGCTTCCCCGGAATACGGAACAGATTACGCTCTCTAAAACGGCATGGCGTATCCCGAATGAAGTGCCTTTTCCTGACTCTGGCCTGGTTCCCTTAGGCGCAGGGCAAGAGATGTCTTGGAAAATGGTATAGCCAGTGTCTGTTTGACGCTAGTTGCCAACTAGCGTTACCTGAGTTCTGATAAAGTCAGACAATGCAGATGGCTCATGTCTTGTCGTTGAAGTCATCAGCCAGCGAAACAATAGTGTTAAAAACGGTTTCTAGTGCTTGCCACTGCAGCGGACACTCTCCCCACCACGTAAAAGCACTCTCAGAACAGCCATTTCGCAGCCAAATGCGATAGGTTTCACCATCGAAGCCCGCTTGCCACGGAGGTACGATGCCTATGCTTAGGTTTTCTAAACGTTTTAGAACGGATTCATACTGTTTTTTTGTAACCGTAAACCTTTGTGAGTCTTGCTCTTTATCAATACAGCCTTTTTGAATCGCTTCAGGAAGTGGATAAACAGTGTTCTTTTGATAGAGAAGATGAAAAGACTTTGATTTGTTATAGAGGACAAAAATCTCTGTGTTACCGCGATGGGACTCTTTAAGACAGTGGATATCAGGAAAATCTCTCATAAATAAGCTGAGCGAGTAGTCGTGACTTCTAAGAAGGGCTTTACGTTTTCAACTGCCAAAGAATAGACGGAGGTGGCTCAGGCCAAATGAAGCTTCCTGGATAGGGGTATTTATAAACAGCCTCAAACTCATATTTTGTCTTCAGATAATCTTGCAGCTCCGTGGAGGCTTCATACAAAAAGATGTCACTGAATTGATTGGGAATCGTAATGCTGTCGAACTCAGAGACCAAAATCCAATTGACATCAGATGAAAGCTGGGTGTTTAGAGGCATCAACCCGAACACAATGTCATTGTCAGAAATCACCAATGGTCGCTCTGCTTGGTTGATGAGTTGAGCTGACTGAAGCGCAAAATCTGGGTGTCCTCTCCAAGTTTGGGTCTGTACACTCGCGGCAGAAGATAAGATACCGCATGAGAGCAGCGTGACGACAACGACTCTCCAAGTTGTAGACCTTTTAAACGTTATCCCTAGTAGATAGGCAACTGTGATTTGGATCCCTAACATGCTTGGGTATAAGTAGCGTCCTAACGCCGCTCGCCGCCCGCCCAGAATGAAATCAGCCGCCATAAGCGTAAGAACGGTAACACCTGTAAGGGCAAATACAAACACCCATTCTTTACGGGTAGAGTCTGTACGGGTGGAATTTCTCCACAAGAAATAGAAGGCGTAACTTATGAACAACGTAAGCGCGGTGCCTAAGAAGAAGACAGCAGAGGATTCGGTTAAGGGTGTCAATGGATCGAAGTGAATATTCCAAAACAGAAAAATCTCTTGGAGGTTTTTGACATAAGACCAGATTAAATCTGTGAGGGAGTCAACAGGAGTCCCTGTCCATGCTGTCATGGTGTTGGCTGTGTTGAAGTTAAAGAGGATGACAGCTATCCAAGGAGAGAAACTGAGAAGTACCCAGCCTGACGTCAGTAGGTAATTCTTGAGCTTTTGGGTGTTGCTAAAGCCTTCTTCGCACAACACATAAATGCCATGAGCAATCAGAATAAAGAGTGAGAATAAGTAGGTGTAAAGGCTGATTGAGAGTGCAATGCCATAGGCTATCCAGTTTTTTGGCCTATTTTGAGGACCTTTCATGGCTCGTAGTAAGGTGGCGCTAGAGATGACAATCATCAAAATCCAGAGGCTGTAGGGTCTGGCATTATGCGCTTGAAAAATATGCACTGGAGAGACAGAGACTAAGGCCACTGCAATCCAACTGAGTACTGCTGAGCCAAACAATTCCCAACACATCCAATACAAGGCGGGCAGAGTGAGTATGCTAAAAATGACACTTAAGCTTCGGGCCGCGGCGACTGAGTTGCCAAACACCTGCATCCAGAACCGGACTAATAGCCAATACAGCGGTGGATGCTGAGGGGCTCCGGTTGCAGTGACTCTGAGCGTATCCAGCGGACTGGGTTGCGCCTGGATGTTTTGAAAGCGACTGATGTCTTTTGCGGTGACCAGCTGATCTCGTGGGAGCAACTTCGCGACAGAGGCACCTTTGTAGGCGTCAACGCCGTAGGATTCGCCCTTATAGCCGGCTGCTCGAACCTGCGTGATACATTCATCACCGGTAAAAATTTTCTGATCTATATTAATGACCCGAAAAAATATGCCAAGCACAATCACAATCGAAAATAGAAATTTCGCACGTTTATGCATCGAGAAGACTCCATGAAAGTCGCTAATAGCCGTCCCGAAAGCGTGTGGTCGATATTAGGCAGTTCTTTCAGGTCTGCGACACCTGAGTAGGGCTGGTGCAACGTCAGATGGTGTTTCTATTGTGCCTTATCTTGTTCATCACTCCGGGGCAATGTCAAAGTGTAAAACTTCCTCGCGCTTGCCTAATTTTGTGTAGAGCGCGATCGCAGGTTCGTCTTCAATGCCCGTGTCGGCCTGTACAAAAATCACATAAGCCCCCCGCTGTGTGGCGAGTTCTTTCAGCTTCTCGATTAAAGCGATCGCAATCCCTTTGCGCCGATGGGCCGTTACTACAGCCAGATCGTAGAGATAGATTTCGCTACGTGCTTGCTCATATTTTTTCAGTTCGTAGGCTGTGAGACCCCCTACGACTTCGCCGTTTTTGATGGCTGCGATCGCAATAAACGTGTCACTCCCCAGCAATTGCCGTAAGTAATCTTTGCTTGGAGGGTTTTCTGTATACGTTTTTATCTCATCAAATGCCTCACCAAAAGCTGTCAGTAATGCCTCCATCAACGGAACATCATTTGCCGTGAGCGGGTAGATATCTAACGACATAAGCTCTTCCCATGCGGTACTTCCCAATCCATGTAACACTGCGCGCATCCCAGTTACACTAGGGTGCATCCTTAGTGACTCTACGCTAGCAGCTCGTAATCGTGAGTATATTCAAAAATCTGCGTGGCGGCGCGCTTATCAGCCTCGGCTACATGCTTTCTCCCCTATCCTGGTGGAACGATCTCTTTTTCAATCTGCCGATTTCCATAGCCTTTGGCTACATCGTGAGCTGGATACATCCTCATTGGTTTATCCCTGGAACCGTCGTGGGTTACTGGCTCTCTAACGTCCTTGGAATGGTGATGATGCAGTTTGGCGCAGTCGATGTATTTCTGCCTGAAGACAAACAAAACACAACAAGGGATATGTGGATTGGCTTTGGTAGCGCAACGCTCTACACCGTTGTTGTTGCTGCGTTAATCTATTGTCATATCTTAGATGCCCCTAACTTTCTGACAGATTTGGAACCGTGAATCATATAAAATGTCTATCCTGTTGATGTTCTGATAGCTGATTGACCTACATAAGATCAACAGGGTAGGCACATATTGCTTGATCTACCGTCGCAATCGTCAAATCATTTTGCAAAGCTTGGCATATCAGCATCCTATCAAATGGGTCACGATGTATTGGCGGCAGTTTCGCCAGCTTAGCAACACTATTTTCATCAAGCGGGAGACTGGTGATTTTATGAAGGTCACGTTGTTTGGGCAAATACGTTTCGGGATTCTCTGGCAAGGGGAGTTTACCTAGTTGGTATTTAACAATGACTTCCCACACAGAAACTGTACTGAGGTAGACTTCATTTTGTGGGTCACAAATTGCATTGCGAACGTTTGTTGATAAGCGAGTGTCACCACTGATAAACCATAGAAAAATATGTGTATCCAGCAGGATTTTCATTTACCCTCGAATGCATCGAGCAGGTCTTGCGGTAAGGGCGAATCAAAGTCATCGGGTACTGTAAATTCACCTGCACATAGGCCAAAGGGTCTTGGCTGATGATTACCAGCAATTGGCCTGAGTTCTGCAATTGCTTTGTTTGCCTGAAAGACTACAAAAGTGCTACCCGCTTCTACCTGCCGCAAGTACTTTGAAGGGTCACGCTGAATTTCATCGATAGTCACGGTTAACATAGAAAACCTCAATGCAAACTCGATAGATAATTATGTAGTGTCACTTAATTGTAGATGATGAACCGTATACTCACCCGGCAGACTCATTAACGGGAAAGCGATTGAGTAAGAAGGCCGCCTGACGGGCCGTGCTCCTTACTTCATCTGGCAGAAAAGGTACATGGGGAATCTGCGAGAGAAAATCCAATGTGCGGCGCAAAATGCGGACGATGTCTCCTTCGTCGAGGCTGGTGTTGTCGAACAGATCTTGCCACTCCGTTTCTAGCGCCCACTGCTCTACGATCGCAATCAAATCCCAATCCAACGAAACCGGAATTTGTACGTCGTGCCTGCGCTGTTCTTGGAAAATGCGACGTCGTAAACCACGTAAGCCTTCTAGGGCTTCAACAACCGGGCCAGTGGCCTGAAATCGAATCCAAGTGTCTGGGCGGTTGTTTTCCATGAGAATGCCTGCGCAGGCAGCGGCGAACTGCTGTGGCTCTAGTCCGTCGAATTCGCCTGAGGCGAGGGCAAGGCCGAGCCATAGCTCGTTATCGCCACGAATGGCGGCGCACAGTTGGCCCAGTTCAGTGGGGGTGTCGTTATGAAGGCATTGGAAGTTTTCGAGGACATCCATGAGGCTCTCGAACTCTAGCCAGTAGTGGTGGGTTTGTTGTTCGTACTTTTGCGCTCTGTCGCGCACTTCTTTTTCTAGCTTTTTTAACCGCTTTCGTTGTTTTACCACCGCCTTTGGATTGTCTAACTGGCCTACCGGATTGGCCAGCAGCTTCACTGTGACAGCTTCTACCTTATCTCGCTGTTCCTTTACTTCGGGGGCTTGCTCTTCCAAGGTGGGGAGTGCTGGCATCTTTGCGACCACTGCTGCTGTTGTTTCATTTCCTTTGCGCACCTGCCCAGGAGATGTCCGCAAATCGGTAGGCACTGTAAGCGTGTCTGCTTCGCGCATGCGTTCAATATCACTGTGCAAAATAGCGACATCTTTTACGGTGGCCACGTACCAGCGATTGTCTTGCCCGATACAAATAAGGAAAGGAAACTGTCCAGGTCCTGGAATTTTACTGACTAAGACAGCGGGCAACGGCGAAGAGACTTTTACATGTTTGCCCTTGAGAGAAAGAACGGTGCCTGCCATGGCAAACGAGGCTGCAACGGGGTCGCCACCGCCTAGGACTTCTTCGGCTTGCTGTTGTAATATTTTGAGCAGGCGCTGTTCTTCTCTTTGCCAGCCGCGTAGTTTTTCGTATTCAGCGATCGCATCATCATCAATGTAAGCCAGCTGATCTTTGAGCACCGCGACTTCGCGCTCTACTGTTGCGATCGCCTGCCGCTGCGGCGCTAAATGCAGCGTCGCTAAATACTGCCCAAAGCTTCGCTCAATCAGCTCTTTTGCCTCTTCTACCGTATGAATCTGCAACAGATTGAGCACCATGCCATAGCTCGGCGTAAACTGGCTCACTAGGGGATCAGGCGGTGATAAAGCCAGTCGAGAAGCCTCTTTGGCCCCTTCAAAAGGAGACTCTACTGTGACCACATGTCCTTGCTCATCCATGCCTCGCCGTCCGGCCCGACCCGACATTTGCAAAAACTCAGACGCATGAAGCAGCCGGTGCCCGTCATCTGTCCGCTTAGAGAGCGAATTAATCACTGTTGTTCGTGCGGGCATATTAATGCCTGCTGCGAGCGTCTCGGTGGCAAAGACCACTTTGATCAGCCCCGCTTGAAAAAGTTGTTCTACCAAGTTTTTCCACGCGGGTAAAATGCCCGCATGGTGAGCCGCGATGCCCCGGTACAAGGGCTCTAGCTGATTGGCTCGCACCGCGTCCGGGTTTTTCGCTAAGAAGTCATCAATGCGTCGCTTCAATAATTCTGATTCAGCAGCGGTTACCAAATTCATGTGCGAAACCGCCTGCACAGATTTATCGCATCCCTTACGACTAAAGATAAAGTAAATCGCAGGCAGCATGTCCTTTTGCTGTAATTTGCTCACAATCCCTGGCAGCGTGGCTCCAGCCGCCTTCTTTTTTTGCCCTCGCTGGCGACGGGGCGGTTTTCGATGGTTCTTCAACCGAGGGTGAATCGCATTTTTAGACGGGTTAAGTAGCGGGAAAATGCCTTTCTCTACTGCAAAGTGAAAGGTCAGCGGCACCGGACGAAAGTCTGAATAAATCAGCCGAGTAGGACCATGGACTTCCCCAATCCAGTCGGTGAGCTGGCCGCCATTGGCCACCGTGGCTGAAAGCCCTACCAGCTGCACTTCTGGTGGACAGTAAATGACGGACTCCTCCCAGACTGTGCCGCGCTGGCGGTCGTTCATGTAGTGGCATTCGTCTAGCACCACGGCCTGTACTCCCTGCAAAGATGTGCCCACTTCGCCAATAGTGGTGCCGTAGAGCATATTGCGAAAAATCTCTGTGGTCATCACCACCACCGGTGCATCACGGTTTACAGAGCTATCGCCCGTAAGTAAGCCGACGTTCTCATCGCCAAACTGGCGCTTGAAGTCTCGTAGTTTTTGATTAGAAAGGGCTTTAAGCGGTGTGGTGTAGAATACGCGCTTGCCCATCGCGAGTGCCCGGTGGATGGCATATTCTCCGATGAGGGTTTTCCCAGAGCCTGTGGGCGCACAGACGATGACAGATTCACCTTGGTTTAAGGCGTCAATCGCGTCTAGCTGAAAATCGTCTAACTGAAAAGGAAATAGGGTCTCAGGCGCTAACACGAAGGCATCTGGGGAGAATGAACTTCTCTATTGTGCCAGTTGGGGCCAAATTAGGGGCAGATGAGGACTAAAGATGGTGTGAAAGTTGAGAATTTCACAGCCTTGTCACAGCCTTGTCATACCCTTGTCATATCGGCTGTTTAGAGTGAGGGTGTTGTTCGAGTATGTGTAAGTTTTATGACAACCAACTCTCACGCTATAGGTCGCCGGGTAACCACTTCGCTAGCACTGGTACTGCTGGGTGCGGGTGTTGCAACGGCAGGCACTCAGTATGCCGGTACTTTCAATCAGCTGGGCAATCGGCTGGGGTCTGCTGGCTCAGAGTCCGTACAAGATGCTCGACAAACTGCCGAGCAACCCAGCTATCAGACAACACCGGTCAGGTTAGCGGTGCCTGCTGAAGACAGCTCCATTGCAGAGGTCGTACAGGCAGTGGGTCCTGCGGTGGTGCGGATTAACGCCTCGCGAACGGTGTCACGACAGTCCCCTGCGATTCCAGAAGAATTCCGCCGCTTTTTTGGCGGTCGCTTGCCGTCGCAGCTGCCTCAAGAACGCACGCAGAGCGGTGTAGGCTCAGGCTTTATTGTGAGTGAAGATGGTCGGATTTTGACCAACGCCCATGTGGTGGAAGGGGCCGATACGGTGCAGGTTACGCTTAAAGACGGGCGCAGCTTGGAAGGTAAGGTGCTCGGCAGTGACCCGGTGACAGATGTCGCAGTCATTGATTTGGATGCTAACGACTTGCCGACGGTTGCGGTGAGTGAGGCTGACTTGTTGCCAGGAGAAGTTGCGATCGCAATCGGCAACCCCCTAGGACTAGACAACACCGTCACCGTTGGCATTGTCAGCGCGACCGGGCGCACCAGCGGTCAGGTGGGCATCCCAGATAAGCGAGTGGACTTCATTCAAACCGATGCGGCCATTAACCCCGGTAACTCAGGCGGCCCTTTGCTCAATGCTAAAGGTGAGGTCATTGGCATGAACACCGCGATTATCAGCGGTGCGCAGGGCCTAGGCTTTGCCATCCCGATCGATGCGGTACAGCGCATTTCTGGCCAGATTGTGGCGACGGGGAAAGTGGAGCATCCCTTTATTGGGATTCAAATGGTAAATCTAACCCCTGAGGTGCGCGAGTCGGTGAATCAGGATCCGAACAATGGCTTCCGAGTAGAAGCTGATGAGGGTGTCTTGGTCGCTAGCGTGGTACCGGGCTCACCTGCGGCGAAAGCGGGGATTAGAGCCGGAGACGTGGTGAACAGTGTGAATGGAGATGCGATCGCCACTGGTAAAGATGTGCAGCAAGCCGTAGAAGCCAATGGTTTAGGCAGTGACCTGCGCTTACAGCTCGACCGAGGCGGCGATGCCCAGACGATTTCGCTGCGGCCTGAGCCTTTGCCGACGCAAAGTTAGGCCTCGAAGGCTTTTTCTCCGAGATTTTCCTTAGATAGCTCACACCCCTATCCCCCTCACAAAGGCTGCTTTTGTCAGTATTTGTGAGGGCTTTCTTTTTTGTAATATTGCCCCGTAGTTTTTCTGAATCCTACTATCTGCGAGGCTTTTGAGCTTTGGCGAAGCTGGGTGCTTACCCGTTTATCGTCATGACCCCTTGAAAAAAATAGAAACATTTTATACAACTTGGTAGAGTAGCGCCCTTGTATCAAGTTATATACTCATATCCCAACAGTGTTGACGGATATCGATGATTGAGCGCTGCCGTGCCCTGTTTGCGTCTATCTTCTTCAATGCCCTATGAAAAATCCTATTTTAGAGCGTGTTCCTGCTGGACTTATCGATGTTTTGCGAAGAAGCAAACGCATTGTGAAAGCGAGAATAGCCCCAGAAAAAGACACACAGCAAATCTTCTCTGAGATTTATCGCAAGGGGCACTGGAAAAAAGCTGCTCAGGAACAAGAAACTGCGGCCACTGAAGACAGCTCAAAGTTCTCTTCAGGTATTGGATCGAGCCAGCGAGCGATTGTAGAGCCCTACATCCAAACGATTCAGCAACAGCTCAACAGCTTTAAGCACACTGCCCATGCACCAGTCACCTTAGTGGATTTGGGTTGTGGAGACTTTCAGGTGAGTAGGGCGTTTGTTGAGTCTGTTGATAGCTATATTGGGACTGACATTGTTCCCGATGTTGTTGCCTATAACCAGTCTCAATACGGCAGCGCGCAGGTGGAATTTCGGCATTTGAATATCGTAGAAGATGCCTTGCCACAAGGGGACGTTGCCTTGATTCGGCAGGTGCTACAGCATTTATCCAATGCGAAAATTCTCAAAATTTTGCCCAAGTTCGCCCAATATAAAGCTGTTTTTGTCACGGAGCACTATCCCAGCCCTAACCCAGCCATTGTGCCTAATAAGGACTGGATAACAGGGCGCGGCATCAGAATCCTAGAAAATTCAGGTGTGTTTTTAGACCATGCGCCTTTTAACCAATTCGGCTATCAGCTTGAGGAGATACTTGAAGTCCCTGGGCACAACATTGGCTACGGCATTGACCCTGGTGTTATTAAGACCTACAAGTTGCTACCGAGCTAGTGATGGTCTGTACGGTTAGCTCGCTGGCTGAATTTGGTTAACCAGGTCTGAAAAATTCATTGAGTCGGCGCTATTGAGCAAAAATGAGAGAATTCTCGGAGAATGGCCTTAAGACTCCCTGGGCAAGCTATAAATGCGACTTGATTAGATTTCTTAAGCGCGTTTGTTATTGAGTCCGTGTATGAGTGCTTGGCTTGACAATCTTATGAGACAGCCAAGAAGACGGTTTTATCGAGTACTGATTGGTAGCCTGTTAGGGATTTGTCTTAGCGGTGGGTGGGTGCTATTTTTGGCGTTGCCTGGCACGGCTGTTTCTGTTGCTAGCGTGCCCAATCCGCAAGCGGCTAATGGGAGCTGGGTGAGCGACACTGCCAATATGCTCAGCCCTGAGAGTGAGTCTCAGCTCAACCAGCTGGTTAGCCAGCTAGAGGCTAGCACCGGTGCAGAATTAGCTATTGTGACCGTGCCAGATACCCGGCCCTCGGCGTCGCCAAAACAATTTGCCACTGAGTTGTTCAACACCTGGGGTATTGGCAAAGCGGGTGAAGATAATGGTGTGTTGTTTTTAGTGTCTAAGGGCGATCGCCGCAATGAAATCGAAACTGGCTACGGCATTGAGGGCGTTTTGCCCGATGCGCTGGTGGGGCAAATTTTGCGCACTCGGGTCACGCCACAGTTCAAAAATGGTAACTTTGATGCGGGTGTCCTTGCAGGAACTCAGGCCATGGTGGATATCCTAAGCGGAGAAGCCTCGGCGTCAGCGTTCAAGGTGTCTCCAGCTCAATCGTGGACGGATCGACTGGGCTTTAAAGTTGAGTGGATTTTCAATCGTGTTGTTATTGTGGTGGCGGGTTTGGCATGGGGTGCGATCGCTCTGCTCAAAAAGCTTGCAAAAGCCTACCAAAAACCGATCTACATTGAACCAACAGGCCGTTCTAACTTAGAGAGTGCCAGCCTATTTTTAGACACCTTGTTTAGACTGGCGCTGCGATCGCTTATTGGTCAAGATATGGCCAACGCCAAAGGCGTCTCTACCCTATTGGACCCCTCGACGCTACAACCTCACTCAAACGGGCCGCTAATTGACTCGTTAGCCACTCGTTTTAACGATCTGACTGGCCTTGACACACCACCTCCAACCCGCCTTAAGCGGACGCTAAGCGCAACATCGAAGTCCAGCCAGCCAAAAAGCCTGCTCGTTGATTTCCGATGGAGTGAAGACTTGCTCCAAAGCAGCCGGACACTCTTTTGCCTAGCTCTTTTGGGGGCTACTATCTCAGCCATTTTTCTTCAAGGTAAGGTAACTTGGCTCGTTGGCGTTACTTTGCTGTGGATGGTCTATGAAATGGGGCTCAACATCATTTGGATTGCCCGCTATAAAAACGCCGATGCATCCACCCGGCAGACTGTCGAAAACCCTATCGGTGCATCGCTCAAATTCGACATCCTCGAAATAACGTGTTTATTGATCATCTTATTCACGGTGTTAATGGTCCTGGGACTGTTTGCCATACCAGCTTTCCTCACCGCTGTGTTCAGCACTTGTGCGGGCATTTTACGGTTAGTGAGGCAGCTGCCAGAAGATCCCATCATTCACTGCCAGTCCTGCAACCATCCGATGCAGTCGCTGAACAATCAACTGCTTAATAAGCACCTGCGTGACGCTGAAAAAGTAGAAGTTGGGTTGAGAACAAAAGCCTATGAAGCTTGGTGCTGTCAAGCCTGTAGCGACAAAAAAACTGAACCAGGAAATTTAAGCGGTCATCTGTTCTCTCTTGTTCTCAATAATGAGCAGTATAAGAACTGTCGCACCTGCAAGGCATTGACGGTTGAGGTGAGTTCAACGGTGCTTAAAGAGGCCACTACTACGGAAGCGGGCAGCAAATTGACCATTCGAGACTGTCAGTGCTGTGGTCAACATACTGAAGTAAACTCTGTTATTCCAAAAATTGTTCCAGTCTCTAGCCGTCAAAACTCTAGTGGCTACAGCCATGATGTCAGCAGCTATAGCTACGATAGCGGGAGCAGCAGTAGTTACAGCGGTGATAGTGGTGGTAGCTTTGGCGGTGGTGATAGCGGTGGTGGGGGTGCTGGCGACAGCTGGTAAATATCGCTATGAAATGCTTCCAATTCCCCAAATATTTCATCCTTTCCCCCATCTGCTTGGCACCGACCGGGCGATCAGCTATCACAGAGCCTACCTTCTGGTGGCATCGCGTTATAACCGCAAGCCTACGTGGACTGGTCGGAGAGCGCATCAGCCAGGTACAAGGGTTTGGACTCACGCGGCGAGAGCGCCTTCACTACTACAGCCTTAAGTCCGCCGCAGAGGCCCCAAATGCAGTCAGCATTTTGATGAGTGATTGCTGGAATAAACAAATCCTTCGCAGTGGCTGGAAGTCTTTTCAGCTCATAAGTGGGTTGGCTGCGCTGTCAGTTTTTATCCTGGGCAAGGCCGTATTATTCCTGCCACTTGTGGCTTGGGCTTGGCTGGGATACGAGCTGACCAAAGTTGAAATTGGAGAACGAGAATTTTCTCAAGATACAAGATTCGAGAGTTTTGGCTACATTATTGGCAAGTTGATGCTGGTCGCATGTGCAGGGTGCGCATTCTGCTCGCTATTTTCAGTTTTGTGTTACTTTGTGACCTTTGGGCTAGCTGGATGGATGCTTCCCTTTTTACTCACGGGTTTGATGGGGGCCTATGCGGTGATGGTGAGGCTGCTCAGACTCTCTTCTGAAGAGGCTGCTCTAACGGAGCCCGAGCCCATCACCTGTAAAATCTGTCGATTTCCCTTAAAAAAGCTTACGCATTGTCAGCTCGTTCAACACATAACTCCTGCACAACACACAGAAATCGAACTCAACACTAAATTCTATGAGGGCTGGCAATGTCAGCACTGTCTACCGCCTAACCATCCCAAGGACCTTAGCATTCACCTCTGTTCATACGTACTCAATAACAAAGGCTATCAAAACTGTGACACGTGCCAAACCTTAACGGTCAAAGTGACTGATTACCCCCTTCAAAAAGCAACCAAACACAAAACAGGCTTGAAAACCCAAAGAAAGTGCTGCCACTATTGCAAGGCTGCTAGCACTCAAGAAGTCGTCATTCCACCACTCTCGCGAACACTCGCTCATCATCGTCGCACGAGTCCTACTGTGGGTTACAGCGGTGGTTATGAGCACGGCAGCAGTTATGGCAGTGGAAGTGGCAGCAGCAGCTTTGAGGGCGGTGGATTTAGTGGTGGCGAGAGTGGTGGCGGCGGGGGTGGTGATAGCTGGTAGCACTTTTTTTGACCCTTTTGATTGGGTGAAATCGCGAGAATTCTCGCAGAATGGCCTAAAGACTCCCTGGGAAAACTGTAAATGCGACTTGATTAGACGTCGGACGTATTTGTGATTGATGCCTGTGCTATGGACGCTTTGTTTGTGATTCCAATGAGACGGTTGTATCGAGTCCTGATCGGTGGCCTTTTAGGCGTTTGCCTTAGCAGTTGGGTTGTTCTATTACCTGCGTTGCCCAGCGTTGCTGTGCCTGTTTCTAGTGTGCCAAACCCACAGACGACTAGCGGGAGCTGGGTGAGCGACACTGCCAATATGCTCAGCCCTGAGAGTGAGTCTCAGCTCAACCAGCTGATTAGCCAGCTAGAGGCTACCACAGGTGCAGAATTAGCTATTGTGACCGTGCCAGATACCCGGCCCGCAGCGTCGCCCAAACAATTTGCCACTGAGTTGTTCAACACCTGGGGGATTGGCAAGGCGGGTGAAGATAATGGTGTGTTGTTTTTGGTGTCTAAGGGCGATCGCAGAACGGAAGTAGAAACAGGTTATGGCATAGAAGGTCTTTTACCCGATGCCAAAGTAGGCAAAATTTTAGATACAAAGGTCACACCGCAGTTTAAGTCAGGCAACTTTGATGGCGGTATTCTTGCCGGAACGACGGCCATAATCACAGCCATTACCGGTGAAGAGGTCTCGTTGCCAGCACCCTCATTAGTAGGACAGGCGACGCCACAGGAAACTTTGCCGATACAGCCTGTGATCGCCCAGCCAGTACCCGTAAGTTCAGAAAGCACGTCACTCCTATCCAGGCGATCGCTCGCGGATGAATCGACCGAGTTTCGTGTGTTTTTGGGTGTCTTCTTTGCAGGGCTACTCACAGCGCTGGTGCTAAGTGTTGTTGTCCTAAAGCCACTCAGGACAGGACAGGTAAAACCGATTTATATTAAGCCGGTCGATCATTCTCGCATTGCAAAAATTGGGAATCTTTCTTTTTACCTGTGGGCTAGGGCGTGGATAGGCGATAAAAAGTCGGATAGATTTATCAATGGCGGTGGCTTCCTCAGTATTTTTGACGGTAGCCAGTATGGTCAAACCAACCAAAGACTTGCAAGCGAGAGTAGTTGGCTCATTGTTCACGCTCGCAACCGGCAGTTTACTCTCGTTTGCGTTGTTTTACTAGGACTTGGAGTCGTTGTCTCTATTGCGATCACAGGCGTTGGCTTTGGCGCGATCGCACTGTCGCCTATCGTTACAGGTGCCTGGTTAGCCACAGAAATTTGGATTAGCAACCATCAAGCGCGGGTGAAAGATCCACTGCTACAGGCTATAAAAAGATGGCTGTTTATCAGTTTTCTAGCGATTTTTCCTTTACTTCCCATCTCATTTCTTACCGGCGGGCTAGGCTTGTTAGCCTCACCCTTTTTTCTGATTCTCTTTTATGGTACTTCTGCCGGTCTCTTACGATTGTTTAGAGCGAGCGAAAAAGGCTACGACGTCCTTTGCAAAAGTTGTGATCGCCCTATGCAGCTACTGACCACCACACAACTTACCCAACACCTCTCCAAACCGAAACAAACCGAAATTAGAATTGGCACCAAAGCTTATGAAGGCTGGTGCTGTCAGGCCTGTAGCTTGCTTCCTCAAACCAATACCTTCAGTGCTAAAGTCACGACCCCAAACCTTCACCTATTTTCCTTCGGACTCAAAAAATCAGGATATAAAACTTGTAAAACCTGTCAGGCGCTCACCTTAAAAGTCACCTCTCGGGTGATTAAATCCGCAACAACTTACTCTTCTGGTTCGCGGCGAATTACAAAAGAGTGCGCCTGCTGCCATGCACGTAGTGAAAAAACGGTCAGCATTTCCAAAAAATCGACCAGCAACTCTAGTAGTTCTGGCTCGTCATACAGTTCTGGCAGTAGCTCTAGCGGTGGCAGTTCGGGCAGCAGCTTTGGCGGTGGTTCTAGTGGTGGTGGCGGTGCCGGGTCCAGCTGGTAGCGCAAACTCATCAAATATTTCTGGAATAACTTCAGAAGCTAGTGTTGTTATTAGGGTCGTTTTTAAGTGAGTCTTTGCACTCATCTCGCACTAGATGAAACAGCTGACATCTGAACTATCGACTTCTGATGTTGTTCTACGCCTCGCAAAACGCAGCAAAGCGTTAATGGGCGTGACCGTTGGCCTGGGCCTTAGCTTTGCTCTATCAGCAATGCCTAGTGTAGCTATTTCACCTGCGGACGTGCCCAATCCACGCCAAACAAGTGACGGCTGGGTAATGGACATGGCAGATATGCTCAGCGCTAGTGAAGAAGCTGAACTCAACCAGCTTATTAATAAGCTAGAAGCCACTAAAGGGCATGAGATTGCCGTTGTCACGGTGGCCGATACGCAACCTTTGGCAACCCCCAAAGCTTTTACCACTGAGCTGTTCAACAGCTGGGGAATTGGGAAACAAGGTGAAGATAATGGCGTGTTGTTTTTAGTTTCTAAGGGCGATCGCCGTACGGAGATAGAAGTGGGCTACGGATTGGAGGGTATGCTGCCTGATGCGAAGGTGGGAGAGATTTTGCGATCGCGTGTTACCCCCGAGTTTAAGCAAGGCAACTTCGATACGGGTATTCTAAACGGGACTGAAGCACTGGTCACTGTGCTCAACGGCGAGACGCTTAACGGTGAGACACTCGCGCCGGTCGCCAATACTGCCTTACAGCCGGTTACCCCAAACACTTACAACCGCCAGCCCTCTGGTCAACCAGATGAGTCTGACAATGTCGTGTTTGTGCTGATGCTGCTTGGCCTCGGTGGCCTTTGGGCGCTGAGCGCACTTAATACAGGTAGCTCTAGTGGTTCTGGGCGTTCTGGAAGCTCTAGTAGCTACTCTAACCATTACAGCAGTCACGACAGCTACAGCGGTGGCGGTGGCGGCTACAGTGGCGGCAGCGACTTTGGCGGCGGTAGCAGCGGTGGTGGTGGCGGTGGAGACAGCTGGTAAGACAACAGTTGGCAAATGGAGAGACTAGCCATGAATCTTGAACAATCCATTCCTGAAGAGTTGGTGCCTAGCGTGCTAGAAAAAGCCAGTCGGCTCTACCAAGGGCAAGCGCAAAGCGATGATTATTCTCTGGCTGAGCTGATGGCGGCTGGCTCGGAAGTCTCTCTTCCCCCTGAACTAATTCAGCAGGCGTATGAACAGATCCAACAAGAGCAGATAGCTGAGGTTCAACAGAGAGCCCAGCAGCAGAAACAGTTGAAAATAGGGGGTGCGATCGCAGCAGCGACTCTTTTACTCGGCGGGCTGTGGGTCGGTGGCGTGCACAACTCTCTAAGTAGCCAGCAAACCACGGTCGAAAGTAAGTGGGCCCAGGTTGAAAACCAAATGCAGCGCCGGGCGGATTTGATTCCGCAGCTCACCCAAGTTGCCCAAGCCTATGCGGACAGGGAAAGTGACGTGATGCGATCGCTCAGCAATGCCCGTGAAGGCTTTCTCACAGCGAATACTGTGACAGAACAACAGGCCGCTGATGAAGCGATGAAACGTGCAATCTCAGATTTTCAAATCTTTGCGGCTAGCAGCAATGAACTCCAATCCAGTGAGCTGTTTATTAATTTGCAATACGAAATTGCAGGCACCGAAAACCGCATTGCCACAGAACGTATGCGTTACAACGAAGCGGTTGCTAGCTATAACCAGTCTGTACAGCGCTTTCCCAATGGTCTGGTTGCAGGTGCGCTGGGCTTTGAGGCTCAATCTTTTTCAGAACAAGCCAATTAAAGAACAGGCAGGTGCGGGTGCTGAGGGTGCAGCCTCAAGCTTTAGATTGAATGCTTGGGCTGTACTGGTCTAGCTGTACTAATCTAATTAATTTCCTTCATAGAATATTAAGCTGGGCGGAACAATATCCGGTCAGCGATAGCCTTATGTAGGTAAGGTGCATCAACAAAAGTAAATTTACAGCTATCAATCCTGATAAGACAAAGCAAAGGCGAGAACCGTACGCTACGGTGCCTTGGTTTAGTGTGTCTTTGGGATTGCTCTGATGCCCCTACATACTTATAAGAAATCACTATGACATTTGATGCTGGTACGGCTTCCCCGCTAGGGTCTATTGCAAAGCCCGGAACGACGGCTGCGCAACCGCTTGTGAGAATGGCTGATTCGACTGTGCCAGCGATAGCGCAGGCGCTGACTGGTCAGTTCGCACCGGCTTCTTCTAATATTGCCTTTGTCGATCGGGCGATCGCAGATATTGACACTCTGATTCAAGGCTTATCTGCCACGCAATTGGTCTTCATTGACACCGCGACCAACGGCATTGACCAAATTACCCAGACGCTGAGTCAGTCTAAAGACCTAGCCAGCGTACAAATTTTCGCCCACGGTGCACAGGCTAGCCTGAACCTGGGTAATGCTCAGCTCAGTACCCATACTCTCGATGCCTACGCTGACGCGCTCACCCAGTGGGGCACAGCTCTATCGCCCACGGGTGACCTGCTGCTATATGGTTGCAATGTCGCGGCGGGGCCTGAGGGTGACGCCTTCATTGAGCAGCTGAGCCAACTCACCAGCGCGGACGTTGCGGCCTCTTCAGACCTGACGGGCGCGCAGGGCAACTGGGTACTCGAAGAACAAACCGGCACGATTGAAAGCAAAATCGCGCTTACCGCCGATGCCCAAGCCGCCTTTGCTGACACCTTAAACTTGCTTACCAATGGTGGCTTTGAGAACGGTATCAACGGCTGGTTTGGCTTTTCTGGCCAAGAAACCGCAGGCGGTAACGGCGCTTTTGATGGCAGCGCGGCCCTTCAGCTCACCACCGCTGATGCGGGTACCGCACAAACTTTGGGGGCTACCGCTGGTGAAACCTACACCCTTGAAGGCTATGCCAAGTCTTCGACGAGTAGCTACAGTGCCATGGGCCTCACCTTTTTTGATGCTGACTACAACACCCTTAGCTACAACGCCAGCACGCCCATTAGTGGTAACAGCTGGCAGCGCTACGAAGTGGAAGCCACCGCACCCACAGGTACGGCCTTTGCCCAGGTCTGGACCTACCGCGGCGGTAATGATGGCGTTGTTGCTATCGATGCTTTGGACTTAAGTGCTGGAGGCACTACGCCGCCCGCCTCCGATACCGCTCGCCCCACTGCCAGTGTTAGTGCGGCTACGGTCAACGCTGCTGCCAGCAGCTACGAGTTCTCTATTGACTACAGCGACAATGTGGCTATCGATGTTTCGACCCTAGGCAATGGTGATGTGCGCGTCACCGGTCCTAATGGCTTTAACCAGCAAGCTACCTTTATTGCGGTCAACAACAATACGGATGGCCCTACCAGAACCGCCCGCTATCGCATTACCCCACCGGATGGCAGCTGGAGTAATGGTGACAATGGTACCTACACCGTTGCCCTTCAGCCCAACCAAGTCAGCGACACCAGTAACAACGCACTGCTGGCGACCAATGCAAGCTTTGAGGTCAACATTGCTAGTAACCCCGGTGGCGGTGGTGGCGGCGGCGGCACAGAGCTGCTTGCGAATGGTGGCTTTGAAAATGGCTTAGATGGGTGGTTTGGCTTTAGCGGCCAAGAACAACTTTCCACAAGCCAAACGTTTAGCGGTAGCCAATCGCTACAGCTGAGTACCGCAGACAGCGGCATTGGCAAAATTATCTCGGGGTCAGTAGGTGAGATCTATACCCTCACTGGCTATGCCAAATCTTCTAGCAATGGCTACAACGCGTTTGGTCTCAACTTTTTTGATGCCAACTACAACGTAGTGGGCCGGGCCGAGAGTGGCAATATTACTGCTCAAAACTGGCGACAGTACGACATGGAAGAAACCGCGCCTGCGGGCACCCAGTTTGTACAGGTGTGGGCCTACAAAGGCAACAGCAACGGTGATACCTTTATTGACGATTTGTCTTTGAAGGCCGGCGATAGCAACCCGCCTGCTGCTGATACCACTGCGCCCACAGCTAGCATTAGTGCGGCTGATGTGAATAGCAACAGTAGCCAGTACGACTTCGCGATTACCTATACCGATAATGCGGCGATTGATGTGGCCACCCTGGATAACAACGACGTGCGCGTCACCGGTCCTAATGGCTTTAGCCAACTGGCAACCTTGGTGAGTAGCAGCAACAATAGCAATGGCTCACCGCGCACGGCCACCTATCGCATCAACGCTCCCGGCGGTAGCTGGCAGCAGGCTGACAATGGCACTTACACGGTTCGGCTGCGAGCGAATCAAGTCCGCGATGAAAGCGGCAATGCTGCGGCAGCAACAACTGCTACCTTTGCGGTGAATGTCAGTGCACCTTCTGGTGACACGCCGGTGATTAGCAGCAACGGCGGCGGCGCATCCGCAACCATTTCCTTGGGTGAGAATACTCAGCAGGTGACGGATGTCAACGCAACGGGTAGTGGGATTGTTTATGCGATCGCAGGCGGCACCGATGCGGGCGATTTCAACATCAACAGCAATACGGGCGTCCTCTCCTTTAAAACTGCCCCTGACTATGAAAACCCAAATGATGCTGGCAGCAACAACACCTATGAGGTCAATGTGTCGGCGACTAACGGTGCTGGCCAGAGCGACACCCAATCGCTAACTGTGAATGTCACCAACGAAGTCTCTGTCTTCTTAGTAGGCGGCCAATCCAACGCGGTAGGCTTGGCGAGCAACAGCAATTTACCGGCTAACCTCGCGGGCGACTACCCTGCGGTCCAAATCTGGCAAGAAAATATTCAAGATTTTTCTAACCTCAGACCTGGGTTTGCTAGTCCTAACGGCGACTGGCCTGAGTTTGGCCCAGAGCTCACCTTTGGCCGCGGAATAGATGGCTTTGCGCCTGAAGAGGTGTACCTGATTAAACATGCGGAAGGGGCGACAGACTTAGCCAATGACTGGGACCCAGACGGTGCTAATAATCGTGAGTACGATATTTTCACTGACCGCGTTTCCGATGCCCTCGCTGAGCTAGAGAGTCAAAATATCGGCTACGACATTGAAGGCATGGTATGGATGCAGGGGGAGTCTGATACTGGCGTCACTCGCTTTGATTATGAGGCTAACCTAACAGCCTTCATTGCCGATATGCGCAGCCGGTATGGTGCTGATATGCGATTTGTCATTGGCAAACTCAGTCCTACCTTTGCCGGGGTGGTGACTGACGCCCAAGAAGCCGTCGCCGCTGCTGATTCTCGGAACTATATCGTTAATACCGATAGCTTCGAGCTACTGTCCGATCAGATTCATTACACTGCTGCTGGGCAGGTCGCTTTGGGCTTTGGCTTTGCCGATGCGATTAAGAATACGTTCTAGGGTGTCAATGGCTAGGACGGATGATGAAGAGACGGCGAGCGGAAACGAACGCACTGGAAACGGCTAGTTTTCTTCCATGTTCGCCGTCTTCGGATCGATGGACACTCGCCATTCGCTGGCGGTGGCTAACTCACTAATCGTGTCTTGATGGGCCGCGTGCAGGCTAGAAACTAGCGCATTGAGCTGCTCTTCTGTGCTGGTTTCAAGGAGTGCGCCGAGGACCTCAGCCGCATTGGCCGCGCCCTGTCCTAAAAATGGGCTTAGGCCCCATACGTCTTCTACCCACTCCTTTGCACTTTCACTTTCAAACATGTAGTCGTACAGAAGTTTTTTAGCGGTTTTACTGCTTACAGTCATAGGGATTGCCTGCCTTGGGGCCTTGGCGATAACGTTGGCCTATAGCCTATCAACTCATGGGCAGTGTAAGATTTTTGACAATCACAGTCCAAGCCCTCTGTATTTATGACTGCAACTCCTTTGACTGCAACGCCTCGTTCTACATGGATTCTGTCTGCGCTGCGTCTGCAAGGCTCTGTGTTGCCCAGAATTTTGCCGCGTATTTTGTTCTTTTCAGCGCTGTCGCTGGGGATGGCTGCAACCTACAAATCTGGGCTGTGGCATGACAGCAACAATATGAAAGCGCTGACGAGCAATGTGGCCTGTAACTTGGTGTTGGGTTTGCTGCTGGTGTTTCGCACAAATACTGCTTACGAGCGCTATTGGGACGGTCGTAAGGCTTGGGGTACCTTGGTGATTACCACCCGTAACCTGTCCAGAGAAATTAAGATAGCGGTAGCGGCACCTACGGCAGAGGCCAAAGCGGAAAAGGAAGCGGCATTGAAGCGGCTGGTAGGATTTGCGATCGCAACTAAGTGTTTTTTACGAAAGGAATCTCCGGTCAGCCAGCTCAAAGATTTACTGAGTGCCGAAGACATTGCTCAAATCGAAAAAGCCGAACGCCCTCCGCAGCTGGTGACCTTTTGGCTGAGTCATTACTTTCAGCGTCAGTATCAAGCAGGCTATATTGACGGCCCGCAAAGAGCCGACTGTAACATGCTGGTCAATCAGCTGGTCGAAGCTCTGAGCGGCTGCGAACGCATCATCAAAACACCGATGCCGATGTCGTACAAAATTTATCTCAAACGACTGACGCTGCTGTACTGCCTTATTTTGCCCTTGGGGCTAGTGGAACAGTTAGGCTGGTGGACGCCGAGTGCGATCGCCCTAGTCAGTTTTGTTCTACTGGGCATAGAAGAAATCGGCAATGAAATCGAAAATCCCTTTGGCTACAGCTTTAACGATCTCAAACTTGACTCTATTTGTGACACCTTATTCAAAGACATTAAAACGACGATGGCCTTCAGCGAAGACGGCAAACTAGAAGAAGAGCCTGAGCTGACCATCACACTCAGTGACGATATTCCTGATATGGTTGAAGCCGCTTAATACCTCGCTTCAGACACACTGTCCTAACTCATGTCTCAAAAGCTGGCGCTGATTGTTCTATTAACCATGTTGGGCTTCGGTAGCGCTTTTTTCTTCCGACATCGTTCATTGGATGAAAGCCGAATTGTTATTCCAGACGTAACACAGCGCGATCTGGCAAGTGATAGACAACAGTCCGCTGACATGCCGAAAGAGCAATCTATTACGAGGATTCCTATCGCTGGGCCACTTGCCGACAGAGATGCTGAAGTCTCTGGATTAGCTTGGTATAAGAACTATTTGATTCTGTTGCCTCAGTATCCTCAATCCATCGGCGAAGAGGATGGCGGCAGCCTTTTTGCTTTACCTAAAGCAGACCTGGTTGCTTTTCTTGACGGACGGCTTTCAGGTCCACTGTTGCCAGTGCCGATCGCTTTTAAGGGGCCAGATTTTGGTGAAAGCATTGCAGGGTTTGAAGGCTTTGAGGCGATCGCATTTTCGGGCAATCAAGCCTTTCTCACGATTGAAGCTGAAACCGATGAAGCCGTCATGGGCTACCTAGTAACGGGCACCTTGGCAGAAGATCTCAGCGAGCTAACCATTACAGAGGCATTACCTGCTGAAATTCCAGCACAGTCTGCTTCTGAGAATAAGGCAGATGAGTCGGTGCTGGTCACCGACGACCAGGTGATATCGCTGTATGAAGTAAATGGTGTCGCACTCAACCCTCAGCCCAAAGCCACTGTCTTTGACTATGCCCTTCTGCCACAAGTGCCGCTACCCTTCCCCGCTGTAGAATACCGAATCACTGATGCAACCGCTTTAAATGAATCAGGTCGGTTTTGGGTGCTCAATTACTTTTACAAAGGCGATCAGGACCTGCTACCGAAACAAGATCCTCTTGCTGAAACGTATGGCCAAGGTGCCACCCATCGCGAGCAAGAAACCGTAGAACGGCTCTTGGAATTTGCCTACAAGCCCGAGGGCATCACGCTAACTGACACGCCCCCGATTCAGCTCGTCCTCGGCCCCAAGGGCAGAAACTGGGAAGGCTTAGCCCGCTTGGACAATCAGGGATTTTTACTCGTGACGGACAAGTTTCCCGAAACCATTTTGGCTTTCGTGGCTAATCCTGAGCTATAGCGAGTGTGTCTTTGTTGTCCGACTGTCGTGAACGGTGACCCGTCGGCTAACATAAAGATATACTCACAGGCGTTTTTCTCACGTCAGGACAATGTCTCTTTTTATCAATCCAAAAACAGACTTCGCCTTCAAAAAAATCTTTGGTTCGCCTCAAAGCAAAGACATCTTGATTAATTTTTTGAATGCATTGTTGTACGAGGGTGAATCGGTCATTGAGGATTTGCAAATTCTAGACCCCTATCAAGCGCCTCAAATTGAGGGGATCAAACAGTCGTATTTGGACGTTAAAGCCAAGCTCAACGATGGCACCGATGTCATTATCGAGATGCAGGTGCTCAACGTACTCGGCTTTGAAAAACGTGTTCTTTACAATGCGGCCAAAGCCTTCTCAACACAGCTAAAAGCAGGGGATAGCTACGACCTGCTTAATCCAGTGATTGCCCTCACCATCACTGACTTTGAGATGTTTGAGCATAGCGATCGAGTGGTTTCACGCTACCAGCTTAAAGAAAAAACAGACCTGACGACCTACAGCGACGATATTGAGCTAATTTTTGCCGAACTTCCCAAATTTACTAAAACCATTGACGAGTTAGACTCACTTACTGACAAATGGCTCTATTTCCTCAAAGAAGCCGATAACTTAGACGCTGTACCCCCCAATTTGGAAAAAGAAGCGGCCATTCACGACGCCTTTGAAATTGCGCAACAAAGCCGTCTTACCCGCGACGAGATGGAAGTGCTCGATAAGCAAGCTATGTTCATTCACGATAGCCGCAATGCAGTACGCTTAGGCATTCAGCAAGGCCTCAAAAAAGGTCTTCAGAAAGGCATTGAGCAGGGTATCGAGCAGGGTATCGAGCAGGGCATTGAGCAGGGTATCGAGCAGGGCAAGCGAGAAGAACGGGTTGCGATCGCCCGCTCTCTCATCGGCAAACTCCCCGCCACAGACATCAGCCAAATCACTCAGCTATCCGTTGACGACATAAACCAGCTGACGAAATAAACCAGCTTGATCCAACATAGCTGAACCGACGTGAATCGCTGTAGCAGCCTTACGGCGGAGGCATCTCTTAGCTCAGCTACGATTCAAGTCCAGTGACCACCGGCTTGCAATCGGCATGCGCCATCCCATCCCGAAGGCACGATCGGTCACTTTGAGGACAGGTGGTGCCTGCCGCCGCTTAAATTCTGCACGGGTCACAAGCCGAATCACTTTTTCGACAACTGGGGCCTCATGGCCTGCTGCAACGATGTCATCAGCGGACTGTTGCTTTTGCACAAGCCGCTCCAAAATATCGTCTAGCGTGTCGTAGTCTGGCAAGGAGTCTTGATCGACTTGGTCTGGCTTAAGTTCTGCGCTAGGGGGCTTGGTAATGATGTTGCTAGGAATCACTTCTCCATTGCGGTTAAGCCAGCGGCAAATAGAGTAAACACGGGTTTTAGGAACATCTGCAATTACCGCGAGGCCGCCGTTCATATCACCGTATAGCGTGCAGTAGCCCACGGCCATTTCTGATTTGTTACCCGTGGACAGAAGCAGATGTCCAAACTTGTTGGAGATGGCCATGAGCAAATTACCACGAATGCGAGACTGTAAATTCTCTTCTGCAACACCTTCTTGGGTGCCTTCAAAAGGCTTTTCTAAAACCGTGTCGTAGCCGCTCATCAAGGGCGCAATCGCAAGTGTCTTAGTCTGAATGCCAATGTTTTTAGCGAGCGCTTCAGCATCGCTAATCGAATGCCCTGAGCTGTAGGGTGACGGCATGAGAATCCCCAGCACGTTTTTGGGCCCTAGGGCTTCGGCGGCGATCGCACTGACAATCGCCGAATCCACACCGCCACTCAATCCAATGACCGCCTTCTTAAATCCACACTTTCTGGCATAGTCTTTTACCCCTAGCACCAGCGCTGCCCAGATCTCAGCATCGGCAGCCTCAGGCATCGGTTTTACTTTGCCGAGCGTCAGGTTTTGCTTTGCGGTGTCAAAGTCTACTATTTGCAGATCTGCCTCAAAGGCATCGGCTCGGCTGACCAACTCCCCATTTCGGTTAAAGGCTAAGCTTTGCCCATCAAAAATGAGATCGTCATTGCCGCCCACCTGATTGACATACACAATCGGGCAGCTGTTTTGCTTGGCTGCGTGGGCAATCATCCGCTCGCGCAAACTTTGCTTGCCGCTGATAAAGGGCGAGGCCGAAAGGTTTACGACCAAATCTACGCCCTTAGCAACCAGATCCTGGGTTGGATCGATGGGATAGGCCCGTTTCCCCCAAAAGGACTCATTGTTCCAAAGGTCTTCGCAAATGGTGACGCCTACCGTGACCGTCTTGCTATCCTGTTCGAGGATAAAACTATTGGCCTGTCTGCCAGATTCAAAATACCGATCTTCGTCAAAAACGTCGTAGGTGGGTAGCAGCCGCTTGTGAAAAACGTCTTGAATTTTGCCTGATCGCAAGAGTGCCATACTGTTAAAAATAGGTTTCTCACCCTTGCTGGCTGCGGCGACGTTTGCCTCTGCAATGCCAACCAGTGCGGTAAGACCTGGTGGTAAATCCGCCGCTATTTTTTCCACCTGTTGTTTCATTTGTTCAATGAAGCTAGGTCGCATAAGCAAGTCACGAGGCGGGTAACCACAGAGTGACAGTTCGGGGGTGAGGAGTAAGCTGGCACCTTGTTCTTTCGCTTGCTTGGCGACAGCCAGAATACGCTCGGCGTTGCCAGAGAGATCTCCCACAGTGGGATTGATTTGTGCGATCGCAATTTTCATAAGAAGACTCTTTTCAAAAATACTGTAACTGAATAAAAGGCACCAAAGTTCCTGCCCACTCAGACTGTGGCTGTCGTGGCGTCAAAACAGTGGCGTCAAAACGTTTGTTTTTCGGTACGTCGATCTCTTTCCCTGAAATCTCTTCTTTCCTGAAATCTCTTTTCTATACTCTTCTTTCCTGTAGACAAAAAGACTATAGAAATACCATCGGTTTGTCTTTTAGCGGCTTAAATGCCTCTGCGTCAAATCTATACAGACTTGCCGGACGGCCTGCACCACGAGAGGTCTTGACCTTGGTATCTTCTAAAATGCCCAGCTTTAATAGCCGCGTGCGAAAATTAGAATAGTCCGAAAAGTCTTCTCCTAAAACGGTTGCATAGAGCTGATAAACATCACTGAGTGTGAAGGTCTCTGGCAGTACGTCAAAGGCCACTGGGCTGTATTCCAGCTTGTTGCGTAGTCGCCGGTACCCGTAGGAGAGAATCTCATTATGGTCAAATGCCAGCTCCGGGACGCGGCTGAGCGGATACCACGCGATACCGCTGACGCCATCGGCAATGAGCGCGGTGTCTTCAAAGCGCACTAGGGCAAAATGACTCACCGACAAGTAACGCACATTGTAGGCATCTTCGGCCTCACGCGGATCTCGCTTGGGCCCGCCAAAGGTGAACAGCTGCTCTAAGTAGAGATTGTTCACCCGAATTTTTTCGGTGAGGACTCTATCGGCTGCCGCCTCTAGCGATTCGCCCACGCGCACTAAGGTGCCTGGCAAGCTCCAGTAGCCATTAAACGGATCTTCATTGCGCATAACCAGCAGCACGAGCAGCCGATTTTGCTCGGTATCTACCGAAAAAATGACCGTATCGACACCGACCTTAAAGTCTGCCAACACATCAGATTGCGCGGCTACCGATGGGCCTTGAGCGTTGCTTCTGGATGGACTTGAGGGTGAGAGTGCTCCCGATAGTTTTCCTGATATTTCTCCTGATGTTTCTCCTGGGGGCGGGCTAGCGGTGTTTGAAGGCATGGGTACAAGTTGTGCTGGGTAATGTAGTCACGAATAACAGGCGGCAAGTCGCTAGGCACATCGTCGCAGGTGCTTTGGCGATAGCGGCTGGAGGCAATATTGTGCTGTTGGGGCGGATGGGCGATCGCAACCTGCGCTTTTTTCTGTAATGCTTCTAGCGCGGACCCTTCAATGGGATGACCTGGTCGCGGAAACACTAAGATATCTGCCTTTGCAAAAATCTGATCGGCTTCATACCAGCTGGGTAGCTGTGCAATGAGGTCTGCACCGACGACAAAGGTGAATGTTGCCTTTGGCCACAGCTGCTGCGCCCGCGCAATGGAATAAATCGTGTAGCGATCGCTCAAACTTTGATACACCCCTACCCGGTCCTGATTGGGCAAGGTTTCAATGAGGAGTCTCAGCATTTGAGCGCGATCGGCTAGGGGTGACTGTTTGGGCTTGTACGGATTTTCAGCTGCCCACACCGCGACATGATCAAAGGCTTCAGAGAGCCAGTCTAAAATACCTCTGTGACCGAGATGCGGCGGATCGGCACTGGTGCCAAATAGGGCCACTCTGGTGGGTTTGCTCCAGGGAGGACTAAACATAAAAGGGCTTCCTATACCGTCTGACGGGGTGAACTATTTTGACGAGTCTGACTATTTTGACGGGTCTGCTCGGTGAGGGTGCCGACACCGTGTGAAATTTCAATCGGAAAACGCTGTGGATCTTGAAGCTGGCGTACGGTGATAGGAAGGGCCTGAACGGCGTTGGCGGTTCTTTGGGCGATCGCATCTAAGCTCTCTGGCGCTGCGAGTCGAACGCCTTGATGCATCACCCGCTGTAGTAAAGGGGTTTCATCGGTAAGCGAGCCTTCAATGGCCAGCCCGAGGCGATCGCCGACGGCCTGTCCCTCTTTATACTGGCGGAAAATTTGCTTGCGTCCTGGGTAGGTCATTTTACCGCTTGATTCTTTCATAACTGGGGTGCCATCAATATCGACCAGCTTGTACACGCCATTGACCGGATCGCCGGTGACCAGCTTAGTACCTAGTCCGTAGCCATCAATGCAGGCCTCTCCTTGGCGAAGCTTTTCAATGACATATTCATCTAAGTCTCCACTGGCGAAAATAGGCGTGTTGGGTAGGTGCGATCGCACCGCCTGCGACACTGTAGATAGCTCTCCCGAATCAATCCGAACGCCCTGCAAGGTCATGCCCGCTTCTACCTTTTTAGCTAATCGCTTGGCGGCTGCCTCGGTATCGTAGGTATCTATTAACAATGGTGCGCCTGGAAAATAGCGGTGAAAGGCCTCGAATCCTTCGTCTTCACTGCCTTCTAGAGCAGAAATGGCCATTACCAGGGCGTGGGCCATCGTCCCTACTGGCTTGCGACCCAGCTTCAGGGCCGCTAGGACATTAGAGGTTGCATCTAGGCCGCCTGCGATCGCAGCCCTGGCAGCCCAAAGTGCCCCTTGCGGGCTAAACGCGCGCCGCGTGCCAAATTCATACAGCTTGGCGTCTGGTCCCGCCGCTTGTCTTAGCCTAGCGGCCCGCGTTGCAATCAGCGTTTGATAGTTGAGCGTATTGAGCAAATAGGTTTCTGCAATCTGTGCCTGCCACAGCGGCGCTTCTATTCGCAGCATCGGCTCATTGGCAAAAATCGTTGTGCCTTCAGGCACCGCCCATACGCTCCCTTCAAACCGAAAGTTTTCGAGCATGCCCCAAAAGCTATCTGGCGCATGGCCAAAGATGCCCGTTTTTTGCAGCTGCAAAATTTGCGTTGGGCTAAACCTCAAATTCTCCAAATACTCCAGCCCCTGCTCTAATCCCATCGCAATCAGGTAGCCATACCCCGCTGGCAGCCGCCGCGTAAACAGCTCGAAGCTGGCGGGCTTTTGTTCTAGCCCTTCTCCGGTGTAGCAAGCCGACATCGTGAGCTGATACAAATCTGTCAGCAGGCCATACTCGTCGGCTGAAATCGCCAGCGATTCAGTCGTTGAGCGATTCGGAAAAGCTGCTGTTGACGGTGCTCCAGGCGTCTGAACTAGACCATCTTGAATGAAAACCATGAATTTAAGTAGCGAGCCCGCTAACCTTTTGACGACTTATGGTTATTTTAACCATAAAGATATGGTGTTTGTCATCGGTCTAGTGAAATAAGTTTGCAGTTGCTGACAAATTTATTTGGTCGTCGAAAGGGTAAGAGTCTCTTGATTAGGGGGTTTGATCGGATTTTTCCCTTTTTGTGTCCATGTCGATAGCTTATTCTCAGGGGACAAGCTATCGAGGCTTCAACCGCCGCCAGCGAAAAATATGCGATGCCCTCGGCTACGTATTTGGTGGATGGGACCAAAATAAGTAAATATGCTTACTCTAAGTGAGCCCAGATGAATAAATTCAAAGCAGGGACGAAACATCTAAAGTATGGTGAAAGATGTTCGCCACTGCGCCTTTTGAAGAACTGTATGAAACCCGCTGTCAATGACCCTGCGAATGATGGACCCAATGCTGGGCCTGCTGCTGAGCCCACTTGGATGACGGTTGTCCGCTTACTTCGTTGGGATAAGCCCGCTGGCCGACTGATTCTGATGGTGCCTGCTTTGTGGGCTGCATTTTTAGCCGCAAGAGGGATTCCTGAGCTACCCCTAATCGGCGTTATTGTATTGGGCACTTTGGCCACTAGCGGCGGTGGCTGTGTGGTCAATGACCTGTGGGATCGGGACATTGACGATAAGGTTGAACGCACCAAAACCAGACCGCTGGCCGCAAAAGCCTTATCTGTAAAGGTCGGCATTGTGATCGCGCTAGTTGCTTTTGTTTGCGCTTGGATATTATCTGCCTATCTCAATCCGCTGAGCTTTTGGCTGTGCGTCGCTGCGGTTCCGGTCATTATTTTGTATCCCCTGGCAAAACGTGTTTTTCCGGTGCCCCAGCTCGTCCTCTCTATTGCTTGGGGATTTGCTGTGCTCATTAGCTGGAGTGCGGTGACAGAGACGCTTGAATTTTCGACTTGGCTACTGTGGGCAGCGACCGTCCTGTGGACGCTGGGTTTTGACACGGTATACGCCATCCCCGACCGCGAATTTGACCGCAAGCTAGGGATCAACTCCAGTGCGTTGTTCTTCGGTGCGCGTGCGCCTCAAGCCGTCGGCTTATTTTTCCTAGGCACTGTGCTTCTGCTGGCTTTTTTGGGCGTTGCGATGCCGCTGGGTATTTTTTACTGGCTCTCTTTGGTCGCCTCTGGCTACCTTTGGTACCGGCAGTATCGTCAGCTAGCCCGCGGTCCAAAATCCCCGAAGGTCTTCGGCAATATCTTTCGCCAGAACGTCACCATTGGATTTGTTCTTTTGGTGGGTATGGCCTTTTCTCTTATCTTTAATCTCTAGCGCAGGGTCTTCATTTAAGGCCCATGCCCTAATGTTTAGGCTCGACGCAGCACTATTCTCTGGCATGTCGTTTGCTTACCGGTGACAAAGACCACTCGGCTCTCAATACACTTCTTTCTATATGTGGCTATTTTTCGCCTCGCTGACGGCTTTCTTCGAGGCTTGTAAAGACGCTACCGGAAAGCACAGTCTGAAGCGTTTAGATGAATATTCAGTGCTGTTTGGCTTTATGGCGGTCGGCGTGGTTTTGCTGCTGCCGGTGCTATGGCTAACCGGTGGTATTCCGCCGCTGCTGCCCAACTTCTGGCTGGCACTTTCCATCGGTGGCTCGCTCAATATTTTGGCGTTTACGCTGTATGTTCGCGCCCTAAAAATCGCTGATTTGTCCCTGACTGTGCCGCTGGTCACCCTGACGCCGCTGTTTCTGTTGGGGACTTCTCCGCTGATTGTGCAGGAATGGCCCACTTGGGCAGATGCCGTTGGCGTAGTGCTACTGGTTGTGGGCTCCTATGTGCTGAATTTGCAACCGCCCATTCCAGCCTCAGCGCAGGTAGATGCTTCCTCTTGCACTACCCTTCTTCCATCGGACTCACGTCGACCTGTTGTCAGCTCTCGGCGATCCTCATTTTTGGCCCCTTTGGCTGCGATGGTTCGTAATCCAGGCAGTCGTCTAATGCTGTGTGTTGCTTTTCTCTGGAGTATCACCTCTAACTTCGACAAAATTGGTGTGGTCAATTCTTCACCCTTGTTTTGGGCGATCGCACTTTTCAGCGTGATTGCCTTAGGCATGGTTCCTTTTGTGTTTTTGCCGTTTGTGGTCTCAAAGAACCATAGAAAATTCAAGGGAAATCCTATAGAACCATTGAGAGCTAACTGGAGAATACTGGGCATTACAGGCGGATTTAATGCGATCGCAATTACCTTTCAAATGCTGGCGCTCACCCTCGCTCCGGTGGCCCAAGTGATTGCGGTAAAACGAATGAGTGCGCTGTTATCAGTGCTGTTCGGGCATTTCTTCTTCGGGGAGAAAGGACTCAAATCTCGGCTGGTAGGGGCCGCTGTCATGGTCAGCGGGGTTGTTATTATGTCGTTGCAATAAAATTTGGCCCTGGGCTTAGCCCTTGCAGAAACGCTAAGACATACCCCCGTCGATTGTGACGAATAATTTGCGAACAGCTGTGATCCAGTTTCAAATTCGCTATAAGATAGGTAATGAAGAACTCGATATCGGTTACAGGTTTGCTTTTCTGTTTAAAGGGTTTCCCTTAATTTTTACAGGCTTCCGTCCGACTTATCATTCTCAATACCCTGTTTTAATTTCTGGAGACTATTTATGGGCGTTTATGTAGGAAACCTTTCCTATGACGTGACAGAAGCGGACCTAAACGGCGTTTTCGCCGAGTATGGCACCGTTAAGCGCGTTACATTGCCTACCGATCGTGAGACAGGCCGCGTCCGCGGTTTTGCCTTTGTTGACCTCAGCAGCGACACTGAAGAAGACGCTGCCATTGAAGCGCTAGACGGCGCTGAATGGATGGGTCGTGACCTTCGCGTCAACAAAGCCAAGCCCCGCGAGCCTCGTCGCTAAGTATTTTACGTAGATCGACTTTACGTGACTCAATTTTACCTGATTCATCATCCGACTATCTAAAACCTTCAACACGCCTTAGATTCAACGTGGGTCTGAGGCAAGTTGTGTTGGTTTTAGCGGTCTAAACAAGCGAGTAGCGAGTGATGTAATGCCTTGTTGAAGGGTTTTATGTTGTTCCTGCTCACATTTTCGTTATCCTCTCATCTAATTTTTGGAGACTAATCACATGGGCGTTTATGTAGGGAATCTTTCCTATGACGTAACAGAGGCCGACTTGAACGGCGTCTTTGCTGAGTACGGCACGGTTAAGCGTGTCACACTACCCACCGATCGTGAGACAGGCCGCGTCCGTGGCTTTGCCTTCGTCGATCTTGACAACGATGCTGAAGAGCAAGCGGCTATCGATGCACTCGATGGCGCTGAGTGGATGGGCCGCGACTTGCGTGTCAACAAAGCTAAGCCTCGCGAGCCTCGTCGCTAAGCAGGCTCCAGCTGTCTTTTTGGCTGTTTAATGAAGACTGCTTAATTTAAGATAGAAAAAAGTCTCGGATTTTCTCTGAATCCGAGACTTTTTTGTCTTTAAAGCTATGTACTCACAGCCTACATGGCATAGAAGTAAGTGTTATCCTCTTCCATCGGCAGTATTCGCAGCTGCTGATTTTGAAGATCAGGCTCGAGGCCCAGCGTTTCCATGGGTAAAACACCTAACAAGGGAATATCAATTTCCGTTAGCTCGATACAATCAAAAGAACTGCTTCGTCCATTGATTTCTAAATGGACTTCTCGAAAAAGGCGGGTTTTAATAGGGCCTGCAGACGTATTTACAGCGGTTTCCCCTTTGACGGCTAAACCCAACTTGTCTGCAATGGCAGTGGGTAAGCTCAGGGTTGTCGCACCTGTGTCTACTAAAACATTATCCAGCGTGATAGACCTTACGTCTTCAGCCTGTATAAACCCACGCTCTGCGAGAATTTTATCGATGTTATTAGTGACGGTTACAGTCGCGGTGACTTTGCCCATTTGATTCTTCTCAAAAGTAGGTATATTTAGTTTTCCTATCACCATATCAGCTGCCTCAATCACTATGCTTCTATCATAGTAGGCATGACAAGTATAGCGGGAAGGTAGATTGTCCCAACTGTGGAGGTTTTCTCATGCATGGTGCAGATCCTAAAAGCAAACATCCTATGGAAGGGTTTCCACAAGTTTGTTTTATCAAAAATACGGTGTCGAACCCCAATATTTTGGTGGGCGACTATACCTATTATGATGATCCGGAAGACTCAGAAAACTTTGAGAGAAATGTTCTCTATCACTTTCCTTTTATTGGTGACCAGCTGATTATCGGTAAGTTTTGCGCGCTGGCAAGCGGTGTGAAATTTATCATGAATGGCGCAAGCCACAGCATGAAAGGGTTTTCGACTTATCCATTCTATATTTTTGGGAATGGATGGGAACGTGTGGCACCTAAAGAGGGCACGTTGCCGTATAAAGGAGATACGGTGGTTGGCAACGATGTGTGGATTGGCTATGAGGCCACTATTATGCCGGGTGTTCACATTGGTGATGGGGCAATTGTTGCGGCAAAATCTGTTGTTGTTAAAAATGTTGAACCCTACAGCATTGTGGGTGGAAATCCGGCTGGGCCTATTCGGCAACGGTTCGAGTGTGATGTGGTGCGATCGCTGCTGGATATCGCCTGGTGGGATTGGGATATTGAAAAGATAACGCGAAACTTGGAGATAATTACAGCCGCAGATATTGAGGCGTTGAAAACCTGTGAATAAGCCAGTCTCAAGCACAGCGAGACTCTTTTGGATAGAACACTCTGATTGAATAAATTGTTTAATTCTCCAAAATACTCTGCAAAGCCTCTGCAAACGCGGTACCTAAAGAGACTTGTCCGGTTGCGTTGTAATGAACATCATCGCTTTGTAGTAAGTCAGTGCTTTTCCCCAGTGTATCTGTCTCGATCAGGACTATGCGTGAGTCAGCAGCAGCCACCGAGCGTTGAGCGAGCCTTACCTGATTGAGTGGACGTGTATCGTCTGTGGGTAAGTCAGCTCGAATGAGGCCGATAGCAATCGGTAGGCTCGTGCCGTAGCGCGATCGCACAGCATCTACCAGCGCTCTCAGATTCTCCTCGTAGGCGGCTGCCGCACTGGGTATCCACACATCACTTTCTCCCTGCATCCACACTAGCCCCTTAATCTCATACGCAATGCCTTGCTCGTTCAGCTCATTGAGTGCGGCGTCTACGGTTTGAGTAAAGTTGTCGTATGCGTTGTTAAGGCCGCTGGGGTTCCAATCTTCGGCTAAGTTTGTTGCGCCCAAACCGTCTTTGATGAGATATACCGATTCTTGATTGAGCGCAACCAATCGACGACCAAAGCTCAGTTCAGGGCCTAGGCTTTCGTAGTAGCCATCAAATCCCGGTGCTAGGTCCACAAATGCTGTGTGACGGCGATCCTCCGGCGATGCGGAAACGCCCCAAATCTGCACGCTTGGAAAAGTTAACCCATATTGAGGCGGTAAGTTCTTTACCAACGCTTCTCCAACAAGGTTCGACTGACCCGCCATGAGGTAAACCGACGCTGGATTGCTAGTTGTAGCCCTGTGCGCTGTGCGAAAAGAACCTCCCGGCAGCGGGTTGGCCTTAGGGGGCAAAAAGCTCGGCTTAGCGCGGAATACGTTATGAAATGACCGTGCTGGGAGAATGGGCTGTTGTGCGATCGCCGCAAGCGGGCTTAGCAGCCATTGCAGGAAAACCCATTGCAGCACGGTAATCGAGGCCGTGGCAAGTGAGGCAGTGACTAACGTTTTGATGTGACAATAGCGACCTGGGCTCATCACAGCTGTGATGCTTGCAGTGGGGTGTAATGGCTAGTCTCTTCTGCAACCGCCCTTAATCCAATCTGCTGAATGAGTAATGGAATTTCTGTTTGGGTAATGGCCCACAAAACCGCTGGATCGATGTCATTCTCTTCCTGAGAGAGCTGACTCTTGAGATTTTTCATGGCATCCCATGGGAGCCTGTCGAGTTGCGTAACCGTACCTTCAGAAATGCGCCTAGCGGCCTTACTAATGGTTAACAGCCGACGAACGACAGAATCTTGAACTTTTACATCGTCGTAAAAGTCTTCACGGGAGAGTTTGCTTGTTTTTTCGATGATTCGCTGGGCCGCGTGCAGAATATCGACCAAATACTGGTTATCTTGCTGCATAGAGTCCTTCTGTCTTGTAAGACTGTGTGGTACGAGACGTCTTCTGTTTGGCGTAGATACTAAATGGCAAAGGTCTAATAATTATTGACGGGTTTAATTATTGACGGGTTGCCTTTAACAGTGAATGGGCTGGGGGCAGTGCACTGGCTGGGGGCTGTGTTTACTTTGAACTCGGGGCACAGCTTCTATTATATCGTCATCGCTAGTCCGGCTTAACAGTTCAACATCAAAAGTGTTTTTTTACAGCTTTTTTTTGGAGGCATTTGTTTGCCCAAAAGGCAGCTTGGGCGCGATCGCTCGCTGGAAGACCTGTCGTGTCTGTATTCCTTCGGCAACTCTTGGCGTTGTCGTTGTGAAAAGTTGTGTGTCATTAGTGATGCTCTCTCTGGCTTAATTTATATCATTTGGAGAGTCGATTTCTTTGTGCAAAAAGTATTTTACTGGCTGTTGTTAGAAGAAAAAAGGTGCTGTTATGAAAGGACCCTGGGTTGGGCTGGGAATCTCTTTAGGCTTTTCGGCTATGGTCGTGGGCTGTTCTGAACCGTCGGCGACGCCGCTGGCAGATAGTGCTCCCGCTGATATGGCTATGATCGCAAGCAGTGAACCCATTAGCGTTGATGGATCTAGCACGGTGTATCCGATTACCGCTGAGATGGCAGAGCGCTTCAAACAAGAGAAGCCAAATAGCCCAAAGATTGAGACGACCTTTTCGGGGACAGGCGGCGGTTTTCAAAAGTTTTGCGCTGGAGAAACTGATATTAGCGATGCCTCACGACCCATTAGCCAAAACGAAATGGCCGAGTGTAAGGCTAATGGCGTAGAGTACGTTGAGCTACCAGTCGCTTTTGACGCGCTAACAGTTGTCGTGAATGAAGACAACACCTGGGCACAAGAGATCACCCTACAGGAACTTAAAGCGCTGTGGAAATCGGATAGTGGAATTGTAAGCTGGAATCAAATTCGCTCGGATTGGCCCGACGAGCCTATTGTGTTGTACGGGCCCGGAGAAGATTCTGGAACGTTTGACTATTTTAGCGAAGTTGTTGTGGGCGAGGATGGCGCTAGTCGCAATGATTACATCGCGAGTGAAGATGACAATGAGCTGGTGCTAGGTGTAAAAGAAAATCCTAATGCCTTGGGGTATTTTGGCTTCGCCTATTACCGAGATGCTGAGGCCAGCCTAAATGCCCTTGCTATAGATAGTGGCAGCGGTCCGATTGATCCTTCAGGGGAAACGATTCGCTCAGGAGAGTATCAGCCCTTGGCGCGACCTTTGTTTATTTATGCCAATGTTGAGAAAGTTGACAATAACCCAGCACTGGGGGCTTTTATAGAGTTTTACATGGCGAACGCTCGAACAGTAGTGGATGATGTGGGGTATGAGCCGTTGCCGAATGAGGCGTATACAATTGCGATGGACCACTTCATCAATAAAAAGGTGGGCAGTGTATTCGACGGCAAAGCTCGGCCCGACCTTACGATTGAGGAACTGCTGGAGAAGGAAGCCGCCTTTTAGAACGCCTTGATGAGTGATCTGTAATTTTCTAGAACATCAGTCTCTGAGCCCTTTTCTGTTGAGCCTTTACAGCTTACGAATGCTGATGCTGATCGGTCGATATAGGACGTACACTGCGTTTTGGAAGGCGGTGAAGAAGGCTGGGATTACCTTTGTGCGATCGCCCCGCTGGCCCGCCTCAACGTTACGCTGACCTTAGATTAAAGTAGTTACGTGATAGGAAACTCTTCTATGTGGTGAGAGACGCTACAGCTCATCTGGGTTGACGCCTAGTTCTCGTAGTTTGTCAGCCAGTTTTTGGCCTTGTTGCTGAGCTTGCTCAGCCGTTTCTTCTGGCGTGAGGACTCGCTCGCCATCGGCAGTAAAGAACCTTAGCGTTTTATTATGAACGCCTAGGAAAAGCCCCAACTGCTGACTCCACAAATGGCCTTCCTGATTTGGTTCAATCGGTTCGTAGGTTCCGCTGAGCAAGTGAAAGCCTTGAAATTCTAAGCTGTCAGGATCGAACCAAAAATAGTCAGGTGTCCTGAAAATATCCTGATAGAGTTGTTTTTTGAGTCCGCGATCTGTTTTTGCTGTGGAAGTCGATAGCAGCTCCACAATAATGTTGGGATACTGACCGTTTTCATCCCACACGACCCAGCTTTTTCTGGGGCGTTTTTCAGCGCCTAACACGACAAAAAAATCAGGGCCTCTAAAATCTTCTGACTTGCGCTGACGCGGACTGTAGTAAACCGTCAGGTTTCCGGCTGAAAAGTAATCGGTGCGATCTTTCCAGAGCCAGTCAAGGCAGTTTAGCAGCAATATCATCTGCTGTAAGTGAAGGGTAGATTCCAATTGCGGCTCATCGCTGTAAAGGTCGCCAGCAGGAAAAACTACACCCTCGAAGGGTGCTTCGTTGGACTTAGCCTGCGTTGATTCGGTAGCAGAAGGAGACATAGGCAAGGCCTTGCTAATGCTCGTCTTATGTACAAGTGTACCTTGCTGTTAAGAGTAGAAACATTTATTCAAAAACAAGCGTACTTTGTGACGGCCAAAGCGCTGAATCCATTGATTGCGAGTCTATTGATTTTCGCAGAACGGGAGGCGGACGAGCTAAAAGATCAGTTAGAGGTTCTTTTGAGCCCAGAGAGCAGCTTGAGTGCGATCGCGTAAATTCAGTTCACTCAAAATTCGACTAATGTGGTTGCGTACTGTGCCCTGGCTCAAATGCAGCGTCTGTGCAATCTCTTTGTTGTTCTTTCCTTTTCCTAGCAATTTCACAACCTCTTTTTCTCGTTCACTGAGGGCGCATTCGATGTCGTTATCTGCAAGGGTGTTCTTTTTAGAAAGAACGGCTGGGTTGAGCTGTGCAAATACTTTGGGTGCAATGGTTGGCCCTAGCTGACTACAGCCCTGAGAGAGCACTCGGATGGCTTCGGCGAGCTGGGGTGCTGGGGTGCTTTTAAGCAAGTAGCCCAGTGCGCCAAACTGTAAGGACTGCCAGATGTACTCGTCTTCATCGAAGGTGGACAGTACTAAAATGCGAATCCAAGGATAGCGCTCGTGAATGATGCGAGTGGCCTCGACACCGTTGCACACGGGCATTCGAACATCCATCAAGATGACATCGGGCTGATGGGTTTGGGTGAGTGCGATCGCCTGTTGTCCATTTTCAGCTTGGCCCACCACGTTGAGATCTAGCTCTGTTGATAACAGCTCAGCGAGTCCCTGCCGGTAGGCAGTTTGATCATCTACCAGGAGCAGTTTAATCATGATGTGCTCTGCGCTCTGTTCAGGGTCTGTTGCAGGGGAACGGTGAGTTGTAACTGGGTGCCTTGCCCAGACTCACTGTCTACGGTGAGCTGTCCGCCTAGTAGCTGCGATCGCTCTTTCATCCCTTGTAATCCATAGCCTGTTGTCACCTTGCCTACTTCAAATCCACTGCCATTATCCTCAATGGTCAGTACAATTTTGTCCTTTGTATGCACAACAGAGAGCATGGCTTTGGTCGCGTTTGCGTGTTTTTGCACGTTGGCTAGCCCTTCCTTGCAAATTAAGTACAGCTGGTAGCTCAGCTGCTGCGGTAATGGCGATCCTTTTACGTTTAATTTTACGTTGAGATTTACGGCTAACGACGAGTGCATTTGCTCGCTGAGTGTGAGCAGCGCGGCTTCTAGGTCAAAGTTGGCCTCGTGGATGGTGCGTAATGACTGCCTTGCTTCGGTGAGGCACTGAGCGGCGAGCTGCTGTGAGGTGGCAATGGCCTGCTGTAGCTTGTGCCGGCTGCCCTCGTTTATGCCCTCATGATGGTATCGATCTGCGAGGGCGAGCTGTACGTATAGGGTGGTGAGTGAGTGACCGAGCGAGTCGTGGATATCGCGGGCAATGCGCGATCGCTCTAGCTGAGTGGCCAGCTTTTCGACCTTGGAGGCGAGTACTTGGGCTCGGCGACGGCTGCGCTGTTCGGCAGCAAAAATAAAGCCCATCAACACAATAAACGTGCTGGTAACGGTGATGTCTAAGAAGGCTTCGAGGCGTATTCTCTGTGGATTGAGATATCTTTGGGCATCTTGCATGTTGGCTTTGGCCTCTTCAATCAGCGTCGGCAACATTTGAGAAAAATAACCGAGCCTTAAGCCGCAAAAGATGGCCGTACTGAGAATGACATCTACCCGTGGCAACAGCAGGCAAGCCTTGATAATTGTGAAGGAAAACAGTTCCGAATTTTCTAGCTGGGCGATGTTAGAAAGTAGCAGCAACGCCATGCCAGCGGCAACATACAGTCGTCTGTAGGTCAGCGATCGCTCTGTGGGGAGCCTCCAGCTCAATGCGCCTATGGCCATTAAGAATACAAACAGCTGCCCGTAGCCAGCTGGCGATCGTGAAAAGTCAGGCGAGAGGAAGTTCGCAACGACGGCGTGTGCCATCAAACCCCATTCAACCCAGCGCAAAACAGTTCGCACCTTTGGAGAAACGGGGGCAGCGGTATGCATATGACGGCATCAAGAACGACAAGAACAAACTCATTGTGCCTTATGAGCACAGCGCCAGCGCATTTCGCCAAAAAGAGATGACAAGTGTCATGGTGACCGATGACAGATGGGACTGCCCTTCGCGCAGGACGTCAGCATAGGTTGACGGTATGGCTAAAGCATTTGCTTTTTCCAAAAAAGTTTTGGAGGGTTTTGGAGTACGACTTTTAAATGAAACGA
>JBCBPY010000021.1:0-117847 GCA_039820525.1 Cyanobacteria bacterium J06634_5
AAGCCCATAGATTGGCGGCTTGTCGGACAAAGGTGCTGCGGTGACCTAGGGATGGAAACCAGCTCGCCCAGTGACGACGAAAGTACCGCCAGATTCCGATATCCGTGTGATAGCCGAGAAATTCACCCACCACTTCTAGAGTGATGACTTCGGCATCGCTCAGGCTCGGTTCAAACCCACGCGCTCGAGCGGGATAGAGGTCGAGCAGCGTAGTCAAGCGGGCGTCAATCTGAACATAGACAGCGATGATAAACTCTTCAATATCAAGCATAATCTCATCGGGCTTGAGTCACTTGGGGGTGTCTCTGCATTATCCGATGAGATTTTTCTGCCTTCAATTAGTTGCACATTGCGTTATTAATATATCTAGCAAATGTGTTGCGGTCCCCTTTCCTTAATCCTTCATGCCCATTATTGATGTCCAAAAGCTTGGCAAGGTTTACCCTGTCGCGATAAAGGCGCCAGGTATGAAAGGTACCCTGCGTCATTTCTTCAAGCGGTCTTATCGTCATATCGAAGCGGTTAAGCAGGTTTCCTTTGCCATTGAACCGGGGGAGATTGTTGGCTTTTTAGGGCCCAACGGTGCCGGTAAAACCACCACGCTCAAAATGCTCACGGGGTTAATTCATCCGTCCGCAGGGGCTGTGACGGTTTCCGGATACCGGCCCTTTCAGCGCGAGGCCGCTTTCCTCAACCAAATCACCCTGGTCATGGGACAAAAACAACAGCTCATTTGGGATTTGCCCGCGTTCGACTCGCTGCGAATAAACGCCGCTATTTACAATCTCTCGGAGGCTGAGTTTCGCCAACGGGTGGGCGAACTAGCCGAGATGCTTTCTATTCAAGAGCAGCTCAAGCAGCCGGTTCGTAAGCTCTCGCTCGGGGAACGGATGAAGGCTGAAATGCTCGCGGCCCTGCTCCACCGGCCACAGGTTTTGTTTTTAGATGAACCCACGCTAGGACTCGATGTGAATGCGCAGGTGGCTGTCCGCAGCTTTTTGCAGGAATATAATCAGCGCTATGGTGCTACGGTGCTGCTCACCAGTCACTACATGGCCGATATTACGGCGTTGTGCGATCGCGTGCTCGTCATTCACAAAGGCCGCCTTATCTACGACGGCCTCCTTGAGGGGCTGCTCGCACAATTCGCCCCCTACCGCGAAGTCTCTGTAGAATTTGATCGCCAGCAACCCATCGATGCCAAGATCCTAGCGCCCTACGGTAGCCTGCAAACCTTAGAAGGCTCAGCCGCGACCTTCCTGGTGAGCACTCAAGACCTTACCCAAACCGTTTCTGACCTACTGAGTAATCTGAAAGTGCAAGATCTTAAAGTGACAGAACCGCCTATCGAAGATGTTATCGGCAAAGTTTTCCAATCAGGCAGCTCAGCAGGGCTTGTTTAAAGTCTCTCTTTTCTTTTTGCTAACACGCTTGCAGTGACCTCTTGTTGCACTGGGCAGGGTTAAAACCTGCCTTTCCCCTTATGTTTCGCGCCCTTCGCATTGCCCGCACACTCTTATCTGTGTACTACGCCTACATGGTGGAATACCGCGCTGAACTTATCTTTTGGGTGCTTTCTGGCAGCTTTCCCCTCATTTGCCTGGGGCTTTGGAACCAAGCCGCCCAAACCAGTGATATGGGCTTTACCCCAACCGAATTTGCCCAATACTTTTTAGGGGTGTTCTTAGCCCGCCAGCTAACGGTGGTGTGGGTCATTTGGGATTTTGAAAAGGAAGTCGTTCAAGGTAAGCTTTCGCCGCTTCTACTCCAACCGCTCGATCCGGTTTGGCGTCATTTTTTTGGGCATGTTGCCGAACGCTTCACGCGCATACCCTTTATTCTGCTGCTGGTGGGTTTGTTTTGTGTGCTTTACCCACAGGCCATTTGGCGACCCACACCCTATGCCTGCTTTTGGGGGAGTCTTACCCTAGTGCTGTCTTTTTGCCTGCGCTTTCTGATTCAATACACCTTTGCAATGCTGTCATTTTGGGTGGAACGCGCCACCGCTATTCAGCAGTTCTGGTTTTTGTTCTATACCTTTCTTTCGGGGATGGTTGCTCCGCTCGAACTCTTTCCTCCGGCCATCAGAGAGCTTGCACTGTGGACGCCTTTTCCTTATTTGGTCTATTTTCCAGCCAGCTTGCTCATTGGTCTCCCTGTAGAGCTGGGCCGAGGTTTATTGACGATGGCCGGTTGGGCTCTTTTGGCACTGTTGCTAAACCGACTGCTATGGCGAGCCGGATTAAAACGTTACTCCGGTATGGGAGCGTAGCATGGGTGCGCTATGTGAAACCACTTTGAAGCCGCTGTAGTTCTCACGCATCAGTTCACGCATTAGTTCACGCATCTGTATCTAGGCTTACCTGGCGTATCCGTGTCATTACTCTCAGTATTTGCCTGTGATTAATGACGTTATTTGGTACCTATCACATGTTATTTGGTACCTATCACATCTTGAGGTTTACACAGGCGATACAAAGCACTCCAGAGTATCGATCTGCATCACAGCAAAAAAGACACCTTCCATTTTTCTACTGATTTCGTCTTTTTTAATCAATTTGCATCGATATTGCGATCATCGGTTTTTAACAAACCAGTAATCCTAGGAACAAGATTAGGCTATTTAGCTGATGTACCGTCTAGGTAGTGTTTACTATGTTAACTGAAACGGAAGGCAAACGTAGTTATAAATACTTATCCACACCTCGGTATTTACGACTGCAATATTATGCAGGTTTTCGGTTTTCTCAGAAGCATTTGAGTGATTTCTAGCACTTGTATGCTTCTACCTATTTAACAGTAACTAATCGCACCGCTAACTGGCGCTATTCACCATCCTTAGTAAAGACGAGCTGTTAACACCGGCTCGTCTGGATGGAGAACTTTCCATGTTTGGCAGGCTTTTTCCGACAGAGTGCAGACCAACTTAGAATCGAGTTCTAAAAACTAATGAGTCGTTTAACCCAACTGCAACCGCCCGCCTCTTTTCGTAGGGGGCCTCTACAGGGCAAAGGATCTTTAAAAGTCCTGCCTAATACAACGTCCACTGAGGTCTCACTGGCGAGCACCATTGCTTTGTCTGAACTGTCCAATCAGGAGCTTGTTCTCCGTTGCCAGGGCGAAGGTCCCCGAGATCGTGCGGCCTTTGAAGAGCTAGTGAGTCGCTATCAGCGCTATGTGGATAAGCTGCTGTATCACCTCGCTTCAGATTGGTCAGACCGTGCTGATCTGGCTCAAGAGGTTTGGATTCGGGTCTACCGCAGTATTCACCGTCTTAAGGAACCCAGTAAGTTTAAAAGCTGGCTGGGTAGAATCACCACGAACCTTTTTTATGACGAACTCCGTAAGCGCAAACGCTACAAGGGTTCTGTCTCCTTAGATGCTCCCAGATACTCCAGCGATGGCCAGTACGATTGGGAACTTCCTTCTGTAGACCCCACGCCTTCTGACACGATGATGACCCGAGAATTTCACGATCATCTTAAGCAGGCGATGTCAGAGCTGCCTGAAGTCTTTCAAAAAACGATCGCCATGCGTGAACTACAGGGCCTTTCTTACGAAGAAATCGCCAACGTGACAGGGGTTTCTTTGGGCACGGTCAAATCTCGCATTGCACGAGCAAGGCAGCGTTTGCAAGAAAAGCTGTCTCATTATTTAAACCCAAACGAAGCTAAGGCAAGTTAAGTGGCGTAAAGTTACGCAAACAAATCTATCGTTATCCCCGCATAATGGCTGATGCGTTTTTCTCCGCCAGCTATTAGGTGAAGATACGTAGTCACCGAAGTGTGCGTCTCAAGTGCGCCTCTCAGCGTAAATCCCCTAGTCAACTTTCGTTTTCCTCCAAACCGCCTCTACTCCACAGAGGTCGTACGGAAAAGCTAGGTCGTTTGAGAGGGCCGCTGCTGGAAGCTTACCCATGGGCTTCACGATCTGTCGATCACAGCTGTCTGTCGCTCAGTTTCTAGCAGCCGAGAATTCGCTGAACATCCTGCGCTTTCCTTTGTGGAGCCCCACCGGAACCACACTGTATTGATACTGCCTATGCTCTTAACTTGTGCCAGTCATACTCGTGACCACAGTTTTGGTGACTACAGCTTGGCGCTAGTATTTTCTCCTTTGCTGTTACCTACTACGCTAATTTCCCAAGCGATCCGCACACTTTTACAGACTTTTTACTTTTCATAAAGGTTCCTGAGTATTTAAGTATTGCCGTCAGACGATATTGCCTGTCCCGCCTAAGTATCCATTAGCGTGTAGCGTAGCCATTGCGCATTCTGGCACTATAGATTCTGGTGCTTTAGGACTACCAGTACAAGGTTTTTAAAGAGTATGGTTTTAGGCAGCGCAATCGGGCGGTACTGGCGAATATTGCAGTTGTTTTGGCAGGTGGCGATCGCAGCCGAGTTAGAGTACCGCAGCAATTTCATCATTGCCCTGCTTAGTAGTCTGGGTGGGCTCGCCGGTAGCCTGTTTAGTTTGTCGCTGTTCTATCAAAATGGCTATACGTTTCAGGGCTGGCCGTGGGAAGCTGCGCTGATCGTACTGGGGATGTTCACTATTTTGCAGGGCATTTCTGCGACGTTTTTAGTGCCCAACCTCAATAAAATTGTGAGCTATGTGCAGGAAGGGACGCTCGACTTTATTTTGCTAAAGCCTGTGAGTTCACAGTTTTGGCTATCTACTCACACGGTTTCGCCCTGGGGGCTGCCGGATCTGGTCTTTGGTTTTATTATTGTTTTTTTCTCAGGTCGCCAGCTAGGACTCACGCCATTGGCGTATTTGGCAATGTTGCCACCCTTAGCGTTGGGGGTTGTTAGCCTCTATAGCATCTGGTTTATGCTGGGAGCGACCAGCATTTGGTTCGTCAAAATCTACAACGTTACTGAAGTTCTGCGATCGCTCTTAGAAGCCGGACGTTTTCCTGTAGAGGGTTACCCAGCTGTTTACAGAGTCTTTTTTACCTTTATTATTCCGGTGGCCTTTCTGACCACCGTTCCGGCCCAGGCGATGCTGGGTCGAAGTGAGCCTATTTGGCTATTGGGATCTGCACTGTTAGCTGCGGCCCTTTTCCAATCCTCCCGAGCGTTCTGGCGCTTTGCACTGAGGTTTTACACCAGCGCTTCCAGCTAGGTTCTCCAGCCGAGATATCTCGCTAGAGAACCTAACCGCTTGCGTTAGGCCCGATGCAGCTGCCTTAGCCGAACGACTCCCGCCATCTTTCAGCTTCACTCAAAGCTCGGTAATTGGGGGCCCGGTGATGGGGGCCCCGGTGATGGGCCGGTGGATTCATCACCTGACGAGGGGCGCTTGCCTGCAAGATAAATTCCAGTAGCTTGGGTGAAACCCGATTGCACCAGAGTGCCGCATGAGATTGCCAGCCAACGACGACCTCGGGCGTATTTTTTTTGAGCCCGCCCATGAGCGCGCAGGCGACCTGCTGAGAACTCATCGGAATTACGCCACGAAACTTGTGCATATCTTTAGCCATATCTGTATCCGTTAATGACGGTAGCAGGGCCATGACCCTTACATTGTGAGGGGCCAGCTCTAGTCGCAGGGCGCGGGTAAAGCCTACTATGGCAAACTTAGTCGCTGAGTATGTGGACATGGTCGGGGCCGCGATTTTGCCCATCAGGCTAGAGACATTGACAATCGTGCCGCTACGCCGAGCAACCATTCGTTTGGCAATGAGGCTAGTGACCCAATACATCCCCATTACGTTAGTCGCCATCTCTTGTTGTATGTGCGAGAGTCGCGATCGCAAAAAAGTCGTCTGATGGGCGACCCCGGCACAGTTAATGAGCAGGTCAATATCACCATAGTCTCTCCAGGCTTTTGCTACCGTGCTGCTCACAGCTGCTTTCTCCGTTAAGTCCAGTGACAGGGGTACCGCTTCCGTGCCCATACAGCGGACATCCGCAGCGACCTGTCCTAATTTTTGGGTATTGCGCGCTACCAGAATTAACCGACGAATGCCGCCGCGAGCTAGCTCATATGCGATCGCCCGCCCGATTCCTTTAGAAGCGCCCGTAATCAGCGCTACTTTTCCTTGGATATTCATAAAGTAAATGCCTTTCGTGTATTCGTGATGTCTCGTGTTTGTTGTTTTGCCCGCACCTCTTTTTAAGGCGTTTAGTCAGCCGCTAAAAACCGTCAGCTGAAAGAGAAAAGTACAACAGCCTTATGAACGCGATTTTTAGAACAGCGATGAACTGCAAAAAGAAGAGAGTGTGACCTGCCGATAACTGCCCGCATAACTGCCCGCATAACTGCACACAGTGACCTGTGGCCGTGTGCAGTCACCGCCATGAATGCTAAATCTATGACGTTAAAGTTCAAGACCTAACGTCCGCAGATGAAATGCAGATAAAATGCGCTTAGATAACCCGTAGATCAATAAGATCGACTTGTTCTTCCGTGGGATGAAGGCGACGCTTTTAGCAACACCCGAGCGGTAAACAAACACAGCTGCAATGAAGCGGCTACTGCTGCTTTCATCAGTATGTGTTGAAGATAAGAAAACGCCCCCACTACGACGGACTGAAAAGAGTTCAATAGTGGGTTGTTCTGACGGCTAAAAAGAGAGGAAAATTTCATCACAAGGTGATCTCCTAATGTAGGTGCTAAGTGTTAATCCATTTTTCATCGGTCACCGTTGGGAGATAGCGGGAGTCAACCAAACACACATTTAGTTAGGACCCTGCTCGCTATTAAGGGGCACAGTACGATGTTCAAAAATGGGGGAGCGCAACAGCTAATAGCTGCCAACGGTTGACCCAATCCGACGCTTTTAAAGCACGGATATTGGGTCAAAGGCAGATTTTTAATTGCGCAATGTCATCCTTTAGGACATCAGTTTGGCGGCAGCTGAATAATTTGCTTCAATCAGCTAGCTTATTGCTCTCAATGCCTAAATTTAGGCACGGTCGGCGATCTGTCGCTGGGCCAGATTTATCCGTTCGTTTCGTGGGCGTTTAAGCGCGACAAAAGCGCGACTTGTTTTAGCGTCATTTGCCGTTAGGCGCTATACAAAATCCACGTGACGAAAGAGCAACCAAATTTGATTGACACGCCCACACTAACAACGGGATCTAGAACGCGCAACACTTTCTTATATGAAGACATTTTCGTTACATTAGTTCATGTTTATTTTATTTTTAGACAGGCTTGTAGCGCGACGCACAGAGATAAAAGATCTGCTGTTGGAGGATTTCAGCGCTTTGTGAGCTCTGAACACTATGAGAGATGATTCCTTTCCCTGAGAGTCTTTGTTTCTCAGCTTTCTCTTTTATGAGCCGCTTTTGTAACGAAATTGCGACGAGCCTTTAGACGGCTGTTTTTATCGCTGTCAAAGAATTAAATTGCGGGAAACTCGTAAAAGCGAGCTAAACCCAGTAAAATTCATGGGATAAATCATTAGTGAATAAGCACCACAGGTTTTGACCTTGTTAAGCCTCATCTCAGACTTGTGCTGGCACAGTCTGATCTTTTTTTGGGTGACCGTCGTCGGTTACTTCGCTGCAGCCGGTAGCCTTTACTGGGCCTTATACTTACGAGCATCCTCTCGGTTTCGGATCGCTGCTGCCGATTTTCCTTTTTCACAACGTTGGTCTACGCTTTGGCCTGAAGTTCGTAGCGATATTATCCTGTCTGTGGTTTCATCCGGCATTTTTGCGGCGTGTGCCGCCTTAATGACCACTGCCTACACCCTGGGATACACGCGTCTTTACCTCGTGCCCCAACAGTATGGGCTTGCCTATATTGGCATCAGTCTAGGGTTGGTCCTGGTCTTGCAAGATGCGTACTTCTACTTCACCCATCGCTTATCGCATCACCCTAAGTGCTACAAATGGTTGCACCAAGGCCATCACCATTCAAAAAAACCAACGCCCTGGACGGCGTTTGCGTTTGATCCTGCTGAGGCGATGATTCAGGCTATTTATCTTATGGGTGTCGTGCTGGTTGTGCCCATGCATATCTCGGTCTTGGTCGCCGTGGTCATGGTGATGACGATGGGTGCTCTGGTTCATCATTTTGGCGTTAGGTTATTTGAGGACTCGCCGCTGGGCCAGTGGCTAGGCAGCTGGATGGTCGGTACGACGCACCACTGGTTACACCACCGCAAGTACACGGTGCACTACAGCCTATACTTCACGTTTTGGGACAGGGTCATGGGCACCCAGCACCCCAACTATGAAACTGTTCTGACGCCAGCAGCTAAGCCCGCAGTGGTGACCTCGGTGTCGTTTGAATCAGTGCCGTTTGAATCGGTGCCGTTTGAAAAAGACGCCGCTGAAAAAGATACCGCCGATGCGCCTGACTCGAAAACCATTCCGTTTCCCACCCCTTTCAAAAAAGCTTCTTAAGAGCGTCTTCCTTTTAAGGGCCTATCAAAGCCAACTCAAAGCCAAAGAGCTATCAAAGCAAGGGGCTATTAAATAAAGTGACCTGCCAAAATAGAGCGACCTGCCAAACAGACCAAGTGGTTGGAGCACCTGTATTCGCCAAGTGCTTTAAAGATATTTCTTCAATAGAGCAGCTAGCTTGTCCTTGGTTGCTGCTGGCGCCTTATCCAACGGCGTGATGATGGCATATTTCAAAGCAGAATGCGCCTCTGATGTAGGCGGTTGCTCATTGAGGCGGCGAACGACGTCTGCGATGACCTTCTGGGCGTTGACTGCGTTCTTTTGAAGGTTGCCGATGACCATTTCTACCGTTACGTTGTCGTGGTCAGGATGCCAGCAGTCATAGTCTGTGACCATGGCCAGGGTTGCGTAGGCAATTTCGGCTTCCCGCGCTAGCTTAGCTTCGGGCAGATTCGTCATGCCAATGATGGTGGCATCCCAGCTGCGATACAGGTTCGACTCAGCTTTGGTTGAAAAGGCAGGTCCTTCCATACAAATATAGGTGCCGCCTCGATGAAGGGTCACGCCTTCCAAATTCTGGCTTTCTACAGCGGCTGCTAGTACCGCCGCAAGGCCGGCGCAAACCGGATCGCCAAAGGAAATATGGCCGACAATGCCCTCTCCAAAAAAGGTAGAGGCTCTGTTTTTGGTGCGATCAATAAACTGATCGGGAATGACCATATCGACAGGCTTGGCCTCGGCTTTGAGTGAACCAACGGCCGAGGCCGACAGTAAGTATTCCACGCCCAGCATTTTCATGGCGTAGATATTTGCTCGGAAGGGTAGCTCAGAAGGGGTGAGGGTGTGCCCTCTGCCATGGCGCGCTAAAAAGGCAACCGGCACGCCCTCAATATTACCGATGATGAACGCATCTGACGGGGTGCCAAAGGGCGTTTCAATTTTAATTTCTTGAACATCGCTGAGGGCCTCCATTTGGTAAAGACCGCTGCCGCCGATGATGCCAATTCTTATCGGCCCAGTTTTTGTGAGCAGCTCTGCCAAATTAGGGTCTGAAGCAACCATCAACTTTTCCTGTGGGTGTGTCAAGAGGAATTCTACCGTTCTCATCTGCACTTGATTCACAGATGCCTAGAATATTTTTTGCTTTAAGAAAAGCGCCATACCGAATTCAAATTCGTCATGTCGATGTCATAAAAGGCACATGCACCTGGCGAAAATACTTACGTAAAAGTGCCGCGAGTGCAAATACCGATTCTCTCCTCACACATCCTCTTACCATCACGTGCACTATGTTTTTCTTTAATACTCAGCAGTCTGCTCATTCTGATGCTTCGCTCGCTATCAACTCGCCCCGCCAATCCGGTGCTTTTCGCTCTACCGCACTAAAGCTCGCCATTGGGGTCAGTGTTTTGAGCCTGAGTGCGGTGGCTTCTGGTTTGCAGGCGCTTTCTTCGGTAGCTGCTGTTTCGACCCGTCCGGCGCTAACGCAGGCAACTGGTGGCCTACTGCCTAGTGAAGGTACTGAGGCTCTGCTCGCTGGCCAGGTGGCTAATCAGGGGGTTCAAGCTTTCACCAGCGGTAATACTGCGCAGGCCTTTGATCACTGGCAGCAAGCGCTAGGGCTTTACCAGGTTGCTGGCGATCGCGCTGGTGAAGGTCGCATGTTAGAGAACCTCAGCGTTATTCACCGTTTGAACAACCGCGCGGCTGAATCAGTCACCCTGATTGAACAGGCCCTGGCGCTGTATGAAACCCTCGGCAATGAAAATCAGCAGCCTAGTTTGTATCTGAACCTAGGGAGTGCGTATCGTTTGGTAGCGCGCACTGAAGACGCGATCGCTGCATTTGAGCAAGGTCTCTCGATTTATCAGCGTGATAATGACCCCAAAGGTGAGCGTATTATGCTCTCTTTACTGGCCCAAATTCATACCGACAGCGCCAACTATCCTCAAAGCATTGCCCTTAACGAGCAAGCCCTAGAACTTGCCCAGCGCACGATGAACCGCACCGCTGAAGCCGAAGCCCTCTCAGAACTGGGATTTGCTCACGTGATGAGTGAGCAGCCGGTTCAGGCACTGGCCTATTTCCAGCCGGCACTTTCGCTGTACCGTCAGCTCGGCGATCGCGCTCAGGAAGTCGCCACTCTCAATAACTTGGGCCGGGCCGCGTCTCTTAGCGAAAACTACGACCAGGCCCTAGATGCCTATCAGCAGGCGCTGGTTATCTTTAGAGAGATGGAGCGTCCTGCACAGGAAGCTCAGCTGCTAGTCAATATCGCGCAGGCTTACCTCGGCGCCGGGAAAACAACCGCCGCGATCGCTACCTTCCAACAGGCTGTGACCCTCACGGAATCCCTTCGCCAGCAGCAATCCAATGCCACAACCCTGCCACCTCGCATGGAAGCGGCTTACCGTAACTTAGCTACCCTCTTGCAAGGTCAAAGCCGCAACGAAGAAGCCCGCGAAGTTCTTAACCTAATTTAGCGATCTGATTTCATCGACCTGATTGACGGCCTGCGTTCGAGCCTGCCATAACCGCAGGGGCACTGAGGGCAGCAGCGGGCGCTGCCTGTGGGTATTTGAAAAAGCGCTTGAGGCTCAAAAACGGTTTTTCAAAAAGGTGGAAGCTGGCATAGGCAACCGCCGCTGAAAACAAAAAGGCGAGGGGCATCATTAGCAGCGGATAGTCGTTCGAAATGAGCTGATCGAACCACTCAAAACAAAGGCTGTGGTACAAGTACAGCCCGTAGCTAATACTGCCTAGAAAGCACAGCGGCCAGCTTTCAAAAACACGCCTTAAAACGGAGTTATGGGTTGAATTAATCGCGACGCCCATCAGCGAAACATAGACTAAGCCAATCAACGGATATTTGACCACTTGTATCCAGGTTGCGCCGGCACCTGCCATGACAGTGTAGGTCAGCAGTAATGGAATAAAGGTAATGGCCAATAAAGATGAAAATAACCGTCTGTTTGCTGTGCTTTGGGTGAGTAGCGCCGGCTCTAATATGGCCAATAGCGCCCCTAAGCACAGGGCATCGAACCGTGTGAGGGTGAAGTAAAACACGTCTACCCCCCACGAGAGCATCAGCGGACGCAGCGCGAGGGAGCCCAGCACCAGCACCACCGAGGTCACCGCCAGCTGCCTCCGTGAGAGCATGTACACCAGCAGCGGCCATACCAAATAAAAATGCTCTTCAATCGCTAAAGACCAGTAAATTTGGGGCCCACCCCAGTCCCAGCCATAGGCAAGCGGTAGGTTTTGCAGGTGCGCCCACCAATACCAATGCTGATCGAACGATTGGATGGCGTCACCAGCAAGGACGGGCAGTAGAAAAAGCGTGAGAATTAGAAAAAAGTAATACAGCGGCCAAATCCGAATGGCCCTGCGAGCATAAAAGGTAGAAAAGAATTTTTCTTTAGATTTAGCGCCCAGTAAAATCCGAGTGATTAAAAAGCCGGACAGGACAAAAAATAAATCCACCCCTGTTTGTCCGACGGTTGAAAATTTGTGTAGAAATTGATGCAGGCCGTGATCCAAAATGTGAGCGTCGTTTTCAAGGTAGTGAAAAGCCATCACCATGAGGGCTGCTAATCCCCTAATGCCATCTAAGACGGGCAGATGTTTTTGTATGGCCATAACGGTTCATATGAATTTTTATAGGTTTACGTAAATCTACTTAATTCATCAAACGTTTAACAGCCTTATCCGACACTTTTTCGGCAAATCGTCAGCAAAATCTTTAATTTTGCTTGCTCGCAGTGGCTCTCAATAGCCACAGCCCGGTGTAGGTCATGCCAGAGTCGTCTGGGCGCACTAGCAAAAAGTGCAGTCCTTTCGCTGCCAGCTTGCGTTCGGTAAAGGTTCTGGCAGCGCCTGCGACTTCTTCATCTTGAAACGTCGCCAAAATCCAACGGTCTGCAAGGCCCGCTTCTAGCAGCAGGCCATCGGGTGGCCCTGGAATATATTGCATCATCACCGGCTGCGCAGCGTGCAACCACTGCACCAAGGTCATCGATTGACGACCGCCGTCGATAATGATGCCAGGGATAGCACTCGTGCTAGGGAGCCCTAAGCTTAGCGGAGTGATTTCGTTTGGGAAAACCTGTATGGGAATAGGCTCAGTGGCCAATCTCTGTAGCTCGCTGGGGCTCACAGCGGCAAACTGCCAGCTGTTTCCCATCACGTGGTCTGGCATGGGCTGCGGGGCAGGGCGCTCTATCTTGATAGGTTCGTAGGGCTCATCGGTGTAGTTGTGTAAGTTGCGGTACCAAAGGGCGCGCTGCTGTAGCCACTGTTTAAGCGTAGGAACGTCTCTGGTTGTGCAAAGGGTAATCGGTAGCTCTCGGCAGGCGACTTCTACTAAGCTCACTGCCTGAGGCCGAAAGATTTCGATGCGGTTGGGCCAGCTGCCTGCGCGCGCTTGGGCAATGTTTAGCTGCTCTCGAATCCAGGGGGCACTGGCCTCGCTTTGCTCGCAAAACTCGCCGTAGGAAAAGCTCATATCAGCGGTGCAAATCAGTAGCTCCCAAAGGGACTGACCGTTGGGCGATCGCAGCGGGCGGCGGTAAAAGTCAAGCTGCCAGGCATCGGTGCTGTTGAGACTGCTAGCGCTGTGGGATATATCGGCAGAACTCATGGGCATAAACTCGCAAGCAGACCTTAAATTAGCTTAGCTCGCGTCCTACACCTATCAACGAGAGGTTATATTGAAAGCCAACCAAAACCTGCAAAACTGAAAAACCACAGCCAAATCTATCATGACTCCTGCCCTTACCCAGTTCGGCGATCGCATGTCTCACCTGACCGGGGTGCGCGCGATTATGAAAGACATTATCGAAACGCTGAATGCGAGTAAGACATCCAACCAGCAAAAAGAATTTATCAATTTGAGTGCGGGCAATCCGGTGATTTTGCCTGAGGTAGAGCAGCTATGGCGCGACTGTACCGCAGATTTGCTAGCCAGTGATGAGTACGGTGAGGTGGTTTGCCGCTATGGGGCAAGCCAGGGCTATGAGCCGTTCATTGAGGCCATTCGCGACGACTTCAACCGCCGCTATAACCTCCAGTTGACCTCTCGTAATATCTTGATTACGCCCGGTAGCCAAAATCTCTACTTTTTAGCGGCTAACGCGCTCGGCGGCTACAACACCAACGGCCAGCTCAAAGACATTGTGTTGCCCTTAAGCCCTGACTACACTGGCTACGGTGGCGTTACCCTCTATCCTGAAGCGGTCAAAGCCTATCGTCCTTTTATCGAACTCGGTGAAGACGCCCACTCTTTTAAATACCGCCCAGACTTTAAGCAGCTAGAAATTGATGAGAATACGGGCTTTGTTTTGTTCTCACGCCCTTGTAATCCTACCGGAAATGTTGTTTCCGAAGCCGAAGTTAAAGGGATTGTGGATTTGGCCACGCCTCATAATGTGCCGGTCTTCATTGATTCGGCGTACGCACCGCCATTCCCCGCACTGAACTTTACTGAAATGACGCCAGTGTTTGGGCCGAATATTGTTCACTGTATTAGTCTTTCAAAAGCGGGCTTGCCCGGTGAGCGGGTTGGTATCGCTATTGGTGATGAAAAGATTATTCAGATTTTGGAGTCTTTCCAGACGAACTTGTGTATTCATTCGAGTCGGTACGGACAGGCGATCGCAGCTCGTGCCATTCGCAATGGCGCTTTGGCAGACATTGCCCTCAATGTGATTCGCCCCCACTACCAAAGCAAGTTCGCCGTGCTCGAAGACACCCTCACTCAGCACATGCCAAACGAAGTACCCTGGCGCTTACATCGTGGTGAAGGCGCAATTTTTGCGTGGCTGTGGTTCGACAACTTGCCCATGACTGACTGGGCGTTTTACAACGAACTAAAGAACTACGGTGTGATTATCGTACCCGGTAGTCCGTTCTTCCCAGGACTTAAAGAGAGCTTGAAAGGCGAAGACTGGCCGCACATGCGTCAGTGCTTCCGCATCAGCCTGACCGCAACCGAAGAACAGATTGTAATAGCCCTTAAGCATCTGGCAACGCTGACGGATAAGGTTTACTCTGCGCAGCCTGCGTTGGCGACAGCCTAATGAAGGCAAGTACCTTATGGATAACGAACAAGGCAAACAGCAAGACGATTGGCTGCTAATTGGAAGGGTCGTGGGTGCTCATGGGCTTAATGGCCACATTAAGGTGCAGCCCGAAAGTGACTTTCCCGAACGATTTGAGGTGCCAGGCGAGCGCTGGCTAAAAAAGCCCGGCGCACAGCCGATTCAAATTAAGCTAACCAGCGGTCGATTTTTGGAAGGGAAAAATCAGTATTTGGTAAAGCTAGCGGGTGTGGACTATCGCGATCAGGCGGAGGATTTGCGCAGCGCGCAGCTGTTGGTGCAGGCCCGCGATCGCCTGGCGCTAGCTCCTGGCGAATTTCACGTTTCTGACCTCATCGGCCTCACGGTCGTTATGCAATCAGACCAGTCAACTATCGGTACGGTCAAAGATGTGTATACCACGGGCCATGATCTGCTAGAAGTTGTTGTCTCTCCTGAGCTGCTGAACCCTCTGGCCAAAGACGATAACTCAAAGGAAGACAGTACAGAGGAAGACAGCCAAAATGATGGGCCTGACGCTGGTGCGGTAAGAGTAGAGGAAAGCGAAATAGGAAGTGCCGCAAAGGCTTCACATCCTTCTATCCGAGCAAAAGCGGCGCAAAAGCTAAAACGTAAAGCTCGCAGACAAAAGAAAAAAAAGTCTCCCAAGACCTTGTTGATTCCTTTTGTTAAAGAGATTGTTCCTACGGTAGATATCGCCTCAGGGCGCATAGAAATCACGCCCCCGCCAGGGCTTATTGCTCTGTAGGGATACCACGCAAAAAAAACTTAATCAGGAGCATTGCATAGGTGCTCCTTTCGGGGTGTTCCTTTCTTGAGGTTACAAGGTGCAACGCTGCCAATTATTATTCTCTCAAGCGGCTTTGAGGGCTCAAGCGAATGACTATCTGCAAAAGTCTTTTCGGTTTAGAGAACTTTTATCGGCGGCACAACAACCGATCCTGGCGGCTGAGGGTTCTTAGGCAGTGTCAGATAAAACGTAGCGCCTTGTCCTTGGGGACTGGTGAGCGTGATTTGGCCGCCGTGGGCTTCTGCGACAGTTTTTGCGATCGCTAATCCCAGCCCCGATCCGTCCGAACGGCGTTGCTGCCCGCGCGTAAATCGTGCAAAGATTCGCTGCTGATCATCAACACAGATCCCTTTTCCGGTATCGCGTACCCAGAACTGAACACAGCGGCAATTTTGGTTTGTTCCAAAGTGCGTGAACCGGTAGCCTAGCTCAATGCTGTTCGCAGGTTGGGTGTGCTGCGCGGCATTGCGCAACAGATTGAGGATGGCTCCTGTAAGCTTTTGGCGATCGCCCAACACCGTTTCCGTAGGGCTTTGGGTGTCGTCTTCTGTGAGCTGCCATTGCCGGTCAGCGAGCGCCGTGGCTTTGGCAAACAGCTCTTCGGCAAATGCCTGCACCGGAATCGTTTCTAGCTGCAAAAAATTAGGCCGCTCTGACTTCGCGAGCAAAATCATATCGCTCACCAGTCGGCCCATTCTGTCCAGCTCATCCATCACCAGTTCCATGGTCTCCTGCCGCTCTTGCGGCTCGCCATTCATTAACTCCAAATGACCTTGAATAATGGTGATCGGGGTGCGCAGCTCGTGTCCGGCATCATTAATAAACGCTCTTTGGCTGTCAAAAGCCGATTGGATGCGATTCATCATGGCGTTGAACGTATGCGTCAGCTCAGAGAGCTCATTTTGGCCGCGAGGCACGGAGATACGCTGATTCAGGTCAGATTCACTAATGGAGAGGGCCGTCCGTGACAACGCCATGATAGGTGCCATGAGTTTGCCCGCCAGTAGCCAGGCGATGAAGAGTGAAACCAACACGGCAACAACCATAAACTTTGCAAAGAGATAGACCCCTACGAGGGCCTCTTGTTCTTCCCCAGCTGCGCTGTGGGCTACTACAAAAACGCCTCTTTGCTGACCGTCTAGCTCAATTGGCTTGGCTGAAAAGAAGACACTGCCGACATCAGAATCAGGGGTGCTTTTTTCTCCGAAGACTGGCTGAGTGACGGTTTGCCAATGTTTGAACAGTTCCGAACCTGGTTGTAGAGGGGCTAAAAGGTAGTAGGGATTAGAGCGATATAGCTCACCATCAATCAGTATCAGTTGGAAGTTATCGTCTTCTGGGCGAGTGCTTTTTAAAAAGTCATCTGCAAAAGTTTCTAGTGCTGCAATGCTTTGATTAGGCGCGCCCTCCCAAGCTGCGTAGGCGAATTCAAAGGCTTCTTGCTCTTCGTCCAAACTTTGCTGAACGCGGTTGTTGACACTGGCAAACAGTAAATGCCTAAAGATGGGGACTGCTATACCGCTTAGGATCAGCAGCAACAGCGCGTACAGCAGCAAAATTCGGGTGCGCGTTTCTTGCAGAAGCCGCTGCCAGAAGGGTCGATGAGATGAGACTTCAGAGCATTGTCGCTCTTCTTCTAGGTGGCTGTTCTCGACAGCGGGCTTGGGTGGCAAGGTGCTCATAGGATTACTGACGCTATTGCCTTATAAAGACAGGCGTTCTATAAAGACAGGTGCTTCATAAGGACAGAAGCGCTTTTCTAAAACTATCCTCCTAAAAACAATATTGCAGCGTGAGAGTTTTTTCATGAACGCTTTCTCATAAAAAGTTCATGCTGATCTTAAACGCAGCCAGCACGATGAAGGCACGCTCAACCGCAAACTGCGAGGTTCTCATAAAAGATGGCCCAAGACAGAAACATCAACGCTACGCGAATAATGGTGTACTCCCACGATGCGTTTGGACTCGGGAACCTGCGTCGAATGCTGGCGATTTGTAAGCACTTGCTGCACTACTGGCCGGATCTCTCTATATTGCTCGTTTCTGGCTCGCCGATGATTCACGAGTTTCGGCTACCCAGGGGTTTGGATTACATTAAGCTGCCTTGCCTGAATCGTGGCACGGCTGGAAAGCTGTGCGCCAAGTACTTGGGCACGTCTATTGAAGAGACCGTTGCGCTGCGATCACATCTTATTCAGCTGGCGGCTGTCCACTTTGAGCCCGATCTCCTTCTCGTGGATAAAAAGCCTACCGGCTTAGAAGGCGAGCTTGCCGCAACGCTCAACGATTTGAAAAACAAACTGCCCAACAGCAAATGCGTTCTCTTACTCAGAGATATTCTCGATACGCCTAAAAAGACCGTAGATGAATGGGTTCGATGGCGTCATTACCACACGATTAAAACTTACTACGATCAGATATTGATTGTTGGAATGTCAGCTGTTTTTGATCTGGTCAAAGCCTACCGGCTGCCTTGGTCTATTGCCCAGAAAGTCCGTTACTGTGGCTATATTTACAAGTCATCTGAGCCGGCTGAGCTGCCTATGGTGATCAGCACCGATGGTTCTGAGCGCCTGGTTTTGGTGACGCCCGGTGGCGGTGAAGATGGCTATGGCCTAGTGAGCCATTACCTATCGGGCCTTAACGCGCTACAGCAAGCGTTAGAGCCGGCTGCGCAGACCTTTCGCAGCGTGATTTTCTGTGGCCCTGACATGCCACTGGCTCAGCAGCGACAGCTTCAGCAGCTAGCCGCCGACTGCCAAGGGGTTACGTTTAAGCGGTTTACTAATCAGGTGCTCAGCTATCTCAACGCGGCAGACGTTGTGGTTTCGATGGGTGGCTACAACACCATGACTGAAATTCTCTCTTTTCAGAAGCCGGCTGTGGTGGTGCCTCGGATCAGCCCTTCTCAAGAGCAGCTGATTCGAGCAACCCGCTTTGCCAAAAAGAACTGGATATCGATGATTCACCCCGATCAGGTGACGGGGGCATCGCTCATTCAGGCTGTGCTACGTCAGCTCTCAACACCCTTGCCACCCCCAGATGATATTGACTTTAACGGGTTGCCCCAAGTTGCGCACCATCTGAGCAAGCTGGTCTCTCCGCCTCAGTCGAAGATAGCGCCTTTTATAGGGTTATCAGCGTGATTCATCGGCGTGATTCGTAGGCATGATTCGTAAGCGTGATTCTTGGTCGTAATTCTTAGGTGTAACGCTTGTTGGCCAAACAGCGCGCGCTTCAACAGTTTAATGTTCATTATTTAAATAGGTAACCTGTTATGAGAAAACTGATGTTCTATTGCCAGCATATTTTAGGTATGGGCCACCTGATTCGCAGTATGGAAATTGTGCGATCGCTTGTTAGCTGTATTCACTACCCGCACACCCACCGCCCGGTCGTTCAAGCCGTCAACTTTTAGCATTGACACATGACTCAGCTAGAGACGACGACTCTATCGGCGCTGCTGATTCTGGCCCTGAGCCGACTGAGCATGTACTCGTCTTCTACGTGCTGCTCGTTGTAGCTACGCTGCCATACGGGCGAACCTGGCTGATTGCGAATCAGGTTAATGCGCTTGGCGGTCGCTGCCTTAAAGCTTGCAATAAAAGATGTGAGCAATCTGGGCTTACCTACAGAAGCTTCGGGGTCAGGGCGATTTTCTCGAATAAAAACCAACGCATGAATAGCATCGGGCACAATCACCCATTGGTCTAACGTTATGCCGCGATCGCCTGCTGCCAGCAGGAGTTCATCAGCCACAATTTGTGCCGCAGACGTCGATGTGAGGCTAGTCTCCTCCGAGAGATCAAACAGACTAGCGCCGCTGTGAGTCTTGAGCCGAACGTAGTACAGTGCGGCCTCGACAGATCGATTGTTAAACGGTGTCTTTTTAATCAACGGACGCCCTGAGCCTTTGCAAAGTGTCTGCTGTTAGACTGCCCAGCCAAACCCGCAAAGTCCCGATAATTCTGCGAAAAGGTTGGTCATCTTGGAGGTGTTTTCGCGCATGGGCATCACACCTCTTGTGTGAGGGGCGTCACCCTGCATACCCGCGAACAGCTACCTCTATAAACAGGATTCTTAGGTGCATGTCCGGGGGATGTTGCAAGAAAAATGGCGTTGTTTTATTTCTTGTGGAGTCAGCGGCATTAAAAAGGGAAAGACTGACGAGTCTTTCCCTTTTTGGAGTGTATTTGGCTTTTGAGGTTGGCTGCTTTTAGGCTGGCCGTTGTTATGTGGGTTGTGAGTGCGATCACTAGCAGACCCTTCTATGCCCGCTTGCAATCGCTTTCGCAATAGTTTTTGTCGCTTGATGTACTGGCGCTGCTTAGCAGAACCGCCCCGCCCTTTATGGTTACGACCCTTACGACGCGGCGACTCCCAGCGCTTTAGCTGCTGAGCCATGTTGAGCTTCCTTAAGTGTAAGCGCGAGTTATACCAATCAGTATAACCAGCGAGCAACAAAAGAGCCCAGAGGTATTGGAAAGCTTAGAGAGATGGGCAAGGAGAGACTCGAACTCTCACAACCGAAGTCGCCACATTTTGAGTGTGGTGCGTCTACCAATTCCGCCACTTGCCCGGTAGGTCCCCTAGTATACAGAAATTTGGTGTCTTTATTACAGCCTCGCTCAATAATTTTGGGACTCCAGACGCTCTCCTCAAAAGCTAGTATTAACGACTGGTTTCAATTACCAGTTACGCCAGCCTCCAGACACGCTTGCTCGGTCGGTGGGTGCTTTGCTTTCAGTCTGTGGCTCATTGGGTAAATCGCGCTTTGCTAACAGGTTTTGATAGTCAGGCGTGCTGGCCCACCGATCGATTTCTCTAGCTCTGAGCACTGGTACAGGATGACTGAGTTCGTCTGTTTTGAGCTGCTTGAGCATTTGACCAATTTCGCTGTCGCTGATGGCATCGTAGGAACGCGCTTGGTCAATAAAAGCGTCAAGATTGAGCTGAGGCGAAAGGGTGGGGGAGCCCCCAGAAAGCTTCATCAGGACAGAGGCGACAGTACGAGAATCCTGCGTGGCCAGTAAGGCGGCCCGGTCACAGGTAAATTCAGCGCAACGCACCCATTCCATAATTTGTGATTGCCAGCCCTGCATAAGCACACTGCCAAAGGGGAGCTGACTGGTCGCCAGGGTCAGCAGGTTTGCTAGGGTCAAATACACGCCATGGTCGCACTTGAGATGACCTAACTCGTGACCAATAACCGCCTGAACTTCAGCCGGGTTGAGCAGCTCAATTAGTGAAGTGTGTACCACAATGAAGGGTTGCTTGCCTCGCATTGCAAAGGTGTAAGCATTCGGGACAGGATGTTGTTTGATGTAGAGCTGTGGCACTTCTAAGTCGAGCACCTCACAGGCTTCTACCATGGCGCTATAGAGTTCGGGCAGCTGAGTGGGACCCACCAGCACGCTAGCTGCAATGTTTTCTAGGTAAAAGAACTGCTCGCCCATGGGGCCGAGTAGGCTCCGAATCGCGACGTCTAATCCGGGCAGTTTTTTGAGTGCTTGCGTGGCCTGTTTATCTAGCGGGTGGCGAAAGTGGTCAGCATTAAGACCAATCAGTTGAGACTTGGAGGCGGTGCTAAAGGGTGCCATAACAGAATCAGTGCCAGAATCAGTGCCGTAAAAATAGCTAGCCCCACGCGTTCGTTGGAGACGCTCATAACCGGCGTACCGTCTTTATCTAAACGGAGAGTACGCAGTTACCTCGCTAGTATAACGAGATCACGCAGGCTCTATTGATTTGAGCCTTTTAATAGAGGCTACGAAGCGCCCACTAACACTAGGGGGATAGCCTACTTGAGTAGTGTGTACAGCTGAGTGGTCTGTACAGCGCAGCATACCTGCGCTGTTTGTGTTCAGTTGCAGTAGATGTTTATTGCGCTGCGACGGCAGCGGGCTGCTCTGCGCCTCCACTAGGTGTTGGTTGGGCAGCGTCATCTGCCTCGCTCAGTGGAATTCGGCGCAGGCGCGCGCCTACATTGGTCAGCTTTTCTTCGAATTTTTCGTAACCTCTATCCAGGTGGTGGAGTCCGTGGAGGGTGGTTTTGCCTTTGGCGGCAAGTCCTGCGATCGCTAAGGCTGCTGACGCGCGTAAATCACTGCCCGTAACCGGCGCGCCGCTCAGATGCGTGACCCCCCGTACAATCGCACAGTCTCCTTTTATCCGAATATCTGCGCCCATGCGGTTGAATTCAGCCACGTGCTGCAACCGATTTTCAAAGACAGTTTCAGTCACCATGCTGTTGCCTTCCGCCAAGGTCAGCAGCGCCATAAACTGGGCCTGCATATCCGTGGGGAAGCCAGGGTAAGGAAGGGTCTGAATATCGGTCGCGGTGATGTGCTCGCCCGGTGAGACCCGAATAACGTTGTGATCTTCAATCTCCACTTTGGTGCCTGTTTCACGAAGCTTCGCAAGCAGCGGTGTGAGATGGTCAGGATCCACAGGCCCTACCGTAATCTCAGAGCGGGTTAGCGCGCCAGCAACGAGGTAAGTGCCCGCTTCAATCCGATCTGGAATGATGGAGTAGTCCGTGGCATGGAGGCTAGGCACGCCAGTAATAGTAATGGTATTAGTACCTGCCCCGCGAATTTTAGCGCCCATGGCCCGGCAGAAATTCGCTAGGTCAACCACCTCTGGCTCCTGTGCGGCATTTTCAATGGTGGTTTCACCCTCGGCTAGGGTGGCGGCCATCATCAGCGTTTCGGTGGCGCCGACACTGGGGTAGTCCAAGTATATTTTGGCGCCTTTAAGTTTGCCTCGTGCGCCTGGCACATAGGCATGAACAACGCCATGGTCCATGTGTACGTGGGCGCCGAGTGCCTGAAGGCCACGAATGTGTAGCTCTACTGGGCGTGCACCAATCGCACAGCCGCCTGGTAAGGGGACGCGAGCTACGCCCAAACGCGCCAGCAATGGCCCAATCACGAAAAAGCTAGCGCGGAGCTTACTGACAATGTCATAGGGCGCTTTGGAATGGCTAACGTGGCTACCATCGACATCCAACATGCTGCCGTCACGAGTCACCTTTAAACCCAGTGCTTCTAACACGTTCGTCATCCGGCCAATATCCATCAGGTCTGGAATGTTTCGGATGCGACAGGTTTGTGAGCACAGCAGCGTGCCACCGAGTACGACAAGTGCTGAATTTTTGGCACCACTGACGGGAATATGACCACTGAGTGGCTCACCGCCCCAAATTTCAATTACCGACACAGGGTCTGCCATGAGTTTGCTGTCCTTGGAGGTGTCTTTAGAAGAGATGTCTTTAGAGTTCTGCGCAATAGTGTTGTGAGGAGTATTGATGGGAGGAGTCTCCATTTATAAAGCGTTTGTAAGTTCGAGGGAATTTAGTATGTGGATTCTACCCGAAACTTACGGGTTTCTCCCGGTTGGTTTAGGGATGTAGGTGGGTACGGACGGTATAAATCATCTGTCTGGAGATAGAAAGTTGGGCTGGCGAGAAAAAAACTCCGTAATTAACCGTTTCTCCTGGTTGACGGATGCCCCTCACTGCTAGATTATTGTTAATCGCGGCCCTGAGTGCATCGCTAATGCGATGGATAGGCGCCTACATGTGCGGGACTGGCGGAATTGGTAGACGCGCTAGATTCAGATTCTAGTGTTCGCAAGGACTTCCGGGTTCAAGTCCCGGGTTCCGCATTCGGATGATTCAAATTGAAAAGCACCTCAGGTTATACCCGCTGAGGTGCTTTTTTGCGTCATTTATGTCAGGAATTGAATACGGTTTAAGCGCCTGAGGTATCAATCAAAACTTCCTATCAATCAGTATATGTACAGAGTGATTTAAATATGGGTAACAAATTTGACCCGAAAACCCATTTAGCTGCTATTTCTTAATTTGAGTCTCCTGAGCCCAGTTTTCTATGTTAACGAGTCTGCAAAATCCGACGGTCAAGCAGTTGCGTAAGCTACAGCAGCCTAAAGAGCGGCGAAAGCAGGCGGTGCTTTTGTTAGAGGGCACGCATCTGGTAGAAGCTGCTTGTGAAGCGCGCTATCCCTTGCAGGTACTGTGCTACACCGAAGATTGGCAGCAACGCTATCCCAGCCTTTATAAGGCAGCGATTGTTCAAGCTGAGCAAATAGAGCTGGTCTCTGATGCGGTTTTAAAATCTATTGCGAGTACCGTGACGCCGGATGGGGTTGTGGCGACTGCGCCTCGTCGGAATGCCTGGCAAGAGGCAGCCAGCCAGCCAGGAGACACTATCAGCTTGGGGATCATGCTCGAAACGTTGCAGGACCCTGGTAACTTAGGCACGATTATTCGGACGGCTGCTGCTGCTGGGTGTGATGGCTTATGGCTGAGTCCTGATAGCGTTAATATCGATAATCCAAAAGTGCTTAGAGCCTCTGTTGGACAGTGGTTTCGGATGCCGATGGCGACGGTAGATATGGTCGTGCAAGCCCAGCAACTGCGGGAGAGTGGGGTGCAGGTGGTTGCGACGACCGCAGCGGCTGAGCTGGACTATTGGTCGTTGGATTTGAGTGGTCCGACTGTTTTTGCCATGGGCAATGAGGGCGCTGGTCTTTCGACTGAGCTGATGGCTTGCGCTTCTGTATCGGTTAAAATTCCGGTGATGCCTGCGGTTGAGTCGCTGAATGTGGCTGTTTCTACCGCGCTATTGCTATATGAAGCGAAGCGTCAGCGGTCGGTATAGTCTTTTTTCCGGTAGTTTCTACACCGTCCTGGTTGGCATAGCTCGTATGGTCTCTTGCATCGCCTTTGGAGCGGAGCGTCTCGTCTGTAGGGTTATTCTTGGGCTGTTTCGGTAGGGGTCGCTTCGGTGCTAGCGGCGTTGGTACGTGCAGCACTTGCAGCACTTGCTGCGTTGGTGCTGAGGCGTGCACCGAGGCGCTCGGCAAGGGGCATGGCATCGAGAATGCCGCCCCCGAAACGATGGCTTTGTTGCTCGGCTTCTTTTTGCTTGAGGTGCTCGGCAGTGGCAGCAATGAGGTCTTCTTCTAAAAGATCTTCGAGCTGATCGAGCGATCGCAGAAAGTCATCGTCGGCACAAAGGCGTAAACCGCGGCTGTCTTCGTAAGGGCTAGGTTCATACATCTCTTAAGACGGGCTCCCACAAACTAATCAAACGTAAACTGTTCAATCCAAGCTGGCACAGGTGCTTGGTAAAGCGGTTCGTTAAAACTGCCCACAAGCTGAGTGTTCGTTACTGCGTACATCCCCATAAATACGGCCTTGCAAACACGGCCTCATAAATACGGATAACGCTATCAACGAAGAGAAAAGTAAGAGAGAACATAAGTAAAGACAAAAAATCCGAACCCAATGCCGGCGGGTAATCATGAGTTGTGTAAAATCACCGCTCTGGTTGAAAATAGAAAACATAAGATAAGGAGACCAGTAGTGGATTCAGCATTTGATTACGACTTGGTGATTATTGGCGCAGGTGTCGGTGGTCATGGCGCGGCCCTACACGCAGTGCAGCGCGGCCTTAAAACCGCCATTATTGAAGCCGGCGATATGGGCGGTACTTGCGTAAACCGGGGATGCATTCCTTCTAAGGCCCTACTGGCTGCTTCAGGCAAAGTGCGCGAAATGCGCGACGAGCAGCACCTCAAAGCGATGGGCATTAGTCTTGGCGGCGTCGGATTCGACCGCGCGGGGATTGCCGATCATGCCAAGAACTTGGTGAACAAAATTCAAGGTGACCTCACCAACAGCCTTACCCGTCTGGGCGTAGAAACTATTCGTGGCTGGGGCAAAATCGCCGGTAGCCAAAAGGTTTCTATAAAAGACGACAGCGGCACGCGCACGATTACTGCAAAAGACATCATCCTCTCGCCGGGCTCTATTCCCTTTGTGCCCAGAGGCATTGAGACCGACGGTAAAACTGTGTACACCAGCGACGAAGCGATTCGCCTAGACTGGCTGCCGGAGTGGGTTGCGATTATTGGCAGTGGATACATCGGCCTAGAGTTTTCGGATGTGTATACCGCGCTGGGCTCCGAAGTGACCATGATTGAGGCGATGCCTCAGCTGATGCCGACGTTTGATCCGGACATTGCCAAGCAAGCCGAGCGAGTGCTGATTAAGCCTCGTGATATTGAAACCAAGGTGGGGTTATGGGCGACCAAGATCACCCCCGGCTCGCCTGTGTTAATTGAGCTGAGCGATCCTGAAACCAAAGAAGTTGTAGAAACCTTAGAAGTCGATGCGTGCCTGGTGGCCACGGGCCGCATTCCTGCGACTAAAAACCTAGATCTGAACATGGTCGCAGTGGAGACTGATCGTCGCGGATTTATTCCGGTAGATGAGCACTTAGCCGTGCTCCGGGATGGTAAGCCTGTCCCTCACCTGTATGCCATTGGGGACGCTAACGGCAAAATGATGCTGGCCCACTCAGCCTCAGCCCAAGGGATTGTGGCCGTGGATAACATTTGTGGTGATGCCCGCACGGTGGACTATAACGCGATTCCGGCAGCGGCGTTTACCCATCCTGAAGTGAGCTTTGTGGGCATGACAGAGCCTGCGGCGAAGGCTAAAGCAAAGGAAGAAGGGTATGAAGTGGCATCTGTTCGTAGCTACTTTAAGGCGAATTCAAAGGCGTTAGCTGAGGGCGAAACAGAGGGCCTTGCGAAGGTGGTGTATCGCAAGGACACTGGCGAAGTGATGGGGGCTCATATTATTGGGCTGCATGCGGCTGATTTGATTCAGGAAGCGGCGAATGCGATCGCGCAAAAGCAGTCTGTCACCGAACTATCTAAGTTTGTGCACACGCACCCGACGCTTTCGGAAGTGCTGGACGAAGCCTACAAGCGCGCGAAGGTGAGCGCGTGAAGAAAAGTATGAGTGATGCATGATGAGTGATGAATTTAAAGGCGCAAGAGATCTTGCACATCCCTTAGGTATGCCTTGGTTCTGATGCTCTTCATTCATTATTCTCTTCGTTCATCATTCATCATTTATCGTTCATCCCTCTCTTCTATGGAAATCCGCCGCCGTCCGCCGAATCCTTCTGTTAATGTTGCGATGCTTGAGTACAAGGTGAATACGCCTGATGCTGAGCCGCGCAACATTCTGGAAAAAATCGTGTGGCACAAAGAAGCTGAGGTGACTCGGGAGCGTGAGCAGGTAACGCTGCAAATGTTGCAGCGTCAGGTCAAGAATATGCCTGCGACGAAGGGCTTTATTGCGGCGCTGCGATCGCAGTCTGAAAAGCAAGGGCCTGCCATTATCTCTGAAGTGAAAAAGGCATCGCCCAGTAAAGGGGTGATTCGAGAAGATTTTGATCCGGTGGCGATCGCTCGCAGCTACGAGTCTGGCGGTGCAACCTGCCTGTCCGTCCTAACCGACAGCGAATTTTTTCAGGGTAGCTTCGACTACCTCAAGCAAATTCGTCAGGCGGTAGACTTGCCACTACTCTGCAAAGAGTTCATCCTCTATCCCTATCAACTCTACAAAGCACGCGCAGCGGGTGCTGATGCAGTGTTGCTGATTGCCGCTATTTTATCCGATCAAGATCTGTCTTACTTTGTGCGTATTGCCAAGGCGTTGGGCTTGGATGCCTTGGTAGAAACGCATACGGCTGAGGAGTTTGAGCGGGTGATGGCCATTGAGGGTGTGGCGCTTATCGGCATTAACAATCGCAATTTAGAAGACTTTACCGTGAGCCTTCAAACCACTGAGACAATTATGTCGACGTTTGCTGAGCCCATCGCACAGCGCCAAGCTTTAATTGTGAGCGAGTCTGGGTTGCATACGCCGGCTGATGTGGCTGTGGTGACAGCCGCAGGGGCCAACGCAATATTAGTGGGCGAGTCTTTGATGCGGCAGGAGGATCCGGGTGGTGCGATCGCTCAGCTGCTGGGCCGATAATAGAAGGGCTAACCCGATAGCACCCAAACCAGCAGGATAGCGCCCAAACCAGCAGGACGTTTTCTCCTTTAAAAATTTAGTGATCACAACTCGATTAAGAGATCACAGTCCCTTGTTCGTCTACCCGGACCCCACAAAACAACGTCTGTAGAGATATTTATCAATTTTTTTTGCCTCAACTCTCAATCCTGCATATATAGGCGTCAAACCGTATGGCTACCGACTCCCACTCCTTACCCCTGCCGTCTCATATCCACTACGAGCTGTTACTACAGCTGCTAGAAAGGCAAACCGCTAAAGGTATTTACCAAAACCCTGCCCACAGTTCTTCCCATCGGGAACAGGTTCAAGAGCTTATCGGGACCTTGCGCAAGGCTTTTTCCCAACAAAAGCAGCTGGAAGAAAGCTGTCGGCGATCGCGCATCCCAATGGAGTACCACTGGTCGCTAAATGAGGTTTATACTAAGAAATGTATAGCTAGTGAAACTACGGTATGAGTCGCAAGAAAGCCATCATTATTGGTTCGGGGATCGGTGGATTGTCCTTGGGCATCCGATTGCAGAGTCTAGGATTTGACACCACCATCTTTGAAAAATTAGACGCCCCAGGCGGACGCGCCTATGTGCGCAGGGCCGATGGCTTCACTTTTGACATGGGACCCACTGTCCTCACCGTCCCTCATTTAATTGAAGAACTCTTTTCCTTAGAGCGAGACGCCGCAGCGCTTCATCTTCCTGACTTCCCTGAAGAAATCATGGACCCGGCTGACCGTATCAGATCGGGTATCAGCGGCGGACCCAACACCTCTAAATACCTCAAAATCGTTCCTGTCCTACCGTTCTACCGCATCTATTTTGATGACGGGACCTACTTTGACTATGACGGCGATCCCGAAAGCACTCGCCGCCAAATTGAAGCGATTGAGCCCGACGATTTGGAAGGCTACGAAGAATTTCACAAGGCAGCGCGCGCGATTTTTGATCGCGGATTTATTGAGCTGGGCTACACCTACTTTGGAGACGTGTTCTCCATGCTCAAAATCGCACCTGACTTAGTAAAGCTAGACGCTGTGCGTCCTCTGTTTTCGTTTGTAAAACGCTACTTCAAGAGTCCTAAGCTTCAGCAGGTTTTCAGCTTTGAGCCCTTGCTGGTAGGCGGCAACCCGCTGACGGTGCCTGCTATTTACGCCATGATTCACTTCGTGGAAAAAACATGGGGTATTCACTTTGCCATGGGCGGTACGGGCGAGCTAGTCCGCAGCTTCGTGAAAAAGTTTGAAGAGCTAGGCGGCTCCATTTGCTACGACAGCGAAGTGGCCAAAATTGACGTAGAAGGTTCTTTGTTTGGCAAGAAAGTGGCGAAAGGCATCACGCTTGCCGATGGCACCACGCACACCGCTGACATGGTGATCTCCAATGGTGACTATGCCAATACGTACATGAAGCTGATTGATCCGAAGTATCGATTGATCAATCAGGATCTGAAGGTGAAGCTGACCCGCCAGTCCATGTCGATTTTGGTGATTTACTTTGGCTTTAGGGCCGATGGCTTAGAAGATTTGGATTTACGCCATCACAACATCATATTGGGGCCACGCTACGAGCCCTTGCTTACAGAGCTGTTCGACAAGAAGATTCTGAGCCCCGACTTCTCGCAGTATCTGCATGTGCCTTCGCTGACCGATCCAAGCATGGCGCCTCCCGGTCATCACGCGGCTTACACGTTGGTGCCCGTACCCAACAATGCGAGCGGCATCGACTGGGATGTGGAAGGTCCTAAGCTGACTGAGACCGTACTGAACTTCTTGGATGAGCGTGGCTATATCCCGGATCTCAAAGAGAGATTGGTGTACCAGAGCCATGTCACGCCTGACTACTTTGAAGGAACGCTCAATAGCTACTTGGGTAACGGTTTTGGTGTAGAGCCTGTGTTGGTTCAAAGCGCGTTTTTCCGGCCTCACAATAAGAGTGAGGACATCTCTAACCTGTATTTGGTTGGGGCGAACACTCAGCCCGGTGGTGGTACACCTGCGGTGATGATGTGCGCCAAAATGACGGCCCGTGAGATTGCGAAGGATTTTGAGGTGCCTGAGGCGATTGTCAAAGGCGTCGCCGCTGAGCCTGAGGTCGCAACGGTTTAATCGTTGACTCTAAGATAGCGAACTTCCTGCGTTTGCCTCGTAGCCCCACTAAAATAGAAGGCTACGGGGCAAATGTGCGTTTTGGATTTGCTTAAAAGTGCCTTTAATTCGGACTAACCCTGACCAATAATTGATTTACGAATTTGCAATATGCTCCCTAAAGAAGACATGCTCAAGCGGGCTGAGAATAAAGAGGCCATGACGCGCATTATTGATCGCGCTGAGCAGGCGATTCGAACTTGGGAGCCGGTTGCGACAGATTTTCTTTCACCGCCCGAGCTGTTTGAAGCGCAGGCCGCGTTTGAACGCCTGAGTGATATTCATACCGTTGCCAGCGGTGGTTATCCTCAGGCTGAAAGGCAGCGAATGATTATTGCCCGCAGTGAAATTCCGTTTGAGGAAAATCCTGTGCCCTTGGCCGCGCTCAGCATTGCAGGGAATTTCCTATTTGATACCGCGTCTCACCGTGACTTTTTGGGCTCGCTGCTGGGCACAGGGCTGGTGCGCGATAAAGTAGGCGACATTATTGTGCTGGGTGAGCGGGGCGCGCAGGCGATTGTGGTGCCGGAGCTGGTGGATTTTTTGACGACCAGTCTGGTGCAGGTGCGCTCAGTGAGTGTGAAGACACAGCCGATTGCATTGAGCGAGCTGCGGGTGCGTGAGCCCAAGAAAAAGGAAATGACGACGGTGGAGGCTTCAATGCGATTGGATGCGATCGCCTCTGCGGGCTTTGGCATGTCGCGCAGCAAAATGGCCGACATGATTACCAAAGGCGACGTGCGCGTGAACTGGAAACCCATCACGCAGTCTAGCCGCAACGTCGCCGCCGGTGATTTGATTGCGATTCGCGGCAAGGGGCGCTTGGAAATTGGTGAGGTCTCGATTACTAAAAAAGAGCGGTATCGGGTGCAGCTGACTCGATTGGTTTAGACGCTTTCCGGTTCATTCGCCTAAAAAATATCAAAAGAATATCTGGGTATAAAGAAACACCCGTATTTTTGTGTAGCAATGATTTTGGAAATGTATCTTTTGGATAAAGATACCGGGTCTCTGCGCGGTTTTGCGTAGAGAGAAGCATGCCCCCGTAATTCTACCGAGTGCTTGACATGCCACGTTTGAGCGATCGCGCTTTTCAAATCGTCAAAAACGAAATCGAGCGCTGCTACACTGACTCACCTGAAGATCAAATTGAACGCATCATTTTACTTGCGCGCCTGCAAACGCTACGCGCGCGCAAGGGTAAGCCCCTCACCCGAGCGCAAATTTGGGAGGAGCTGAGCGATATTGCCCCTAATTTTGATTTAGAAGTATTGAGCGAGGCAGCCAACGTTGACACCGACTCACCCGCTGTAGGGGCCTCGATTGGCATTGGCGCGGTCGCCGTATTAGTGTCTACAGCTATCGGCATGGACGGTATCAGTGCGAATGCAACAGGTGCTGTAACGGTGGCTGGCTCGCGGGGGGAGACCGCCGCTGAAGGGACGCGCGCTCGGCCCAATGCTGCTAGCCAAGAGAAGGCGAGGCGCTCCAATATTCCCGGTCTTAATATTCCCGGTCTCAACAGTGTTAGCCGAGTCAGGGCGCGTTTTTCTACTACCCAGAAAAAAGTGCCGGTTAATTACTTTGATACGGCTAAAAGCATTGGCTGGCAGGCGGCATTAAGGAGCCAAAATCCGCCTCATAGTGCAGCGCACTGGGGGCAAACTGCGGCGCTGTGGCGAAAAGCGCTTTATCAGCTAGAGCAGTTGCCTGAGCAGGATGCTAACTTTGCAGCTGCTCAGGAAAAAATAGTGCTGTATCAAAGCAATTTGCAGCAGGTTGAGGCCCGTCAGCGTGCGGTTGAAGTTGCGCGGCAAAATAAGCTCCCTGCTTTGTCTTCCACACCGGTGCAGGTGGCCGGAAACCCTGTCCCAGTTTCTGAGGCGCCTAAAGCTTCTGCACCTGAGGCGACGGCTGCGATCGCCTCTAACCCACCGTCTTCAGCCGAGATATCTTCAGCCGAGATATCTTCAGCCGAGATATCTTCAGCCGAGATAGCCTTCGCCCAGGCGGCCTCCGCTGAAAAATCCGCCGCTGAAACAGTAGCTAAACAGTCAGGCAAGTCAGAGGCCCAAACTGCTTCGCCGGTCTCTACTCAAGCTACTGCGCCAACGCCCCAATTTTCTGCGCAGCGTGAAGATCCGCTAAAAGTGGCCAAGCAGTATGGCTGGCAAGCCGCCGTCGCCAGCCAAAATGCGCCCCATCCGCCTCAGCAGTGGGCTGATATTTCTAGGCTGTGGCAAACGGCTTTGCTCAACCTCGATAAAGTTGACCTAGGCCATCCAGACTATCTTGAAGCGCAGCAGGTGAAGACGCGCTATGAGCAAAACTTGGCGGCAATTCGTCAGCGCTACCAGCAAGAGCAAAGTGCCAATCAACGGTTGCAGTCGCTATCTGCGACGCTCTCAGAAATTGACCAAACCCTTGCACCAGGAGCGACTAAGTACACTCAGCTCAAGGCGATCGCGTCTCGCTTACAAACGATTCCGGCAGGCACCGAGGCTCATCAGCAGGCTCAGCAGCTGATTGCGCAGACCCAGGGACAAATGAGTGCGATCGCATCGAATACCTCTCAAAAGGTTATTCTTTCTGCGAACGAGTAGGAAATTGTGCCTCGTCGTTTGCCTACCAATAATTGCCTACCAACATAATTGCTTACCAAAAGGTTTAGTGTTCCAAAAATCGGGACTAAACGGTGTGAACAGAGCTTAGAGCGGCTGTTGAGTCTGAATTCGCGTGAGGACACGCTGACAAAAAGGGGGCGCTCACGGTCGCAAAATATTTTTATTTGATTAAAGTTAATAATTTACGCCGCTCTCTCTCAAAAGCATCAGGGAGAGACGGCAAGCTTGTGTCAATATAAGAGCGGTTTGCCAATCGGGAAAAACCACAGGAAAACCGCCCTGGGAAAAGCACCCGCTTGCAAAACAGTTGGCCAAAACAGTTGGCAGGAAATGGAGTAATCAATGGAATCCGTAGAGGCCATTTATCAATACGTCTGGCTGATACCCGTACTGCCCTTACTGGGTGCGGCTATTGTCGGTACAGGCCTAATTAGCTACAACGAAGCGACGAACAAGCTCAGAAAGCCCGTCGCTGCTTTCATCGTCAGCCTCATTGGCGCGGCGATGACACTCTCAATTTTGCTACTGGCTAGCCAGTGGCAGGGACACGAGCCCTATACCTATCTCATTGAGTGGGCCTCTGCTGGAGACTTCCACATCAATATGGGCTTCACGGTGGATCACATCACCTCAGTCATGCTGGTGATTGTGACCACTGTGGCGCTGTTGGTGATGATTTACACCGACGGCTACATGGCTCACGACCCGAGCTATGTACGCTTTTATGCCTATTTGAGCTTGTTTAGCTCATCGATGTTGGGTTTGGTCATTAGCCCTAACCTTTTGCAGGTGTATGTATTTTGGGAGCTGGTAGGCATGTGTTCCTACCTACTCATTGGCTACTGGTACGACCGCGATGGCGCTGCCGATGCCTGCCAGAAGGCATTTGTCACCAACCGTGTGGGTGACTTTGGCCTTCTGCTTGGGATGCTTGGGATGTTCTGGGCGACCGGAACCTTTGAGTTTGACCTGATGGGCGAGCGACTCACTGACTTAGTGAGTACGGGGACGCTGTCGGGTGGATTGGCCGCATTGTTTGCCATTTTGGTATTCATGGGGCCCATGGCCAAGTCGGCACAGTTCCCGTTACATGTTTGGTTACCCGATGCGATGGAAGGGCCTACGCCTATTTCTGCGCTGATTCACGCTGCGACGATGGTGGCAGCCGGTGTTTTCCTCATTGCCCGGATGTATCCAGTCTTTGAGCACATCCCCACGGTGATGAGTGTGATTGCCTGGACGGGCACCATTACCGCATTCTTGGGCGCCTCGATTGCGATCACCCAAAACGATATTAAAAAAGGACTGGCCTTTTCTACCATGTCCCAGCTGGGATACATGGTGATGGCGATGGGTGTGGGTGCCTACACCGCGGGCCTGTTCCACCTGATGACGCACGCCTACTTCAAAGCGATGCTGTTTTTGGGCTCTGGCTCGGTGATTCATGGCATGGAAGAAGTGGTTGGCCACGATCCTGTGCTGGCGCAGGACATGCGCTTGATGGGTGGCTTGCGCAAATACATGCCCATCACGTCAGTTACCTTCTTAATTGGTACGCTCGCAATTTCAGGCTTACCGCCGTTCGCTGGTTTCTGGTCTAAGGATGAAATCCTCGGTTCTGTGTTCGCGGTGAACCCACTCATGTGGGCTATCGGCTGGCTAACCGCCGGTATTACGGCCTTCTATATGTTTCGCATGTACTTCTCCACCTTTGAAGGTGAGTTTCGTGGTAACGACAAGGCGATTCGTCAGCAGGTGAAGGTTCAGGCCCTGCAAATGGCGGGCGCTTCGGTAGGCCCTGGTGCCATGAGCACCCAGGAGCTTGCGGTGGAAGATGGCCATAGTGACGAGAGCCATGGGGATCATCACCATGCTGAGGAACCTCACGAGTCTGCTTTGAGCATGACTTTCCCGCTAATGATGCTAGCGATTCCCTCTACGCTCGTTGGTTTGGTGGGGACGCCGTTTGCGAATTACTTTGAAGCCTTTATTCACCCAGCGGGCGAGGCGCTCACTGTGGCAGAAATTGCCGAAGAGTTCGACATGAGCGAATTCGTGCGGATGGCCGGTGCTTCGGTTGCGATTTCGGTGGCAGGGATTATCTTGGCCGTGCTGATGTATCGGGCACGGAAGATTGATCCGGCGGCGATTGCTAACAAAATCAAACCACTGTACGACCTGTCTCTCAACAAGTGGTACATCGATGACATCTACCGCGAGGTGTTTATTAAAGGCACCCGCAACCTCGCTAAAGGCGTGCTGAATGTAGACGTCAAAATTGTCGATGGTATTGTGAACCTCACCGGTTTTGTCACCTTAGTGACCGGTGAAGGCTTGAAATATTTCGAGAATGGTCGCGCTCAGTTCTATGCGCTGATTGTATTTGGTGCGGTTCTAGGCCTGGTGTTCGTTTCTGGTCTCGGCTAGACGGTTAGGCCAGATACTTATCAAAAGGAGCGCTGGAAATTAACTCCAGCGCTCCTTTGATTGTTGCGGCTTAGCTATTGGGTTCGATGATTAAAATAGAAGAAAGCGGCTAAAAAATACTATGTTCTAATGAGGATTTTAAGCTGGCTCAAAGCGTTTGCTACGATGCTAATCACAAAGAAGTCGTAGTGATTTTAAAAGATGGTTCTCGGCATTCCTGGCCAATACGACTGTTAGAAATGGTCCAAAGTAAACCTGATGCGTGGATGCCGCTCGAAAATATCACAGACAAGGAGTTGGCTGATGTTGAGGTTTATGGTGGTGGGAAGTACATTTTGTGGGACGGGCTGGACCAAGCCTTTAGTATTGCTGATTTGCTAAGTGGGACCTATGGCCGTGAGGAGTGGATGCGATCGCTCATGGCAACCGCTGAATAAAATTTTTACGGGTAAAAAGGAGGATACAGTCAATGGCGATGCTGACAATCGAAATTCCTGATGACTTGATGGAGCAGCTTTCTCCGGTAAAAGAGCAATTACCTGACCTTCTTAGGCGATGTTTGCATCCGCTTGCCCTACCAGCTCAGGTTTATCGCTACGTGCTTGACTTCCTTACCAGTCAGCCGACACCTGAACAAATTGCGGCCTTTCGGCCTACTGCTGAGATGCAAGCAAGGCTAAAGCACCTCATCGAAAGAGAACACAATGAGGTTCTTAGCCAGGAAGAGCAGCAGGAACTATCTGAGTATGAGCAGATTGAGCATCTGATTGTCATGTTCAAAGCAGGCGCACTTTCAAACACACAGCAGGCTACTGGGTAATGGCTTATGTCTCAGAGGCATTGCGTCGCCTTGTCATTGAGCGTGCCAATCAGACTTGTGAATATTGTTTATTGCCTAACGCGCTCAGCTTTTATTCTCATGAAGTCGATCACGTGATTGCGCTTAAACATCAGGGGCAGACCAATGCTGAAAACTTAGCCTATGCCTGTTGGCGATGCAATCGGTTTAAGGGCAGCGATCTTGGCTCTTTCGACCCCGATACGGGGGATTTTTCTTTCCTTTTTAATTCACGAAAACAGCTGTGGAGTGAACATTTTACGTTTGCGAAAGCACACATTATTGGAAGCTCTCCTGAGGGAAGAACAACGGCTGTATTGCTGAAGATGAATACACGCGATCGCATTCAAGAGCGGCTACGATACTGACAAAATTAGCTGTGTCCTAATGCTTGTTTTACAGACGATTCCCAGTGATCCAACTTATTCGCATGAGTCAGAGACTGCCCTAATAGCTTTTTCCATGCTTTATTAGCAGCTCCACTTGGATGAGGAAAGGCTAAAGGTAGGCCCACTTCTATCTGTTTGATACTGTTGGCGGATTGCTTGCCCCAAGTCACAACCGCAACGGGCTCGACCGCAGCTACTGAAATTCGTCAGGACGAAACTTCGAGAATTTCAGGGAGCTGGACTTTGTCATCACAAAACAGACTAATAAATGTTGATAAGCCTAGGGTGCCCGATTCAGACTGTCAGACAAGTGATTGCACACTTGATCTAAACCTCAAGATTCTGATTGTTTACTGCTGCCCGCACCACCTCAATGCGCTGGACAGAGCCGCGATCCTTAAGGTGGTGCTAAGCTCAGCGCCGTTTTTGAATAGTCGCAGTAATATGCACTGGCGATGAGCGTTTCAAGCACCTCTGGAACGTAAATCATCGTTGCGCTCTTTTAAGAAAAAGTAACGAAACTTTCACGGGCTCGATTTTTCTCTCTACAGTGTGAAAAGAACTGTTGCGCGTAAAGCTCCGCAACCTCACTAGATATATTGCATTTCACTAGACCTTCAGCCGCAGACTATCAATTTCACTATGGATCAATTTCCCTGGCTGTCCTTTATTATTTTCTTCCCGTTCTTAGCCGCACTGCTCATTCCCCTCATTCCAGATGAGAATGGCAAAACGGTGCGCTGGTACGCCCTGGTTGTGGGCCTGATTGACTTTGCCGTCATTGTGTATGCCTTTGTTACCCAGTACGACATCAGCAGTTCGGGCATGCAGCTTTACGAAAGCTATACCTGGGTGCCGCAAATTGACCTACGTTGGTCAGTGGGGGCTGATGGCCTGTCGATGCCGCTGATTTTGCTCACTGGCTTTATCACAACCCTTGCAGTTCTGGCCTCTTGGCCCGTGACCTTCAAGCCTAAGCTGTTTTACTTTTTGCTGCTCTCGATGTACGCCGGACAAATTGGCGTATTTGCGGTGCAGGACATGCTGCTGTTCTTCCTGATGTGGGAGCTGGAGCTGCTGCCTGTGTACCTGCTGCTCTCGATTTGGGGCGGTAAGAAACGACTATACGCAGCGACAAAGTTCATTTTGTATACCGCTGGCGGCTCGCTCTTTATTTTGCTGGCGGCCCTGGGTATGGCCTTTTACGGCGATACAGTCACCTTTGATATGCAGGCGCTGGCGGCAAAGGAGTTTCCGCTCCGGCTTCAGCTCTTCCTGTATACAGGCTTTCTCATTGCCTACGCGGTTAAGCTGCCGATTATTCCGTTCCATACTTGGTTGCCCGATGCTCACGGTGAAGCAACCGCGCCAGTTCACATGCTCCTTGCAGGCATCCTGCTGAAGATGGGCGGCTATGCGATTATCCGTATGAACGTGGAAATGCTGCCCGATGCCCATGCGGTGGTTGCTCCCGGTTTGGTGATTCTGGGCGTGGTAAATATCATTTACGCTGCCCTGACCTCGTTTGCCCAAAACAATTTGAAGCGAAAGATTGCCTACTCTTCTATTTCGCACATGGGCTTTGTGCTGATTGGTTTGGGATCGTTTACGAATCTGGGCCTGAGCGGCGCGGTATTGCAAATGGTGTCTCACGGTCTTATCGGTGCGAGCTTGTTCTTTTTAGTGGGTGCCACTTACGACCGGACGCACACCCTGATTTTGGACGAGATGGGTGGTATTGGCCGCAAGATGCCGAAGATCTTTGCGATGTTTACCACTTGCTCGATGGCTTCTTTGGCCTTGCCTGGAATGAGTGGTTTTGTTGCCGAGCTGATGGTGTTTGTGGGCTTTGCTAACAGCGATGCCTACGGCTTTAACTTCAAGCTGATTGTGGTGATGCTGATGGCAATCGGCGTGATCTTAACGCCGCTGTACTTGCTGAAGATGCTGCGCGATATTTTCTATGGCCCTGAGAATGCAGAGCTGATTGAAAAAGAAGCGCTGATTGACGCTGAGCCTCGCGAGATTTTTGTGATTGCTTGCTTGCTGATTCCGATTATTGGCTTTGGCTTGTATCCCAAAGGTTTGACGCAGCTATATGATGCGAAAACGGTACAGCTTACCGAGCGGATTCGGACAGAGATGTTTGCGATCGCGCAAGACAAAAACCCACCATTACCCATTGCAACGACACCATTACTTAATGCGCCGGTCCTGAGTGCGCCGGCTCTCAGTTCGCCAGAGTAAATCAATCAATAGTAGATATCTAAAGAGCGTTTTTTGAGACGTTTTTCTGTGATTCTCCTTACTTAGCCCTGGCCTAGAAAATTCTAGGTCAGGGTTTTTGATCGCCCAAAACCCTGAACTCATAGGGTCTACGCGATACTACGCAAAGCCTTGACACCTCGCCCCGTAATCTCCTATAGCTCATTTAATCCCTTTAAAAACGCGCTACTCCCTTGGCCTTAAATCTGTTTGGTAGCATTACCCGAGTTTTCTCCGTACGCGGCTGGGCCTTAGAAGCCAGACTGCTGCGCTGGATGACGCTGCTGTGGATTTCGGTCGGCATGGTGGTGCTTTTTTCGGCCTCTTACCCGGTCGCCGAAGCCGCCTTTAATGACGGTGCTCGCTACTTCAAAATCCAAATGCTGTGGGTAGTCGTTGGGCTGTTTGTTTCTAGGTGGATTACGCGCAATCCTCTGAGCCAAATTATGCGGCTCTCAGGATTTTTCCTGCTGATTTGTATGTTGATGGTGATGGCCACTCATATCCCTGGGGTGGGCGTTTCGGTAAATGGGGCCACGCGCTGGCTGCCGTTCGGTCCGTTTTTGATTCAGCCCTCGGAGCTGATGAAGCCTTTTTTGGTGATGCATAGCGCCCAGCTGTTTGGGAAGTGGCATAAGCTCCTGGTAACGACGCGGCTAATTTGGCTGGGGATATTTACGGCCAGTTTGCTGTTGATTTTGGCGCAGCCGAATTTGAGCACCACAGCGGTGTGTGGCATTACCATTTGGCTGATTGCCTTAGCAGCTGGAATTCCCTATCGTCAGCTGTTTATTACCGCTGGTACGGGGTTTATGGCCGCAGCGATTAGCGTGAGTATTAAGTCCTATCAGCGCGATCGCATTATTTCCTTTTTAGATCCCTGGGCCGATCCGGGTGGCAATGGCTACCAGCTGATTCAAAGCCTATTGGCCGTTGGCTCTGGCGGTGTTGGTGGTACGGGCTACGGCCTCTCTGCGCAAAAGCTCTACTTTTTGCCTATTCAGTACACGGACTTTATTTTCTCTGTGTTTGCCGAGGAGTTTGGCTTTATTGGCTGCGTGATGCTGCTGCTGTTTTTAGCGGTGTACGCCACGGTGGCGCTGATGGTGGCCATTCAAGCGAAAAAAACGGTGCATCGCCTAGTGGCCATTGGCTGCATGGTGCTGCTGATTGGTCAGTCGCTGGTGAACATTGGTGTGGCCACAGGGACGATGCCGACGACGGGGTTGCCCTTTCCTATGTTTAGCTACGGGGGTAGCTCTATGATTGCCAGCCTGATTACTGCTGGCGTGCTCATTCGCGTTGCGAGAGAATCGCGCGATGCCGATGTGCTCTCGCTGGGCCGCGCGTTTGACAGAGCAAGACCTTCGGAACCGGCTAAGCTGCAAAAACCGTTTACTCAGGATGAGGATGAACTGCGTAAGTCGCGTAAGGCCTCACCCGAAAAGGATTTTCGGACGGCACATAATTTGATCAGGACGCCTTCATCATCGTCTTTGTCGTCGTCTTTGTCGTCGTCTTTGTCGTCGTCTCCGTCGTCGTCCACATCATTAGAACCGGCAGCGCCTCCCTTGGCGGATAGTGAGCACAGCCATGAGGATAATCGCGAAGAGACTAGACCGTTGCCAATACCTAAAGCACCGCCTAAAGCACCGCCTGTAGGCGCTGACGATTATCGCCGGTGAACTCAAAAGACACAGAGGTTAACAGTTCGATACAATCAAGGGCATAGTCTTTTTTCACCGTTTTTTCTATGGCTTTTGCTACGGGTGAGCGCCTGCAACTTTTTCTCTATCACCTTAGCCAGCAGGCGAACGGGTGGGTAGAAGGTCAGCTGGGTCATCTATCGGTGGCTAGTATTGGCATCATTGCGGGTGCTGGCTTGCTTACCAGCCTGACGCCCTGCATGCTTTCTATGCTGCCGATTACGGTGGGCTATATGGGTAGCTATGAGCTGGAAAACCGATGGCAGGCCGTAGTGCAGTCTGTGTGGTTCGCAACGGGCTTGGCAACGACGCTGGCGGCGCTGGGATTGCTGGCTGGTAGCCTGGGCTGGGTGTATGGACAGGTTGGGGTGGGCTTGCCCATTGTGGTGAGTGCGATCGCCATCCTGATGGGCCTAAACCTGCTTGAAGCACTGCCTTTGCCCCCACTGCCGTCCTTTAACGGCACTGACTTTTTACAAAACAACATTCCTCGCTCGGCGAAGTCTTACCTATTAGGACTTACCTTTGGTTTGGTCGCTTCACCCTGTAGCACCCCAGTACTGGCAACCCTGCTGGCCTGGGTCGGTGAAAAAGGCGACCCGGTTCTGGGTGCTTCGCTACTACTGGCTTACACGGTGGGCTATGTAGCTCCGCTAATGCTGGCGGGCATTTTTACCGCGTCTATTAAGCGAATTTTAGAACTGCGCCGGTGGTCGGGCTGGATTACCCCGGCTAGTGGCGTGTTGCTGGTAGGCTTTGGATTGTTTTCTTTGCTGACCAGACTACTGCCTGTCGCTTAAGCCGTGGGTCGTTGATTGTTACGCTTAAAAGATGACGTTGCGCTCGAGTCAGTAGGCTGACTCAGCGCTGTTTTAATTTTCTTTGGTTTTTCTTTCTGACGGGGCCTTCCTATGTCCACTGCGCTCACTGCGACAAAGCGATATTTTCGTAAGGAACTGGTGCCTGTGCTGGCCGACTTGCGGCTGGCGATTGTGCTGCTGCTGGCGATCGCACTTTTTAGCATCAGCGGTACGGTGATAGAGCAGGGCCAAGGGCTCGACTTTTACCAGGAGAACTACCCCGAAAACCCAGCGCTTTTTGGCTTTTTGACCTGGAAAGTGGTGCTGACGGTCGGGCTAAACCATGTGTACAGTACCTGGTGGTTTTTATCGCTGCTCGTGCTCTTTGGCGCTAGCCTGACGGCCTGCACCTTCACGCGGCAAATTACGGCGCTGCGGTGGTTTTCGCGCACCTGGAATTTTTACAGCAAGCCGCGTCAGTTTGGCAAAATGGCGCTGAGCACGGAGCTGGAGGGCGTACCGATTGAAGATCTTAAAGCGCAGCTGCGCGATCGCCGCTACACGCTCTATGAAAAAAATGGTGAATCCGAAAAAACTGATGTTAGCAGCGCCGCAGGCGAGCGCAGTGATTCGACTGACGTCACCGGCAAAATGCTGTATGCCCACAAAGGCTTAGTCGGGCGGATTGGGCCGATTGTGGTCCATGCCAGTATGCTGCTGATTTTAGTCGGCGCGATTGTGGGGGCGCTCACAGGCTTTTTTGCTCAGGAAATGGTGCCCAGCGGCCAAACCTTTAAGATTACGAACGTTTTTGAAGCAGGCCCTTTTTCAGAGTCCCAGGTGCCCAAAGACTGGTCGGTGAAGGTCAATCGCTTTTGGATTGACTACTCGCCCGAAGGCCGCATCGATCAGTTTTATTCAGATTTATCCGTGCTCGATGAAGCGGGCGCAGAGGTAAAGCGCAAAACGATTCATGTGAATGAGCCACTGCGCTATAAAAACGTCACGCTGTACCAAGCCGATTGGTCGGTGGGAGCGGTGCGCGCTCGGGTGAACAACAGCCCAACCTTTAACTTGCCGATGGCCCCATTGCAAACCGATGGCGGCAAAGTGTGGGGCACTTGGGTGCCTACAAAACCTGACATGAGCGAGGGCGTCTCGCTGATTGCTCAAGATTTACAGGGCACGCTGCTGGTATACGGCATGGACGGGCAGCTCGTGTCTACCGTGCGTGAAGGCGGCTCAACTGAGGTGAATGGTATTACGCTGTTTGTCGATGAGCTTGTGGGCAGTACGGGACTGCAAATCAAAGCCGATCCAGGCATTCCAGTGGTGTATTTGGGCTTTGGCCTGCTGATGATTGGGGTGATGATGAGCTACGTGTCGCACTCACAAATTTGGGCGTTGCAGACGGATGGCAAGCTCTATGTCGGCGGGCGTACGAATCGCGCCCAGGTGTCTTTTGAGCGAGAGCTGTTGGCCGTACTCGACGAAATTAGTGCGGCAACAGCAGGCTCAGAGGCTGAAACAGCCGCGCCAGAAGAAGCTTTAGCGGTATCCGGAGGCTAGCCTCACGGACTGAATCTTTATTCCGAAGAAAGGCCTTGCGTCCGTATAGAGGAATAAGCCCTCTTCTTGGTTCTGTCGATGTTTGGTCCAAAAAGTTTGACCGCAGAGTGTTCGCTGGCTGCGATCGCCCTGGTCTGTGCCTTATTGCTGGGCAGCTGCCTGGGTGATTCGGATAGCCCGGATAATCCAGCCGCTTCTGACTGTGAAGCGCTCACTGTCCACATCACTCAAGCAGAAGCTGTGCCACCTGTGGGTAAACGCATTAATGAAGTGCATAGAGCACAGCAGTTTGCGGCGCTAGCCGATTCGTTAACAGAGCTGATCATTACAGATGGGGGTGTTGTGGAGCACCGCGATCGCCTTGTCGTCTTATACCGTCAGATGAGCGATTTGGGCTTTCAGCTCTCAGCCTACAGAGACGAGAATGGACAGGTGATAGCGACAGGAAGTAATAGTGCTGCCTACGGTCAGGTCACCGTACAGCAGCGTAAACTCAACTTTCAACTTCAAGAACACTACGAGCAGGTTCGTCTGTATTGCAATCAGGTACAGGCAGACGCGCCTTGAGGCTTGAGTGTTTTGAGTTCGGGATTTTGAAGCGATCGCACCAGCCTATTCTCTTAAGCCGCTGCGTTTTCAGCGTCAATCAACGGTCTCCAAAGCGTTTAGCCAAAGCATTTATTTATAGCGGCAGTTGTCTGCCGAAAGTGAGTCTCTCTGTGTCAGTGAGCGTGTCCTTGTGACTAGGGCTTCGTAAGGTTTCCTTTTTGGGTTAACCCCTAGACACTGCTGCCAATTTGCTTTTAGATAAGCATACGCAAAGAAATATTAAGCAGCTTGGCAGCTGACTTTCAAAGCTTTTTGACGACTCGATAAGACTTATTTTTCCCCGGCTTTAAGGAGAACCCTTGAACATTCTCAACTTCAATACTCGCACCTTCAAGCGCGAGTGGCTGCTCAACCCTAAGGACGACCTCCTCGCCGGAGCCTTGGTAGGGTTAGCGCTGATTCCCGAAGCGATTTCCTTTTCAATTATCGCTGGGGTCGATCCTAAGGTAGGCCTTTATGCCTCGTTTATTATCGCTGTGATCACGGCCTTTCTGGGCGGCAGACCCGGTTCTATTTCAGCGGCGACTGGGGCCATGGCGCTGCTGATGGTGGATTTGGTCAAGGACCACGGACTGCCCTATTTGCTAGCAGCTACTTTTTTGACCGGTATTTTTCAAGTGCTCTTTGGCCTGTTCAAGCTGGGCAGGCAAATGAAGTTTGTGCCCCGAGCTGTGATGATTGGCTACATTAACGCCTTGGCCGTATTGCTCTTTTTGGCGCAGCTACCCCAGCTAACTAGCGTGCCTTACATGGTGTACGTGCTGGTAGCTGCCTCCCTAGGCATTATCTACATTTTGCCACGATTTACGCAGGTGGTGCCCTCACCGCTGGTGGCTTTGGCTGTGATTACCGCCGTTACGATTAACCTGAGCCTGGATGTGCCAACCGTGGGTGATATGGGTGAGCTACCCACGGCCCCGCCTCTGTTTGCGCTACCTCAAGTGCCTTTTACGCTTGAGACGCTGCAAATTATCCTGCCCTATTCACTGACGTTGGCAATTGTTGGACTGCTGGCTTCTTTTCTGACGGCCTCTTTAGTCGATGATTTGACCGATACGCCCAGCGATAAAAATCAGGAGGCTAAGGGCCAGGGCATTGCCAACATGGTGACTGCTTTCTTTGGTGGGATGGCTGGCTGCGGCATGATTGGCCAGTCGGTGATCAACGTTCAGTCCGGTGGACGAGGCCGGCTGTCTACCTTTGCAGCGGGCGTATTCCTGCTGGTGTCGATTTTGTTTTTGCAGGACTGGGTCGCTCAAATGCCGATGGCGGTGCTGGTGGCCGTGATGATCATGGTGTCTATCGGAACCTTCCGCTGGTCGTCCTTTAAGAACATTCGCCGCGTGCCGCGCAGTGAAGTCACTGTGATGCTAACGACGATGTTTATGATTATTTTCACCCGAAACTTTGCCTTGGGTGTCGGGATTGGCATCGTGCTGAGTACGGTGTTTTTCTCTCGAAAAGTTGCCAAGCTTATCTTTGTCGATAAGGTGCTGAGTGAAGAGGGCGCCCATCGGCTGTACAAGGTTGCCGGGCAGATTTTCTTTGTGTCTCGGGATGAGTTTGCCTCAACGTTTAACTATGCTGAGCCGGTGGATCGGGTGACGATTGATTTGAGCAATGCCCACTTGTGGGACCAAGGGGCTGTAGAAGTGCTCGATAAAGCCGTACAGAAGTTTCGGCGTAAGGGCATTGATGTGACGGTGGTGGGCATGAATGAAGCGAGTGCCACCTTGCTTAACCGTTTGGCGACTGAGGATGAACTGGTTGGTAGCTAGTGGGCCCGCTTCCCCAGTCCTAACCTTTCAGTTCTAACCTTTCAGTTCTAACGTCTCAGTTCTAACGTCTTAATCCTATTCTCCTTAAGATAAAACACGAGGATAAACACACTCATGAAAACAATTTTGCTCTGTTCGGATGGGTCTGCTTTTGCCGAGGGCATCTATCAATATGGTGCCTGGTTTGCCCGTAAGTTTCAGGCCCAGGCGAAGGTTTTGTTTGTCAATGATATTCGCGCTCAAAAGGTCGTTTCTACCGGTAACTTTAGCGGCAGTATTGGGCTAGGCGCTTCGGAGCAGCTGTTGAATGATTTGGTGAGCTTGGAGCATGAACGGGCGAAGCTCAATAATCAGCGATCGCGCCTAATCCTGAGAAACGCGGGTGAAATGCTCAAAGCCGAAGGGGTGAGCGATGTAGAGCTACTCAACCCAACGGGGTTCCTCGTGGACTGCTTCCACGACTATGAAGCTGAAGCGGACATGGTGGTGCTGGGCAAGCGCGGTGAGGCCGCAGAATTTGCCTCTGATCACCTGGGGGCGAATATTGACCGGATTGTGCGGAGTAGCTCCAAGCCTTGCCTTGTGACGCCGCAAACGTTTTTTCCGATTGAGCGGTTGCTGTTTGCCTACGACGGCAGTCCTACGGGGCAGCGAGTATTGAGCTTTTTGATAGACAATGCCGAGGGCTTAAAAGACATTGAGATTCACCTGCTAACGGTAGTGAAGTCCGAAGGCGATGATAAGCGAGTCTCTTCCAGAGAAGCTAAGCTAACGCAAGCCTTCACTCAGGCTCAAGACCAGCTTCAGCAGGCCGGGCTCAACCTCACCGCCAGCTCGCTCACAGGCGATCCTGAAAAGGCGATTGGTCACTACATTGAGCAAAACAAAATCAGTTTGTTGCTGATGGGTGCCTACGGCCATCGCCGTATTCGCCACCTGGTGATTGGTAGTACTACGGTTCAGCTCCTGAGAAGTAGCAAAATACCGGTGCTTTTGTTCCGTTAAGATGAGAGCACCCCTTCTCCCTTCAAGCGGCAGTGTGTTGTTCACACGCGCCTCCCCTATCTCAACTATTTGCCCCAGGTTAGGCGGCCCCGGTCTTAGCCGGCGAACTGCTTGTGGGTAAATTGCCTGCTAGCTTCAAATATTTCTGCTGATAGGGCTGCCACTGCTGCCACACGGCTAGCCTAGATTGTTGAAAGTCAGCGTCGATGGTGGGCAGTTTTTCTGCCCAGTTTTCACCGATCTCTTCAGTGAGAAATTGGCTGATAACAATTTGATCTTGAAGTTGACCCAGGATCTTTTGCATTGTGCGAAATTCTCTGATTTGGGCGGCGTAGGTGATGCCGTAAATGCCTCGAAAGAACTCGGTTTGGTAGCGAACGCGTTTGATTTGCTTGCGCAGTTCGTGGAGGCTTTCGCCTTCCTTTTTTAGGTGTCTGTTGAGCTGGGGCAGGGTGATTTTGGCAAGTGGTGTGTAATGAACTTGACCCTGACGTGTGGTTTTGCGGGTGGCCATTTGCCAGCCAGGATGGGCCAGCAGATGGGTGATGGGGGCAATGATTTTTTGAGCGGCAGCGCTGTCGGCTGGCTGCTGCGCGGTTGCCGAAAAGGTGGGCTGTTTTACCCATTGTTTAAACTGGCGGACGAGCTTTTTATGGGTATTGCCTTTAAGGGCCTCTTCCAGTTGGGAAAATTGTTTTTTACGCTGCTTTTTGAGTCGTTTTAACAGGGTTTTAATCTCTTTTTTCTCTGCCTTGCTAAAAGGGGGCACCTCAGCCTGCTGATGGGCCTGTATCGTGTCCTCAAACCACTGCTTCATCACATCTAGATCTCGAACGGTGCCGAGGGTTTGGGTGAGATCTTTTAACCCTTTTATCAAGTTGTTGTTATTGTTGCCTTTTTTGGCTGCTTTCTTTTTGCCAGACTTTTTGTCGGGTGAGCTGATCTCTACGACATCGGAAAAAATGCCCAGCGCTGAGCGTAATCGGCGGCTGCTGATGCGCATTTCATGGAGATCTTCAATGTCGGTGTCGGCTAAGACCTGCGATCGCAATTTTGAAATTTGCTTGGATTGCTGCCGAATAATGTGATAGGCGTAGCCACCCAGAAGCGCCTTATTTTTGACAATATCTGTGGGCTCAAGCGTCTTGGAACCTTGGGCTGCTTGCTCTGTTTTGGTCGTGGGTGCATCGATAGCAGCCTCAGTGGCTGTGGCAGACTGCTGAGTAGCCAGTTTCGTCGCAACAGAATGAGCTTCAGCAGGTTCAATAGCTTTAGTCATAGCCCTATTCCAAAAAAGAAGTGGATTAATTTAGTCGCCAAAAATTAGTCAGTCAAAAATTAGTCGTGTAAAAAGGTAATCGTGTTCTGGCCCATACGATTCGCTAGAATTTTTAAAGGTAAAGGTTCAGATACTACCTCTAGGGAGCTATTGGAGTAGCGTGCTCTCTGAACTAACAGCGTGCTCTCTGAACTAATTTTGTTTTCTTAAATTTTGCTCTTTGTGTAAGAGTCTCTTTGTGTAAGAGTCTCTTTGTGTAAAAGCTTCAAGGAAGATTTGCACATAGCTCTGTCACAAGCAGGTGCATATATGAGTAGGCCAAAGCTTCAAAGGCGATACATATTTGGATTTTTATGCGTATTTACTAGCAAGCCAAGCTGTTAGCAATGTTACCTAGATTCCCTACCCTTTCTCAGGGTATGTGGTCTTTTCTTAACCTTTTTACTGACTGTTAACAGCTCGTTAATTGCTACTTATTCTTTTATTAATCTCATCTTAATCCACATGCTCTGACGTGACGCATTTTGAATAGTCATTAGTGTCATAAGCGATAGTGAAGGTAGCGCTGAAGTTTCGTGCCCATAGCTTTACATGTGGAGCTAGTGGGGATGAAGTAGGTAAGCGCGACGCTGATGGAGCGGTTAGCAATGCACGCGATAATCCGGATGCGATCGCGCTAGCGAGTGGTCACTAAGGGACGAGCTATTGTCTTCAATCCCTAACAGAAGATCGGCCCCAAAAAAGGAAAAGTCAACAAAAAGCCTGGGAGCGATGAAGCGCTCCCAGGCTTTTTAGTGGGTCCAACTATAGCTTTTCTAAGCCGTGACCATCCGCTGCCACTTTTGGCTATCCACGCGCCCATAGGTAGGTTTCCGGCGCGATCTGCGATATCCCAACTCTTTCAACAGGGCGTAACCATCCGCTACTGAGAGTGCCTTTGCATGACGCAAATTTTTCGCCGAGCTCGAGTAAACAATGGGTTCTAGCCCTTTATCGCTAATGAACTCTATAGTGTAGCCACGATTTTTCGCGACAAGATTGATGTATCCGCCTGCTGAAGTAATTACTGCACGATGAGACTGATTACAAACTATCCACTCGATCTTTCGCATGTTCCCCGTCACATTATTTTGTCAATGCTTTAAGATGCCTTCCCTTAGTTTACTAGAATTTCACACTCTACGTATTGCTGCGGTGATCTCGCCACGATTTTCTATAAATAGAGACTATGGAGCCTCGAATTTATACGGATTTGTGCAGAAAATGACGAAGATTAAATAATGCCTCTTGCTGCTGGGCTTATTTCTGATGGACCTGTTTGCCTATCTATTCGTCTGTCTAGTGGTTCACTCTTCAGAAAGGGTGGTTGTGAGTGCTTTTTTTAGCAATCGCTTTTGTCCCAGCTTTTCATCCTGCTCAAAGCACTGCTCGAACGGGTTTAGCCACAACAAAAAGCCTGTACGTGAAAACGGATCGCGTACAGGCTTTTTGTTTTTAAGGTTGTGGCTGTTCTTTTTGGGCAAGACGTCTGCGGTGTCTGTCTGCGGCGTTTGTCCGCGGCGTCTGTCTGTGGTGTCTTAGCGCAGCTCTTTAGCTTGTTCTAAAGAGTGGCTTTTTTGTGTTGTTAGAGTCTTTGAGTAAGGCGTGTCCAAAGGCGACAGAAAGCCGTTTGGCATCATTCAAGTTCTTGGCACTACTTGAGTACACGACGTCTTCCCCATCGTCGCCGACAAACTGCACGATGTAAGCGTCCTGGGTAGCGGCCAGATTAATATAGCCTTCGGGAGATGCGATCACGGCGTGATGCGATTTGTTTTGAATTATCCACTGAATCTTTCGCATTGCATCACTTGAAATTTTCGACTTGATGATTTTTAAAAAAGTGCTCTCATGCAGTGCAAACCTATTTGCAACACTCTCACGCTTCGAATGTGTTGTGAATAAGTCTATAGCGATTCACAATGAAAAATTGATATAAGCTCTGTTTTTCTTTATCTTTTCGCCTTACAGCGTCATCTGAAAAAGTTATGTCTTTTGAGGCTTTTGTCAAAGTTGACGTTGCTTGATGATGCTTTAAGTAATGGCTTTTTGCTCTTTTCTCCCTCTCAAGAGGTGTTTTGTGATGTCTGCACCTAATGGCGTGATGATGCAATTTTTTCACTGGTATACCGAGCCGGATGGAAATTTATGGAACGAGCTGGCTGAAAAATCCGCAGCCTTGGCAGAAGCCGGTTTTACGTCACTGTGGTTGCCCCCCGCTTATAAGGGCTCGGCTGGCGGCTACGATGTCGGCTACGGTGTGTACGACATGTACGATTTGGGCGAATTTGACCAAAAAGGGTCTGTTCGCACAAAGTACGGCACTAAAAATGAGTACGTTGGCGCAGTCCAAACCGCAAAAGAAGCCGGTTTGGATGTCTATGCTGACGTTGTCCTAAACCACAGACTCAGTGCAGATGCAGAAGAAGAGTTTCAAGCGACTCCTTTTGCGCCTAGCGATCGCACCAAAGCCATCGGTGATCCCATCACGATCAAAGCCTGGACCCACTTCAAATTTGAAGGGCGAGACGGCAAATACTCCGATATGGAATGGCACTGGTGGCACTTCAACGCGGTAGACTACAACGCCTATAACCAGAGTGACTTCGACGCGATTTATCTCTTTGAAGGTAAGACGTTTGATGAGGCCGTTGATATGGAGAAGGGCGGCTTCGACTATCTGATGGGCTGTAATGTAGACTTCACCCACCCCGAAGTTCGCGATGCCATGATGCAGTGGGGAGAGTGGTATATCGATACGACCGGCGTCGATGGCTTCCGGTTTGACGCGGTTAAGCACGTGCAGGCCGACTTTTTCCCTGAGTGGCTACAGCATGTGCGTCAGTATAGCGATCGCAGATTATTTGCGGTCGGTGAGTATTGGTCTTACGAGATTGAGGCCCTACACCATTTTATTGAGGTAACCGGTGGCGACGTCGCCCTATTTGACGCGCCGCTGCACTACAACTTTTCAAAAGCGAGTACTGCCGGTGAACGTTACGACATGCGGACTATCTTTGACGATACGCTCGTGAAAGACCAGCCTACGCTTGCGGTCACCCTGGTTGATAATCACGATTCACAGCCTTTGCAGTCGTTGGAATCTGTGGTGGAGCCCTGGTTTAAGCCACTGGCCTACGCCCTCATTTTGATGCGTAAAGACGGCTACCCCTGCGTGTTCTATGCCGACTACTACGGCGCGCACTACAAAGACAACGGCACTGACGGTGGTGAATATGAGATTTGGCTAGACTCTCATCAGTGGCTGATTGACAAATTTTTAGAAGCCCGCCGCCAGTACGCCTATGGCGACCAGTACGACTACTTTGATCATGCCAACACCATCGGCTGGACTCGACTGGGTACTGAAGACTTTCCAGGCGGCTTGGCCGTGGTGATGAGTAACGGTAACGAGGGCACAAAGTGGATGGAAGTAGGCCAGGCCAACCGCACGTATGTTGACTTAACGGAGCATATTGACGAGCCCATCACAACCAATGACGAGGGCTGGGCAGATTTTCGCTGTCAGGCGGGTTCTGTGTCTGTTTGGGTTCCCCAGTCTGTTCCCCAGTCTGATCCTCAGTCTGAGGCGTAGCCGCTCATGGACCCAAAAATTGTTTTATACATTACCTTTGGCACCGCGCTGTTAGGTCTTACGTGGCTCCCTGGGCTCAAAGGGTCTCGTTTTATCAATGTGCCGCTGCTTTACTTTTTGTTGGCCGCACTTCTCTTTGGTGGTTACGCCAGTCTTCCTTCATTAGATCCTATTGGGAACCAAACCCATACGGTTGTTGCTGAATATCTCACTGAGCTGATTGTGATTTTGTCGCTGGCAGGGGCGGGGCTGGCGATTGATCGAAAGTTTCAGGTTCGCACCTGGCAATCAGCCTTGAGGCTGCTCTGCATTTCTATGCCAATGTGCATTGCTGCCGCTGCTTTTTTGGGTCACTGGATATTTGGGTTGCCGTTAGGGGACTCGCTTTTGCTAGGGGCTTGCCTTGCCCCAACCGATCCGGTAATGGCACACAGCGTACAGGTAGGCCCTCCTAACAAAGGCGGAGAAGACCCGGTTCGATTTGGGCTCACAGCGGAAGCGGGGCTCAATGATGGGTTGGCCTTTCCGTTTGTGTATTTGGCGTTGGGCGTTGCCGAGCATCAGGGCCAGCTGGGCGGCTGGTTGGTGAACTGGATGGCCTACGACTTTATTTACCGGGTTGTAATGGGCATTGCCATTGGCATTGGGGTGGGCTGGCTACTGGCTCACTACGCTTTTCGAGTGTCGGACGAAACCATTCGAGAAGACACCCGTGAAGGATTATTTGTCATCTCGGCAATTTTTTTGTCCTATGGTATTGCTGAAGCTGTTCATGGCTATGGCTTTTTGGCGGTGTTTGCGGCGGCGGCCTCTTCTCGGCAAAATGTTGAAAAGTTTCACGATTACTACGCCAAGCCCTACCAGTTTGCAACGCAGCTAGAGCGCATTTTTGCTGGACTGTTATTGATTGCCTTGGGTGGCTTTGTGGCGACGGCTGATTTGAACTTGCTCACGGGAAAAAACTTCCTATTTGCAGCGCTTTTTATGCTGCTAGCTAGGCCGCTCTCTGGGCTGATTGCGCTGGGTAAAATGAAGCTTTCTGGGCTAGAGAAGAGTGCGATCGCCTTTTTGGGCATCCGAGGTTTCGGCTCCTTTTATTACCTGGCCTATGCTCAAAACAACGGCACCTTTGAAAACATTGGCCTGCTGTGGAGCATTGTGACCCTGACTGTTGTGATTTCGCTATTCATTCACGGCAATAGTGCCACATTGGCGATGGATACGCTGGATAAACGGTATTTGCATCGCAGGCGATCGCGCCAGCGTCGCAAAAGATCGGTTCAATGAAACGGTTTAATAACTATTTCTGTCTTCGTGAGGCTGAGTAAGACTCAAGTGAGGAAGCCTTGCTAGCGAAGGAGGAGCCTGTTTAGTTGAATGTCAACCTCTGGCATCGCCAATGGCGACAGCTGGCCTGAGGTTAGTGTCGTGATTGATTGATACTTTCCATTAACAGGATTTCTGTGAACCCAAAGTTGTTTGTCTGAAACCTCAATCACCCAATAGTCTTGAATACCATCGCTGTCCATCGTGTCAGGGGCCTGACCATATGAATACCTTTACACCTCTGCTGTGCATCTCATGATATTTGAGTTCGCTATAACGTTGAGTTCGCTATAACTAAGAGACTAGAGCTGATGAGCCTAAAGCTTGATGGTGTGGAACCAGAAACACCATCAGAAACACCATCAGAAGCACCAAAGGCCCTAAAGCTAGAACCGTTCCCATTTTGACTGTCAAAATAACGGCTCTTAACCGATTTTAAATCTAAAATTAACAGCTCGATAACCTACTCAGCTGGCTTTCTTAAACTTGCCTGCGTAAATTGCTCCTTGGCCGAGATTTTGAGCTTAGGAGTTTTCGATAATGGTAATGAGCAGCAAGAACCTACTACGTCGCCTCAAGATGGTTCGTTTTAGCGCGCTAGCCGCAACCGCTACGGTAGCAGCCACTGTAGGGGTCACTACATTGACTGCCGTTGCACAGAGCAACGTCATTGAAATTGACGGATCTAGCACGGTCTTTCCTATCACTGAAGCGATGGCCGAAGAATTCATGGCCACTACTAGCGATGTCAACATCAGCGTCGGCGTTTCGGGTACCGGCGGTGGCTTCAAAAAGTTCTGCGCAGGTGAGACCGTGATCTCCGATGCGTCTCGTCCTATCAAAGACACTGAGAAAGAGCTTTGCGCGGCTAATGGCATCGAGTACGAAGTGATTCCGGTTGCTTACGACGCACTCACTGTGGTCATCAACCCTGAGAATACTTGGGCGACTGAACTCACGACCGATCAGCTCGCTGCTATCTGGGGCCCTGATGCTGAAGGTACGGTGACTAACTGGAATCAGGTTGATCCTTCCTTCCCCGATGCACCTTTGTCGCTGTATGGCCCGGGTACTGACTCCGGTACGTTTGACTACTTTACTGATGAAATTAACGGTGAAGAAGGCGCTAGCCGTGGTGACTACACTGCCAGTGAAGATGACAACGTTCTTGTCCTGGGCGTCTCTCGCGATAAAAACGCGCTGGGCTACTTCGGCATGTCCTACTACCTAGAGAATCAGGACAGCCTGAAGGCCGTTGGTGTGGCTAGCGAAGATACCGCTGGTAGCTTTGTGATTCCTTCTGCTGAAACGATTGAAGAGTACAAGCCTTTGGCACGTGAGATTTTCATCTACGTGAGCAAAGATGCGATCGCCTCTCGTCCAGAGGTGGCTTCTTTTGTTGAGTACTACATCAATAACGCGCCTGCGATCGTGCCTGAAGTCGGCTACGTCGCTTTGCCCGCAGAGAGCTACGAAGCTTCCTTGGGTCTGCTGTAATAACGTCTTTTGGTAATTACTTTGTAATTGCATTGCCAACTGGCGACTAGACGGGTCTTTGACAGGTCTGTCGCTAGTCAAGATAAATCCAACTCTATCCAAACCCCTATGCCTTGGGGCCCTTATTCACTGCTCTGTAGTGGATTTGAGCCCTGAGGTTTTCTCCGTGTTCATCTTTAAATTTTTTAGGTTCTCCCACCTCTCACGCTCAACCGTTCTTATGCCCATGGCTCCTGTCAAAGATCAGCCTTCTGCTATTTCTTCTTCTACGGATTTTGCTAAAGTGCAGCCGAGGCGTCGGCTAACCGCTAGAAAAGTGCTTTACCATCCGCTGACCTGGCTCGCTGTTGGGTTCCATGGTTTGTTGTTGTTTGTTCCTTTTAATCCGGGGCCTGTTTCTGTTGAAGAAGACGTTGAAATTGTTGAGGAACCCGAGGAAGACGCGATTCCGATAGACATTTTGAACCTTTCAGACATTGCGACAGCAACCCCGCCGGCTGAAGCTCCGCTGCCTGTGACGCCGCCTGCACCGCCCCCAGCGGCTGTGGCACCCGTGCCAGCTACTGTACCCGCGCCAGCTGAGCCTGAGCCGCTCGTTGCTGACGAGGAAGTGCCGATTGATATTGCCGACCCTGATATCGCCGACCCTTTGGACACCCCCGACGAAGAGGTCCCTACACAGCCCGCTTACGATCCGGGTCAAGACCAGACGCTATTTATTGATAACTTGGGCCAGATGGCCCTAGGTGACTATACGGCTGATCAAGGATTGCCGCCTGCTAACTTTTTTCGAGAGCCTGGTAATGCCGGCTACTTTTTGGCCGGAGAAACCCCTGTTGCGGGTGCAAAAGATGCCCGGTGGATGGATAAGGGGCCGGATGCAGTTTTAGATGAATTACAAAGAAGCTATGCTGCTAGCGGCATCACCTTTAGTCAACTCAATGACTATGGCGGAGAAGTGCTCTATGAACTTAAAACGCCTACAGGAGAGTCGTTTATGTTCATCAGCTTGGCTCGCCTGAAGGGATCTTCTTTGCTAGTCATTTGGCAGGGCGATCCTAATATAGGTGCTGTTTGATCTTTTTTAAATCGTGTAAATTGTGGGCTTATCCAACCGCTTTATCCCAACCGCTCTATCCGATTGCTTTATGCCAATCGCTCTATCCAATCTTTAAAGGGCTCTGTCCACTGGTGGGCCCGATAGGAAAGTGGTCGCCGCGATTACCTAAATGACATGGGTTTCTCGCTATGCTAGCGCTATAACCCCTTTGTTTCCTCTTTTATACGTCGCCTGCCGCGCGCGCCGCCTACCCAACCGCCTAATCTCACACTATTACCTTATGAAGGTCGCTAAGTTTATTTATCCGATGTTTTTGGTTGCCGTTGGGCTACACGGCTTGCTGCTGTTTGTGCCTATGGGGACAGACTTGGAGGCTGAACTCATTGAAGATGTTGAGCTATCTGAGCTGCCGGAGACGCCGGGGGCCAAGAACGGTGAAAACGCGATCGCCTCAACGACGCCTGTTGGCGCTTTGCCCGTTCCAGATCCGAATGTTTCTGGAGGCCCAGTGTCCAAGCCAGTGTCCAAGCCAGTGCCCAAACCTGTTGCCGCCCGACCAGCCGCAGCTCAACCAGCCCCAGCGACTGCCAGAAGGCCCGCCGCGACTCGGACAGCCGCTGCTCGTCCAGCCGCAACGAGTCCCCTCGCTGCTCGTACGAGTCCTGCTGCGACGGCGAGCCGCGGGGGGACGAATACGCCCGCAGCTCGCACCTCAAGTCAGGCCAATCAGCCCCCGGTTCCACCAAACGATGCCTCTACAGGCCGCCCACAGCTCAATCTCCCTGACTTATCTCAAAGCAGTCGTAACGAGACCTCCGCAGAAACTACCTCTGATGCCGGGAGTAATGAAGACTCAACGACCGCTACTGGCCTGATTGCCTCGGCCACCGGACAGCTGTCTGCCGCTCTAAAGTCCCTCTCCAGTGATTTTGCGTCGGACTACACCTACAGTGACGTGAACACCGACGCCGAAGGCGTCGCTCGCAGACGGCAGCTATGGGCGGCGAAGATCTCTCAGCAGGCCAATACCGCCGCAGGTGAAAGCGTTGAGCCGATAGTGTTGCCGAAAGCTGCCAAGCTGAGCTATCCCATCGAAACCTCTATGCAGGCTGAGCGCCGCTCTTTTCGAGTGTGCTTAGCCCCCGAGCCTAACAACGCTGAAGTTGCGGTTTTATTCGACTCTCAGGGAAATGCTGCTGGCACCCCTGAAATTATTCGCAGTAGCGGCTACCCTGCGATTGATAACGAGCTGATTGCAAGGGTCCAAAAGGGGGAATTTACCGCTGCCGATGAGGGCTTTCCGCTCAATCGCTTATCCAAAGCCTATGCCTTGCCTGTTGAGGTAGAGTACGTTGCTGCCGACTGTATGAGTTTGCCGAAGCTCGCTGGAGACAAGCCCTAACGCTAACGGCCAAACTTGCTCAAGGCTAGATTTGCTCGAGGCTAAACCTTAGCGCGATCCGTCAAAATCTCGTGGCCTGAGTCAGTGACCAATACGGTGTGTTCCCACTGAGCTGACAGGGCGCGATCTAGTGTGACGACGGTCCAGCGATCGCTCAGCGTACGCGTGTGCTTCGTACCCTCATTTAAAATCGGCTCAATCGCCAGCGTCATTCCAGGCTTAAGCATCACATTGGGGGCGCGCTTGGTTCGGTAGTTGAACACGGCAGGCTCCTCGTGCAGGTTACGCCCAACGCCATGCCCTGTAAAGTCTTCCACCACAGAGAACTGGTTGGCTGCAATAGAATCTTCAATCGCGCCCGCAATGTCCATTAGCGTATTGCCCGGCTTAACCTGCTCAATCCCCGCATACAAAGCTTCCTGCGCGGCTTCGATGAGCTTTGTGGCTTTGGGCTTCACCTTGCCAACGGCGATAGTAATGCAAGAGTCGCCATGGAAGCCTTCGTAATAAGCGCCGGTATCAATTTTCACCACGTCGCCAGTTTTAATAACCTTACGCTTGCGGGGAATGCCGTGCACTACCTCGTTGTTTACGCTGGCACAGATGGATGCTGGAAACCCGTGATAGCCTTTAAAGCTAGGCGTTGCGCCCATTTCTCGAATGCGTTTTTCAGCATGATCGTCCAAATCTGCCGTTGTCATGCCGGCTTCTGTAATCTCGCTAATTTCTTTGAGGACCGTTGCGACAATTCTTGACGCGGCTCGCATCGTTTCAATTTCTGATGCTGATTTGAGTTCAATCCGTTTGCCAGCCTTGACGTTTAACGCGGGCGGAAACGAGATTTTAGGCAGCAGATTGGTCAAAAAATTCATGAGAGACGCATTTTCGTCGGGTTGTCTTATTATCGTAGCGGGCTAAGGGAACTCGTACATCCTGCCGAGGCATAAAGAAGGCATTGTTCTTGCACAGATACCCTTGCACAGACCTCCTTAGCACAGACCCTTTAGCCAACTGGAGTGGAGGCGAACAGATTTGGACATGCCGGCTAAAAATGACTTGAAATGATAGGCGTGACGGCTTCACCCAAGAAACTTTTTTCCGCCTCTTCCCATACTCGCCTTTTTGCCCTATCGTAAGAGACTGTGCGCTTTCAAAGTAAAGGCTGTAATGAACGCTGAAGCAATTATCCGCTCTATTGAAGCGGAGCAAATTAAAGACGATCTTCCCAAGATTTATGTAGGTGATACGGTTCGCGTTGGTGTGCGAATTGTTGAGGGCGGCAAAGAGCGCGTCCAGCCTTACGAAGGCACCGTTATCGCAATGCGCAACGGCGGCATCAATGAGACCATCACGGTTCGCCGTGTGTTTCAAGGTGTGGGCGTTGAGCGAGTATTTTTACTCCACGCTCCCCGCGTTGCTAACATCAAGGTGGTTCGCCGTGGTAAGGCGCGTCGGGCTAAGCTTTACTATCTGCGCGATCGCGTGGGTAAGGCAACCCGTCTCAAGCAGCGTTTCGACCGTGCCCTGTAGGCCAACGCATTTGTAGCTCTACTCATCTGTAGAGTCACTCAATGAATCTGCTGTTTGGAACCGTCTCCTGTTTAGAGCCATTGCTAAAGCCATTATTGCGATAATATAGACTTGAGTGAGCCAATCAGCAAGGCATTGCTTAGAGTGCAATCTTTTGTGGGTTCTTCAAGTCTGCAGTTCTCCAATAGGCTTATTGGCTACCTCTTGTCGGCTACCTGTAGCTATCAAGGGGTTGAATAAGCGGGCTTATGGCAGTCATCTTTACTGCAGAACACGGCTAGCGCGAGCATTGCCTTTGAGCCATGCGTCCTTAGTTCAGTTGGTAGAACGTCGGTCTCCAAAACCGAATGTCGGGGGTTCGAGTCCCTCAGGGCGTGCTCTTCTAGATTCACAAACTTCTGCCCGGAGGTTGCCAAGCGTACTCTTAAGTTTTCAGGAGTACACTTAAAGGCTTTCCTCCGGGCAGGTTTGTTGTCTGGGTATAAGGCTGTGTATCCCCAAAGCTTAGTCTTGAAAGCTTTGGTGTGCAGGCATGGTTATGCTAAATAACCCAATAGACCTTTTGTATTTGATCGGGCGAGGAATCAAAACCAGTGGCCAAAAAAGACGCTAAGCAAGCAGCCAGAGAGCAACAGGCTTCAAAGTCGGTAGAAACAGCTGACGCTAACGGCTTTAGCGCTGGTGATTTTGCCCAGGGAACGCGTGAAGAGCTCACCAAGGTCATTTGGCCCACGCGCCAGCAGCTGATCAGTGAGTCCGCTGCGGTTATTTTGATGGTTGGCCTATCGGCTACGCTGATTTACTTGGTTGATAAGCTATTTGGCTGGGCGTCTAGACAGGTTTTTTAAGTTATGGTTTCATCCGCAGAATCTAATTACGACGAGTCTGAGCTGATAGAAAACTCAGAAGCGTCTGGTGAAGAAGAGAAAGTTAAAGTTCGTAAGCAGCGGCCAAGATGGTACGCCGTCCAGGTTGCTTCCGGCTGTGAAAAAAAAGTCAAGCTAACGCTAGAACAGCGCGTCAAAACGTTTGATCTTTCCAGCGTCATTTTAGAGGTGGAAATTCCTCAGACGCCTGCGGTCAAAATGCGAAAGGATGGCACTCGTCACAACATTGATGAGAAAGTATTTCCGGGCTACGTGCTCATTCGCATGGCTTTGGACGATGACGCTTGGCAGGTGGTGAAGAACACTCCTCACGTTATTAACTTTGTCGGGGCCGAGCAGCGCCGCGCGCAAGGTCGTGGCCGTGGGCACGTGAAGCCCATGCCCCTGAGCCCAGGCGAAGTCAAACGAATCTTTAAGCAGACCCAAGAGCAAGCGCCCGTTGTCAAAATTGACATGGCCGCCGGTGATAAAATTACCGTGCTATCGGGTCCGTTTAAGGACTTCGAGGGTGAAGTGATTGAAGTGAGCCCAGAACGCAGCAAGCTTAAAGCTCTGCTTTCTATCTTTGGTCGTGATACCCCCGTAGAGCTTGAGTTTAATCAAGTGAAAAAGGAGTCGTGACTTCGGCTACGCTCAGTCACCGGGGTCGTAGCGAGATATTTACCTCCTGCCCGAGGGCTGAGCGTAGCCGTTCACGACGTGTCTCCGTTAGGAGATAGCCCGATTTTCAAAAGAGTTCAGTAAGTAAGAGTTAATCAATGGCAAAGAAGGTAGTTGCGCTCATTAAGCTGGCGATTCCCGCTGGCAAGGCGAACCCTGCACCACCAATTGGCCCAGCGCTGGGTCAGCACGGTGTCAACATTATGGCGTTCTGTAAGGATTACAACGCCAGAACTGCTGAAAAAGCAGGCTTGATTGTTCCGGTTGAAATTTCTGTTTTTGAAGACAGAAGCTTCACCTTTATTCTCAAGACGCCACCCGCATCCGTGTTGATCAAAAAGGCTGCAAAAATCGAGAAAGGTTCGGGCAATCCTAAAGTTGAGAAGGTGGGTTCTATTACTCGCGCTCAGCTCAAGGAAATTGCTGAGATGAAAATGCCTGACCTCAATGCTAACGACATTGAGATGGCGATGAACATCATTGAAGGCACCGCTCGTAACATGGGCGTAGAAGTTAAGTAGTCGTTTAAGACTGCTTTTGCAAGTACACATTATTTAAGGGGAGAGGCTGCGGCTTCGCTACTGACCCTACTCAAACTCAAAATGGTAAAAATTTCCAAGCGAATGAAGGCGCTCTACGAGAAAGTAGACACCGAAAAGGATTACGAGCCCGCAGAGGCGGTTGCCCTGCTCAAAGATACGGCGACTGCAAAATTCACTGAAACAGCCGAAGCGCATATTCGACTCGGCATTGATCCGAAGTACACTGACCAGCAGATTAGAACGACCGTGGCCCTGCCTAAAGGGACCGGCCAAGACGTGAGAGTGGCTGTGGTTGCTCGTGGTGAAAAGGTCAATGAAGCAAGTGAAGCCGGCGCAGCGCTAGCGGGCTCTGAAGACTTAATTGAAGAGATTAGCAAAGGCATGATGGACTTTGATGTACTGGTGGCAACGCCAGACATGATGCCTAAAGTTGCCAAGCTCGGTCGGGTGCTGGGTCCACGCGGTTTGATGCCTTCGCCGAAAGGGGGCACTGTTACCTTTGACTTAGCTCAGGCAATTGAAGAATTTAAAGCGGGTAAGCTTGAGTTCCGTGCTGACAAAACAGGCATCGTCCATGTTAAATTTGGTAAGGTTGATTTTCCGGCGGAAGACCTGTTAGTGAACCTTAAGGCCCTTCAAGAAACGATTGATCGAAATCGTCCCTCTGGTGCTAAAGGTCGCTTCTGGCGCACGGTTTCAATTTCATCGACGATGGGACCTTCTATTTCGGTAGATGTTCAGGCCCTGCGCGATTTGAAGCTGGAAGACTAATTCTGGAAGACCAATTCTGACAGATCAATTCTGACAGACCGATTCTGACAGGCTAATTGCTGAAAACCGCTGGCGGTACAAGGCAACGATAATGCCAACCAATGCTATAAGCAGCCCAACTTCGTAACCTATGCCCTAACTGTAAAAAGTGAATATTCTTACCAGAGACAGCAGGTGCTCACCCTTTTAGAACAAAACCGTTCTAGAAAGCTCGCTTAATTTCCTGCCGAGGTTATGTTGGAAGGCCCTTTGCCCTGTTAGCTTGACGCTGACAAGTGCGATGCTTCGATACGTTTGCCCCGATTTTCTGGTTAGGAATCGGGGCTTTTTGGTGGCTAGTTGGCCTTGTAGGCCAACATATATGGGAAAAAGCTTGCCTACAAAGGCAAAAAATCTAACTAAAGAGGAGGTGAAATACAAATGGGAAGAACGTTAGCAAATAAACAAGCGATTGTTGAAGAGCTAAAGGTGCTTTTGGGCGAGTCAGAGTCAGCTTTTGTGATTGATTACAAAGGCCTTTCTGTGAGCCAAATTGGTGACCTGCGTAACCGACTGCGCGATTCGGGCGCGGTGTGTAAGATTTCTAAGAACACGCTGCTGAAGCGGGCCATTGACGGTCAAGAACAGTGGCAGGAGCTAGAGTCTTTATTAAAAGGCACATCTGCGGTTCTGCTAACCAAAGAAGACATTGGTTCTGCGGTTAAAGCGTACAAAAAGTTTCAGAAAGACACGAAGAAAACTGAACTGCTTGGCGGTGTGCTAGAAGGCAAACTGCTGGGTCAAAAAGACGCTGAAGCACTGGCTGATTTGCCGACCAAAGACGAGCTGTACGCAAAAATTGCGATTGGCATCAACGCTGTGGCAACCAAGATTGCTCTGGGCGTCAAAGAAGTACCGTCTTCGATTGGTCGTGGGATCAAAGCTTATGCCGAAAAGGGCGAAGAGTAGCTTCGAGAGTGCGCTCACACATAAATTCACTATCAATTCAACAAACAAGGAGAGACATCAATGTCTGCTGCAACTGACGAAATTTTGGAAAAGCTGAAAACGCTATCTTTGCTGGAAGCTTCTGAGCTAGTTACTCAAATTGAAGAAGCTTTTGGTGTAAGTGCTGCTGCGCCTGTTGGCGGCATGATGATGGCTGCTGGCGGCGGTGCTGCTGAGCCTGAAGAAGAAAAAACTGAATTCGACGTCGTGTTGGATGAAGTTCCTGGCGATAAGAAGATTGCGATCTTGAAGGCCGTTCGTACGATGACTGGCCTAGGCTTGAAAGAAGCTAAAGGCATGGTTGAGTCTGCACCGATTACCGTCAAGGAAGCTGTGGCTAAAGACGCCGCTGAAGAAGCTAAGAAGACCCTCGAAGATGCGGGTGCTAAGGTGACTGTTAAGTAGACCTGTAGAAAGAATGAGCGTTACCGTTTGAAGGGTAATGCTCGAAATCTAGGACGTCTCGGCAATGCTGAGACGTCTTTTTTTGTTTATTTCTCTAAATTATGAGTCTTTTTAGCTGAGGCGGTCCCTTGAATAGAGATCTCTCCTGCTTTAAGTCTCTTTTTTTGGGGTGTTGTTTGCGTTTATGTTCTCTTCTACAAACTGAGTGAACGCCTCAAATTCACTGAATTGGGGTTTGATGTCTGGCCATTCGCGGTTGATGAGCGGGCAGCTGAGCGTTCGCTCTATGTCAGTGCGCCAAACCTGCCATATGGAGTCATCCAAGTACTTTTGGTAAGAGAGGTAGTGGACTTCGCAAATAACGAATAGATAGCCCCGCACGGCACGGGTCAGCTCTGGGCTGCGGGATGGGAGTTTGGTGCTATCGAGGCGATGGTAGAAGGCGTCGTGGGGGAAGTTTTCTACGGCGTCTTTGTGTCTTTGGGTGTAAGTGGTGAAGGTGTCTACGTTCCACTGTTTGCGGCTGAGCTGGGTGTTAGAGCGAATGGCAGCTGCGGCAAATAGTACCGAAATGACGCCGGCTATTTGGGAGAGTTGGGTGGTGATTTCTAGCCAGTGCATGGGCTTTTTTGCTTTTGAAATGAGTACTGTTGCGGGCGTGTTTGTACGGAAACTAGGTCATTAGAGGCTTATCGTATCGCTTTTTCCGTTACCGATTTGGCTGCTTCGGGATATATAAAGCAAGGTTGGTTTATCTTTTTAGGTCTCCTGTTTTGAGCTGGGTTGTGGGTTTTAAAGGAGGTGGCCAAGCATGCTAGTGCTGTTATTTCATATTGGAGAAGCGCGTTGGGCACTGGAGGCTGCTGAGATTCAAGATATCTTATCGCTAGTGGACTTGCAGATGTTGCCGGGGGGGACCTCTGCTGCTAGCCTTGGTGGCGATCGCGCGAATTCTCCATCGTTGAACTGTCGCTTACTGAACTATCACGGTGACCTGATCCCGGTGGTAGATGTTGGCCAAGCCGTCGCTGGTGAGCCAGCGCCTGAGCTGCTGAGTACTCGCATCGCGATTGTTTTACAGCCAAGGCCTGCAGGGGCGCCCCTGCGACTCGGATTGATACTGGATCGGGCGAGTGAAACGATAGACCTCTCTGAGAAGGTGCCTGTTCCTTTATCGAGGCGGTATGTGCGATCGCTGATGCGATTGCAAAATTTTTATAGAGGCTCTTCTTCGACCAGCGCTGTTTTGAGTGGCCATTCGGAAGTGCTCTCTACACGTGAAACAGCTTTAGATACGGCATTTCCACTGTTGGACATATCATCTTTTTTTACGGCTGTAGAGAGTGGGTTTGTTCGCGACCAGCGACTGTCGTTAGAGCCTTTGGCGCCCAATGAAGATAGGACATTATGGAGTGTAAGTTAGCGCTGTGGAACACAATGACGATCGGGTACAGCGCGAGATTGAAGAATTATTGCGCCAAAAAATAGGGCTTAATCCGCAGTCAGTGGGTGCTCGCTCAATTGTGCGAGCGGTCAAGCGGGGCATGCGGGTTGGCAAAATGCAGGCGCTTTCAGATTATTTAGCCGGTTTGCAGTCCTCTGATGCACTGTTTGAGGCGTTAGTAGAATCGATTGTTGTGCCTGAGACTAGCTTTTTTCGCAACCGAGCGTCGTTTGTCTTTTTGCGGCAGTGGATTTCCCAGGAGTGGTCTAAAATCACCCAAAAAAAGTCGCTTAAAAGACCTCTGCGTGTGCTGAGTATCCCTTGCTCTACAGGTGAAGAGCCCTACTCTATTGCCATTACGCTGCTAGAAGAAGCGCTGAAGCCAAATGAGTTTCAAATTGACGCTGTAGATATTAGTGAACAGGCACTAGAGAAGGCGAAACAGGGGGTTTATAGTCCCTATGCTTTTCGCCGGCAAACCTACCGTGAGGACGATAAGTATTTTACGCTGGGCTCGCCGCATTCGCAGAATGGGAAGAAGGCAAGTAAGCGTGCAACCCAACGTTACTTCCTGGCCGATTCTGTCCGTGACTGTGTGTCTTTTCACCGAGGTAATGTGCTGGACCCCCAGTTTTTTGCTGAGCAGGCCCCTTACGATATTGTGTTTTGTCGCAACTTGCTGATTTATCTTGATCGAGCTGCCCGCGATCGCACCTTCTCTTTGCTAAACCGGCTAATTCGTCCGGGTGGCTTGCTGTTTGTAGGATATGCAGAAACCAACTTAGTGAGCCCAACTGATTACAGCCCGGTGCCCTACCCCCAAACCTTTGCCTATCGCCATCGGATCAGCATCACTGAAGAGACAACGGCGAGTGGCTCTTTGCTGGCTCACTCTATTGCCAACCGGTTATCGGGTTCTTCTTCTTCTTCTGTGGCGAACGGCTCGCCGATGACACGAGGCGAACTGCTCAGCTCTGCGGCGCTGGCTGTAGATACCCGGCCTATGGCTAATCTACGAGCGGGCATAGCAAAAGAACCCGCGAGCTTATCGGTTACTCAATGCGGGCCTGAGACGTTGGTGTTGGCCAGAGACTTCGCTGATAAAGGAGACCTTGAGGAGGCTAGACGCTTGTGCGATCGCTACTTAGAAAGCCGCCCGGCTGAAGCGGCTGCCTATTTGCTGCGAGGCGAGCTGTCCCAGGCTATTGGCGATGAGGCCGCCGCCGAGGAGTGCTTTGAAAGGGCCGTTTACTTAGATGCTCAGCTCAGTGAGGCGCTCACCCAACTCATGCTGATTAAAGAAGGCCGACAGGACTTTGAGGGGGCTGCCGTTATTCGAGCGCGCCTTCAAAGGCTGGCTAAAAAAATATAGGCAGCTCACTGAGTGATTCGCTGCTTTGTTGTTAACTAACTCATTTGAGTTTGGAAAAATGCTCAACAACCTGTTGAAAAAAATTAGCACTCAATTGTTATTGAGCTATTTGGTTCCCTTGATGGGCTTTGGCCTACTGGGCATTTCAGCCTACACCAGCGCCCGAAGGACGTTTGTTATAGAGGTGAAAAGAGATAAGCTCAATGCGTCTAACCATGCGGCTAATGATGCGGCGTATTACTTGATGGATTCGATTCGCAAGGCGAAAGGTAATATCATTACTCCGAATGAGAGCCGCTATAACAAAGTCTATGCTGATAGCCGGAATCTGTTTTTAGAGAGTATTGCTCAGCTGAAAGAGCTGGCGGAAAAACAGAAAGATCCTGAGCTAGAAGCGTTAGCTCTATCGCTTGAAAGCGAGGGTGAGCGTATTAACCGTGTGGTTAGAAAAACGTTTGTAGAGATTGCTAGAAGAGATGAGGCAGCAGCGATCGCGCTAACCCAAGACCTTGAAGCTGATAGCGTTGGTGAGAACCGTCAACAGCTGGTAGATTATTTGACCCAGCAGTTAGCGAACAACACTGCTGAGTTTGAGTTGGCTCAGCGACAGCTCGGGAGAACCCTGATTTGGGGGACGGTATTTGCCGGTATCGTCAGCCTAGGGACAGCGGTATTGCTGGTGAAACAAATTCGCGACCAAATGGATAAAATGGTCGGCGTCGTGGAAAAAAATGGAATTCAGGTCACCACCTCGAGTACTCAAATTGCTGCCTCTAGTCGTCAGCTAGAAGCGACCGTGAGTGAGCAAGCGGCCTCTACGACCCAAATTGCGGCCACTGCGACAGAAATTGCCGCGACCTCTGAAGAGCTGAGCCAAACGATGTCTCAGGTGGTTGAACTCTCTGAGTCAGCTGCGATGACGGCAACTGCCGGGCGAGCGGATCTCTCCAACATGGCCGACACTATTCAGCAGCTGATTGTTTCAACTTCTACAATCTCTTCTAAGCTGGGCCTGATTGATGATAAGGCCAACAATATTAGCGCTGTGGTGATGGCCATTACTAAGGTGGCTGACCAAACTAACTTGCTGTCGCTAAACGCCGCGATTGAGGCTGAAAAGGCCGGTGAATATGGCGCTGGCTTTTCAGTGGTTGCCCGTGAAATTAGGCGATTGGCCGATCAAACGGCGATCGCTACGTTAGATATTGAAAACATGGTGCAAGAGATGCTCTCGTCGGTGTCGGCTGGGGTGATGGAGATGGATAAATTTACACAAGATGTGAACAACAACGCCCAAAGCATTGGTCAAATCAGTGGGCAAATGGCTCAGATTATTAACCAAGTGCAGAGCCTGGTGCCTGAGTTTGAAACGGTCAACGATGGCATGTTGGCCCAATCAGCTAGCGCGCATCAAATTCGTGCGGCGATGGAACAGCTTAGAGAAACCTCCTCGCAAACCACAGACTCTGTGAAAGATACCCATCAGGTGATTGTGCAGCTGAGCAAGGTTGCTAGTGACTTGCAGTCTCAAGTCGCGCGCTTTCGGATGGCGGTTTAGCGGTTTAGTTTTTTAAGCGATTTGGTTTTCAGACATTTGGTTTTCAGACATTTGGTTTTCAGACATCTAGTTTTCAGATATCTAGGTTTTTAGCACTCTGGTTTTTAGCACTCTGGTTTTTAGCACTCTGGTTTTTAGCACTTTGGTTTTTAGCACTCTGGTTTTTAGCATTCTTAATCCTATTATTTTCAGCGTCTTTCCGTATTGACATGATTCTCGATTCCCTAAGGTTTACTCTGACTCAAAAATCGCCGACAAGACTGCTGAAGCTGCTGTATTTCGCCACGGTCGCGACTGTGGTAACACTCACTGTAGGCGGCCAAGTGCTCACGCAAAAAGCGCTGGATAGACAGTCTAAAGATGCGGTGGTCATTAACATCGCTGGACGGCAAAGAATGCTGAGCCAAAAAATTGCTAAGGACTCTAATGCTTTGCAGGCCGCTAAGTTGGCGCGGCAATCGCAAGCGATACAATCGCGGCTTGCAAAAGATGACCTAAGAGATGCTTTGGCGCTCTTTAAAGCTGCCCATGAAGGCTTGCAAGCCGGTGACGACACCCAGGGACTGCCCGGTGACAATAGCGAGAAAGTTTCTGAAATGTTTTCTCAAATAGCTGATGACTATGAGGCTATGGTCACCGCGGCTGAAACGTTGCTAATGCCCTTTCAAGAGGCCAATGCATCGGCGAGTCGGATGATTGCCAGCCACGAGGGTGCGTTTCTTAAGCAGATGAATGCAATTGTTGGCCAGTATGAGCAGGAGGCGACTGCGCGGGTGACTCGTCTGAAGCGAACTCAGCAAGTGTTGCTACTGCTCACGCTACTCGCGCTGCTGCCAGTGCTGCTGCCCATACATCAGGTGACGCGCCGCGTGGAGTCGATGATTGACACCTTACAGCGTGCGGGTATTCAGGTGACGTCTTCTTCTGTTCAAATCTCAGCCTCTGGCATGCAGCTGGAGACGATGGCGACTGAGCAAGCTGCGGCCAGCGCTCAAATTACGGCCTCTTCCCAAGAGATTGCCAACAGTGCGCTCAGTCTGAATCGCAGCGTAGAACAGATTGTAGAAAAGGCTCAGCACGCGCAACGCACCGCCAGTCAGGGCGAAAAAGAGCTGGCTTCTATGGCGATGGTGATGGGGGAGCTAGACCACATGACGGCTCAAATTTCGCAGCGGCTAGCAGAGATTCGCGATCGCGCTGGCGGGATTGATCAGGTGGTGCTAACCATGACTAAGATTGCCGCTCAAACCAACTTACTCTCGCTCAATGCGGCCATTGAGGCCGAAAAAGCCGGTGAGTATGGGGCTGGTTTTTCTGTGGTGGCCAGGGAGATTCGGCGATTGGCCGATCAAAGCGCGATCGCCACATTGGATATTGAAAAGCTCGTTAAAGAAATGCAGTCTGCGGTGACGGTGGGGGTGGCCGAAACCGAGCACTTTACGCAGCAAGTAACGGCTGGTTCTAGCAGTACTCAGGTGGTCACACAACAGGTTTCTGCGATTGCCCAAAGCGTGCGATCGCTCTTGCCTAAGCTGGCACAGGTGAACCAGGGGATGACTTCTCAGTCATTGAGCGCGGAGCAAATCCGACAGGCGATGGAGCAGCTGAGCCTAGGGACCGACCAAACGGTGCAGTCCTTACAGGAGACGAACCATGCCTTGGCGCTGTTGCAAGAAACCGCTGAGCAGCTGCAAGGCTCAGTGCGATCGCTGCCGGTTCGTCAGGTCCCATGGACCGCAGACCCAGCTGCAAGGCTCAGTGAGGAGGCTGCGTAATGACATCAGTGACACCACCAATGACGCCCGCGACACCCACAACACCCACAACACCCACTCAAACGCTTCACCACCAACGGCCAGAGTCTCAAACGGTGCCTCATGCTCAAACACCCTGCTGGCAGTCAACCGGTGTATGGGGCGATCGCACCTGCACAGAATTAGACGAGGTTGCCCACTGCCACCGCTGTCCCACCTACGCAGCAGCGGGCACTCAGCTGCTGCATAGAGAAATGCCGCCGGGGTACTTGAGCAGCCAAACTGCGCAAGTAGCCGCTTTAAGTAGCCAAGTGGATGCATCTACGCTCGTGAGGGCCCTCATTTTCCGAATCGGTGGCGACTGGCTGGCCCTACCCGCAGGGGTGTGTGAGCAGGTGCTCTCGCCGGTAAAAGCGCACAGCTTACCGCACCGTAGCAATCAAACGCTTTTGGGGGTTGTTAACGTGCGCGGCCAGCTGTTGTTGCAAGTTTCGCTGCAAGAGATTTTGAATTTACGGTCGCCTTCTGCCGCACCTCTGTTTTCTCAGCCGTTGGCGACTGTGAACCAACAGCCTCATCAAAATGCTGCCGTTGAGGTTACGGCGACCGCGACGAGTGAGACCGCAACTAAGACGACGGTCAATACAACGGCCAGTGAGATGGCCAGTAAAACGGCCAGTAAAGTGTATCCGCGTATGATTGTGATTTTTCACAGCGGTGACCGCTGGGTTTTTGAAGCTGATGAGCTGTATGGCATTCACGCGGTGGCCCGCAATCGGCTGGAGCCAGTGACCACCGGCACAGCGGCAGATACCCCTGCGATCGCGACCCAGCCTAAAACTTGCCTGAGTGCCCTGTTTTTGTGGCGAGACAGGCGCGTGAGTTTTTTGAGTGAACATCGTCTTTTTGATGCATTGAGGCAGCGTGCCTTATGAGTACCACCGACGACTGGGGAGATATTTCTCTGATTGCATTGTTTCGCCTAGAGGTCGAAACACAGGTTAATGAGCTTAATGAGCACCTACTACACCTAGAGCAAGCTGGCACCGCCGAGGTCAACAGCTTAGATGTGCTCATGCGTGCGGCTCACTCTATTAAGGGTGCCGCTCGTATTGTACAAGTGGAAACCGCTGTAAAGGTGTCGCATGCTTTAGAAGAGTGTTTTTTGCTCGCACAGTGTGGCAAGCTCGAGCTTACTAGCGACCATGTAGATGTGTTGTTGCAAGGCGTGGATTTACTCTCTCGCTTAGGGCAGCTAGAAGAAGCGGCACTCCTGGACTCTTTGCCTACTTACGATGCCGAGGCTGATGAAATTGTCAGTGCGATCGATGCCCTGGCAGCGTCTCTTCCGCCGACAGCGCGTTCTGTTGTTGAAAAAGATTCTGTTGTTGAAGAAGATTCTGTTGCTGAAGAAGGCTCTGTCATTGAAGAAGGCTCTGTTGTTGAAGAAGGTTCTGTAGCGACAGAGAGGCCCGCTTTAGTCACGCAGGTTGACACTGCCACAAAAGCCGCCGCTAAACCCGCCCTTGAACTGGCAATGGCGGTTCCCTCTCCCAATACTGTTGAAACGCCGACTGTTTTGGAGACGCTTCCTGCGGCTAAAGCTGCCGCTGAAAGAGGGGCAGTCGCCAGCGACTCAGAACGGACAGAACGGATGATTCGCATTCGTGCGGATAATCTCAACCGGCTGATGGGGCTCGCTGGAGAATCTTTGGTAGAGGCGAACTGGCTACAGCCGTTTGCTCAATCATTATTGGCTGTGAAGCGGCAGCAGCAGGCGGTGATGTCGCAGCTAGAAAAGCAGCAGGAGGCACTGATTGCGCAAGGGGCTGACTGCTTAAAGATTGCCGAGACGCTACAGACGATGCAGATGTGTCAACAGTCGCTAGGCGATCAGCTCAGCGATTTGGATGTATTCTCTCGGCGGTTTTCGCAGCTTTCTGATCGGCTGTATCGCGAGGTGATCTCTAGCCACATGTGCCCTTTTGAAGAGGGCGGACGGGGCTATGGCCGGCTGGTCCGTGATTTGGCCAAGCAGCTAGGCAAGCAGGCGGTGCTAAAAATAGAGGGCTCAACCACTCAGGTTGACCGCGATATTTTGACCAAGCTGGATGTGCCAATTACGCACATCCTTACCAATGCCCTAGCCCACGGGATAGAAACGCCCGAAGCGCGGATAGCGAAAGGGAAACCCGCCGTGGGCACGATCCGCATTGAGGCAGTGCATCGCTCTGGCATGTTGGTGATTGCGATTGAAGATGATGGGGCCGGGATAGATTTGGACGCCTTACGACAGCAGGTGGTTAGCAAGGGCCTGACCACCGCCGAGGTGGCTGACCGGCTGAGCGATGCCGAACTGCTTGAGTTTTTGTTTTTGCCTGGATTTTCCACCGCTGCTCAGGTGGATGTGGTGGCGGGTCGCGGCTATGGGCTGGATTTAGCCCGGAATATGGCGATTTCGGTAGGGGGCGCGCTACAGGTCACTGCGAGCTATCAAGCCGGAGATTACCCAACGTCAGGGCAACTCAATATAGATGACGAAAAGACAGAATGCCAAAAAACAGAATCCCAAAAGACCGGCACCCGTTTTCAGTTTCGGCTGCCACTGACGCTGTCGGTAGTGCGATCGCTCTTATTTGAAACGGCGGGTGAACCCTATGCGATCGCCCTGTCTCGAATGTCACAGGTGCTGATGTTGCGCCCCGAGCAAATTCACATCAGCGAAGGCAGGCCCTTTTTTACCTTGAAAAACGAGCTGACAGACAGCGCCAATAGCTTTAAAAACAGCGCCACAACAGGGGACGGCTCGATCGAGAATATCAGTCTGTTGCCTGCTGGTCAGCTGTTGTCGCGCTCGGCTGCGAGGGCTGAAACAGGCGAGGTCCCGGTGGTGGTGATTGGTGAGGCGGGCAACCGCTACGGGCTTTGGGTCGATCGGCTAATGGAAGAGAAAGATTTGGTCGTACGGCCGCTAGATGCTCGACTCGGCAAAATCCCCAACATTAGCGCAGCGGCTCTTAGCGAAGAAGGCGACCCCATTTTAATTTTGGATGTGGCAGATGTGCTCCGGTCTGCGGAAAAGATAGTGGCTGAGTGTGGCTCTGCTGAGTTGCTTGCTCGCAGCTCTGATCCTGCTGCCAGTGAAGGAGGTGAGACTCCCTCGTCTGCATCACCCGAGACGGGGGACTCGAAAAAGCGCGTGCTGGTCGTTGAAGACTCAATGACGGTGCGCGCCTTAGAAAAAAAGCTACTGAGCAACCGAGGCTACGACGTTGATATTGCCGTAGACGGTGCTGAGGGCTGGAATGCCGCGCGGATGGCTACCTACGACTTGGTGATTACCGATGTGGATATGCCCCGGATGAGCGGCATTGAACTCATCGATCGTCTGCGAGCCTATGGTCCGACTAAAGCTGTACCGGTGATTATTGTTTCCTATAAAGATCGTGAAGAAGACAGGCTAGCAGGCCTAAATGCAGGGGCTAATTACTATCTGATGAAAAGCAGCTTTCATGACAACGGGCTGATTAATGCGGTGGTGGATTTGATTGGTGAGAGCCGTTGCACAAGATGATTAGAGTTGCGATCGCCAACGATACGATTATTGCGCTAGAAGCCTTGCGTCGGGTGATTGCCACGGACCCCAGTTACGAGCTAATTTGGACCGCGAAAAATGGGGCCGAAGCCATACAGCAGTGCCAGCAAGACTGCCCCGATTTGCTGCTGATGGATTTGCTGATGCCAGACGTTAGCGGGGTAGAAGCGACCCGGCAGATTATGCAGCGCTCACCCTGCGGCATTTTAATTGTGACTGCGAGTGTCCGCCGCAACACGGCTAAAGTGTTTGAGGCTATGGGCTATGGCGCGTTAGACGTGGTCAGAACGCCGACGCTCAACCCGGTGTCGGGCTCAGGCCTGGGTTCAGCACAAGGCGCTCTGCCCGCTGCGGCTCAGCCTTTACTGGCAAAAATGGCAACGGTGGCGAAATTTTTAGGCAAGTCAACCCGGCAGACGTCTGTGCGATCGCCGCTGTCATCATCCACTGTGTCTTCTGTTAAAGCGCCGCTGATTGCGATGGGCGCCTCAACCGGTGGCCCTAAGGCCATTGCCAACGTGCTCAGCCGCCTGCCTGCCGATTTCAACTCCGCCATTGTCGTTGTTCAGCATATCGATCAACAGTTTGCTGAGGGGCTAGCAGACTGGCTGAATCAGCAAACGCCGCTGAGAGTAAAGCTGGCAAATAGTGGCGCGCAGCCCGAGGTCGGAACCGTTTTGGTGGCCAAAGCGCGGCAGCACTTAGCCATGCAGCCCGATGGCCAGCTGGCTTACGTACCTGCTACCTCCGCGAGTGACTACTACTATCCCTCTGTCGATGTTTTTTTTCAAAGCCTGGCTGAGCATTGGCCCAGGCGTGGAAAAGCGATTTTGCTTACGGGCATGGGCCGCGATGGTGCCGCAGGGCTCGGAAGGCTACGCGCGGCGGGGTGGGAAACCATCGCCGAAAGTGAAGAAACCTGTGTGGTGTATGGTATGCCCCGCGCAGCGATAGAGCAAGGTGCGGCCTGCCGAGTGTTGCCCTTAGAGAAGATTGCTGATGCGATCGCGTATGGCCTTTAATCGATGCAATCGATAGCCCCTGCTCGATAACACCCGCTGATGCCCATAAGCGATGACACAGGTCACAGAACGGGAACACTACAGCTGATATAAATTCCACTTTTGGTCCGGCTTTCAGCCTCTTTTTTTCCGACGACAACAGGTTTTTCAATGTCCGAGTTGATTTCTAATAAACCTCAGCCTCTCCAAACCCCAGCTGATTCTCCCATAAGCGTTTTAGTTGTTGATGATCAACCTATTGTTGTGGAATCTATTCGGCGATTACTCGCAACAGAATCCGACATAGAAATACAGGCCTGTAACGATCCGACACAGGCGCTCTCGATGGCGGCTGAGCTACTGCCCAGCGTTATTTTGCAGGATTTGGTCATGCCGGACGTAGACGGGCTGATGCTGGTTAAGTTTTTTCGAGCGCATCCCAAAACAAAAGAAACGCCCATCATTGTGCTCTCTTCTAAAGATGAGCCCAAGGTCAAAGCCTCTGCCTTTGCTGTGGGGGCTAATGATTATTTGGTTAAGCTACCTGATCCTGTAGAGCTGGTGGCCCGTTTGCGATACCACGCAAAAGCCTACCAAAGCTTTTTAAAAACAGGCGCCGTGGAGGAAACACTGGCCCACAACAAAGCGCTAGAGGCCCGTGTAGAAGCCCGTACCGCTGAGCTAAGCCAAGCCTTAGACGATCTTAAACAGGCCCAAGCGCAGATTATTCACAATGAAAAAATGAACAGTATGGGCCAGCTAGTAGCCGGCATTGCCCATGAGGTTAATAATCCGATTAATTTCATCTATGGCAATCTCAACTATATGAAAGGCTATGTTCAAGACTTGTTAGAGCTGGTGGAAGCCTATCAATCCCGGTATCCCTCTCCCAGTGAAGAGATTGATGAAAAGCTGGAAAATCTGGATCTTGCTTTTACCTCTCCCGACCTGCTCAAGAGCTTTGTCTCTTTGCGTAGTGGAGCGCAGCGCATTCGTAACTTAGTACTGAGCTTGCGAAATTTCTCTCGGTTTGAAGAAGTGGGTGCCAAGGTTGTTGATGTCCATGAAGGTCTTGACAGCACGCTGGCTATGTTAGGAGAGCAGCTAGAGAACATTGCCACAGAAAAAAACTACGGCGAACTCCCAATGATAGAGTGCTATGCCAGCCAGCTAAATCAGGTGTTTATGCATATTATTCGCAATGCGATCGATGCCTTTGCCGGTAACAACAGCTCTGGACATAGCCGCGACGGTAACGGCAGTCATGATGACAACAGTCCTCACATCGGTAACGCGCCCAAATTACATATCGCCACCTCTACAACCCATTGCGAATCGACAGAGAATCAAGTCGTTTCTATTTTGATTACTGATAATGGTCCGGGTATTTCACCTGAGATTCAAGACCGTATTTTTGATCCGTTTTTTACCACCAAAGACGTTGGCGCTGGCACGGGCTTGGGGCTTTCTATTAGCCATCAAATTGTGGCCGGACAGCACGGCGGCACGCTGAAGTGCTACTCGGTGCCAGGGCAAGGCACTAAGTTTTTAATTGAGCTTCCGGTACGATTAAAACCGAAGCAAGCGCTCGCTTCAGTGACGCCTGCTTCCGCACTCAGTGTTTGATGGGCCTATGACGCTGTCAACACAACTATCGCCATATGACTATAGCGATATGACTGTGGCGATACGACTGTGGCGATAACGCGCGCTGATGAGGGCGCTGATGAGGGATTTTGTTTTTATCAAAACTTTATCCCAAAACATTCGATTCACAACGGTTTTGATGCCCATCATTTTCGGGTGATCAAAGATGCGTGCCGGCTCAACACGATTAAAGAAAACTATCAGCTGCCGGATCAATTTTTGCTGTGGATTGGTCAGATTTATCCGCCGAAAAACTTTGGCCGGCTGTTGCGGGCCTTTGCTCAGGTGAAAGATCAGATTCCTCATCAGCTGGTGATTGCCGGGGAGGAACGCTGGAGAGCGAAGCGTGATTTGGACCTGGTCGAGTCGCTGGGGCTACAAGATAGACTTTATTTTGCGGGCTGGGTCTCGCATGACGACTTACCCGCTTTTTATAATCTGGCTGATTTGTTTGTGTTTCCTTCGCTGTATGAGGGGTTTGGGATTCCTTTATTAGAGGCAATGGCCTGTGGCTGCCCTATTTTGACGGCTAAGGTGGGCACGCCGCCTGAGGTGGTCAAAGAGGCTGCTTGCCTAGTAAATCCGAGGGATGTAGCGGATATTGCTAGGGGGATGCAGGCGGTGTTATCGAATGTGGCCCTGCAAGAGACCATGATAGAAAAAGGGTTGAAAAGGGTTCAGTCTTTTAGCTGGAAAAAATGCGCTGCCCAGACCCTGGTTGTGCTGGAATCGCTTCAGGATACTGGGTCAAAGGTATGAGGCAATGGAAGATATGAGGCAGCAGAAGGCATGAGGCAGTGGGGGGTGTGGCTACGGGGGCTATCAGCGTAGCGGCTTGCATTTTGCTGCTGTGGTGGGTGGACTGGTCGGCGTTTCAAGAGACTATTCAGAGGGCCAATGGCGCCTGGCTGATGGTGGCCTTTTTGACCATTCATGCCGATCGATGGTTTATGGCTTACAAGTGGCGAGACTTATTGACGGCATCTGGCACTGCTGTTTCGGTGGGCAATACCATTAAGGCGTACTATATTGGCTCGTTTTGGTCGGCTTTTTTGCCCGCGTCTGTGGGGGGCGATTTGGTGCGTATTAGCTGTCTAAGGAAGCGGGTGAGACCTTTAGAAAATTTGGGTGTAGAAAATTTAGGTGTAGAAAATTTTGGGGTAGAAAAATTTGATGCGAGTGAGTAAACGAGGGATGAGAGGGACTGTGGCGCTGCGATCGCATCTTCTGTGGTGATTGAGCGGTTTTTAGGGTCTTTGGCCTTGGCGATCGCAGCCTGCGTCAGCTTGTTTTTACTCACGCAGCAGCTGAACCTTACCTTACCCGCACTCTCCCGCAGCATTTTGTTTATTAGCATCGTGGCTGTCGGTGCAGTATTCAACCAAACGCTGCACACGTTTGTTGTTCGACTAATTGCGAGGCTAAAGCTTAAAAAGCTGAGTGCCCTCTTTGAGAAAGTGGGCATGGCAACTTTGTTGTTTAAAGAAAAACCAGTTCTCTTACTGACCTTTTTAACCTTGTCGGTTATTGAGCAGGCGTTTCCCATGCTGGCCATTTACGCCATGGTTAAAACGCTCTCCATCGACTTGTCTTTTATGTGGGTTGTCGTCAGCGTTCCGATTATTCTCGCCATTGTCAGACTACCCATTTCTATCGGAGGCTTTGGCTTGCAAGAAGGTGCTTGTGCGTTTGTACTGGGGTTTGCAGGGGCTTCCCTGAGCCAAGCTGTCGCCTTGGGAATTACCGGCAGAGTATTAGAATTACTGGCGACGTTACCTGGCGCTTTTTGGACCTTAGAAATGCCACAGTCTGTTCGTTAGGCCCCGTCCGTTAGGTCATGAGACCTGTATTCATACTGCCTGCTTCGATACTGCCTAAGGGAAGCGCAGCTTAATAATATCCCTTGTGACAACGACACTGCCGCCCTCACCCTAAATCCCTCTCCCGATGGAGAAGGACTTTGAATCCGGTTCCCTCTCCATCGGGAGAGGGCTAGGGAGAGGGCAATCGAGATGTTAGTTAGTTACGGCTCTCTAAAGGACTTGCCGCGCCTCGTGAGTGAGCTGACAAATCTCAGCTAGCGATGGCCAAGGGTGTGCCCCATGCTGTGTTTGATTCATCCACAGCAAATATTCAATATTGCCTGCCGGACCTACCGTTTCCGACCAAGTAAGCCCTTGGTAGTGCCAGCCCAGCTTCGCAGCGGCCTGCATCACCTGTAAAATTGCCCCGGCCTGATCGGTTGTATTGCGAACCACGCCTTTTTTGCCAATTTTCTCTCTACCGACTTCAAACTGAGGCTTCACTAAAAGAACAACCTCACGAGGGGGGGCCAGCAAGACCCAAAAAGCTGGCAATACTTTTACCAGCGAGATAAAAGACACATCCATCACGCCGAGTGTGGCAAGCCCGTTGCTTTGAGTCTGATTTTGTTCTTCAGTTCGGGTCTTTTCACCAGCTGGCGCTTCACCAGTTGGCGCTTTCTGCTCTAGAGCCTCTCCAGAATTGCCGTAGAGATCCGTCGCTGTGAGGTGACGAATATTCGTGCGCTCATGAAGGATGACCCGAGGATCTTGGCGAATTTTCCAGGCGACCTGACCGTACCCGACATCTACGCCGTACACCTGCTTCGCCCCGGCCTGCAACAGGCAGTCTGTAAAGCCACCGGTCGAAATGCCGCCATCTAGGCAAACTTTACCTGTAGGGTCAATATTAAAAAACCTCAGTGCCTTGGCCAGCTTTTCACCGCCGCGCGAGACGAAGGGGGGCTTTTTCTTAAGCTCAATGCTGGCATCGGTGGCTACAGGCGTGCCGGGCTTATCAACAATTTGCTGGCCTATTTTCACCTCTCCGGCGCGAATCAGCCGCTGGGCCTGCTGCCGCGAGGGGCATAAGCCCTGCTCTACCAGGAGAAGATCGAGTCGCTGCTTGGCCAATGGAGATTCAGTGGAGCTAAGTGGGCGGGTGTGAGAATTGTATCAAGCTTTAAGCGTCCAGTCCCAAAGCGCCCAGTCCCAGGATCTAAACCCTAGTCATGTCCGGATTCGGTGAGCCCTCCGCTGAAGCAGGAGCGCTATTGAAATACCAGCAGTATTAACACTTCCATAATCTTCCCTTTACTTGCAATGGGAAGTTGTTTGGTAGCTTGTCTCACGTGTCTGACGTTTTGGGAGATAGGCAGGACGGTGATGGATCTAATTATTTCAGGTGTTGTGGATGGTCCGTTAACCGGTGGGGTGCCCAAGGCGATTGAGTTTTATGTGGTGAACGATATTCCTGACCTGAGCCTGTACGGCTTTGGCTCGGCCAACAATGGTGGCGGCACAGACGGTCAGGAATATACGTTCTCCGGCTCGGCCAGTGCTGGAGATTATTTATACATTGCCAGCGAAACAACAGGATTCAACAGCTTTTTTGGCTTTGACCCGACCGATACGGCAGGGGCTGCGAACATCAATGGAGATGATGCCATTGAGCTGTTTAAAGGCGGTACGGTGATCGATGTCTTTGGTGAGGTAGAGGTGGATGGCACAGGGCAGCCTTGGGCGTATTTAGATGGCTGGGCCTATCGCGTCGCTGAGTCTACCTCAGACGGTAGCTTTGATATTACGCAATGGAATTTTAGCGGCACCGATGCATTAGATGGCGCGTCTGATAATGGCGCTGCAACGGCACCTTTCCCTGTGGGAACATTTGCAGGCGGCGATGGCGGCAATGGCGATGGCGGCGGTGATGGCGGTGGCGGTGAGGTAACACTTATCAGCGCCATTCAAGGCGCTGGTGCGGCGAGCCCACTTGACGGTAGCGCTGTAAGCGTAGAAGCAGTGGTTGTCGGAGACTTTCAGGGTGAGGATGGGCTCAGCGGCTTTTACCTCCAGGAAGAAGATGCCGATGCCGATGGGACTGCGGCTACCTCCGAAGGACTGTTTGTGTTTGACGATGCCTTTGGTACGGACGTTGCGGTTGGCGATACTGTCCAGGTCAGCGGTACGGTGGATGAGCGGTTCGACAACCTCACGGCGCTGGTGAATGTCAGTGCAGTTTCTGTGACGGGGCGTGGCGCGGCGCTTCCGACGGCAGCAACCTTGAACTTCCCGCTGGCTTCTGAGGCCGCGTTAGAAGCGGCTGAAGGGATGCTGGTGACTATTCCTGAGACGCTGTTTGTTACGGAGTACTTTAACCTAGACCGGTTTGGTGAAATTCGCCTGTCTTCTGAGGGGGCTAGCAATGCGCCTGGCACAGACGGACGGTTGGACCAGTACACGCAGTTTAATGCGCCGGATGCGGCTGGATTTGCGGCCTATCAAGAGGCGATCGCAGCTAGACAAATCACCTTAGATGACGGCAGCACCCAGCAAAACCCGCCGTCCTTCTTTGGTAGAGGCGGTCAGCCCCTCAGCGCAACCAACGCCCTGCGCGGGGGCGACACGGTGAGGGACCTCACTGGCGTGCTCAGCTTTGACTTTGGCCGGTATCGCATTCAAAACAACCAGGGCGTGGATTTCCAACCGACCAACCCACGGCCCGCTGCGCCAAACAACGTCGGTGGCTCTCTAAAGCTGGCAAACCTGAACGTTTTAAACTTTTTCACCACGCTAGATACAGAGGGCAATCCTGGCAGCGGTCCGAACAATCTGTCGCCACGCGGGGCTGACAATACAGCAGAGTTTAACCGTCAGCTAGAGAAACTGGTGAGCGCGATCGCAGGTTTGGACGCCGATATTGTTGGCCTAGTTGAGCTAGAAAATGAGTTCGCTGACACCAACGGCGACGGCCAGTTTGCCATCGATACCTTGGTGAATGCGCTCAATGCCAGAGAGGGAGCCAGAGAGGGAGCCAGAGAGGGGGCAGGCACCTATGCCTTTGTCTCACCGGGGCAGTCTTTTGTGGATACGGGCGATGCTATTTCGGTGGGTGCCATTTATAAAACGGCGACCGTCAAAATTGCCGAAGGCACTACCATTGAAACCCTAACCGATGCTGACCTGCCTGCTTTGGGCCTCAGCGGCCCCGTGTTTGACGGTTCTAGCACCAACCGCGCACCGCTCGCGGTCACCTTTGAAGAGATTAGCAGCGGCGGAAAGCTCACCGTAGCGGTCAATCACTTTAAGTCCAAAGGGGGGAATGGCTCGGGCGACAACGCCGATGTTGGTGACGGTCAGGGCAACTTTAACGGCACTCGGGTGCGCGGTGCTGAGGCCCTGAACGCATGGCTCGCTACCGATCCTACGGGCAGCGGCGATGAAGACTTTTTGATCATTGGTGACTTGAACGCCTACGCCCAAGAAGACCCGATTACCGCGCTCAAGGGTGCAGGCTACAGCAACCTCGCAGAAGACTTCCTCGGCGATGCGGCGTACTCTTTTGTGTTTGACGGTCAGCTAGGCACCTTGGACTACGCGCTGGCCAACAGCCCCCTGAGAGATCAGGTTACGGGCGCAACAGAATGGCATATTAACGCCGATGAGCCCGATGCGATTGACTACAACCTCGACTTTGGCCGTGATGATTCTCTCTTTAGTGGCCAAACGCCATACCGGACCTCTGATCACGATCCGATTTTGATCGGGTTGGATTTGGCGGCGGATGAGAGCGATGACATCGTAGGGACAGAGGGACGCGATCGCCTCTTTGGCACGAATGATGACGATGTGATCAGAGGGCTCGGTGGCAACGATCTGTTGCGGGGCGGCAACGGTGCAGATACGCTCAGCGGCGATGACGGTAACGACCGTTTGTTTGGCGATAACGGCAACGATACGCTAAACGGTGGTGCGGGCGACGACAACCTCACTGGTGGGCGAGGTCAGGATATCTTGACTGGTGGCGCGGGTAACGATCGCCTCGTGGGTGGTAATGGCCGAGACACCCTGACAGGGGTGAGTCCACTGCTAGACGGCATGAGTGGGCTCGGTGAAATTGATACGCTCGTGGGTCAAGCTAATGGAGATACCTATGTGCTGGGCAACGAGGCTAGCCGCTTTTATGTGGGGATGGGCGATAGTGACTATGCTATTGTCCGAGGCTTTAACAGCCGTCAGGATGTGATTGTGTTGCAAGGCAGTGCCGCTGACTATGCCTTGGAAAGAACAACCGGAAACTTGCCTCGGGGGACAGGAATTTTTTCTACTAACGATGGCAATGACCTGGTTGGCATTGTGCAAGGTCCCAGACTCAATAGCTTTGAGCGTGGGTTCTCCTTTGTTTCGGAAGCTGTGTAGAAGCGTGCCTGTATAGATAACGAACGCTGCCAGCAGGTTAATTGTCTCCTTAACCTGCTGTTCATCTTGTTTTAATCCAATGACTATGGCAGCTTAAATTAGCGCTATAGCAGTTGTGATTCAATGCTGACGTAGGCCCACCGGAGATATCTTTTTGCCCTGTGACCTCTTTAGATAGTAAACCTGCTATAGATTTTACGGCCCAAACTTGTTCTCGCGTGCCGTCTTCGCACTGCTGCGCGGTGGCTGCGCGGGGCATTACCAAATCCTTTCGTGGCAATGTAGCTGTGAAGGAGGCGGGATTCTCAGTCAATGCGGGCGAGATGGTTGCGCTGGTTGGCGCTTCTGGCTCGGGTAAGTCAACGCTGCTGCGCTGCTTGAATGGCCTGCATCAGGTGGACGCAGGCACGGTCGAAATTTCGGGCATGACGCTCCAGTCTGGCGGTAAGCTGCACGCCAATGTGAGACAGCTGCGGGGTCAAATTGGCTTTATTTTTCAGCAGTTTAATCTGGTGAACCGACTGAGCGTGTTGGAAAATGTGCTGCTGGGAAATCTCTCGCGAATTTCGACGGTAAAGTCGGCCCTGCGCCTGTTTACCCAAGCCGAAAAAGTGAGAGCGTTAGCGGCCCTAGAGCGGGTTGGCATTATTGAACAAGCCTATAAGCGGGCGGCGGCCCTTTCCGGCGGACAGCAGCAGCGAGTTGCGATCGCACGCTGCCTCACCCAGGGTGCCAACGTTCTGCTCGCCGATGAACCGATTGCCTCGCTTGACCCTGAGTCGGCCCATCGGGTGATGAAGCTGCTCACCGAACTCAACCGTGAGCAAGGCATTACCGTGATTACGTCTTTGCATCAGGTGCAGATGGTGCGGGCTTATTTCCCACGTGCGATCGCCCTGCAAGCCGGTGAGGTTCACTTTGATGGGCCGACCGAATCGCTCACCGATGAGCGGCTCAGCCATATTTACGGCGCGGCAGCCGAAGAGCTGGTACGGCGCGGCCATAGTGATTTCCAGATGTGACTTCCAGATGTGACCTCCAGATGTGACTTTCAAAACTTGAGATTTTTTTGTACAAGATTTCGTTGCCCCTAGATAACTTCTTTCAAAACCTATGATCTTCAACAACCTTCCAAAACGATGGACTGCTCTTTTGGCAGCGTCCTTGCTTAGCGCGGGTACCTTAGTTAGCTGTAGTGGTGCCAATGAGACCACCGCTGAGACCGCTGCGGGAACGGGCGATGTCGCTGCTAATACAGAGGTCGATACAGAGGCTGGCGGTAGCTGCGCCCCTGAGATGGCCGAGCTAGACTTTGGCATTATTTCCACTGAGTCTCAAGACAACCTAAAGCCTAAGTGGGAGCCGTTCCTAAAGGCCATGGAAGAAGAGATTGGCCGTCCGGTGAATGGCTTTTTTGCAACGGACTATGCCGGTGTGATTGAGGCGATGGGCGCAGGCAAAATTCAGCTGGCCTGGTACGGCGGTAAGTCCTACATTGAAGCGGCTGAGCGCTCTGATGCTGAAGCGTTTGCCCAAACGGTGAATGAAGATGGTACTAAGGGCTACTACTCTCACCTGATTACCAACAAAGAGAATCCTATTGTCAGTGATATAGACTTAGAAGCTGGCAATGGTGATGAGTACATCACTGAGAACGCCAGCAATTTGACGTTTGCCTTCAACGATCCCAACTCGACCTCTGGCTTTTTGGTGCCTAGCTACTATGTGTTCGCTGAAAAGGGCGTAAACCCTGAGCAGGCGTTTTCAGAGCTGATTTTTGCGGGGAGCCACGAGGCTACAGCCCAAGCTGTTGCGAATGCTCAGGTAGATGTTGCAACCAACAACAGCGAAAGCATGTTGGTGCTAGAAAACGGCGATCCAGATGCCTTCGAAAAAATTCAGATTATCTGGACTTCCCCGGTGATTCCGAGCGATCCGCTCGCTTACCGCAACGACTTACCCGACTGCCTCAAAACTGAAATCAAAGATTTCTTCTACAACTACAAAGATCCCGCTGTTTTAGGCGAATTGGACTGGCAAGGGTTTGACGAAGCGAGTGATGCTGACTGGAATACGGTCAGAGAGCTGAATATTGGTAAAGAGCTGCTAGAAGTGCAGAACGACGACAGCTTGGACGAAGCCACTAAACAACAGAAAGTGGATGAGCTGAACGAACAGCTTAAGGCACTCGGGTAACGTATCCCGCGTGTTTTGAGGTAGAACCTCACGGGGCAAAAGGAAGTGGGGGCTAGCGCATGCCTTTGCCCTTTTGCCTTTTTTTGGTTTAAGGATGTTGTTTGGCGGTAGATGATGGCGACTAAAGTAACAGAATCAGCGACTCAGCAGCCGCCTTTGGCGATGTCTCCTCGGGTAGAAGAGATGCTGGCAAAGGAGAAAAAGCGGGTAACAGCTCTGCGGATTTTGTATTTGCTGGGTGCGATCGCGCTGCTTTTTTATTCCGCCCAAGTGAGCGACATTGACCTTGTGGAGCTGGCTGAAGGCGGCAGCACCATGGCTGAGTACATTAGCCGCTACTTCCCGCCCGATTTTTCGGACTGGCGCTTTTATTTAGAAGACATTATTGAAACGGTGGCCATGGGCATTTGGGGGACGCTGCTGGCGGCGGTATTTGCCGCGCCGTTGGCCGTACTCGGCTCCGAAAACCTGTGTCCGCAAATTGTCGTGCAGCCCGTACGGCGACTGCTAGATACGATGCGGGCCATTAACGAAGTGGTGTTTGCGTTAATATTTGTTGTTGCCGTTGGCTTGGGGCCGTTTGCGGGCGTGTTGGCTTTGTTTGTTCATACGACCGGAACGCTGGGCAAGCTCTTTTCTGAAGCGATTGAAAATATTGAAGTGGGGCCGATTGAAGGGGTGCGGGCTAGCGGTGCGAGCAAGACTCAGGAGATTATCTTTGGGGTGCTGCCCCAGGTAATGCCGCTGTGGATTTCTTTTACGCTGTACCGTTTTGAGGCCAATGTGCGCTCTGCCTCGGTGCTAGGCATTGTCGGTGCTGGGGGGATTGGTGTGTCACTTTATCAAAGCTTTCGTTCCTTTAAATATCCGAAAGTTTGCGCTATTTTGATTATTTTGATCGTTGCAGTGACACTGCTAGATGTGCTCTCAGCAAAGCTGCGACGGCGAGTGATGTAGCTTTATGATCTTCTTCACAATACGGCGGCTGATTTTTCGACGTTTTGAGCGATATCTGCTGTAGAGGTGATCCGACCATTCATCTTTATGTTGTTCAGCTAGTGGCTGATGTTAGCTGAAGAATTTTGCTAAAGACGTTAGGAGAAGAGTGGTTTTGACGATTGTGTTGTTTCTGGCGCTTGGGCTTACGGTGGGAGCTATTAGCGGGTTAATTGGTATTGGTGGTGGCGTACTCGTGACGCCAGCACTGATGTTTTTACTCGGGTTTTCTCAGCATGAGGCGCAGGGCACTACGCTGGCTATGCTAGTGCCGCCGATTGGGATTCTGGGGGCTTGGACATATTACCAAAAAGGCTACGTGAACGTTCCGGCAGCTGGATTTATTTGCTTAGGGTTTGTGCTGGGCGGCTTAGCGGGTGCGAAGCTAGCAGTGATTATTCCAGCATTGTATCTGAAGCGAGTATTTGGCCTCGCGATGTTGGCCGTTGGCACAAAAATGCTGTTTTTTTAGTTCTCTTATGCCTCTATTATGCCGAATACTGCTGGTGACCAAGCAGTATTCGGCTGTCCGTAGTATTCGGCTACCCGTTTATTCACCTAACAAGCGTTTTAGTGCGCTTTTGATATTTTCCAATAGTCGCTCAGCATCTTCTTTTAATGACTGCCAAGCCTCTTCTCCAGATTCTGAGATTCCTTTAAGGTTAATATTGGCTTCGTCGAAATACTTCTCTAGGTTCTGCACTTCCTCTTGCTGAGCTGCGATGAGCACTTCTTTTTGTTCAGCTTTAAGCTGGTCTAGTTTACTTTTGGCAGCGGTGATTTGTGTTTCTAACTGTTGTACGTAGGCTAGCCTTTCACTCATTGATAACGTCCTCTTTTAAAGATGGTGGGGTGAGATCTGCTCTAATGCTTTCATTTATAGGTCTTCTAAGAGAGGCTTAGAAGACCTATAACCCGTGAGTTAGTTCAGCGCGGTAACGCCTAACAAAAAACCAGGAATGACAAAAAATACGGTAGCAATGTAGGCGAATGCCAAATATTTTTTCTCGGCGGCGACTTCTGCGAGTACTTGAGCGCCTTTAATCGGTAATCCGCAGAGGAAAGGGATGCAGTAAATCACCAGTACACCCAACACGTTGTAGAGCATGTGAACCATCGCAATTTGCAGAGCGGGTCCGGCTTCCACGCCCGAAACAGAGGTGGCTGCGAGCAACGCTGTTACACAGGTGCCAATATTAGCGCCTAGCGTAAAGGGATAAATTTGCTGTAGGCCAAACACGCCTGCGCCGGCCAGTGGAATCATCAGGCTGGTGGTGGTAGAAGAAGACTGCACCAAAATGGTAATTAAGGTCCCTGCTAAAATACCGGCGATTGGCCCGCGACCGATGGCAACTTCCAAAATCTCTTTGGCGCGCCCTGTCATCAGCGTTTTTAGGAGTTTGCCGATAAATGAAATGGTCAAAAAGATAAGGCCAATACCCAGAAAAATTAGCAGAATGCCGTCAAAGGGCGCGGGGAGTACATGGGTTGCATCTTTGAAGAGTGTGACCAGCGGCTTGGTGATTGCTTTGACAATGTTGGCATCTTTAATGCTGACAGAACCGCCGCCTACAATCAGGCCAGCAAGCGCTTTTCCCATCTTCTCCAGGGGATGAAAAAATATCTCAACGGGAAGAAAAATTATCACGCTGAGTAAGTTGAAAAAATCGTGGACAGTCGCTGCTGCAAAAGCCTTCCTAAACTCGTTTTTATCACCCACATGTCCTAGGCTGACCAGGGTATTTGTAATGGTGGTTCCAATGTTTGCGCCCATGACCATGGGGACGGCGCTGGCAACCGGCAAGCCGCCTGCCACTAATCCAACAATGATTGACGTTACGGTACTAGAAGACTGAATCAAGGCGGTGGCTACAGTGCCTACGATTAATCCTAAAAAGGGATTGGTTGCAAAGGCGAACAAATCTTCTGCTCGCTCGCCAGTGGCTGACTTAAAGCCAGCGCCAATCATGCCTACAGCAACAATCAACAAATAGACTAAAAATATAACGCTGAGCCATTGTGCAATAGGTGCCTTCTGATTGCCTGTTTGTTTTCGAACAACGACTTTAGGCTCGGTAGCTCGACTCATGATGTCAGTTTCCCTGTTGAGTTATGGCTTTTGATTTAAGAGAATATACGTAAAGCTCACTCATCTGGGTTAATAGGTGTTTAATGCAAAGTTAATAAAAAATCTGCTTGAATATGGCGTCTCAAGCAGATTCTTTGGAGGGCATTTTTGGAGGCCAATAGTGTGACTGTTATTACGACAGTCACACATTTTTATGGCCGCTGGCATCGTGCCGATTAGGGGTTTCGTTAATGCGTGCGACCTCTACTAGCAGGCGGCTTTGTGCGCTACTTGATGTTTCTCTGCTAACGTCTGCTGGCTTAAGCGTGAGGGCTGAAGTACTCACAAACAAGAGGGCCAGAGTTGCAAATTTCATAACGTTTTTCGGGGACTTAGGGTTAAATAAACAATTTTGAGGAATGCAGGTTCTGTACTAGCTGCGCTGGCTGGCAAATCGGTTGACTTCAACAGAGAGCCAGGGATCGGCTATGCCCTCTGAGAGGACTCTTTCCATATCGGCCAGAATTTCTTGAACATAGTCCTTAAAGTTAGAGGCTTCATAGGTGGTTGCGCTTTTGAAGTCGATCCAGGCGATTTTGGCCATGTTAATGTGCTGGCTGTAGTGGTCTTGGTTGGCATGGATGAAGTTCATAATCAGGTCGAATTTATTCCATAGGACAACGGCGTTTGACTGGTCAGAGAGATCGCTAGCTTCTCTATAAAAGTTAAGCGCCTGCCGAAGAATGCCGGGATTCGGATTTTGGCGGCAGAGCTCATCAAATGCGATCGCTAAGAGATGGTAGAGCTTCCCTTTGGCGTGGTCATCTCTAATGTAGTTAAGCGCGAAGTAGGTGAGCACGACAGAATCTCTGTAACACTCTGCGCAGTTATAAATTTGAGCGATTTTTAACAAAATGCCTGGGTACTCAACGGCGTACTGTTTCACGAGGGTGGTGTACACGTCCATCGCGCTGGCATAGTCGCCTTTGGCAAAATAACCATCGCCCACTTCTTGAATCTCTTGAAAGAGTGTGTGAGAAATCATGCTGGCTGGCCGGGAGAGCTGGCTTGCCAAAACCTGCTGCTCAACGAGCCGAATAATAGCTGTGGCCGCGATGTACTGATTGGCTTTAGAAATATCCTCAAAGAGATTTTCTGAGGTGGGCGATCGCGTTAGCTTGTACCCGGCGGTCTCTAACCACTCCGACACATTGTGCCAGCGAATTCTTTGATTGACATGATCGGTAAAATTTTTGACGTATTGGTAAATGGTTGTAGACAGCTCTGTTTTGACACTGCTGGGCTTCCAGTTCAGTGCGATCGCAATATCGTTAGGGTGGACTAAGCATAACAAACCTCTCAGTAGCGCTTTCTCTGTTGGATTTAGGTTAGGGCGCTTTTCACCGCCCTTCACCTGACCTAATGCCCTGTACAAGTCGTTGAGTCGCCACTGTTTTACCGCTTCGGGAAATAAGCTATCAACGCTATCCATTAGGGGAATAGCCTCCTGGGCTCTACAACAGTTGTTTAAGTTGCGCCTATCGTAGCTTCTGTTTATTAAAAATGGCTGAATTCATGACTTTAGCCACCTATCAACAAATAGGTACCCCCGCCAATTACTTAGCGAGCGATAAGTGATGCGCCTAAGGCCAGTATCTTTTAACACCTGCTGAGCTGCGTTTTCTTGAAGTTTGGTCGTGAGTCGCCCTATTGGAGTTAGGCATAGCTATTCTGCAAACCTATTTGCAATAGGGAGAAGCTTTAAAGAGGGCTGTTCAGTATGGATATATCAGCGAAGGATAATTTTAATGATGAGGGCATTGATACGACTGTTTTGTTTTAGCGCTTTCATCGATTCTTGCTCAATCCTCGCTGCACTCACAAGTAATCCTCAGTGGAGCCATCGACAGACTCATTATGAAATTAACTAACCATTGGGCCATCACCGCAAGCCTAACCGTTTGCGCATCGCTGGTACTGGCTATGCATGATGCCACCTATAGACCCGCGTTTGTTCAAATTGCGATGGTGGCGGTTGTCGCCGCCAAAGAACAGGTGCAAAAAGAGCGCGATACGGAAGACGATAGGTGCGCTTTGCCACCCGACCACGATGATCTTCCTATCCCATACGGAGACGCCCCCACACCATACGGATGATCCAGGAAAAAAGTCATGCTAAACGTTATGGAGCTCTTGTGACGTTTGGCACGTTTTGAGTTTTGTCTGTCTGGGAAGCTAATGAAATGCAGCAGTCTACCGATCCTCAGGTGGTGCTCAATATTTTGCAGGAAAACTTAGACCATATTCCACCTGACGAGAGCTTTGATGAGGTAGATGACGCGCTAGTGAAAACTCAGAAGCCTGATGAGCCAGATCACTAAACGCGGTAGAGCGCGGTAGAGCGCCCAGTAGAGCGTTATTATGGCAATATATAGCTCAGTTGGAGGCAATTTTAATATGATTCAAACGCAATCCAAGCCTTTGACCTTAGACGCTTTTCTTGAACTTCCTGAAACAAAGCCTGCCAGCGAATATATTGACGGTCGTATTATCCAGAAGCCGATGCCCCAAGGAAAACACAGCAGGCTTCAGTTGGATTTCGCAACGCTTATCAATAATGCTGTTAGAGCTAATAAAATAGCCTGTGCCTTTCCTGAACTGCGTTGCACGTTTGGCGGTAGTTCTACCGTGCCGGATATTGCAGTTTTTACTTGGGCGCGAATTCCCAGTGATGAAAATGGCGAAATTGCTAATATATTTCCGCTTGCCCCAGATTGGACGATTGAGATACTCTCTCCGGGCCAGCGGCAAATGAAAGTTACAAAAAATATTCTCCGCTGCTTAAAGCATGGCACGCAAATGGGTTGGCTGATCGATCCGGACGAGAAGGCTGTCTTGATCTATCGGCCAAAACAAGAAGTAGAACTCCTCGACGAGCCAGAAGAAGTGTTACTAATGCCTTCTTTCATGGCGTCGCTGTCAATGAAAGTTGAGGATTTATTTTCTCTGTTGTTGTTATAAATATAGCTGTGGTAAAAGCTTAGTGACCTGATCTCCAAACTGGCGTAGAAGATCGTTGGCATTGTTGTAGTTCTGATAAAAATGACCCTCATCAGAGAGCTTTTGCTTGAGGTCTCCAAGTTGAGAAATCAGGCCCAGTTCAGACATGGGCAGTATTTTTTTGATGACTTGCGAGGGGCGATCGCACGCTGCTATAGCCTGCTGAAATGCGATCGCTCCAATTTAGCCCCAATTATAAATGAACCTGACTAAATGAGCCTGACTAAATGAGCCTGACAGGCCCGTTACCCTAAACGCCACATTCTGCACCGTCAAGCCCAATTTTCAAAGAATGATGGGGTGCGATCGCCCTTCTTCGTCACCATACTGCATTGATTCGACTGTATTGATTCGCTCGTACTGAAGCGTGTGCGATCGCTCATGTAGCTCATTTGGGCTATAGTTGAGCTGATGGCCCTATGTAAGCGCTGAACCTATGGCAAAGGACGCAACTGTAAGAGCACGAATAGATCCTGATTTGAAAGCTGAGGTGGAGGACTTATTCAAGCAGCTCGGTCTTTCAACGACAGAAGCCATCACGATGTTTTACCATCAGGTAAAGTTGCGCAATGGCCTTCCTTTTGATGTTGTAGTCCCGAATATAACGACAGAAAAGACTTTTGAAGAGACTGACAAAGGTGAGAACCTTGTACAGTGCCAAAATGCTGATGATATGTTTGAGAGAACGGGAAGCCATTCTGACTTGTTCAAATGAACCTTTTCTGAGGCAGCCTACATTAAAAGCGTCAGCGCTTTCAAACTCGACACTAAAAAGGTTTATTTTCAAAAAATAATTCCATGCGATCGCCCCTCAGCTTCGCCACCCCATACTCAATCACCCGCCCACTTTGATCCACATTTACCGATTCTGCCAACAAAATCGGCTGATTCAGCGGCAGTGCCAACAGCTTCGCATCCGAAGGCTGCACCAACCGCGCTGAAACCACCGTACTCTGGCGAATATGGTCAATGTTGTAGCGGTCTCTAAGCCACCTAGAAATAGATCCTGTTGTTTTAAGATCTTCAATACTCTCAGCACTCAACAAATCAGGGAAAAGCGCGAGCGGAAAGTAGCCCGAGCCCACGCTGATCGGCATATCGTTAGCATAGCCTAGCCGCTCCACCAGGGCGACGGGAGACCCCACTTCAACAGAGAGCCCCTTCGCAACAGGCTCACTGGCCGGGAGTGAGAGCGATCGCACCAGTTCAAACCGCACCGTTAGCCCCTGAGCCTTCAGCGCTTCGTTGTAGCGCACCCGTTTGCCAATGGCGTAGCGAATCGGCGCAGCGGTAACAAAGGTCCCGCGCCCGCGTTCTATACGAAGGATGCCTTCTTGCTTAAGCAGTGCGATCGCCTGCCTGAGCGTATGCCGATTCACCCCAAACTGCTCGGCCAGCTGCGCTTCAGCGGGCAACCGTTCATCCACTTTATAAGTGCCGCTTTGAACGCTTTGCCGCAGCTGCTCGGCGATTTGGATATACAAAGGAGAATATTCTTCGCTCATTCTTTTCTTCGTCAGGTTTTGCTGTGAGGATTTGTAGTTAGGAACACTTGAATATCACAATAATCTATTCTAGTATTCATCTAGATGTCTAGATGTCTATCTCGTTGAAAATTTAGAGATAGCAAAAGCCGATGGTAGATCTTGCTGACAGGCAAAATTGGATGGCAACCCTCGCAAAAGCGCCCTTGGAGGCCCTGGAGTCACGGGTTTGTCAGGTGGCTGATGTGCCGGAGTATCGGTTTTTGCGATCGCCCGAAACCGGCCTCACCATGGTGCGCGGCAGAGCTGGTGGTGTGGGGCAGGTGTTCAACCTAGGTGAAATGACGCTGACTCGCTGTGTCGTGCAGTTATTGGCGATGCATCCCGAGCCAATGACGGGCTTTGGCTATGTGGCAGGCAGATCTCACCGCCATGCAGAGTTAGCCGCGCTGTGTGACGCGCTGTTGCAGCATGATGATTGGCATGATGCTGTTGATAAAAAAGTGCTGGAGCCCTTGGGTGCGATCGCTCAAGAAAAAAGAGAACAACAGCAACAGAAAACGGCCTCAACCAAGGTCGATTTCTTCACCATGTTGAGAGGAGAATAACGCAATGCTCACCACTCAGCTGCCAGGATTTAACGACGTTACGCGCGACTCTCAAACCACATTTAGAGCCCTGCTAGAAGGACTGTCGGAACCTGGGAAAACGCGTGAAATTGCCGTTGGTGTTACACCGCCCACCGGTATGATCGCCGCCTGCGGGGCCGCCTGCTTAACCCTGTTGGACTTGGAAACGCTCGTTTGGCTTCAGCCCGGATTCTCTTCAGAAGTTCAGGGCTGGCTACGCTTTCACACCGGCTGCCGGTTTGTTGCGACGCCCAGTGAGGCGATGTTTGCTGTGGTTCATACCCTCTCTGAAATGGCGCTGGACGAATTTTGCTGGGGCAGTGCAGAAGCCCCCGAGTCATCAGCAACCCTGCTGGCTCAGGTCGAGACTTTAGAGGGTGGTCATGACATGGTTTTAACTGGCCCTGGCATTTTAAATGAGCGAACAATTTCTCCGGCTGTGCCTCTGAGCTTTTGGCAGAGCTGGCCGCGTAATCACGAAGCCTATCCACGGGGCGTAGATGTTTTTTTATTAGGTGGTGAGTCTGTGATGGGATTGCCACGTACGGTTTGTGCTCGGTTAGAGGGGTAGAAGAGAAGATGTCTTATGTAGCGGTAAAAGGTGGCGAAAAGGCCATTCTCAATGCGGAGCAGTTGCTGAAGGCCCAGCGGCGCGGCGATACGGCGGTACCCGAACTCAGCCTCGCCCAGATAAAACAACAAATGGGATTGGCGATCGCGCGGGTGATGAGTGAAGGCAGTTTATACGATCGAGATCTGGCTGCGCTTGCCATTAAGCAATCCTGGGGTGATTTGGTCGAAGCGGCTTTTTTACTGCGCGCCTACCGAACAACGCTGCCTCGCTTTTACTATTCTCAGCCTCTAGATACCGGTAAAATGGCGATCACCCGCCGAATCTCTTCTATTTATAAAGATGTTCCTGGCGGACAGCAGCTCGGACCCACTTTTGACTATATCCATCGACTGCTCGATTTTAAGCTGGCCGCAGAAGACAATCAGCCCGAGAGTCCTACCGGTGAGGTCGTCAAAGGTCCTACCCCTAGAGCAATTGATGCGCTCAATAAAGAAGGGCTCATTCAACACGAAAAGACTTTTCCTGTAGCGTCAGCCTCTGAAAAGAAGACAGCTGAAGAGCCTCTCTCTGAAGAGATGAGAGCCGCTGAGAACGAGATTTTTGACCTGACGCGTCAGCCGTTAGAGCTGCCTGCGGGACGAGATGCCAGGTTGCAGAACTTAGCACGGGCAGACGAAGGATTTTTGTTAGGGCTGGCGTATTCTACACAGCGCGGCTATGGCAACTCTCACCCGTTTGCTGGCGAAATTCGCGTCGGCGCGGTGGAGGTGTTTATTGAGCCAGAAGAATTGGGCTTTGAGGTGGCGATCGGCGAAATAGACATCACTGAAGTGCAAATGGTGAATCAGTTTAAGGGCTCTAAGCTTCTGCCGCCGCAGTTTACGCGAGGCTACGGGCTGAGCTTTGGCTACAGCGAGCGAAAGGCCATGGCCATGGCGATTGTGGACCGGGCGCTACGAGCAAAAGAATTTGGCGAGGCGGTACAAGGCCCTGCTCAAGAAGAAGAATTCGTGCTGTACCACTCAGACAATATTGAGGCCCAGGGATTTGTTCAGCACCTAAAGCTGCCGCACTATATCGATTTTCAAGCAGAGCTAAATCTGGTTCGCAAGATGCGAGAAAGCCGTGAGGCCTCGGATAAACAAAAACAAGCGGAAACTCAAAAAGATTCGCCCTTAGCGCATACTCCGAAACCCACCCCTCCCAAGAGGGGAGCGACTCCAGGCAGGGTGATCAAAAGCGATCCGTTTCGACCGTCAACCGCCCCACCGCAGGGAAAAATCCCCTCTGGAGGGGTGGCCCGCAGGGACGGGGTGGGTCCGTAACCCCATCTGCTCAGCAACAATCCCCACCCCGCCCTCTCCCTAGTCACACAATGCCTACCTGCCAATCTTCTCCATACCAGTCTTCTCCACACCAATCTTCCTCGTACCAGTCTGTTGAAACCGGTTTCAACTTTGCTTATCTCGATGAGCAAACAAAGCGCTCCATTCGCCGGAGCCTTCTAAAAGCTGTAGCGATTCCAGGCCACCAGATTCCTTTTAGCTCGCGGGAAATGCCGATGTCCTACGGCTGGGGAACCGGCGGTATTCAGGTCACAGCTTCTGTGATTGGCCCGAGCGATACGCTCAAGGTCATTGACCAGGGCGCGGATGACACAACCAATGCGGTAAATATCCGTCGATTTTTTAAGAAAGTGTGCGGTGTTGAAACCACAGAAACAACAGCCTCAGCAACCCTTATTCAAACGCGGCACCGGATTCCGGAAACGCCTTTGCAAGCCGGACAAATCATGGTGTATCAGGTGCCCATCCCAGAGCCGCTGCGGTGGATTGAACCCTCTGAGCCTGAAACGCGGAAAATGCACGCACTGGAGGAATACGGCTCAATGTACGTGAAGCTATATGAGGACATTACTCGCTACGGCCATATCGCGACAGCCTACGACTATCCGGTGATAGTGAACGATCGCTACATGATGCGGCCTAGCCCTATTCCCCGGTTCGATAATCCTAAGCTAAACATGAGCCCGGCGTTGCAGCTGTTTGGCGCCGGGCGCGAAAAAAGACTCTACGCAGTGCCGCCCTACACAAGGGTGAAGAGTTTGGACTTTGAGGACCATCCGTTCTCAGTCGAAAGTTGGGATCAGCCTTGCGCGTTTTGCGGGGCGACCGATAGCTACCTGGATGAGGTCGTTACCGACAACGAAGGCGGCAGACTGTGGATTTGTTCAGATACAGACTACTGCGAGTCAAACCAAAAGGAGAAACTTTCTTCTCCCACCTAATTTTCCGATTTCCCTTAGCAAGGGGAACCGTTGTTCCTTAGTTTTAGAGTGAGTTGGGTAATGCAGCCCCTTTTGACGGTTGAACAATTGACGAAAACCTATGGAGAGATTCAGGCGTGCGATCGCATTTCTCTTGCCCTTTACCCTGGCCAAATTCTCGGCATCATCGGTGAATCTGGTTCAGGCAAAACCACCTTGCTGAATGCGATTGCCCATCGCCTACCCATCGACAGCGGCACCATTACCTACCACAACGATGCGCACGCTATTGACCTTAGCCAGTTGCCTGAACCCAGCAGGCGCAGGCTCATGCGCACTGAATGGGGCTTTGTTCAACAAAATCCACGGGACGGACTCAGGATGAAGGTCACCGCAGGCGCGAATATTGGCGAGCGATTAATGGATGTAGGACAGCGGCACTATGGCAACATTCGCGCAGAGGCCAGCAAGTGGCTCAATCAGGTAGAGATTCCGGCTGATCGAATAGATGCGTTGCCCAGTACATTTTCCGGTGGAATGCAGCAGCGGCTACAGCTGGCCCGCGTGCTGGTGACTCAGCCCCGGCTGGTGCTGATGGATGAGCCGACGGGCGGGCTAGATGTATCCGTGCAGGCCCGATTGTTGGACTTATTGCGATCGCTGGTCCGAAATCTCAACCTCAGCGTCATTTTAGTCACCCACGATATCGGGGTGGTTCGTCTGCTCGCGCATCGGCTCATGGTGATGCAGGGCGGGCAGGTTGTAGAGCAAGGCTTAACCGATCAAGTTTTAGATGATCCGCAGCACCCGTATACCCAGCAGCTTGTGAGTGCCACCCTCGTCCCGTGATAGGAGGCTTTATTCATGGATTCAATAATGCCAACGACAATGCCAACAACAATACAGAGCCCGAAAGAATCGCTCCGAGACTCTCTTCAGTTTTCTCCTGAGACTTTGCTACAGGCCGAAAATTTGCGCAAGGGGTTTACGCTACATGGCCAGGGAGGGCTGCATTTGAGCGTGTTAGAAGAGGTCTCACTCACGGTGAATAAAGGCGAATGTGTGGCGCTGCAAGGGGCCTCAGGGTCAGGAAAATCTACCCTAATGCGATCGCTTTACGCCAACTACCGAGTGGATGCTGGCCATATTTGGATTAGGCATCAAGGCCAAGCCCCAGACCAGGCAGCTACCTGGGTAGACCTCACCGAATGCGAGTCGCACGACCTCATTGCCTTGCGTCAGCACACTATAGGCTATGTCAGTCAGTTTTTGCGCGTGATTCCTCGGGTGCCCGCCCTAGAAGTGGCCGCTGAACCGCTGATGGAAATAGGCGTGGAAAGAGAGACCGCGCTTGAAAAAGTGCGATCGCTGTTCACTCACCTCAACCTGCCAGAGCGGCTTTGGTCCCTATCGCCCACAACGTTTTCAGGCGGTGAAAAGCAACGGGTGAATATTGCAAGAGCCTTCGTGGTAGATCGCCCCATTTTGCTCCTAGATGAGCCTACCGCTTCACTAGATGCTGAAAATCGAGAAGCGGTTATTCAGCTGATAGAAGAGAAAAAGTCCCAAGGCTGCGGACTGGTCGGCATTTTTCACGACGTGGACGTGAGATCTCGTGTCTGTAACCGAACCTTAACCTTCTAGCCTTACCATCAACTTCCTAAAAGGGCAGTCATGACCCTATAGACCTATGAACGCGCAAATATACACTAATTATCGCCTCCAACTCCCTACCGAAGAAGTGTTGGGAACGCTGGTGGTTGAGTCCGGTCGAATTACGGATATTCAGCCTGGTGTCGTTGCCACTGGGCAAGATGGACAAGGCGAGTACCTGCTGCCGGGGCTGATTGAGCTGCATACGGACAACCTAGAGCGCTGTTTATCGCCTCGTCCTGGCGTACGCTGGCCGATAGATGCCGCAGCCACCCATCACGATAGGGATTTGGCCGCTGCGGGCATTACCACTGTGTGCGATGCGATCGCCATTGGCGATGTAACCCCCTCATCGCTCCGCATGACCGAGTTTCACTCTATGATTGAGGCCATTGAAGCGCGGCAAGTCTCCGGAAAATTTTCTGTTGATCATCGGCTGCACTTGCGCTGCGAGCTAGCCTTTGAACAAGTGGCCGATAGGGTGGGTAAGTATGCGGATCATCCCTTACTCTCTTTAATTTCTCTAATGGACCACACGCCAGGGCAGCGGCAGTTCACCAAAATGGACAAGTTTCGCGAATACTACATGGGCAAGCATGGTGTTACCGAAGCCCAAATTGATGACTTTATTCGCGATCGCCTCGAAGCGCAAAAAGCCTACGCCGAAACCAGTCGCAAATCCTTAGTAGACCTAGCCGAGGCCCACAACCTGGCCATGGCCAGCCATGACGATGCCACTGTAGAACATGTGCAGCAAGCCATTGATGAAGGTGTCACTATCTCAGAATTTCCAACCACTTTGGAAGCTGCCAAAACAGCCCACGCTAACGATTTACAGGTGTTAATGGGCGCGCCAAATCTAGTACTGGGCGGCTCCCACTCCGGCAACGTCTCTGCCATGGAGCTAGCTGAACTGAATTTGGTCGATTTAATCTCTTCAGACTATGTACCGCATAGTCTGTTGTTATCCATTTTCATCATTGCTGCGAAAACGAAAAAGCCCATCCATGAAGCCATGCGGCCTGTAACGGTAAATCCAGCGAGAGCCATTGGACTGATAGGCGATCGCGGCACCCTAGAACTTGGCAAACGCGCCGACTTCCTCACCGTTCATGTAGAAAACCACATCCCTCGACTCACTAGGGTGGTCAGTCAAGGAAAACGTGTCGCCTGACACCATACAAATCCACCTGAACAAATCCGCCTGAACAAATCTGTCTGAGCCCAGAAGCCTCACAATCATTACCGCTCAGACGAATCAACGCTATCCATCGATTTCCCAACTTTACTGCCATGGCATCTATTCAAGCGTTACTGACGACTCTCTCCACCCACGGCCATGCTCAATATGGTTCTGAAGCCGTCACTCAAAAACAACACGCCTTACAATGTGCCATGCTAGCTGAAGCGGCAAAATCCTCATCATCATTGATTGCAGCCTGCCTTCTGCACGACTTTGGCCATCTTGTCCATACCCTTGGCGAAGATGCTGCCGAGCGTGGTATTAACGACTGTCATGAGCAGAGAGCGCTACCCTACCTCACTGGCCTGTTTCCCGCAGCGGTGACCGAACCTATCCGGTTACATGTCAATGCCAAGCGCTACCTTTGTGCAATTGACAAAGAGTACTGGCATGACCTGTCCCCTGCTTCAAAACGTAGCCTAGTCCTACAAGGCGGCATATTTTCAAGCCTAGAGGCTCAGGTATTTATTGAGCAGCCCCATGCAAAAGATGCCGTTCAGCTAAGAATATGGGACGATCTGGCTAAGGACCCCACGATGGATACACCGGACCTTGAGCATTTTTTACCGGTGTTGGACGCTTGTCAGGTAAGTGTCTCAGGTCATTGAATCCCAATTTTCCAGAATCCTAATTTTCCATTTGCGGCCAAAAAATATACGCAAGCCTGCTCTTTCAACGCAGCTGCTCAGCTTAGCGTCACAATTGGAACTTTACTTTAAAGATAGTAAAAAGCATCAGTATGTTTGCGCAACTGAGCAAAATTGGCATTAGTATAATGTAATTGCGCTAATGATAATCGCTTAGTGTGGTAATTGGTGAGTGTATCAACTAGGGCCATCTATAGCTACGTCGCGTTTTTGCGTTTTAGCTTTACGTATAAGAAAGTCGCTGGTGTTTAAGCTTGCGACAGCCATACGTCTCTAAATATCAAGACAACAAAAAACTAGCAACTACTATGAGAAAAAAGGCTTTCTTACTCCCTCTCCTCGCATCAGCGGGTGCGACACTCCTCAGTGTCGGGTTTACACCAAGTGCTCAGGCTGAGTTTTCTACAACGCTCAACGGTCGTAAAACGGCGGATGGTCGGGCTAAGGTAGACATGACATTCGACAGTGCCGAAGCTGGCAATCGGTCATTGGATGCTACCTACTTTCTTCGTGAAGCGAATGCCTCTAAGGGCCTAAAAGGCACAACGAAAGGTCAGCTATCCGCAAAAATAGAAGCGCTGACCAGTTCCATGGTCACACTTGACATCAAGTTGCGTAATCAGACTAGCCCAAACTTCAAAGCCTCCATTGTCGGTATGTGGATGGGGATCGCCCAGGATGTCAGCGGTGGAGAAATCGTGAGCAAAGGCGAAGTTTTTCGTAAGTTGAGATTTATGGAAGATGTTCCTGGTGAGAGCGCCTCAAACGGTATCTGTATCAGTGTAGCTGGTTGTAATAATTCAGGCGTCAAAGTGAACAGAGGACTTCTGGCGCTCTCAGATTCCTTCAAGGTTAATATCTATGGTGACTTCGGGGTTAGCGGCCAGGGCAGTGACTTTGGTAGAGTTACTATCACAGATATAGGCTCTAGATGGAAGACAAAGCGGGCTGGGAGCTATGATGTGGCAGGTGTTCCAGAGCCTATCACCATGTTGGGTTCTGGGGCAGCGCTTGCTTTTGGGGCCTTAATGAAGCGCCGTATGGATAAAGCCTCCGCAGACGAAGCATAAGTTGACAGCAGCGTTTTAGGTGGCAACATCTCAACTCTGATAGGTTTTCCGATAGCTTACGTCCTTTTGAGCAATGCTAATGCTTACAGGGGGGTAGGCTATTAGACTATCAAGCTTCAATCATTAAAAAACAGGCAAATGTCTTCTAGCACTTTACCAACAAGGTTTTTTAGGGATAGTTCTGTATGGCTTCTAGCTAGCTTTACTGGTTTGGCAGCTATACATCTTAGCTTAGCCTCAAAGGCAAATGATGGTAGCTTGCTTAGCAGTAGCATTGTCTATTGGATTGCTATTGCGTCGATGCTGTGGTCCAAGAAAAAAACACTCAGCTTTAAGAGCAGTTTTTTTGGGGGGGGGCTCGGTATTCTTATCCTATCTTTAGTCCTTGTCAAAAGTTCTTTTATGCAAGGATACGATCCCTTCCTCCGAATTCTTCCTTTGTTCTCGATGATAGGGTTAGGTCTTTTGGCCTCTGGTGTAACTGGGCTCGGACAATTCTGGAAAGAATTGTCCATTCTTTCTTTTTTGACGCCTCCCCCTAGTGTTTTAGAGCAGGTTATTAACACTTCGCCCGTCACAGCAAAGTTCTCTACCGCGTTGCTTTGGTATGCAGGGTTTCCTGTGACTCGTGAAAATCAGTTTATTTTAATTCCAAATGGTGGTGTAGAGGTCTATTCCGGGTGCTCAGGTGTAGACACTATGCTTCATCTTCTGGGTCTTTCTGCTGTGTTTGTAGCGCTTTTCCCAACCAGCAAACTCCAGAAGCTAGTGCTACCTTTGCTGGCTATTGGCATTGCTTTTGTCGTCAATGGTGTTCGGGTTAGCTTGATGGCAGCACTCTCTGAACCTACGAATAAAGCAATGTTTGAATACTGGCACAAAGGTGATGGCTCTTTATTGTTTTCTATGATTTCGGTTGTTTTACTGGCAACATACTGCTACTTTATCTCCATGCCAGAACGTTCTGTTGCTTACGCTCCACCTCTGAATGAAGCTGCGGAGGACCCAAACCTAGCTGATTCATCACCCTACACAGAGGTGTAGCATTATCTTCTCCGAGCGAGGCAATTTGTGGCGAGCCCATCTATAAACAAAATCAAACATGTGGTGCTAGTGTTGGTTTTTGGAGCAGTGGCACTGGTCTTAGGTAAAGTAACGCTGCTACCGGCCCCTGAAAAAAGACAAGCTTTGAGTGTTAGCTTGCCGGACGATATTCCTTTAGAAGGCTGGAAAAATAAATCAACCAAGCCTCTAGATGCTCGAAGAGCTCGGCAGAAAGGCTACACAGAAGGGAAGCAATATCAGTATGCTAAAGAGCCTGCAGTTCTTGACATTCAAGCACGCTACTTTGTTGGTACCAACGGAAATGTCAAGGGTTTCATCAATACCCACCTGTCTGAATTGACAGAAGATGCCGTTTTAGAAGGCCAGTGGGAAGTTCGAGAGCTAGAGGCTTCGGGGGCAGTGTTGCTGTTATCTGATCGCTCTACACTCCATCTGAGCAGCTGTATCAATCCCTATGGGAAAAGCACGGTGTCTGCCAGGGCCTTCAAGCATAATCGAAACTTTCAAGATATTCGCTACCGCATTGTCCCATGGCTGCTAGGTGAGAACCTGAAAGACGACCGCTGTCTATGGACTCATATGTCTATTGCCAAAGAAGGCAAAACGGATGAAGAAACAAGTTCATTGATTGAAGAGGCTTGGGCAGATTGGCACAAATGGTGGTCAATACGGCTCTTTAAGATGTGATTTTAGTATCGTCTAGACTTAAACCGGCTACTTTTACAATCTACCCGTGTTCACCTACTTTTATTCAGCAGAGATGAAAAGTCCTCTTTCCGTTGGCATTCCAAGGATTATTGGCTACAGCCTACTTCTCATGATCGCGATGGATTGGTTAGATACGCTTTTTCCGTCTCGATTTTTAAACTCAACCTGGGAGTTAGAAACGGTTGGGGCATTAGTAGAAGGTGTACCGCTTTTGATGTTTGCTGCCTTTTTTATTTTTTATGGTGAGGGCGTCTATCGCAATAGGTTAGAGCAGATTCTAATTCGCATACTTTCTAGAGCCTGTTTGTTTGTAGCTGTGTGTTTCTTTTTGTTAATTCCGGTTACTGCAAATAGCACGATTAGAATCAACCAGGAAATTGACCGGCAAGTCGGTGATGCTTTTGCCCAGCAGATGACCCAGCTAGATCAGCTAGAAGAACAGCTGGATCAAGCTTCTAATGAGGAAATTATCGCTATTTTAGAAAGCCAGGGATTACAAGAAGTTGAGGGTGCTTCATTCGTTGAACCCAAAGAGCAGCTGCTGGAATATTTGACTGCTACAAGACAGGAAATCGGTCAGGAAACCTCAGCTGTAAAAAATGGGAGAAAGCGGTCTACCTTAAAGAGTGCCTTCAAGTGGGCAATTGGCGCGATTATATCGTCTTTTACCTTCGGGTACATCTGGAAACTGACTCAGTGGGCCAGAGTTGTCAAACCTAAGAAGCTTCGGCCATAGGATAGGTTTGCGGCTTTGTAGGTTTTCGCTGAGTATATTGAGCTGATGCTAAAACTTTGTCTTGAAACTTTAGTCCAATGAGGAGAAGGGTGTAGAGCATGTATCCGGGTTCTTGCATTTGAGCAAAAATTAACCCATTTACGACAATCGTGAGGAGTAAAAACTTAGACGTGTCGTCGGCGCAGATGGTTGTCCAAATGACACCAAGCATAGAGAAATAGGCAAACAAGCCTGCGATTCCTAAGTCACCCCATAGGCCTGCCCAGCCAAAGAGCGGAGAGAACATACTCGATTTCCCACCTAGCCAGCTATCTTCAATTGCGCGCCAAACTTCTTGGCTAACCGGGTGATCGGTCACGCCTAATAGTGTTAATAGACTCTTATATTTAATAATCATCCAGCCGCCTAGGCGACCAACAGTATGGCCAGGTCCTAATCCAAACAGCCAGCTAAAGGCATCTTCATGGTACGAGCGAATAATGCGAATGGAGGAATACTTCAGGAGCCGGGCCTCTCCTTCAGGGCCATAAATCTCGGGCCTGACCCATGTGTTGAAGCCTCTAAACGAATCGAGATTCTCCATACACCACAGTAAAGCTGCTAGCAAGAGTGCTGCAATTGCAGCATAGGTTAAAGCTTTTTTGAGGTCTGTAACTTTTGTCAAAATTAACAGCCCCCAGGAAACCAGTGCAACTAAAAGAACCTGTTTAGCATCTGCTGACACTAGCTGAACGATAGCCGCTATTGCCACACCAGTCTTTAGTGGAAGTGATAGCCTAGGCAGACTGATACAGTAAATCGCAAAGGCAATAGACACTGATGCAGCAATGACGTGTCCTCCCCCAGATAGATAAAAAACGCCTTGCACATTATCTGGAGGGATTTTCATTTTTGTGGCTTTCATTATGCCCGCATCAAGCAAGACTTTTTGGAGCAGTGCGAGTCCAATATGAAAAATAGAAATTTTGATTGTCCAAGTTTTTATTTTTTCAAGGCGCTCTGGACTGAGCGATATGTATACAAGTGCGCATAGGAAAATATACGCTTCCATCCAAAGTAGATAGCTAAGCACAATATTAATAAAGCCAGCTTGACTAAACAAAGCACTAGCAACCACCACAAAAAAGAAAAGTAGTAAGCACAGCAGCAACCCTTGTGCAGCTCTTAGCATTTTGACGTTTTTGCTCCGAGAGCTCATCACCACGTACGCGCTCACAGCCGGAACAATGGCCAAGTGAATAAAATTGACTTCGGAGGGCGCGCCTGCTGTTGCAACCAGCCTTGAAAAAAACGCTGTTGAAAATGCTAGGAAAAGCAACGTTGCATTTTTGATAGATTGCTGTTTTCGTTTCTCCAAAATTTCTCTGGGATAGCTAGCAGACATGTTTTCAAGGGGATTTTGCTATGGATGATAGTGTACACGACAGAGATTAGCGCTAAACGGTCACCAGATAGGGTTTATGAAGCGTTATCCAGACGCACTCAGTTAGAGACAATTAACTAGCAATATGCCGCTGGTATATTTCGATCAGGCGGCTGTAGTTAATCTCAGCAGTGTATTTGGACGTAAATTCGTTGCGTGCCTGATGGCGCATTTTCAAGAGTTGAGCAGTGTTGCTAGTGAGTTTATTGACCTTAGAGGCTAAGTCGATAGGATTGCCTGCCTGAAAGAGCAGACCAGTTCTACCTGTATCGACAATCTCTGCGATCGCGCCAATTTCAGAGGCAATGACAGGGGTTCCCTTGGCAAAAGCCTCTACCGCAACCCGGCCAAAAGTCTCGTACCATTTAGAAGGAAAGACTAGAAACTGAGCATCGCCCATCAAATCATAGACGTCATTCACTGGTAGCCGTCCCATCCATTTTATCTGGTCAGACCGGCTAGCAGCCGCTTTGACTTGGTCAGTTAGTGGACCGTCCCCTACAATTCTAAGCTCTATGCTGTAGTCAAGCAGTTCCCAAGCCCTAAGCAGGGTGTCCAATCCTTTTTCTACAGAGAGCCGCCCAACATAGAGTGCGTAGTTGCCAGCCCCCGTGGCAACGTCAGGATCCGGGCTGACAAAGTTCGGCTTCACATGAATTTTCTCAGGTGGAAAGCCACTTTCCACAAATTTGTTTTTGGCAAAGTGCGTTAGTGCAATGTATCCATCGACTTTACTGTTCCAGGTGTTGATCATGCGATGCGACACAATCATTGCTGCGGTTATCGCGCTGGCAGCTCTACTTTCCCGGTAGCAGCCATGCACAATCCCAGGATAGGGAATCGACTTACCTACGCAGTCCTCACAAACCCCACCATCTCTAAAAAAGAGAGCATTAGGGCACATGAGTCGGTAGTTTCTTAACGTTTGAATAACTGGTACATTCGCTGACTTAGCCGCATAGAAAATAGAGGGTGAAATCAGCGGAAAAAAATTTTGAACATGCACAATATCATAAGTATTTTCAGCTAGCTTATTACTCACGACCTGGTAGGTTTCCTGTGACCAAATCGTACGAGCAGCCACCTTCACCAAGGACATCTCTTTAATCAAATCATTGCTGATTTCATAGGCATCAACCGTATGCCCATAACTACGTAACAAATTTTCCTCTGTCTTACGAGACTCATCCTCCCCGCCTCGAACCTGGTAGCTATTATGGACGCTTAAAATTCGCATGGTTGATTCCTTATTTCGAGGGTCGCTTGGTTGTGGGTGCGACTGCAACACCACTATTTAAATAATTGTTATACAGTTTGGCGAGCTGCTTTCCCTTGGCTTCCCATGTATAGTTTTGCTGAACATGAATGCGTCCAGCCTGACCCATTTGTGCCCTAAGCTCGCTATTCCCTGCGAGTGTTAGCATTGCCTGTTTCAGTGCCTGAACAGTTTGCGCTGGGTTGTCAGCGGTTACGAGTATTCCTGCCTCTGGAGTAACCTGTACCGCAGGCCCACCCAAATCAAGACAAATAACGGGGCGACCTGCTGCCATTGCTTCAAGACACACAAATCCACCAGAGTCATGCAAACTGGGATGCAACAGGACGTGGCACTCAGCTAACTTTTGCAGGGTTTTATCTCTGGCCAGCGAGCCTAAAAACTTCACCTGCTCCACAACATCTAAGCTACGGGTCATTTTTTCTAGACGCTCACGCTCAGGCCCTTCGCCTATAATCCAATACTCACAGTTCTCTGGTGCCTCTGAAGTATGAATAGCTTGCGCAAAAGCCTGCAACCCTAGATAAATCCCCTTCCAATGCAAGAGCCTTGCTATAGAAATAAAGCGAATTGTGCTGGACGGCGCTTCTGGTTGCTGGGCGAATTGATCAATCTCTGACTGAGAAAGTCCTAGCGCAGAAGCTACCTGGACATGAGCTGCACCGAGTTTTTTCAATCTAACAGCTGTGTCCTGAGTTGTAGCGCGGACTAAAATGCTTTGGTGTGCAGTTTTCTGAGTCGAAGGGTCTAATTCTCCTATTCTATGAGACACCGTTCTCAAGATCTCATAGGCTTTGCCCCTGAGACTAAAGCTTTGCCAAAAGGCCTTAGGGGCTTGCTCTCCGCCTCCGACAGGTCCCCAGATAAATGGACGCTGTAAGCGGGATAAAAAACTGGGTGTCGAGTAGCGAACGTATGTGATGTGGTGAATAAGATCTATTGTCTGAGTCTCAAGGAGCCTTTTACCTGCGGCATAAGCTTCGACTTGCCAAAAATAGTAGTGGGGTAACTGAGCAGAGGGCAACCAGGATACCCACTTAGGAGGATCCAGATAAATAAATTTCAAATTGTCACTGGGATGATTCTGTAACTCGGCTTCAATCGCCGGGCGATTATCCGATCGAGTGAAAACAAACAGCTCATGGTATTGAGCTAACGTACGGGTGATATTCCAGCCTACGCCTGGTTCTGACCCAACATTGGGGCGACAAGCATAGGCCGAAATCAGAATTTTAAGCGGGTTAATGGGCGAGGCTGTAGACATACTCGTAAACGCTAGCGATTTTGTGGGCTGTATTTGTCCAGGTGAACAATTGGACTCTAGCAAGACCTGCTTGAGAAAGCTGGTTGCGCAGGTCGGGATTTTGGATAAGCTTCTCTATTGCAGCTGTGATCGCACCCTCATCCTCAGGATCCACCAAAATAGCCGCATCTCCAGCCACTTCTGGGAGTGAAGTCCGATCAGCTGTAATCACAGGTGTCCCGCAGGCCATTGCTTCTAAAACGGTGAGACCAAATCCCTCGTATAAAGAGGGTGCTAACAACACATCAGCTGCACTGTACAATTGTTTAAGCTGCTCGTCGTCAATCCGACCGACGTAAGAAACATGCGCATCGAGTTGATGTATTTTAATGAATGCCTGTTGCTCGGCGGTAAAGTCACTACCAGCTTTCCAAAAATGAACTGGCTGCTGGTGCGATATGAGGCGCCGCACCGTCTTTAGAATGGCAGAAACATTTTTACGAGGATTGTTGGACCCAATATTCAACAAGGAAAGTGTTTCAGCAGAAAGCCCTTGTTGCTGCCGAAACTGCTCAACCTCTTGACTAGAAGCTGGTGAAAAGTGTTCACTCACCGCATTGGGAATGGCCGTTATTTTCTCAGGAGTGACCTGTAGGCAGCGGGTCACATCTAGCGCCGTATGCTCAGAGACTGCAATAATATGGTCTGCCTGCTTCATTTGCTTGACCGACCAACGCCAGGTGTTGAGACTAATAAACGGTAAAATCGCCAGTCCCTTGTACATCTCAGGCTGCACCCAGTTAATCAGGTCATGGCAAGTTACCAGGGTGCTTTTTCCATAGTATTTTAGCCAGGACACCAGATGCCCGTCACTGTGATCTACCACATGAAAAATATCTGCTTCCAGCGACTTAAAAAAACGAGGATAGCGCCAGTATCGCTCATAGTATCGGCTTAAACCATTTCGGATAGCGCCAGTTCGCTTGCCGGGCAAGGATAGTTTAGAGGAAATTTCAGGTGAAATATCTAAAATTTCCCAGTCAGGGTGTACTTTCTTCAGTCCCTCTACGATATTGTCCGCATATACCTTCATGCTAATTGAAGATTGTGCAGTGCTGCGCAAAATAGCGACACGCATAGAGATTCCTTATCCTGACTAAAAGGTGTAGTGAAAGTGTTCGATATCTTTTGCAAACCAATCTTCAATAATGGCCCTAGTTGCCGAGTCGTAGTAGTCTTTATAGCTGCCTCGCTTGCTGCTTTTTAGGTGAGGTAGGCTCGCCTCAAATTTGAGGCGAGCGCATACCTCTTCAAAATCACTGGTCAGCGATTCAAACCGACAGATATAGTCCACCATCAATTCACCTGATTCATCTGCGACCCAATTTATCTGAGGCATAAACATTTTGGGCTTGTTGTAGTAAGTCGGATCTTTTTCACCGTAGGTAAGCCTTACCCAGTCCTTAAAGTCAATTCTGCCTTTACCCAAATCGGTTTGATCAGTTTGCACCCGATAGTAATAATGAGAGACCACTTTATCCCAAGGGTTTCTGACCACTGCAAAAGTAAACCGCCGATCCCACTCATGGCGGCCTAGTTCACTCATCTTTTCAAGTGCTGTTCGATGAATTGTCGGAATATTGAGTGCATTCGCGACACTGGTGCCACCGGTTTTATTGATATGGATAAACACAAACTTATCTATTAACTTGTGTCGCAGAAGCTGAACTCTGTTCTTCAAGGGGCGTGGCAAGCTATTCGATAGGGCTTTCATTATGCTTCCTCCTGATTCGAAGGCTGTAAGTACGCACTGTAAACATCAAGTGCCTGGTTTCGCAAGGTGTTTAGCTCTTCAGCTCGAAAATGTGATCGCAAAACTTCTTTGTATTGCTTCCGCTGCTCGGAAGGTGCACAGGTGACACTCTTTTGTTCACTCAGTCCCAAATCTTTCCACGAGTTATTCAACACCTCGAAGCACTTATCCGCGTTTTCTTGAGTATGCTCAAATACCTTAAAATTGGTGGAAAACTTTTGGTTCACCTGTTGAATAATTCGGCCAAAGTTAGAAATGACATCCTCAAACTTAGCGATAACAAAGGAATCTCTATACTTTAAAAGTGGTTTATAGAAGTCGAGATAGCTGTTGAGACACTGCTTAATTGTTAAATTCTGCGAATAGAGAATATGGGAGATAATGGCGTCTTCAGGATTACGCAGCAAAATCACACAAGGAATATTTGCCTTGATTGCGGCAATCACAGGAGAGGCCGTATGTAGGTGATGAGAAATCCGAACAGAGGGCTCACCCTGTGCCATGTCAAACGCTGTAAAAGCAAATGAATTGCCTGAACGAGGGTAACCTTCAATCACAATTTCAGTATCATGATGTAGGGCTTCAGGGCGATGGAGCACACCTGGTGGATACTTCCATCGAGCGAGCGGTAGATATACGGCCGGTACCTTTACCATCAGGCGACGGAGTTCATGGCGAATCTGAGACGTGGTGCGCCGTAGCGGAGAATGGGCTGCATCGCCATACAACTCGGTAAGAATAGAGGCATCGTAGTCTTCTGTTAAACGATTTTTAGTCAGTTTCATAGCTTTATTGTTTTAATCGCCCTGGTTTTATTTACGGTATTCGGTAATCGATAAACTAATTAACTGCTTCAACGGGCAGTGTTTTCTTCTGAGAGATTAACTGTTTGATCCAAGCTAGGAGCTTGGGCCGATTTTGCGGCACATATAGCCAGGTAATGGCCACCTTGGCCAGCGGCAGTGGCATAATCGCTACCCAGACAAACCAAATGCTATAGATCAAACGCTTTTTGATATTGAAGTCTGAATACTTCCAAAGCGATCGTATTCCCCAATACATGAGCTTTAAGGAAGTGTCTTTTTCCTTGGGATGTTTGCTAGGCCCTAGTCGTAACGAAGAAAGCCGGCACCATACATAGCCAGCGTTACGCTCTTCCAGATCGTCTGGTAGCGTGTAATTCATTTTTTTAGATTGCATCACAATCAAGTTTTGGCTTTGATTGTGATGATGTACAAAGCGATGAAATCTATCGCCGCTAACGGTGACGAGCGCCCATTGGTTACTGGTATGAATGCGGTAAGCTGCCAACGGTTGTTCTATTGCAATGACTTCGCCATAGAAAGGAATAAGCGTCGAGAGATAGTCATCGGATGTTAGCTTATAGATCTCTGGAATAGGTGACACCTGGGCAAGAGCATGACGGCTAATGGCATTACCACTGGTAGAAACGCCAGTATATGCGCCTTTCTCAAAAAGCTCTTTCCACACTTCACCGCTGGCCAGCGAGAGATTACGGGGTGGATAGCAGGGGCCTTGACTGTTACCCTGGGTGTTGACAATTTGTAGCCGATAGTGGACCTTCGAGACTTCAGGTGTCCAAACTTCAACAATTTTTTCTAGCGCTTTCTCAAATAAATAATCATCTGAGTCTAAGAATAGAATAATATCGCCTTTGCTGTGGGCAAATCCGTTATTAAATGCAGCGCCTTGCTTGGCATTGGCTTGAAAAATGGGCGTAATGCGATCACCATATCCTTTGATAATTTCTCGCGAGCCATCAGTTGAGCCATCGTCAACAACAATTACTTCAACGTTGTCATAGGTTTGACTGAGTGCACTGTCTATTGCATCGCTTAAAAATGCTTCGTAGTTATAGTTATTGATAATGATACTGACAAGAGGATGAGATGCCATAACTTTGCACGTAGCTAAAAATCACAAATTGAAATAAAGGGAAAACCGAAATTATTTAAGCTGCTCTCTATGCTGTGTAGCGGGCTCTATTAAATCCTATCTACCTTGATAGTCAAATACTTAACCCCTCGCCTCAACAACTAGCGCTTTAGCTGCTTGCCCTGCCACTGTCCAGTTCAAACGAGTTTGATACTCATTGAAAGATGCGAAACACATTTGCTGGTAACAAGTATAGTTAGCAAACAAATCTGTGACGTAGTTGCAGTAATCATCCACACTTGCTTTAGCGTCAAACATCTGTCCATTCACACCAGACTTAATAATAGTCGGAATGCCACCTATATTAGTTGCCAGGCACGGCACACCAAAGGCATTCGCTTCGCATATGACTATCGGTGAACAATCGGCAAGCGTCGGCAAAATTAAAAAATGAGACTCTCCAATCAGCTGTGAAATCTTCGCTCGTCCTGACGTTGTCAACTTGCTAATATATCCTATAGATTTAACAAAATCAGGTAGCAACACACCTTCAGGGGGTTGAGTCCCTACCAATGTTAGCTCTGTCGGTAAGCCTGCATCGTTTAAGGCTTGTGCAATACTAAGCGCCTTATCTCCACCTTTTCTGATCCAATCTACGCCGATAAAAATGAGTTTGCATGTTGTTGAAGGGCGAGATGCTATTAGGGCTTTGACGTCGAGAGTGCTTAGATTCGACTCTAAGTTTGCACCAAAAGGAATGATCTTTACCTTCTCTGGATCTGCTTTGTAGTGGTCAATAGCCATATTCGCTGCCCAATGCGATGAATAAATGGCAAATCGGCATTTCTTTAGGGCTAAGCACTCCATCTTATGCCCATTGTCTAGTGATTCTTTGCATAGGTTGCTGTACTTAGGATAAAACTCAGCCGTATTTTGAAAAGTAGCATCTGCCCAAAAGAGAATAGGTTGCTTGCAATCGAGATACGCAATGGGGTTAACAGTTGCGCTTAAAACGGCATCATGGGTTTGCTCTGCTAGCTTTGTGCTGATCTGTTTGGCATATTTTTGTAAAAGTGCCGGGTCGGTATCTTTGAAATATACCTTGCCAGAAAGCTTATGATAGTGCCGTTTGAGCTTACGCCTAACTTTCATCGATAAGTCATTTTGCAGTGGACCCAAATAGTCAAGCGAGACATCTCGTGATTCCAGTGCCTGGGCAATGTGATAGCCCGTGCCTGACCATTCCGTATGTCTGCCCAGCTGTTGGGCATTTTTAATCGTTACATAGGCCACCGTCATCGCGCCTCTCCTTATGATTGTGGCGTCACTATCTTGCCTTAGTCACTCTGATTTAATAGGCTTACTTGTATAAATAGGGCTATCCCATACCGTATTATCACCACCTTCTTGATTGACCACCAAGTCTTAAGCGAATTCTTTCCCAAGCGCTAACATATCTTACGAAAAACATCATAGAAATAAATTGAAGCTTCTGTTTTGAGGTTTGAAACTTCTCGTTTTCCCAGGCTCGCAATAGGCTTCTGCCTGGAGGGGTGAATGCTAGCGTCAAGTCGTGACCTAGTCCTTTAATGTTTTCTAGCGTGGAGCGGTGAGACTTTAGGGAATCGTGCTTACCGCCCACAATGCGAGTTACACGCTTGTAAAGGGCGCTTAGGCTGTGTCGGGTAGGATGGCAAACTAAGGCATCATGGCAGTAGAGTTGAGGGTAGTTAGCCGAAAAGACACGCTGTCCCCATTCTCTATCGCCACCTGATTTGATAGTGGTACTGAAGTAGCCTACGGCTTCTAATACGTGCCTGTAGGTAAATAGGTTGGCAGTTAGACCATAATGCTGCTCTTTCAGGAACTCTGCCTGAGAAAAGCCCATCTCAGTGCTTTCGTAAATCTCTGCTGCCGTTGGGCTTTGGGGATCTTTAAAGAAAAGTTCAATGCGTCCAGCTACAAGCCCGCAATCCTCTGCGTCTGCCAAACAGCTCACACCAGCGCTTAACCAAGCTTGGTCGGGAATACAGTCTGCGTCGGTAAATGCTACGATACGCCCTTTCGCTTTTGTAATTCCCGCGTTGCGAGCGGCATAGGAGCCTGGCTCATTTTCAATTAATAAGCTAGCGTTCTCAAATTGCTCGACAATAGGGCCAGGGCTACTCGAAGAGCCATTATCCACTACGATGATCTCATAGGATGCCTTTGGATAAGTTTGGCTGTCTAAGGCTTTGAGACACTTTTCTAGTTTGAGTGGGTCGTTATAAACAGGAATAATAATGGAGACAAACGCTGTCGGTTTAGAGTTTTGTGTCATGACATAGGCACTGAATTCAATCTGCTGAAGCGTGACGTTTGTGATCTTCTATTCGTACTTTTTTTATCCGTATTTTGTCTATTCGTGCTTCAACGGTTCTTTGTCGGAATTAGATTATGAATACAAGCTATCGGTGCCCGGAAGGTTTCTAAATATTTTGGTGGCGTAAGACAAGAGGGCTTCGTCTTCTACGAGCGATTTAAATGCAGGGTCATCGACGAAGGTTTTCCAACGCTCTAGAACGGACATTTCAGAGGCTTTGCCCTGAAGCTCAGTGCCGTCGAACGAACTGCCGCCGCCGTTGGTCATCACATCGTCTACGCCAGAGTCAGTAAATTCCAGACCTAGGGTTTCAGCAAGCTGACGTCGATAGTCGGTACTGCTGACCCACTGATTGTAGTTGACAGGGACTTTGACATGCTGCAAATACTGCGTTTCGCCTAGATATTCTTTGGCGTAGTCTACCCAAAGCTTTGGGAGTGAAATATGACGGGCTTTTACCTTCATAAAGTCGATTGAGCCTATCTCGGGGGTTTGTCTACGACTGGCTCTCAGTCTACTGGCAAATAGATTAAAGGGGTCTCTGAGAAGGATGAGGTCATAGCGAATTTCGCTTGGTCCAAAATAGAGGTCGTGTTTTTTCTCGAAGGTGCTATCGCACAGCTTTTCTAACGGCTGGTCTTCATAGCTATAAACTAAGCAATCCTTCGTTGAAAACTCTCCGATGGCTTCTCTGCGCCACCGCTCAACGTTATTCGTACGCCAACCCTCAAGGCTCGGATCTTTAATTTTGCGAACCTGATCTTCGTATACGTGACGAAAAGGATTGACGTTTATTTTTGCGTTGTTGATGTAAAAGACTTCTCCTGGTTGCTGCTTCCTAATCCAGTTCATAATCGCATGGTTGCCAGTGCGCCTGAGCCCAATAACGCGAATTTCTTTTTGGTTAACCACGCAAGAATCAGAAACTTCAAGCTTCGATAGCCGCCTGCTATCTTCCACACTGTGTCTGAGTTTATCGACACTTTTGCGAAGGCTCCACTGTATTTTTTTAGCGTTTGATTCAGTAAAAGAAAAAAGTGACATGTCTGATTTTGGCGATGACTATTGAAATAAGTCTATTGCAGCAAGTTTATTTGAAGTGAGCAAGCGCATACTCGTATATTTCAATATCCGCTCGACAAATTTCTTTAATAGTAGCCATCATGTTTTCATCAATCACTTTGTTGAGTACTTTTTCCTTCTCAGGTCGTTTGTTGAGCGTTTTGAGCCTCAGTGGGGTCCCATAGATTTCAGCAAACTGTGACTTAAATGCGTCCATGTCATCCAAGAACCCAATTAGCCGAAACTTGTGTAAATTTGCCTTTGCGCACTCAACAAACTTAGAAGACATAAAATTTCCGTCTCTAGCAACACCCCCTAGAAATTTTGCATATTCGTAGCCTTGAGATTTACCTAGCGGAGATTCAATGTAGTCTTCGATATCAATAGCAATTTTTCGGTAGGATGCGCTCTGGCGATAATTGTTATAAAAGTAGCTGGAAATCCATCTGTCAACGGGATCTCGAAGCACTGTGATAAACCCAAACTTGCTGCCGTAATGCTGATGAGCCCGGGAGCTAAACGGAAAATGACCGGAAAGATAATGAACATGACCTAGAGACATAAAATAGAACAAAAGCTCTTCCCTAAGCTGCATAACCGCAGAATCATCAACCGTATCGGGCGGCAGTGCCTTATCAAAAAGGACTTGCGCCGACTCCCAAGAAGCTCCAGAATTAAGATTGACCACAGTACCTGATTCCCATAGGCTCCACTTGACGTAGCAGGATTGGAGTGCCCTGTTCAAAGAAGTCCCGCCGCATTTTGGAATATGGTGAAAATAGATTCTTTGATCCAGACCGCCTGTAATCAGGTTTCTAGTTTTGATAGATACGTTCTGAATCGTTTTATTATCTATATGTGATAGAAGGCGATTAAACATAAGTTTGACATAAATGATACGGCTGTCTTCTGCAGGGTAACGGACACTTCAGCAGCGCCAAATTCCTAAGAATAAAGGGCTATGAATTATCGAAAGTGTAATTCAAAAGGCCAATGTCTTTGGCATATACATTGGTCACAATTTGCCTCATTTTTTGCGTGTAATGATCTCGAAAATTTACTTTTTTCAGAGTTGGCTCGGCTTTAGTCGTATTTAATGACAGCAGCTCAGTATCAATGCCTAGCCGCTGTTTTACAGCATTAAAGTCACTTATTAGATTCTCAAAAGTACCTATAAAATCTACCGGATTTTCTCCGGTAGCTGACAGAAGATAGTCGCTTTGAGGCCGAAAATGTGTCGAAAGTTGGACGTTCTCTGGGGTTACCCAGCCCTCGACAAAAGACTCAAAATCGTCGTAGGGTAACAAGTGCCTCTCAGCCCATCTTTGATCACCAGCATGCCGTCCACCTTTTTTCATAAAGGTATAAGCTGAATAAAGCCGGTCCCAGGGGTTGCGTACGAAAGCAAACTTAAAGTATTTTTCAAATTCCTCTCGGCTAAATATTAGTTCATAGTCGGAGATACTTAGATGCCCACCCGCCTTACTGTCAAACAGACTCTTAGAAACCGAAATCCCGGCACATTTGGGAATATGAACGTAAATACATTTACATCGATCAAAAGCCTGCAGGGAATAGCCCGTTTCTGAAGAGGATTGTCTCAGTTTTTGGTAGTGCCTGAATCTGTCTGCGTTAAGCCACCTCAGTTTATATCGGCGGGCTTCTATCTGAAGCGGTGCTGGTAGTAAAGACACAATAGGTTTTAGCATGAGACCTTTGTCCAACGATAGTGCATAGATGCAGGAAAATGTATTACAATTTACCGATGTGTCAATCTAAACTGACTTTGTACTTGTAGCTTTTAATACTTCAATAACAGAAAGATCTTCAACCAAACTGCTATTGTCTGCTTGAATATTAAACCGATCAGAACTCTTCCACCCACTGGTGATCGCGCTGTAGTGGAGATAATAGCCTGTTTCTACAGAGACAACGTGTCTACTGTCCAACCAATCGGTTAAATACCTATCTAATTTCAGTCGCTTCAGTACTTTCGCTAACATGTTCCACTTCGCCTGACGGGACGTCACTGCGAAATGTACAGAATTAGCGTAAATTCCAGAGAATCGGTATGCATACTTTGTTGCTTGGTATCTACCTTCCTGAATTCGACTTAGCTTATCTCTAAGTGGGAATGCACAGAAGGAATAATCCTCATTAAGCTGACTGACAGGAGGAACCATAAAGCTGTCAAAATAGACGATATCACGGTCTGACAACAAGTCTTCAAGACTGCCAGACTTCATCACAAGTAGCTCATCTATATCGAAATTTAGACAGTAGCCTACCCTTCCAAACTTCAATCTGCAATGGTTGAGTGAGCCTAACTGGCAAAGCTGATTTCCGTGACTCTTTGCTGGGCCATAGGGAAAGTTCCAGTTGACAACAAATAAATCAGTATTTTGAAGTGACAGCCTTTCTTCTAGGGTATCTTGATATTCGCTATTATTGTCATAGATGACAACAGTACCTACGTCATGCTCGTTCCGATAGTAGCGAATCCAGTCCCTGATCCACCGAATCTCATTGTCTTTTTGAATGGTGGAAAGCGTAATGTGTGAGATGTTAAGCAGCTGATTTTTCTTGATCGACCTAGACCAGGTCCACTGTTCACCAAATTCAATCGTGACTTTATTTGTTTCAGTGAGTATTACGTTCTGTTCAAGATTGACCTCAAGAACTGTTGTTTTGGGGTTTATGTCTATTAGCTCAAAGCAAACCGGTACGTTATTTATCTTGAGTTCTGAAATAGGTAGCTCGCGCTTAAAATTGAGTAATGTAGGGCCAATTGCATAAAGGCGTGTATTTTCTGGATTGAAAAATACGTCGTAGAAAATCGTCCTAAAATCATACTGTGCAATATCTTCTTCGGTAAGAGGTTTAGAATCAACGTGTCTTATATTGGTTCTAAGGTCTCTGACGATACCAACTGTTTCTGGAACAGTAACTGGATGTATCTCAATGTTCATAACCTTTCTAAATAGATGTTACGCATCACATTTTGAACAAACAAAGAACTTACGATTATCCCCTGCCAACGACAACTTCTTCATAGCTGCCTGTTTTAGTTAACTTTCCATCATCTAGTACAAAGATCTGATCGCAATGCTTAATAGTGGAGAGCCTATGCGCAATCACAATGATGGTTCGCTCATGACTAAGAGATTTTATTGCTTCAGTGATGAGAGCTTCTGTTTCATTATCTAGGGCAGATGTCGCTTCATCCATAATCAAAATATCGCTACCGTGATAGAGCGCTCTGGCAATTCCAACCCGTTGACGTTGTCCACCCGATAGTCGAACACCCCGTTCTCCCAATCTGGTTTGCAGGCCCTCTGATAGGTTTGCTACTACATCAGACAGCTGCGCCGAGCGAATGCACTGTTCTAGCCTTGCATGATCAATGAGTGGCTCTGGAGTGCCTAACGCTACATTTTTAATTAGAGAGTCATCGATTAAGTGAACAGATTGCGGCATATAGCCAATAAGCTTGCGCCAGGATTCTAGATTTCCATAAATTGAAGCACCATCTATCAAAATATCTCCACTCACGGGTTTCAAAATACCCAGTAAGACATCAACTAACGTTGTCTTGCCCGCACCAGATTTGCCTATAAAGGCGACAGACTGCCCTTTTGGAATATTGATATTAATACTTGAAAGAGCTTTTTGTGAGTTTCCGGGGTAGGCGTAGGTTACCTGCTCTAGCTGAATGCTGTTTACAAAGCTGAGTGACTTAGATACTTGTGATGTCTCAACTTGGCCGAATCTGGCTAAATCAAGCTGGGACTTTTTTGAGGCTTCCTCAAGTTCTTTTATATCGGCATATACTTTGTCAACAACATAGCTTTTACTCCGAATGTTAATAAGTGAACTCGCTAAATTGCTGGAAGCTGGAATGAGGCGGACTGAGACTAGCGCAAATGTTCCCAGTGTCGCAATCATGGAAGAAACATCTCTTTGCAAAAACAGTACGACGAGAGTGATTCCAACCAATAGAGCAATAAAGACCGCTTCTAGCACCATTCTTGGGAGGATCTTAAAGGAAAAGTTTTCGGCAGAAGCTGTCACGTAACGATCACATTGGATGGCTAGCTGATCGTTAAAATAATCCTCACAGCCTATTGCCTTAACCTCTTTAATCCCACCGAGTGATTCGTAGATTATTCGAGCGTTATTGCGGTTCGACCTTGAAATTTCCGAGCCCCAACCTCTGATTCTTTCTCTAAATGTATTTAGTATTAGGAATACAGGTAGGATGAATAAAAGTGTGATGACTGTTACTAGAGGATCAGAAACCAGTAGGAGTATTGATAGAGAAGTAATAACAGTGACATTGGCGATGATAGTCAGCCCAGGAACGAAGACGCCCAGAGAAAGCTTTTTTACATCACTTAAAACGGTATTTATAATATACGAGCTATCTTTGGATAAATGATAGGTATAGGGGGCTGATAGGTATAAGCGCATAAGTCTTTTGGCTAGTTTAGCTTCTTGCGTAAAGCTAAATCTGTATATATACGATTGCACTTTCCAGTTCATTGCCGACTTGAACGCGAAAAAGACAACGATGGCTAAACCCAACAATGATAAGAACGTATTGGGACTAGATATATTGAGTTGTTGATAGATCCAATTGAGGAAAGGTTGCTTTTGAATGGCCTCAGGCTCATTTACAAAGTATATAAATGGTCCAATTAGCCCGATACCAAAAGCTTCTAATATGGACACTAAAATGAATCCGATGGCAATGAATAGAAACCTAAGCTTGCCAATTGAAAGAATATTTTCAATGGTTTCTAAAAAATGCCACATAGATAAGATCCCTGGAAAATTTTAATAATAAAATTTTTATCAGCTTGGCCAGTTGCTAAGCTGTCACGAAAAAACGTTAATACTTTGTTATTGTATCCCACTTCTTATAGCTCCCTCCACTCTTAGGCTGTTTTTGCGGTGTTCTAGATTGCTTCTTCATCTCAAATAGGTTTTTCTATACAGAACATTTTAGAATATGGATTCGTGCGGCTTCCCGCACACAGCGGGAGGCCGAGTAGAGAGTCCGTCAGGGTTTATTCGCGATATATTGTGATCGTTTCGTTTGAGAGTATTTACTTCTTCGAGAGAGATAGTGCCGATATATAGATAGTTTCTTGCGCATCTTCTCAAGGACACTCAGGTTCGTTCTATCAACAATCTTTAGATAAGTGTTTAAGGTATCTGGCGTAGGCTCATCGATCGTCTTAAATTCGATATCTATGTACTGTATGAACGATGGATCAATCCCAAGCTTATCTTTCAATATGTGCTTAAACCGTGCTCTCCTTAGATTGTTGTAATACAGCTTTCGGTCGGAGCTAGAAGGCCGTAAATTACTCCCATACCCTGCTTTCGCATATAGATTCTTGCCATGTATTCTTCTCGTGACCAACGGTTGATGACAATAGGCTTTTTTGGCACCTGCCATTGATGAACCAAAAATAAGATATAAATCGGCCTGGATTCTCCAATCACTCATGAATGGATAAGGAAAGAGACGTGCTAAGAACTCTTTTTTACTCGATAGAGTAGATGTAACATTGCCGAGATAGTGATTGCCATTGGCCCAGGTACTTAAAATGACTGAGTATCCTAAATCTAGAGTTTTGTTGTAAACCTGGTGAATGCGCTCTTCAGATTGTTCCCCTTTATGCTGTTTCACGTCTTTGTGTGAGCAAAATAAAAAGTCGCAGCTCGTATCTTGGTATACTTGAAGTGCCTCCTCAAGGTAGTTCGGGGCGTAGAAATCATCCGCATCTAAAAAGAAGAAAATGTCTCCTGACGCTGCTTTCAAACCTGCCTGAAAACAAGATAGTTGACCGCCATTTTCCTTGATCACTAGCTTTACATTAGGGTTTGAAGCGTAGGATTGTTCAAGAATTTCTGCTGAACAATCGGTAGAGCCGTCATCTACGACGACTATTTCGTCAAAGCTGACCGTCTGGTTTAGCGCACTATTAACGGCTTCTAGTACGTATGAGTCATAGTTATAGTTATTGATTAGGCACGTCGTTTTCATAAGTTTGCCTCTATTTTTGACTTTATTAAAGATTAAGCCCAAAAAGGAAGCATTGGATATAGATTTCAGTTCTACACTCAATGCTTCCTTTCTTATCAAAACTAACTCAGCAGCACTGTATGAACCACTAGAAGAATGCTTCTCCCACATTAATGGCAGGAGAATTCGATAAGCTATTCGTTGAAATCGGGTTTGCAGTCAGTCCTGGAGAGTTCGTTTTAATTGAATCGTCTATGACTGCCGTAGTTCCTGTTAACTGACTTCCTAGAGATATTCTGCTTGCTGAACTATCAAAGCTTGCTGTCGCTGTATTTTGCGGAATAATGTCAATGTAGTTAAGGTTAAGCTTTCCGGTAAGGAAATCTAGACGTAGTTCTTGGGCTCCGGCTGTCAGGTTGATATCAGTGAGTGTAAAGTCTTGATAGGTTTGCCAACCTCCTGTGG
>JBCBPY010000022.1:0-116397 GCA_039820525.1 Cyanobacteria bacterium J06634_5
TGTTTCATGGCTTGACGCTGACTACCTGGGTTGATAGCAGGGGCCAGAAAGGGCAGCAGGAGTTCGCCAACAGTGTCTTAGACCTTTTATGACGTAGAGAAAGAATGTCTCAAATCATGGCTCATAATAAGGTTCTCAGAAATCCTAAGACGTAACGAGAACTAAGCAGGCGCTGCTCATAGGCTTTGGAGGAGTGGCTTTATTCCTTCCATGAAGTGTTGACACAGCTGGCCCATAACTACCGCCACATCGGGAATATCTTCATCAGTCATAAACTCCCAGGCTGTTTCTCCAAGACCTAACCATCTCAAAAAATCAGTCATTATAATGGGTGCCCGACTCGTAGAAGTGCCGTCATCATATTGCACTGAATGCAAATATCTGAGTTGTGACCAACCACCTAAGTCAATTTCAGTGATGATGACGAATTTTCCAATGTTGGCTGTGTAGGACAGCACCTTCCCCTTACTACGTTCTAGGCTTCCTAAATAGGGCTCACAAGCGTTCTTTACTTCACTGCGAAGCAACCGAGCATTGAAGTTTTTTCTTGCTCGAATAGACTCTTCTGTGAAAAACCGTTCCAGATATCCTGGGTCTACAGGGCTTACAAAGATAGCGTCACTAAATTTCTGCCACCTCTGTTCATCCTTTTCGTTTGGCTTTTGCCCTTCTACATTGTTGTTATTCTTTAGAAATTTTCTTGATAGCGAAATGAGAGTGTCTGTCCGCTCATGGTGACTCAGAGAGTCGAAGTATTGACAGGAAAGGATTCCCATAGTGCCTTTCACTTGTCTGAGGAGATGAAGATCCGAGTCAAGTTCTCGGTTCATATCTTTTTGAATCCATTGATAGAATCCAGATTTCACTCGATCTGCTGTTTCCATAGTCCAACCTATCCCTGCGCTTCATCATTTTGGAGCAACAAGGCGATAGTAACTAGCACGACTAATGCCAACCTTCGCGCAAATGTCCGTAATACTCAGCTTGCCCTCGTCAGCCAAGCGCTTTGCTTCTAGCTTCTGCCCTTCAGTGATGCTCTTCTTTCTGCCGCCTTTGCGCCCTCGTGCCCTCGCGGCTGCTAGTCCTGCCAGTGTCCGTTCACGGATAATGTCACGCTCTAGTTCTGCGATCGAGGCTGTCATCCGAAAGAAGAACTTGCCCATTGCAGAGGCAGTGTTGATTTGCTCCTTCAAGCTTTTCAGCTTGACGCCTCGTTGCTTCAATTCTTCGGCTAGCTCAATCAGATGCTTCGTTGAGCGACTGGCACGATTCAGCTTCCAGATGACTAGCGTGTCACCTTTTCTCAGGTGATCGAGACAGTTATCCCACTCCGGGCGACTATCCTTCGCGCCGCTCTCGCCCTGGTCGCAAAAGATGCGATCGCAACCCTCTTTCTCCAGCGCATCCATCTGCAAATCTAGATCTTGCTCAAAAGTAGAGACCCGTGCGTAGCCAACCTTCATAATTTCGTGTCAAAACTCGTCTACATAGCTCAATAGTGGCACATAGATAATAAAACAAGTTGCAAGACACTCTAAACGCAATAGACTCGTTCGCCGCCGCCGCTTCCGAAAGGTGTCTTACAAACAGTTGTTTACGGACAGTAGTACACTGAATGATCGCTAATGAAGTTCCAAGCAATGCAACTCAGCATCGGTTAGTAGTTCTTGAATCACTGTTGCTCCAGAACGAAGCAACGACTCGACTCGATGGGTTGGTGCATTGCCACATCGCAACCAAACCACTTTGGGTGGAGAACCATAAAGCCGGCTTCTCTCAGGAAAATCGGCATCTTGCGTCACGATGCAAAAGTCGTTGAGCTTGGCAAACTCCCAAATCTTTGTGTCTGCTTCCTCGGCCAAGTCATGGAATTGAACATGGCTCGAATCAGGAAAGACATCAGCCAATCGACTAACCAGCTTCCTGCTGAGGTTCTGGTCGAAAAGCAGTTTCAAGCAGCACTCACCGACGCAACTAAACGATGTTCACGGTCTGCCGCAAACTCCAAGCAGGCCATGATATCGGCTTTTGTCAGCTCTGGAAAATCGTCGATAATTTCAGCAGTGGACATACCAACAGCAAGCCAGCCGAGGACATCATATACCGTAATTCGCATCCGCCGGATGCATGGCTTGCCGCCACGCTTATCAGGCTCAATGGTAATGATGTCTCGATAGCTCACAATACAAACCAAACGTACTTCTGAAGCACACTTTAAGTCTAGAGTAGACTAATACCTTACTGCAACGGGCATCAGATATCTGAGTCAATCAGAGACAGGATGTCAGCTGCCGTTGAGCTTTGTCGTTAGTCCTCTGCGCCCCTAAGTAACCAGTAGTTTCTTACCAGACAGACTTGATATGGATGAGGATGCATTGTTTAAAGCGCTAAAACGACAAACTAAGGCAACTTTGCTTGAGTTTCTATCCTTGGCATATTACGAAATGACTACCCAACAAAGACGCCATATTTTTGGCACCCTAATGGAGAAGTCTAAGCCAGCAAGAGCTGTAGCGCGGGATGTCAAAAAAGAATCAGAGCAATTCTATCAAGAATCAATAGTCGGGATGTACTATGCGCCCTTCAATCTGAATTCTAAGAACTTTTCTCATATTCCTGAAGAAACAGAAGAATGGTTTGAGAAGCTCGGCGATCTTTTACAAGCGAGTACCCAGCTGACGAAACAGAAAGACCATAAGTCTGCTGTAGAATCTTTCGATATTCTCTACGAACTGATTGAGAAAATGGAATGTGGTGAAGAAATTATCTTTGCTGAGGAGTATGGAAGTTGGATGATTCCTGGTGATGAGCAGGGTTTTTTGAACGCTTACATCTCGTCATTAGCGGAAGTTAAAACGCCAGAGGAATATACAAAAGTAGTGATCCCTTTGCTAAAAAGAGATAGCTACACGTCGTTTTGTAATAAAGTTTACTCACTCGCAGTGAAGCATAGCAATAAGGCGCAGGAAAACGCATTAAAGGTGGCAATAAAAGAACAGAACATTAAGACAAAGTCGGATCGATAGCTGAAAGAAACCCAACAAGAACTTGCACATGGAACGGATGGATGCGCTATGTGCAACATGTAGGCCGCTAACTCAACGGCCAGAAAACAAACAACTCAGACGACGGTTCAGGGCTTCCAGCCGATAATCAGCTAGGCTAAGTAGAATAAAAGGCGTGGAAATTTCCAATGACAGCAAAGAAGATAAAAAAGCTCTTAGAACGGGCCTTATCTGCTAACGGCAAGATGGCGTATGCTCTCTACGAACACGAACTGGCAGAAGTAGTCGATGACTTGAAGTTGTCCCTAAAAAGAGATCGGGACGACTATATTTTCACAGTAACTGAAAATACTGGAGACATCGCAATGGTTCTGGTCGAGAAAAACGGCGACGTCCACATCAATGAACAGGCTAGAGATCGTCTACAAGCCCTGTGGTCAGACGCTTATGCCAGCAACATAAAAAGAATGCTTCCCGACTTTGCCCGGCAACTCTCTCAAGGCCAGCTACCGATTAACGGTGTAACGGTGCAGCGGAAAGTACCTAATCTCGGATAGGAGCATACCAAACGTCTCATTACATCTTAGCCCTTTTGAGAAATCTATTTTGAGACATCGACTGAGACATGGTTTTGGTAGGGATCCAAAAGGTATAAATAACGAGAATGCCAAACGTAATAGCAAAATTAGGTGCGATCGCAGTCAAAAAAAGGTGATAATCTTCTGCCCCCTAAATTGAGAAAGGACTATCCCCGTATTCTCTAAATGCCACTCGTAGGCGGGGTGCCTTCCGTAAAGAGAAAGTCTGGTAGCCAGCCGCGAATGGTTTCCCATACTTGCAGAGGGCCGATGCCAAAAGCGAGCCACAGGCCCAACAGAAAGAAGGCGACGAGGAAGGCCGTTTTGAGGGTGGATTTGACGACTTTGAGGAGCCAAAAAAATACGATGGCTGCGATCGCAACTGCACCAATGGTAAGCGCTATTTCCATAACCTAAGCTTCTGGTATCTCCAAAACTCTCTTCAAAGCCTATGCAGTGTAAATCACTTCAGGTTCTTTTTGGAGCACCTTCATGCGATCGCCGCGCTCAGGTCCGTCACTGCCGATCTTGCCCAGCTATCTACCGCCAAAATGTCGTCTAGGTTAGGTGTGGTATTGAGGTCAGCTTTGTGGCGATCGCACACCTTCTCAATCACCTTAGGTATCTCCAAATAATGAATTTTCTCTTCTAAAAACAGCGCCACCGCCTGCTCATTCGCCGCATTGAGCACCGCTGTCATCGTGCCGCCCGCCCGCCCAGCGGCATAGGCCAAATCCATGCAAGGATACTTCGCATGATCCGGCTCGCGGAAGGTGAGGTCACCCGATTTCACAAGGTCAAGCGGCTCCCAATCCGTGTAAATGCGCTCCGGCCAAGAGAGTGCATACAGCAGCGGCAGGCGCATATCCGGCCAGCCTAACTGCGCCAGCATCGACGTATCTTGCAATTCAATCAGCGAGTGAATAATGCTCTGCGGATGAATCACAATATCAATGTTGTCGTAGTCCATGCCAAAGAGATAATGGGCCTCAATTACCTCTAAGCCCTTGTTCATCAGCGTGGCCGAATCCACCGTAATTTTCCGGCCCATGGACCAGTTCGGATGCTTAATCGCATCGGCCATCGTCACCTTCGGCAAGTCTTCCACCGGCCAGTCGCGGAAAGCACCGCCCGAAGCCGTGAGTAAAATTCGTCGAAGCCCACCTTCTGGCACACCCTGTAAACACTGGAAAATAGCCGAATGCTCCGAGTCGGCAGGCAGCAGCTTCACATCGTGCTTTTTCGCCATTGGCAGCACGACGGGGCCCCCGGCAATCAGGGTTTCTTTGTTGGCTAGGGCAATGTCTTTCCCCGCTTCAATTGCCGCTAGCGTGGGCAACAGTCCTGCGCAGCCCACGATGCCGGTAACCACAGCTTCCGCATCGCCATAGCGAGCGACCTCCGCAATGCTCTCTTCTCCAGCCAGCAAAATCGGCTGCGGATCGAGGGAGGCAACCGCCTCTTTTAGGGCGGCAAACTTACTCTCATCACAAATGGCCACTATCTCCGGCTTAAACGTCAGCACCTGCTGTGCCAACAGCTCTACATTGCTACCTGCCGCAATGCCCACCAGACGAAACTTATCGGGGTTGTGCTCAACAATATCGAGGGTTTGGGTGCCAATAGAACCCGTTGAACCCAGCAGAGTTATGGCTTTCACAGGAGAGATACCATCTGTAATGTTTTCTTTAGGTTCACTATAGTTTCTCAACGGGGCCTGTTCCAAATTTATTGGCTTGTGGCCCTTGCTTTGGCGGGCTGTAAGGCCATGGTGGCTGCCTTTAGAGATCGCCCTTTGGTCGTGACCTCAAAAGTTGTCTGAGGCTTAAGTTGTCTGAGGCTTAATCCGTTGACTAACGATAGACGCGGCATAATGGTAAGCACTTAACCTTACGCCTGCCAGGTAGCTTGCAATTTATGGATGCATTCGCGCCCTTTCCACCCAGTTGGACAAAAGATGCCGTACACGCTCAACCCTTTGGTTGCCCGAGCTGTGGTAAGGGAAGTCGGGAGGCTAAGCAAGTTTGGTTGAACCGTCGCGCGCCTGTTTTTACAGAAGGCCGCAAGCGCAAGTGGCAGGAGTTTTATCAGTGCGAATGCGGCACGGTTTGGTGGGGCTGGAGTTCCGATAGGCCGCCTTTGGACTTAAGTAAAAAATCAGCAGCAGAAGACGAGAGCGATTCGTAAAAGGCTAATTGATGGGGCATGGCCCTACATTGTCCTGATCGCCGCCGTAGGCCGCTGATACATATAGTCGATACACAAAATACGTAGATACACCGCAGAGACAGGATAGTTAGCACATGGATGTCGTGGTACTGGGCTCCCTCAATATGGATTTGGTCGCCCAGGTCGATCAGCTGCCGTTGCCGGGTGAAACCATCCTGGGCAAAGGGTTTGTGACAGCGCCCGGAGGCAAAGGGGCTAATCAGGCGGTGGCTGCGGCGCGGCTGGGTGCCAAAACGGCTATGATTGGCCGGGTCGGCGCCGATGACTTTGGCATGGTGCTGCGCAATCGACTCATGGCTGAAAATATTGACGTACGTGGCGTGTTGCAAAGCGAGCAGTCGCCTTCTGGGACGGCGCTGATTTCAGTGTCTCCTCGAGATAACCAAATTATTGTGGTGGCCGGGGCGAATGGAGAAGTGGATGAGGAAGAACTCGCTGAACTGATGCCCCTGTTGTCGGTGGCGAAGGTGCTGCTGTTACAGTTTGAAATTCCGCTGCCCATTGCGGAAAAAGCCGCTGCCCTTGCGCATCAGGCCGGTTTGACCGTGATTGTCGATCCGGCCCCAGCTCAAGGGCTACTGGCGACAGATTTTTGTGATTTTATTTCTATCCTTACGCCCAATCAAACGGAGGCCTCTGTGCTAACCGGGCAGGCTGTAGAGAATGTACAAGGTGCGATCGCCGCAGCTGAAAGCCTTCAGCAAAAGGGCATTCCTGTGGTCATTGTAAAAATGGGTGCCATGGGCTGCGTGTGCGCGACCGCAAACGGGACCTTTGCTATGCCTGCGTTTCCGGTGAACGTTGTTGATTCTGTGGCGGCGGGCGATGCCTTTAATGGAGGGCTTGCTGCCGCGCTCTGCAATTTTGAGCGCCAGCTCGATCGCAGCCGCAGCTCGAATGAATGGAACTTAAGCGATCATGATATTTTGCGGCCTGCAATTAACTACGCCAGTGCCGTCGCTGCTTTGGCCGTGACGCTGCCCGGCGCCCAATCTTCCATGCCGACCGAAGCAGACGTTTTAGACTTCATCAAAATTCAGCCCTTTGAAGTGGGTCCTCTTTTAAGATAGTCCGCAGATCATCCGCGAAGATAAGCCGCTTTTAATCAGGGTTTAACAACCGCCTGCAATCAATACTTTTAAGATAGGAGAGCGGGGTAAACCGCTTTGCCGCGCCACTGCTACACCTTTGCTTTTGTCATGTGCTTTTGTCATGCCGTGCACCGTTTTGGTCTGTAAAAATACAACGTGTTCGCAGCAGGGGGCGGCGAAAGTTTTAGCCGCGTTTGAAGCGCGATCGCCCGAAGGTGTGACGGTAAACCGCTCTGGCTGCCTAGGTGAATGTGGCAATGGCCCCATGGTCGTGGTCTTACCCGAAGCGGCCACCCAAAAAGTCTGGTACGCACACGTTCAGCCCCGCGATGTGCCGATGATTGTGTCGCAGCATCTGGAGGGCGGCAAGATTGTCACCCAAAAGCTCCATGCCAAATTTCATCCAAAAGAACCTTCTTTGAAAGGCTGGCTGATCGTTTTTGGCATTTTGCTCATGCTGGTTTTAGCCTGGGTCGGTATCTTGGTCACGCAGTCGTCATACGTTTAGCTTCCCTACAGTTCAACGAACGACCGCGTCACTAAAGTTGTTGCTAACAGAAGGTCAACGAGTCAGCACTCTCGTAACCCAAATAGGGAAATAGCCCAAAGGGACATAACCGAAGTTTCCTATGGATACTTTTTGGGAGATGCTTTTTCGGTGCCTTTTCTGGGTAATAGATTTTTCCGTGCTTCAGTCCGTGTTTCAGACAGAGCAGGTGTTTACATCAATTTATCTAAAACTCTATGGATATCCTCAGAATTCCGTGAATACTAATAAACATGATCATTGCGCGCCCAGATTTTGACGAGTACGCTCCGCTTGAGCGGGCTATTTTCGATCTGATGTGCCAACGATGATCTACCCATTCACTTCTCGCTTTATAGGGCCGGTTCCATGACGTTGCGCTCACCCACTCAACCCGTACAGTCTCGACTCACACAGCTGTCTAGTACTCATTTATTAGGCTTTCATCGCAGCACACAACTGTTGATGGCTGCTGGTACTGCCGTTGCATTGTCTTTGAGTCTTTCGATGGCGGTTTCAGCGCAGCAGATAGACTCTGCCCAGACTGATGCCCAGACTGATGCCCAGACTGATGCCCAAACTGATATCCAGACTGTTATTGCCCAGTCCGCCACGCCTCAGTCTTCAGGCGCGATCGCACCTCCGGCTGCGCCCACCCCGGCCCCGACGCCCTTCGATCCCTTACTCGGCGGCATTACAGATCTGCTAGAAGGCGCGGGTTCTATTAACAGCGTGGGACATCTGCGGCCTCGGGATGTGGGCGGAGTAGAGGCTGCCAATGCCAGCTGGTTACAGTCAGCGATTGTGCCGCTATACGTATCGCCGGGTGGTGACCACTGGGGCTGGATTTATCAGGGCTGGCTCATTCCTCAAGGCCAAACCTATTTGGCGATTGGCCGCGATGCTGGCTTTGCCATGGTGCGCCCCTCCGATGACTTGTACACCTTCCCGCTGTTAGAAATTCGAGACGACGGCTGGGTGCGCCTTCAATACACCGAAGGCGGGAGCGCGTGGGTGCACACTTCGCAGCTAGAGCTAGGCGATGTGCCGCTGACCGTAGAAAGTTGGGGAGAGCATTTGGAAGGGCAGGACACCGTGGCCTTTTTAGATGCGACAAAAGCGCAGCCCTTGCGATCGCAGCCGGAATCGGCCAATAACATGCTCAGCCTAGTTGCTGCCGACAGCCTGATTGAACCCACCGTCATCCAAGGCGACTGGATGCTGGTAAAAGTAACGCGCCCAACGGCTGAGTGCGTGCCGCTTACTGGCGCAACGGTGACCGAAGGCTGGATGCGCTGGCGCGGAGATAGTGGCGAAGCCTTGGCCTGGGGTCGCTCCGGTCGCGATTGCCAGCAGCAAACTGCCGAGGTCACAACGGCTGAGCCTGATCCAGCCGTGCCCGAGGCGACGACAACCGCTGAGCCTGATCCCGCGACCGTAGAGTCCGATGCCGTGAGCGAAAGCAGCGGATCCGTTAGCAGTGAGTCCGTCAGCAATGATTCGGTCGTCAGCGGTCAGTAAGCGATTGCTGAAGAAGCCCCAAACGCACTGAAGCTGCCCCCAACCTGCAAGAAGTGCAGCGCCACAGTCCCAAAAACTTTAGGGCAGGGAAGGGGGCCTGACTCCAAAATTAAGTGCCAAGACCGCCCTAAAAAGCCAGTTAAAAAACAGAACAAAGCGCCTCGCGATCGCCTCTGCAAAGATCGGTTTATCTTGCGCGAGGCTTTTGCCGTACAATCACTTAAGCGCAAGATTAAATCTTTATATAGCTTTGGCCTGCCGTTTTTTCGACCTGCCGTTTTTTCTAAGGCGATCTGGTAAGGCATCGTCTTACCCAACAGTTGGTTTGGTCATAGAGTGAAAGCTTCCTTGTGCGCAGTTTTGTCGTAGGCATCTGTTCATGTCGATTGGTTATCTTGCACTCGTTCTCCATGCTCACCTTCCCTTTGTTCGCCACCCCGAGAGCGACTTTGTCCTAGAGGAAGAATGGCTCTTTGAGGCGATTACCGAGACCTATGTGCCCCTACTCACGATGTTTGAAGGGCTCAAGCGAGATGGCATCGACTTTAAAATGACCATGAGCATGACGCCGCCCTTGGTGGCCATGCTCAGCGATCCGCTACTGCAAGAGCGCTACGACGAACATCTCACTAAGCTAGAAGAGCTGCTTGAGATGGAAATTGAGCGCAATGCTAAAAATGGACATATCAAGTATTTGGCTGAGTACTACGCCAAAGAGTTCAACCATGTACGCAATGTATGGGAGCACTACGGCGGCAACCTGGTTAAGGGATTTAGAGAATACCTAGAGAGCGGCAACCTCGATATCATCACCTGTGGGGCCACCCACGGCTACCTGCCGCTGATGAAAATGTACCCAGAGGCCGTGTGGTCTCAAGTGGAAGTGGCTTGCCAAAGCCACGAAGATAACTTTGGCCGCAGACCCACCGGCATTTGGCTACCTGAGTGCGCTTACTACGAAGGGCTGGAGCGGATGTTGGCCGACGCAGGCTTGCGGTATTTCCTCACAGATGGCCACGGCATTTTGTACGCCCGCCCGCGCCCGCGTTACGGAGCCTACGCGCCGATATATACCGAGTCTGGCGTGGCTGCCTTTGGCCGCGACCAGGAGTCGTCTCAGCAGGTGTGGTCTTCTAAGGTGGGCTATCCGGGCGCTTCTGAGTATCGCGAGTTTTACCGTGACCTCGGTTGGGATGCCGAGTACGAGTACATTAAGCCTTACATCATGCCGAACGGTCAGCGGAAAAACGTTGGCATTAAGTACCACAAAATTACGGGCAAACAGGTTGGCGGTGATGACAAGGCTTGGTACGACCCTTACTGGGCCAGAGAAAAAGCCGCTGAGCACGCGGAAAACTTCATGCAAAACCGCGAGCGCCAAGTCGGCAACTTGCACAACATGATGCAGCGCAAGCCCATCGTTGTTTCTCCTTACGATGCGGAACTATATGGTCACTGGTGGTACGAAGGCCCTTGGTTCTTGGACTATTTGTTCCGTAAGAGCTGGCACGACCAGGGCACCTACGAGATGACTCACCTGGCAGATTATTTGAGGGGTAATCCTACTCAGCAGGTGGCACGGCCTTCCCAGTCTAGCTGGGGCTACAAGGGTTTCCACGAGTACTGGCTAAATGAGAAAAATGCCTGGATTTATCCGCACTTACACAAAGCCGCTGAGCGCATGATTGACCTGGCGAGGCGAGAGCCCGCCGATGAACTGGAGTGGCGCGCGCTAAACCAGGCCTCTCGCGAGCTACTCCTGGCGCAAGCGTCTGACTGGGCCTTTATTATGCGCACGGGCACGATGGTGCCCTACGCGATTCGCCGCACCCGGTCGCACCTGATGCGCTTTAACAAGCTGTGGGAAGATATTCGCGACGGCCAAATCGACTCTGGCTGGCTAGAAAAGGTCGAAGCAATCGACAATATTTTCCCGAATGTGAACTACCGGACCTATCGTCCTTTGTAAGTTCCGCCCTTTGTAAGTCTCGTCCTTTGTAGGTTTTGCCCCTTGTAGGGTCTTGTAGGGTCTTGTAGGGTTTTGTGTCCTAAGGGTATTTGCCTTAAGGGTATTTAAGTAAGCTGAGGTATAAAAGTTCCCTAAGGCGTAAGGTCTTTGCCAAAGCTTCTGCGACAGTGCCCGCTAGGCAAATCGTTTGCATGGGTAGGGATAGAATTCTGAACTGTGAAAAGCTGCTATGTGATGATGATCACACAGCAGCTTTTTAGTGACTTTTGAGATATGTTCAGCCTTTGGCATTTGCCGGTATTGGCCACGACGCTCTATCAGGCGATCGCATGCTACGAAGACAACCAGCGCAAGCCACCCGGCCAGCTGATAGATGTAGGGGGTCATCGTTTGCATGTGCTGCACCTTACCGCTAGCGATCCTGCGATTGCAGCTAAGCCCACAGTCGTGATTGACCATAGCCTGGGTGGGGTAGAAGGCTATGTGTTTATTAAGCAGATTGCCGAGCATGCAGAGGTGTGCTTGTACGACCGCGCTGGCTATGGCTGGAGTGAGGTGAGCAAACGACCAGCCAATAGTGACGAAAGTGTGCGATCGCTCGATCTGGCCCTAATCAAAGCTGGTATTAGGCCGCCCTATATTTTGGTCGGTAACTCGCTGGGCAGTTACAACATGCGCCTGTACGCCCACCGCTTTCCTGAAAAAGTCGCTGGCATGGTGCTCACTGATGGCCTCCACGAAAAAGCGCTGCTTAACATGCCCTGGTCACTTAGGCTGCTGCAAGCGTTCTTCTTTTCTGGCTTTGTCATGAGCATTCTAGGGGCCGCCCTAGGCTTTGTTCGTGTCGCTGCTAACATTGGCATTTTTGAGCTGCTAAAGCCCCCACTCAAAGATTTTCCTCGCTCAAACCTACGGCCCGTGGTCCGCAGCTTCTACCGCCCTAAGCACTGGTTTACCATGGCCCGCGAAATTTCCCAGCTCGATAAAAGTGGCCAGCAGCTACAGGCCGCCAACGACTTTGGCCAGCTGCCCATCGTCAATATCAAAGCCAGCCACTTTTTGGCCCCTACTCGGCTCACAAAATGCCTGCCCCTAGCCGCCGCTGATAAACTGCGGAACGACATGCACACCGACCTAATGGCCCTTTCCACCCGCTGCACCCAGCTCCCGGCTGCTAAAAGCACTCACTTCGTCTGGATCGATCAGCCCGAGGTCATTGTGAATGCTGTACAGCTTTTGCTTTTTAGGGTCGCGGCTATCAGGCCGCGTTAGAAAAAACTTGTCACCTGCTGCCCTCTCCCTTTGGCGCAGGGCGACGCGGTACCTTATTTTCTCGCGACTACCTGACACAACAAAAAGCCTCTGAGTTGTTAAACTCAGAGGCTTTTTTCAAGTATTCTCGTTTCTTAAACTCTCCTAAAAGCAATCCTTTCTACAGGGCTTTCAGTCAGACTGTCTAGAACGACATTTCAGCGGCTTGAACCTTTTCAACCTGCTTCTTCTTCAGTACCAGCAGAATCTGCGAGAGGCTGATAAACAGGAGGAAGACGACCAGACCTTTGATTCGGTTTGGATTCTGCAAGACCAACTCTTTCTCAGTTTGACCAAAGCCACCTACGTTAGGATCGGTCGTTAGCGGTGTGCCTGCCTCTACAGCGTCACCTTCGCTAACAACAAGCTGAGCGCCTACCTGAAGCTCTTCAGTGGCTGTGCCACCATCAGCCTGCGCGATTTCTACGGTGTAGCCGCCTGCATCCGTTTTCACGATGCTAGACACTGTACCGGCTGCAGGGGACTTGTACTCAACGTTGTTAGAAGCCAGGCCCGTAGGATACACCTGACCACGACCTCGGTTACCACCAACGAAAACAAGATTTTTGCCGAAGTGGATTTTCTTATCCGTTGCCGGATCTGGAGAAAGCACAGGGAAGACAATCTCTTGATACTGGTCACCTGGAATAGGGCCTACCAGTACGATGTTTTCTTCTTCTTCGCTGTAAGGCATAAAGTAAGTGCTGCCGACTTCTTCCTTAATGTCTTCAGGAATACGATCGGGCGGAGCCACCTTAAAGCCATCGGGTAGCATTAGCACTGCGCCGACCTGAAGCGGCCCTAGGCTACCGTCGCCGTAGAGTTCTTGATCGTCAAGGTCGTAAGGCACTTTGACAACTGCTTTGAAAACGGTGTCAGGCAGTACGGATTGAGGCACTTCTAGAACAGTTTTCTTTTCGCCTAGGTGGCAGTTAGCGCACACAATTTTGCCAGTGGCTTCGCGGGGAGAGTCATAATTTTGCTGCGCCCAGAAGGGGTAAGCTGCAGCTGACTGAGGAAGGGTCCAGCTGCTGGCGCAGAGCAGAACGACCGCTGCTAGGGCGACGCCTATAGCGCGGGTCCATGCTTTGAACATGGATTTAATGGAGTTGGCTATTAAAGTTTTCATGCGTGCTTGAGCAAATTAACAATTTCTGTTGACACGGGGTTGAGAAGGCTGGTTCAAGGTAGCTGAATCAAAGTGAGGACACACCTAGCAGTGGCCATCTCATTGGCCTGATGCGGGTGTGTCCCACCGAGAGGATTACCACCAGGGGTTTTCGCCTGTGCGGAAGTCAGTTTCTGTCCAAGGTGACAGCACGACCTTGTCATCTTCGTTGATGTCGGCGTGAGCCAAGGCTAGGGACAGTGGTGCGGGACCGCGAACAACCTTGCCCTGCGCATTGTATTGAGAGCCATGGCAAGGGCACATAAATTTCTCTTCGTTGGCGTTCCAAGGGACCACACATCCTAGGTGCGTACAAATGGAGTTGATGCCGTAGTTTTCTACGGTGGTGCCGTCATCGGTGACAACGAGGTAAGTGGGGTCGCCTTTGAGGCCCTGAACTAGCTCGCGATCGCCAGCATTGTGCTCCTCTAAAAACGAGCTAACAATGACATCCTTGCCCAAAGCATCCTTTGCGTTAATGCCGCCACCGGCACCGCCACTGCTAGGAGGAATGAAGTACTTGATGACCGGATATAGGCCGTACAGCGCCGTGCCTGTAATCGTCCCAAAGGTCAGCAAGTTCATAAATTGGCGACGTCCTAAATCAGGAACGTCGGGGTTTCCAGAAGCTTGGGTCATAGGTCAAATGTTTTTGTCACAGAAGTTTGCAGATTCTTTCAATATTATTACATCGTTCAGAGCCTCCACCCAGCTTCTTTGGGGCGGCTGGTCAGAACCTATCCCCTATGCCCGCTGCTAGCCACGGGCGTGTTCATGGCCTGAGGCCGTTCTTTTCGTAAAAATGAGAATGCCTACTCCTTAAGACATACAAAGGCTTTCCGAGGGTTTTAAAACCTTCGAAATCAGGGCTGATATTAGGCGATCGCAGCGGTTTTCTGACCGCTTTGGCCCAGGAAAAACCATTCGCTGCTAATGTAAATAAATGTAAACAAAGATGAGTCCTCTCAACAGCCGTTACCATTCAATCAACAAAGGAACTCATCGCTCCAAAACTCAGCGCCCATCATATAGAGACAGACAGACTCACGAGAACCGTAAAGCAGGCCAGATTAAAGATTGAGCGCCTAGGCACACAGCATAAGAAAGTTATAGAAATGACTGGACAAGACCTCCACACCCTATTACTCGAGAAGTGGGGATATTCCTACGATGTACAGCTTAGAAAGCTCCCCCGAAAAGTTTTTTTTCAGGTGATGTGGCGCTATGTGGAGCAGGCGTCTTTCCCCATGAGCGAGGCTGACTACATGGCCCATTTAGATGACGTCGTTGCCTACCTCAATGCCTGGGGTGCCGCTGAGCAGATTCAATCTTTTATTGAGCAAACATCGGAGCGACCCAGGCTGGGTAAGGCTGTCAGCATTCCTGTGGACTTGGGCTCACGGGCCTCGGAATGGCTGCTCGACGATAACTAAGGCCCATTGGAACTGGGGCCCATAGGGATTGAAGCCGTTTGAAGAGTGGCCATCCTGACGTTGGCCTGACATTAGCCCAACGAGTAGCGGCTAGACCCATCGTTTTTGGAATTTAGCTTTTGAATAAGGTAGATTATTTTTCTTTGAGAGTGTCTATCGACTGCGCAAAGAAAAGTCAATACCTGTAAAGAATGCAGGCAATTATCAGGAATCACTGACAGTGTGTAGCGCATTGCCAGTAAGATTTTGACTGTGGTGTTTAGGTGTTTGTTCCTTAATTTTTAGGCTAGAACTGTTAAAGTTTTATAAATCGCTCTCCGTGCAGTCTACTCTTTGGAGCTGATCTCTACTGTGTAAGCTGATTTTGCCAAGGGAGCAAAGCGTCTGCAAACGTCCTTGTCTCTATCGATGAGAACGCGCAACTCAATGAGAATGTGCAGGACGTTTGCTGTTCTCAATGTCTGCCACGATTGATCTGCCACATTAGTGTCTGCTATGACTGATCTGCCACGATTGGTGAGGGCCTCTGTTGGGCTTTTTGTGAGAATCCCCCTCCCAAAAAGTCTCTGCCTTTATCTTAAGAAGCCATTTTTATAAAGCCACCCGTTTTAACTGCTCTACTTTTACTAAGCACTCTTTTCTCGCGACTTTATTTATCCAAGCCCCTTTCAACTGCTACATAAACACCCTTAACGCTTTTACGGTTACAAGAAAGCTTGCTGCTTATTAAGGCTAGGGCATTCTTTTGAAGTTGGACCATAGAGATAACGACTCAAACTTGCACAGAGGCGGCTCAAGTCAATCTTGAACGGCCTAGCTTGTAATGCGTTTTATCTCTGTAGGAAGACTTTGCGTGCGAGTGTTAGGGTTTCTTTGATCATCTCTACTACGTTTTGAGGGCCTGCTGTGATTAGTTCTGCAACGCTGCCACTTAAGACGGTGCTTTCACGCATCGAAACCAACAACAGACTCAAGCTCTTTTCGGGATCATCCAATAGAGCGCTTTCTCGCGAAGTGGCTCGCTACTTAGGAACTGACCTAGGTCCAATGGTGCGTAAGCACTTTGCTGACGGCGAACTCTATGTGCAAATTCAAGAATCAATTCGGGGCTGTGATGTCTATTTAGTGCAGCCCACCTGCCATCCGGTGAATGACAACCTGATGGAGCTGCTGATTATGATCGACGCTTGTCATCGTGCTTCGGCGCGGCAAATTACGGCTGTGGTTCCCTATTACGGCTACGCCAGAGCGGACCGCAAAACAGCGGGGCGAGAGTCCATTACCGCTAAGCTGGTGGCCAATCTGATGACGCAGGCGGGCGCCGATCGCGTGCTGGCGTTGGATTTACACTCGGCGCAAATTCAGGGTTATTTTGATATTCCTTGTGACCATGTGTATGGCTCGCCTGTGCTGGTAGAGTACTTGGCCAGTAAGAATATTGAAGACTTGGTGGTGGTCTCGCCGGACGTCGGTGGTGTGGCCCGTGCCCGCGCCTTCGCCAAAATGCTCAACGATGCGCCGTTGGCCATTATTGATAAGCGGCGTCAGGCTCACAATGTGGCTGAGGTGATGAACCTGATTGGTGATGTGGACGGCAAAACCGCGGTTTTGGTGGATGACATGATCGATACGGCAGGCACGATTTGCGAAGGGGCCCGGGTGCTGCGCAAAAATGGCGCGAAGCATGTGTATGCTTGTGCCACTCACGCAGTATTTTCTCCGCCAGCGATTGAGCGACTCTCTAGTGGGCTGTTTGAAGAGGTGATTGTAACTAACACGATTCCGGTGCCTGCTGATAAGCACTTTGACCAGCTGACGACGCTATCGGTGGCGAATATGCTGGGTGAGGCGATTTGGCGGATTCACCAGGAAAGTTCGGTGAGCAGCATGTTTATGGGATAACCCATTTTTCGGCCAAGCCAGCCGATTTCAAAAGCCCCTGTGATTTTATAAAATCACAGGGGCTTTTCGCTTAACCGATTTTCACCGGGCTACCGAAAGTGAGCGAGGGCTTAGCGACGAGAACGACGCTTGCGCTGACGCTGACGAGCTAGCGCTTTACGCTTGTGCTTTTCGGGAGGTGTCTCAAAATAGCGGTTTTTCTTGATGTCTTGGAAAATACCTGCTCGCACGACTTTGCGCTTAAAGCGTCTGAGTGCTGCTTCGAGATTTTCGTCTTGTCCGAGGACAACTTGAGCCATGTACTGTGTCACCTCCTTTTGAATTAGCTCCGAACGATTAGTCTACCCTAATGCTTGGGCTTTGACCAACCGCTGTGAGACCAGCTGTTTTAAGTCCCGGCTGTTTTAAGTCCCAGTGGTTCTAGCTCCAGCCGCCGCCGGAGGGCTTGTTGCGAGGTTCGCGAGGCTTTGCCTTGTTCACGCGTAGCTCTCGGCCCATCCATTCAGCGCCGTCTAGGGCTTCAATGGCTTTTTCCTCGGTGGCGTCGTCTTCCATTTCGACAAAAGCAAATCCACGAGGGCGACCGGTTTCGCGATCGCTCGGTAGGGTAATGCGCTTGACCTTACCGTATTCAGAAAAAACCTGGTCGAGGTCTTCCTCTTTTGCACTGTAAGACAAGTTTCCTACGTAAATTGACATGGCCTGTTGGCTCTCCAAATAAATATTGAGATGTTAATTAGATGGACGCTTGAGTGTGAGTGTCATCTCAAACCTTCAAACGCAGCTTAAATAGCGGTATTAATAAGTGGCTTAATTAATCGCTGGTGAGCAACGAAGACTTGTGTGAACTCGGCATCCTAAAATCACTAAATGATTTGAAAATCATCATATCAATTCGGTTTGGTTCTTCTATATAAAAATCGTTAATAGTTACGTGTGCTTCTGCCGTTTTGGGGGGTGAGCGTAAGGCTAAACTGGTGAGTATACTTCTGGAGAAGGCATTTCGCGTTATTGCTTTAAGGGTAGGTTCTTTCGAGCTTTCTTCTTTTCGTGTAAGGGGTATAAAATTGTCGTTGTATCGACGTTTTGGGATTGTTGTTAGCGTCAAAAAATGTCGGGCATCGACGCCCATAACACCCCTTTGTCTGTAACCTTTTTTAAAGAAAGTTTACACATCGGCGACTATAAAAAATTGCCAATGGTGCTGTTGCTGAAAGCGACCATTGGCAAAGGATTCTTAAATAGTTTGGTTGAGACGGTGCAGGACAACTTGTGTTGTTGGGCTGCCTCTAGTGAGGAGGGCGTTTAAGTCCGTTTTAAGTGGCCCTGTTAGCGAGTTTTTTGAGACCAAACGCGAGTGGGTAAGCCCCATACATAAATGAAGCCTTCCGCCGCCTTATGGTCGAACTTGTCGTCTTCACCATAGGTGGAGAGTTCATCGGTATATAAGGTGTTGTCAGACTTGCGGCCCGCGATGATGGCGTTGCCCTTAAAGAGCTTGACCCGGACGGTGCCTGTCACGCGGGATTGAGTTTGTTGAATGAACGCGTCGAGTGCGGCTTTGAGCGGGCTGTACCACAGGCCGTTGTAAATCATTTGGCCGTAGCTTTGCTCGATGTTGCGTTTGTACTGGGTGACGTCGCCGGTGAGCGTGAGGCTTTCGATGTCACGATGGGCTGCGATCAGCACTAGCAGTGCTGGGGCTTCATAAATTTCGCGAGACTTGATGCCGACGAGGCGGTTTTCAATCATGTCGATCCGGCCAATGCCGTGGCGACCCACGATTTCATTGAGCTGGGTGACGAGCGCTACGGGTGATAGAGTTTCTCCATTGAGGCTAGTAGGAATGCCTTGCTCGAAGCCGATTTCGACGTATTCGGGTTCGTCTGGTGTATCAGCGATCGCACGGGTCATCACAAACACTTCCTCGGTTGGCTCATTCCAAGGGTCTTCTAAGGGGCCTGCTTCAATAGAGCGGCCCAGCAGGTTGCGGTCAATGCTGTAGGGCGAAGACTTTTTCACCGGGAAGGTAATGCCAAACTTTTCACCGTAGGTCATGGCTTCTTCGCGGCTCATGCCCCATTCTCGGGCGGGTGCGAGGACTTTGAGGTCTGGGTTAAGCGCTGCGATCGCCACATCGAATCGCACCTGGTCATTGCCTTTGCCCGTACAGCCGTGCGCGACCGCGTCTGCGCCGTACTTGGCGGCGGTGTCCACCAGCAGCTTGGCAATCAGCGGACGAGCGAGCGCGGTAGACAAGGGGTAGCGATTTTCGTAAAGCGCGTTGGCCTGAATGGCCGGAAACGCATAGTCCCGAATGAAGGGTTCGGTGACGTCGGTGACGACGGACTCAGCCGCGCCGCAGTTCAAGGCTTTTTGGCGAATGGGCTCTAGCTCATCGCCCTGGCCGAGGTCGGCAGCGAGGGTGATGACTTCCTTAACCCCGTATTCTTCCTTGAGGTAGGGAATGCAAACGGTGGTATCGACTCCACCTGAATATGCCAAGACGACTTTTTCTGCGCGACCCATAGCTTGTTGTTACCGTTTATGAAGTGATCCGCTTCATATTATGCAGGCAAAAGGGGGCCGAAAGAAGATTGTAGGGAACTGATCTTTTGAATGAAATAGAATATGAGGAAATGAATCAACCGAACACAGCTCTTTGGCCGTGTTTTCAAGTCGTATTTTTAAGCCATGTTTTTTAGCATCGTTATTCCCACTTACAACCGCAAGCCCATTTTAGAGAAGTGTTTGCTGGCGATGGAGCATCAGGTGCTACGGTCGCCTGCTGCTGGTTCTGCCGATAGTGCTGCCAACGTAGAAGGCTATGAAATTGTGCTGGTAGACGATGGTTCGACCGATGGCACGGTGGAATGGATTCAATCCAATGCGGCGACCTTTCCCCACGTAAAGCTATATGAGCAAAACCATGAGGGGGCGGCGATCGCCCGTAATTTTGGTGTGCAGCAAGCTACTGGCGACACCATTATCTTTATCGATAGCGATTTGGTCGTGCTCGACGGCTTTTTGCAGCACCATGCCGATGCCCTAACTGGCGCTTACGAGCAGGGCAACGAGCGAGTATTTACCTATGGCCGCGTGGTGAATACCTGTAATTTTGATGAGCCCACCTCTGAGCCGTTTAAGGTGACCGATATGTCACGGGCGTTTTTTGCGACGGGTAACGTGGCGATTGCCAAGCGCTGGCTGCTCGAAGCGGGCTTGTTTGATGCCAAGTTTACGCAGTACGGCTGGGAGGACCTAGAGCTGGGCGTACGGCTAAAAAATATGGGCCTTTCCTTAATTAAGTGCCCTGAAGCCGTGGGCTATCACTGGCATCCGGCTTTCTCAGTGGAAGAGCTGCCGAAGCTGATAGACCAAGAAATTCAGCGGGCGCGTATGGGCGTGGTGTTTTATAAAAAGCATCCGACCTTAGATGTGCGGCTCATGATTCAGATGACTTGGCTACACCGCATCCTTTGGGGGGTGTTGTCTTTGGGCGGTGCGCTCAATGAGCGCACCCTAGGGCCCATGATGCGCTGGCTGATTGACAAGGGGCAGCCCCAGCTATCGCAGCAGGTCTCTCGGATATTTTTGAACTGGTACAACGTGAATGCGGTGTATGCCGCGTATCGAGAGGCTAAGTAGGGTTTTGCTGTGTAGGGTTTTGCCGTGTAGGTTGTTCTCAGATAGGTCGTTGCTGTGTAGATCGTTTTCAGGCAGGTCGTTGGTATGGCAGATGAGGCCGTTGAACTTTTTCGGATGCTCGTAGACGCTGGGGCCAAGCCTGGGGAAGATTTTTCCTATGACTTGCAAAGCTCGTCGGCTCAAATTAGCGATCACGCCTTCGAGAAGCTTCAAAAGGCTTACCCCGATGTAGATTGGGACCGTATTTGTGAGCGAGTGGAGCTAGACCCGGCCCTGCCCGCTGAGTACCTGAATACGTACTTAGGGGTGGACTTTGTAGGGCGGATGTTGCGCCGTATAGAGCAGCGCTTAGGCGAACTGGCCGATCCGCAGGCTGCTTGGTACTTGCAGCAGGTGCTCGGCGGTGTAGAGCAGCGGACCAATGTGCCGATGTACGTGCTTTTGCAGCGTCAGCTTCCCTTGGCCAAGCAAGCTCGTTTAGAAACGCTGCTGCGCTACCAGCCTGCTGAGCCCTGCTACCTGTGGATTGATGACTTGGTGAAAGCCGCTGGTGGCGACGGTGAAGATGTGGCCCACACGGGCGAAGACGCGACCTTAACGCAGCAGGGGTTAGCGCTGCTGACGGCTGTGTGGACCGGTGACTATGACTTGTTTGAAGAGTGAGGCGAGCCTATCGTCACACTGACTTGTGGCACCTCTTTCGTCATGACGAGGGCGTGGTTGCGCTGACGATGAGTGCTGTGCCGTGGAGCGTATCGCCATGGCAGGCTAGGTACATGACGGCTTCGTCTAGGTCTGTAAACGGGCGATCGCAAGCTGGCGGTCCATAGAGCATTGGCTGGCCCATCAGGTTCGCAGCGGCAGCCGGCATGGGTGAAAGTGGCATAGATACAAGCGGTTCAGATACAAGCGGTTCAGATACCAGCGGTTCGCTGTTTGGTTCAGCGCCTTCGGCCTCAGGGTTATCCTCGCTGGGCGCATCCTCACCGGGCACTTGGCCCGTTGCGGGCGTGGTTAGCGGCGCTGCCATCGGATTAGGCATCGGATTAGGTCGCGGATTAGGTAGGGGAGTGAGGGTTGAATCAGCAGGCTGATTGGCCCAAATCAAATTGGCGGTGACGCTGCTGGCTTCAAACTGCTGGGTCATGGCATGGGTCATGGCCACAATACCGCCCTGGCAAATGGTGGCAACGGAGTAAATCTGTGGATTGGGCGTTGCCTGTATCAGATTGATGATGGTGCCGCTGCTGCTGGCCTGCTGTCTGGCTTGTTGTAGGAAGGGCAGCGCGTACTGACAGCAGAGAAACGTGCCCTTCAAGGTGGATTCTACAACCCGATCCCAGACCGTTTCGGTCACCTCTAAAAACAAGCTGTCCCGAGGGTGTAGGCCGCTGGCCTCATTGAATAAAATATCTAAACGACCATAGGTCGCGATGGTCTCGTCGATGGCGGCTTTGACGTCAGCTGCGATCGCAATATCGGCAAGCACAAAGCTCGCCCGCCCGCCCTCATTACGAATTTGCTTAACGGTCGCAAGTCCCTGGGTGGCATTGCGTCCGCAGATCATGACCTTAGCTCCTTCTTTGGCTAGCTGCTTAGCCGTGTCTGCGCAGATCCCCAAGCTACTGCTGGTGATGAGGGCAACCTTTTGATTTAAGCGCATGGCTACTCTCCCCACCGCCCGATAAATGGCCTTGTCAGCCGCTGGTCAATACGCCGTGGATTGGGTTGTGCTCTGGAGGCTGTAGCTACTAGCTGGCTGGCTAGTTTGTCCAAAAAACACACCAAAAACCACAGCAGATCGGTTCTTATAAGATGATGAGGGGGGAAAAGGTTCGTAGAAAAATAGGCAAGAAGGCGCAGTGACGATCGGCGGATGTCGTAAACCATAGGAACTGTCAGAAGTGACGATCGCACGCTAGTTACTGAGGTAGCGGCAACAGGCTATGCTGGGCAATTTCAAGTGATTTTCAGTGATAAAGGCAGTTAATACGGTTCTTTTATTAGTAAAAATCTATACCGAAGCTGCTGACGGGTCAATGCAAATTTATACCAGAAGGCGATTATTTTTCTCTTAAGCTAGAAATATGTTACCAAGTTCTTGATCCCAGCCTTGGGTTAATATTTGACACGCTGTCATGAGTTGCTTTCGTCAGTATATTTTTAGAGCCCCGGTTGTGATCTCTGTGCCAGTTCTGCGGATTGAGGGCGTCCGCAGGTTCGTAAAAACGCACCCCAATAATGACCTACCGCTGATGGGTCATTATTGGGGTGAAGGTCTGTGCTCTGAGGTCCTTTAAGTGCTCGCTACCCGTTAGGAGGCTGCGACAGCCACCGGTAGATAGGTCAGCACCTCTACGCCGGATTTGGTGACAGCTAAGGTGTGCTCAAACTGCGCTGACAGTGAACCATCGCGGGTAACGGCTGTCCACTGGTCATCTAAAAGATCGACCTCGTAAGAGCCCGTATTCAGCATGGGCTCGATGGTAAATACCATGCCGGGGCGAATTTTTTTACCTTTGCCCTTGATGCCGTAGTGGGGAACTTGGGGCTCTGCGTGGAAGGTGCGATGGACGCCATGGCCCACAAAATCGCGGACTACGGCGAAGCCCTCTCCTTCGGCATAGGTCTGAATGGCTGCGCCAATATCGCCAATCCGACCACCGGGCTTAACCGCTTCAATCCCTTTCCACATCGCCTTTTTGGTGACATCCACCAGCTTTTTCGCAACCGGATCGACCTCACCGACTAAAAAGGTGCGTGAGCTATCACCGTGATAGCCATTGAGGAGTGGGGTGACATCAATATTAATAATGTCGCCATCTTGCAGGATGTCTTTTTTGTTAGGGATACCGTGACACACCACTTCATTAATGCTGGTACAAATAGATTTTGGAAAGTCGATGGCACCTTTTGGTCCGGGATAGCCCAGCGGGGCACTGGTCGCACCGTGCTGCTTCGTCCACTTTTCAGCTGCGTCGTTTAGCTCTAGCGTGCTGATGCCGGGTTGAACCATCGGCGTGAGGAAATCTAGCAGCTCGGAAGACAGCTTGCAGGCAGGCCGCATAGCGTCGATTTCACGATTAGAGAGTAGCGTAATGCCTCTAAAAGGGGCGTCAGACTGGGATTTAAGCGTCACGGCAGCGGGTAGGGCGATATAGGTTGTTTATTTACTTTAGCGTTTATTCCCCCCTTTGAAGTCTTTGCTGTTTCCTTTTGAAACCGGGTATGCTGAAACGTGATTTTTACGCGGCTTACGGGGGATTTCCCTGCGATGAAATTTTGGCTGGTTTGTTTTGTTGTCCTGTTTGCGGGCGCAGAGCTGTTTGATTGGGTGATGCAGGCGAGCGGCGGTGAGCTTTCTGGTGCCTGGTGGGTGCTGGGCGGTATGGGCCTGGCGGCGGCGAGCAATGCAAAGCATCTAACCGCGATAGGTGCTGATAGTACCCCGTCAATAGAGCAGTCCGATGAGCACTCGTCAGAGCGCAGCGCAGTCAAACAGCCAGTCGCCTCTTCGCCGCTTCAACCGCTTGATAGAAACGAGATTGCTGTTAAAGAAACTACGAATAGTGAGACAACAGCCACAACCAATAGCACAGAAGATACTAGAGCAGAAGATACGATTTCCTTTAAGGTTCGACTGCCTTGGTTTTAACCCCTGGTTTTAGACGGCCAATCTTTTTAGCCTTTTACGATGGCTGATAGATAGGGCTCTTCCTATGAGTCTTCAAAGGGGAGCCTCACTTTGAGGCCATGAACTGTTTAACGCCTTTGCGAATAACCGCGCGGGGTGTGAATCGGTTGGAGAAAGTCAATAGTTTGTTAAGGAGGCCATGGACGGCAACCACGTCTCCTTTTTGTAGGGCTTGGTAGCCGTATTCTGCGACTGTGGCTGCGGTGGGTAGAACCTCTTCCGAGAGATTCCCCACTGCGGCGATTTTGTCCATGTTGGCGACGTTAATAAAGTTGGTTTTGGTTGGGCCGGGGCAGAGGACGGTGACGGTAACGCCCGTGCCTTCAGTTTCAGCTGCGATCGCCTCACTAAAAGAGAGCACATAGGCTTTGGTCGCAAAGTAAACGGCCATCATCGGCCCTGGTTGAAAAGCTGCGGTGGAGGCCACGTTGAGAATCTTTCCTCGGCCTCGTTGGATCATTGCAGGGAGCAACAGATGGGTCAGGTGGGTCAGGGCCATCGTATTAAGAGAAATCATGCCCTGTTGTTTTGCCCAATCGCTACTTTGGAATTCACCGTAGTCTCCGTAGCCTGCATTGTTAACCAACACGTCTACGCTGAGATTGTTCTGTTGAATTTGATCGAACAGCTTTTGAGGGGCGTCGGGTTCTGTAAGGTCGTGGCTAAAAACCGTGGCTTGAATGCCGTGGGTCTCAGAGAGTTCCTGTTTGAGACTGTTGAGGCTGTCTTCACTGCGAGCCACCAAAATAAGAGCGTTGTTCTCGCGGGCGAAAATTTTGGCGAGTTCTAAACCGATGCCGCTGGAGGCTCCGGTAATCAGAGCGGTGTGTGTCATGTTTTATTTGTCTGAGACGACAGCTTGTTTATCTGAGACGGCCGCCGTATTTACCGTGGCCGTATTTACCGTGGCCGTGTTTACCGTACAGCAGCCGAAATTCGGCTTCCTCTACCGGAGGGTGAGGGTTTTAACACTCATCAAAGACCAGCCACATTCGGCATGATGAATACATCGCAATTCGGAGATATGTTTCATGATTGTTCGTCGTTACTGGCAACCTATGCAAGAGTTCAACACCGTTAAGCAACAGCTCGATCAGTTGTTTGAAGATTTTGCCGGTGTAGAGACTGCGCCCACTACTTGGACACCTGCTGTGACCTTAGTAGAGAGCGAAACTGCACTCACTTTACATGTGCAGCTCCCTGGCGTAAATCCAGACAATATCGATATTCAGGCTAGCCGTGAAGTGGTTGCGATCGCAGGTTCTCGAACTGCGCCAACGCTACCAGACGGTGAAACCGTTCGTCGCAATGAGTTCCGCTATGGTTCTTTCCGCCGCGTCGTTTCCCTACCTGTTGCTATCGACCATCAGGCGGTCACCGCTGACTACGAAGCCGGCATCTTAGTGCTCACGCTGCCCAAAGCAGAAGGTGAGCGCAACAAGGTTGTTAAGGTGAGCATTGCAGGCGCTTCTGAGAAGCCCGCCATCGAGCCTGCCGCCGATACTTCCGCTGAGACTGCCGCTGAGACTGAGACCGTGTCTGACGATGCTTGGTCTGAGCAGGCGTAGTCAGTTTCTTCTGTCGTCAGGCCTTCTGTCGTCAGTGCATCTCTGGCCCTAACCTACTGTTGGGAGACTCGTGAGTTAGGGCCCTCCTGGATAGACAGTTCTCTCTAGAGAATTCAGAGATAACGATTTTAGGTACACACTTCAAGCGGGCGATCGCACGATCGCCCGCTTTTCTTATGGATAAAATCTCCTATGCTATTAGGACCACGTCAGGCCCACCCGCAGCGGAAGAGATAGCAAGCCGCCGAATGCATTTGGAGATTTGCTAAGCACTTAGTTTTACAGAGTAAGGGTTGTAGCCATTCGTGGTGGCGTAAGCTAAGTGCAGGAGGCTATAAACCTATGGCAAGCAGTAATATCCCTGCTGTGTCGCAACCTCGCGACGTCCCCAAAATTGATTTGTTTACGATGGTACGGCTTGGCACTTTTAATATGGGCCTTAGCATTATGTCGCTGCTGCTGCTGGGCGTGCTGAACCGGGTGCTGATTGCGGACTTGAAAGTGCCGGCCTTAGTCGCAGCCGGTGTGATTTCGGTGTATCAGTTTATGGCCCCGGCGCGGGTATGGTTTGGCCAGCGTTCGGACGTGAAGCCGATTTTTGGGCATCATCGCAGCGGCTACATTTGGCTGGGGATTGTCGGAATGGCGATCGCAGGCTTTTTGGTGGTGCAGGTGATGTGGCAGCTGGGCACCCATATTGAGCAATTTGGCTGGGGACCCGGCGCGTATCCCTGGGTTGGGTTAATGGGCGTTATGTTTGCCCTGTATGGCCTGGCGCTGGCTGCGACGACGCCATTTACCGCGTTGCTAGTAGATGTTTCGGATGAGAATACCAAATCCAAAATTGTGGGTATTGGCTGGTCCATGCTGATGGTTGGGATTGTGGTGGGTGTCATTATTGTGAGCATTGTCACTGGCTCGCTAGGCGAAACCCCTTCTATTGCAGAGCTTCGGGGGCCGATTAACCGGCTATTTGTGATTGCGCCGGCGATTGTGTGCGCGATTACCATCGTGAGTACAACTGGAATTGAGAAGCGGTTTTCGCAGCGATCGCAGCGCTCAGCCGCGAGTGATAGAGAGGACAGTATTACCCTCTCTCAGGCGCTAAAAGTGCTCACCGCAAGCCGTCAAACCGGGCTGTTCTTTGGCTTTTTGCTGGTGCTAATTTTGAGTTTGTTTACGCAAAATGCTGTCCTTGAGCCCTACGGCAATGAAGTCTTTGGCATGTCGGTAAAGGCCACCACCGGGCTCAATGCCTTTTTTGGGATTGGAACCCTCATTGGCATTATGACCACGGGCTTTGTGCTGATGCCACTGCTAGGGAAAAAACGCACGGTGAAAGTTGGCTGCTTTGCGGCGGCAGTATTTTTGCTGGCGCTGATTGGTGCTGGTGCCGTCGGTCAGCCTTGGGCACTACAAGGGGCCGTAGGGCTCTTTGGCTTAGCGGCTGGCGTGCTCACCACCGGTTCAACGGTTTTGATGATTGACCTAACCGCCGCTGAAACTGCGGGCACATTTATTGGCGCTTGGGGCTTAGCGCAGGCCGTTGCCCAAGGGATTGCGTCGGTGCTGGGGGGTGGGTTGCTGTCGCTCGGTAAAACGATTACAGGTGCTGCGGTGACAGAGGTAGCCAGCAACGCTCAGCTGGTGCCTGCTTACGGGCTGGTGTTTTTTGCGCAGGCGGTGGGGATGCTGGTGGCGATCGCACTGGTGAGCAACGTCAACATCACCGAATTTCAGCTGGATGCCAAGCAGGCAATTACCGCTGCGTTGGAAAGTGATATGGATTGATACTGAATGTTTGAAGTTTACAAGTTGCCATCTTTCAGGATTTCTTTTCAGAACTTCCTTCCAGTGCTTCTACAGCTTCGAGAGATAGGCCCGTCAGCTGACTAATCCTTTCTGCAGAAAGCTCGCCTCGCAGCGCGCGTGCCATGTCCACTTTTGCGTTGTCTTCACCTGCTTTGATCCCTTCTGCTCGGCCTTCTGCCCGGCCTTCTGCTCGGCCTTTTTCTCGGCCCTGCTGAACGCCCAGCAATACAGCATTCCGACTATCGTGAATGAACATTGCTTGCTTTTCTAAAATTTCCATCTCTTCGCGGGTAAGGCGGCTTTGGCGGGCGACTTCAAACGCGTCGTGAATAGCGGTTTCTTTCTCTAAAGTTGCAGGGACGGTCTCTAAATGATTGGCCTCTTTGAGAAAATACAGCCATTTATCTGTGAGTGAGGTTAGCTCATCAATGCTTTTTGTAAACTTGGGCAGCTCTGCAAATACGAGTTCTATATCATCGCCGTAGTCAGTTAAGTCATCTTTTTCCTTGAGACGATAGCGTGAGACGACTCTATGGGTATGCTCGAACATTTCAAAATCGGTGATGGTTAACGCTATCACCGGGTTGAGCAGCGTGTAGTCGTCGCCGACTTCTAGCTGAGTAGAAAAGGCTTTGGCCGCATTGTACAGAACGCGTTTTTTGAACCCAAGCACGTTGAGGACCTGCATTTCAATGATGACGGCGGTGCCATCGGCTAGGTTGGCCTTTACGTCTAGGTAAGAGTCTTTGACGCCTTCAATTCGGGGCGCTTGATAGGGGTCAAGAATTTGTAGGTCTTGAATGTTGGCGTTGCCGTCGTAAAGGAGTGCGTTCAAAAAACTGATCAAAATATCTTTGCTTTGTGGTCCGCCAAAGATTTTTTTGAAGGCAAAGTCAGTTTTGGGATTGATGAAAGGGAACATCGAACGCTGCGCGTTGAAGGGCGCTGAGGAAGGTGCTTCTATCCTAGTCATTATCGCTTGAAAGGGGAGAGGTGCGATCGCGTATAACGTCGGCATCCTGACTGTTGCCTGACTGCGGCTGCCTCAACTTAGCGGCTCAAATTGACATCTACGATACAAAAAGAAAACCGAAATTTCTCAATTGTAGAAAGGCAGGCTCTAAGCATCGCTGTTCACTGGTATGTACGGTTGGTATGCACAGTGTAGAGCCCAGCTTTCCGTCCGTTTTTATCAGTCAGTTTTCACTTGAGGAGCCCCTTGCCATGTCCCCCCGTAGACCCGCCAATAGAGCCATTGGATTTTCTAGACGCCAGGTAATGCGCGGGTTGCTGGCAACAGCGGCCTTTGGCGGCGCAGTGAAGCTCAGTGGCTGTTCTCCTTCTGCAAGTACAGCTGACGGAGAAACCGCAGAGGGCGGCGCAGGTGAGGTTGTTGTTGGATTTATTTATGTGGGGCCAAAGGATGACTTTGGCTACAATCAGGCTCATGCTGAAGGGGCGCAGGCGATGGCCAGCGTGCCTGGCATTAAAATCGTTGAAGAAGCCAGCGTGCCTGAGTCTTCAGCGGTGTTGGAGACGATGCGCAGCATGATTGAAATTGACGGGGCTACGGTACTGTTTCCCACCTCGTTTGGCTATTATGATCCGTATATTTTAGAGCTGGCGCAAGAGTTTCCAGAGGTGCAGTTTTTCCATGCGGGCGGCCTGTACGAAGAGGGCGTGCATCCAGAGAATGTGGGCAGCTACTTCGGCTACATCGACGAAGCTCAATACATTGCTGGGATTGTGGCCGGGCATACCTCAGAAACCGGCAATCTGGGGTTCGTCGCTGCCAAGCCCATTCCCCAGGTTTTGCGAAATATCAACAGCTTTACCTTGGGCGCAAAGTCGATTAACCCAGAGGTCACCACTCAGGTGATTTTTACAGGGGATTGGGCGCTGCCAGTGAAGGAAGCAGAAGCCACTAACAGCATGGCCGACCAGGGCATAGATGTGGTGACTTGCCATGTAGATAGTCCGAAGGTGGTGATAGAAACGGCTGAAAAAAGAGGCATTTTCTCCTCTGGATACCATGCCGATCAGTCGCCGCTTGCACCTGAAGGGTATTTGACCAGTGCGGAGTGGGACTGGGTGAGCATTTACACCTTTTTGGGCGAGCAGTTCGTAGAAGGTAAGTCTTTAATGGCGGGCGATATTGACCATATCTTCCGGGGTGGGCTCGCGGATGAGTTTTGTAAGCTGGCGCCCTATGGTCCAGCGGTGAGTGATGAGGCAAAGGCCGATGCCGAAGCGGCGAAAGAGCTGTTCTTGAAAAATGAGCTGGTGATTTATAACGGCGAGCTAAAAGACAATAAGGGAAGCGAGGTGTTAGCAGCTGGTGATAAGTATGAACAACAGAATGTAGAGCTAGAGAAGATGGACTGGCTGGTAGAGGGCGTTAAGGGCAGCGTGGCCGGATAATGGGTTCTCTTTGGCGGCGATCGCTAGAATCTGTTGTTTTACCCATTGCCGCGTTGGCAGTGGCCCTGATTTTATTTGGCGCTTTTTGTGGGTTGGCGGGGGCTAATCCGCTGGCCGTGTATGGCTCTATTTATAAGGCGGCGTTTGGCAGCTGGAGCGCTTGGCAAAATACGCTGATTCGAGCCTCTCCGCTGATGCTAACGGCGCTGTGCACTGCGTTGCCTGCTCGCTTGGGTCTGGTGATTATTGGGAATGAGGGGGCTTTGGTGATGGGGGGCTTAGGCGCGATCGCCCTGGGCCTGAGCTTGGGCACGTCGCTTCCGCCTGTCATGGTGCAGATTGCTATGGCGATCGCGGGCATGAGCGCAGGGGGCTTATGGATTATGCTGGCGGGCGCGCTGAGGCACTATCGCGGGGTGAATGAGACGATTAGCAGCTTGTTGTTAAACTATATTGCGATCGCGCTGCTGAACCATTTGGTAGAAGGCCCTTTGCGGGATGTTTCCTTTACAACTAAGCCGTCCTCTCCTCAGCTCGATCCGGCAAACTGGCTGGGCGTACTGCCCGGTACGCGCATTCACTTTGGCTTGTTATATGGCCTAATTGTGTGCGTGCTGGCCTATGTACTCATTCAAAGAACAACCTTTGGCTTCGCCGCACGAACGGCGGGCGGTAATATTCGCGCGGCGAAGATAGCGGGCTTGCCGGTGGGAAAGCTGACGCTGGCGATTTGTTTTTTGGGTGGTTCGGCAGCAGGCCTTGCTGGGATGGTTGAGGTGGCGGCTGTGCAAAAGCGAATTAATGAATCGCTGGTTTCAAACTACGGTTATGCGGGAATTTTGGTGGCGTTTGTGTCGCGGCATAATCCGTTGGCCACCATTTTAGTGGCGGTGTTGTTGGGCGGGATTTTGGCCAGCGGTGGCATTTTGCAGCGATCACACGATCTCCCTGATGCAACGGTTTTGGTCTTTCAAGGCATTGTTTTCTTGTGCGTGCTGTTTAGTGATTCTCTGTATGGAAGGTTTTCATACTTCCAAGAGACGGCCCAAGAAATGGGCCCAGAGACAGCCCCAGAGACGGCCCCAGAGACGACAGGATCAGAGACCAGCAAACCAGCGTCGATGGAGGGGAAATAATGGCAACAGAATCTCTTGGACTGCTCGGCATTCCCCTCGGCATTCTCGCAGGGATGCTGCGCGGCAGTGCGCCGTTTTTGTTCGTTAGCCTAGGAGAATGCATCACTGAAAAAAGTGGGAAAATCAACCTTGGCCTAGAAGGTACGCTACTGCTAGGGGCAATGTCGGCCTACGGCGTTTCCTATTTATCTGCCCCGAGGGTTGGAGACTTTTGGGCACCGTGGCTGGGGGTGCTAGCTGCGGGCATGGCGGGTATGGCATTGGGGGCTTTGCAGGGTTGGCTGTCGCAGCAGCGGCGAGTGAATGATGTGGCGACAGGCATTGCCATGATTATTTTTGGCAGTGGGCTGGCCTTTTTCTTTGGTAAGCCGTTTATTCAGCCACAAGCCCCTCAACTGTTTACGTTTGACTGGGGGGCTTGGAGCAGCGTGCCGCAGTTGCAGGCAGCGCTGAAGGTGAGTCCGCTGTTTTTGTTGGGGATTGCGATCGCGCCTTTACTGCACTGGTTTTTTCGTGCCACTCGCTGGGGGCTCTATGTCAGGGCCGTAGGAGACAGCCCGCAGGCCGCTCTGGCCATGGGAATTTCTCCGTTTAAGGTGCGGTTGTTGAGCATTATGGCGGGCAGCTTTTTAGCGGGCATCGGGGGGGCGTGTTTATCGCTGTACTATCCCGGATTATGGACCGAGAGGATTTCGAGTGGGCAGGGGCTGATGGCCGTGGCACTGGTGATTTTTGCGCGATGGAATCCAATTCAGTGCCTGTGGGCTTCGCTGTTGTTTGGCGGCGCGCAGGCGATTGGTCCGGCGTTTCAATCTGTCGGCATTGACAGCTACTATTATCTGTTCAACGCTGCGCCCTACATTTTAACGCTGTTGATTATGGTGATAACCTGTTCGCCACAGCGGACGCTGGCGGGCTCTCCGGGCGCACTGGGCAAAACAGATGATGAATAAGTGATGATGAATAAATCAGGAGATGGGGCTATGGCTGAAACGCCCTCTAAAACTTTAAAACTGGCCGTAAACGGCACACTAATGCAGGGACTAGCGCTGTGCCCAAACTTGTTGACTGTGGGGGCGACGCTTGAAAGAGAGACTCGCACAGAGGCGGCTTATCGCATTTGGACGATTGATGACCAATACCCGGCGATGATTAAGGTGAGGGAGGGTGGCGTAGCTGTAGCCGTAGAAGTGTGGACTGTGCCTTTGGCTGGGCTAGGTGTTGTACTTTCTCAGGAGCCGCCAGGATTGGCAATTGGCAAGGTGAGTCTGGAAGATGGTGAGGAAGTCCTCGGTGTCATCGGTGAGCCGTTGACGGTGGAAGGGAAAAAAGAAATCACGCAATATGGCGGCTGGCGAGCTTATCAAGAGAGTCTCAAAGCTTAAAAAGCCATGTGTCTCGCAGATATTTTAGTTATACATTGTATAATCAATTACAGTGATGCGTGAGGCATTGGCCATGGACGTTCAAATTAATCGGTGGGGAAACAGTCTTGGTTTCCGCATTCCTTACCAAATTGCTCAGCAGTTAGGCCTTGATGAGAACTCAGTCGTTGAGTTGGCAACTGCTGAAAATGTTCTGACAATTACGCCAAAACCTAAGGCTTCTAAACTGGCTGAATTGCTCGCCAGCATCCCTGAAGACTTTCAATATCCTGACGATGTTGCTGATTTTACTCAAAGTGAGCCGCTGGGACGAGAGTTGTTATGAATCTAAAAAGAGGTGAGGTTATTAGGATAAACCTCGATCCGACAGAAGGCCGAGAGCAAGCAGGCAATGCTCGTCCATGTTTGATTATAAGCAACACACAGTACAACGAAAAACGGAAAGGCATGGTGATTGCGATGCCTATTACCAGCACTCAACGACCGGAAATCAAAACGATGATTCCCATCCCTGATGAGGCGAAGGTGTATGGCTCAGTTATTGCTGAACAAGTGAGAACGGTTGATCTCAATACTCGATGGTGGAGAACCACGGAGGAAATTTTGGCCCAGCAATGGGTTGATTCAGTGGTTGAAACGCTCAATGCCATTATTCAATAGGCCTTTGCTATGGCTAAGACTATCTAGAACCTGCTGAGTGGTTGCCGTCCATCCCACAATACCGCCTTGCGCTCGAACCATTTCCAAGGTAGCCTGCTTAAATTCAGGAAAATAGCTTTCAGTGGCATCTTCTACTAAGAGACATTCGTAGCCGCGATCGTTGGCTTCTCTCATGGTGGACTGAACACACACTTCGGTGGTGACGCCAGTGAAAATGAGATGGGTGATTTGGCGTTCTTTCAAAACAGTCTCTAGTTCTGTGTTGTAAAAGGCACCTTTGCCAGGCTTGTTGATCATAATTTCTCCTGGCTCGGGCTTGACCGCTTCAATAATGTCATTACCTGGTTCTCCCAGAACTAATATTCGGCCCATTGGTCCTTCGTCGCCAATTGTGAGCGTTCCTTTTCCGCGCGATCGCTTGCTTGGTGGACAGTCTGAGAGATCTTCTTTGTGGCCTTCTTTAGTTTGAATAATGGTGAGTCCTTGCTTTCTAAAAACGCTCTGAAGCCTTTTCACATTAGGCACAATGGCCTGTAGCTTAGAAACGTCGTTACCTAAGATTTCACCAAAGCCGCCGGGTTCTAGAAAGTCTCGCTGCATGTCGATGATGACTAGGGCGAGATCGCGCAAATTACTGGGCAGTTCGTAGTCGTAGGGTTGGGCAGAGATGGCTTGTTTTGAAGGCATTTCACTTTCTCACGATTGCATGGATACGGGCTTTTCCCACACGATAAGCACAATGCAGCCTGACTTACTCACAATGTCGTGCTGGCTTCCAGGCTCGTTAATCACCAGCGTTCCGGCGGTGTGTGTGCCTTGATGATCGCTTTGTTCTCCAGAAAGCACGATGATATGTTCGTAACCGGTGTGAACATGATTTGGCACTGTGGCACCCGGCTCGTATTTTAATAACGCGGCGGCCGATCCTTGCTGGCCATCACGATACAGTTGGTGAATTTCTACGCCGGGGCGGAAGGGCTGCCATGAAATCTTTTCTGGATGGTTCGCCAAGGAAAATAAATCGGAGAAAATCATGGTGTTAATGGCCGGCCATGCGTTGGCCGATGAGGGTAAGGTCGGCTTGGGCAATGTCGCTTTCGTAGACGAGGTTACCCTCGCTGATGACGTGGATGCGATCGCACAACCCCAACAGCTCATCCAAATCCTCACTCACCAGCAGCACGGCCACTCCTCGGTTCCGGGCCTCCACAATGGCATTGTGAATAAACTCCACCGCTGAAAAATCTAGGCCAAAGCAAGGATTGGCCGCAATCAGCAACCGCACAGACTCAGAAGAGAGTTCGCGGGCTAGCACTGTGCGTTGAACATTGCCGCCGGAGAGATTATTAATGGGCGTTTCGACAGAGGGTGTTTTAACCGAGAAGGTTTTGACCAAGCGCTGTGCTGAGTGACGGATAGCTTTGAGTAACAACAGCCAGTTCCACTTGGCTTGTGGCGGGCGATCGAAGGTGCGTAGCGCCATATTTTCAGCCACGCTCATTGTGGGCACGCAGGCGTTGCGTAAGGGCTCTTCGGGCAGGGCGTATACCTGGTGGCGAAACATTTCTGCGCGGGTGGCTTCGTACGGTTCGTCGTTTACCTGTAGGGTCCCGACTGTGTGCGATCGCTGCCCCGAAAGCACTTCAACCAGCTCCTTTTGTCCATTCCCAGAAACTCCTGCAATGCCGACAATCTCTCCTGCATGAACAGTTAGGCTGATGCCATTGACTGCCGGCAGACCATTCTCACCTTTCGCATGGATATCTTGAATAGAAAGCACAGCCTTCTTTTGCTTCGTCAGAAGCTTCGCTACCGAGGCGGTCTCTTTGGCCTCACCCAGCATCATCTGAGCCATTTGTTCTATCGATACTTCGGAGACCTCGCCCTGGCCTGCCAGCTTGCCTTTGCGCAAAATAGTCACTTCGTCAGCAAAGGCTTGAACCTCACGAAATTTGTGCGTAATCAACAGAATACTCAGGTTCTTTTGAGTGACTTCATCCCGTAAAAGACCGAGCACTTCATCCGCTTCTGCCGGGGTGAGCACAGAGGTCGGTTCGTCTAGTATGAGAACTTTACTTTTGAGATAGAGCTGTTTTAGGATTTCTAGCTTTTGCTTTTGCCCAGCGGCCAGCTCGGCGACAGGGCGATGCAGATCAATGTGAAAAGGAGACTCGGCCATGAAGGCTTGCAATGCCTCATTCTCTTTTTTCCAGTTGATAAACTGCTGGGTGTCATAACGCGAGAGCACCAAATTTTCGGCAACGGTCATTGCGGGGACAGAGGTAAAGTGCTGATACACCATGCCAATGCCGTAGCCGTGGGCATCTTTGGGGCTATGAATAGTGCCCCGTGTCTGATTGATTCGCACTTCGCCTGCGGTAGGCAAATAAAAACCCATGACGCACTTTACAAGCGTGCTTTTGCCCGCGCCATTTTCACCTAGCAGGGCGTGAACGGTGCCCGGCTTTAGGCTCATCGAGACCTGATCGAGCGCGGTAAAGCTGCCGAAGCGCTTGGTCATATTCACCACGTCGAGCTGGGGCGGTGCTTGGAGACTGTTGGGTAAGGTTGCAGCTTCCATTTAACTTTCTATCTGACTGGTCATTTCACGGGTCATTTCACGGGTCATTTCACTGGCTATTTAACGGGTGAGTGTTTCTATCAGGTCTGTTGACGTGGCGACGGCACCAAATACGCCGCCCTGCATGGTGATCATTTTGAGCGCAGCGAGATAGTTGCCGTAGTCGGTTGCGCCTGTGCAGTCGGAGAGCACCAGGCATTCATAGCCGCGATCGTTGGCTTCGCGCATAGTTGTGTGGACGCATACGTCTGTGGTGATGCCAGTGAGGATGATGTTTTGAATGCCTTTTTGGCGCAGGAGCAGGTCTAAATCGGTGGCGAAGAACGCGCCTTTTCCTGGTTTGTCGATGATGGTTTCACCGGCGAGTGGGGCTAGCTCGGGGATGATGTCCCACCCTGCCTCGCCGCGAACGAGGATGCGACCGCAGGGGCCTGGGTCTCCAATCCCGGCTCCGATTTGGCGCGATCGCCACTGCTTATTTTTCGGTAAATCAGATAAATCAGGCCGATGCCCTTCACGGGTATGCATAATGTGAAAGCCCTGTTCTCTCATCACCTTCAACAGCTTTTGCAGGGGCTCAATCGGCGCACGGGTGAGGGTGAGGTCGTAGCCCATTGTGTCTACATAGCCGCCCTTCCCGCAAAAGTCGGTCTGCATATCGATAATCAGCAGTACCGTGTTTTCAGGGTGCAGGTCGCCGTTGTAGGGATAAGGGTAAGGGTCTGCTTTTGTCGTCCGTCCCATGGTGGTGACCTATCTATTTTGTGACACGGCAACAGATGAGGGCAGTTCTTCACCTATATACTCTCTTTCAGGCGTATCAAAGCCACAAGAGGTGCCATCTATATGAACCACCTTATCTTCCCACGGTAGGCGATAATTGCCTGCGACCATATCTTTCATGTAGGTGTACGGGCAGTCTTGCGCGCCGCCTTTGACGGCGGTGTAGCCTCGGTGGCCAAACTGGTAAATGTTGTTCTCCACGCCCCAGTGCTTGCGCGCTTCACGGACTAAATCAGGGCGTACTTCGGCGGTGATAATCTCGTTGGGGCGGTGGCTTCCCATCACGAGGGGCTCGCCGTCAAAGTTGACGATCATGCCTTCGCCCATGGAGTCGAAGGTGCCATCGGTGCCGCACATGCACACGGAGGCGGTGACCATGAGATTGCAAAAGGCGTTGGTTTGGTTGGTGACTTGCCAGCTGTGGCGAATGGGCGCTGTGTAGCCAGCGGTGCGAATCATAATGTCCGCACCTTTGTAGGCACATTCTCTGGCCATTTCAGGGAACATGCCATCGTGGCAAATGATCAGCGCAATCTTACTGCCGTTGGGACCTTCGCACACCGGGATGCCAATGTTTCCTGGCTCCCAAGGCTCTACCGGTACCCAGGGATGGAGCTTGCGATAGTAGAGCGTGAGTTCGCCTTGGTCATCAATAATAATGCCGCTGTTGTAAGGGTTGCCGTTGGGGTTATATTCCATAATGGAAAAGCAGCCCCAAATTTTATGTTGAATGCAGGCTTGGCGAAACGCCTCTACCTCGGGGCCATCGAGCCGACACATAATGTCAGGATTGGTGTCCATCGACAGGCCATGGAGAGAATATTCTGGAAAGACCACCAGATCCATGCTGGGCATATTCCGCCTTGCTTTACCGACTAGCTCGCAAATAACTTTTGTTTGAGCCGCCAAATCATCGGGGGTAACAACATTGGGAAGTTGGGCCTGTACCATGCCGAGCACAACGCCGTTGGGTGCTTTGTTCAGTCCGCCTAGTCCACTCATATTGAGCCTCACTACTGCTCGAAAATAGCTGATCGAAGATAGCCAGGATGGCTCATTTTAGAGTAGAGGGAAACCAAGAACCGTTTTGTGACGGTTGTTGCAAAAATAAACCCCTGGAGCTGGCGATGACCTATTTACCTGGGCTCGTAGTGATCACGTCAGCACTCAGGTGGCGGTGAGTCGCTCAGAATAGAAGACTGAATGGCCCCTTGCCTTAAGATGCGTAAAAATGTCAGCGTTGCGACCTGAAGCTCAGCCTGAGAGATATCTAGCTGGTCACTTAAAAACTGCTCTAACAAGGTCAACATGCCACCCACATAGAAGGTCGCTAGCACCTGGACTTCTTTTTCGTTAAGGTCTGTTTTACGCTGTGAGTATGCCTTAAAATCTTCAAGAAATGAACCGAGCATCAGTTTGCGAACAGCCCCGCCAACATATTGCAACGATACTTTGATCAGTCGTACCCGACTCGAATTGGCTGACGCTATTTGCGGTAAAGACATGAGCGGGCTCATGTCACCTGTTTCAAAATACAAATCGAGTGCGTCTGGGTCCATTGCTTGAGGCAAGCTCGAAAAGAACTCAGCCACGCTCGCTAACAGCAACGTGTCCTTACTGTCGTAATGCTGGTAAAAGGTGACGCGAGCAATATCTGCTTGCTTACAGATATCTGTAATTGAAAGATCGCAAAACGATTTGCTCTCTAGAAGTGTGTTGAGAGAGTCTTGCAATAGTCGTCGCGTCCGTCGGACACGGGGGTCTTTGGGACTGTTTACTCTGGAAATTTCTAAGGGGTCACTCATACAGCACTTTTTTGAGATGGAGTCTATTATCTCACGAGCGTACAGTTGACATTTAACTAACATCTGTTAGTTTTATATCTTACAGGTGTTAGTTAAGTCGATTTCGACTGAACGCTAGTAACGGATCTTTCCACTATGGACCCTTCATCTACGGACCCTTTATCTATGGACCCTTCAGGCCTTCGAACTGGGCAAGACATTCCTCAAGCAACCGAGATGCCAGCAACGCCATCGGTGCTTTCTCTGATGCTTAAGACAGTCCAGTTAGGGGCGATCGCACTGCTCAGCCTTCTTCTTTGGCTGCCGTATGCGATCGCCTGCCAAATCTGGTATCGCCCGCCAAACGTTCCACACATTGAGCAAGTCAAACGCTACCTAAAGCTCACGTGGTCTGTGAATCCTGCTGCGCCGGGCATTTCCTTTCCAGCCAGACTCTGGCTAACGCTCAACATTCTTCGCAAGCTTGTAACTACACCGTTCAACGGTTTAGCGTGGCTACTTGACGAGCTGCTGTATGGCAAAGCGCTGAACCGGGAAAAGGTGATCGCACCGCTGTTTGTCATTAGTGGCGGACGTAGCGGCAGCACCCAAATGACCCGCTACCTCGAAGCAGATCCGGCAATCACCGCCCCTAACCTGCTTCAGTGCATGTTTCCTTACCTCTGGCTGTGGACGTTAGCGCCTAAGACGATTGGCCGCATCCTCACGCCTCAAAAAGTACGCGCGCTGGGCGAGTCGATGATGCTGCCCGAACTGCTCGAACGACACGAATTTGACCCATTCAAAGCCGATACGTTTGATGGTGCCCTGTTCTCATCGCACCTAAATCCTCTCGCCATCTACATGGGGCCTAACACAGCGGCAACAGAATTTAACTTTGCTGCCTTTGCCCCTCAAGACCAAGGCCAAATAGAACGCGATTCGATGCAGCTGATCGATCGCATCGGACGTAAGCAGCTGTTGTTTGTCGGCGGTACGACTGCCGAAAAGAAACCGCGCCTTTTCATCAAAGGTCACTTTCTTTGTGCCGCTCCAGCGCTGGAGAATCAATATCCTGATGCCGTTTTCCTTACGCTTATTCGAGATCCTGCTAAGCGCATACAAAGTGGCATTAACTATCTTCGAGTTAATCCCAGCGACCCGGCAATGGGACCACCGCCTTGGGCGTGGCTCTCTGCCTGGCTGCTAAAAACAGAGAGCGATTACTGCCGAATTGAACAAGCTTGGTATTCGCAACCCGGCGGCGCCCGCCGATGCGTCGTGCGATTTGCAGATTTTGTTTCTGACCTAGAAGGCACTATGCAGCAGGTTTATCAGGAATGCTTGGGTCAAGATCAGCTCCCACCCCATGTCCCGCGCACCCACCCTCCCCGAGAGCGAAAACACTACACCCTTAATCGGTCACTCGCTGAGCTAGGCATCAATGAGGCGAAACTTCGCGAGCAGCTGGCGGAGTACATCGCGTGGTGCCAGCTCGAGGAAAAGCCCGAGGAAAAAACCGAGGAAAAAGAGGTGCGATCATGACTGGTTTAACCCGCGCGTTACGCTATCCGTGGAGAGCAAAGGGCTGGTTTTGGCAGATGCTACCACTCGCCTGCTGGCAACTGGTCCCCGTCATCGGCCAAATTATGCTTATCGGATATGGGCTAGCTGTCGTACGCGCTGCCTATCGTCAGCAGAGCGGCCTGCCCAACCTTCAGCGAAAACAGTCATTTATAGATGGGTTGCGATTGGTCACGGTTGGGTTTGTTTATTGTTTTCCAGTTATTCTCATGGTGCTCCTAACTTTTAGCACTGGTAGTAACGCTGACACTCAATCAACCGGAGGTATTCCGCCCATGGCGCTCACAGCCGTTATGTTCGTTTACCTTCGAATAAGTGGCGAGATTATTAAACGGCAACCAGCTCTCAAACCAACGCTCTCCATCATCAACAAAATAGTCACCGCTGCTTTTGTTGCCTTTGTGCTTGTGCGCCTGTACGGCCTGTTTACGACACTGCGCGAGGGATTGCAGTTCAGTAGCATGCAGCTCAACGGCAGTGACAGGGCAATGTTACTGCTAGCAACGCTACTTTTCGCAGCTATTGTTGTTGTGCTACTCGTCTCTGGAGCGTTGTTTGCCGTGGCAGGCTATAGCTTGCTGAAGCCCACTACAGCGCTGCAATTAATGGTCGCAAACCGTGGCTTGAGCATAGGATTGGTTGTTGCTACCTGGGTGTTGATAGTGGGTACACTTGCCGCTACGGTGGCCGGCACCCTGTTTTTGCTTGTTCCAGGTCTCTATTTAATGGTCGCGGGCAATGCGTCTATTTGGTTCCTTACAACACACTACGTCATTCAAACAGGTGCTGTAAACAAAAGTAAAATCGGGCAGATATAAAATTCAACAAAGCCTATAAGAGAACAGTATTAAGAGAACAGTGTTAAGAGAACGGTATGACCGCAATTATGGTGTATGGCAGTTTGCTCTTAGTCTGGTAGGAACTGTAATGACGAATTCAGTTCCTACGCCTTCTGTCGAAAAGCACTCAATTTGGCCTAAATGCTTCTCTACGACAATTTGATAGCTAATAGCCATGCCCATGCCTGTCCCTTTCCCGATTGGTTTGGTTGTGAAGAAAGGATCAAACATGCGACTTCGAACCGCCTCCGGTATTCCTGTTCCGTTGTCTATTAGCCTCACAACGATGCTGCTGTTACAAGCTTCAGTTCGCAGCGTAATTTGAGGTTTTTTCTCGGTGGTTGGGTCCTCGATTAATTCACTTTCTAGGGCATCAATAGCATTTGCCAAAATATTCATAAATACCTGATTGAGCTGGCTGGCATAGCACTCTACCTGCGGCAGCTCACCGTAGTCTTTTACAATTGAAATGGCAGGTCTTTCAGGCTGGGCCTTTAAACGATGTTCTAAAATGAGCAGCGTGCTGTCGATGCCCTCATGAACATCAATGGCCTTACAGCCCTCTTCGTCTAACCGTGAAAAATTACGTAGAGAAAGAACAATATCTTTAATTCGCTGCGTGCCATGACGCATCGACAGCAGCGTTTTTAGAAGATCTTTTTGGACAAACTCAAGGTCTATCTCTTCAGCGGCTTCCTGAATAGCTGTATCGGGGTTGGGATAGTGCTTCTCGTAAAGCTGTAAAAAATTAAGCAAGTCCTGAACGTACTCTTCTACCGGTTTTAGATTGCCATGAATAAAGTTGACGGGATTATTGATTTCGTGAGCGATGCCTGCCACCATCTGTCCTAAGCTCGACATTTTTTCAGTTTGAATGAGCTGACCTTGGGTCTGCTTGAGGGTTTGCAGGGCGGACTCTAGCTGCTGTGCTTTTTCTTGTGCAACCGTGGCGCTGTTTTTTGCCTGGGTTAGCAAATTTGCTTGGTGAATGGCCATGCCTACCTGTCCAGCCAGAGTGCGCAGCAGATCGATTTCATCGATTTCCCAGTCTCTTTGATCCGAGCATTGATGGGCGATGAGCAGGCCCCAGAGGCTGTTTTTGATGACAATAGGCATGACCAAATTTGCCTTGACGCCAAGCTGATTTAGGTAGTCTTTGTGTCGGGGGTCGAGGTTTGAGGTGGAAACATTGGCGATCGCATGCACCTGTCCCTGCTGGTAGTGTTCTACATGCTGCTGGTGAAACCGACTGTTCATTCCCATCTCGCCCAGCATTGAAGCCTGGCCTTCAGCGACTGACTCTACCGCCACCTGACCATTCCAGTCTGGGGTAAAGCGGTAAATCAATGCGCGATCTGCCGAGAACAGCTGGCGAACTTCATTGACCGTAATTTGTTGGATTGATTCTATTTTGAGTGACTGCCTAATTTGGGTAGAAAGCTGGTTGAGCAATTCGCCTTGCTTGGCCAGCTTGCGAAAAGTCGCCTCAGACTGTTTGAGCAAATCTTCAGCAACTTTTCGTTCCGTAATATCTTCAATAGTGCCGAGCAGCCCAACCACATTCCCGGCGGCATCGTGTAAGGGAAACTTGCTGGTTTCTCTCCAGCTCAACTGTCCGTTAGCCTGGCGTTGAGACTGTTTGATTCTCAGCATTGGCGTATCTGTCTCCATCACCTGAAGATCGCACTGTCGATACCAGGCTTTTTGCTCTTGAGTCCAGGGCAAATCATCATCAGTGATGCCTGCAACCTGGGCCGAATTACCTAATCCGGCCATGTCAGCCCAGCGCTGGTTGCTGCCCAAATAGACCCCTTCTTGATTTTTCCAAAAAATGTACTGCGGAATACTGTCGAGCACAATTTTTAAAAACTCAGCCATTTGATGGGCCGATGCAATTGCCTTTGGCGTAATGCGTTTGGACTGGGTAGTCGCCCCTGCACCTTGCTCACAAGCCATCGCTTGTGAGCAAGGTGCCTCTACTGGCAGTTGAGCCGTTGGGATATCCACTAAAGAGGCCGTCTCCAAACCAGGCATTTCAATGCCTACGATTGGCCTAGAACAGTTGTTATGAGCGGTGGTCTCTATTAACTGTGGTCGAGACTCTGAAGCGGGCGGCTGTGCGGACTGCGAAGGCGAAGGCGCCAGCGAACGACTAATACTCAAAACTTTCCAGGGCTGACCCTTGTCATCTTTTAGAGGTGTGTAGGTCGTTTCGTAATGCTGAAGTTCTTCGGAGGTTGGTATGCCGTGAATTTTGCGTTCGGCCTCACCGGTTTTGAAAACGGTCGCGACCGTCTCTGCCACCTGTTGCCAATACGTCTGCATTGCCGCTGACTGCGATGGCTGTGCGGCCAGCTCAAAGTTTGTTCGACCGATCAAAGCCTCGACAGGCCGGTGTAGTAGCCTACTCAAAGCTGGGCTAACCACTTGGTATTGGTGCTTTTCTTCGTAGCAAGCCATGATTTCTATGGTTTGACTCACTAGCGCAGATAGCTCGCACTGAAAGTTTGGCGTCGCAACAGCTCTTGAAGCATTCATGTTCTTTTTTGGATAAAAAGTTTTTCAGTAGCGATAAAAGGATTCTGTTGCCTTATGGTTCCCGAGGCAAAGCATGACAAGCCCCGCTGATCACCTCATCGGTTGACCACTCTACTAGGTGAGATCCAGCAGTTTAGAGGTCCTCTCTGCTTCAGGTCCTTGTTATAATCTGGCCAACTTACGGATGCGGTAATGGCTTATCAGTCTCGGTTGTTGGGTCGAGACTCAATTAGTGAGGCAACGCTTAAGGCTACTGTGGCGTCGTCAGAATATAGAGTATTCTGTCTGGCAACAGTACTTTTGTTTTGACGTTTCGCAGCAACAGGACACTTTTCCTATGGTTTTTGAGCATCGTCAGCAGCTTGGGCATTCCAGAGGGCTGCACCGCCGGACGCTACTGCGGGGCATGGCAGGGTTTGGGTCAGCTTTAGCAATTTCAAAACTCACTGGCTGTACGCCTTCTTCGACCGGTGAGGCTGGTAGTGAGCCGGTCAAACTAGGATTGGTTGCAGCCATTACCGGCGCTTCTGCACTGTCAGGAGAGTCGATTAAGCGCGGTCTAGAAGTCGCCATTGATGACATTAATGCCAATGGTGGGGTGATGGGTGGCCGGCTCATTGAGCTGGTGATTAGAGACGATGAATCGACGCCAGCCAAAGGGGTCGCTGCGGCGCGTGAGCTGATTGAGCGTGAACAGGTCGCGGCGATTTTTGGCGGGCTAGATTCGCCCGTATCGCTAGCAATGCTGCCCGTGATTCACGAGCTAGAAACGCCTTACATGGGCGTATGGGCAGCCGCAACGGGCATTACGCGAAACGACTTTGATCCTAACTATGCGTTTCGGGTTTCTGCCAACGACAACATTGTCGATAGCTTTTTAACCCGCTACGCCCAGCAGGAAAAGGGAGCGTCCAAAGTAGGCCTTGTGCTAATTAACAATCCCTGGGGTGAGTCGAACCAGGTGGGTTTTGAGGAGTGGGCACCCAAGTACGGCTTAGAAATTGTGGGGATTGAAAAGTTTAACGATGGAGATACGGATATTTCAGCGCAGCTAGGCCGGCTGCAAGCCGGTGGGGCCGAAACGCTCCTGCTAGTGGCTAACGCCGCGCCCGGCGCTCAGATGATGAAGTCTTTAGAGCGGCTGAACTGGGATGTGCCCGTGGTTTCCCACTGGGGCATTTCGGGCGGGCGGTTTCCAGAACTAGCCGGCAAAGAGACGGCGAAAAGGGTTACCTTTGTGCAAACTTACAGCTTTTTTGGTGAGCAGAGCCCACTGGGAGAAAAGGTTTTAGCGGCGCTTCAAGAAAAATATAGTTTGGCTGGACCTGAAGATATTCTTGCTCCCGTTGGTACCGCGAATGCCTACGATGCGATGAACTTGATGGCCCTTGCCTTGGATACTGCCGACTCGTTAGAAGGCCCCACCCTACGCGAGGCCTTTTACAACTTGCCAGCTTACGAGGGGCTGATCAAAACCTACGAGCAGCCTTTTACACCCGATGACCATGACGCGCTAGATGAGGACGACTACATTTTGGTGCAGTGGGACGGCGATCAAATTGTGCCGATAGCGTCTTAGCGAGTAGCGCTTTGAGCTGACAAATTTCTTAAAAAAAAATTCCCAGCAGGTTTCTATGTGGCCACAGCTGATTTTATCTGGCATGGCAATTGGGAGTATGTATGGCCTAGTGGCACTGGGCTTTCAAATGACCTTTGCCGTCTCTAATACGATGAACTTCTCTCAGGGGGCGTTTGTCATGGTGGGAGCCGTGATTTGCTACTGCTTGAACATTACTTGGGGGGTGGGGGCGGTGATGGCGGTCCCGATCACGCTCCTCGTTTGCGCCCTTCTGGGGCTTCTCATAGAACGCTGGATTGTGCGACCTTTTGCCCGTAATGGCTCACATGCTTGGCTGCTAAGCACCATCGCACTCGGCATCATCACCGAAAATATAGCGATGCTTACCTTTGGCAAGGAGGTGCGGGGCTATCCGTCGCCACTGGCCGAAACGCCTGTTTCGGTGCTGAACTTTGGGGTGTATCCGCTGGAGTTTTTAATTCCGCTGGTGGGGCTTGCAACCGCGATTGGGCTGCGGGTGCTGTTTAACCGCACGCTTTGGGGTAAGGCGTTTCGAGCAGCCAGCGAAAATCCTGATACGGCTAGGCTGCTGGGCGTGCCCGTCACCCGGCTCATTTCACTCTCATTTGGCCTATCGACCGCACTCGCCGGACTGGCCGGAATGCTGATTGCGCCGATTGCCAATGTATCGGCCACGATGGGGACGCTGCTCGGCGTCAAGGCTTTTGCCACTGCGATGATTGGTGGATTGAGCAACCCGTGGGGTGTGATGATTGCCGGGGTGCTGTATGGCGTGGTGGAGTCGGTCGCGGCGGGCACGTTGGGCGGCAGCTACCGAGAGATTGTTGGATTTTTGGTGGTGATTGTGGTGTTGACGGTAAGACCCAATGGACTGTTTGGCCGCGATCGCGTCAAAAAGGTATAGCCCATGAAAGGTCGTCTTCTCTATCGTTTGCTTTTTGGACTAATCATTTTTGCACTGGCGATCGCCGCCGCGCTAGGGGCACCCAATACCTACTATTTATTTGTGCTGGGCATGGTTGCGGTCACCACGATGGTGTCTGTGGGTTTGAATGTTTTGGCCGGTCTGTCAGGGCAAATTTCGATTGGCCATGCAGGCTTTTTTGCGATTGGCGCCTACGCGGGTAGCTTGTTGTTGTTGGAGGCTGAGTGGCACTTTGGCCTAGCGCTGGTGATGGCTGCGATCGCAGCAGCTGGAACCGGCGTTGCCCTTGCTGGCCCAGCCCTACAGGTCAGCGGGCCGTATCTGGCCATGGTGACCATTGCCTTTGGCATCATTGTCGAGCGCGTCTTGATTGAGTGGGTCAGCCTTACGGGCGGCTTTGGTGGGCTCTCGGGCATTCCCAAACCCATCTTATTTGGTTTGCAGCCAGCGCTGAGAGAAAGCGTTCTGTTGGTGATTGTGCTGGCGTTTTTGTCGGTTGTCTCTTTTGCACTGCTCAAGCGCCATCCCTGGGGCAAGGCATTTCAGGCCGTGCGTGACGATGCGATCGCGGCTGCCGCCGTGGGCCTAAATCCTCTGTATGTAAAGGTCATGGCCTTCGCAGTGTCTGCTGCACTGACGGGCTTGGCAGGTGTCTTTTTCGCGGTGATTGTGGGCTTTGTCAGTCCTGATAGCTTTACCTTTCATCGCTCTATTCTGTTCTTGTTGGCCGTTATTTTAGGCGGCATCGGCACCGCCGAAGGGGCTTTTATCGGCGCGCTGATTTTGGTGATCTTGCCAGAATTTTTGCACGATTTTGCCGACTATCAGCTGTTGGTGTTTGGCTCGCTGCTACTGCTCACCCTGCGCCTAGCCCCCGACGGCGTCATGAGTTTGTTCCATCGCTGGGCAAAGCCGATTGCCCCGGTTCATCCGCTGGCTAATCCGCCTGATCTCCCTGGCTTTGTTGCTCAAAACAAACAGACTGCCCCGTTGACCATCAACAATGTCAGCATTCAATTTGGCGGCATTAAAGCCGTTGATAGCGTGAGCGTCACCGCCGAGCCTGGCACTATTACAGCGGTGATTGGCCCAAACGGCGCCGGAAAAACCACGCTGTTGAATTTGATTAGCGGATTCTATCGCCCGCAGTCCGGCTCCATTGGGCTACAGTCAGCGCAGCTTAGTCGCATGAGCAGCCGTCAAATTTCTGCTTTGGGCGTCAGTCGAACCTTTCAAGCCACTCGGCTGTTCAATACGCTCTCAGTATTGGACAATCTGCGCGTAGCTTCAGTGGGCGAACGGCTGGGTTTTATCCTTAAAGGGCTGGTCGGATGGGGCGTGCCTCGTCAGATTGAGCCTCAGCTTTTGGAAGTGCTCTCCTTTGTGGGCTATCGAGGGAATGTCCATACCCTGGCGGACGCTTTGCCGTTTGTCGATCGCCGGCTGGTAGAAATTGCGCGGGCCTTAGTCACGCGTCCGCAGGTGCTGCTGCTGGATGAGCCCGCCGCCGGATTGAGTCAGGAAGATAAAAAAACGCTGGCTCAGCTTCTTCGCCGAATTGCCAGCAGCGGGCTCAAGGTGATTTTGATTGAGCATGATATGGAATTGGTGATGGACATTTCCGATCAGGTGCTGGTGATGGACAGCGGCGCGGCGATCGCGCTTGGTCCACCAAACCAGGTTAAGCAAGATCCTAAAGTGCTGGCGGCCTATTTGGGTATGGGATCGGAAGGGACAGCGCTCAGTCGCGATCGCGTCTCAGCCCAACAACCCGTACTGTCGGTTGAAAAATTAGTCACTGGCTACGACACCTTGCAGGTTTTATCGGGACTCTCTTTAAGCGTGAATGAAGGAGAGCTTGTTACCGTCATTGGGGCCAATGGCGCAGGCAAAAGCACCCTGCTCAAAAGTTTGGTGAATCTGTTGCCCACCTGGGAGGGCGAGGTTACCTTTTTGGGCCAATCGCTAGCAGATGAGCCCACCCATAAAATGGCGACGAAGGGCTTGGTGCTGGTGCCAGAAGGACGGCAGGTGCTGAAGGAGCTAGACGTAGTGGACAATCTACGGCTGGGCGGATTCTATCGCCGTGATGCAGAGATAGACCCTGATATAGAGCGTATGCTGACTCGCTTTCCTAGGCTCCGCGAGCGGCAGCACCAAAAAGCAGGACTCCTCTCTGGCGGAGAGCAGCAAATGCTAGCGATCGCCCGTGGGCTGATGGCGCAACCAAAGCTGCTGCTGTTAGATGAACCCTCGTTAGGGCTCGCCCCGCAGCTAGTTGCCAGTCTCTTTGAAACCTTAGCGAGCCTGCGCGATGAGGGGATGACTATTTTACTGGTCGATCAAATGGCGACGCTGGCACTTGAAATTGCGGACCGTGCCTACTTGCTAGAAACCGGGCGCATTGTGCGCACGGGCAATGCCCAAGACTGGCGCAACGATCCCGAAATTTCTCAGGTATATTTAGGAGGATCTGTTTCTAAGTAAGTCTGTCGCGGCAGGTCTGTCATAGTAGGTGTGTCATAGCAGGTCTCGCACGCCCAACACCACCATTCTATTCTCATCTTTTCATACACAAAAACATGAAAACAGAGCAGTTGGCAATTGACCTAAAAATAGAGAATGCAACGTTGGTTGACGCCTCAGCGCAACAGACGATTGCGATCAAAGATGGACGGATTAAAGAGATTGCGCCCGTCATTACAGGTACCGCTACGCAAACCCTCGATGCCGCAGGTGAGCTGGTGATTCCAAGCCTAATTGATCCACACCTACATTTGGATAAGGCGTTTTTACTAGAGCAGTTTCCGGCGCAAAAAGGAACGTTTGAAGAAGCCTTAGAAGAGACGCTGCGGCTGAAAAAGGGCTTTACGATTGAGAATATACAACAGCGATCGCGTCGGGTCATCAACAATGCGATCGCCTTTGGCATTACCGCCATCCGTAGCCATGTAGAAGTAGACCCTATCCTTCAGCTCACTTCTATCAAGGCGCTACTCCCAATTCAAAAAGAGTACGCTGAGAGGCTGACACTTCAGCTCGCAATCTTCGCCCAAGAAGGTATTACTAACCAGCCAGGAACAGAAGACCTGTTGCATCAAGCGATGACGCTAGGCGGCAATGTCATTGGCTCCGCGCCCTACACCGATCCAGAGCCTGAGCGTAATATCAACATCGTGTTTGACCTAGCGCAAGAATTTGACTGCGATGTTGATTTTCATCTCGACTTTTTAGACAATGACGCGCCGCTGCTATTTCCTATCGTGGCTCGCGAGGCCATTAAGCGCGGCTGGCAAAACCGGGTTTGCCTAGGTCACATGACACGCTTGGCAGGGCTTTCTCCTACAGAATTGGACGAAGCGGCTGGCCTGCTTAAAGAAGCTGGCATCTCTGTTTTGGCCCTGCCGGCCTCTGACCTTTACATGATGGCTCGGCAAGATACTCACAACGTGCGGCGAGGCGTTGCACCGGTGCAAACGCTGTTTGATAAAGGGGTGAATAGTGCGATCGCAACCAACAACATTCAAAATCTCTTTACGCCTTTTGGCGATGGTGACCCGTTAAAAATATGTACGCTGCTGGCACAAACACTTCAGCTGGGCACGCGCGATCGCCACGCGCTGTGCTTAAGTATGGCAACTACCCAAGCCGCGAAGGCTATTGGCATCCACAATCACCGTATTGCCCCTGGCTGTATTGCTGATTTAGTGATTCTCAATGCGGCGTCTGTCTCGCAGGTTATTGGCGCAGCCCCACCGAATCGAATCACGATCAAGTGCGGAAAGGTTGTTTCTCAAACACGCAGAGAGACCTCTACAGAGAACGTCCTTTCTAGCTCGTGATCTGGTCAGTTTTGAAAGGTTCAAAATTAAGCCTGTCACAATTAAACAGTGTCTTCAACCAAGTCCTCTAGGCGAAAGCGAGCGATTTTATAGATTTCCAAGAGCGATCGCGCTATTTCCATGTCTTTCTCTAACTGAATTCTCTCTTCCATTTCGGCGATAATATCCTTCACCGTTAGGCCCTTGACCGCAACAACAAAGGGAAACCCGAATTTCTCCTTGTAAGTCGTGTTCAAAGCTTGAATACGCTGATAGTCATCAGGATTCAGCTGACTGAGCCCTGCGCTAGCCTGCTCTTGTACGGAGGCATCAGCCATTTTTTGACGCGCGCCTAGTTCTGGATGAGCCTGAATAAGCGCGAGCTTTTCCTCCAGGGGCATGTGGTCGGTGACCACGGCCACCATTTTTTGATGCAGATCGGAGATGTTTTCAAAGGGGCGTGCTAACCAAGCCTGTTGTGCGACGAGAGGGGTTTCTTCAAAGATGTGGCCAAAGCAGTTTGAAAACTCACGTTGGCTCATCTGATTAATGTGGTCAAGGGAGTGAGTCAAAATAGTGCTTCCGTTGGGTATTGACGTTTTATAACCAGCTGTATTTTGTCGTGAATGTTGGTATTTGGCGATGCTTTGCGACTGGCGCAGTTACTTTGCTTTTAGGCTAATAGCTGCGACCCCAACCGTGACCAGTCCAACCCCTAGCATTTGCTGGGGCTGAAGGGCCTCTTGCAATGCCATCCAGGCGAAGAGGGCTGTTAGGGCTGGGGCGCTGGCGCTGATGAGTGCGGTGAGGGAAGCTCCAATGAGCTGAATGCCGGAGTTGCTCAAGACGTAGGAGATAACGGTGATGAGTGCAGAAAACAGCGTCATCCACAAGATGGGTGGCCAGGACGCGGCAGCGACGGTGACCGGGGCCATGAATACAAGGCTTAAGCTGGCTAAGCTGGAAACGATGACAAAAGTGATTAGAGAAAAAGGAACAGGATGAAGACTTTGCTGCTCGGCCTGGGGCTGAAGCACGATTTCGGCAAAAATGCCGTAGATACCAAAGCTGAGTCCGGCGATGAGCCCGCCGATAATGCCGAGCGTTGGATTGGCTGTCGAGCTTGGGTTGGGCGATGATCCTAACGTGGTGAGAGCAACGCCGAAAAAGAGGACCAGCATGAGGCCTAGCTGATAGGGGAGGGGGCGCTGATGTAAGTATCGCCAAGCGAGCAGGAGGGTGATTGCTGGATAGATGAAGAAAATTGCGATCGCAATTCCAGCGGCAACTTGACTCAGGGAAAAGTAAAGTGACGTCAGCCCGATGAACAAGCATAGGCCGCTGCCAACAACGTAGGCCAAGAGCTTTGGGGCTTTTGTCAGCTGCCAAAGCGCTGTAAAGGTTTTGGGATATAGGCGAGGTGAGGCTGCGGTGAGGAACGCGGCCATGAGTGCCATGCGCAAGGCGAGGAGCATGACAATGTTGCTGAGCTGTGGAGATAACCAGCCCCCCAAGCTGAGAGTGCCAAAGACAGCACTAGGCACAAAAAAGAGTCGGGAAACAACGTTTTGGGTGGCAAGGCCAACCGCGCTGAGGAGCACAAAAACAATGCCTAGCAACAGTTGAGAAGATCCGGCGTTTTTAGGGGTAGGGCGGCTCATGGCGTGTCTACTGACACGGGAGTTAAGACGCATCAGGGTAGTGGCAGGCAACCTGATGATTGTCGCTTATCGGTTGCAGGTCTGGCTGGATTTGCTGGCATTGATTGTCGCCTTTGGGGCAGCGGCCATAGAGGCGACAGATGTGAGGGGAGGGGTTGATGGGGCTGCGGGCTTCGGCTACCTTCAGCCCACGGAAGGGTTGTGGCGTGGATTCAAAGCTGGGGATGGCGGAGATGAGGGCTTGGGTGTAAGGGTGGTGAGGGTGGTTGAAGACGGTGTCGGTGGGGCCGGTTTCGACGAGTTTGCCGAGATACATCACCAGGATGCGATCGCACAACAGTCTCACCACATTCAAATCGTGGGAGATGAACAAATAGCTCATATTGAGCTGTTCTTTCAGCTCAGCTAGCAAATGCAAAACGACTGCCTGGACAGACACATCAAGCGCAGAGGTAGGTTCGTCTAAAATCAACAGCTTGGGATTGAGTGCGATCGCTCTGGCAATGCCGACACGGGCTTTTTGCCCCCCCGAGAGCTGATGTGGAAAGCGGCTAAGCAATTCTGTGGGTAGCCCAACGAGATTGGCCAGTTCGGCAGCGCGAGATTTGAGCTGCGATTTGGAATGGGGCGAGCCGAGGCGCTTAATCGGTTCGGTGATGGTATCAAACGCGGTGAATCTTGGGTTGAGGCTGTCGGTATGATCTTGAAAGACCATTTGCAAATCAGCTCGATACGGACTGCGCGCAAACAGGCCCACCGGAATTTGCTCGATGGAGGTGTTGTTGAACAGAATTTTGCCAGCGGTGGGTTCCATCAGGCGAGCGATTAAGCGAATCAGGGTAGATTTTCCGCAGCCAGATTCCCCCACTAATCCGACGCTTTCACCAGGATGAATGTTAAGCGTTACGCCATCTACCGCGTGGAGAGCCTGAACTTCTTTCTTAATGGGCAGCCAAGTACCCGTCGTCAGCGGAAAATGCTTTTTAAGGTCGGTAACCGCTAGCAAAGGCGCCTCATTCATCATTCATCCTTCCTCCTTCCTCGTTTATCGTTGTTAACCGGATGCCAGCAGGCTACTTGGTGGTCTTTCGTCAGCTGTTGTTGTTGCAGCGATGTGTTAAAACACTGCTCTGTGGCGCGATCGCACCGACTGATAAACCGACAAGGCGGTAAGTCTTCTCGGCGCAGATCTGGCAAGTTACCCAGGATGGGCACAAGGTCGTCGAAGCCTTTGTGGGGTTCGGGGGTAGCGGCGATGAGTTTGGCGGTGTAGGGATGGGCAGGGGCCTCGAACAGGGTGCGGGTGGGAGCGCTTTCAATCAGGTGTCCGGCGTGCATGACTAAGATGCGATCGCAATATTCTGAGGCTAAAGCCAAGTCGTGGGTAATCACTACGGTAGCCATTTGTTGTTGTACGGCCAGTTCTTTTAGCAGGTTCATCACTGTGGCTTGCGTGGTGACGTCCAGCCCTGTAGTGGGTTCGTCGGCGATGAGGAGTTGCGGAGAGCATGCGATCGCTAGCGCAATCATAATGCGTTGACACAGCCCCCCAGAAAGCTCGTAGGGATAGGCGTTGTAGCGCTGCTGTGGATCGGGGATTTTCACACTGGCCAACAGTTCTAACGCGCGCGGTTTGAGTTGGTTTTTCGGCAGATTGGTGTGGCAGCGGAGGACATCGACGAGTTGCTTGCCGACTTTGCGAATGGGGTTGAGGGCGGTGCGCGGGGTTTGGAAAATCATAGAGAGTGATTTTCCGCGCAGCTGTCTGAGTTTTTTCTCCGGCATTTTCAACAGATCGTAGGTGCCGGAGGGTTGTTGATCGGCTGGTGATTGCCAGAGGATTTCACCGCTGGTGATGTGAGCAGCAGGATCGAGAATGCCCATAATGGCGAGGGCGAGTACGGATTTGCCAGAGCCGGATTCGCCGACAATCCCGACGGTTTCGCTGGGGTTGATGTGAAAACTAATGCTTTCGAGGGCGCTAACGGTGCCGGTGCGGGTGCGGAATTCTAGGGAGAGATTGCGGACGGAGAGGAGGGAGCCCTGCTGCGTAGAGGCTTCGCCGATGGCTACGCTCGTCTCATGGGTCGGGAAGTTTGGAGAGTGTAGGTCGGAGAGTTGAGTAGTGCCTGGTGTGCCCCCGTCCCCAATTCTGGGGCTCTGAGGCAAGATGTCCTTGTTTTTACGGGATGTGTTCTCAATATTTCCTGGGCTAGCAGTGCTCCCCCAAACTTGGGGGCTGGGGGGTACGTCAGTAAACTTGATATCTCTCCTGTTGAACATCATGTCCTCATCCTCGGATCGATCAGGTCTCTGAGGCCGTCACCCAACAGATTGAAACAGAAGACCGTGAGCATGAGGACAAGGCCGGGGAAGATAGCGAGCCACCATTCGCCGGAGACAATGTAGGTGGCCCCTTCGGCGACCATGATGCCCCATTCGGGCGTGGGCGGACGCACGCCGAGGCCGATGAAGGAGAGTCCGGCGGCGTTGAGGATGGCCCAGCCTAGGTTGAGAGAAATGTGCACCATCATCACAGGAAGCACATTGGGGAATAGGTGGTGGGTCATGATTTGCAAGTGATTGTTGCCAGCGAGGCGGGCAGCTTCTATATAGCCTGCTTCACGGCGGATGAGCACTTCGGAGCGGATGACGCGGGTGTAGAGCGGCAGGTTGATGATGGCAGTGGCGTAGATGATGTTTTCGACGGTGTTGCCAAGGGCAGCGACCATGCCCATGGCCAGGATGAATAGGGGAAAAGCCATAATGGTGTCTACTAGGCGGCTGATGATGCGATCGCACCAGCCACCGAAATAACCAGCGCAGGTCCCCAGAATGCTGCCAAGGACAAACGAGAGAGCAACCGCAGCAACTGCAATGCCCAAATCCAACCGGGTGGCGACGATGACTCGGCTAAGGACGTCACGGCCCAGATCGTCAGTACCGAACCAGTGGGCGAGGGTGGGAGGAGAAAGGGCGACGGTGGCATCGCTGGCGAGAGGATTGTAGGGGGCGATCGCACTGCCAAACAGGGCAAACAGCACCAGCAAAAAGAACAGTAAAAACGCGCCAAAGGTGACAATGTTTTCGCTAATAACGTAGCGAGCCTGTGCCAGAAAAGTCTGCCGAGAATGCGTTTCTGCAAGCGTCATGACTCTACTCCCGCTCTCGGATCGATGACGACATACACCAAATCAATCACCAGATTGAGAACCACGTACAACAGCGCCATTGCCAGCACAAATCCCTGCACTGCCGCGTAGTCTGACGCGACTAAGGCCGAGACGGCATAGGAGCCAATCCCCGGCCAGGAAAACACTTTTTCGACCAGCACGTTTGCGCCCAAAAGAAAGGAGAAAACCACCCCCAGTGTCGTGACGATCGGCAACAACGCGTTGCGGAAGGCGTAGCCAAATAACACTGTGGTCGGGGAGAGCCCGCTAGCTCTCGCGGTGCGAATAAAATCGCTAGAGAGCACGGCCAGCATCGCAGCTCTGGTGACCCTTGCCAGGGGCGCAAGGGCAAATAGCCCCAAGGTAATCGCCGGTAACACCAGCTGCGAAAGCGCAGCCCAAAAGGTTTTTAAGTCACCTGCTAGGAGACTATCTACAAGATACAGCCCCGTGACGGACTTGGGCGGTGAATAGAGAATGGCGAGTCGTCCTAGCGGCGCTGGTGCGATGCCAAGTAAGAAGTAGAAAATATAGACAAGCAGTAGCCCAGTAAAAAAGGTAGGAAGAGAAACACCCGCTGTGGCCAGAACACGAACGGCATGGTCTATCCAGGAGCCAGGACGAGTGGCGGCCAAAATGCCGAGGGGAATTGCGAAAATAAGAGAAAAGAACAACCCGGCAAGCGTGAGTTCGAGGGAAGCGGGCAGGCGCGTGAGTAAGTCGGAAAGCACGGTTTGCCCGGTGGTAAGTGAGCTGCCTAAATCCCCCCGCAAGAGTTCTCCTAGGTAAATGAAAAACTGCTCTGGAAGGCTGCGGTTGAGCCCAAGGGTTTCTCGAATTTGGTCGATGGCTTCTTGGCTAGCGGCAGGGCCTGCAAAGTAAGCGGCAGGGTCGCCGGGGAGGGCGCGGGTGAGAATAAACGTGAGGATAATCACGCCCAAGACGCTGGGGATGGCGGCGAAGATACGGCGGGCAATGAGGGTGGCGGTAGAAGGGCGAGCCATATTACACCTTCTTCAACGGTCTGTAATCCAACTGTCGGTGGAACCAGTACTGATAGCCTTCAATATTGGGCTGCATCGCGACCGATAGGTAAGGCTGTGCAACGACGATCCGAGGCATTTCCTCAAAGGCGATTTTCAAGAACCCTTTCACATTTTCCGCGTATTCGGGTGTGTCAGCCTCTTCTTTTAGGGCCGCATCGACCAGCTTATCTAGCTCAGGATTTTGATATGAGCTACCGTTAAACGTTGCATTTTGACCATGGTAGGAGTAAAAGAAGAAATAGTCAGGATAGTTGAGCCAGCCGCCAAAGCCGTTGACAATCATGGGCCTGCTTTTTTCCACCAAGACGCCTCGGAAGTTAGCGCTGGGGACTTTCTCTAGCGTGACATTAATGCCAATAGGTGCGAGGGCTTCTTGAATAAGGACGCACATGGGTTCGGCCCATTCTTTGGTGCCAAGGTCAAAGGCGAGCGTGGTGTCAAAGCCATCAGGAAATCCCGACTCGGCCATCAGCGCTTGGGCTTTCGCCGGATCGGTTGCATAGGGATAGGGCTGAGGCCAGTCGATGGTGCTGGGCTCCATACTGTCTGCGCCATACATCGGCACGCATTCTCCGTAGAGGGCCGTTTCAACAATGGCGTCGTAAGGCATGGCGTAGGCGACAGCTTGGCGCACTTTTACATCGCTAAAGGGATTAGGGGCGCCGTCTAGTTCTGCTTGGGTGTTGAGATCCACCGCGTACAGGCAATTTTCAATCGGGGTGGAAACCACCGTAAAGTTGTCGGTCGCTTTGAGTTCGCTGATGTCTTTTTCAGAGACGTTGTAGAACATATCAACGTCGCCTTTTTCGAGTAGGGCGCGGCGGTTACCCGCTTCAGGGACGTTGAGTTCAATAATCTTTTCGATGGCGGGCAGCGGGCCAGATTTCCAGTCGTCGTTGCGCACGAGCACAACGCGTTCTTCGGGCGTGAAGGTATCTAGCTTATAGGCCCCACCACCAGCGGGGTTGGCGTTTGCCCATTCAAGGCCCCAGGGGTCGTCTTCAGTGACGTTGGGTTCTATCAGGGCTGAGTTCATAATGGCCGGGATAGGAACGGCCATATCTATGAGGGTGAGTTTGTCTTTTCGGAGGAAGTTGACTTTGAAAGTGTTGTCGTCAACAATCTCGAACTGGTCGGGGCTCTCTAAGGCACCGGCTTTCATTTGAAAGGAGGGGAAGCCGCCAACGGAAACAGCTCTGTCGTAAGACCATTTTACGTCTTTGGCAGTGACGGGAGTGCCATCGTGGAAGGTGGCGTCTTTGCGGAGGTTGAAGGTGGCAGAAAGCCCATCTTCTGCGATTTCCCAAGACTCGGCGAGTTCGGGTTGAACGTCAGTATAGTCATAAGAAAGAGAGCCGTCTTCAAGCGTTTTGGTGCCAAAGGTGACGAGGCGATCGTAAATGGCCCAAGAGGTGCCGTAGGCGGGGCGATTGGTGCCGACTTGGTGAAGGTCTAGCCCGTTAGGAAAACCGCCGCCTCGAACAAGTGTGAGAACAGACGGTTCGCCGCTGTCAGCAGCAGTGCTATCGGTTGTGGCATCGGTAGTAGCGGTGTTGGTGCCACCGCCGCAGGCGTTGATAAGGGCGGTGAGGGATACGCCCGCAGTGAAAGCAGTTCCCCGCTTTAGTAAGTCTCGCCTTTTCATGACCGTGCTCCTCTTGTTGCCTATGTTCTTTGTGAACTATCACCGTCTGAACTTGTACGGACGTGTGATTAGGCTCAGTAAAGCAGTAAGGCTGGGGCGTAAATCGTATCAGGGGTTACAGTGTGCGATCGCGCAGCCTCTACCAGTGCGGATAACTGTCGTTTCGTGATCTCATTGTGAAAAATCTGAAAAACTTAAGATCAATCGCACAGGCTTTGACCTCGCTTAGAATCATAGCAATCACAGCAGGGAGCGTTTACAATTGTACGTAGAAGCAAGCTCTGTAATAAGTTCAGGCATCTCTAATGGTAGCTTCTTAATGCAAGGGGATAATAGATTTAACGCAGAGGGATAATAGATGTCCATACATCCTGTTGAAGAAGCTCAAAATAATCTTCAGAATCTCATCAACGAGGTAGCTGAGTCTCATAAGCCTGTCATTATTACCGGTGAAAATAGCAATGCGGTTTTAGTAGATGAAGAAGACTGGTCAAGCATTCAAGAGACCCTTTATTTACTTTCTGTACCGGGTATGGGTGAGTCTATTAAAGAGGTGATGGCAACGCCTCTTGAGGAATGCGATGAGGAAATTGAATGGTGAGATGGAGGGTTGTATACTCCAAGCAGGCCAAGAAAGATGCCAAGAAGTTGACTGCCAGCAACCTCAGTAAAAAGGCTCAGAAACTGATTAAGATTGTTTCAAGTAATCCCTTTCAAACGCCGCCACCTTACGAAAAACTAACTGGAGAGCTATCTGGAGCCTACTCTAGGCGAATCAATATTCAGCATCGTCTTGTCTATGAAGTATTCAAGGAAGAGCACACAATCAGAATTGCCAGGATGTGGACACATTACGAGTAATCTAAGGTCTAGCTCAGCTTTTGAATCACGTTAGGTTGGTATTTTTTTGGAGGGAAGGTGATGCATCATGGTTCAATCACTTGCTCAGAGCCCAATGAGTTTCGACGCTTTTTTGGATTGGTATCCAGACGATGGCCGTCGGTATGAGTTGATTGAAGGGGGGGTCGTTGAGATGTTACCAACTGGTCCTCATGAAGATATCGGCGGTTTCTTGACTGCCGAACTCAATTTTGAGATTCGGCGAACTGGCCAGCCCTATTCTATTCCTCGTAACTGTTTGATTAAGCCACGGGTTGAGAATTCTGGTTATATTCCAGACGTAGCTGTTTTAGATCGTGAGCGACTACCAGAAGAAACGCTGTGGCCTACGTCTTCAGTGATTCAGCATGGAGCGACTGTGCCTTTAGTCATTGAGGTGGTGAGCACTAATTGGCGGGATGACTATGGGCATAAGTTTGTCGAGTATGAGGCGATGGGCATCCAGGAATATTGGATGATAGATTTTCGAGCGCTGGGCGCCGTGCGACATATTGGGCAGCCTAAGCAACCAACAATCACAGTTTGTCAGATGGATAAGGACGAGTATAAAGTTCGGAGATTCATTGCTGGTGAAAAGTTGATTTCGGGAATATTTCCTCAGCTGAACTTAACGACAGATGCGGTGTTTGGCTCTGCTGGATGAGTTGAATTAGCACAAAGGTTTTGCCATAAGTTGTTATTATTTTTCAGAGCTATAATCTCAGAATCATAGACACGCACTTGCAAAATAACAAATTAAGTTCGAGCTCAATTTTCTGAACTGTAAAGCCGTCGATGAAGCTCTTTTACCTGCTCCGCCAAGTCAGCAACAGGCCCTTCTACTGGCAGATTAGGAACAATTTTTTGAATAGGCAAAATTTGGACGGGCGGCGCGGGAGCCCCAAATTCGGTGAGCCAGTCGGCGAGCTGGGCAGAAGAGCTGGCATATACGATGCGACCTAGGCCAACCCAGCCGTGGGCGGCGGCACACATGGGGCAGTGTTCTCCTGAGGTGAATACGGTGGCGGTTGCGCGCTGCTGTGGTGTCATGTTGTTGGCGGCCCAGCGTGCTAAGGCAAACTCTGGATGCTGGGTGCGATCGCCCGCCCTAACATGATTTCGTTCTTCAGCCAAAACGGCCCCCTCTTCGCTAACAAGAACAGATCCAAAGGGCTCATCACCGGCCTCTAAAGCCTCGGTTGCTAGTTCAACACATCGGCGTAGGTGCTGTAGTTCAACGTTGCTTATCATGTTGTTTTATCGGTTTACGTATCCTTTCACCTTACCGGTATCACCCGTCTGGTAACAAACAGCCTATCGTTAGTAGTGTCCTCTTGAGCGAACCGTTTGAGGAATCACTGAATACAACACTCTGTACAGCACGGCTGCTGTAACAATGCCGTTTACTGGCCCAATCCCCAAGCCAATGTTGCTGCTGACAAAGGCCACTAATGAGCCCATTACATAAGCGATGACGCCCGCCCAGTTAAAGTTTGGCAGCTGTGACGATAGCTTGGGAAATCGTCCGCCATGGCGCAGCCAAAAGTCAACCATAATGATGCCGCCAATGGGCGGAATGAAGTTTCCCAGGAGGATGAGGTAATCCGGCAGGAGCTGGTAAATGCCGGAAAGGGTGAGAATAAGCGCAAAGGTGGCACCGCCTAACACAAAGGCATGGCGCTTGTGGGTGCGAAACATGTTGGCACCCGCTACCGAAAAGGCATAAATAGTGTTGTCTTGAGTGGTCCACACATTGAGAATAAGCAACAACACCCCACCGGCTAAAATGCCTTGGCTAGCCATCGCTTTAATTAAATCCTCTGAGCCATAGACCAGGGTACAAAAAGCACCCGCAAAAACCAGAATGCCATTGACGAGCGTAAAGGCGCTGAGCGTTGCCACAACGGCGTCTTTGCCAGAGGCCGCAAACCGGCTCCAGTTCGTCGCTTGCGTCCCTCCTGAAATAAATGTGCCGATGACAACCGCTAAGGCTGCCCCCATGCCGAGCTCTCCTGAGGGGGCGGCAATTTCAGCGCTGCCGTAGTCGCCAGCTGCGATCGCTAAACTCACCGCCACCAAAATCAACATGGCCGGGACTGCCAGTCGGCTGAGCCAGTCTATCGCTCGGTAGCCAATGTAGGCGGTGGCGCAAAAGGCATAGTTAAAAAAGAATACCAGCAAAAAATAAGGTAGGCCGGTAGCAGGCGCGCCCATTAGCTCTAAGAGCACCTGAACGATGATGGCCGTGGTAAAGGCATACCAGCCGATTTGGGTGAACCCAAGCACAAAATCTACCCAGCGAGAGCCGACGTTCCCAAAGCTAAAGCGGGCCATGAGGACGGTGGTCAGCCCAGACTGCGCGGCAATGTAGCCCAGCGCCGCACAGTACGCCCCCAAAATAAGATTGCCAATGACAATGATGGTCAAAATTTGCCCAAAGCTAAAAGCCGGCCCGATGGCCCCTCCGGCAAACAGCGTGGTGGAGGTGAGCGCAAAGCCCATTAGCAGTAAGGAGAGCGACCAAAACGGCTTGCGATCGGACCAGGGAACCGCACTGAGGGGATAGTCTTCAGTGGCGGCAGCTTGTTTGGGCGTGATCGGAGGTGGCTTGATAGATACTGACATAACGTGACTTTTTTCTGGGTTACAAAGAGAGAACTACTAAAGGGAAAACGTTAACTGGAAAAGGTGCCGGGAGTCGCCGCTTCAACAATCTGCTTTTCGTCAGTAAACAAACTATGCCAGCTTTAAAGAGGGTCCACACCTAGTCGCGTCGATAAAAAGCCGTCTCAGAATTGTGGGCCGCTAGAGCGCATAACTAGAGCGCATAAAGAGTGGCAGGAGCACACGTTTGAAATAATCGCTATCGGTTGTGCCCATATGTTGTGTCCATATGTTGTGCCCATAGGATGGTGCTCTGTGTTGCAGCGCCCTGTGTGGTAGGGCTATGTGGAACAAAGGCCAGAGACAGCTCCAAAGCCCTTCGAAAAACCTATGAAATTGCCCACATACAACATCCAAATCACACTAGCTCATACCGCTGTTTCATTCGGTAGCCGGCGTTACGGAGAAGACACGGTGATGAGACACCGAGGCTAGCAGGTGCCAAACTGGAGACCTAGCTGCTTTAACCACTGACGGTAAGCAATCGACATTTTGTCACAGGGGAAATGAAATTCTTGCGATAGGGTCAGCGGCAGCTTTTGTGGGCGCTGAGATTCCACCATGGGTATGTCTTGTGCCATCACTTCATCTTGAAACGCGCGCAGTTCGTCATTAGATACTTCCAATGAATAGTTTCGCGATACGCCTAGCCAAGCAATGCTGCGAGTCTCTTCAATCGGCGTGACTACCAAAAAAATAAAAAAGAACTGATCCGTCTCTCCCTTGCGAAAGCAGGCCGACAACGGTCGCACAATTTTATAGCGATAGGAGACTGATTTTGCTTCACCTGTCCCCTCTGGATTGGGCTGATAGAAGTGAATATCGCTAGCGATTATTTCGCCGTCACTCACAGACAGGCGGTAGTCTGAAATCTCTGGATGATTAGGATCGCCCAACAACCCTCGGTGAGTAAAGGGAAAATGCGCAATATCGACGAAGTTTTCTACAATGCGTGGTGCGCTGGCATTGATTGGATAGGGGCCGCAGTGAAAGGTCACGGCATCTTCTTGCAACCACTCTGGAAACACCGGTACCGCCTGAACAGGTTCGCCGAGAGAGAGCCAAACGAAACCATACTGAGTTTGCGTTTTGTAGGTGCGCAGGTTTGCGTTTTGCGGAAAGCGGGTTATTTTCAAGTCGGCAGGAATGCGGGTACAGTGCCCCCTCGCATTAAACGACATGGCATGGTACGGACACACAATCTCTCCCTTTTTATCAATCTCTCCTAAAGAGAGCGACACACCGCGATGAGGACAGCGATCTTGGCAGGCGATAATTTCGTCGTTGGCACGCCAGAGTAAGAGGGGCTTGCCAAGCAAGTTTACCTGTAGAGGGCGATCGGCCTTGACGTGATCTGCGATCGCCACCACATGCCAATCGTTATAGACAATCGGATCACACAGAGAATGTTCAGTCAGCATAACCACACCAGGCAAAGACCAAAGACCAAAGACAAGAGACCAAAGACCAAAGACGAGAGAAGACCAGTACATTTGCAGATACGCAGACTCACGACGCAAAGTGTTTGCGACTAGAGCGCTTGTGGCGAAAGTTGCAACTGACGAAGATTAATCTAAAGAAAGCAGCCATTCAAAACGGTTGCCTGGAATACAAATGCTGAAATATTTTTTGAAGGCGTAAAATAGCAAAACTGCACATAACAGGGCACCTTAAGCTCACATCAAAGGTTGTCAATATGTTCGTGAAGGCTCTGAGGGCTGTGAGAAACCCCCTGTTTAGGTTGATAAAACAGCGTTCTAAGCGGCGTATTTTATCTTCTATTCAAAAAAACGCTCAGCCCTCCTATTCTGTCACTGTGGCGACCTTTCCCAAGCCATTAATCGCCCTGGTTATGGGGATCTGTATTCTGCCTGCGCTCCTCAACCTGCTCGGCCTCGACTTTGCTTCGGATGCCGAAACTCTTTCCAGCGAAGCCATCCGTAACCTTTCCACAGGTCAGCTACAAGAAGCAGTGCACCGTGCTTTAGCCGGAAGCTACACCCACACCATATTGGAATGGAGCGCCTTTTGCACAGCTATTTTTACGACGCTATTGGCCTTTGCTTGCTTTGCCAATAAGCCCGATGTGGCCACCCCGATCCTTGGCGTCGCTCTGCTTTGTGCAGGGATTATGGATGCCTTTCACACCTTAGCCGCCGATCGGCTCGTTGAGGCAGTTGCCGACAATGGCAACCTAATCCCGTTTACGTGGGCGCTTTGTCGCTTGTTTAATGCGCTCATCAGTATCGTGGGCACCAGTTTGTTGTTAATTGGCAACTTTGGCCGGAGCTGGCGGTTCAATTCTACGGTGGTAGCAGGGACCAGTTCTGTTTTCGTGTTGCTTGCCTATGTGACTATTCAGATTTGTGCTAAAAGTCAAAATCTACCCAACACAACCTTTCCAAATGCGGTGATAACTCGCCCCTGGGATGTTTTGCCATTGCTTTTGTTTTTGGGTGCGGGTATTTGGCTGTATCCCGCCTTTTATCGAAAATATCCCAGCATATTTTCCTCGGCATTGATTGTGAGTACTCTCCCCAATGTGGCCACTCAGCTCCATATGGCCTTCGGCTCAACGGCCCTGTTCGATAACCACTTTAATATCGCGCACTTTCTTAAAATTATTGCCTACCTAGTGCCCCTCACGGGTCTGATTCTTGACTATGTGTATACCTACAGCGCCTTAGAACAGCGCAACCATGAATTCTCCCAAGAAATTCATGAGCGCAAAGCTGCTGAGGGGAAACTACAGCTTGCCTTGAGTGATCTGAAGCAAACGCAGGTGCAGCTGATTCAAAGCGAAAAGATGTCTGGCCTCGGTCAAATGGTTTCTGGAATTGCCCATGAAATTAATAACCCAGTCAACTTTATTCACGGTAATTTAAGTCATCTCAACCATTGCGTTGACGATCTGCTGAATCTATCGAGACTTTATCAGGAGACTTACCCTAAGCCGCCTGAGAGGGTTCGACAAGAGCTAGAAGACGTAGACCTAGACTTTTTAAAAGCAGATATTCCAAAGCTGTTAACGTCTATGAATGTGGGAACTGAGCGCATTCGAGAGATTGTTAAGTCGCTGCGCAATTTTTCTCGGCTAGACGAAGCGGCTGTCAAACAAGCGGATATTCATGAGGGCCTCGAAAGTACCCTACTGATTTTGCAGCATCGGCTGCAAGCGAGTGGCGATCGCCCTGCGGTTGAAGTCGTGCGTTGCTATGGTGAGCTGCCTCCAGTAGAATGCTATGCCGGACAGCTCAATCAGGTGTTTATGAATATTATGGTCAATGCCCTAGATGCGATGGAAGCTGCTGTAGCCGCAGACCTGAAAACAAGAGAACGCTGCGACCGACAGGCGTCCTCAGACAACACCCTGAAAGAGCTAGCGCCTATATCCAGTACGCTGACGCTCACTACTCGCCTTGGCCCTGATCAGCAAACGGTGATGATCTCTATTGGTGATACTGGCGGGGGCATCCCAGACTCAGTTTTGAACAAGATTTTTGACCCCTTCTTTACGACAAAGCCCGTTGGTAAAGGCACTGGCCTCGGGATGTCCATTAGCCATCAAATTGTTACGGAGCATCATCAAGGTACGCTAACCTGCTTGTCTACTCTGGGTGAGGGGACTGAATTTACGATTACCATTCCAACGACTCAGAATCAATCGCCTGTTGGCGCGTCTGAATAATCGGCTTGTCGCCCAGAGAGAATATCCAGAAAAAACGCCCAGAGAGAATATTCAGAGAGAACGCCCAGAGAGCATATTAGGTTTTCTCTCTTACTAAAGAGTGAGCTAACCGCGTCAAAAGGAATAACTTCTTTAATCAGAATGAAGAGATCGGTGAAGTCGTAGGGATTGTTACGTACAGCGGCGGCTATCTCAGGGTAAACACATAGTACGAACTTAATACGGGCAGAGTACAGGAATAGCGTTGTACCCAAGTGAAATAACGACGGCTCCATTCCACTCTTATTGACTACCCTGCTCAGTTCCCGTTTTAAGTCGCTGTTGCTAGGGCACTACTACTATGCTTACGCTTCGAGATGTTTTCTTCGCATTTATTTGGATTGCGCTGCTGATTTTGGCTGGTCGAATTATTAAGCAAAAAGTTCGCTGGATTCAGCGGCTGTATTTACCTGAGTCGATTGTGGCTGGCGCGCTGGCACTTCTGTTAGGTCCACAGGTACTGGGCGCGATCGCAACCACCCTGTCCGGTGAAGGCAGCCTGCTGTCCCAAGGATTCTTTCCAGAGCCTATCCGCGATACCTGGTCACAAGCACCGGGCATTTTTATCAACATTGTTTTTGCTGCGCTGTTTTTAGGCGAAGCCATTCCCAGCCCAAAACAAATTTGGCGTAAGGCTGCGCCGCAGGTTGTTTTCGGTCAGTCTTTAGCTTGGGGGCAGTATGTGGTTGGCATTTTGGTCACGCTACTGATTTTAATTCCGCTGTTTGATGCGAACCCGATTTCAGCGGCGCTGATTGAAATTGGCTTTGAAGGGGGCCACGGAACTGCTGGCGGTATGGCCGCGACGCTGGGAGATCTGGGGTTTGAAGAAGGGGCTGATTTGGCCCTGGGACTTGCCACCGTGGGAATTATCTCTGGGATTGTGACCGGCACTTTCTTGGCAGACTGGGCGCGTAAACGGCAGCACATTTCCGTATCGCGGCCCGAAGACATGCCACAGGAGGCCGACTTACCCGAGCTTTCCCATACCGACACCGAACAACAACGAGCGCGACGACGCCTTCTGACTCAGGGGTTGTTGATTGATCCGCTCTCTCTTAACTTTGGGTTTGTGGGCATTGCCGTTATTTTTGGCTGGTTGATTCAGCAAGGATTGGTTTTATTAGAATCGCTCACTTGGGCAAATACCGGATTTACCATGATGGAATACGTGCCGTTGTTTCCGATGGCGCTCATCGGTGGCATTATTGTTCAACTCATTATGGTGCGATTAAACCTTGATGCGCTGATTATTCCACGCTTAACCAAGAACATCGCAGGGATGGCGTTGGATGTTGTGGTTGTCACCGCGCTAGCGTCCATCTCTTTGCAGGTGATTGGCGGCAACTTAGGCATCTTTTTAGTGTTGAGCGTAGCCGGTATCACTTGGAATATTTGCTTTTTTCTATGGTTTGCGCCGCGTATTTTTCCAGACTACTGGTTCGAGAAAGCCATTGGCGACTTGGGCCAGTCGATGGGGGTAACAGCAACCGGTATTTTGCTCTTACGCATGGTAGATCCTGAGAATCGTTCTGGCGCGTTTGAAAGCTTTGCCTACAAGCAGCTCTTTTTTGAACCGATTGTGGGGGGCGGTTTGTTTACCGCTGCGGCCCCTGCGCTCATTGCTAGCTTTGGCTTGGTGACAACCCTAGCGATTACCAGTGGCCTGCTGCTGTTTTGGATGGGGGTTGGCTTTGTGCTTATCAAGCAGCGATCGCGCGCAGCCTTAGCCAGCTGAAAGGCTTTTCACATTTTGCTTCAGAGCCCCAAACTTGGGGACGGGGGCAAGGCAGTAAGTTTGTTGCTATCTACAATTTAATGAAGCCCACCTAATTAGCCAGCCCGATAAAGACTTAGTCTTGATCGGGCTTTGCTTTGCTAAAGTCAGCTCGATAAAGCCAGCTTGTGAAAGCGGCTCAACTCAAACAGGTGCTCCGTGCGCTTTGAGCAGGGCGGCCACTTTCCTACGAATCATGATGCCTGGCTTATCGGTAAACATATGTTCTTCTGCGCTGGGGCGCAGCGGCACGTCAAAATCAGTGGATTCTAAAATGCGTTTGTCTTCTAAGGTGACTGCGCGGTCAAAGGCAATGACATCTGCTGCGGGCGTTTCAGCGTCGGTATCGTTACGGATGCAAAACTGCACCATTTGCGAGGTGCGATCGCTAATCGGCGTCATGGTATTAACCACAATATGCTCTAGCCCATTGGGGTAGGTAATTTTTAGCTTAATGGTGAAGGGCATTATCCAGTCCATGGTCAGCGTTCGGAAGGTTTGGTCCTCCTCCATCTTTAGGTTTTGCTGCTGCAACTCTGGATTCACCACGCCCAGCTTTCCGTAAACGTGGATGCCCCAGTCTGTTTCTGTAATCTCTAGCTCATCGGGGGTCGGATGTTCTTCACTGCCAAAGGTGGTGGTATGTACAAAGGTAGGATGGGCCAAGTCCAGCTCATTTTCCATCACCCGCAGCCCCGCGCAGCCCCAAGTTTCATAAAATTCTGGCAGCAGTCGGTAGTTTGGGTCGTCAGCTTCAGCAATCTTCGGGATATCGGCCAGCGGCTCTTCTAAGCACACCCAAGCATAGCCATAGCGCTGCCTACAGTGATAGCTATCTACCCGGTAGCTTGCTGGGATAGCGTCCTTTGCCTGGAGCTGTGGCACCTTAAGGCAGGTCCCTTTGGCATCAAATTCCCAGCCGTGATACGGACAGCAAATGCGACCCATCTCGACGCTTCCTAAGGAGAGTTTTGCCGTGCGGTGGCAGCAGCGATCGCGCACGGCGGCAGGCTCTCCCTGGTCATCGAGCCAAATGACTAAAGGCTCTTCCAACAGCTCAAATGCCTTGGGGCCGTCGCTTAGCGCTGCTAGTGGCATCACCGGATACCAAAACCGGCGAAAGACAGGCTGCTGGGTAACTAGCATAAAGACAGGCTCCTAAGAAATGTCTCCTAAAGAATGCCGGGTCAGAAATGGGCTTCTCTGGCAAGACGGCTCGTTTACAACTTTATCGGGGGTGACCGTGCGGGTTTGTCAAATGCATTACACAGCCAATGAAGAATTATGAGTGGCTCTCGGGACTATCCGTAATCTCAACAGGCTGGGCAAGTGATCATTCTCGTAAGGGTCAGTCAGAGGAAACACTGGACTTTTGTCGCCGCCTCTATATTTTGCGACTAGGGGGTTGCTATCAATTTTTTTTGATGAGATAACAGATAAAACAGAGACCGTTCTTCTACCAGGTTCTTCTACCAGGCAGTCTCTTTTTGATTGACGGGTGCAGATAAATATCCACTGCTGTGAAGGGCGCTACTTTTAGAGCAGGATGTGATGTTACAGCTTTCATGTTGTCCAAAAGCTTCAAGAGCTTTCGATTTTTTTGATTGCGTATCTAATAAAGTATCCGGCAATTTAATATGTCTAAACTATTACCCTATAGCGCCAATCCTGTCGATCTTGACCAGTGGCGATACTACTACAATCAGCTGTTGTTTGTAGATACTCCTTTGAGTGCAGACTTTGTTTGTGATGAGCGCTCATCGGCTCGCCCAAAAGCTGTTGCGCCGAACGCTCGGGCGTTGCCAGAAAAGGCCAGCTGTGACCGAGACGCTCAAAAAACAGAAAATTCTAAAAAATTAGGAGATGCTGCTGGCTCGGTTGATGGCGGCTCGGTTGATAGCGGCTTGGCGGATGACGTGCAGCCGACGAACCAAGAGCGGATAGATAATTCTGGTCTGATTGAATCTGATTTGACAGTGTCTATTGCTAACGGCGAGCAGGAGAGTGAGCCTGACGCAAAGCTCCCGAACATACATACGAGGGCTTTTCTCAACAGTTATGAGGCCCGCACTAATTTTATCGGTTGTACGACAGTCGTTGATCTCTTTCCTATCGGAATAGCCTAACGTCCAACAGCAGCTTTACTCACACCACTTCTAAGGCCACAGAAGGGAGCTTCTGTGGCTTTTTTGTCGCTGAGCAGGCTCGATTTTGTCAGGTGAGAGTCTGCAAGGCAGGTTTACGGCACAAGCACCTGAACGCAATCAGCGCTAGGTCCAGCAATCAGACTATCCACGGGGTTGCTCGTATCGCCTGGGGCATGGTCAGCCAGGGTAAATACTGGAGTTTTCAATTTAGCCGATTATTTCATACCTGTAGGTGCTTGCACCTTACGGTTGCCTTACAGCGTGAGTTGATGAGATAACCTAAAAGTAAGAAATGTAAGCTTGTCGATGTCCGATTCGACCGCGCTCTGACCATTTGGCGTGCAGCTGCTTTCCGTTTTGAGGCGTGACTGGGGGTGACTCCCGACTGTGCTATGGCTATTAGCCTTTGTGCGGTAAGCACGTGTGGCTTTTAGCCGGCATCATTCTCAATTCATCCTATGTCTGTGACATTATCTAAAGACTGTCCATGTCCCTGTCTATCTATCTCAAACGAATTTCGCTGAATCAGTGGCGCTATTACTACAACAAACTGCTGTTGATAGAGGTGCCTTTAACAGCGAGCTGTATAAAAGGCCTGATGCCCCTGGCAAGTGATAGTCCAACAGTGACGCTTCAGCCCATAACGGCTAGTGATGCTCTGCCCTTAGAGACCACGAATGCTGTGGCAGAGTGTCTCCGTTCAGAACCCTCATTTCATGAAGCGTTAAGCCCTGACGACTATTGTTCTGATAATGAGTGGCTTTCAGGTCAGTGGAGATTTGATGAGCGGCTGCTGCTAAGCAATCGAGACCAGAGCTGGCCTGAGCAACCGATAGCTGTGAACATCTATTCACAGATTGTTTTGTACGGATGTGCCCATTGCGATCGCAAGGATGGGGTCGCGTTAATAGCCCCTCAAACGATCGAGCCCATGGGCTTTATTGTCAGTACCAACAGTGCCAAGGATGGTGTCAGAGAGCGGCCAGTAAGCGCGCTACTCGGACTTTTTACCGGGCAGGTTGCCCCTGCTACGGCTCATACACTTAAAATTTCTGAAGAACTATGCTGCGTATCAGATCTATTGTTTGGGTTGTCATGCTTACCAAGGCTGTAGCGCTCAATATCACCGACTGTATGCAATAGCCTGACTGATCTTTCTAAGGAAGAGCGGTTTAGGGACAAGCCATATAGATAAAACATCGAAATAAAAAATGCCGGTACTTTCGTGCCGGCATTTTTTATTGGGCCCATATTCTCCGCACAGCGACTGAGCGTATAAACACGAAATGATTTTCCAAGCTTACTTTTGGTCATTAACTCCTCTTGATGGGATTACTAAATGTAAGAAAAGTAATAAATAAGGGAAAAGTAATATCTGTGTAGTCCTTTTTCAAGGGTTGCATCGCGATCGCACTCAGCAGCAGGTTGCTTGCCTTTAAGTGCCGTTGGCCACTATCCCTTTTGGCTGACTCTAGTTTCCCTAAGGTAAGCCTTAGGGAATTCTTCCCGAACCTCTAACACCACTTCTACAACAATGCGTGCAATGTCATCTCTAAGATTTTCAACTATTAGCAAAATTATTAATATGTCTCTCTACGGAATTTTTGGTCTGGGTGCAGCCGTTATTTTCATCAAAAATTTGCTATCAGTCTTTTTAGGGTGAAACCCTCCTAACATACTTGCGTCTCAACCGTGAACTGAGACGTTCGCACCCCCTTGAGATCGCTAGTAGAGTGAGTCTCTACGTTTGCCTTTGGCTATCAGCACTGTCGCGAAATACCCCTTTTGGTGGCGTCTAGACCTCCAGAAAAGCTTAAGGAGATGATTGGAAATACCGTTGTTTAGTGATACACACCTGATTGCGAAGCCATCTAAAATATCTGTTTCTTGCCTGAGACCTGATCGTGTTGGCGCTCTGAAGTCCGGGTGTCAGAACTTGAAAAAACCGCCTATGGACCATGGCTGCCGAAATGCTGAATTTGTTCTTATTGTGATCGTCTCTAAGAATTCATCCGTGGCTTTTCGCTAACAACGCTTTAGGAGAGATGGATTTCACGAGATAGAACAATCTTAGATATGTATTCCCAAAAAAACAGAAACTTTAGTGATGAAAAAGATCTCAAGACATTTTAAAAACGCGACTAGGATAGTGACCTCCCAAAATAATGAATTAGATGAGCCTATAGTTGTCAGCAGCGTCTTAGAGAAGCGTATACGTGTCTACATATTGTCATTATTGTCTGCTGGAGCATTTATAGGCGCTATCCCTCAAAAGGCTATGGCTGCTATCTTCACCTATGACAATACATCGCCTGGATTCATCAGCAACACCTCTACTTCGTGTACTTCGCCTTTGGCCCGTACCTTTACAGTTGGCGATAGCTTTACGGTTCAAGACGTTAATTTGGGGTTTAATGCGGCTCATACATACCGGGGAGACATTCAAGTCACCCTAAGACATCCGGACGGCACCTCTGTTCGGGTTATCAGTAGCAGTGGTGGTGATAGTCAAGCCGGATACGACGTTCTCCTAGATAGCAGTTCCGGGAATTCCCTGAATGATGGCAATGCAGATAATACTGCCTCACCTCTCTATGATCGAACTGCAGCTCCATCCAATAGCCTTGCTTCGTTTAACGGCAAAGCTTCTAATGGGATCTGGACTCTGGAGGTTTGCGATACCTTTAATGGCGATGATGGTACGTTCAACAGCGCGCAGCTGATTCTAAATGATGCGGCTCCTCCGATCGATGCGTCGTTGCCGACGGGGGATCGTCCTTTTTCCCTACGCTATAGCGCAGAGACAACCGGTAATATTGAAGCTACGGGGAATGCTGTTTTAACTTGTGATATAAGCTTGGCAGCTTGTAGAAGTGCCCTATCTGCAGGGACTGCTGGCAACAACAATGCTGGTCTGGCCATGCAGATGATCGACATTGATAGTGATGGGGCGACGTTTAACTCCAGTTCTGCGCAGTTGATGATTCCACCGAATGCAAATGTGTTGTTTGCAGGTTTGTATTGGGGGGGCACCTCTGATGGGGCAACAACGGCAGCACCCGATGCAAGTAAGCGAAATGAGGCTCTGCTGGCGACGCCTAGCAGTGGTTATCAAACCATCACTGCTGATACGTTTACCAGCATAGATAACTCTGGGACAACAGGTTGGGATGTTTATAACTCATTTGCAGATGTGACTGGTTTGGTGCAGGGGGGCGGCAGCGGGAGCTACACATTGGCTAATGTTCAAACGAGTACAGGAACTGGTTTTACGTATCCTAATGCAGGTTGGTCGTTGGTGGTAGTGTACGAAGATCCAACAGAACCTCGACGTAGCCTAACTGTTTTTGACGGTTATCAATTTACTGGTTTTGGTTCTAGCATTACTAACACGTTATCAGGCCTAAGAACACCTCCTACAAGCGGCTTTGAGGTGTTTATGGGGGCTGTTGCTGGAGACGGTGAAATCGATTCTACCGGAGATTTCCTTGCGATTAATGGTACTCGAGTTTCAGATGCACTGAACGCTTCGACCAATTTCTTTAATGGCACCATCTCTAAGTTTGGTTCCCACATTACTACAAGGACACCCAACGATCCGTTTAACTTGGTCATCGATATTGATTACCTTAACCTGACTAGCTGGAACCAGGCCAATAATGCAATCCCGACGAATGCAACCAGCATTGATGTCACCCTAGGAACTCAGGGGGATGGCATCTGGCCAATGGCCTACTTCTTTGGTGTAGAGGTATTTGAGCCGAACCTGGTCACTCAGTTTGAGAAGACAACGCCTCAAACTACCTATGCCAATGGGGATACGATTCCTTACACCATAAGCGTCACAAATACAGGTAATGACAACTCGACTAATACGATTAGTACGGATGCGATTCCAGCAGGAACAACTTTTGTCCCAGGGTCTTTAAAAATTGGTGGCGTTGCTAAAACTGATGGCGCAGGGGATGACGAAGCTGAGTTTGACGGCAACAATGTGATATTTCGTATAGGGGCTGGTGCTAATGCGACTCAGGGCGGCCAAGTAAATATCAACGACACGGTGACGATGACCTTTGATGTCACTGTCACAGCTGCGCCAGGAGACTTGATATGTAACCAGGCGACCATTGATTATGAGGGGCAGACCAGTGGGAATGCGGGATCAGGGAATTCAGATGATCCAAATACGCCCACATTTGGTGACTGTACTGAAGTAACAACAACAGCATCGGCAGCAAAAGACTATGGTGATGCACCAGATACCTATGGCACAACAGAGGCTAGTGGCGGTGCTAGTCACACAATTGTGCCAGGGCTTCATTTAGGGACCGCACCGGATAGTGAGAGTGATGCAGAAACACCTTTAGATGGAAGTGGAGATGGTAGTGAAGATGATGGCATTACTTTGGCAACGCTGACCGAGGGGGATACAAGCTACAGCATTCCGGCAGGCAATATCACGGCGACTGGAACGGGGACTCTCCATGCTTGGTTAGACTTTGATAAGAGTGGGACGTTTGAACCTGGAGAGTATACGAGTGTTGCTGTAACAACGGGAACACCTGCTGGGGATTTGACCTGGAATAGCATTACGGCTGGTGCGGTAGGAGAGACCTATGCACGCTTTCGGTTGGCCTCGGACACCAGTATCGACGCCAATACGCCGGGTGGGGCGGCCAGTGATGGTGAAGTGGAAGATTATGTAGTGGCGATCGCAGCCCCTAGTAATGCCGATCTTCTGGTTGTTGAACGTATTACTGCTATCAACCGAGGTCAGGTAAATGAACAACTCTTTAACACAACCTTTGAAGATGTCACCACAGGCGTTGCCAATGCCGCAGACAACTACGCCAACTGGCCCAACCCTATAGACACAACAAGCGGCATTAGTGACTATCTTGCAGGTGCCATTAACGGTGACCTAAACGTGGGCGATGAGGTGGAATACACCATTTACTTTATCTCTAGCGGTACTAAGCCTATTACAAATGTCAGAATTTGCGACATGGTGCCGCCCAACACAACTTACGTTGCTGGGTCGATGGCGCTGTTGTATAACGGCACGACAACAACCTTGAGTGACACCAATACCGACAGTGACGGCGGTGAATTTGTCAGCGCGCCTACCGTACCAACAACGCCTTGCCCTGAGCCTACGAATGACCAAGGTGCAGTGATTGTGAGCATTGCAGAGTCTCCAACCACGATTCCAAATGCCACTGCACCCGGCATCCCAGCGGATGCCTACGGCTATATCCGCTTCCGAGTCACCGTCGATTAATCCGGGCCACTAAACGCCTCACCTATTCAACTTTTTAGCAGTTTCTCTTCTTGTTGCGATCATGTCTAAGCGCTCCACCCGCCCCTCGGCAAATTCTCCTGCTGCCCTAACCCCGTCAAAGCACAACCTTGTGGGCCGGTCTCTTCTTAAAGTGCTGACGGTTCTGTTGATCAATGGTGGACTCTTTTCGCTGGTTCTGCCACTGCTAGCGCAAACAACCCTGCCCGGCACAGAAATTCGCAACCAGGCCACAGGATCCTATGAAGACCCAGATGACATGGGTAATGTGCAAGAGGTGCTCTCTAACGAGGTGGTGGTAAAGGTCTCAGAAGTCGCAGGCATCACCCTTACTGCGACGGCCTCCCCCGCAGAAGCTCCTAACAGCATCAACAGCTCGAATGCGAACCAAGGCAACGGCACTATCACTGCCGATGATGTGGTGTATTTCACCTTTACCCTCACCAATGTAGGTAACGATCCAACCCAGTTTGTCATTCCAGACTCGCCTTCTAGCATTATCAATGGCACGCTCTTTGGACCTATTGAGCTGATTGAATACGATCCAGATGGAACAGGCACCTCACCGATTGCCTTAAACAACATTACGGTGCCTCAGGGCGGTGGTGGCGTGCCGACAGGTACGCTACTCGCGAGTGTGGCAGGGGCTAACAACGGATCGGTTCCCGCAGAAGGTACCCTCACGATTCGGGTCCCTGTGCAGGTGGATTCGGCAGCTGTAAATGGAGACCAAGTGACTGTTGTCATGGGCGAAACCTCTCCTGCCGGCGCGCAAAACGAGCCGCTTAGCCCAGACCCCGATGACGTAGCGACCCAAGATAATCCTGGCGCTGACAATGGAGATACTGACGGTGCGCCTGCGAATGGAGAGAGAGAGGCCAGTACTTCACAGATTTTGAGCATTGGCGGAGACAGTGATGGTGATGGTATTCCAGATAGTGAAGAAGGGACTGGCGATCGCGACAATGACGGCATTCCTGATGATGAAGACTTCGACCCCCAGGGCTACTTTTACGATGAGGAAACCGGGCAAATTCTCTCGGGCGGCAGCATCAGCATTACCCCACCACCAGGCGGTAGCGTTAACCTAATCGACGATGGCAGTGCCACCGGAAACTATCAATGGATAGCCAGCGGTGCAGCGGGCATTTACACCACGATCATTACCCCGCCACCCGGCTACATCATTAGTCCAACCTGTGTAGAATCGACCCCAGCATACGATCCGACGGGCAATCCTAACCCTGACTCACTGGGGGCGAGTGAAAATGGCAACACTGGCCAGCTAACCTCTAACCTTTGCGGTGATAACCCATACTATATCGACTTCGATTTAGCACCCGGCGATCCTTTAATTATCAACAACAACTATCCCTTTATCCCTGATCCGGGTCGAGATTATGGCGACGCGCCAGATACCTACGGGACCAATGCCGCTGATACTGGAGGCGAAGGCGTAGGGGCGAGCCATGTGATTGTACCGGGCTTGCAGTTGGGGACAGCGCCTGACTTTGAAGCAGATGCACAAGCGCCTTTAGATGGAACCGGTGACGGCGCTGAAGATGATGGAATTGTCCTCGCGCCTCTAAACGAGAGCGATACGGCCTATACCATTGCAGCAACAGATATTACCGCAACCAATACAACCGGCACGGCGGCGACTCTCCACGCTTGGGTGGACTTTGACGGCAGCGGCATCTTTGAAGCCGACGAATACGCCAGTCAAACGGTGCAGTCGGGCAATAGTAATCCTGATGGGGCGCTGGCTTGGTCGGGTGCTGGCTTGAGTGGGATGACAGGAGGAACAACAACATATGCGCGATTCCGATTGACGACCTATGGCCTAACTGACGATACCGGTACAGCGGCGCTAGATGAGCGGGCTATAGGACCTGTGACCAGTGGTGAAGTAGAAGATTATGCAGTGGCGATCGCACCTTCTCCCGCCCCACCCCCATCAGCACCTGCTAATGCCTGTGAACTCTTGCTCATCAACGATAGCTTTGAAGATCCTCGTATTACGATGCAGCCACCTAATCCAAATGAATCTTTTGGTAGCCCACCCGTAGTCTTCATTTATAACGAAAGCGATATTCCAGGATGGTTAAGTTCTGCCGACGACTTTATTGAAATCTGGGACGAAAACAACAATGCTACTGCAACTGGGATCCCCCCGGTCCCTATTTTCGAAGGCAATCAGTTTGCTGAAATTAATGCATACGTGAATGGTTCTCTCTACCAGGATCTGACCACTACGCCAGGGACTGTACTAACCTGGCAGTTTGCCCACCGGGGCAGAACGGGTGTTGATACCCTTAATTTAAAAATAGGTCCACCGGGAGCAACCGTTGCACAAATTAACCCCACGACAGGGACCACCTCATTTACGACCGATAATAGCAATTGGGTTGTTTACCAGGGGACTTACACTGTACCACCCGGTCAAACTACCACTCAGTTTGAATTTGTAGCTGTAAGTACAGCGTCTGGCGATCAGGCAGAAGGAAACTTTCTCGATGCTATCAAGTTTGGCCCTTTGTGTGACCATGGTGATGCCGATGCCAGTTATCCAGTAGAGCGCACCAATGGTGGGGCAGCCCATACCCGCGATGGTGCGACCTACTTAGGTAATCAGGTCTTTGCTGAAATAGCAGCCAACCCCTCAACGGCTGCAGATGGAGACGACAATGCGACCGGAGATGGAGATTTCCAAGATGACGAAGATGGTGTTACCTTTACCTCCCCACTAGCAGCTGGCAGCACAGCTACGGTTGATGTCGTGGCATCGGTGGCAGCGCCTCTAAGTGCTTGGATTGATTTCAATAACAATGGTAGTTGGGATGATCCAGGTGAACAGATCTTTGCCGATGAACCGTTAACGGCGGGGGCTAACTCTCTTAGCTTTACAATCCCAGTGGGTGCAACTGTTGGTAATACCTATGCTCGATTCCGTATCAGTTCCCAAAGTGGATTAGCGCCGACGGGGATTGTTGGCGGTGGTGAGGTAGAAGATTATCGAGTTGTGATTCAACCTACGGCCTCTAATCCTAATGTTGTTCTGGTTAAGCGCATCACTGCCATTAATGGCGATCGCACCCAAAACCCCAACGACAACACCCCACTGAACACGGTGGTCAACGATGGCACCGCCAACTCTCCTGACGATGAACTCAACTGGCCGCCCAATTATCTCCTTGGAGAAACCAACGCCGGGCTGGTACTACCTGGCGATCAGATTGAATACACCGTGTATTACCTCAATGCCAGGGCCGACGCGGCAGAGCAGGTGAGAATTTGTGACTGGATTCAGGCGAATCAAAGTATTGTTAGCGGCCTATACAACGGCAACGATATTGAGCTGCAAGTAGGTGAGGGCACAGGCAGCATCACCTATGAGCTGACCTTGGCAAATGATGTGGGCGACAGAGCCCAGCTCGCCACCGTCGATGCCTTGCCCGCAGGTCCCACCTGTAACCTTCCAGCAACTTCGGCAGGGACTACGGATGATGTGCTCGTGATAGATCTCACTGGTACCACTGGTGATCCGTCAGTGCTCACAACAACTTTGCCAGGAAGCACCGCGCCTGGCACCCCAGACGAAGCCTTTGGTTTCTTCCGATTCACGACCAAAGTGGACGAATAACAGAGATTTCGAAATCTTAGCAGCAAGTCTTCTGACCGCGCTTGTCTCTGTCCTTAGCAACAGTTTTAACACTCTCCAGAAATGTTTCTGCTTTGTTTTTCTCCTCATCCTATCTACCGCAATACTTCGTGGCCCAACAGCTATCTCATCCACCCCCTTAGTGTCGTACCTGTACGGCTCACATGCCTTATTGCCTACACAGACACTTCCCCCCTGTGTAACCACAAGCCAACCTATCCCCTCGACCGACTCGCTTGGCTTCAGCCAAGCCCAGCTACGAATAGCCACACAGAGATCAACCACTGGTTCCACACCGTTTTAGGACCGCAGTCGCCACACGCGACTTTGACATCAAAGTCGCCCGAAATAACTGTTTTCTCAGCCCATAGCCCCCTTACAACCTCACCTAATCAAAAAGCCGCTCATGCACCCCGCACTATCCCGAAGAAAAAGCTGCGCCGCAGGTCTCTCCCCATCCCCACGCTTAAACCTACGCTCACCTGTGAAAAAGCTCACGACAAATTATCCACTATTAGGAACAACATGAAACACATACGACAAGTTGCCCAAGATGAAGCCGCCAAAATCGTCTCGGACATTATCAAAAATAGACCGAAAGAATTCACCACAAAATCTGCCAACAATCCCATGATTATCCGGCACACACCTGAGAGCATTGGCCTTGCCAAACGGGTAAAACTGCTCATCCCTGAACCTGTCTTCAGCCATCGTTCCTAATAGCACAGCGGATGCTCACGCCACCACAAAAATCATATTGAGTCACTAGCAATGTCTAAAAATCGTCACTGTCTCACCTCGCAATCGTATATCCATCATCGCGCTCAGCCATGTCGCTATATCTGGCGTACCCTGATGGTTGCCCTGTTAGTGTCAGGTGGTATTGTGACACCGGGTGCGATCGCTCAAGTGACCAGCGCGCCGCCTGGTACGATTTCTAACCAAGCCACTGGTAGCTTTGTCGATCCAGCTGATAACAGCACAACCACGCTAGAGTCCAACATTGTGACAGTGAGTGTCTCCGAAGTTGCTGGGATTACAGTCACTAGCAGTGGCTACACTGAACCGACCGATGGCGTGGTTAGCAATGATGACACCGTTTTCTTTGGCTTTGTTGTAAAAAATGTAGGAAATGATCCCACCCAATTTTTTATTCCTGGCTCGCCCGCTTCGCTTAGCGGCGGTACCGCAGGCCCTATTGAGATCATTGCATATGACCCAGATGGGACCGGTGCCGCCGCAGAAGAAAACCTCTCTGGTAATAATTTCACCGTGCCAGCCAGCGGAGAGCGTACAGGCAATCTTTTGAGCCCAGTTGCAGCCACTACAAACAACGGCTCTATTCCAGCTGGCGGAACCCTCACTATACGAGTCCCTGTTACGGTCACCGGGGCAAATGGAACAAACCTCAGTATCACACTCGGAAATACCCCAGCTACCCCAAACAACCAAAACCAGTCCTACACACTGCCCGTTACAGATAGTGAGAATCTCTATACCGTAGACAATACTGCTGCTGACAATGGTGATACGGACGGTGCGCCTATCAATGGCGAAAGAGAGGCCAGTGATAGTGTGACGGTTGCGATTACCGCACCGCCCGAGTACATCATCTCAGGTCAGGTTCGAGATGATTTAGATAATGATGGCGACCTCACTGATGCTGACAGCGGCATTGGTAGTGTGTCTGTTACGTTATTCGATGATGGTGATGGTGATGGTGATCCGACGGGCAGTAGTGAGCTAGAAACTGTCACCACTAACAGCAGTGGCAACTACAGTTTTACCCCTCGCATTGCTGGAGACTACGTCGTTGTTGAAACAGATCTCAGCGGTTACACCAGTACCAATGACAGTGATGGCTTCAACAATAACCGCATTGCTGTTGCGCTATCAGGTGCTGACAGCACGGATAACGATTTTCTCGATAGCAACACACCTTTGCCAGCCCCTGATCCGCAAAGCTGTAACACCACTTTCGACTTTACGTGGGGCTCTGGCGGTGCGGTGTGGAATGTCAACGATACGAATAACACCTACACAAATGTCGATGCTAGTGGAATAGATGTTGCACTGGCTCAACTCGATCCGTTCAACCAAAATATCGACTCCAACAACACGTTCCCTGGTAGAGATCCATTCTTTACTACAACCAACGGTGCCTATGGCCCAACTTACTTAACGTGGGCGATGACCGCAGAGAACTCTAATCAGGTGGTGTCGTTTGTCTTTGACTTCTCTCAACCCCTCTTGATTGATGACCTACAGGTGATTGATCTTGATGGCACCAATCTTGGTTCAGCGGCTAGTTCTTTTCAAGATGAGATTGCTGTGACTGGCCTATTAGATGGTATCGATGTTCCCTTGACCCTATCCCCGGAAGCCGCTGGAACCATGACGATCACTGGTCAATCGGCCACAGGCTCTTACACCGGTGGAAATCTCTCGCATCTTGATTCAAGAGGTCATTTAGTGATTCGCAGTAGTGCACCCATCAGCAGATTGCGACTTGATTATTCTAATGGTCCTGCCGATGCCAGTGATGGCTCAGGCGGCAGAAGTAACGGCCATGCGATCGCGATTGATCAAGTCTTTCGGTTTTGCGAAGCGCCACCTCGTAATATCAGTGGTTACGTCAGAGATGATGTAGACGGTGATGGTGATCTTAACGATGCCGATAACGGGATTGACTCGGTAACGGTGGATCTCTTTTCTGATCCGAATGGTGATGGTGACCCGGTGGACGGCTCTTTGGTGCTCAGTCGAACAACCAGCAGCGACGGTAGCTTTAGCTTCAACAATGTCAACCCTGGTCGCTACGTCATTATTGAACGCAACCCAGTGGATTTTAATAGTTCGGCAGATAGTTCAGGGGACAATGATGATCAAATTCCGGTTGCGGTTTCAACAGCAGATAGCACCAACAACATCTTTCTAGATACTTTGTTGCCGACGGTCTTGAATCCTAATATTCGCTTGACTAAGCGGATTGTTGCGATTAATCGAGGGCGGGCAGATGAACGGCTTTTTGAGGCGACCTATGTAGATGTTGGTGCCCCTGACGATAATGACAATATCGTCAACTGGCCTGGTATTGCTGTGCCTGCAGAAGGCGGCGGCTCTGTTGAAAGCTACATTGTGGGTGCCACAGGTATTGATGAGATTACGGCTACAACCAATACAACCGTGCGCCCAGGTGATGAAATAGAATACGCTATTTCATTCTTGTCGGATGGCGATGCGGCCGCTACCGATATGCTGCTGTGCGATCGTATCCCAGCTAACACTACCTTTGTGCCAGATGCGTTCAATGCACTGAATCCTACCTCCGGAGGGGCGCGCGGTATTTTACTCAACTTCAACAACGAAACTCTCGCGCTTACCAATGCCAACGACGGTGATGAAAGTATTGGAACAATCGCAAATGATGGATTCGGCGGCTATTACTTTCTCCCTGGGGAAGACCCTAGCCTGACGTTTCCAGGATTGAGCTGTGCTAGTCCTAACAATACGGGCGCTATTGTTGTTGACCTTAGTAGTGTTCCAAATGCTACTGGCGAGGGCACACCCGATAACTCCTATGGATTTATTCGATTCCGAGTGGTTGTTGATTAAACAAACGAAAACGTCTGATGCAAACTTATGAAAACGGCCCGTGTCTTTGCACTATACGGGCCGTTTTCATTTCAGGGAACTCACCGTAATTCAAAAGAACGTAGCGCTTTTATTGGTTATGTCCTGCCTCCAGTTCTATGGGGCCTTGCCTCTAAAAAGTACAGCACGATCCCCTTTAATACTTCCTTTGGCGATCTCAACAACAGCTTATGAAAAATACCCGGACACAAACAACTAACATGTGTAAAAGTCAATATTCGCTTTCACTCCATCCAAGCGTCAATTTATCTAACTTCTCTAAATTTCCCGATGTCGTTGTCGCTATTTCTCAACCACTATCGGGCTATCGTCCAACAGCCTAATAGTGCTTGAAAACAGGTGCGATAACGACAACCCATTCCAACGCGCTTGACACCTCTTATTTTGTCAACCTGCTTTGTTGTCTGAACTTATGTTTTCAAAAATGCATCATCCTACCGCTCAGTCATCTTCTGGCGAGTCATTGGCTCAAGCACCTCGCAAAGTAAGCATAAAACAACTACTGTTACTCGCAATCCTCTCCGGTAGCGTATGCTTACCTGTTAAGACCGCTTGGGCAGAAGGTAGCCGAGATCTGTTTCCCAGTGGCGGGCAAGGCAACCGGGGCCATATCGAATGGCGCAGTGACTTTAGTGCAGGCTTTCTCAGACGCACGCTGTTCCAAGTTTTTGCTGAGCAAGGCGAATACATTTTAGTCGGCTCAAGTGCAACAGGTCTCAATAGAGGCAACATTGAAATCTTTCATCCCGGCATGGTGTCAGGGCCGATTGCCAATGAAACACTTCCCACCACCGCAAGCTTGAGCTGTACAACAGCGCAACCAGGCCGAGGGTTTATTGCCAACCGAAGTCAAGAGATAGCAGGTCCTGTCTCCATAGATGGCACCAGCAACACCGCAGGCTATCAGCCTTGTTTCTATCAAGCTCCGGTGACAGGCATCTATACCGTCGCCATGTATGGCCCCAGCGGTAGAAATGGAACCGCCAATCCAAACAATGGGATTGAACACAGTATTGAGTCCATCAACGCCACTACCAGCCAAAACACTGGCATTTCCGCCTGGGATGTCACCGTCCGCAATACTCAACATTCAGCGATCGATATCCCAGGCCGATTACACACCTTCAATGCCGCTATAAACATGGGACAAAACGGCGCTTATCTCTACGCAGACTTATACCCTATCACTCTCGATGGATTCCGTTATGAGATTAGCCTGCGCGGGGTCGATCCCAATGGGTTTAGTCTCTTTGGTAACCAGCTTGGCAACCTCGATAGTAACGGCACGACTTCTCTTTACCGTGATGTCCTAGGCACCAACGGTCCGATTGACGATCCTGCGGGCGGCACGAAAAGCGCTTCTCCCCAGTACCCCATCTTTTTCAACGAAATAGATCCTGCGGTGCTCCCCTATATGCCCATCTATGATCCCTTTTCAGGATTACAAACCGGTAGCGGATTTCCTGCGACGCCGCTGCTACCAGAAGTCACCGCAGCTACTTTCTCAGGCAATATCGTTGGCGACACTTCTTCAGTGGGTGGTGGCGGACAGTTTTCCTTTACCAGCAACTTACCGTCGGGCAACTATCAAATCATCATCAGCCGAGATGGCGTTGATTTTGATCCCTATGGCCCTAACAACAAACAAATTAGAGGCTACATGAGCGCCGCAGGGCAACAGATTATTGACTGGGATGGCTTGGACAATAGCGGTGAGGCTTTTCCTGTCGGTGCTTTCAAATATCTGGTCTCTATCTATGGAGGAGAGTATCACTTTCCGATGAGCGATGTTGAAAACAACGTCAATGGTGGCCCCACCTACCGGCTGCTCAATGCCGCTAATCCTTTTGGTAATACCGTTGCCTTTTACGATCATCGCGGCTATACCACCGCTGATGGGTTTGTTGTGCGCGATCGCAACCCAGGTGACGGCGACCCCACTGACGACGCCCTTTGCGGCACAAACCCGCCTAATCCGCCTGCTTCAGATTTAATCGTAGGCGCAGACTCTTCATCCCCTAGCTTCAACGCCTTTGGCCAGCTCACCGACGGCAACACTAACGTCCAATGCACAGGCGCTTTTGGCGATACCAAAACCCTCGATATTTGGACCTATTTCCCGAGTGAGCAGCCCGCCGGTACCGTCATTATCATTAACCCAGCAGACTTTGGCGATGCGCCGGATAGCGCTGCTGGTAACGGCCCTGGCAACTATCAAACGCGCCTCAGCAACAACGGTCCGCTCCATAGCTTGGAAACCGAGCGGGTGTACTTAGGCGATGGTGTTACCAATGACCAGGCGGTGTTTGGAGACGGCATCGACGACAGTGGCAATGCCACAGATGACGTGGATGATGCCTTTCGTTCCTTACCTGCGGTCCCCGCCAGCGGCACGTATCGTCTCAACGATATTCCGGTTCACAACGAAACTAATCGCAACGCGATACTCCATGCCTGGATTGACTTTGACCAAAACGGAGCGTTTGCAGAAAACGAATATCAAAGCGCTGTTGTCGCACCGGGCGACAACAGCCAAAATTTGAGCTGGACAGTCCCTACCACCAGCGCAGGCATAACCTACGCGCGCTTTCGCCTAACCACCTATCCCCTCACCGATGATGCAAACACGACCACGGTAGACGAACGTTCTATCGGCGGAGCTGGTGACGGAGAGGTGGAAGACTATGCCGTTGGATTGACGGCTAACACGGCCAATATTCTCCTGACCAAGCGCATTACAGCTATTAACAATAACCCGCTGCAAAATCCTAACGATGCGACCCCACTTAACACCTTTGTAAACGATGGTATTCCTGGCTCTGCTGACGATCATCCCTATTGGCCTAGCAACTATCTTACAGGCGCAACAAACGGTGGCTTGATCCGCCCAAGCAATAACAGGCCAAGCGATACGGTGGAATACACCCTTTACTTTCTGTCTACCGGGGCGATCGCAGCTAAAGACGTCATGCTATGCGATCGCATCCCTGCTAATACGACCTTCGTTCCCGACACGTTCAACACACTACTGACCTCACCTGTGACAGGCGGGGGCTCCCGTGGCCTGTTTCTCAGCTTTAACAATGAGGAACATGCCCTCACCAATGCCCACGACGGCGATGAAATCACCATTACAGCGACAGATACCGTATCAGGTACAGCGCCACATGATGGCATCGGCGGTTATTATTTTCCACCTGGGGAAGAGCCTAGTCTCACTTTTCCAGGGATATCTTGTGCGAGCCCTAACACCACAGGCGCTGTTGTTATCGATATCAGCACCCTACCCAACGCAACGGAAGCAGGCCGCCCGCAGAATGCCTATGGGTTTGTCCGATTTCAGGTAAGCGTCAACTGAGCAAGCGATCATCGCTTTACAAATCAACGCGGGTGAGGGAGCTGCGCAATCGCAGCCCCTGGCAGAAATACCTATAAGTTGTATGTAAGCTATGTAAGCAGGCCCGTTTAGCGGCAAAGCGTCAGCATCTCCCCTTAAGTGCAGAATGTCCCCGACATCGAGTTTCACACGTCTTTGCCGCAGCATTTTGGACTTATGTGATAAAAGTAAGAAATTTGCGTGATATCACTCACCCGCAAACCTTACATTGTAGATTATTGTTATATACATACGAACACAAAGGGATTTAGAGAAGGTGTTCGATGTTTGTGCTCGGCTGACCTGTAGAAACGTTCGCTTTTAAGAAGTGACCACTATTTCTAATCGGCGGCTTTCTATAGCTAGGTTGAGCGCAAACGTTTCTTACTCACGCATCTATACAAAGACGTGCCTATATAGATTTTTCTATGTTTTCTTCAAAAAGATGGCTCTTGGGTGGCTCGGTTTGTTTAGGGGTTGTCCTAACGCCATTGCCTGCGCTGGGCCAGTCAGTGCCTGATGATATTCAATCTGTAGGTGCCAATGCAGCTCACGATGCCGATCCTACTGGCGACACCATTGTTATTATTGAGAGTCGTTCTAGCTACCGATTTTCAGAAGTGGTGAGCGGAATTAGCTACAGTGGAGAGTCTCAGCCGGTCCGGATTTTCCGGCAACAACCCAATGCTGATACGGAGATGACAGAAGCGTCAGACACTCTCTCTTCTGATACTTCAGCTCAAACTGATTAAGGCTGCAAGCTAGGACTACTCTCCTGCCTAACTTGGCCTTTGCCTGATGGGCTTTGTCAAAAGCCTCTCTGATTGTTGGGAAGGTAAAATCTCTCGTGCTAAGGCCGTTGATGACTAGCAAGGCTCATTCTTTTAGATCTTTCTCTTTATCTGACAATGACTATGCTTCGTACTCCTTTTCAAGTCTTGCTAATAACGCCGCTTGCTGTTGTTTCTGTCCTGCTCTTTTTTGCGCTTATTAGCGTGCTTTTGATCATAGAACCGCATTTATTTGATTTGCACAGCACAGATGATGGCTACAGCGATCTTTAGCGTGTGATGTTATTAGAGGAAGAAAGCGTTGTCTCTAACCTGCTTCCACAAGCTGCTTCCACAAGCTGCTTTCACAGTGATCTCTACCCATTCATCTTTACTCATTCATCTCTATATCAATCAAGTTTTCTATTGTTAATCCTCTCCCCCCTTTCACAGGATTATTCAATAGAACCAGCCTTCCCTCACCACACGGTTCTCCCGATTCAATGAGACTCTGAGGGTAAGGCTGAAAAAATATCGTGGCATCACGACTAGCGTTGTCACGATATCCTGGTGGGACCAGTACCTTATGCTAGGGTGCTGGTCTTTTCTCACAAGGACCTTTTGTAGGAGTCGTTTTTTGAGTACACCATCACTAGCACTGACATTAAGTGAGCTATTCATTTATCCGGTGAAGTCGGCAGCGGGTATTTCGATTCACTCAGCGAGCCTGACCTCCCGTGGCTTTGAAGGCGATCGGCGGTGTATGGTGGTCTCTCCCGATGGGCAGTTTATGACGCAGCGCCGATTTCCCAAGATGGCGCTCATTAAACTGGCGCTTATTAAGAGTGCTCTCCAGTCACAGCAACTCAGGCTCAGTGCGCCGCATATGCCTGCTTTGACGGTGCCCATCCCCGCTCCTGAAGCGGATGAAAACGCCGAGCAGATGACGGTAGAGGTTTGGGGCGATCGCACCTTGGCCCGATCGCTAGGCAGCGACGCACATGCATGGCTCACCCAGTTCCTCGGTACCCCCTGCCAACTCGTCTACATGCCACATAGCAGCCATCGCCCCACTGACCACGGCAAATTCGGCCCTAACAACATTGTTAGCTTTGCCGATGCGTTCCCTTACTTGCTCATTTCTGAAGCGTCCCTCACCGAACTCAACAACAAACTAAAAGCAAACAACGCAGCCCCCGTCCCAATGAATCGCTTTCGACCCAATCTTGTTGTTCAAGGTGCGATTACTCCTCACGCGGAAGATCAGTGGAAACGCATTCGAATTGGCGATGCCATTTTCTCTGTAGCCAAGCCCTGCGCCCGGTGTTCTGTGCCTACGGTTAATCAATCAACAGGAGAAAAAACAGTGGGCAATGAACCGATTAAAACGCTTTCTACCTATCGAGCTTGGGATAAGGCGATTTGGTTTGGCCAAAATTTGGTGCAGGAAAATCCAGAGGTTGAGGCGGTTGTAAGGGTGGGCGATCGCATCGAAGTGTTGGACTAATTTGTAACCACAGTGCTGCCTATTTTTCGTCTGGTAGATTATCTGGGTCAAGGCCGAGCGATCGCACATACTCAGCTAAGCGCGTGCGCTGCTGCTCTGCTGCCTGCGCTCGTTGCTCTGCGGCATTCGCCTGCTGCTGTAGCCTTTGCACTTGCGATCTCATCCGGCTCAACTCTTCTTCTGGCACAGGATAAGCTTGCCCCTGCTCGTCATGCCACAGCAACACCTCCAGCTCAATCCCACCTACAGCTTGTCTTTTTCGACCAATGCCTAGCCCAACTTCTGGCATCCAAAAGGGTTCACCTAGCTGCTGCCGATATTCGCCATCTGTCAACTTGTACACCTCAAAGGGCTGATGGAGGTCTCGCTCTGAGTGTGAGGGGTTGTACAGCACGTAATACAGTACGCCTAACCGACTGTAAATTTCCATCTTGTCGTCATACTCACCACCGGGCGTCTGCGAGACCATCTCCAGCGCTAGGATGGGCACAACCTCACCTTCCTCCCAGGTGGCGTAGCTCAGCCGTCCCTTGCCTTTTCTGCTGGCCTTTCGCCGCTCTACACCCACGCTCAAAAACGCATCAGGCACTACCGGCACCCTCGGGTTCACACCCGTCGTATGGTAAATCGCCATATCCACGCCAAAGTACCAGTCCATGCGCTCAGCCCATAGGCTAGCCAGCATGAACAGAAGCAAATTTGGCAGTAAGTTCTGTTCTTCGTTGTCTACAGACTTATCATCAGAGCAAAGCAGTTCTGCGGTGCTAGGTAGGCTCGAAAATGGCTGTGAAACCATGGTGAAAGCCTCAAAAAATTTGTGCGCCTCAAATCTCATTATAAGGACTTGGGATACTAATAACTCTCTAGCGATAGAAAGCGTTCACTAATACGAATTCTGTATTAATGCCGTCGATAAGTCCACTTGAGACCATGAATTATCATTCAAATACTCTAGATAGCTATAGCCTGACTATGCACTAGCGACTAAAGGCTTCTATAAGTAAGCGTCTAGCTTCTTGACGACTCTCTGCGAAATTAACATGCTGAATACGAGGTAGTCGAATATGGAACTTCCATAAATCACACTCTTCCATAATTACTGGAACAATTTGAGTTGGACGATAATGCATCGCCCAGAAAAGCTCATCTTTAATCCATTCAGATTCAGCTGATCTTGGAGAAACAACAAGAAGAAACCAGGTACACGCTTCTAGACCTCGTAAGATCTCTCTTTCCCACTGAGCAGACGTAGTAATACTCGATTTTGCATACCAGGATTTGATACCACTTTGTTCGAGAAGCCCAACAATTTCTTCTTCTACCCATCGTCGGTCTGAGGTGGAGTGGCTTACAAACACAAGATTTGAATCCAGTTCGCTAGGATCAATGTCAGGAACTGTTTGAGTAGGCACCAGAGGATTTTGTTCTAATACCCTTTCTGTCAATCTTTCCAAGGCAATAATAAGTCTATCTAGATCAGTATGAAACGTTGGATCATGACCAACGCTAACTGCATTACGAGAGGCTATTTGCGCAATAGATGCTGGAAGTTCTTTCCGTGAGGGTAATTGTGCTTTATTAACGAGAACAGGAACCACAGGGATTCCGAAATCAAAGGCAGACTCAAGTTCTAGACGAACAAAATCATTTGGGTTGTCAAGGCGCAGGTGACCCTTTTCATCTGTAGCGCTTAGCCACTGGGGCCCAATAATCGCCAGAACTACATCGCACTGCTGAATTTCCTGAGTAATTGTAGAAATAAAGTCAGCCCCTAGCGGAATAACATCGACATCCTTGAAGACACTGCCTGAACCAAAATGTGCGGCAAGACGATCAAATAAGCGTCCTGTTGCACTAGAGCTATCTATTCGTCGGTAAGAAATAAATATCTTCATTTTTTAGGCCTGTCCAGCAGAATAAATGATCGAGACTGTCATATGTAAAATCCAGAATGCTTGTGCAAGAAAAGATTCCATTAAGGTCGCTGAACTATTGGAGTATGCATCTAAAAAAACTAACAGGCTAACGCTTCTTAACACTTCCTTTAGGTTCATCATCTATGAGATCATAAGCGCTGGATACCATTATTCCATCGTTTCAATTCTCTATACGCTTAACACCGAAAGCACAATGCCTATCAAAACGGTTTCGACAACGCCCTTCGACGACCAAAAGCCAGGAACGTCTGGACTCCGTAAGCAAGTTCCCACTTTTCAAAAGCCAAACTACCTTGAAAATTTCATCCAGGCCACCTTCGATAGCCTCGATGACTACAAAGGCAAAACCCTCGTCGTCGGCGGTGACGGGCGCTACTTCAACCGCCCAGCGATTCAAACCATTTTGAAAATGGCCGCTGCCAACGGCATTGGCAAAACCCTCGTCGGCCAAGGCGGCATCCTTTCTACCCCCGCTGCCTCCTGCCTCATTCGCAAATACGACGCTATCGGTGGCATTGTCCTCTCTGCCAGCCACAACCCCGGCGGCCCCGAAGGCGACTTTGGCGTTAAGTACAACGTCTCTAACGGTGGCCCCGCCCCCGAAAAAATTACCAACGCTATCTTTGCTAACACCAAGTCCATCAGCGAATACAAAATCACTGATACTGACGACATCGACTTAGACACCCTCGGCACCAGCGACATCGAAGGCATGAGCGTCGAAATCGTGGACTCCGTAGCTGACTACGCTGAGCTTATGGAAAAGCTCTTCGACTTCGACAAAATCCGCACCCTGCTCGAAGGCAACTTCACCATGTGCATGGATTCGCTTCACGCGGTGACCGGTCCTTATGCCAAGGCCATTTTTGAGCAAGCGCTCGGTGCCAAAGCAGGCACGGTGACCAATGGTGAGCCGCTAGAAGATTTTGGCGGCGGTCACCCCGATCCAAACCTGGTGTACGCCCATGATTTGGTGGAAACCATGTTTGCAGATAGCGCGCCGGACTTTGGCGCTGCTTCAGATGGGGATGGCGATCGCAACATGATCCTCGGCAACAACTTTTTCGTCAACCCCAGCGACAGCCTCGCCCTGATCGCCGCTAATGCCAAGCTTGTCCCCGGCTATAAAGAAGGCCTCTCTGGCGTTGCTCGCTCCATGCCTACCAGCCAAGCCGCCGACCGCGTCGCCAAAAAGCTCGGCCTCGACTGTTACGAAACGCCCACCGGCTGGAAGTTCTTCGGCAACTTACTCGATGCCGATAAGATCACCGTCTGCGGTGAAGAAAGCTTCGGCACCGGCTCCAACCACGTCCGTGAAAAAGACGGTCTTTGGGCCGTTCTCTTCTGGCTCAACATCCTCGCCGAGCGTCAGCAATCTGTAGAAGATATCGTGATCGAGCACTGGAAAACCTACGGGCGCAATTTCTACTCCCGTCACGACTACGAAGGCGTAGACAGTACAAAAGCCAATGAACTCATGGCCGGATTACGCGCCCAGCTGTCCTCACTCCCAGGGCAAACCCTTGGCAACTACACCGTCGATTATGCCGACGACTTTAGCTACACCGACCCCATCGACGGCAGCGTCAGCGAAAAGCAAGGCATCCGCATCGGCTTTACCGATGGCTCCCGCATGGTCTTTCGCCTCTCCGGCACGGGCACCAAGGGTGCAACCCTGCGACTGTATCTAGAAAGCTACGAGCCAGACGCCGCCAAGCACAATGTTGATCCACAAGAGGCCCTGAAGCCGCTGATTGTCATCGCAGACGAAACCGCAAAAATCAAAGCGCTGACAGGTCGCGATAAGCCCACTGTCATTACTTAAAGGTGATTACTTAAATCAGCTGGGCTTCGACTACACTCACCTCTTAAAGCAGCACACCCCGCTGGCTGAGCGTAGTCGTAGGCCTCGCCTTCTCACAGAGTAGCCACAACCTATCCGAATCACTCTTCTTTTTTCCTAACATGCAAACCACCGCCGAATATCACTGCGCCTTTTGCGGCGAACCCAGTACTACCTTCGTGGACCTTAGCGCAGGCAGCACCCAGTCCTACATTGAAGACTGCCAAGTCTGTTGTCGGCCCAATATTCTCTACGTCACCTTCGATGAAGAGACCCTAGCAGTCACCATCCAAACCGACTATCAGGAATAGCGAGACCTTCCCATCTCAGCAAGAACAACAATACCAACGTGCAATATTTCAGCTGCCTACGTTCAGTGGTTTCAACAGTTTTTCTAGGCTCCATCGCTTAGCCTCTCACCTTGCGTCTAGAATGATTTGTGAGGAATCAGTCATAGACCCCAAAGCTGTCTGTTACGATTTCCCTTATACTGCATATCATTTGTGCATTGCAGCCATTGAGCGAGCGACATGAAATATTGGGAATTTTTGATCCAAAAAGAAGGCGATCAAACCTGGCTACCGTTAGAAACTCAGCAGGTAGAAATTTTAGAGGGTCGCTACCGAGTTGTTGCGCACACCGATCGGGTGAACACGCCGCTTGAAATTCGAGTGAGCCAGCTGGTTACCACCGAAATGCCGCCTCGCAAGCGGGTTCGCAAGCGTAAGGGCCAAACCAACGAAACGGGCCTTGTTGTGGTCATGCCCTACGTGCACCTCAAGCCCGGAAAGTGGGACCTCCAGTGCAGCAGCATCAATGTCATGGATGACCTGATGGGCGATGGCTGGGCGTATGACGTTCAGCTGGAAGTGTTTGCCCATACCGAAGAAGATTGGTCTTCAGAGTGGCCGGTGCCCGCTGATTCCGAAACGGTTGCCAGTGTCATTGTTGATAATAGTGAGCCAGATGCGTCTGGTGCTAATCAAGACCTCCCCCTGGCTCAAGCCAAAGCCGAGCTTGAAAACCAGCTGCGCAGTCACGGCCAACTGCCAGAAAATCAACTGCCAGAGGGTCCATCTCCCGAGGGGCCATCTCCAGAAGGTCAGTCAGATTCAAACACTGCCCAGGCGACGTCTGAGATAACGGATGTCTCTACATCGCAGTCCTATCGGGTGTGGCTCAGGCAACAAGCTTACCTCGCTCGGCACAACCAGCCCATGACCATTATGGGGAAAGTCAGCGGTTTGCTGTCTGCGGCGACCGATGATGACCTCCACGGTGCGGCAAGTCAGTTGTGGATTCGGTTGCAAAATCCACAAAATACGCAGGTGATTATGGAGGCTCACCGTCCGCTGAGCTTAGCGCGGTTGCCGGCGGACTTTAAGGTGCAAATTCAGCTGCCAGCTGAGGTCACCACCCGCGTCATTTTAGGTGAAGTGTCTTTGCGTACGGCAGCGATAGATGCAGAGTCACCCGCCAGAGTGCTGACGTCTACAGGCTTTACGATTACAGCGGGTATCGATCAGCTGTTAGATGCGATCGCCAATCAAGACCCTGGCACCTTTGACGAAGAAGTCTCCGTCTTTCCAGGCGTTACTGACTTGGTGACGGAGCCTAAGGAGACGCCAGCCCCTTCGCTTGCCGTCCCATCCTTAGACCTCACCCACAAAGAGGTTGTTCCAGCTGTTGGCGTGGTTTTACCACCTCAGCTGGAACCCCGTAACCTTGAGGAAAAAGCCGCGCCCGCTGCGGATGCGACCCAGCCGGAGTTACCTACCTTTGCAAACACCCAGCCCAGTGGAGAACCGGTTCTCTTTGACCCATCTATCTCTCAGCCATCTGAGTCACACTCAGAGTCACGCTCCCCCGAACGACCGGAGCCCGAGCTAGAAAACGATAGCTTCGCAGGTCAGCCTGTTGAACCCATCGCTGGAACCGAGCCAGGTATTAGTCCAACGATTAATCCAGACAGTCATACAGAGACAGTAGAACAAGAGACGCTAGCGCCTGCTGCTCGCAAGGAAGCATCTGCCGAGCCCCGCTTTAATCCCGAACCTGTCTCTGACACTCAATCGTTTACCCCGAGCCGAACCGATCGCCTGCCTTCGTCGCCTGCAATGACGCCGCCTGCTGTCGTCCCTCAGCCACCCGTTGTACCCACGGCTCCTCCTAGCCCCCTGTCGCCCCCGCCGATGGTGTCACAACCCGCGCAGTTCGTAGGCACCAGCATTCTGGACGACGATTTAGAAGCCGATGAAATTGCGGCTGTTTTAGAAGATATTGATAAAGATCTCTTAGCCGAACAGGCCGGTTTAGATGAGTTAGAGCCACCGGGTATTGAAGGTGCACTGCCGATTGGTTCGGTGAATGGCTATCCCAGTAGCCGCTATGACGACGATCGCGATTATGCAAATGCAGAGGCTGGTGAGCTGGCTCAGCGTGAGGGCCCCGCCGAGCGCCAGCCTGACCCCCGCCAGTCCGATCACCGCCGCAGACAAGCGGAGCGAAATGTTGCCGCCAATGTTGATTTTCAGTCGCTGAAGATGAAAGATCACTTCTGGAAAAGGCTCTCCAGCCTCACCCACGAAAGTCACAGAGAAGCGACTGAGCTGGCTGAAAATATGAAAGCAGCCGGTGTGAGCCGAAGCCAGTCACTACCCTCGGCGCCTGTTTTTCCTATGGACAACGACGAAGTGGTCATTTATGACGATCCGGCGGGCGAAGGGGGTGGCTCTGCTGACCCGCCTACTGCTCGCCAGTCCACGCCATATTCGGATTCCTATACCAGTGCTCCAGCTGATAGAACCCTAACTGACAGAGCGCCCCTGCCAACCAGCCGACGCGATGACCGTAGGCCGCTGCCCCAGGTAGGGGCTCCCCCCTTACCTCAACTCCCTATGCAGGGAGGGGCGCAACCCACCCTTCCCTCTGGTGGTCAGTCTGGCTCGCTCCAGTCTGGCTCGTCCCAGTCTAATGCTGATTTGCCAGAAATGGTGATGCCTGTGATTAGTGTGCCTGTTGGTGATTTGGTCGCTGGCGCGCAAGTGACAATTTCCGTGAGCACTCGCCCATCTACGTACAAGCCTTTTATCAAGCTATGGATGATTGACCGTCAAAGCCGCAGCTTGGTGATTGAGCCACAGCTGATGACTAACCTTGTTCCTGATGCCTTAGGAGACTTGCAAGGGTCTACTCAGCTACGGGTGCCGATGGATTGCTTAGACGTGCAAATTGCTGCGATCGCAGTCGATATGGCGACTCAACAGGAAAGTGGCAAAGCCGTCGTAAACCGTCATGTGGTCCCTGCTAGCCAAGGCTCATCATCTGGGCGCGGATTTAACTTCTAACATAAGCTGCTTGAGGCTACTTATTTACCCTTGCTACGCTGCGCCAGCCAGTAGCCACCCGCAATGCCTAAAAGGCTACACACCATATCGCCCGCATCTAGCGTTCGGTTAGGTGATAGGCCCTGGATGAGTTCTTCGGTAATGGTAAAAAGGGTAAATAAGCTGGGAAACACAGGCAGTAAAATGGCCTGAAGCTGCCAGTGTTTATGGCGCAGCAGGCGATGGCCCAGGTAGGTCGGGATGCAGTACAGCACAAGGTGTCCTAACTTATCGAAATTGTGAAACTTTGACAGCTGGCCCAAGGGAAGCTGGCCGTTGTAAGCCGCCCACAGCATGACCAAAAAAAAGACGCCGTAGCTTCCGGCTAAGACGATGACGAGTTTGGAGCGTTTGGGTTGAGCGGGCTGAGCGGGTTGAGCAGGGCCTGTGGATGAGTGCATTGTCAGAAATTACTCGCTTGTGAACAGTGACGGCTAGGCAGCTGTAATAGGCTTGCCCACAGAACACTACAGAGCCGCCCCCTTAAAAATCCGACAGTTCAAATAAAATGCTGACATAAGCGTCTGAAAACTCTGCGGCTCAGTCCACGAGATTGACGATGATTTGCCGCTTGCACAGCAACCCAATGACAGTGACCCAATGACTGTTGGGAGACATTCATTTGCTTCCAACAAAAGTAGGACTTTAGAGAGTGGGCGATCGCAGGATGCTCACGCTACTGTCTAGGTCAAAACTGTCAGAGGCCAACCTCAAACGCCCACTCAAACGCCCAGATTTTTGTCAGACCTTTTCTACTACCCATGACGACCTATGGAAGTTAAGTCCGCCCATACTCGCCTGTTTGTTGCCGATTTAGCCACTTGCGCTGAGTTCTATCGCGACATTATGAAATTTAAGACCGTCACCCTCCAGATAGACAAAGGCTACGCGGAGTTTGAAATTGCTCACAACATGCGGATGTCGCTTTTTCGCCAGCAGGAGATGTCTGAAATTTTGCGCACTAGCGAACTGCCCGCCTCGGCTGAGTGCCAGGACAAGGTGGGTCTAATTTTGCATGTGCACGATCTTGACGGCATTTACAGTGAGCTGCGCCATGCAAAGGTTGAATTCGCCGAGCCACCCACTCAAAATAAGGAATTTGCCCTAAAAGTTGCCTACTGCCGAGATCCTGAAGGGCATTTGATCGGCTTGTTCGAGTCGGTCATGTAAGAGGTCATGTAAAGAAACGTCTTGACAGACCTAAGGGCGCTTCAGCCTGCTCGAACAAACTTAAAAAAGCCGGAAGCAACGTCATCAGTGCTTTCGGCTTTTTATTGCGCGCTGCTTCAAGGACGGACTAAGCGCCTAGCTGCTCACCCAGTCCACGAGCATTCGCACGCCGTAGCCTGTGGCCCCCGGACGGTTATAACCATTCTCTTTTTCCGACCATACCGGACCGGCAATATCTAGGTGTGCCCAGGGCGTTTCTTTGACAAACTGCTTGAGAAACAACGCGGCTGTAATCGAGCCGCCGGCCCGTGGGCCTGTGTTTTTCATATCGGCCACGACGGATTTTAACCCTTCAAAATATTTCTCTTCCATGGGCATTGGCCACAGCTTTTCCCCAGAAAGATCGGCGGCTTCGGTCAGGGTTTTAGACAGCTCTTCATCCTGGCTAAAGAGCGCGCCGATATCGTCACCTAGCGCGACGACGCAAGCGCCCGTCAACGTCGCCAAATCAATCATGGCATCAACGCCGAGCTTGTCGGCATACACTAGCGCATCGGCTAGGGTCAAACGACCTTCGGCGTCAGTGTTGTTGACTTCGATGGTCTTCCCGTTGGAGGCGGTCAAAATGTCGCCCGGACGCATGGCGTGCCCACTCACCATATTTTCGGTCGTGGCGCTAATAAAATGGACTTCTACCGTGGGTTTAAGCTGTGCGATCGCCTTCGCTGCGCCCAGGACAGCCGCTGCACCGCCCATGTCTATTTTCATCATTTCAATCCCTGAGCCGCTTGGCTTAAGGTTGAGCCCACCCGAATCGAAGGTCAAGCCTTTGCCAATAATTGCGAGCTTACGGTTGGCCTCTCCCGCCGTGGGTGAGTAGGTGAGGTGAATAAATTTGGGCGGTAGGTCAGAGGCTTTGGCAACCCCTAGATACGCACCCATCCCTAAGGCTTCACACTGCTCGCGCTCTAAAATTTCCAGCTTGAGTCCATGGTCACGGGCAATCTCAGCAGCGGTGTCTGCCAATTTTTCTGGGGTGACGACGTTCGGTGGTGCAGACACCAGCTCACGGGCCAAAATCACGCCTTCACAGACCTGTTGGGCCCTTTCAATAGCCGCGTTTTCCCCCGAAAAAGCCAGGAGATGAACCTGCTCTAGCCCCACTTTGGGCTTATCTGTGTCAGATTTAAATCGCGTGTCTTGGTTTAGCGCCAAAATACACCCCTCGGTGAGTGCCTGAGCCGTGAGCGCCTGCGAGTTATTCCAGACTGGAAAGCTGATGCCTAACGACGTACATTTTGCTTGCTGTGCCAGCTTCGCAGCAGCCCCTGCGCCGCGCCGAAGGCTTTCTAGTGCCATCGTGTCGGAGCTACCTAAGCCAAGGATGCCGATTTTTTTGATCCCAGCTTCTGGGCCGAGCCGGGTAATAGCGGTCGTACCGGCCTTGCCTTCAAACGATTCTTCGTCAATGAGCGTTTGCAGCAGTCCGTCAACCTTGTCGTTCAGCTCCGACAAAATCCCCGTTAGCGGCAGCGACTCTTCGAGAAGACCAATGACCAGGCAATCTCCTGTCCAGCTAAGACAAGATTGATCCGACGCTATAAAATCCATTCCCTATTCGTTTCTTACTTCAAGATTCCCGTTCTATAGTATCTACTGATTTTGGCGCTTTTCATGTGCCTTCCTGGGATTACTTTTAATCGGCCCGTATTTTTCTACCCTCGGCTTGAGCTTAGGGCGGTCTCACAATTGACCTAGTTTGCTGTTAAAACTGCAATAGTGACTGTAATGGTCAAGGTAGGTTCAGTTGCGATTTATTCAGTTGTGATTTTATTGGGGATTGATTTATTCGCTAGTTATCAGGTGACGCTCAGCGTTACTTCATCCCGTCGGTTAACAACTGCGGCTTAATCGTCTAAAGATCACTGAATGATCGACATAATCTGGTGTAAGTAAAAGTAGCTAGGCAAACGTGGACGTGTGGGTCAAGGCATATCACCCAAACGCACCGATCCGAATGCAACGAGATTGACTATGTTGAAAGCGATGAAATCTAGATGGCCGCTACTGGCACTGGCTGGCATGAGTACCGTGTTAGTCGGGCTTGTGGTCGGACTGCTAAAGACGACGGATGCCTTTAACCCCAATCGTGTAGGGGTAGTCAATCCTAATGTAAGTGCGCAGCAGGCACCGGATGCTGTGGGAGCTTCTGAGGTGCTAGCGTTGGCCAACCAGCCTGCGGTTTCTCGGAGTGAGGCCCTTAGGGCGATCGCCCAAAAAAACAACGGTATTGAACGCGATCGCGCCCGCTACATGCTGGCCACCGACTACATCAATCAGGGCCAAGGCCAAAATGCGCTACCGCTGCTAACGGATTTAGAGCGCACTTACACGGTTATGGCCCCCTACATTTTGCTTCGCCTGGGGCAGGCTCATGCGGCCGCAGGCGAAGCAGACGCAGCCCAAGCTGCCTGGCGTCGGCTGATGACCCAGTATGCCAAAAGCCCTGCGACGGCTGAGGCACTCTTTCAGCTAGGCAGTCAGGACAGTGCTAGTCAAGACTATTGGGATACGCTGCTGCGAACGGTTCCTAGCTATCCCCGCAGTGTAGAGGTCGCGCTACGTCGGCTCGCGCAAGCGCCTGCGGCTAAGTCCTCCTCTGCTCAGCCCTCCTCAGCCCAGTCCTCCTTAGATGACTTCTCGCTGCTGAAGCTGGTGGCCTATCACGGTATTAACCAACCACAGTACACCCAGGCACTCGACCTGCTCACGAGCCAGTACGCTGAGGCCCTTACCCCTGAAGACTGGGCCGTTGTGGGCTTTGGGTATTGGGAAAATCAGGTGTACGGCAAGGCGGGTGAAGCCTACGCTAAAGCGCCCGGAACGCCCGTGAGTCAGTATCGAGCAGCGCGGGGCAAGCAGCGTGGCGGTAAGGCCAAAGAAGCCCTAGCGGGTTATCAGCTGCTGAACCAAACGTTTCCTGAGGCCCCCGAAACGGCAGAAGGCTTGCTCAAATTCGCCAACATTGCTCCTAAGGAATCGGCACTGAGCGCGCTGGACCAGGTGATTGAACGTTTTCCCGATCGGGCCGCAGAAGCCTTAGAAATCCGTGCGGACGTGTTAGAAGACATGAAAAGTCCTGCATCGGCCAAGCAAGCGCGGGCGTCCATTTTGTCTCAGTATCCACAATCAGAGGTGGCGGCCCAAATTCGCCTAAAAAATGCCAAAGCCAACGCGAAAAAGGGCGACATTGACAGTGCGATCGCCTGGGCAGTGCAAATTACAACAGAGGCGGCCGACACCGAGCAGGCTGCTGAGGCTGGCTTTTGGCTAGGCAAGTGGTCGCTCCAGCGCAATCGCCCCGAGGAGGCGCGCAAAGCCTTCGAACAAGTCATTCGTCGTCATCCGTCCTCTTACTACGCTTGGCGTTCAGCGGTTCATTTAGATTGGGCTGTGGGTGATTTTGACAGCGTGCGCAGGCTCTCCCCCGATATCGCGCTGCCCGCGCGCCGCGCCTCTTTACCGGCTGGCTCGACGACCTTGCAAGAGCTGTATTTGCTCGGCCACAACGACACGGCTTGGAAGCACTGGCAAACTGAGTTCGCCAATGCTCAAACGCCGACCGTCTCAGAGCAGTTTACCGACGGGGTGTTGCGCTTAGGGGTCGGCGATAACCTGGTTGGGATCTTTATGGCTGCTAGCTTGGACTGGCGCGATCGCCCCGAAGAAATCCGTGAGTACACCCTCCTCAAAGAAACCCCCGCTTACTGGCAGGCGCTCTATCCCTTTCCCTTTGCGGATCTGATTTTGGGATACTCGCAGCAGCGATCGATCAACCCGCTGCTCGCCACTGCCCTGGTTCGCCAAGAATCCCGATTCCAAGCCGATATTAAATCCGTCGTAGGCGCGGTGGGCCTCATGCAGGTTATGCCCGAAACCGGCGAGTGGATTGCCCAGCAAACCGGCGAGGCCAACTACTCCCTCAGCGTGCCGGAAGACAACGTTAAGTTCGGGACATGGTATCTCGACTTCACCCACCGAGAATTTAGCGATAATGCCCTCTTTGCAGTAGCTAGCTACAACGCTGGTCCGGGCAGCGTAGATCGATGGATCAAAGAAGGCGGCTTTGCCAATGCCGATGAATTTGTTGAAAAAATCCCCTACCCAGAAACCAAAGGCTATATCAGCTCTGTGTTTGGCGGCTATTGGAACTATCTCCGCCTCTACAATCCTGAAATAGCTGCCAAAGTCGCGGAGTTATAAGAACGCATTGCACTCAGAGAGCCCGTTGAGAGAGCCCATCGCGGCAGCGATATGGCGCTAGTGGCCGCTATCTTGGCAGTCACGGGCAATTTTTTGTCCCTACAGCCATTGTGGGGATGATCATTGATAGGATAGATCTAGTGAATATACACACCGCATCTCGTGCGAATCGCACACAAGCTACGCATACCTGCGGCTGTGTGCGTGGTAGTCGTTGGTTTCATGGAGTATTGTGACTAAATTTAGTGCCCCCCAGCAAAATCAACTTGCCCAAATCGGCGCATTCTTACGGGACAACCGGGAAAAGCAGGAAAAATCTCTAGAAGACATCGCGATTCGAACCTACATTCGCCCTCAGCTACTCAATGGCATTGAGACGGGTGATCCAGACCTGTTACCTGAGCCTATCTTTGTTCAAGGGTTTATTCGCCGCTACGCTGAAGCCCTGGGCATAAACGGGATAGAACTTTCAAGGCAGTTCACCGTAGACTCCATTCCCTCTACCCCCAGACCCGCGCGTCAGCCTATCCCTACAGACAGTGCCACGACCCGGATCACTCGGGTCAATGGGCACCAATCATCCCAGCCGGCTAAAAACGTTTCCAATGTTGCGGCCGCCCCGATGTTTAGCGCAGGCAACGTCTCCCCCTCGAACCCCGAACCCGTGACTAACGACCGGGTGGTCAAGAGTCTGCCTGATGATTGGTCTGCTCAGCCGCCTGAAATCAAGCAGGACAGTAGTCCTCAAAGCAGCAGCCCTCAAATTTTTACGAACCAGTCCTACAGTAGTCAGCCCGATGTCGCTGCTTTGGATAAAAACGCATTTACCGTGTCCGATGGGGTGGGATTAGACCAGGTCGGATTAGATCCGGTTGGATTAGAAACAGAGACTGCTAACAATGCAGCGTTAGGCCAAGTCTCAGAGGACACATTTGCGCCGAGTGCTACCCAAGAGGTTGCTATCCAGGCAAGTGTGACGCAAGAGACGACCCTGCAAGAGACGGCCTCACCAGATAGCGATCTCGCTCAGTCCAATCCGGCCAGTGCCGATCAAATGCCTGCCGAGCAGCCGTCAATGGACGATTTGTTCGCCAGCAAAGTGGCCGCTTTCGATCAGCCTGACGTAGGCACCGTTAACCCAGAGGTTACTGCAGAGCCCGCGACACCCAGAACCTCTAGTTCCAGAACCTCTAGTCTCAGTGGTGATGCCTTCGATAGCAACGGTGAGTTTAGAACGGACACGCTCGAGCCGGAGGCCCTGAAAGTACCCGCCCTTGAAGATGAGCTGCCCTCTGCGTTTACGACTCAACCTGAAACACCGGTTGCTCCGGTTGAACCTGCGGTCACCTCGCGGGTGAGTCCAGTTGCTCAGCCGGTGGGCGCGAGCTACAGCAGCAATGATTCGCCTAATTTGAAGCCTTTTGTGATTGGCGGGGTGATTGTCGCCGCACTCACTGCGGGGGTTGCGCTGTTTGCCATGGTTCTGGGTGGACAAAACACATCGCCCACAATTGCCGATACCCCTGACCCGGTTGAGCAAGTTGACTCAGCAGCGGCTGAGTCAGAAGCTTTCTTGGACGATCCGGTGGGAACAACCCTGTCAGAACCAGAGGCGGCGGCTGAGCCCCCGGTGAGCACAGCACCGGTCTATGTAGAAGCCACTGCAACCTCTGAAGCTTGGGTGAGTATCATTGCTGATGGCGTCCCCATTTTTGAAGGGACCCTCCAGCCAGGAGACACCGAAGTTTGGGAAGCCCAGGAAAATCTCAGCGTTTACTCGGGGGATGCAGGGGCGCTAGAACTCGCTGCCAATGGTAACGAGTCAGCCGTCATGGGTGAAGCCGGACAGCCCACCGAAAAAATATTTCCTGAGTAACCGATACAATAGGATCTAACGACCTCTTCGCGAATGCTTTCTTATGACGCCTCCCGCTGATCTTGAGACGGCAAAATTTGCCAAAATCTCGATACCAGACGATCAGGCTCAGCGAGCCTTCTTAGATGAAGTTCCGGGCGATATCGAGATGTCTCTGTTCGACCATCTCGATGAACTGCGGATGCGAATTTTTTACGCACTCATCGCAGTAGTTGTCGCTGTCATTGCCTGCTTTGCAGGTGTGCGACAAATTGTAGAACTGCTGGAAATTCCAGCCCAAGGCGCAAAATTTCTTCAGCTCTCTCCAGGTGAGTACTTCTTTGTTTCTATCAAGGTGGCAGGCTATAGCGGCCTCCTAATCGCCAGCCCGTTTATCCTCTATCAAATTATTCAGTTTGTTCTGCCAGGGCTCACCCGCCGTGAGCGTCGTCTCATTGCGCCTGTGGTCCTCGGCTCTAGCGTTCTCTTTTTTGCAGGGCTCGCTTTTGCCTACATCGCCCTTGTGCCTGCCGCGCTGAATTTCTTTATTAATTACGGGGCAGATGTCGTTGAGCAAATGTGGTCTATTGATCGCTACTTTGAATTTGTTCTTTTGCTGCTCTTTAGCACCGGGCTTGCTTTTCAAATTCCGGTGGTTCAGCTATTGCTTGGCCTTTTGGGCATTGTGAGCTCTACTCAAATGCTCTCAGGCTGGCGATACATCCTATTAGGGGCAGCTATTTTAGGCGCTGTACTCACCCCTTCTACCGACCCCATTACCCAAAGCCTCTTGGGGGGCGCTGTCTTGTTTCTGTACTTTGGGGGTGTTGGTTTGGTCAAAGCGATTGGTAAGTGAGGACTGCCAACGAGCAGGGCCAATGAGCAGAGCCAGTGAGAGCTGCCTAGACAGCGCTGCGCCCGCATGCTGCCCTCAAACAAAACAGTTTGCCGATGAGCTTACTGCCATTGAAAAAGCCTCTAGTCGTTCCTCTGGTATACAAAGGAGCGACTAGAGGCTTTGTGTCGTAAACAATGTAAAAAACGACAGTTGGAACAGGGTCAGAAAGCCGCTTTAAGGACTTCTTTGGAGCGGTTTTTTTGGTCTTTTTAGGGTAGGACATTACCCGTCTATCGAGCTTGTAAGTGTTAGTCATTAGCGCTAATGACTAACACTTATCTAAAGCAATAAGGTCCGTTTTTGATGGCTTAAAACCAACTTTAAATCAGACCTTATAAGGTCAGGCTTATAAGGCCTTGTTGAAGCCATTAGTTTGTAAAATGGCTGCTCTTTATATCTACCCGGGTTAGTCGCCTTTGGGTGCTGTGTAGAGAGCAGCGTTGTTAATAGTTGAACAGGTCATTGAAAGGAAGAATGAAAAGGTAGACGCATTTGCGATGCATTGATGATGACTTTTGTATCGCTGATGACAAACGCGTTGGCTTACTTGCTGTAAGCGCTTATGCCGGGCGTTGCAGCGGTACCATCTCTGGATCTTGCTCAGACTGTTGCCCAAAAAGACTATCCAAGTAAATTCGGCTGACTTGTCTTTTGGTGACGCCGTTTTGCATTAAAAATAGCGATAGCGCTGCGCAAAACAGACGATCCTGGCTCCAGCCAGAGTGAATGTCTAAATAGTGCTGTACAGAGAGGTGAAGTTCTTCAGGAATTTCCACAGATAAACTAACGGACTGCTGCATCGCAAAGGCTCCTTCAACGAATTTTTGAGACGGCAAAACATCACGTTCTTTACGCGCAACACTTTTCTGGTGTGGGCACAGTTAAGTTTCTCTTTAAAGGGAAGACTTAATGTGAAAAGTGTGGTCCGAAAGACACGCTCCTTTTTGGCGTTCCTTATTGTGGAACATGGCCTTAGAAATAGCAATGGCTTGCCTTCCCGACAGATGTTTTAGGAAAGTTTTATCTTTTAAAAAAAGGGCATTTTAGCCCCGTTTCTCGTTGCAAACATTTACGATGATTGCTTCATAACGGCTCCGGTTAGCTATTTCAAAATAATCCACAGAAGGGGGTGTAACCACCTATCTTCGTTCTAGCCTGTGGAAAACTGGAAAACACTTGTGGAAAACTAGGCGACACCCTGTGGAAACCCTGTGGAGAAGTCTCGCCAAATATTAAGAAATGAAAAAATATTGGCCTATCTGTGTGGATAGTTCTTTTTATACCGGCTGTACCGGCTGCTATCACAGGGTTTCAGCGCTGTAGCGGTAAAAAATCTGAAAATTGCTAACCCTCAAAAAAAATTACCCGTTGATATTGCTGTTGCGCAGCGCTACGGTTTGTGGTTTTTGGCTATGTAGCTTCCCAATAGTGTCTTTCCCTAGGCCAAGCTGTGTCTAACTCCAGCCTGTGTCTAATTCAAATGTGTGCCTCAGGGCCGAAAGCCTCCGTAACTTTTTGCACTACAGCGCTAACGGCTGGCGGCAGTCGGCGAACAACTTTGCGATCGCGCATACTGACCGTGACGAGCGTTACCTGACCAGTCACACATACCTGAGGTTTCGTCAGGTCGCTTGGCCGCTTGGCGTTGTCTTGCTCAGGCGTAGCTGGTTTAGTCTCTATTTCGTATACCCAGTTCAATCGGATGCCCTTTACAGGCGCTAGCCGTGTTTTGACGACAGCCAACTGACCGAGTGTCAGTGGTTGCCGGTAGCGAATGTCTATGCCTACAACGGGTAAGTCGTAGCCTGAGGCCACCAGTTCATCAAAGGGAGCACCTACCGCTCTTAGGCACTCTACCCGTGCCGACTCTAGCCAGGTTACGTAGGTGCCATGCCACACGACGCCACCATAGTCCGTATGGTGTGGCTGTACGCGGATAGGGTACTCATACCAATTCGTTTTTTCAGAGGGCGTTGTGGCTGAAACATCAGAATGGAGCATTTAAAGTCACTAACTATGTGGTTTCGTATGTGGCCCTGTCCTAAGTCAAGGCTTGGTTTCGTTGCGGGTGTTTAGTAATAGGGTAGGGCGGCGTGTCCTTGTTTTATGGGTTCTCGGTCCGGCAGTTTGGCCGGCAGTTTGGCCGGCTGTTATGTGTGTGGAGTTTAAGTTTGGTGACTAAGTGCGTGGTTTTCTATGAATTTATTCATAAAGTTTATACAGACGGTTATTGCAAGTGGGTTCTCATCACCACCGGGCTCTAATCGGTGTTCTGACCTGGGAGGGTGACCCTAAGGCCGCTTTTGTTGAAGGCCGTTACTTCCTTTTAAGACGGCTACTCAAAAGAGTCTTTGAAATAAGCGACTTGAAACCACTGACTAGAAACCACTAAGAGAGTTGATTTATCGATGATTAGCAATATATTGTTGGCAGATTCTGGCACCGGAAATACTCGGGACATGATGAAAGTCCTGATGCAGATTCCTCGGATTGAGCGATCGCGTTTGACGATTTTGCACGTAGTGCCCCCTCAGCGCTCGTCTACAGGCATGGCGGAACGTTGGGAGGCGGGCGGTCGTACGCTGGCAGAAGCCGTCAGCGCGCTGAATTTAGATCCGGCTCGGGTGACGGCGGTACTGCGAGAGGGGGAACCCAAAGATATGGTGGGGAAGGTCGCCAATGAAATTGATGCAGACCTGATTGTGATGGGCTCTAGAGGTCTCAAGGGACTTCAGGCCATCATGGGTAATTCGGTGAGTCAATACGTTTTCCAGCTTTCATCTCGGCCTATGCTGCTGGTCAAGGACGATCTCTATGGCATTCAGCCGATTCGCCGCATTCTAGTGGCGATCGATAAATCCGATTCCGCGAAAGCAAGTCTTGATGTGGCCACGGATTTGGCGCGAGATATTGAAGGGAGTGAAATTATCCTGGTGCATTCGGTTTCCAAGCTCAACCGCAAGCTAGAAGATGCCATCCGCGAAAATCCTGAGAACGATCCGGTTCTGGCCGATGCCATCTCCAAGGTTCGTCGTCTGGGCATCCGCTATCGTTGTGAAGCGCCTGAAGGTAAGCCCGGTGCGCGTATTTGTGAATTGGCCGAGCGTCTTAACGCAAATCTGCTTATCCTCGGTTCGCCGGATCGTCGTCCGACCATTGCCAAAGGCATGCCCGATATCGATCGGTTGCTGGGAGGCTCTTTATCTGACTATGTTCGGGTGTATGCCAATTGTCCTGTGCTGCTCACGCGGATGGAAGACGAGTAATTTGGTATGGCTGTTACCGAAAAAATGAATGTTGGTAACAGCTGACTGACGCTGAAGATAAAATAGCCTACGCGAACTGGCACGGGCATTCCATGGCCTGTGCCAGTGTGACTTCATAGACATCTTGGTCTATTTCAAACGCGCCAAATCTTTCTAGGTGTGGATTAATAATTTGGGCATCGAAGAGGGAAAAATTGCGCGATCGCAAATGCTCTACCAGCATCACCATGGCAGCCTTAGAGCCTTCCGGAATCCGGTAAAACATAGACTCACCAATAAAGGCTCCGCCCAGCACCAGCCCTAAAAATCCTCCAGCCAGTTCATCCCCCTGCCAGGTCTCAAAGCTGTGGGCATAGCCTGCTCTATGCAGATTGCGATACACCGTCTTGAGTTCTTCCGAAATCCAGGTGGTTTCTCTATCGGCACACCCTTCTAACACCGATTCAAAATCCTTGTTGATCGCCGGTGTAAATCGATTCTGATTAAGGACACGTCGCAAGGACTTAGGGTAGCGAAATCGCTCGTCTAAAGGCACCAGCGCTCGTTTTCGGCTGGAATACCAGCTAAGCGTGTTATCTTCTTCCCCCGACATTAAAAAATATCCCTGGGCGTAGCATTGTAGGATGTGTGGAATAGAAAAAGGCATAGTAAATCAGTGATAATTTGTGATTACCGAAAGATCGAGCCCTGATAATTTAGGTGCCTCATCACACAGTGCATTGAAGGACCGGTGTGTTGAAGAATGAACGCGGGCCAAAGATGCTTGTCGGCAGAGTTTTGGAACCCTGACTAAGTGAAAGGTATAGAGCTTTTTTCGGCAATCTTAACACCACGTAAAGTAATGCCAACTTTCAGGCCACAGTCTTTCATAAACATCTAGCCTAATATTGAGAATATTTCCCAGGCGTTAGCGGGTTAACATGTCTGACTCAACACACTCTGACTCAACACAGTCTGAATTTAATCATCCTACTGCGTCAGGCTCTAAAAAAAACGATCCTGAGCCGATAAACTCGATTGAATTGCCGCCTCCTGAAGACGCTGTGAAAGAAGGCGAATGGCTTAAAACAAGCCTTCATAAATGGCTGGATGAAGAGTTTCTGCCAGAGATTGTCAACGAGCATATTGCCGCTCGGGCCTCTCAGGTGTTTGTTCGTCAACGATTAGAAGGCGAAAATAATTTGAATGCCCTTGTACTCGCAATTTTGACTGAAATGCAGGGCTATGACTTCTCAAAAAGCTTCTACAGCGAATTTTCTGTCGCGAATGCTGTGGGCGATCTGCTTTTAGATAGTCTTGGTATTGAACGCTGCTGCGGCAATAGCGCTGACTAGCAAAACCGTTCAAAAATAGGCGCTTCTCTCTTCAAAGACAACCCACTTCTTTAAAGGCAATCCAAAAAATGAAAGGCATCCTGCTCATTAGCAGGATGCCTTTCATCTGGCTATATTTCTTAAGCTGAACTAGCTTAGCTGGTTGCTCCTGTTGGCACTGGCCTCTCCTGTCGGAAAGTCTACCTGTTAAGGCAACCTACCAGCTAGACTTCACAACACCAGGAAGCAATCCTTGGTGAGCCATCTCGCGCAGCGCGTTTCGGCATAGGCCAAAATCACGGTAGTAACCGCGAGGGCGACCTGTTTTCCAGCACCGATTGTTCAAGCGAGTAGGTGCGCTGTTGCGAGGAAGCTGTTGGATTTTTCGGTGGATTTCCAGCTTTTGCAGCTGGTTAGGCGCTGCGTCAAATTCTTTGAGCAAAGCTTCGCGTTTGGCGGCATACTTTGCAACGAGTTTTTCGCGCTTTTTCTGGCGCGCAACCATACTTTTTTTAGCCATTAAATTTTAGCCGTTGTTTGTAGACGAGAGGCGAAGGTTTGAGGTGTTTCTATTTCACAGTCTTTAATACTAAAGGATGCCAATAGGTTTTGTAAATAGATATCAGCAGAAATATATTCGTTGCCAGTCGCTTGCTCCAGGCCCTATTTTCTATAGGCCTTGCTCAGGGAGATTAAGGCTTTGAGGTTAAAGATTTGAGGTTGTGGCTGTTGGGTCTAGCTTGTGAGCGACTGATGTCGTTGACGACTTTGCTTTGACAGCCTTCGCTTTGGTTGAAGTCTTTCTGGCTTTCGTTTTTTGGGCCTTAGCTGCTTTGGCTTTAGCTGCTTTGGCTTTGGCTCGGCTGGCCTTAGCTTCTTTGGCCTTAGCTTCTTTGGCAGCAGCTTTTCTCAATTTGGCCGCACCGGGGCAGATGTCTAACAAATCACAGCGATCGCACCTTGGACTTCTCGCCGTGCACACTGCCCGCCCGTGATACACCAGCCGGATAGACCAGTTCTCCCAGTCAGGGCGCGGCAGCAGCTTCATCAAATCCTGCTCCACTTTCACCGGCTCAGCATGCTTGGTGAGCCCCAAAAGCCCAGAAATTCGCTTCACGTGGGTATCAACCGTCACACCCTCATGAATATTAAAAGCGTGAGCCAGGACGACATTCGCCGTTTTCCGAGCAACGCCTGGTAAAGACGTGAGCGTCGCCATCGTATTAGGAACCTCGCCACCAAATTCCGTGATGATTTTGTGGCAGGCGGCCTGAATGTTTTTGGCCTTGTTACGATAAAACCCCGTTGAGCGCACCCGCTCTTCCAGCTCAGAGACCTCGGCACCTGCTAAAGCCTTAGCATCTGGAAACTGCTCAAAGAGCGCAGGCGTTACCTTATTGACTCTTGCGTCAGTGCACTGGGCTGCCAGCATGGTTGCGACCATCAGCTGTACAGGTGATTCGTAATCCAGCGAGCAAGGTGCTTCTGGATACATGACTTTGAGTCTTGCTAATATTTCTAAGGCCCGAGGCTTTTTAGTCAGCTTTTGGAACGGTCTGAGCTGAGGCGGCGGAAGATTAGGCAGCGGCATAGGAATTGCTTCGTAGCCATTTTCCTTGCTAGGCGCTTCGCTGACGGTTGGGCTAGAGGCTCCTTTTGGCATTGTTCGGCATCATACTGTTCAGCAAGCAGTTACAGCTAGGCATCAGACTGTTCGGCAGTGTAGTGTTCGACATCGTACAGACACACGTTCTACAACGGGCAGACAGCAATAGGGGGCTTTACTGTCTCAAGTTTTGCAGTACTTCTAGCTGTGTCGTATCTCGAATAATCAAGAACACACCTAGGCCAAGCAGTAGGAAAATACCGGTTTGCATCACATTTTCTTGAAAGCGCATGGGTAAGGGCTTGCCCCGCACCGCTTCAATCAGTAAAAAGGCGAGCTGTCCGCCGTCCAAAGCGGGGAGCGGCAGAATGTTGATAATAGCCAGGTTAATGCTGATAATCGCGGCGAAGGGAAAGAGGCTTCTGCCGTCTGCTTTGGCAAGGCCCGCGCCCTGTTCCACAATTTTCACCGGGCTACCCACTTGGCCCGCCATGGAGGAAAAATTGGTAAATAGCGCAGCCATGCCGCCAGCAACCAGCTCTGTCTTTTGCTGAAATTCCCTAGCCGCTAGCGTGAGCACTTCAATCGGGCTGTTGGCCGCGCGGTAGGTCGGTGTGCCATTCGGCAGCAGAGCCACGCCGATGACCGCATTTCCGCTAGTCGGGCTGATTTTGGGCGTAACGGTAATCTCTAGCTCTCTATCGAAGCGCTGTAGCTTCAAATCAACCGGCTCATTAGGGCTAGATTGGATGATTTTAATCAGCTCTTGCTGAACCGTTTCGTCGCTGTCGAGCACCTGGCCGTTGGCGGCCAAGATAACGTCGCCGGCCTTAATGCCAGCCACGGCCGCTGGTGTATCCTGCATCACTTCAGGAATGAGCACGCCAGGCTTGAGATTGTAGCTATCAGGTACGCCTAAACTCCCAAACTGAACCACAAACACCAGATAGGCAAAAATCATGTTGGCAATGACGCCTGCGCTAATCACAATGGCCCGATCTAACACCGGGCGGTTGCGCAGCAGGTCAGGGTCATTCGCAGGGATGGTGCTGTCAGGATCATCGTCGGGAAAGCCGACGAAGCCGCCGAGTGGGATCGCGCGCAGGGCGTATTCAGTTTCAGGACCTTGAAACTTCCACAAGATAGGTCCAAAGCCAATGGAAAAGCGATTGACATGAATGCCCTGTAAGCGTGCTGCCATAAAGTGGCCTAGCTCGTGAACAAAGATGAGTAGGGCCAAAACCCCGATAACAGCCAGTACAGACATAAAATCGCTGTGTCTAAGTTAACTTTTGTAATTACTCCATTCTACAGGGCAACCCTAGAGAATGTGTGAATCGTAAGGCATAGAGAATCTTTGGAGACTTACTTTCCAATGAGCTTTTTGCCCATGTACTTTTGCAGAACCTCGGGCACGGTGATGGTGCCGTCGGGCTGTTGATAGTTCTCCAAAATAGCGGCCATGGTTCGGCCTACTGCCAGGCCGGAGCCGTTGAGCGTATGCAGGTACTGGGTGCCTTTTTTGCCCGCTTCTTTAAATCGGATATTGGCCCGTCTGCCCTGGAAGTCTACGCAGTTGGAGCAGCTGGAAATTTCCCGATATTTGCCAGCAGAAGGTAGCCATACTTCTAGGTCGTAGGTTTTGGTGGCGCCAAAGCCCAAGTCTCCTGTGCACAGTTCCAGCACACGGTAGGGCAACTTTAGCTGTTGCAAAATATCCTCTGCATCGCGTGTGAGCGCTTCGAGTTCATCAAAGGAGGTGTCGGGATGGACGAACTTGTACATCTCTACTTTGTTGAACTGATGGAGGCGAATGAGCCCTCGGGTATCGCGGCCATAGCTGCCCGCTTCTCGGCGAAAGCAGGGCGTATAAGCACAGTAGTTAATGGGGAGTTGGCTGGTTTCTAGGACTTCGTCTCGATGGAGGTTGGTGAGGGGCACTTCGGCGGTGGGGGTGAGCCATAGGTCATCGCGATCGCACTTAAAGCCATCTTCTGCAAACTTAGGCAGCTGCCCAGATCCTTGCATCGAATCCGAATTCACTAAAATAGGCGGCATGATTTCGGTATAGCCTGCGCCCGCATGGCGCTCTAACATGAACGAAATCAGCGCTCGCTCTAGCGCGGCCCCATCGCCCATGAGCGTCACAAACCGGCTTTGGGCAATTTTAACTGACCGCTCAAAGTTCATCAGCCCAAGCTTTTCGCCAATCTCATAGTGAGGCAGGTAATGCTCGCCCTTGCCGATTAGCTCATCGCCCCAGCGCCGCACTTCTACGTTGTCTTCTTCGTTTTTGCCGATGGGGGTAGAGCCGTCAGGGAGGTTGGGTAGGGTGAGCAAAATGCCTTCTATTTGCGATCGCAGCTCGCGCTCTTCGGGCTCAAGTTCCCCAATCTGCTTTTTGACTTGGTTGCCCTCTTCTCTGAGCGCTTTTACCTCATCACCTTTCGGGTCGGCCCCGGCCTGAATTTTTTGCCCTACAGCTTTGCCCACTTCATTACTGCGGGCCTGAAGCTGCGATCGATTCTGTTCAATCTCTCTCATCTTTGCATCAAGATCGAGCAGCGGCTGTAAATCGTACTGACCTCGTTTGGCCAAGGCAGCTTGCACTTGGTCGGTCTGATTACGAATGAGCTTGATATCCAGCACTTCTCTTAGTTCCTTCTCTTTATGCGTTTTAAGTGGGGCGTTTTACGGCAGACGTGTTGTGCAGGCGTGTTGTAGGGACTTTTTTAATATTTTCCCTCTGCAAGGGTAACAGGCAAAGGGACGGTCAGGGCCTAACCCTGCCGTCCCTTCGTCAACGGTTTAATCGACGTGAGTCAATTGCACGTCTGATAGACGCTGTGATTCATAGACGCTGCGATCGCCTACTGAACCTGCTGAATTTCAGCGATCTCAGGAATAAACTCACGCAGACGACGCTCAATGCCCATGCGCAGGGTCATCGCAGAGCTAGGGCAGCTGCTGCAAGCCCCGTTTAGACGCAATTTTACAATGGGGCCGTCGAGCTCTACGAGTTCTACGTTGCCACCATCCGCGAGCAGGTAAGGACGCAGCTCATCGAGAATTTTCTCAACGTTTGGTTCTGTCAGCGCCAAGGTCGCCATGCTTAAAAAATCTCCATTCAACAAACTTCAGTGTGTTTAGTTTAGCGGTTCAACCGGTGAACTAACATGCCGGCTAACCCGCCCTTTTGCATTGATAATGCCAGGATTAAGATCCCTAGCTCTGTAGCTCATCAATGCGAGCAAGCACTTCCTGGCTATGAATGGCCGGGCGCACGCCTAGGAAACGCTCTTGCAAAGTGCCTTCTGGATCAATCAAATAGGTGTGTCGCATAGACATTGGCTTCATCCAAGAGCCATAGGCTCTGCTGACGGACCCGTCGGTATCAGAGAGTAGAGGATAGACCAATCCCTCTGAGTCACAAAATTCTTCGTGAGAGTCAACATCATCGGCGCTGACCCCAATGATTTGAGTATTGCGGGCCTGATACTCGGGCAAATCTCGCTGAAATCTTTGGGCTTCTAAGGTGCAGCCTGGGGTGAAGTCGCGAGGATAAAAGTACAGCACAACCCATTGTCCGGCGTAGTCTGCTAAGGCGATTTCGCCATCGCCGCTGTTAGATGGCAGCGTGAAGGTGGGTGCGGGCTGACCAATGTCAGGTTGAGTGCCGCCCATAGCCTGCGCTGCGGGCGCGCTGGGGGCGAAGGCCATTAACAAGCTAAAAAGGATGCTTAAGCAAAGCGTGAAAAAGGTGCGTCGAAGCGTCATAGCTCCGGCCATAGTTTTGGTCATAGCGTCTTATATATAAACAACTATCTCAAGTTTATAATGCGCACATGACAAAATACTGGCGTGAAAGCTGGGCGGTGGCTCGGCGAATTTTAACGGAGCTGTTTCGGCGCAAGCGCAGCCTGATTTCCTGGATGATTTTTCCAGCGCTGTTGCTAATGCTTAATGGCCTGATTACCGCTGAGCGGGCCGATACGAGCGTGGCCGATGCGTTTCAACTGGCAGCGCCGCCTACCTTGGTGGGTGCGGCGCTATTTTTTAGCTGTTTAGGCGGTGGTGTGGCCACGGTGGTTTCAGAGCGTGAACAGCAAACGCTGAAGCGACTGTTTTTATCACCGCTGAGTGGGGTGTCTTACTTTTTAGGCATATTTTTGGCGCACAGCGTGATTGGGGTGGGGCAAACGTTGGTGATTTTTGTGATCGCCACTGCCTTTGGAGCCTCCTTTCCCAACGCCGCCTGGCCCTTGGCACTGCTGATTATCTTACTCAGCATCCTGGCCTATGTGGGGCTAGGTTTTGTGCTGGGCACTCAATTTGCCCGCCGCACAGAAGATGTCAGTGCGCTAATTGCCGCTTTTGGTGTCCCGCTAATGGTGTTGGGGGGTGCCTTTTTACCGATTACCCTCTTTCCGCCCTCGCTGTTAGAGATTGCGCGCTTCAATCCGATTTATCACATGACCGAAGCGTTAAGCGAGTCGCTGCTCGATTTGGTGCCGTCCGGTGAAGAGGGCGGCCATCTCTTGTTTTTGCTAATTTTTGCTCTGTTAATGGTGGGCGTCGGTTGGCTTTCCTACCGCAGAATGCTGATGACAGAGCGTCAGCTGTGACGGGTGTTAGTCTGTGTTGTGTCCCCCCTTTCTGCTTCGCCAAGCGATGACGCCCAAAGTCGCTAACCCAATCAGCGCGCTTGGTTCTGGTACGGATTCAGACTGCTGAGCAACGCGGTTACCTAGGGCCGCGGCCAAGTTTCCTGCGGGCAAGGCGCCTGCAGCTGCCTGAGTGCTGGTTCCTATGTGACTCTCGCCGGGCAGCGATCGCGCGTCTGCGCCAATGGCTGCCACTTGACCGATCGAAATTCCAGCAACCGCCTGGTTGGGGGCGCTGCTATCGCCTGCAATTGCGGTGCCGCAGGTCTGGGGAATATAAATGCGCTCATCGCGCTGGTCGCTCTGCTGGTTGTCCTGGGGTTTTCCAAAGTGCTGCACCCAGTAGCGTCCATAGTCAGAGCTGCCCGTCGTGTCAAACAAGCCAAAGCCCACCTCCATAAAGTCAGGCTGCAAGATATTTTTGCGGTGCCCTTCACTGTTCATCCAGTCTTGAAAGGCAGTTTGTGCAGAAGACTGGCCAGCGGCTAGGTTTTCTCCAGCTCTGGCATATTTGTATCCCACCGCTGAAATACGGTCCTTTAGCGTGGAGTTATCCTTACCGGTATGGCTAAAAAAGTTTTGAGTCGCCAAATCTTCCGCATACCCTTGGGCCGATTGACCTAGCTGATAGGAGAACCGCAAGTTGCCAACCCCTGCCGCCTGGCGCGCTTGATTGGTCAGCGTTAACAGTTCAGAGAAAAATGAGCCTAGTGGCGCGCACTGATTGCTGCTGGCAGAGGCGCTAGTTTGCTGCACTTGGGTGTTACTGTCATCACTCAGCGTATCGGCGCTAGGACCACCCCCGCCGCCACCGCAACCGGTTGCCACAATTCCGACGATTGCAATACTCCACCAAGTCGTCCACTTCATGAAAAGAATCCTGTAAATACGGCGTTAAACGGTAGGCAAACGAGTCCGCGTCCAAGACTGGTGACTTGGACGTGTTTATGGAAAGGAATTAAGGCTGACTTAGGAAAATGAGGGGCGCGGCTAGTGCTGTTGCCTGAGAGAATTACTGAGCTGAGTCAATTCAGAGCTTTACGGTTACATTACAAACTTACTTTCCGTGTAAAGCTAAGGCCCTCCGAGGTAGCAACGATACTCAGTATTCTGCGTACGTGTATTACAGAGAACATACTTAAGTGAGTGCTATTGATATTTGGGAAAGCGCTGTACATATGGAAAAAACTTGGTCTGACAAGGGTTTGAGCGGTGCGATCGCCACATTTGGGGCCGGTTGCTTTTGGCACACCGAAGAAGCCTTTCGCACGCAGCCTGGTGTCCTAGCGACGTCTGTCGGTTATATGGGGGGCACCTTTGCGAACCCTTGCTATCTCGATGTGCTCTCCCGCATCACCGGTCATGCAGAGGTCGCCCAGATTCTTTACGATCCTGCTGCGCTTAGCTACGATGCGCTGCTGACTATTTTTTGGCACAGTCACGATCCCACCACGCTCAACCGTCAGGGCCCGGATCGCGGCGAGCAATATCGCTCTGTGATTTTCTTTCATACGCCTCAGCAAGCCAGTATGGCCAGCCGTTCGAAGCTAACGATGGAGGCCACAGGCACCTTTTCTGATCCCATCGTTACGGAGATAAAACCGGCTAAAGACTACTGGATTGCAACCGAAGACCATCAGCAATATCTTTTTAAGAAACGCCGGTTGAAACAGTAAAGCCAGCCATCGACGTTTGGATGACTGGCTTCTAGATGACTGGCTTCTAGATGACTGGCTGCTGGAGGATACACCGCTTTAGTGCTGTCCTGACTCCGCAACGAGCCATTTTTCCTGTAGGTGTTCGCGTAAGCGCTGCCAGCGAATTCGGCTAGACACGTACCAGGGCCAACGATAATACTCGGCCAATAACCAGGCCGAAATAGCGCTATGACTCATCAGCGTGAGGAGGCTCCACACCACTGGAAAGTTAGACCCATCCAAGGGCGGAAATATATAGTTGGATAGGGCAATGAGTAAGACGGGGGTGAGCGTTAGCCCTGTCGTAAACGTCCAAAGTACCGGCGTACTGGCGTGACTTTGCTGGCGAGTTCTCCATCGCTCACCTGTCCACTGCCAAGCCCGAGGACGTTGCTCATCTGCAAGCTGTAGTGTCTGGGTGTTCAAGTTGGCTGTAAACAGGTGTCTGCAAAAGTCACAGCCAAAAACATCCATGAGGGCGATCGCACTCAGGTCTCCGCTCCCACAGGCAGGGCAGCGGTAGGTTTGCTCATACGAGAGCGATCTGGCCTGGTTAGACGCTCTTTTAGGCGGTTGCTGTGAGCGCTGAAGCGGCTCTTCTGTATCTCGTAGCGCATACTCATGCGGGGTTTTCTCTTTTTCAACCTTGCCCATACAACCTAGTAGCCACACAAATCAGCAATTCAGCCATGGCTATGGTAGTTCTGTGTCTCTACCCTTGTCCGACACAAACTGCTCACGCACTGAACTGCTATTAAGATAAACGCCATAAAACTAGCTGTGCTATCCGGTTGTCCAATTCTTAACAGAGCTTGGCAGGCGATTGAGACCTTAGCCTTCATAAGGCACTCACTTCAGCTGGCCAGATTTTAGGCGTTTAAAGCTCAGACTTTGGGCACTTAGGCGAGTTCACTTGCCTGCTGCTGTTCGGCTGCCTGTAGTTTCACAATCAGTGCGTCAGCTTCTGCCTGCAAGTGTAATAGCTCAACTTGATGTTCTGGTTGATAGGGTGATTGCTTAACCTCTAGCCAGCACATCTTCTCCTCAATCTTCGCGTTTTCAATGGTCGCGTTTTCAATGGTCGCGTTTTCAATGGTCGCAGGTTGATTTTGGCTGGCTAATTCGTTTCCTGATGTGGTTTCCGATTTAGCTGCTGATAGGGGGGTTTCCGTAGCTACAGGCATCGTCTCACTCACAAAATTACTCACAACAAAATAAACGTGGCTCCCGATTCGTCAGGACGCCGCCGGGACATTGTGCACGGGCTTCTCCCTTTTTCACCATTCCCCTGTTATGTCTTTAGATCTGATGATTTCAAAAGGTTAAGCACGACACAACCACGAGTATGCAAACGGTTTGATTCCAATGAAAACAAAAGTGCTGTTCAAGCACTGACTCGAAAAGTAGTACTCGAAAAATAGTAATTTATACTCATTAAAATCAAGAGAATTGTAACGCAAATGCAGGACTTGATATTAGCGGACTCAAAATTCTCTTTGATGACTGCGCTGTGGCAATTTGGCAAGTGGTTAAGGGTGTTCGGTTGTGCGCCAGAGAAGTGTGGGCATCCTTGTCTAAACCTCTAAGAGCTAGGACAAGCCATGGATTGCCCTTTCTGTGACCACCCAAAATCCCATAAGCATGGCAAGACCAGCAAAGGCAGCCAGCGATTTCGCTGCACAAACTGCGATCGTACGTTTACCGAAACAATCGATACGCTGTACTATCGCCGTCAAGTCACACCAGAGCAGGTAGAGAGGATCTTGCAAGCTCATGCTGAAGGAAGCAGCTTAAGAGGCATCAGCCGAATTGGGAAGCGGGCTTACGGCACTGTGGTAGATATTGTCCGAGCAGCTAGCTACAAAGCGCAATTGGTTCACAACGAGGAAGTCGCAGATGTGGACTGTGACCAAGTCATTGCCGATGAGATGTGGTCATTTGTGAAAAAAACAGAAGCGATGTGAGATAAACGAACTAGCAGTGGGCGATTGTTGGTTAGGC